>JBGTHQ010000025.1:0-145702 GCA_041746135.1 Sphingomonadaceae bacterium | reverse complement strand
GGACATGGCGGCGGCATAGGCCGCGGCGCCCATGCGCACGATCCCGCGCGCGCTGGCCGTACGCGCGCTGTTGTCCTTGCCGCCGATATCGACCATGCGCGCGCGGCCCTCTCCGTCGATGTGCGTAAGTTTACCGGCCATGATTATCCCATCTCGACCGGTCCGCATAATCCTGCGCACGCGGTTCGATCCATGCGCTCGTCTGTTCGCAGATTTCCTTTTTCCAGAAAATCGCCTCGGTCTTGAGATAGTCCATCATGAAATCGGCGGCTTCGAATGCGGCGCGGCGATGGTCGGCGGCGGCCGCCACGAGCACGATGGTCTCGCCCGCCGGAATATCGCCGGTGCGGTGCACGACGCGCCAGTCGGTCGCGGAAGACAGGACGGGGGAATCCGTAAAAGCATCGCAAATGGCGGATTGGGTGAGCACGGGATGCGATTGCAGGTGAAGCTTCACAACTTTGCCGCCCGGTGAGCTGCTGCGCACCTGACCGGTAAAACTGACAATAGCACCGGACCCCGCACTCTTGCGGGTAAACGCCTCCAGCTCGGCGGCGGGGTCGATCGGGTCCGGGGAAATGCGGATGCGCTGCATCTAGCCGCCCCCGACCGGCGGCAGGAAAGCGATCTGCGCCGCGTTCGCAATATCCGCCACATCCTCCACGAACCTGTCGTCGGCGGCGATCCTTATTTTTGCGTCGGTCAGATCGGCATAGCCGCCCCGTCTTTCCGCCAGCCAGCCGCGCAAGGCGCCCGCCGTCGCGATACCCCCAGGCAGCGCGCATTCTTCCTGCGCCATGCCGATGCTGTCGGCGAGCCGACCATAATAGGATATCAGCACCCTGTCAGCCGCCCGTCATCGACATGTGCCGGGCGACCGCGGGCGCGGCATCGCGCGCGCCGATGGCAAAATCATGCGCTCTGGGTTTGCGCCGCAACGCGGCATCCACGGCATCGTTCAGCATCGCGTCGGCACGGCCGTCGCTGCGCATGATCGCGCGCAGGTCGACATGGTCGTCCTGACCCAGGCACATATAGATCCGGCCGGTACAGGTCATGCGGATACGATTGCACCCGTCGCAGAAATTGTGCGTCAGCGGCGTGATGAAACCCAGCTTGCCGCCCGTCTGTTCGACGGTGAAATAGCGCGCCGGCCCGGCATTGCGGCCCGCGGGGGGGAGCGGGGACAGGCTCCATCGCTGTTCGAGCGCAGATTGGACTTGCGGCAGCGGGATATACTGGTCGACGCGGTCGGTGCCGACATCGCCCATCGGCATGACCTCGATCAGTGTCATGGCCATGCCCTGTCCATGCGCCCATGCGATAATCTCGGGCAGTTCGCCCACATTCTGATGCCGCAGCGCGACGGTGTTGAGCTTGACCGACAGGCCCGCTTCGTGCGCGGCGCGGATGCCGTCCAGCACGTCGGGCAGCCGGTCGCGTCCCGTAATCTGCCGGAACCTGTCGCGATCACGCGTGTCGAGCGAGATGTTGACGCGCTTTACCCCGGACGCCGCCAGCATGTCGGCATGCCGCGCCAGCTGCGTCGCGTTGGTGGTCAGCGTAAGTTCGTCCAGGCCGTCGCCGAGCCATCTGCCAAGCGCGCGGAACAGATCGCCAATGTCCTTGCGCAGCAGCGGCTCGCCGCCGGAAATGCGGATCTTGCGGATGCCGCGCGCGATGAACAGCGTGCACAATCGCTCCAGCTCCTCCAGCGACAACAGGTCGGATCTGGGCAGGAAGCGCATGTTTTCGGGCATGCAATAGCTGCAGCGCAGATCGCACCGGTCGGTCACCGAAATCCGCAGGTAAGAGATATGTCGCCCGAAGCCGTCCACCATCGGGCGCGCCGATGCGGCGGCGTCAGCCTCGTCAGGCGGCATGGTATCGGATGAATTTGTCATGGCCGCACATTAGACCAATTGCATCGCGATGAAAACGAACGATTTGGGCTTATTGTGCTTGTGATTTTTGCTGCTCGGCGGCCATTGCGTCGGCCTGTTCTTCCAGTTCCTTGGCCTTGGCCTCGATCTCGGCCTGCTTCGCCTCGAACCGGTCGTCGAATTTTTCGGTCTCGGTCTTGCCGCACCCGCCGACGAGCAGCGGCAGCGCAAGCAGGCAGAGCAATGCGGGTCTTTTCACGAATATTTCTCCCGATGCGGATCAGTAATCCTTGGAATAGCGCACGTTGACGTTGGTCTCGCCAAAGGTTCCGGCCTGCGACAGGATCGACAGCGCGCGCGACAGGGCGATTTCGATCTGCGTGGCGGTATAGCCTTTCGAATCAGTGATGATCTCGACATAGATATCGTCGGTCAGATACTGGCCGACCGCGAGCGCGGTGCCGCGTCCGGTATTCTTGTCCGATCCCAGGATGCGCAGCCGGTCAAAGCCCGCCGCCGATTGCAGTTTGCCGAGCGGGTTGAGCCCGCCGCCCCCGCCGCCGCGCAGCGAGTTGAGCGAAGAGGCCAGCTGGACCGCCTGGATCGCCGACAGGTTCTGGACCGAGCTGCCGAACAGGATGCGCGATATCACCTCGTCCTGCGGCAGCGTGGGCGTGGACGTGAACGCGATTTGCGGTTTTTGCGCGTTGCCGGTGACGTTGAGGATGGCGGTCACTCCCTCGATATCGGCATTGGCCGACAGGGTGATACGCGGATTGTAGATATCACCGCCATCGAACCGGATCACGCCTTCGTCCAGCGTAAAGCGGCGGCCCGAGAAGGAATAGGTGCCGCGGATCGCGCGCACGGTGCCGACCATGCGCGGATTGCTGGTGGTCCCGCGAATGCGCAAATCGGTTTCCCATTCGGATTCGAGCCCCATGCCGGAGATGAAAATGCGGTTGTCGGCCTTGATGCCCAAGTCGAGCTTCCAGTTGCTCGGCACTGATTCGGCCAGCAAGGCATCGCCGGTAACGCGGTCGCGGCCCAGCGCGGGCTTGCGACGCACGCCGTCGAGCTGCGCAATCTCGCTGCTGCCCTGATAGATGAACTTGTAGCGCGTTTCGGGCAGTTCGATATTGCCTTTGATCAGCGCGCCGGTGGCTTTGGTGTTGACGATCGAAATCTGGCCGGTCGCGGTCGAGGCCAGATCGTCGCTGTTGGCGAGCCTGGCATTGTCCATATCGACAGTGATGTTGACCGGATACCCGGCGGCGGCGGCCAGACCGACCCGGCCGCTGGCCGACACGGTGCCTTCGCCGGCAGTCGCTTTCATTTCGGTAATTTCCAGAGTGTCGCTGGCAAACCTCCCGTTCAGAGTCATGTTGGTGACCCGCGTGCCGAATGTTTCATTTTCATAAGTCAGCTTGTTGCCACGTACTACGCCGTTCAGCACGGGGCTTTGCACCTGTCCGGAAAAATCGGCGGCGACGCCGAGCGGCCCGGTCAGCCGCTGGTTGGGCAGGGCCGCCAGCGAGAACAACACGTCGGCGGGGCCGTTATAGCGAATCCCGCCGGACAGAGGCGCGGCCATCAGCCGCTGCGTCCACGCGCCGCTGCCGGGCGGCAGGGGGGTGAGCGAAGCCTGCATCCGGCCGATGATCGTCCCGTTGCGGCGGATCAGCGCACGCGCGTCGCCCCCTTGCGGCAACAGGCGTCCGACCAGGCTGATGTCCACCGGTTTGGATATCGCGGCGAGGCTGGTGCGGGAGAAATTGTCGATCTTCAGCCGCGCATCGGCACTCGGAAAGGCCGAGCCCGACTGGCTGTAATCGACGCTGCCGGTCGCGGTTCCTCCCAGGCCGTATCCCGGCACGAACGAATTGACCAGCGACAGGTCCATATTGTCGAGCCGCGACTGCAGTTTGATTGCATCGGTGTACGTGCCGGCGACGCGCAGCGACCCTTTGGAGAAATTGATGCGCGTGGCCATGAGCTCATATCCGTTTTTCAGCGGGATAATCCGCGCCGGCGATGCCGTCTTGAAATCGATGCTGTTGGCGCGGCCGTCGAGTGCGACGCGCCAAAGTTCGGGCGTAAGCGCCGCGTTGGCGGCCACGCGGAACGGCACGCCGCTATAGCCTTCCGCCACCAGCTTGGCATTGCCCTTGCCGCCCTGATAATTGATTTTCGCGCGCGCCGCGTTGATCGAATAGTCGCCATAATTCACATTGGCGAGTTGTGCATCGGCAATCACCTGCGGCGTATCGTACAACACCGCGCTGCCATCGATAATCGCGCGTCCGACGCGAATGTCATAGGCACCGGGAATACGCGCACCGTTGGCGCGGGCGGTGAAATCGGCGCGCTGATAGCCTTGCTGGCTCGACAGCGCGATCTTGCCGGTCAGTCCCTGACCCTGTCCGTTCAGCGCGCCGTTAAATGGCCCTGCTTGCGTCTGTGTCACGCGACCATCGAAATTGACGCCTGCGAACAACAGCCGGTTGACGTTGATCGCCAGCGGACCGCGACCGGATTCGATCAGCACGTCGGCATCGAACGGCCCGTAATCGGTGCCGCCCGTGGCATCGACTTGATACCCGCGGCTGGACCCGCGTACATCGGCGCGGACATTGACCAGACCAATACCCACACCCGGCCGGTCGGCGGTAATCGTGGCGACTGGATTGGCGATAGTTCCGCGCGCCTGTACGCCCAGCGGGCCGTACTGGTCGGAATAGGCGTTGGCGGCAAAGTGGATACCGCCATTGCTGGTATAGCTGCCGCGCCCGTTGGTCAGGCGGAATGCGGGCGCCGTTACGCGCAGGTTGCTGATCTGTGCGACGCCATTGCTGCCATAAGTCACATTGGCGTTAATGACCGTATTGCCGCCCAGAAATTCGCGGGCACCGTCGTTGAAAATCTGCGTCGAGCGCGCCGAGACCGACCCTTTCAGCGCATAGGTGCCGTTGGCCTGTGCTTCCAGATCCATGTCGGTTTGCAGATTGAAAATGCCGACGCTTTCGACGCGGTATTCGTTGACGCGGCCATTGATCGCGCCGGTATAGACGCCCTTGTCCATATTGGCGAGCACGATCGCGGTGGCGTTGATGCGGTCGGACCGGATCGCCAGATTGTCGGACAATATCCGCGGCCCGTCCATCACCAGGTCGCCGTTCAGCGTCACGTTGGTCAGCAAGCCGCCGACTGATGCGTTCAGGCCGCTCACACGCGCGATGCGGGCCGAAAGCGGGATCGTAATCACGCCCTCCTTCATCCGCGCTGTGCCGCGCGCGCTGACGCGCTGGGCCCGGGTCTGGTCGAAACCCAGCATGGCGGCGGTCATCGCATATTCGATCGTCGGGGTGGCGAACGCGCCATCCAGCTTGATATTGGCGTTGATATTCTCGCCGACCACATCCTCAGCCAACGCAGCGGGCCGCAACAGCTGCACATCCATGGTCAGGTTGTCGAACCGGCTGTCGGCCAGGTCGATAATGCCGCGCCCGTTCAGCGTGAACGCATCGGATGCGAGCGCGAAGCGGGTATTGGCGATGCGCGCATCGAAACTGGCCGTTGCGTCAATGTTGACGCGCGGGGAAAGCAGATCGCGGGTCGCACCTTCGAACAGGCGTCCGGGAACGGCATCGCCCTTGATTGCAAAAGTGCCGTCGCGCGCCGACAGGGCCAGATCGGCAAACGGCTGTGCGTCCATGCTCGCAAGCAACTTTCCGTTCCACGCTTTCCACGTCCCGCTGCCTTTCAGCTCGGCGCGGAGCGGTGCGTCGATGCCCGCCATGGTCGCGAACATGCCGTCGGCGGGACCGGTGATGATGGCATTGAGCGCGAGTTTATTGTCGTCGGGCACGGCATCGAGTTCGAGGTTGAGCGTATCGCCGCCGGCAATGCCTTCGCGTTTGAGCGTCATGCCCTTGGCAAACACCTGAGCGCGGCGATCGGCGATTTTCGCGCTGCCGACCAGCCGCGCGATATGCTTCTGGCCGGTCACGGCGGGCTCGATATGAAACTCGTCGATGGAAAGTTTGCCGATATCGATATCGATATCGGGCAGGTAGGGGTCGTTCGGATCGGATTCGACCTCGTTTAGCACGGGCAGGCGCAACAGCGTGACGCGGTTGGCCGTCAGCTCGTCGATATCGACATGGTTGGACAGCAAAGCGAACGGGCTCCAGTCCATGCGGACTTGAGGCGATGTCAGAAATTCGCCCTGCGGATCACTGAGGGCCAAGTCGTCAAGGTACATTTCGCCGTAAATCGACCCGCGTAGGCGGCCAATCTCGATTTTCAAGCCGTTTTCCATTTTATAGTTGACGATCTGCTCTACCACGAACCTCTTGCCCGGGCCGGTGTTGAGCGCGATCAGCAATGCGGCCACCAATCCCAGCAGGATGGCAATAAGGACGGCAAGCCATTTGGCGATGCGGCGCTTTTTAAACCGGTGCGTCGCGTTGCCATCGCCTGTTGGCGTGTCCAGTATCGATGCCTGTGCCATTAAAATGCCTGTCCGATGGAAATATAGACCGAGACCAGAGATTCGCCCTCGCGCCGCCCCAAAGGCGTGGCGACGTCGACGCGAAACGGTCCGAAATTGGTGTAGAACCGCCCGCCAATGCCCACCCCGACGCGCAGATCGTCAATGCCGGGCGTCGAGCTGGTGGACACCTGGCCGATATCGACGAACGGCACGATGCCATAATCGCCGAAACGGTAACGCACTTCCAGCGCCACCTCGGTAATGCTGCGCCCGCCGATCGGATCGTTGTCGGGATCCTTGGGACCGAGTTCCTGAAACCCGAACCCGCGTACCGATCCGCCGCCGCCGCCATAAAAGCGCCGCGAGGGCGCGATATCGGTGCGAGCGGCACCGGTGATGCTGCCCACCTTGACGCGGCCCGCTACGACGATCGATTCGCCGAACGGATAATAGGCGCTGCCTTCCAAGATGGCGCGCGCATAGGGCGATACGCTGCCTTGCAAGGAAACTTCGGGGCTGAGCCGCAATCGCAAGCGGTAGCCGTTGGTGGGGTTGAGCAAGCTGTCCGACTGGTCGAACCCGATCTCGGCGGGCAGGGCACCGATGAAATAGGTGTCGCGCTGCCGCATGCCGGTGTCGAAATTATACTGGGTTTCGCTGGTCGCAGTCAGTTCGAACCCGTAACCGTACGTGATCGTCTTTTGCCAGATCGGTGTGGAGTCATAAGATATGCGGCCCGCAAATGTACCCGTATAAGCGGAAAAGGCGTTGAAATCGCTGCGGTTGGCCGCGGCGCGCAGCAATACGGTGCGATCGCGCTGTCCGGCATTGGCGCGCCGGAAAGCCACGCCCACGCCCTGTTCGCGCGTGCCGGCCACAGCGTCCACGCTCAAGGCGCCTTCGGGCGGGAACAGGTTGCGGTGCGTCCACGATCCTTCGATCCGCAGGCCCTGACCCGTGCCGTATCCCGCGCTGGCGGCCAGCGAACGGGGCGGCCCGGCGTCCTGCAGGACTTCCAGGTTCACATATTCGGTGCCGTCAGGCGCGATCTCACCGGTGCGGACGGGCTGGACGCCGACGCTGGAAAACAGGCTGGTCGCGACCAGCGCCTGTCGCAGGTCGTCGACCTTGCGAATGTCATAAAGCTCGCCGCGCTCGAAGCGCGACAGGACCTGGATATGATCTTCGTCAAATACACGCTCACCGGGCAGAGTGAATCCGCCAAAGCTGGCGCGCGGGCCGGTCGAGACGGGCAGAGTGTAATCGCCGGTCAGCGCCGCGCCGTCGAGCAGCAGGTCGCGCTGGCCAAGTTCGGCGAAAGGATAGCCTTCCTGCGGCAGCGCGAGCGCGATATTGGCTTCGGCGCCCAGTACTTCGCCCGCGATGATCGGATCACCGGGGTTGAGCGGAAACGCATCGTCGATCAATCCGGGCGGAACGGTCGGGCCGGCTTCGAACGTGACGCTGCCGAACATGTACTGCTGGCCCGCTATGACAGTGATGATCGCGGTAAGAGGCGGCCCGCCGCCCTCGATCTGCCGGACATCGGCCTTAGCAGTGGCGTCATAATAGCCTTCGGATGTGAGCAGGCGTACTGCAAGAGCGGCATCCTCATTCGCACGTGCGGAGACCATGACCGCGTTGGCCGCATCGCCATCGCCTTCTTCCAGCGCTGAAAATTCCTTGAACTTGCTAACAATTTCATCGTTTTTCGGAATTTCTTCCAGCCCATCCAGCCGATAGCCATATTTGATCTCGACATCATCGACCTCGATTTCGTCACCGGCTATCTGTACCGGCTCCACCTTGAAAGCATCTAGGGGCGGCAACGGTTCCAGCAACTCCTCGTCGGTAACCGCAATATCGGAGATTTCCTCTATCGGATCGCGGTCCTGCAATGCGGGCAGGTCTTTCAGCTCCGCATCTGTGCTTGCGTCAGCGCGCTGCTGCGCATCCTGCTCCGCCGCAAAGTCCTCGATTGACTGCAAGGGTGCATCGAGTTCCGGATCGAGTTCGGGGATAATGCGCTCGAATTCCTCATCGGAAATAATAGGCTCGTCGGCCGATGGCGGGGCAACGGGCAACGTGCGGACGGATTGCGTATCTTGCGAATTTTGTGCCCAGGAAGATGGCACGCATATGAAAATAGTCGCCATTGTAGAGGCGCTTGTAAAAAAACGATACATATGCACGCGGAAAAGCTCCGTTTGTGATAAACCAATTATGAATTATAGCATTATTGTCATGATGGCTTAAACCTATATTAGCAAAAGGTTTCGGCATTTCGGGGTATTTATGAACGAAGAGACAGTTTCCGACCATGCAGAGTCGGCCATAGGGTCATTGGCGCAAATACATGCCGAAATTCCGGGCGCGCAGGCCACATCGCCGATGCAGTTTCCGGCAAAGGCGTGGTGGGCGATATTGAAACGCGTCTGGGTCATGAACGGGTTTCACAATCTGGCTTTGCTGGCGGCCGGCGTGGCATTCTATGCGTTTCTGGCATTCGTTCCTTTGATCGCGTCGGTGGTGTTGCTCTATGGCCTCATCGGCGACCCTCAGGCCGTGGCGGCGAGCATGGATCTGGTCGCCGATTTTGTTCCCGCAGAAGTGGCGACGTTGTTGCGGGGGCAGCTTCTGTCGATCGTAACCACCAGTACGGGCGTGAAGGGTCTGGGTCTCGCATTGGCCATGTTCGTTGCGGTTTTCGGCGCTATGCGCTCGTCCAGTGCGATGATGAAAGCGCTCAATGTCATTTATGAGGAAAACGAATCCCGCGGTTTCTTTGCGCTCTATATCCGGTCGGCACAAATCACGATGGGCATGGTTGGTATCGGCATTGTCGGAATCGCGGCCATATCGTTTTTCGGTTATATTGAGATCGTTTTGACGAATTATATGGGCAAGGGTGCGCTTACGCTCATCAAACTGGCGACATGGGGTGGGGCAGCGGCTCTGGTCAGTTTGACTTTCGCAATATTCTATCGTTTTGCCCCCGATCGACGCAGGGCGAAATGGCGCTGGCTGAGCATGGGTTCACTGATAGCCACTACTTTGTGGGTCGGCGCGACTTTCGGGTTTGGGCTCTATGCGGCCAATCTTACCGACTACAACGCAACTTATGGCTCTCTCGCGGCGGTGGTGATTTTTCAGATGTGGCTTTTCCTGTCGGCATACGCTGTTTTGATCGGAGCGGAATTCAATGCGGAAACCGAACGGCAAACCGCGCAGGATTCGACTGTTGGGTCAGATCGTCCGATCGGTCAGCGCGGTGCGTATGTGGCCGACAATATCGCCTTGGACGAAGCATCAATGGCGATTTTGCACAAACAAGAACGCCGTCGAGCCGAAAGGGCAATGCGCAAAGCGGGCGGGATGAAAACGCTGCGCAAGGCAGGGCGAAAGTTAAAATCTACCACGGGCCGGTAATTGCAAGTGTGCGGGTCGGGCTGTACAGGTTCAAGAACAGGGTAGAGCCATCGGGCGAAAAGCACGCCCCCGCCGGTTCGGTCTGAACCCGGATGCGCGCCAGCGGATAAACTTCGCCATGGCGGTTCACTCCGCGCAGATGGTTGTCGACGATGGCGCTATACTGATCCTCGCACACGATAAGGTCGCCATTGGGCGCAATGGTTAGATTGTCGCCATAGCTAAAATCATTTTTGTCAGTGGATTCAAAGAAAAGCTGTAACAGGCCAGGTGCGGACCTCTCTGCCGTCTGCCCCTCATAGCGAGAGGGCCTGTAGCGCATGATTTGCCCCTGTCCGGCTGTTCCGCCGGAGGTGCAGCAGAAATATAATTCATTATCGCCGAAATGAATGCCCTCGCCGCGTGCGAAAATCGCCGCGCCCAATGCCGCCCCGCGTGTACGCAGATCGTCCTGCGGGCTTTCGGGAGTGTCGAGGTCGATCCAGCGGGCGAATTTCCAGGCGCCCGTAACGAAATGCTGTCCGCCATTATTGCGAGTGTCGGCATCGGTACCATCGATAAAGCCCATCGCCTGCAGCTTTCCGCCCCGAACAAGATTGCCGGGGACGGCCGGAATGAAGCGATAGAACAGACTGTCATCGCGATCTTCTGTCATATAAACTATACCCGTGCGCGGATCCACGGCCGCCGCCTCATGGTTGAACCGGCCCATGGAGGTGAGCGGAACAGGTTTAACAAGCCCGGTCGCAGTTGCGGGCACTTCGAAAATATAACCATGGTCTTTCGTGACGCCATTGCCAGCACGGGTGGTGTCCTCCTCACAGGTCAGCCAACTGCCCCAAGGCGTTGTCCCGCCCGCACAGTTGCGAATCGTACCGGCAAGGCTCAAATGTTCGCGCTCGACCCGTAGCGTGGCGGCGTCGAGCAGCAGTGTCGTGGTGCCGCCGGGCAGGAGAGTTGACTTCGTGCGGTCGTAAATATTCGACACCGGTCCGGCCGCGTTTCCAAAAGGTCCTTCGTCGCTATTTCCCGGTTTCAATTCGTGGTTGCGCACCAATGCGATCTTACCGCCCGGCATGGCAAAGCTGCCCATTCCGTCGGCACGATCTGGCACGGCAAAACCATCAGACATAATCTGTCCGAATTGGGACAATATCCGGTATGTAAACCCGCCGGGCAGATCGATGAGACCGCCAAGATCGGGCAAGAGCGCGCCATATCTCTCATATCCACCCACCTGCGTAGCGCGGGTGAAGCTGCCACAACTGGCCAGACCCGCAAACGCAGTCGCGGTTAATCCTCGGGTAAAATGGCGGCGGCTGATATGCATGAAGAGCGTCCTTTCGTTCGGACGTTATAAGTGCAACACACGATATGGGAAACGCAAATATCGATACGGCGCGATCGGCTGACATAAGTGCGTAGCGTTGTGCATGAATCTGAAGATCGCAGAGTGAAGCAGCGGGCAGGCATGACTTGCGATGACATCGTCCGCCTATAGTCGATCGACTGGTCCCGTTGCCTCCATATCAGCTTGCGAGCCTGAGGTCGCGGTTGCTTTCAGGTATGGCAGGCTGGTCGGGCCAGATACCGCGCGTATCATAGACTATTTTTCCGGCGCGTTCGGCAAGCGGAACCGATTTGAAAATATCGTGGTCCACCAATGTGATAAATATATCGCAGTGTTCGATAGCATCATCTATATCCACAAGCCGGGCTCCGGAACCGGCGAATTCGGGGGGCAGTTTTGCTGCATAGGGCTCGACAACATGTACTCTGCCCGCATATTCCTGTGCCAGTGCGGCCGCCACTTTTTTAGCGGGACTCTCGCGAAAATCGTCGATATTGGCCTTGAACGCCAATCCCAGACACGCGATTTTTGTGCCGGGGTGCTGTTCGATAAGGTGCCTGCACATTTTGATGACATGGCCAATCTTGTCTTCATTGACCTTGCGCGCAGTGCGCATTAGCGGCGTTTCTTCAGGTGCGCTGTGAATGATGAACCAGGGGTCCACTGCAATGCAATGGCCACCCACGCCCGGGCCAGGTTGAAGGATATTGACACGGGGGTGGCGGTTGGCCAGATTTATAATCTCCCACACATTCAATCCGATCTTATCCGCTACGATCGACAGTTCGTTCGCAAAAGCAATATTGACATCCCGATAGGCATTCTCGACCAATTTGGTCATTTCTGCCGATCGCGCGTCGGTCGTCACGCATTCTCCGCGCACAAAATATTTGTAAAATGTCAGTGCCTTTCGGGCACAACGCGGGGTTATGCCGCCAATTGAGCGGTCGTTGTTGGTAAGTTCTTCCAATATTTTCCCGGGCAGGACCCGCTCGGGACAGTAAGCTATCGAAATGTTGGGAACCTCACCGCAAAGTCCGGGCATTTTCAAATCCGGGCGCAATTGCGCGAAAAGGTCGCGCATCTTGCCGGTGGTGCCGACCGGCGAGGTGGATTCCAGAATGATGGTATCGCCGGATTTGAGCACCGCGGCGATGCTCGTCGCAGCCTGCATGACATAGCTGGTGTCTGGCGCATGATTTTGATCGAACGGCGTTGGAACGGCGATGACGAAAACGTCCGCAGGTTCGACGTGGAGCGATGTGCGCAATGTACCACGTGCCACAACGCCCTGAACCAGACCATCCAAATCGACTTCCTCGATATGGATATTGCCCGCAGCAATCGTATCGACGACATGTCTGCTGACATCCACGCCCAGAACCGGGCAACCGGACCGTGCAATGATTGCAGCAGTGGGCAGGCCAATATATCCCAGCCCTATGACGCAAACTTCAGGCTTGGCCGTGTTCAACATCCGCAATGATCCTTACTATGCGCTCGCTGGCCCTGCCATCCCCGAAAGGATTGTGCGCGTGGGCCATTTTCATATAAGCGTCATCATGGTCGAGAAGCGTGAAGATTTCGCAAACGATACGGTCTGTATCCGTGCCGACAAGTTTGGCCGTTCCGGCTTTGATGCCTTCTGCCCTTTCGGTCGTATCACGCATCACCAGCACCGGTTTTCCGAATGCGGGCGCCTCTTCCTGCACGCCCCCGCTGTCGGTCAGGACGATATGCGCGAACGAAAGCATTTGCACGAAATGGAGGTAATCGAGGGGGTCGATCAGCGCCACATTGGAAAATCCCCCCAGCACCTTTTCAAAAACACTGCGCACGTTGGGATTGGGATGCACGGGAAATATGACCGCCACGTCAGTGCGGCCTGCTATCTGTGCGAGGGCCTGTGCGATGTTTTCCAATCCTTTGCCAAAATTTTCCCTGCGGTGACTGGTGACCAGGATGATCCGCTTGTCGGCAAAGCGCATTTTGAGAGAATTCAGACCGTCGGCGAGCCCAGGATCTTTTTTGATACGCTCCCGCACCCAGTGCAGTGCATCGATCACCGTATTGCCGGTGACATGTATCGTGGAAGGATCTACCGCTTCTTCGCGGAGTGCCGATGCAGCGGCGGCCGTGGGAGCGAAATGCAGATCGGCAACATGACCAATGATTTTCCGGTTCACTTCTTCGGGCCACGGATGATAGATATTGTAGCTTCGCAGCCCCGCTTCGATATGACCGACTGGAATTTTGCGATAATAGGCTGCCAGAGCGCCGCACATCGCCGTGGCGGTATCGCCCTGAACTAGAATGCGATCCGGGCGGTAATCGTCCAGCACGGTGCCGATACCCACAATCAGGTTCGCCGTAAGCGCATCAAGCGATTGGTTGGGACGCATGATATCGAGATCGTATTTCGGCACAATCTCTCCAATAGCCAATACCTGGTCGAGTATCTCGCGATGTTGCGCGGTGACACATGTTTCGGATTGGATAGTATCGGTATTCGCAAGGGCGCGAATGACCGGGAAAAATTTGATGGCTTCCGGACGGGTACCAAAGATGTTGAGGATTTTAAGCATCATATTTGTCCATGATTAGAAACATCTGAGGCGATCAACCGATATGATAAAATATATGTCTTATATTCATGTTAAGGGCTAAACCTTTCCGTCCCGGCATGGCTCTGGGCACTCTGGCGATATCAAAATGAAACGGGCGGGGGGCCTGCGAAAGCGTCACACCGATCGGCAGATGTTTGTTCTCTTCTGCTTTCGTGATAGGCACTGCGTGGCAGGATATCCCAATGCTGATCAAGTTTTTGATACTTATATAAAAATAAGCATAGCATAATGTTCGGGTTTTTTAATTGATTATCACTCGAATGCGCCATGCGCGGCAGTTCGATGGCTATGCATATGTATTTGAATAAACTTGTCAGATAAAAGCCGAACCGCTATTCGCGTGCACATCGCCATTCATAAACTATTTTATCACGTATACGGAGCCGACTTTCTTAATATGCTTGCGGAGACCATATCCTCGTTCCTGAGCCGCGCATTAATGCTGGACCGGCGTGCTAAACGTCTCATCTTTATGTCGATCGATGCGGTGCTGTGCATTGCCGCCGTATGGCTTGCCTTTTCTTTGCGACTTGGCAACTGGACGTTATGGTCCCCGCCGATTTTAATGGTGGTTTCGACCGCGCTCGTATTGTGGCTGCCAATTTTCACCTTCGGCGGCGTTTACAAAGTCATTTTTCGCTTTGCAGGTTCTGGCACCATGTTGGGCCTTGCAAAAGCCACCATAGCCTATGCTGTGCCGATGGTGGCAATTTTCGGGCTTTACAGTTTTGGCGGGGTTCCCAGAACCATTTCGGTGCTGCAGCCGATCCTGTTTTTCGGCATGCTCGCCCTCAGCCGGATCGTTACGCGATACTTGCTTGTCGATATACTGCATGTGCGGCAGCATAGGGGTGAAACACGCAATGTGATAATCTATGGTGCCGGAAATTCGGGTCAGCAGCTGGCGCGGTCCCTCACCGGCGAGGCGTCGATGCGATTGCGGGCCTTTATCGATGATGATTCCAGCCTGGTCGGCCAGAGACTGAACGGATTTCCTGTCCTGTCGGCGCAAAACCTCGAAAGCGATCTGGAGCGGCTAGAGGTCACGGACATCCTTCTCGCTTTTCCGAACGTGCGACGCTCCGAAAGAATAAAAATCATCAGAAGGCTCAGCCACCTGCGGGTGAGAGTGAAAATGCTGCCGCGTATCAGTCATGTTCTGGACGAAAAAGTGTCGATCAGCGACTTGCGCGATGTGTCTATCGAGGATCTTCTGGGCCGCGATGCTGTGGCGCCGAGTTCTTCGTTGCTAGGGGCTACGATCACGGGCAAAGTTGTCTTGGTGACAGGTGCCGGAGGATCTATCGGCGGTGAGCTGTGCCGTCAAATTCTGGCGCAAGGACCCGCACGTTTGGTCCTTGCCGAAATATCCGAAATCGGCATCTATCGGATCGAACAGGATTTGCGGGAGAATATGTCCGCACCGGCAATGGCGGACGGGGTTATAATTCCCGAACTTGTAAATGTGGCGGACCGTTCGCAAATGGCCCGGATATACCGCAAATGGAAACCGGATACCGTTTTCCATGCGGCGGCATATAAGCATGTGCCGCTGGTCGAATCAAACCCGCTATCTGGAATGCGCAATAACATATTCGGCACTTTATATAGCTCATTGGAAGCCGAAGCTGGCGGGGTAAGCAATTTTATCTTAATTAGCACGGACAAGGCCGTTCGTCCTACTAACGTTATGGGAGCAACGAAGCGCGCGTGCGAACTTGTCTTGCAAGCGCTCGCGCACAAAAGCAGTGACACGCGGTTTGCGATGGTTCGCTTTGGCAATGTGCTGGGATCGAGCGGTTCGGTCGTTCCCCGTTTCCAAAAACAGATACAGGACGGTGGCCCAGTGACCGTCACGCACAAAGATATAACGCGCTATTTCATGACGATCCCGGAAGCCGCGCAACTTGTCATCCAGGCCGGCGCGATGGCGGATGGCGGCGAAGTGTACGTGCTCGACATGGGTGATTCAGTCCGTATCGTGGATTTGGCGGAATCGATGATTAACCTGTCGGGCCTTACCCTCAAAACCCATGCGGATACCGATGGGGATATAGAGATTATCGAAGTTGGGCTCCGGCCGGGTGAAAAACTGTATGAAGAGCTTCTGATCGGCAATAATCCGGAACCGACAAGTCACCGCAAGATCATGAAAGCCAACGAAGAGATGATCGAGTGGCCCCGTCTCGAAATCTTGCTGAATGACCTGAACGAACGACTGCGCGATGGCGATGTAAGCAACTCGCTTGCGTTGCTTCAGGAAATGGTGCCGGAATATACCCCCTCGCACAATAGCTGACCTGCACCAGCTTGGACTTGCATCAGAAAAATGCGTCCCCCCTCCGGTGAATGCGGCTACTGCTGGAAAAACTCCAGAACAAAGGGTAACATTCTGTTTGGTAACGGGCACATATTATGTTCGGTGGCGTGCACGCAGTCTTTTCGGCCAATTGAAGAATTTTCCTCAACTGTTTCCAAGCAAGCCGTATATTTACGGCTCCATGATTGTTATATCAAAACACGATAATTATACATCGCGTTTCGGCTTTGGTACGAACCCTGCCGGACACCACAAATACAGGAGACCCCAATATGAAGCTATCCTCGAAATATGTGGAAAAACCATGGGGACAAACAAACATCCCCTCCCGATTTGACAGCGATGTTGCAGAGGGCCGGAAAACGGGGGAATTGTGGTTTGAAGCTCCAGATGGTGAATCCCTGCCCCTGATGATCAAATATCTGTTCACCAGCGAGAAGCTATCCGTCCAGGTACATCCCGATAACGAGCAGGCCCAGGCCAAAGGCAAGGCCCGCGGCAAGGAGGAATGCTGGTACATATTGCAAGCCGAACCCGACGCGAAAATCGGTATCGGGACGCGCCAAACCCTGGCAAAAGAGGATTTGCGAGAATCCGCGCGTAGCGGCGAAATCGAACAGCTTATCGACTGGAAGCCAGTACAGGCCGGCGATTTCTTTTATATTCCCGCCGGTACCATACACGCCATCGGTGCGGGTGTACAATTAATCGAAGTGCAGCAGAATTCCGACATCACATATCGTCTGTATGATTACGGACGGCCCCGGGAATTGCATTTGGAAGATGCGATCGAGGTTGCCATCGGGGCACCGTATGACATCGCCCATTATCAACGGGTCGATAGCGCGTCCACATTGCGGCTCGTGAACGGGCCGTATTTTTGTTTGTACAACATTGGCGGGGAGGACATTGATACCGAAGACATGCCGATCGGTGCCGAATGGCAGGTTCTACCAGTCGCAGGCCAGGTGACAGTCGAAGGGCAAACCGTCCGTCCTGGGGAATGTGCAGTTACAAAAAAACTCAGTGAAATCGTGTTCAGCGAAAATATCAATTGCTTTCTTGCAACCAGTTTGTCCTGAAATTAGCAGGAATTTTGCCGCGCAGCCAAAAATAAAGCCCAGTCTGCCATGCGCGCAGTTTGTAATATAGAACTGGATAGGTGCGACAAAACCAAAGTGCAGATTGGCTCTGATGGAATACCCTTAGCTTTTTGCAGCCAAAGCTGCGCTATCCTAGTAAAAAAGTTTCGGGACGTTCTGAGACGTCCAGATGGTGACCCCTACGGGAATCGAACCCGTGTTTCAGCCGTGAAAGGGCCGCGTCCTAGACCGCTAGACGAAGGGGCCGTACCAGTTGCCTGATCAGCGAACTGCGCAATTACGGGGAAGCGGGCTTTGGGTCAAGTGTTTCCATGCGGTTTTTCGCGGATTCTTTTCATGCGATCCAGGCGGCGTCTTCCAGATGCAATTCGGCGGCCGGACTGCTGCCCCAATCGTCAATTTTGACGCGGCCCGCGACCCATAATTTGCGGTCGCGCGGCGCATTCAGCAGTGTCTGGCCTAGTTCGCTGTCGGCGGCTCGAAAGGCAATGGTCTTGATCGCGCGGCCGTCATCGCCCGCAACGATCGTACGCAGATGATTGGTGCCGACCACATCGCATTTGACGATGCGCACTGGCCCCGTCGCGATGCGCGGACCGGGCCAGCCCATACCGTAAGGTCCGGCGGCCTCCATGGCCTCGACCAGATCGGGCGTGACGCCGCCGGGCGCGATCACGGCATCGAGCAACAGTGTCTGGTGCGCCGATGCTGCGCCGACATCGCGGCCCAGCCGGTCATCGAGATACTCGGCAAGAGCGGAAAGCTTGCTTTCCTCGACCGTCAGCCCCGCCGCCATGGCATGACCCCCGCCCGCGACGAGATGGCCTTCATCCTTGGCCGCAATAATCGCTGCGCCCAGATCGACACCATAGATAGAGCGACCAGACCCCTTGCCAATACCATCCTCGTCCAAGGCAATCACCAAAGCAGGCTTGCCGGTCTTTTCCTTGATCCGTCCCGCGACGATACCGATCACGCCGGGATGCCAGCCTTTGCCTGACAGCACGATAACTGCGCGGTTGTGCTGAGCCCCGATCATCTCCTCGGCCTCGGCCTGCACATGCGCCTCGATCGCACGGCGCTCCTCGTTCAGCTGGTTGAGCTGGACGGCAATGTCGCGCGCCTCGTCCGCATTTTCAGTCGTGAGCAGCCGCACGCCCAGATCGGACTTGCCGACGCGTCCGCCGGCATTGATGCGCGGTCCGAGCGCGAAACCCAGATCCGAGCAGATTGGTGAGCGGGTCAAGCGGCTGGCCTCGATCAGCGCGTTGAGGCCGATATTGCGGCGCTGCCCCATGACTTTAAGGCCTTGCGCTACGAAGGCTCGGTTTAGCCCCTGCAACTTGGCGACATCGGCCACGGTTCCCAAAGCCACAATATCGAGCAGATCGAGCAGCTTGGGTTCGGCGCGATTCTTGAAATAGCCCTGCGCGCGCAAGGTGCGGATCAGCGCGGCACCGAGCAGGAAGGCCATACCGACCGCTGCCAGATGCCCGTGTTCCGCGCCGGCATTGCTCTCGTCGAGCCGGTTTGGATTGACCAAGGCATAAGCCTCGGGCAGCTGCGCCGCGCATTTGTGATGGTCGACAACCACGACATCGACGCCTACCGCCTTGGCTTGCGACAGCGCATCATAGGCCATTGCGCCGCAATCGACCGTGACGATCAATGTCGATCCCTGTTCGGCCAGCTTGACGAGCGCGGCGCCGCTCGGCCCATAGCCTTCCATCAACCGGTCGGGAATATAGGCGCCCGCCGCGAGGTCCAAATCCCGTAACAGGCGGATCAGGACGGCGGCGCTGGTAGCGCCATCGACATCGTAATCGCCGTAGATCGTCACTTTTTCCTGCGCGAGAACAGCCTGTGCAAGCCGCTCTGCCGCGCTGTCCATATCACGGAAAACCGACGGATCGGGCATGAAACCGCGAATGGTGGGATTGCGGTGCCGGTCCAGATCCGTGCGCGGTGCACCGCGGCTGAGCAATAGCTGCGTGACGAGATCGTCGGGCCGAAAATCTGCGGACGCGCGCACATCGCCATTGCCGCCGCGCCATTGCCAGCTTTGCCCGGTAATCGAACAGGTGACGTCGAGCGCAGCGGGAAGGGTGTCTTGCATTGCCAGACTCACGGTGCGAAGTTGCCAAAATATGCGCTATGTCCGGGTGAAATTCCGGCGAACCGGTGCCTGCTATCGGGGAACGGAAAACGCATCAGATCGGGTACATACTGGGTCATACCGCTGCGATAGCAAGCGATATCCTACATTGGAAGCATTAGCTTTGCGGGGGAATTTCCGCGATTCCTCGCCGCGTTTCGAGATAAGTGGCAAAACTTGCGAGCCAGTGACTCCCCGCATAATGTTCGTCGCTGACGGCCGCGAGGCCGGTCTGTTTATGCCTGGCAGCGGCAGCCAGCAAGGCGGGGCGACGCGGATCGGATTGGGGCAGGGCGGAGGCTATTCCCTCCAGCGCCCAGGCGCGCGACAGGTTGACGCCGTCGAGATGCACCAGCTTGCCGTCGGTGGCATCGCGTACGATCCCGGGTGTCAGCCAGTCGCCACTGCCATCGGCGGGTATCTGCGGAAGAAATTTTCCGAGCCAGTCGCCATATTGCGCCGGTGGTAGCACCCGGCGCATGAGATCGGCTTCCATCAGACAGGGGGACAGGAAATCCTCGCCCGAAGGTTCGTAGGCGAGCGGGCAATTTACATCATTCAGATGAAACTCGCGGGATTTTTCCACCAGCATGGTTTCCAGTTCCCGCGCGCCGGTCTGGCGCGCATAGTCGAGCATCAGGCCGAATGCAAAGGCGCTTTGGTTATGCGTGCCGAGCCGGATCGGATAGGCGAGCTTGGGCAGCCAGTCCTTGACCTGCTCCACGATCTTGATTTCGAGCGGACGCAGCGCGCTGCGATAGGCTTGCAGCTTGGGGTCGTCGCTTTCATCCAGTTCGGCAACGAGTTGCAGGAACCAGGCAAGACCGTATGGCCGTTCGAAACTGGCGCGGTCGTCGCCGTTGAAATAATCGATTTCCCCGGCGATGTTTTCCGGCGTGAAGCTCTGGTCGAGCGCCGCGATGATGGCGGGGCGCATCGGGCTGCCGGGATCGGTTTTCAGAATGCGGGCGAGCAGCCAGTGTCCGTGCACCGAACTGTGCCAG
Source organism: Sphingomonadaceae bacterium (assembly GCA_041746135.1). Taxonomy (GTDB): domain Bacteria; phylum Pseudomonadota; class Alphaproteobacteria; order Sphingomonadales; family Sphingomonadaceae; genus Alg239-R122. The sequence goes on along the minus strand of JBGTHQ010000025.1, from coordinate 125,335 downwards.
TCGAAACACCCGTAAAAGGCGGGATACAGATCGCGCGGCGCGGCAACGTCATCGGTGCTGGCCAGCACATGGCTGATCTTGTTGGGATATTTGCGGTGCACGCATTCCAGCGCCATTTTTGCAAACCGGTCGGTGACACTGCCGTCTCGCGGCGCGGCAATCTGCATCTTGGGGGCTTCCTCGGGCGGGGTCTCCGCCTGTTGGCAGCCGGTGAACGTTAGAGCGGCGCAACTGACAAGCAGCCAGGGACGGGCGGTTTTGCGGGGCATGCGATCGCGATCCTTGCTGGTATATATTTCATGCATATCTAGTGTCGGTTGGGGCGCCAGGGCAAGCGGAAAACCGGTCCCCATAAAAGCGCGTTTCTGATAGAACGGACACGTAAAGGAGAAACCGATAATGCAGGTTGGCACACCGAGTGTAATACCGGTTCGCGGACATTGTCATTCCGCGAATGCCGCGCACTTATGAAACGTCTGGCGATCGTCTACTATAGCTATACCGGAGGGAGTGAGGCGATGGCGAAAGCTGCTGCCGAGGGAGCGGCGCAAGAGGGGGGTACTGAAACCACCGTGCTCCGGGCTGAAGATGCGCAAGCCCGCGATATGCTGGCGGCCGACGGGTATCTGTTCGTGTGTCCTGAAAATCTCGCCGCCATAGCGGGTGTGATGAAGGCCTTTTTCGACCGCAGCTATTATCCATTATTGGGCCAGATCGAGGGCCGCCCCTATGCCGCGATGATCTGCGCCGGATCGGACGGGACCAATGCCACAGCCCAGCTCGAACGGATCGCCACCGGCTGGCGGCTCAAAAAAGTGGCAGATACGCAGATCGTGTGCACCGATGCGCAAACGCCGGAGCAGATACTGGCGGCCAAAATAATCTGTGAAACCGAGCTGGAAAACTGCCGCCAGACCGGCGCGGCGCTTGCCGCGGGTCTGGCGATGGGTATATTCTAGACGATCAGCGCTTCGGCATCTTGAAATCGCCATCCTGGCAAATGTCCTGACCCGCTAGTTCATCCATTTTCTGCAAAGTATAGACATATTCCAGATGCGTCTTGGTGCGGTTGGGGGCATCATCGCGCGCGCCGTTTTTTACGACGGCCTTGAAATCGGCACAGGCGGCGGGGCTGTGCAGATAATCGCTATGGCCAAATCCGCTATTGCTGATATCGGTTGTGTCGATGATGGTCATGCCGCGCTTGGCAGGCGGGGCGTCATAGGTGGATTCAAGTGCATAACATCGTTCCGGGTAACCCGCATTCCTGAGTTCAGCGGCGCGAAACGGATCGAAACAGAACGGATTGCCCATACGCGGATACCCGTGGATCTGGCGTGAAAGCGCCAGTGCTTGATCCTTGCCCGATACATATACGGTCAGCCGGCGGTCGTTGTTGACGCGGCGGGCGGACAGAATTTCTTCGGCAATATCGCGTTCGAATTTTTCGCGGTCGATATCGGGCGAAGCCATGATGATATTGGAAATATTGCTGGAATCGGCATTGCTCGAATTGCGGTCGACATATTCGACAGCGGGAATAATCAATCGTGCGCCCATGCTGTGCGACACCAATACGATTTCCTTGATCCACGGCTGCCGCGCCATTTTTTGCAGGAAATCGCGAAAGTTGCGCTCGTCCCACACCATATTCGATTCGTCGACCGCATAGCTGAGCACCGCGCCGTGGCTGGGCCAGCTATACTGGACGACCGGACCATCGAATTCGGTCAGCCGTTTCATCTGGATCGTATCTTTCGCGGTGCTGCGAAAGGTTTCGCGAAAACCATGCACATATAACAGAACGCGGCCTTCTGCACCGGCCTTGCGTCCCAGAGCGGCCCACCATTGCGCTTCGGGTTCGAACGCGACGGGCTCGACATCGTATTTCTTGCCCCTGGCATCGAGCGCAGTGGCGGGAGGCGAATACCGCCCGAAGCGCATCTGTTCGGACCGTTTGTTGGTGAGCGCGATATCGGCGGTGCGGCAGTCGGGCAGCCGGGTCGTGGCCAGGAAATATTCCTTGCCCGCCAGTGCCTGCGCATCTTCGCCCTGCGGGCCGCAACGGGCATCGGCGACATACTGGCTATGCGGCACGTCGCCGTAATTAATACCGGAGACGCACGCGGACAAACCCAATGACAACGCCAGTATCGTGGCGCCGCGCCGTAAATGTGTGAAATTCAACATGGTAACAATCGATCCTGTGTTGGTGCCGCTTCCCCCGAATTACGACCGAATAATGATAATAGATGCAAAAATTACAGCCGGTGTTCGCCCTTGACCCAGCGCACCGTGCCGCTCGACGCGCGCATCACCACGCTTTCGGTGGTCATCACGCCGCGGCGCAGTTTCTTTACACCGTCGAGCAACGACCCCTCGGTCACCCCGGTGGCGGCGAAAATGCAGTCGCCCTTGGCCAGTTCTTTAAGGTCGTATATTTTGTTCAGATCCTCGATACCCCATTTGGCCGCGCGCACGCGTTCATCGTCGTTGCGGAACAACAGACGGCCCTTGAACTGTCCGCCGACGCAGCGCAATGCCGCAGCGGCCAGCACACCCTCGGGCGCACCGCCGGTGCCCATATACATATCAACGGTGGTGTCTTCGTCGGTGGTGGCGATGACGCCGGCGACATCGCCATCGGGAATCAGCATGATGCCGCATCCGATATCGCGCAGCTCGGCGATCAGCTTTTCATGGCGCGGGCGGTCGAGCACGCACACGATGATTTCGCCGGGCTCGACCCCTTTTTCTTTGGCCACCGCTTCGACATTCTCGCGCACCGATTTGTCGAGATCGATAATGCCGTCGCTATACCCGGGGCCGACAGCGAGCTTGTCCATATAGACGTCTGGCGCGTTGAGCAGATTTCCTTCCTCGGCAATCGCCAGCACGGCAAGCGCATTTGGACCGGCCTTAGCGGTGATGGTCGTGCCTTCGAGCGGATCGAGCGCGATATCGATTTTCGGGGCCTTGCCCTGTCCCATTCCCACTTTTTCGCCGATATACAACATCGGTGCCTCGTCGCGTTCGCCTTCGCCGATCACTACGGTGCCGTCGATATAGAGCCGGTTGAGCGCCGCGCGCATCGCCTCTACGGCGGCGGCATCGGCGGCATCCTCGTCGCCCCGGCCGATCAGCTTGGCGGCGGCGATGGCGGCAGCTTCTGTCACGCGCACCATTTCAAGAACGAGAACGCGGTCGAGAAGATCGCTGGCGGGCATATCGGATTTATCGGTCATGGAACTCCATTCATCTGCCGTTATAGTTCAGCGCTTTACCTCTATAATGGCGGTGCGGCGCATGGGTAGCATGTCCTTTAGGGGAGGGAGGCGATATTGTCGAGAATGCAGTTGCTCTATCTGGCCGCGGTTGCAGCTGCGCTGACCGGTGCAGCGCCTCCCCCGCAAGAACCCAGCCTGACCGCTGAGGAAATCATTGCCAACGGCAAAGCCAAGACCCGTGCTGTGACCGAAAGGTGCAACCCGGTGGGCGATAGCGGCGAAATCGTCGTATGCGCCGACCGCGACGCCGATACGCGTTATCGTCAGGCAGAGAACTATCGCGAATTGCGCACCACCATCAAGGGCGGCGTACCCGATGCGCCGAATGTGTTCGGCATTGGGCCATGCAGCGGTTTCTGCCAAGGTTTTGGCAGCGTACCCGAACCGATCCTGCCCTATACCGCGGACCAGTTGCCGGTGGTCGATCAGGAATATCTGGAGCTGGCGCGACAGGCCGAAGCCGACGAGCGCAAGCGGCAGGCGCGCGAAGCCCAGCTGGAATAAGACAATTTCGCCGCAGCCCGCCCATCGCGGCAGGTCGCTCGGCTCATTCCTTCAGGATATGTAATACCATCGGCTCGCCCATCAGGCTGTCGGATCCGCGCAAGGCTTTTATCGTAGCATCGATATGCGCCTCTGGCCCTTCATGCGTTACCATGGCGACAAAGACCGCGCCATCCTCGTTCCGGCCTTTCTGGATCAGGCTTTCGATCGACACGCCCGCATCGCGCATCGCCGCAGTAATCTCAGCCAGCACGCCGGGTTTGTCGGTCACCTCGAAACGCAGATATGCCTTGCCCAGACGGTGGCCCGAATCCGCTTTTTCCATCCGGTCGAGACTGGCCACGGGCATGGAAAATGCGGGACCAATCTCGCCGCGCGCGATATCAATCAGGTCGGCGACCACTGCCGATGCGGTCGGCCCGTCGCCCGCACCCGCGCCCTGGAACAGCAGGCGGCCGGAAAAATTACCCTCGGCCACCACGGCGTTGGTCGCACCCGAGACATGCGCCAACGGATTGGACAACGGTACCAGATAGGGGTGCACCCGCTGGAACAGCGCATCCCCGCCATTTTCGTTATCGATATCGGCCATTCCGATCAGGCGAATTCGGTATCCCAGCGCATCGGCCTGTTCAATGTCGGCGGCCAGTATCTTGCGGATGCCGGTTTGTTCGACAGCGGCAAAATCAAGCCGGGTGCCAAAGCACAGGCTGGCCAGGATCGACAGCTTGTGCGCGGCATCGACGCCATCGATATCGAAACCGGGGTCGGCTTCGGCAAAGCCCAGTTGCTGCGCTTCGGCGAGAACGTCGCCAAAATCACGGCCGGTTTTTTCCATAGCCGACAGGATGTAATTGCAGGTGCCATTGAGAATGCCGTAGACACGCTCAATCGCATTTGCGGCCGCACCTTCGCGTAGCCCCTTGACCACCGGGATTCCTCCCGCCACCGCGGCCTCGAATTTGAAGGCCAGCCCGGACCGTTCGGCCTGTTCGGCCAGCGCCAGTCCGTGATGTGCGACCATCGCCTTGTTGGCAGTCACGAACGCCTTGCCGTTGGCAATGCTGCCGCGGGCGAGCGTAAGGGCAGGGCCATCCGATCCGCCGATCAGCTCGCACACCACATCAATATCCCCGCGTGCGGCAAGCACGGTCATATCGTCTTCCCACTCGTAGCGGGACAAGTCGATGCCGCGATCCTTGGCGCGATCACGCGCGGTAATCGCCCTGATCCGGACCGGCCGGCCCGCACGCCGCGCGATCAGTTCGGCATTTTCCTCGAGCAACCGGACGACGCCCGCGCCGACCGTGCCCAGACCTGCCAGCGCTATGTTTAACGTTTCTGCCATAAACTGTTGTGCCTCACATCCATACGCACCGACGTGCACCTTACTTTTGTCTGTGGGTGCATAGCGAATGCAAACGGTATTGCCAGCCTTGCCTCGTTATAATTCGTGCTTATAGTGGATGGCTGTCATATCATTGCGCGAATGCACTGGATTGTTACGCTGGCAGGTATTTTTGAAAGGTCATATTCGTGGCTACTCTTTCTACCATCCTGATTCTGGCCGGCAAACGCGATGGACGGCTCGACCCGCTCGCAGAGCGAGCAGGCGTCACCCACAAATGCAAGGTACCGATTCGGGGCAAGCCGCTGTTACAATGGGTGCTTGAAGATGTGGCCGAAGCGTATCGCGATGCACAGATTGTCGTTTCGATTCACGATCCCGAGGTGATTGCCGATATTCCGGCTATAATTGAGCTCAGGAAGACGGGGCGTCTGCAAATGAGCGTGGCCCGTGCGACGATCGTCGAAAGTGTGGAAGCCGCGATTGCCGATACCGGCGCCACCTATCCAGTGCTGATCACCACCGGAGACAATGTGCTGGTCACCGCGCAAATGGTTCGGGACATGCATGAACACGCGCTGGCGATCGGCGCGGATGCGGTTCTGTCGGTCGCCGAAAAATCCACGGTCCAGGCGGCGCATCCCGAAGCACAGCGCAATTTTTATGAATTCAGCGACATGGCCATTGCCAATTGCAACATGTACTGGCTACGCAATGCGGCCGCGCTGAAAGCCGCAGAGGCGTTTCGCGAGGGTGGGCAGTTTATGAAAAACCGTTCGCGCATCGCCCGCGCTTTCGGGCTGATCAATCTGTTGCGTTTCCGGTTCGGCTGGTTTTCCTTGAAAGGCGCAACGGATGCGATGTCGAAACGGTTCGGCGTAAACGTGCATGCACATGTTCTGGCCGACGGTGCCTATGCCGTAGACGTCGACAACGAGCGGACCTACGACATTGCCGAACACTTGCTGAAAACCCGCAAACTGTCTTAGCGGGTGCAGGGCCCCAGCTGTTCTTTCACAAACCGGTAGTCCGCCTGCGCCAGATCATTGGCGCGCGCATTGTCGCTCAACAGCGATTCGCGCGGCAAAACCGGGGGCAGGAAACAGGCCAGCCGGTACCATAACAGTGTCTCGCGCTGCGGCGCGCTGGCGGCTTCGTCGACAATCTCACTCAGCGATACCGCCCATTGCGGGCGCAAACCCGGACGGCGCAAGACGGAAATCGCCGCGGGGGCGTTGTCGGCGGTGCGCAAGAAAATCTGCGTTTCGCCTTCGCCTTCCAGATTTCCTGGAACATGCAGCGCCTCGCGCACACCGGTGATTTGGGGCGGTGCGGAAGGACTGACGATTTCACGCAGCAGCATGCGGGTGCGCAGGTCGATTTCGGGCGTCCAGGCCAACTGTGCGTCGGACCCGAGCAGTTGCACCTCGCCCGGCCGGCCCGGCGCGCTGTTTGCAAAAATCAGAAAATCGCGTTTCTTGTATTTTGGAGTGCGCCCGCGCGCATCGAGCGGTACGTCGGCCAGATAGCGAATCGATTCGTTCAGTCCGCCGCGACCACGAATCAGCTTGACGATATCGGCTTCGAGATACAGGCGGGCATAGCCTGCCGCGAGGTTAGGCGCACGCTCTGCCGGGACATTAATGGCCCGTTTTATGCGCACCTGTGCCACAATGGGAGCATCGAGAGCCAGATCGGCCAGCGCGGCATAGCTGGGGGAATCATCCATTTGCGCCACAGTGCCAGGGGTTTGGGCAAATGCTTGATAATTCGTTAAAACTGCACCTGCGCACAGCAATGTTGCCGCATAACGCAAGTTCTGATATATCATAATATTCATAATATTATCTCGTTATTTTCTGGACTGAAATTGCTATGATAACAGGTCTTAATCGATGGTGAACCTTGATATAGCGCGATAAAGCATTTGCGTGCGGTGATGAGGGAATGTAAGGCTTCGGAGCAAGATAAAAAACATAATAATGTGCTTGCGGTCCTGACAGATTTTTTGTCATAACAAATGAGACACAACCCGGAACCAGGGGACATATGGTTCGGGGTTGATAGTAAATTAGGGTAAGGAGTGTCTTTTCTGAATGGCTTATGCTGATCAAGAGATGAGTTCGAATAAAATCGTTTCGCTCATCATCGTCGCACTGCTGCATATTTTTCTGGCTTACGCACTCGTCACGGGGCTGGCCATGAATGTGTATGAGCAGGTTAAGGATGAAATCACCACCATTGAAATCACGCCGGACGAACCGGAGCCGGAGCCGGAGGAAATTCCCCCGCCGCCCGAAGTGAAGGAGGTCGCACCGCCGCCGGTGGTCACGCCGCCGCCGCTTGTGCGCACACCGCCGCAAGTCAGGCCGCAGCCGCAGCAACAGCGGGAAATTCCGCCCATTGCGCCGCCAACCTTAAGAGCCGGTCCGCCGACGATCGCCCCTGCGCCTCCTCCGCCTCCGCCACCACCTCCGCCTCCGCCACCACGCGAGGCAAAAGGGGCATCTCCGCGCGGCAACCCTGGCACTTGGGTAACGCCTAACGATTATCCGCCCAGCGCAAAACGCGCCGAGCTGGAAGGCACGACGCGCTTTCAACTGACGATCGACGCCAGCGGACGTGTGAGCGACTGCCAGATTACAGGTTCGAGCGGGCATGCCATTCTTGACCAGAAAGCCTGCGAGCAGCTTCGTCGCAGGGCGCGTTTTACTCCCGCGAAAGATACGGCCGGCAATAATATCACCGACACGTATAGCAACGCTGTAAGGTGGGAGCTCGATAGATAGGTTTTGAAGGCACTTGAATACACGCGTTGTTACACAATTGTCCGGCGCGTATTTTTAAAATTTTGATTTACTTTGAGAGGTAAAAATTATGTTGATTGAAATTCTTGCAGCGGTTTCCGCGGAAGCTCCCAAAAACCAGTTCGGTATTGTCGAAGTCATCAAGGAAGGCGGCGCGATCGCTGTTGCCACTTTGGTGATCCTTGGCATTATGTCCTTCGGTTCTTTCTACATCCTGTTCACGAAATTGTTCGAACAGCAAAAGATTATCGGCCAGGGCAAGGACGTGCGCCAACATTTCTGGCGCGCGAACAACCTGAAAGAAGGCGCGGCGAAACTCGACAAGAACAGTGCATACCGCCAGATCGTCGACGACGGCATCCAGGCGCAGGAACAGCATGGTCGCCTGACCGACCCTGTCGAAGCGCATGACTGGCTGCACGGTTCGCTGGCGCGTTCGGAAAGCGCGATCAACGCGAAACTGGCGACCGGGCTGCCCTTTCTTGCCACCGTGGGTGCGACCGCTCCTTTCGTCGGCCTGTTCGGTACCGTTGTCGGTATCTACCGCGCGCTGATCAAGATCGGCCAGAGCGGCAACGCATCGATCGACACCGTGGCCGGCCCCGTCGGCGAGGCGCTGATCATGACCGCCATCGGTCTTGCCGTCGCCGTGCCCGCCGTGCTTGCCTATAACTGGTTGCAGAACCGCAACAAGGTTATCGCGCAGCAACTGGGTACATTCTCCAATGACGTGCTCGGCTATATGGCTTCGGGCGGTTCGGTTAAGCCAGCACTGGCATCGGCGCCCGCCGCCGCGACTAAGAAACCCGCCCCCGCGACCACGGCCGGCGGTGTGCAGACGCCGCCGCGAACGACGACTACCACGACGACGACCACACCAACCAAGAAATAAGGCGAGGGGGCACCGCATGCCGGTGCCCCTGCCTCGACTGGTTCGGGCCGCAAGGCGCGGCAAAATATTCGATCATGGGCATCTGGTTGTGGATGTGCATGGGACCCGAAAGTCCAAGGATAGGATAATTTAGAAATGGCATTCAGCACAGGCGGTTCCGGAGAAGAAACTCCTATGTCGGACATCAATACCACACCTCTTGTGGATATTATGCTCGTACTGCTCATCATTTTCCTGATCGCCATTCCCGTGGCAATCCAGAACGTGGAAAATCTCGAACTTCCGATTCTGCCGAACGAGAAATCTGACGACAAGGCGGAGAATATCATGCTCTCCATTACCGCGACAGATGCGGCGGGACTGGCTCCAGGGCAACCGGGATATACCCGTGCCAATACCGGTGGCAATTGCCTGGTATATCTGGGCGTCACCGCGGTCGATTCCGAACAGCTGTTGCAAATCGGCGCGGACAAGCTCGAAGCTTTTGTCGAATCGCAGGGCGGTGTCGAAAATATGGATCCCGATGACGTGCCGGAAGTGCATATTCGTGCGGACGTGAATACGCCGTGGGAATGTGTCGGTGGCGCGATATTCCAGATGCAATCCGCCGGCTATCCTGCGGTGGCGTTCATTTCCAACCCGCAAAGTCCGAACCCGAATTCTTGAGCGCATCCAGCGCGGTATTTATCCGCAAGGACATCCAGATTTGGCGATGCCGCAAAATAAACGAATTTTGATTTTTAGGAGTATTTCACAATGGCAATGAGCGGCGGCAAAGACGACGGCAGCCCGATGATGGAAATGAACACGACACCGCTTATCGACGTGATGCTGGTGTTGTTGATCATGTTCATCATCACGATTCCGATCGCAACGCATGCGGTCAACATTCCGCTACCGATCGATGATCCCAGCAATCCTCCCCCCGATATCGATCCAGTAAAGAACAAGCTGGTGATCACGCAGCAGAGCGAGATCCTGTGGAACGGTCAGCCGATCGACAGCGCAACGCTGACCACTACGCTGGCGCGGACTTTGCAGATATCACCCGAACCCGAGTTGCAGTTCCAGCCCGAACCGCGGGCGCGGTACGAACTGGTCAACGGCGTACTGAAGATCATTGAGAATTCGCGGGTCAACAAATTCGGTTTTGTCGGTAACGAGCAATATCGTACCTTTGCCGCGCCGCCCAATGACGGAACCAAGACCGGGGCACCCGCAAGCTAACTCGGAAATTAATATAAAAATCAGATAGGGGCTGCTTGAAAAATCGGCCCTTTTTCGCGTCTGGAGTGGCGATAATATGTCGATATCCCGGCTATTCATTCAACGCTGACTGTGTCGGTTTTGGGTAACTTGCGGCAAGCCCCTTCCCCCCGGATATGGAGCTTCGCAAAGTCGCTCTGGCAGACCACTGCGCTTACGCGGCAGCATATTCCGATACCGACCGGCATCACACCTGTGCGTTAGTCCTATTTGCTCTCGCTGAACTGCAGACTGGCGAGGCGTGCATAAAGCCCCGAACGTGCTGACAGATCGGCATGCGTGCCCTCTTCGACGATCTCGCCTTCCTCCATCACGATAATGCGGTCCGCACCGCGGATCGTGGCCAGGCGGTGGGCGATGACCAGAGTCGTGCGATCCTGCATCAACCGGTCGAGCGCATCCTGCACCAGCCGTTCGCTCTCGGCATCGAGCGCGGATGTCGCCTCATCGAGCAGCAGGATCGGCGCATTGCGCAGCAGCGCGCGGGCGATTGACATACGCTGTCTTTGGCCCCCGGAAAGCCGGGCCCCCGCCTCGCCCAGATAGCTGTCGAGACCGTCAGGTAATGCGCGCAGGAATGCGCTGGCATGGGCCGCATCGGCGGCTTCCCAGATTTCGTCGTCGCTGGCATTCCAGTTGCCATAGCGCAGATTGTCGCGGGCAGTGGCCGCGAACAATATGCTGTCCTGCGGCACCAGCGCCATACGCTGGCGAACATCTGCCGGATCGGCGGATGGCAGCGACACGCCGTCGATGCGCACGCGCCCGCCCTGCGGATCGTAAAACCGTTGGGCCAGTTGGAAAAGTGTCGATTTGCCTGCGCCAGAGGGACCGACAATCGCCACCGTCTCGCCCGGCAGGACATTGAGCGTGAAATCCTTCAGCGCGGAAATATCGGGCCGCGTGGGATAGGAAAAGCGCACGTTCTGGAAACTGATCTGGCCGCGCGCCGGTACCGGCAGGGCGACGGGCTTTGCCGGCGGCGCTATGCCGGGCTGTTCGCTCAGCAATTCCGCCAGTCGGCTGGCTGCGCCCGCGCCGCGCAGCAGATCGCCGTAAACTTCGGTCAGCGCTCCAAAAGCCCCCGCCACGAAACCGCCGGTCAGGATAAACTGGAAAATCTCGCCGCCGGTCAGACGGCCCTCGGCGACATCGACCGCGCCTTGCCACATGAGCAAAGTGAGCGCGCCGAATATCAAACCCATGACGATCGATGTCATAACGGCGCGCAGCATGATGCGTTTCTTGGCCGTGGCAAATGTGCTGTCGACCGCGCCCGCAAACCGTTCGCCTTCACGTTGCTGTTGTCCGAAGGCCTGCACGATTTTCATCGCACCCAGCGTTTCCGCGATCATCGCGCCGACATCGGCCACGCGGTCCTGGCTGGTACGCGAAATATTGCGGACCTTTCCGCCCAGAAAAACGATCGGCAGAACGACGACCGGAATGCCGATCAGGAGCCCGGCCGTTAGCTTGGGCGCGATGATAAACAAAATGATGATGCCGCCGACGCCCATGACGATATTGCGCAGGGCAATGGACAAGGTGGTGCCGACCACCTGTTCGATAATCGCGGTGTCCGATGTCATGCGCGATGCGATTTCGGATGGCCGGTTTACCTCGAAGAACGAGGGTGCGAGCCGGAGCAGGTTTTTTTGTACCGCAAGGCGGATATCGGCCACCACCCGTTCGCCTAGCCAGGACACGAAATAGAAGCGGAAGGCCGTGGCAATCGCCAATATGATGACGATTAAGAACAGCAGATAGAAATAGGGGGCGATATTGCCGACATCGGCGCCTTCGCTGGCGAAGCCCTTATCCACGATATAGCGAAAACCGAACGGGATCGCGAGCGTTGCACAGGCGGCAATAAGCAGCGCGAGCATCGCAAAGGCGATCTGGCGCGGATAATCAAGCGCGAAATCGAACACCATGCGCAGATTTCCGATACGTTTCAGTACCGGCTGCTTCGCCAGATCCTCTTCGTCGGCAATGATTGTGATCTCGGCTTCACGTGCCGCTTTATCCCGGATGGCCTGGCTGTCGTTCATATCCTGCGCGTAGCAGGCGGCCGCGCTACGCTCAACGGTTTTGAATTGCAGGTTGCGCATCGCATCGTGCCATTGGCGCGAGACAGTCCGCATCCCCGAATTATATGGTGCAATGCAACATTATCGGCTAGGTCAGCATCGAACACGATCAGAATATAACCAGAAGGTTCGCATATACATGCTTTATAACGGCTACGAAATGCAACGCACATTGCTCGCGGGGGCCAGCACATGGGCGACAATGAACGCCGAATTGCTCAAAAACCCCCGGAATATCTTCGGCCAGATGGCGGGAGCCTCGGCGATGGCATCGGCGCTGGAAGTGTTCGCGCATGCCGCCGCCCCACGCGGCAAGCCGCCCTTCGGTCTCGATACAATCGAATATAACGGCCAGACACTCGACGTTACGGAAGAGATTGTGCTGCAAAAACCCTTCGGGCAGCTCAAACGCTTTACGCATGCGGACAGTGCCGGCAAGCCGCGCCTGTTGATCGTCGCGCCGATGTCGGGCCACTATGCCACGCTGCTGCGCGGTACGGTCGAACGCATGATTCCCCATCACGAAGTGTATGTTACCGACTGGCGCGACGCGAAAAACGTGCCGCTGTCCGAGGGCGGCTTCAATCTCAATGACTATATCGATTATCTGATCGCGTTTCTGGAGCATATCGGCGAAGGCGCCCACATGCTGGCGGTCTGTCAGCCCTCGGTGCCGTGCTTTGCCGCCGCCGCATTGATGGCAGCCGACGGACGTCCCTGTCGTCCCACAACACTGACGATGATGGGCGGGCCGATCGATACCCGCGAAGCGCCGACCGCCGTCAACACCATGGCGACGCAGCGACCGCACAGCTGGTTCGAACAAAATGTCATCGCTACCATCCCGATGCAATATCCCGGTGCCGGACGCAAAGTCTATCCGGGCTTTTTGCAGCTGGCCGGCTTTATGTCGATGAATCTGGGGGGGCATCTCAACAGCCACTGGGAATTGTTCAAGCATCTGGTCGACGGTGACGGCGAAAGCGCCGATGCCACCAAGGAATTTTACGACGAATATCGCGCGGTGTGCGACATGACGGCCGAATTCTATCTGCAGACGGTCGATCTGGTTTTCCAGACACATGCCCTGCCCAAGGGCGAAATGATGCATCGCGGCCGCCGCGTTGACCTAAATGCGATCACGGATATTGCCTTGCTCGCGATTGAGGGCGAACGCGACGACATTAGCGGGCTGGGCCAGACCAAGGCGGCGCTGATGCTGACTCCCAATCTGTCCGGTGACATGAAAAAATATCTGATGGCGCAAAATGTGGGACATTACGGCATTTTCAATGGCAGCAAGTGGCGCGACACGATCGCCCCAGCCGTGGAACAGTGGATTGCCGTCCATGATAAGGACGCGGACAGTAAAAAAGCGGCACGGCGCAAGACTGCCCTGAAAAACTCCACCGCTCCCGATCTTGAGGACTTGCCGAAGGGGTCGGATTTCGCTTAAACAGCGTCCATGATCACATTACAATCAGCAACAGTGGAACGTTTTGCCGTCAATGGCGAATTCGTCATCGCGCGTGGTGCGAAAACCGATGTGGACGTTGTCGTCTGCGAAGTCACCGACGGCACGCATGTCGGACGCGGTGAAGGTACACCCATTTATTACGAGGGCGAAACAGCCGAGCTGTGCGTCGAGGCCATTGAAATGCGCTGCAAGCAAAACCGTGCGCTCAGCCGCGAGGATCTGCTCGACAGCATGATGGAAGGTGCGGCGCGCAATGCGCTCGACTGCGCTTTGTGGGATCTCGAATCGAAACAGACTGGCAAGCCCATTTGGGAACTGGCGGATTTGCCCGAGCCCAAGGCTCTGGTTACAGCCTATACTATCTCGCTGGGCGAGCCGGAGGTTATGGAAGCCGACGCGCGCAAGGCGGCCGCCACCTACACGTTGCTCAAGGTGAAATTGAACGGCGAGAATGACCGCGCCCGCGTCGCGGCGGTGCGTGCCGGCGCGCCTGATGCGCGGATTATTGTCGATGCCAATGAAGCATGGGACGAAATCGACATTGTCAGCGAAGCGATGGCCATGCACGAACTGGGCGTTGAGTTGATCGAACAGCCCGTTTCCGCCGGTTTCGAGGACGAGCTTATGGGGGTCAAGGCGGCGGTATTGCTATGCGCCGACGAAAGCTGCCATACGTCCGAGGATATCGAACGTGTCACGGGCTGTTTTCAGGTTGTCAACGTGAAATTGGACAAAGCCGGCGGCCTGACCGAAGCGTTGCGACTGGTTGCAAAAGCCAAGGAAGCCGAACTCGGCGTCATGGTCGGCTGTATGCTGTCCACATCGTTGGGTATCGCGCCCGCATTCGCCCTGGCGCAAGTCGCCAACTGGGCGGACCTTGACGGACCGGCCTTGCTCAAAAAAGACCGGGACGGGGGTTTCAAATTCGAAGGCGGCATGATCAGTCAGAGCTGAGCGCAACTGCCTAGGACTCCATCCATGAAAAAGCCCCGGAAATCATACCGGGGCTTTTTTGAATAACAGAGCAAACTACATTTTTGTTTCGATGTGGTTTTCTTCCATTTTTTGCTGATCGATCGTCGCTCCGGTCATCAGTTTGAATATACCGACAATACCCATGTCGGCTTCCCACATTTCCGCGTCTTCAAGATCGAGCCGCAACATGACCAATTTGGGATCCTGCTTGCCGTTTTCATACCACGCCTCGACACTGTTGGACCAGAATTTGTCGATCAGGGCACGATCTTTTGTCTCGCTGAGCGTTCCGGAAAGGCTTGCGAAGAAATCATGGCCCTTCGAGGCAAACTGGACCATCGCCTTGTTATCCTGTGACAGAGATTGCACCGCGCGATTGTCGCGGCTGGTATAGAAAAACAGCGTATTGGGTATGTCATCGTCAAATACCGCGTTCATCGGCATGCTCTGCGCATCCTGCGATGGAATACCCAGCATGACATAGGGACTGTCGTCCAGTTTCTCCCAGAATTCGCTCAGTATCTTGTTCTTGTTCGCCATAATATTCTCCTTGTCCGTTGTGTCTTCACAAACCCTACGGACAAGGAAAGCAATCGTTCCTGCCCCAAGAGGATTTTACAAAACTTCGAACAATCCGGCAGCGCCCATGCCGCCACCGACACACATCGTGACGACCACATATTTCGCGCCGCGGCGCTTGCCTTCGATCAGCGCGTGGCCGGTGCAGCGCGCCCCGGTCATGCCGTAAGGATGGCCGATCGAGATCGAGCCACCGTTAACATTGAGCAGTTCCTCGGGAATACCGAGCTTGTCCTGACAATACAGCACCTGCACCGCAAATGCCTCGTTCAGTTCCCACAGGCCGATATCGTCCATTTTCAGGTCGAAGCGTTCGAGCAGCTTGGGAATCGCGAATACCGGACCGATGCCCATTTCGTCGGGCTGCGTGCCAGCCGCGGCCATGCCGACATAGCGGCCGAGCGGCGTAAGCCCGGCTTTTTCGGCAGCCTTGGCTTCCATTACCACACAGGCCGATGATCCATCGGAAAGCTGTGAGGCGTTGCCCGCCGTAATCACCGCATCAGGGCCCATGACGGGCTTCAGGCTCTGCAGCCCTTCGAGCGTGGTCGAAGGCCGGTTGCCCTCATCTTGCGTGATCGTGACGTTTTTCATGGAAGCTTCGCCGCTTTCTTTGTCCATCACACCCATCGTGGTCGACACGGAGATCAGCTCGTCATCGAACTTGCCCGCTTCCTGTGCGGCAGCGGTGCGCTGCTGCGAGCGCAGCGCGTATTCATCCTGCCGTTCGCGGCTGATATTATAGCGCGATGCCACGGTTTCTGCGGTCTGCAGCATCGGCATATATACGTCTTTATGCATTTTGATCAGCTCGCGGTCGGGCTGGACGCGCATTTCCTTGGTCTGCACAGTGGAAATGCTTTCCTGGCCCCCTGCGACGACGCAATCCATCCGGTCCACAATCACCTGCTTTGCGGCGGTGGCAATGGTCATCAGGCCCGACGAGCACTGGCGGTCCATCGTCATGCCGGGAACGGTGACGGGCAGGCCGGCACGCAAGAGGACTTGGCGGGCCAGATTGGTGCTTTGCGATCCCTGTTGCAACGCGGCGCCCCAGACGACATCATCGATGGATTCCGGGTCGATACCTGCGCGCTCGACGGCGGCTTTGACCGAATAGCTGCCCAGCGTCGGGCCCAAAGTAGTGTTGAATGCGCCTTTGTAGGCTTTGCCGATAGGGGTGCGGGCGGTGGAAACGATGACTGCATCACGCATGATGTATATCCTTTATTTTTAACTCCGGAGTGCGGGGCAGGGTGCGGTAATTTATACGAAAAACTGGCTGATCCATTCGGCCATCAGCGCGGGTTTGTCCTCGCCTTCGATCTCGACCGTGAATTCCAGAGTTTGCTGCCACTGGCCGGGGCGCTTTTCCTCGAGGCTGAGCAATTTGAAATGCCCGCGCACTTTCTTCCCCGATTTGACGGGGGCAAGGAAGCGGACTTTATTGCCGCCGTAATTCACGCCCATTTTCACGCCAGCCACTTTTTCGACATCGGACTTGGCCATCATCACGGGAAAGAGCGAAAGGGTCAAAAAGCCGTGCGCGATCGTGCCGCCAAAAGGTGTCAGCTTGGCTTTTTCCTCGTCGAGATGGATGAACTGATGGTCGCCGGTCGCATCGGCAAACTTATTGATCATCTCCTGATCGACGGTGATCCATTCCGACGAGCCGAGGGTTTCACCGACCTTGCCGGCCATTTCCTGCGGAGTAATGCCTGTCATTTACGTTATCCTTTCCTGAACATTGTTGTTTGCTGACGCTTTTGCCGCGTTTTTCGCATGCATACAAGGGTCGCAGGGCTGCCGCTACGGCACACTGGCATATGCCGTGCAGGTACGCGCGAAAATTAACAGAAAAGTCAGCGCCCCGCGAATCAGCGGAGATTTAGTCTTTGCCGGGAATCGCGCCGTAGCCGCCTTCGGGATAGGGCATGATCATCGTACCGTCGGGCGCGGAGGTAAAGGTTGTCTGCGTCGGGTAGGCAAATTCATAGCCCAGCTCGTTGAATTTCTGCAGGACCGCAAGACCGATGCGATGCCGACCTTCGAACATTACTGCGTAATCGGGGCTCATGATATCGAAATCCAGTTCGAAATTGATCGAACTGTCGCCAAAACCGACAAAACCGGCGCGCACGAACACAGCATCATTGGCCACGACGACTTGTTGGAGAATATCGGGAATCCGGCGGGCCTTATCGGGTTCAGTCTGATAAATTATGCCGATATGGAAACGGGTGCGCCGGCGCTCCAGCTGGGTATTATTGGTGATTTCCTTGCCGAGCAAATTGGTGTTGGAAATAATGACTTCTTCGCCGGTAAGGGAACGGATACGGGTGCTTTTCAGGCCGATTTTCTCCACCGATCCGGCAAAGCCTTCAAATGCGATGCTGTCGCCGCGCTTGAATGGCTTGTCGAAAATGATCGACAGCGCAGCGAACAGGTCGGAAAAAATTCCCTGTGCCGCCAGACCGATGGCAATGCCGCCAACGCCCAGCCCGGCGACCAGGCCGGTCACGTCGACGCCCAGATTGTCGAGCACGACGATGGTGGCTATCGCGAAAAGAATGAATGTCACGAGCAGGCGGATTAGCGTCATCGCATTGGCCAGGGTTTCCGATCCCTCGGCCTCGCCCACCAAGGCACGCCGCTCGAACATGCCAAGCACAAGTTCGCGCGACCAGATGGCAATTTGATAGGCGATAGCGATGATGAACAGAAAATTGATAATCCATTCGGCCGTTTCGGGCACGTTCGCAAATCCCGATACCAGTCGGATCGCCAGCATCAGCATGAAAAAATGCCCCGTTCGCGCGATTGCGCGCGCCGTAATGGCCGTCAAACTGTAACGATTGGGACGGGTGTGCGCAAATTTCGCCGCGCGATTGGCGATCATCGCCTGAAGCAGATATATCGCGAAACCGGCGGCAATGGCGATCAGGATTTCGACGCTGTGGTCGGAAACCCACTGTCCCATTGTATCGAATAATACTGTGATGTCGCTCCACTGTAATGGCGGTTTGACGATAGTATCAATTGGATCGGGTGACATGCTGAATGCAATATTGTTCATGCCACGCTAGCTAGGGCCAACGCGCCGGATTTGCAAGAATTGCGGTCTCAGGCTTTCGCTGGCACAGTCCGGACTTTCCGGATCGGTCGCCATGCCGCTTCCGCCCTGCGCCGCGCCAAATACGTATCAAGGCCGATCTGCGTGGCGATCAGCATATATATGAACGGCTGGAATGCGATGCCCACAAACAGCGATCCGACCAGATAGATGATCTGGCCATTTTGCAAGGCGGTTGCCAGCGGGGCAATCCACTGTTCGCCGGGATTTATGGTGTGCGAATATCGCCGCCGCACCATTTCCATGCGGATCAATCCGCCCACATGTATGGCAAGCCAAATCGCCAGCCCGAAAAACCCCTGTTCGCCCAGCATTTCAAAATAGCTGCTGTGATAGGCGCGGCCGATTTCTTCCGCCTGCGTGACATCGACCGACGTGATCGAATCATTCTCGCTCGTCTCGACCATATCGACGGTAATCTTGTTCTGCAAAAACGCGTTAAACCCCCCGCCCAGCGGATTGTCCTTGGCATATTCCCAGGTCCACGCCCATACGGCAACGCGGGTGGATGCCGACTGCTCCGCCTTGTAATCGGTAATCGTCCCCATGCGCTGCGTAAAACTTTGCGGCAGGAACGGGATGGTGACGATGGCGACCAGAACGGTGAGACCCGCATAGACGAAGCGATATTTCGCAAAGCGCAGCAACAGCGGCACCAGTACGGCGATGCAGACAAGCCCTGTTCGCGCCTGTGTTCCCACGGGGATGAGCAGACAGGCGAAAATAAGTCCGGCGCCGAATATCTTCACACGCCAGTCGGGCGGAAAGATCGTGCCATGTTTCATCAGCCATAAAATGAGCGGAATGATGGCGATGGCGATGCAGGACATAATACTGCCCTCATACAGGCCGCTATTGTCGTCGAGCAGCAACTGAAGGACGCCATATCCTCCTCCCGAGGCCAGCGTCTTGATCCCGCCCGTAATCGCGATTGAGGCGGCACATAGCACCATGATCAGCGCGAGCGCTTCTATCCGCAATTTCTTGTGCAGCGTGAGTGGCAGGAATATCGCAAAGATCAGCGCTTTCCAGACCCACCCCCATTTGTCCTGCGCGGCCAAAGGAAAATCGGCCGTCGATGTTGTATAGGCGCAATAGCCGAGCAAGATAACGAGCAACCACTGGCGCGGCGCGAAACGGCTGTGAGTCTTTTCCTGATCGGCAAGAAGATATCCCAGCATGGCAAGGGCAAAGACGATCAAGGAAACCGGCACCGCATTGAGCAGAAAATAGCTTAGTCTTTGCGGCGCGACGATGTCGATATAGGCATAAGCGAGAACGAAGATGAACGGCCGTTTAAAGCCGCCGAGCAGGAAACATGCCAGAAACCCGAGAAAGAACAGGTCACGCATCGGTGATGCCTGCGCCACGCCGCGGCGGTTTCCTAAGGGGGCTGCGCGGGTGGAATCCGATGGCATCGGCATCGGGTTCCGGGGCATCTTCATGGTCGAGATCGTCACGCGAAATCAGGCGCCATATCGCAATAGCGATTAGCCCGTGAGATATTAGCAAGGAAAAGTTATCGACCATAAGGCGTATGACGGACCCTGTTTATACCTTCGGAAATTTTGCCGAAATCCGGCCTACTGGCAATGTCCTAGCGCAATAGGGTTGACGGCTCGTTAATCCTTTTGCGGCATATCCACCGGGTCATGACGAAGATACTGCACATACTCGATCACAGTCTGCCGATGCATAGCGGCTATACATTTCGCACCCGTGCGATCATGAAAGCGCAGCAGAATAGGGGCTGGGACGTGGCCGGTATTACCGGCATCCGGCACACCGACCGGCTCACGGGAAATCCGGATCGGCCGGAAATAGTCGACGGGCTGGATTTCTACCGCACCTATGCACGTATCAGCGGACCTTCGCCGCTGCGCGAATGGCGCGAAATCGCGGCGCTTACCAATGCGGTGGACGCATTGTGCGCAGATTACCGGCCCGACATCCTGCATGCGCACTCGCCCGCTTTGAACGGCATGGCTGCGCTGCGGGTCGCACAGCGACGGCAAATTCCTTTTGTATATGAAATCCGCGCCTTTTGGGAAGACGCCGCCGTGGCAAATGGCACTGGCAGCGAAGGTTCGCCCCGATACTGGCTGACCCGGCAGCTGGAAAACCACGTCATCGCAGGCGCCGACGCCGTGGTCACGATTTGCGAGGGGCTGAAACAGGATCTCCGCTCGCGCGGGGTACCCGCTGACAAGATCACCGTATCGCCCAACGGCGTCGATATGGACATGTTCGGTGCGCCATTGCCCTATGACGGCGCGCTTGCCGCCGAACTGGGCCTGCGGAATAAAAAGGTTATCGGATTTATCGGCAGCTTTTACGATTATGAAGGGCTCGACGACCTGATTGCTGCCATGCCGGCTTTGCAGCTTACGCATCCGGATGCGGCGCTGCTGCTGGTGGGCGGTGGCCCGATGGAAGCGGCGCTAAAGGTGCAAGCGTCGGCTTCTTCCGCTTCGCGGGCGATCTGCTTTGCTGGCCGCGTCCCCCATACTGGTGTCGAACGCTATTACAGCCTGATCGATATTCTCGCCTATCCGCGCAAATCGATGCGGCTCACCAATCTGGTGACACCGCTCAAACCGCTGGAAGCGATGGCGCAGAAAAGGCTGGTGGCGGCGTCCGATGTCGGCGGCCACCGCGAATTGATCGAGCATGGTGTGACGGGCAGTCTGTTCGCCCCCGACAATCCGTCTGCCCTGGCGCGTACGCTCGGCGAATTGCTCTCCTCTGCGCAGATATGGGATTTGCGCCGCGAAAACGGATATAGATTTGTGCGGAATGATCGTAACTGGGGTGTGAACATACAGCGTTATCAACCCGTTTACCAAAAGCTGCTATCACACTCGGCAATGGACCGGATACATGCTGTTGCATGACGGGTTTAAAAAGTGAATCAGGAATGTATGGCGTGAACGATATGATGGACAAACTGACCGCGAATGGCCGCTTTTCGCTGGGCACAATACAAGCAATTGCCAGTTTCGTGCTGGCCGCAGTGATCAGCCTTATGATTCCCGCGACATTGCTCGAATCTTTCATTACCGTGATCGGCTTGCCCGAAATGATTGAATCGTCTGCCCCGCCGCTCGGGGTACCCGAGCGTCTGGTGATCGCTTTTTTTTGTGGCCTTGTTACCGCCGCGATTATTATTGCGCTTGCTCCCAACAGGAATACCGATGCCATGACCACACCGTTTTTATCTACCGACAATGATGACGAAGCATTCGTTTCCGACAGGTCGCATAGTCCCACGTTTCTCGAACGGCTGCGTAAGTTCGGTTTCGGTCATCCTGCGGGCAATGATGACAGTATTCGCGATTTGACCGACCTGCCAAAAATCCGCAATGCCGATGCGCATCCCGATGCGCCGGTACGCCGCCCGCTTTTTGCCGGTGCCGATCTGGCGGAACCCTCGATATCGCATGCGGACCCGCTGAAATATGCAGAACCGGTACCCGCAGTTCAGGGCCGCGCTTCCGTCTATGACACCGTTCAGGACGAAGAGCCGAGTGAAACCCCAGAAACCGATGACATGCCCGACGAGCAATCTTTCTATGAAATGTCAGAAGAAGCCGACGATCAAGACATGATCGAAGATATCGCACCCGCGCAAATATTCGGGCCTTCGTCCGCTACGAAAGATGCCGATTTGGCGGCCCTTTCGATCACCGAATTGGTGGATCGGCTGGAGCAGGGGCTGTTGGCCCTTAAATATGGCGCGACCACGCCGTTAGCCGCACCGAATCCATTAGCGCACCGGGCAGCACCGGATGTCCATTCGGCATCTGAAACAGTTGACCTGCAATCTGCAGGGACTGAACCCGATGCTTTTGCATCCGCCGAGCGGGAACCAACCGATCAAAAGGCCGACGAGATGGATGCGGCATTGAAAGCCGCCTTGGCCACTTTGCAGCGCATGGCCTCCAAATAACCGATTTTGAGCTGTTCCGGTCGGCTTTATTCAGATGTCCTCGTCTTCCAGACTGAGCAGACTGGCATTGCCGCCCGAGCTGGTCGTATCCGTTGTCGTTACACGTTCCGCGCAAAAGCGGTGCAAGTAATGCGGTCCGCCCGCTTTGGGACCGGTGCCGGATAAACCCTCGCCGCCGAAAGGCTGACTGCCGACGACCGCGCCGATCATCGACCGGTTGACATAGAGATTGCCCACATGGGCGCGCTTTTCGACCAGTTGTCCCGCCCGGGCGATGCGGCTGTGCAAGCCCATGGTCAAACCGAAACCCTTGGCATTGACCGCTTCGACAGTGTCTTCCAGCTTGCCGGTCTGCCATGTCGCCACGTGGATCAGGGGGCCGAACCATTCCTGATGCAAATTCTCCACACTGTCGAGGCGGATCAATGTGGGCGGTACGAACAATCCTTCGCTGGGGACTTTCACCGTATGGATGATCCGGTCCTGCACCGATGCGCGATAGTCCATCAGTTTGTCATAGGATACCTGATCGATGACCGGGCCGACATCGGTTTCGGGTAATGCAGGATTGCCGATATTGAGCGCGTCCATGGCCCCGGTCAGCATGTCCAGCGTGCGTTCGGCAATTTCCTCTTGCAGCAATAGCAGGCGCAGCGCCGAACAGCGCTGTCCGGCGGACTGGAAACCCGAAATGACGATATCGCGCACGACCTGTTCGGGCAGGGCGGTCGAATCGACCAGCATGGCGTTGAGCCCCCCGGTTTCGGCAATCAGCGGTATGATCGGACGGTCATCGTCGGCCACCAGTGACCGCGCAATCGACTTTGCCGTCGGTACGGAGCCGGTAAACACGACGCCATCAATCCCATGATGTTCGGTCAGTTCCCGCCCGATATCCGCGCCGCCGATGGCGAGTTGCAAAACCGGTTTCGGAATGCCGGCCTGATGCGCGAGTTTGACCGCGAACGCCGCGATCTTTGGTGTTTGGGGTGCAGGCTTGGCGATCACGCAGTTGCCTGTGACAAGCGCGGCGGTAACCTGGCCCAGGAAAATGGCGAGCGGAAAATTCCACGGCGCGATCGCAGCCCATATGCCGCGGCCTTCCATGCGTAAGATATTGGTCTCGCCCGTGGGGCCGGGCAACTCGATCGGCTGCATCGCACGGGCCTGGTTGGCGTAATAATAACAAAAATCTATGGCTTCGCGCACTTCGGCGAGGGCGTCGGGAATGGTCTTGCCGGCTTCCTGCACGGCAATCGCCATCAATGTGCGCTGATTGTCTTCCAGCAATGCCGCCAGCCGGTCGAGACAGTCCGCGCGCTCGTCTATCGGGGTCAGGTTCCAGCCGCGAAACGCATCTCGGGCTGTCTTTATCAACCCGTCCGCATCTTGTGATTTCGCCGGTAGCGCGATTGCAACCGTGGCCTTCATCTCGTCTGCGACTTCGGCCAGTATCTGCCGGTCGTCCAGATCAATGCCGGTACTGTTGGCACGTGAGGGCTGGAATACATCGCGGGGCAGGGGAATGCTGGGATGGCGCGTGCCGCCATTTTTCTCCACGATTTTGACGGGATCGGCCAGCAGGTCGAGATCGTTGCGATTCTCGTCGGCCAGTTGGTGGACGAAACTGCTGTTGGCGCCGTTTTCAAGGAGGCGGCGGACCAGATAGGCAAGCAGGTCGCTATGCCCGCCCACGGGAGCGTAAATGCGGCAATGATATCCGTCCTGGCGCACCATATTCTCGTACAGTCCCTCACCCATACCGTGCAGGCGCTGGAATTCGAACTTGTCGTGCGCGATATTCGCGTCGCTTGCCCAATGGACGATCGTGGCGACGGTCAGCGCGTTGTGGCTCGCAAAAGCGGGCATGACATGATCATATTGCAACAAGTCGCGGGCGCATGCGAGGTAGGACACGTCGGTCGCTGGCTTGCGTGTGAACAGCGGGTAATCAGACAGACCTTTTTCCTGTGTATATTTGATTTCGCTGTCCCAGTAGGCGCCTTTGACGAGGCGCGTCTTGATCTGCTTGCCGGTCTCCTGTCCCAATGCGTTGGCCCATCCGCAGACCGGGCGCGCACGCTTGGAGTAGGCCTGGATCGCCATTCCGAATCCGTCCCAGTTTTTCAGGTCTTCGTGCGTGGCGGCACCCTTGATGATATCCAGGCTCATGATCAGTCGTTCCGATTCTTCGGCATCGACGGTCAGCGCGATATCGTTGGCTTTCGCCTTGCGGCCGAGCTCGACCAGCATGTCGGTCAGCGCAGGCACGCAACTGTCCGATTGCGCCGCTTCATAACGCGGGTGGAGAGCCGACAGCTTGACCGAAATGCCGTGTCCGCTGCCGGTATTGCTGCCAATCGCATCGATGGCCTCGGCATAGCTGGCAAAATAGCGCTCCGCATCATCATAGGTTCGCGCGGCTTCGCCCAGCATATCGAAACTGGCGGTAAAGCCTTTATTGGCTTTTTTGTTCATTCGCTGCATCGCTTCATCGATGGTGCGTCCCATCACGAATATCTCGCCCATCAGGCGCATGGCGGCACCGACTGATTGCCGCACAAACGGTTCGCCGCTGCGCGATATCAGGCGTTTCAACGTGCTCGCCTGCGCATCGCGGGCCAGCACTGCGCGGCCGAGCACCAGGCCCCATGTCGCGCTGTTGACGAGCGCGCTCGACGATTTTCCGCTGTGCGATCGCCAGTCGGCATCGCCGATCTTGTCGGAAATCAGCCGGTCGGCCGTCTCGGGGTCGGGCACGCGCAGGAACGCTTCGGCAAGCGAGAGCAGGGCAATGCCTTCGGCGCTGTTCATCCGGTATTCCTGCAGAAACTGGTTGACCCATCCCGATGACTGGGCGGCGCGCAACTCGGCCAGCAACGCATAAGCGATATCGAGCGTCGCGCCTTCAGCCTCGGCCTCATTGCGCGCGCGCGCCACCAGCGGTGCCAGCACTTCGGGGTCGGACAACCGGTGCAGGCGGCGCATTTCCTCCCGCGCCTCGTCCATCGTTTCTATCGGGTAACTTGTCATAAACAATCTTTCAAACGGGAGCGATGCGCCAGATATGGCCGCCTGCTAACAGCTATGCCAAGCGCTTATCAACCTTAGTGTGGGGCGACAACGCGATTTGTGCATTGTTATGTAACGCGGGCGCGTTATGAGAGCGAACATGATCCGTTTCCTCGCCTGTATCGCGCTGTTCGTAATGCTCGTACCCGTGTCGGCCCTGAACCATCAGGAACGCGCGCGCACACTTTCCACCAAGCAGGTGATCCAGTTCGAACGCATCGCCTTGAACGAAAATGCGCCGCAAGATCGCAAACTGGGCCGTCTCACTTTCCTGGACGGCTGGAAACTGACCAGCGACAATACCGAATTCGGCGGCATTTCAGCCTTGCATGCGCAGGGCGGCGATTCGTTTCTGGCGCTCAGCGATAGCGGTATGCTGTTTGGCTTTACGGTGCCGGATGCGGACCGGATGGCGGCGCGGCGCAGCTTTATCGTACCGTTGCCCGGTATCGCGGCGCCGCAATCGGACAAAAAACTACGCGACACCGAATCTTGGGCATTCGACCCGGGTACGGGCCGCATCTGGATCGGGTTCGAGCACAGCAACGCCATCACCCGTTACGCCCCATCGTTCGCCCGGCAACAGGCTGTGGTGCGACCGCCGGAAATGGCTGAATGGCCCAGCAATGGCGGCGCAGAGGCAATGCTGAAAATGCCGGGCGGACGCTTCATCGTCTTTTCCGAAGAAGCCTATGGTCCCGATAACAGTAGCGAGGCCTTGATTTTCTCAGGAGACCCGGCGTCCGTCAACGCCAAAGCCGTTCGGTTCGGATATCGTCCGCCACAGGGGTATCGCGTGACCGATGCGGCGCTCCTGCCCGATGGAAAGGTGATCCTTCTCAACCGGCGCTTTACTTTGCTGGAAGGCGTGTCTGCGGCGATCAGCATTGCCGATCCTGCCGCAATCGTCGCCAGTGGCGCGTGGGAGGGGCAGGAAATCGCACGGCTCAAACCGCCCTATACGGTCGACAATATGGAAGGAATAGCCGTGACTCAGGAAAGCGGTGAGACGATCATCTGGCTGATATCGGATGATAATTTCCAGTCGTTCCAGCGCACCTTGCTGCTGAAATTCCGGCTGGAGGGCAAATAGCCTCGCCACGAAAAATCGCGGCAATCCGTAAGATTACCGCGATTCGAAAATTTTTTGTCGTTCAGGGCTTAAGCGGCAGCTTGTGTGCCGACTTTCTTGATCTCGCGCTTCACTTTCAGCGCGTTCTTGCTGAGCTTACCATCGGCTGTTTTGAGCAGCCAGTTGTCGAGCCCGCCGACATGTTCCACCGAGCGCAAACCATTGGTCGAAACGCGGAATTTGATTCCGCGGTCCAGCTTTTCCGAAAGCAGCGTTACATTCTGCAAATTGGGTAGAAAAACCCGCTTTGTGCGGTTATTGGCGTGCGAAACATTGTTTCCCACCATGCGACCTTTGCCGGTCAGTTCGCAAATACGCGACATTGTTCAAAATCCCGATAATCTGTGTAAGAAAGAGCGGCTCAATAGCGCCGATGTTGGTGCAGGTCAAGAACTAGAGGCGCAAAAATGTCATAAACGCGGAACTATTGGTTCTGCCAAAACGTAAGCATCATGAAACAGGAGTTCTCATGATTATATTAAAAATAATACTCGCCATATTGTTACCGCCCCTGGGTGTTGCCCTCGACGAAGGGATCAGCAAGAATTTCTGGATTTGCCTGGTTCTTACATTGCTGGGCTATGTGCCCGGCATATTGTTCGCACTATATGTGCTGCTCGTGAGCAAACAGACCGTGTAACGACCAGAACTGCAGTGGACGCGGGGTGAAAATTCGTTCTAGGAACGAACATGCCATTGCTGAATGCCCAGAAATACATGCACCAAGCCATCGAACTCGCCCGCCAGGCGGGAGATCGTGGGGAAGTGCCGATTGGGGCGCTGGTGATCAAAGATGGGCTCGTCATCGCAGCGGGTTATAACCGGCCTCGAGAATTGAACGATCCTACCGCACATGCCGAGATACTGGCGATTCGCACTGCCGCGGCGAAAATGGGTACGGAGCGGCTGAGGGGCTGCGATTTGTGGGTGACTTTGGAGCCCTGCGCAATGTGTGCGGGGGCTATTTCGCATGCCCGTATCGGGCGCCTTTATTACGGCGCCAGCGATCCCAAAGGCGGCGGCATTGAGCATGGCCCGCGCGTGTTCAATCATGCAACAAGCCTGCACAAGCCGGAAGTCTATAGCGGAATATGCGCAGATGAAGCCGCTAAATTGTTGCGGGATTTTTTCGCCTCGCGGCGATAGCGGCAATATCGGAGACATTCCGGCTTAAATTTGTGGCAGTGCAAATATTCATGGCTACCGCAACTTCATTGCAATCCATCTTGACCTATTTCGTCAGCGATTTAAGCTGGTAGGAGAAATAAAGGGGATGATCTGTGGAAATGCAAAACGAATCCAACGGTTTGGCCACCGGCGCAATGATAACCGGCATTATCGGACTGATACTTTCAATAATTCCCGCCATCGGCATAATTTCGTGGGTATTGAGTCCGCTGGCGGTGATCCTGGGTTTCGTCGCACGGCGCAAACCGGGCGGCAAAAAAGCCGCCATGACAGGAATCATCACGGGCATTATCGGCACGCTGATTTGCATCGCGTGGGTCACGATATTCGCGTCAGCATTTTCTTCGCCCGAGTTTCAAGAGAGATTTCAGGAAGAAATCGATCGCGCTCAGGCGGAACAGAATGCCAACTGATCTTTCGCTCGCCATCTCGCCCCATTTTACTGGGCAAGGCAGGCAATCAGTGCACGAACCTTGCCACGACTTCGCGGTAGCTGCGGCTGACCTTTACCTGCGCGCCTGATTCGAGCACCAGAAAACATTCGCCATTGGTGTGGGGCTTGACCTGACGGACTAGCCCCAAATTAACGATTGTCGAGCGATGCACACGCTGGAAGTTGCGTGGATCAAGCCGTTTTTCCAGATCCTTCATCGTTTCGCGCAGGATCAGCGAATTGTCGGCGGTGTAGATACACATATAGTCGCCGGCCGCGTCGATCCGCTCGATTGTGTCGACGTCGACACGGAAAATCTGGCCGCGATCCTTGATGTTGATGAGCTTTTCATACCGGCTGAAAGTGGAGGGCTCGTCATCGTCCTCGAATTCCTCCATCGCATCGGGTGCGACTTCGGCCAGGACGTTTTTCAGTTTCTCGACTTCTTCGGCACCCCGTTTTTCTGCAATACGCGTGCGCACGCGCTCCAGCGCATCGGCGAGCCGGTCGGATTCGACCGGTTTCATCAGATAGTCGATCGCCTCCGCCTCGAAAGCGCGCAGTGCATGGTCGGAATAGGCGGTGCAGAATACGAACAGGGGCGGTTCGATTTCCATGACGCCTTTCACCACCGAAAATCCGTCAAAGCCGGGCATCTGGATATCGAGAAACACGAGGTCGGGTTTGAGCGTCTTGATCTTGCGAATGGCTTCCCGGCCGTTCATGCATGTGTCTATGATTTCGACATCCTCATGCTTTTCGAGACGCAACTGCATACCTTGGATTGCCAGTTTCTCATCGTCGACCAAAATCGTGCGTATCGTCATGTCATTTGCCTTTTTTCCCGCGTTTCGTAAGGAATTTCTATGATAACCGAGAATCCGCCCTGGGGGGAAGAGCGGGTATCGAAACTGTGTTTTTCACCATAGGCCTGACCCAGACGATCGCGGATATTCGCAAGCCCCAGGCCAGTCGAAGATCCCGCCGCTTCACCGCCGGTACCCGTTTGCGCAACGGGGGTTTTCGCTGCCTTTCCATCCTGCCGCATCATGCTGCGGTGACCCTTGGTTTGCAATCCGGGGCCGGTATCAGAGACGGTGATGCGCAGCTTCTTCAAGACCAGTTGAGCCGAAACGGTTATGTCAGCCCCGCTTTCCTGCACTGTGACGGCGTATTTGATCGCGTTCTCGACAAGCGGTTGTAACAACAGCGAGGGCAGCAACGCATTGCCAACTTGGTCATCGATGTAAAAAGCCGTACGCAGTCGCTCTTCGAACCGCATCTTTTCTATATCGAGATAGAGTTTGAGCGTTTCCACCTCTTGCTTCACGGTGACGCGGCCAGCCGGCTCGTTGACCAGGGTATAGCGCAGGAAGGATGACAGCCGTGATAGCATCGCGTTGGCCGGTTCGGTCTGTTTGAGCAGAACGAGGGTGGAGATGCTGTTAAGCGTATTGAACAGGAAATGCGGATTGAGCTGGTAGCGCAGCATGGCCAGTTGCGCGCTGGTCGCCTGACTCTCCAATCGCATCAGCTGATCTGCCTGTTCTTCGACCTGCAGGAAAAAGTTGATCGCGTAATAGAGTCCGGACCATGCGCCCAGAAGCGCGAGATTGAGGTACATGGTCCCGAGCGCGATACCGCTGATCGTCGCTTCGGAATCCTGTCTGTAAATCGTGAGGACCCATGCGTCGAGCAACGAACAGACCGACGCCATGACGATCAGGGCGGCACCCGTTACCGACCAAGTGAGCAACGGACGCAGATTGATGAGATAGCGATAGATAACGGCCAGTACAAGGGATGCGGAATAGCCGGTGATCGTCGCGACGAGCACGACGACCAGAAATCCGGGTTGCTGACCGTTGACCAGCCCCTGACCCGCGCGCAACACCATCGCACCTACCCATCCGGCCAGCTGAAGATTCCAGAAAGCGCGGTTTTTATTGGCAAAAAACGGGCGGGGCTTGAAAGGAAGAACGGCCATATTGTCTCTCCTTACCGATTTTTGCGCAAAGCGAACAGATTTTGATGCTGCCCTTTCCAATTTAGTGCGCGATGGTGTATTGCCATATAAAATAACGGTGATGGAGAGCGATCGGATGAACGAGCAAACCAAGATCAAAAACAAGGAAATACGGGCGAAATTTCCCGCCATGACGGAAGGAACACGAGAGGACTGGGAGCTGATTGCCGGTCATTTCGGTCCGTTCGCGGGCAAAGTGGGCGCAAGGGTGCTGGAACATCTCAAGCTGCTCGAAGGCGATTATGGCGGCTTTCCCATCGACCGCCTTCAGCACAGCCTGCAAACTGCGACACGCGCACACCGCGACGGTCGCGAAGAGCAATATGTGGTGATGGCCCTGTTACACGATATCGGCGACACGCTGGGCAGTTATAACCATCCCGACGTGGCCGCAGCTATCATCAAGCCATTCGTCAGCGAGGAACTGCACTGGATCTGCGAAAAACACGGGATTTTTCAGGGCTATTATTTCTTCCATTATCTGGGTCAGGATCGCGACATGCGCGAGCAATATCGCGATCATGAACATTTTGATGCGTGCGCGCAATTCTGTGAGAAATACGATCAGGCTGCGTTCGATCCCGATTATGAAAGCCTGCCGCTGGAATTTTTCGAACCGATGGTGATGCGCGTCATGGCACGGCCGATCAATTCGATTTACGCAAGCGTCAGCAAATAGCCATTATTCGAGTTCGGCAAAGGCGCCGGTCAACAGCGGCGGTGCATATCCTTTGGTTCCGCGCGGCATCGTAGCCATTTTGGCAATTTCCTCTTCGAACAACCTGACCCGCTTTTTGTAGCGATAATGGGTGGGCGCCGAAAATATGCCTTGTCCATGCTCTTTGCCATAGCGCTGCCAGAAGCGAATGGCACCGGCGGGATCATAACCCGCATTGGCCATCAGCCAGACCGACAGGCGATCTGCCTCGATCTCGGTCTGCTTTGTCAAACGCGCGTTACGGCCGAACATGGCCATCAGCCCGCCAGCATGTCCTGCCTCCTCCAATCGCTGCAGATGGCGGAGCATATTGTGGGCGAATTCATGCGCGACAATGGCGGCCAGTTCGTCTTCGCTGGCAACATAGTTCATCATTTGTGTGCTGATCGTAATCACTTGGCCATCCGCCGACGCGTCGAAATTCTTGCTCGGTACGATCTGAAAGCGCGATCTGCATGCTTTTTCCGGCACAATCCGGACATTGCGCAGCTGACCCGTGCCATCAGCCACTGTTACATCGATCGGACCGGCATCAAGCGCGGCGTCCCACAAATCCAGCACTCCGGCGATGCGTTCGTAGCTATTCTGCACGAGTCTTTTGTCTGCGCGCATATCTGTTCCCAGCGGATCGCTGCCGTTAATCCCGGCAATCGCGTCGTTTGCCTGGATTTTCGCTGCCTGAGCAGGGCTGGCATCGGCAACCGCCAATACGGCGATATCGCGCGCGAAACCGAATGCGGCCCTGGCCGACTCGCGATCCTGATATTGTGCGATGTCGTGCAACGACACACCCGCCGTCATGTGCGTATCGCGGCAATACTCGGCATTCGCGACGGCAAGACGGTGGCCCGTGTCGAGCAGTCTGGCATCGAACCGCTGAAGTTCGGCAAAGGCGGCCGTCTGCTCACCGGATTCATCCGCGTGCACCGGAATGGTCCCGAGGCAGGCCAGAGCCATTGCCGCGCCCAAGGTTCGTCTTGCGTGGGATGTGACCCCGAGAAAAATCATCAATGCTTACTTGCCGCTGTTTGCCGAACGTGCTTTCGCCACGGCGTCGCGCAACCCATCGACCCCCAAAGCACCGTTATAGGTCAGGTCGCCGATAACCCAGCTGGGCGTGCCGGAAAATTCAAGCTGGCGGGCGGCCTGCAGGTTCTGTTCGATCTGCGCGCGCGCTTCCGGACTGGATATGAAGGCATTGGCGGCGGTCATATCGATGCCCGCCGTTCGCGCCGCAGCCGCTATCGTAGCTGCGCTGGGCTTGCCGCCGGCAAACATGGCCTTGTGAAACGCATAAAATTTGCCCTGCTTCGCGGCCGCCAGCGACATCGCCGCAGCCTGTCCGCTTTCGTCCGACAGGATCGGCAGTTCGCGGAACACGACTTTCAGGTTCTTGTCTTCGGCCAGGATTTTCGCAACATCGGCGACGCTTTGCGCGCAATAGCCACAGCCATAGTCTGAATATTCCACGATCGTGACATCCCCGTTCGGGTTGCCCGCCCATGCGCTTTCATAAGGCGTTTCGATCTGACCCCGAATACGCTCCAGTTGCTCGGCCGTCTGGCGCTGCCGCAAAATCTGGATCGCTTCGGTGATGATTTCCGGATTGTCGAGAATATACTGGCGGGCAATCGCTTCGACCGCTTTGCGATCATTCTCGTCGAAACCGGCAGCTATGGCGGCGGCATCGGAATCGACGGGCTCAGTTTGCGCGCTGGTGGAGGTTCCGCACGCGCTCAGCGCCAGTGACGCTGCAGCAAAGAAGGCGCCCCGCTTGACGGAGAAGTGGTCGAAATTCTGTTTCAGGCTTTTCAAAATAATATCCAGTATCTGATGGAATGGGTGGTCAGCGTCTTTTCTTGCCTTTTTCCTCTACGGCGATGCGGGCGAGTATGGCAATATCCTGTGCGCGGATCCAGTCCGGGCTGCCTTCGGGCAAGGCACCCATGGCAGCGGTGGCGTTGCGCAGCGCAAGCGGCGCGTTGCGTTCCAGCACAAAGCCTTCGGCCGAGGCCAGCCGGGCACGCGGTTCGTCATTCTGGTGCGAATATATCACACCCAGTTGATACCATGCGAACGGGTTCTGGTTGTCCTTGGCCACCGCGGCTTTCAATACGACGGCGGCCTCGTCATAGTTGGTGGGCTGTTCCGTCGCGACCAGCGCATGTCCGAACAGGCTGGCTATCAGGGGCTGGTTGTTTGTCAGAAACACGGCTTCCCGCAGCGGCTCTATCGCTTGCTCCGGTTTCCCGGACTCAAGCAATATTTGCCCCTTGAGCTCCAGAAAATACGGGTCTTTCGGATCCTTGGCGAGCAGGGCATCGGCCTCGGCCAGCGCCTTGTCGGGGTAAGCCCATTTATGCCAAGCATAGGCACGGGCATAATGGGCCGGAATGGTGGTGTTGTAATCGGGATATTCGCGCATGGTCTGCGCCGGGTCGCCGCTGAACCCCTGCAGCTTTGCCTTGACACGCTGGAACCGCGCCTCGAGTGCCGCATCGGTTTTCGCATTCCAAGCGGGGTCTTTTTCATACACCCCCTGCAATACCGAGATACGCTCACCCGAAAGCGGATGGGTGCGCCCGTAGCTGTCCTCCTGCGGTATCGCGAGCCGGAATTCCAGGTTCTGCAGTTTTTTGAAAAAAGCCAGCGATCCGCGCCCGCTAACGCCCGCTTCGGACAAATAGCTGGACCCGGCCAGGTCGGCACTTGATTCCTGTGTGCGTGAAAATGCGAGATATTTGCCGAGCGCCGCCTGTTGCCCGACACCCAATATACCCATGCCCGCCTCGCCGGCACCCGCGGCGATCGCGGCCGCGCCCAGTACGAGACTGAGCAGGGTAATGCCGGTCGCTTCTTTGATGCCATCGCTGCTGCGAATGACGTGGCCTCCCGCAACATGGCCTAGTTCATGGGCTATGACGCCTTGCACCTCGTTCGCGTTTTCCGCGGCGTTGATCAGCCCGCTGTGAATATAGACCGCCTGTCCTCCGGCTACGAACGCGTTGATACTGTTGTCCCCGATCAGGATAATGTCGACATTGCGCGGATCCAGCTTTGCCGCCTTGATCAGCGGCGCTGCCATATCCTGAAACAATGCCTCCGTTTCGGCATCGCGCAGGATGGACTGGGCTGCGGCCGGCTGGATGGTGAGCGCAAGGGCTATGCACAAAGCAATTGCCTGGCGGATATAGCGGATCGCCGAAAACCTGAACATCTTGGCGGGCGCGGCCTGAGATACAGAAATGGTCATATCGAGCATGTCTTCCATGGCGCCTGAACCCAATATGAAAACAGGTCTGTGACTGTTGTAATTCATGTTGCGGCATTTGTCAGACATTTTAAGAAAAATAGGGTGCGGATCGGGCACGGCGCTTCTTGGTATTGCAACATCACACAGCTGTAGGGCTTATCGGTTGATAAACAGCATGGCAGCTGCCACCAGCAGCAGCACCGTGCCGGATATGCGGCTCAGATATTTCGCCTTGCCGGAGGCGATCGTGAGTCTGGCGGTTTGCGCGGCTATAATGGAATAGAATATCAGACCGAATGTTTCGGTGAATATTGTCAGGATCGCGAACACCAGGACCTGAGGCGCGATCGGCCTGTCGGGATCGATGAACTGCGGCAGGAACGCTGTATAGAACAGCAGGGCCTTAGGATTGGACATATGGACGGCCAGTCCGCTGCAGAGTCCCTTGAAAAAACGGCCGGGCAGTCTGCGGGCGCGATCGGGCTGCCGCGCAAAAACGGAGTCCGCGCGGATCATAGATACCCCCATCCAGACCAGATAGACGATGCCGACATAGCGTAAGGCCATATACAGTGTAGGAGCCGTAGCTGCTAGCGTGATCAGCCCTAAAGCCGACAAGCCATACCAGATGAAATTGCCGAGGTTCACGCCGATTATCGGCCCCCAGGCGTTTTTCATGCCACCCGAAAATACATGTGCGACGGTCACCATTGTCACCGGTCCGGGCATCAGGCAGAAGAGCAAGTCGGTAATCAGGAAGAGCAGGATGGTTTCGGCCGACATGATATTATCGTCCTTAGGCCCAAATTTATCCTTCAGAAACTATATAATGGGGTACGGAGAGACGGAACAGCTATTGGTTAAGCCTGATTTGGATATCTCTCGATTTTGGGAAGCTCGTGCGCAGTCTTCATCCATTTCAGCCGCTCTGCAACTTGAATATGCAACTGCGGTGGCAGGGCTTCTGGATGTTTCAGCGTCGCCGTCTGGACATCGATCAGACTGGGCAGCATCTCCTCATTTGTGTAAAACAGACCTGTGCCGCAATCGGCGCAGAAATGGCGGCGGCCATTTGTAGAAGAGTGATAGATTTTAGGGCTGCCGCTCACATCTAGCTGGGATACTGGCAACATGGCCCAGCCCACCATCGGCGCACCGGAGTGAGCCCGGCAATCGCTACAATGGCAAAGGGCGTGGTTCAAAGGGTCTGATGTCATCGTATAGCTGATCGCACCGCAATGACATGTGCCTGAATACTGAGTCATTTTGTCAGATCCTGTGGATGAAATACCCTATCAAAAGCAGGTTTGCGACAATAGTTCAATAACTGGTTATTCCGTTTCTTCCATCGTATCGACGATTTCGGAAAGCTGCTGCATGTCTTCCAGTTTCAGACTGGCGAGAAATTCGTGACCGGCATCGAATGCAGTCCCTGTCCAGATTGGAACACTGCTCGCCTTGATGGCCTCCACAGCCGCGCGTTTCAGCCCCGACAATTCGTCTCCGGCAGTTCGCAGGAATACAGCGGCGATGCGGCGGGGATATTTCTCCACAATCTGCGCGAAGGCGAGGGCGTCGCCTTGTGTATCGTCGCCGATCAGGATGAAGTGCATGGCCGGGTAGAATGTCAGAATTTCGTGGATTTGGCGAAGCTTGTGCGCGCCGTGACTCTTGCTGCCCAAAGTTTCGCGGTTGAAACCCCAGTCGCGCAGCATCAGCACGCCGGGCGGGATATTGTTGATCTTCATAAAGCGGCTTAGAAAACCGTAAAGATTCCACGGCGAAGAGGAAATATAGAAGAAAGGCCGGGTCAGCTGCGCATCGGTGTCGGGTCGCGACGCCGCCCCCAGACTGCGGTAGATATCGGCCGAGCCCGGCACCATGATGCGATCGTCGGGCAGTTCCGCCAGAACCCGGCGCCAGTTGCGCAGGAAATCGGTCGCACCGGTCTCGATAATCGTGTCGTCGATATCCGATATTATGCCCAGCCTGTTATCGGTACCGGGCGCCAGGATGGGAGCGGGCACGGGAACGTGATCCGCCACGTCCGATAGTGTCAGCAAGACTTCTTCCCATGCGGCGTGCCGGGCAAGCGGCGCATCTGCCAAATTGAGCGAGAAATGAACGAAGCCCTCCCTGTCGGAAGCAAGCGTTTGCTGCTCGCCATATCCTTTCAGCGTGACTCTTTTGCCCCGAACCTCGCGCGAGGCGTACAGACTGAGCAAGTGCAGGAATTTGGAAATTCCGCTCCGCTGCTCCTGCTTCTGTGCTTTCCTGCGCAGCACGCGGGCCGATACGTGTAACCGGTCGGCCGAGCGATAACCGGTATAGGGGGCTATGACTGTGGTGCTTTGGGTAAACAGGTTGAACGGCATGATGGTAAAATGGCCTGACTGGCTGGAATTTGGCGGTCGCCACCACTTTGTGACGAACGCCTAGCTATAGGACATATTTGCTCAGATCGGTATCCTTGGCGATGTCGCCGAGCTGGTTTTCCACATAATCCGCATCAATCGTGATCGTTTCGCCGGCTTTTTCCTCGGCGGTAAAACTGATATCCTCGATCAGTTTTTCCATCACCGTCTGCAAACGGCGGGCCCCGATATTTTCCACACTCTCGTTGACGCTCGCCGCCATTCTGGCGATCGCAGCAATGGCGTCGTCGGTAAATTTTATCGTAACATCCTCGGTCCCGATCAGCGCGATATATTGCTGGGGCAAATTCGCCTTGGTATCGGACAGAATAGCGACGAAATCCTGTTCGGTCAGCGCCCGCAATTCGACGCGGATTGGCAGGCGTCCCTGCAATTCCGGCAGCATGTCGCTGGGTTTCGAGATGTGAAATGCGCCGCTGGCGATAAAGAGGACATGGTCGGTTTTCATCGGACCGTATTTGGTGGCGACCGTCGTGCCTTCGATCAGCGGCAACAGGTCGCGATGCACGCCTTCTCGGCTGACCGAACCGCCGCGCACATCGCTGACCGCGATCTTGTCGATCTCGTCGAGAAATACGATTCCGTTGGCTTCCGCATCGGCCAAAGCGACGCGGGCGACATCATCCTGGTCCATGCGGCGTTCGGATTCTTCCTCGATCAACTTGTCCCATGCATCTGCCACGCGCATCTTGCGGCTTTTCATTTTCTGACCGCCAAATGCCTTGCCCATCATGTCGGACAAATTGATCATGCCAACCTGTCCGCCCATGCCGGGAATTTCCATTTGCGCATTAGGACTGTCTTCCAGTTCGATTTCAACTTCGGTATCGTTCAGGTGGTTGTCGGTAATCCGCGCCCGAAAGCTCTCCCGCGTCGCCTCGCTGGCACTGTCGCCAACCAGCGCGTTGAGCAGGCGTTCCATGGCGGCGTCAGCGGCGGCTTCGCGCACGCTTTCACGGCGGCGGTCCTTTTCCAGACGCACGGCATCCTCGACCAGATCGCGGGCAATCTGGTCGACATCGCGGCCGACATAGCCGACCTCGGTAAATTTCGTGGCTTCTATCTTGATGAACGGCGCATCGGCCAGCTTGGCCAGACGACGTGAAATTTCGGTCTTGCCGCAACCGGTCGGACCGATCATCAATATATTCTTGGGCGTCACCTCGTCGCGCAGATCGTCGGACAGGCGCTGACGCCTCCACCGGTTGCGCAAAGCGACGGCGACCGCTTTCTTCGCATCCTTTTGGCCGATAATATGTTCGTCCAGCGCAGCGACAATCGCTTTGGGAGTGAGGTGTTCTTTCATAATGTCTTTCTTGCCGGAATGGCTTAAGTCTCGCTGTCCATGATCTCTATGGTCAGTTGATCGTTGGTATAGACGCACACATCGGCGGCAATGGCCATGGCCTTACGCGCGATTTTTTCCGCGTGCTTTTCGTAGTCCATCAGCGCGCGGGCGGCGGCGAGCGCATAATTTCCGCCCGACCCGATGGCAGCAATTCCGTCCGCGGGCTCCAGCACATCGCCATTGCCGGTCAGTATCAGGGTGATTTCCTTATCCGCTACGATCATCATCGCTTCCAGATTGCGCAGATACTTATCGGTGCGCCAGTCCTTGGCCAGCTCAACGGCGGCACGCAGCAACTGGCCGCTATGCCGCTCCAGCTTTGCCTCCAGCCGTTCGAACAAAGTAAAGGCATCGGCGGTCGCCCCGGCAAATCCTGCAATGACGGAGCCATCGTGTAACTGCCGCACTTTTTTTGCATTGGGTTTCATCACGGTCTGGCCCATGGACACTTGACCATCGCCAGCAATGACAGCTTTGCCATTTTTGCGGACGCCGATAATGGTGGTGCCATGCCAGACGGGCATGGTGTTGTGGTCGTTACTGCTCATGAAAAGGAATATGGGAAATGGGCGACATTGTGCAAGTGGCACCGCTTGTCTACACGGAATGCTAATATGCAAATTTATCAGAACAGCCGAGAGCTATAACAGGATATTAACTATATATTGAGTATCAGGCATGAATGAGTCTGCAAAACCACATTGTATTTACCAGCGCTCTTAGTGCAAACACGCGTTTTTTCTCGCCTGTAGCAATAGGTATTGTGTGGGGGGCGTTGTTGCTGGCAGTCGGGGTTATTTACAGAACCTACAACATTTCGTTATCCTCGCAAACGTGGGAATTTAGCCGGCAGATTGGCCTGCCTTTTCTCATTGTGGAAATGGTCTTTATTGTCTTTGCAGGAAGAAAAGGCTTCCAGATAGCGCCCATTTGGAAGAATTTCCCGGCTTCTACCAAAATTTCCATTATTGTCTTTTTTACTTCCATGTGGGTAGGGGCGATATTTTTCTCCGCCCTGCCTCACTTAGCCATCGCTCTAAATATCGGCATTGCAGTGCACTTTCTGTTCGGGACGGCGCTATATTATTGTCTCAATGAGATAACCACCGATGATATTAGCGGTTTCGCAGTTGTCATAGTTGGCAGCATGTTCATATTTTGCATTTTTACAGCATGGCATTTTCTTTCTCGTCCCCTATTCTTGAACTCAATCGGTCAGGCTGAGAGTTTGCAGTTTGCTATACCCGGTTTTATTTCGGTCAGATTATTCGGGGCTGTTTGCGGAGCGATTCTTGCCTTGCTAATAGCACTAGTATTTGCCGACAAGCAGGATGGCAAAGGTCGAAGCTGGTTATATCCCGCGATCGTGTTGGTATCCGGAGCTATGATATGGTCGGGCACCCGAGCCGCTTTATTGGGGGTCGTATGTGCGCTTTTGACAATGTTCATTTTATACCCTGTGAAGATACGCGTATATGCAAGTCTAAAAATTATGATCGGTGTCTGCATTGGAGGGGCTGTTGCGTATTTGCTTATCCCGAATAACGATCCCGCTTTTCTAATGTTCGTAACAGGTGATTTCCAAAATACCGAGAGTGCAACCGGTGGGCGGCTATCTCTGTGGAAAGAGGCCACGTTCGCGATTATGAACAACCCGTTTTTCGGACTGGGTCCTGGGGCTAGTCGATGGGCATTTGCCGAAAACATCTTTCCTCATGCTCAACCCCACAACATGATCTTACAATTCTTGCTAAGCTGGGGTTTGATTGGGGCGATTCCTGCCTTTTGGATACTCGGTCAACTCATCTGGAGTGCCCATAAAATAGCCTTGAAAAAAACTATAGCCATTCCAATTGTGACTATGATGTACAGTTTGATAATCATGTCGATGTTTGATGGAATCTTGCACTTTTCAAGACATTTTATGATGGTGGTCATTTGTTTTGCCATCATATTCGCATCCGGCAAAAAACACCGACCGGCTTGAAACTACAAGAAATCCCATAAACCAGGATTAAATATTAAAAGCTGTTTTGGAATGGCAATTTATCTAGAGTCCATGCTTCTTTACGAACCTATCTGATTTGCCTCGCGAAACTCGCGATACCACTCGACAAAACTGGGTATGCCCACTTCGATCGACGTGGTGGGTTTGTAACCCAGATCCCGCGCAATGGCGCTGATATCGGCACAGGTTTCGTACACATCGCCCGCTTGCATCGGCAGGTAGTTTTTGCGCGCCTTCATTCCGCAAGCCTGTTCGATCGTGGCGATCACTTTAGCGAGGTTTTCGGGATTGTTATTGCCGATATTATAGATGGCGTGCGCGGTTTTGCTGCCGCCCGGCTTGGGCTTGCCGTCGTTGGTGGGTGGGTGGTCGAGCGAGGCGACCACGCCGGTAACAATATCGTCGATATAGGTAAAATCGCGCCGCATATCGCCATTATTGTAAATGTCGATGGGCGCGCCGTTCAGGATTGCCCGCGTAAATTTCCACAGCGCCATGTCGGGGCGTCCCCACGGGCCGTATACGGTAAAAAAGCGCAGTCCGGTCATCGGCAGATTATAAAGGTGGGCATAGGTCTCGCTCATCAATTCATTAGACTTCTTGGACGCGGCATAGAGCGATACGGGATGGTCGACGCGGTCGTTTTCCGTGAGCGGTAATGTGTCGGCAAGGCCATAGACCGAGGAGGAAGAGGCATAGACCATATGTGCGGTCTGCCGTCCCCTCGCGAGTTCGAGGATATTGAGATGGCCGACAAGATTGGACCGGGCATAGGCACGCGGATTATCGATCGAATAGCGCACGCCCGCCTGCGCGCCTAGATGCACGATCCGGTCGAAATCATAGAGTTTCAGAGCCGTATCCAATGCTTCGTGATCGGCAAAATCGACTTTGCAAAAATCGAACCGGCCGTCGGAGATAGCCGCTATATCATCCAGTCGCGCCTGCTTCAGCGCAGGATCGTAATACTCATTGAGATTGTCGATGCCGAGCACATGCTCGCCCCGTGCCAGCAAGGCCTTGGACAGGGCATGGCCGATAAATCCCGCGGCGCCGGTGATGAGGATAGAATTGGACATGACGGGACTATAGCGCAAATTCCCTTAACAAGGCTCTATTTCTCTCGCTATTTACCGCTATGGCAGTGCTACGGATTGGTCTGGACCAGAACGTCCAGTATTTCGTCAATAGCATCCTGCCAAGGGCGGGGCGTGACTTTATAATCGCGGGCAATTTTTGAACTATCGAGCCGCGAATTGACCGGCCTTTGGGCGGGTGTCGGATAGTCTACCGTCGTGATGGCATTCAGCTTGGGCGTTTTCAGCCCCGCCTTTGTCGCATGCCCGAATATATGTGCAGCAAGGCCGTGCCAGCTTGTCTCGCCCGCATTGACGAAATGATAGGTTCCGGTCGGCGCTTTTTTCTGTGACAGCAATCGCAAGGTTATGGTTTGCAAAACCTGCGCAATATCGGCGGCGCTGGTCGGAGATCCGGTCTGGTCGGCCACGACACCGATTTCGTCACGTTCGCTGGCCAGTTTCAGCATGGTTTTTATGAAATTATTGCCTTGCGGACTGAGTACCCATGCCGTCCGCAATATGACGGCGCGGGCATTGCTGTCTCGCACAGCTTGTTCGCCGGCCAGTTTGGATGCTCCATAGACGTTGAGCGGGCCGGTCGCAGCGTCTTCGACATAGGCGCCATCCTTATCGCCGCCAAACACATAGTCGGTCGAAACATGCACGAACGGGATGCCGTTTTCCTCGGCATAGCACGCAAGGTGGAAAGGCGCATCGGCGTTGATCGCAGTCGCCCGTTCGGGCTCGCCTTCGGCGCTGTCGACTGCGGTATAAGCGGCGCAATTAATAATGGCACCAAAAGGCGCAGTTTGTTCGAGATAGTCGAGAATGGCCACTTCGTCGGACAGGTCGAGTTCGCTGCTATCCGGTGTATACAGATAATGGCCCAAGGGCCAATCCCTGCGCGACAGTGCCATGCCGATCTGGCCCGATCCGCCGGTAATGAGTATATTTGGCATAATTCACCTCGACCCAGTGGTTCGCTACTCCGCCGGCATATTGCTTGGGCAGCCTTTCAGCGCGTGATAGCGGCCCTATTGCGGTTATGATAGTGCGTATATGCGATTATGCGGCCTCGGCCATGAACTGCTGCAGCTTGGCCATCGCGGGCATGGCGTTGTCGCGCAGTTTTTTCATGATCGCTATCTTGGCCGTCTCTCCCGGTTTGATATTGGCGATCATCTTGCTGAACCCGTCGAGCCGGTTGCCGAGCATCCAGGCGCGCAATTCGTCATTCTGGCCCCAGACATACTGGTTCATCATCATCGCTGCGGTCATGGGCAGATAGTCGGCGATGCTATTGGGCAAGGGGACGACGGTGCACAGCCGATTTTTTTCCGCTTCGTCGGCATAGGCCGCCTCGACATGCGCGATCATCGATGCGCTGAAAACCGGCTGATAGGACCGCACGGTCTGCGGGGTGATGGTGGTACCGTCAAATACCGGTTTCGTATCGCGGCGGGTGATGGCGCTGGCAGAACAGTCGACATGGATATGGTCGGGGCTGATCGATACGGTACCGCGGTCCAGAACGATCCGGTCCGCCTCGAGTGCCTGGACGCGGCCCATACGGACGATATTTTTTATGCGGCGCAGTTCGTGCAATTCCATTTCGCTAATGGTCGCGGCATGGAACATTTCCGGACGCACGCTGGTATCAATGCGCAGGAAATAGCCGGAGCTTTCGAGCAGGTCGAACATGTCATCGATGGAAGCTGCGTTGGCGATAGATTCGAACTGGGCCGCCTGCGCGCCCATCGTGTCTGTAAAAAACGCGTCGGATGGCTGGGTGTTCTTGCGGTTGATCAGCCAGGCATCGCGCGGCATGATCCATGTGATTTTATTGGGG
Source organism: Sphingomonadaceae bacterium (assembly GCA_041746135.1). Classification (GTDB taxonomy): domain Bacteria; phylum Pseudomonadota; class Alphaproteobacteria; order Sphingomonadales; family Sphingomonadaceae; genus Alg239-R122. Next base: position 82,487 of record JBGTHQ010000025.1, on the reverse strand, counting down.
TCTATGCCGTTTTCCAGCATCCACAGGCATGCATCTATACCTGTTTTCCCGCCGCCGATCACGACATATCCTGCAGCCGCCTCGGTAATTTTGGGCAGGTCATTCAACGGCATGAACCGGACGCCTTCGGCTATGGAAAAACCGGGTGTATGTGTCGAGGGCACAGACGTGTTGAGGAAGGTCGCATCGACCAGTTTCCTGTGGTCCACCTGGCAGCTTTCGCCGGAGAGTTTAGACGTGAACAGACCATCGCCTTTATAATCGCACATCGGGTAATATTGGACGCGGCCGGTCGGCAGGAACTGGTGGCGCATCACATCGTCAAAATAGGCGCTCACCTCCGCGCCAGACGCAAGGTCGTGCAGGCCCTTGTTCAGGCCGGTTTCGTCGAGCCGGCCCTTGCTGAGTTCGCGCGAACTGACCCCATAGAAGGTCGAAGGCTGATGCAGGGTCACAAATGGATAGGCGACATTCCAGTGCCCGCCCGGCTTGGCATAGCGATCGACGATCACAATATTGGCATCGGTTTCGGTGAGCAGCGTATCGGCAAAAGCCATGCCGACGGCACCGCTGCCGACGATCAAATAGTCTGTAACTATATTCCGGATCATGTTACTCGCCCTTTTTATAACAGTGTTATGTACCCTTAATATAACACTGTTATAATTTGTCAAGCTATGTTATCGATTAACTATGAAAGACACAAAAACGAAAATTCTGGAAGCTGCCTCCGCCCTTTTCCTGAAAGGGGGACTTTCCGCCCTCAGCGTCCGGGCGATTGCGTCGCGCGCGGGCGTTTCTACGATCGGGATTTACAGCTATTTCCAAGGCAAACAGGGAATACTCGACACGCTCTATATTGAGGGATTCGATCGTGTTGCAGAGGCGATGAAAGCCACGAGCGCCCAGGATGATGTGACCGTTGCCATATTGGATGGCGTGCGCCGTTATCTCGATATAGCGGAAGGTTACGCGGCGCATTACAATCTTATATTCGGCGAATCCGATCCCGATTACCTGCCGTCACCCGCGGCGCAAAAATCTGGACGGGACGCGTTTCAGGCGCTCGTGTCGCTGACGTCGCGCGTCTTGCCTGTCAATGCCAGTCTTCGGGAGAAACAGGAATTTGCCGTCGGCATATGGGCGCTAACCCATGGTTTCGTGGGTCTGCGACACAATGCGATTAACGAATTGCTCGAAACGCGCGACTGGCGGGCGATGGTACTGAAAGCCATCGCAATGCATATCCAGGCGCATCTGGCGGCGGAGAGGCTGGCGGAGCCGCATAGGAAATTGCCCTGCTAGATCTTGCTGGCCTCATCCGCCATATGGACCATCGACCAGGCGTGCCTAAACGCCACGGCATTCTGGTCTTTTCCGTACCCGCCGCCCAGTGCGCTGGCGATCGGAATGCCCTGCCGCCGGGCCAAGCCCACGACATAGCGGTCGCGGCGCTCCAGTCCCTTGTCGCTGAGTGCGAGCCGACCCAGCTTGTCTTCCGCATGCGGATCGACGCCCGCCTGGTAGAGAATCATGTCCGGCGAAAAGGTGGCGAGAGCCTTGGGCAGATGGTGCTGCAAAACGGCCATGTACGCATCGTCATCCGTTTGGTCGGGAAGGGCGATATCCAAGTTCGATCGCGCTTTGCGCACCGGGAAATTCTTTTCCGCATGCACCGATAGGGTGAAGATATCGGTGCGTCCCGCCAGCAAGGATGCCGTGCCATCCCCCTGATGGACGTCAAGATCGATGATCATGATTCGCGCCGCATCGCGCTCATGAATCAAGCGGTTGGCAGCGACCGCCAGATCGTTGAACACGCAAAAGCCCGCACCGCTGGCGGCCAGCGCGTGGTGGCTGCCCCCTGCGCTGTTTGCGGCGTAGCCGTGCTCGATTGCGAGCTGCGCCGCTGCCCATGTCCCGCCCGACGTGTAGCGCACCCGGCGTGCGATATCGCCGGTAACGGGAAAGCCGATCCGGCGTTCTATTTCCGGCGGCACGGTTGCGGACTGCACCTGCGATACATATGCGGGATCGTGCACGGCGTCGATCCATTGTCGTTCGATCTGATCGGGCGGATAAACGATATAGTCGCCGGAAATCTGCGCTATTGCCTCCATCACAAGCTGATATTTATCAAATACAAATGTGCCGCGTTCGGGGCGAGGCGCCCTGTAATCAGCGTGGTGGACAATATGGAGCATGGAGAGCCCTATCTATGCAAAAAAGCCGGGAATGCAAAGGGGTCGACGGCTAGATACGTGAACGGGTGCAGCGATGTCCGTTCGTTCATCTTTTACAAAGAACCCGTCTGTTAAAGCGGTTTATGGCATATGCGCAGCATAAAAGCGGCCGGGAACGTGCGTTATCCGTGACTGCGGTCATTTTCCTGCATATCGGTGTGATCGCCCTGCTGTTGATCGGCTTTACCGTTGCCGCGCCGCCGCAGCTGGTGAAAGATGCCGGACTGGTGACGATCACCATCACCCCGCCGCCACCGCCCTTGGTGGAAGACAAGATCGCGGTGACCGCTGCACCCGAAGGGGCCGCTTCGCCCGCCAATATCAAATCGCGCGCTACCACGGTTGTGCAGCCAAAACCTGCCGTGGTCATTCCCTCTAGGACAAAGGTCATAGCGGCACCCGAACCGCGCGATGGCGGCGATAATGACAGCGGCGCTGCCGACGACATCGGTCCGGGCAGCGGGGCAGGCGGCGAAGGCAATGGCACGGGCAGCGGCAATAGCGGCGACGGTACGGGTGGCGGCAATACGATCCTGCGCGCCCGGAAAATCGCCGGCGAAATTACCCAGCGCGATTATCCCGAAGGCCTGCCGCGCCGCACCGGCGTTCGCGAGCAAGTGACTGCTTTCTATATCGTGCTGCCGACCGGGCGGGTGACGAACTGCAAGGTGGCACAAAGCAGCGGCAATCCCGCGCTGGATGACGCGACTTGCCGCCTGATCAAAGAGCGGTTCCGCTATACGCCCGCGCACAATGCCGCAGGGGAGGCCGTGTTTGATCAGACCGGCTGGGAACAGCGCTGGTGCGTCGGTCGGGGCTGTCTCTAGCAAATACCCGGTGCGGCGTATCTATTGCGCCGCTTCCAGCGCCTCGCTTGCGGCCATCCACCGGGCCTCCGCCTGCTCCTGAGCTTCGGCAGCCTGCGCCCGCAGAATCATCAGCTCGGACATGGCCTTATCGGCATATTGCTTATCGGCCTTGTCAGGATCGAACATCGCTTCGTCGATCGCGCGCACTTGGGCGCCGTGCTGGGCCATTTCCTTTTCTGCCGTCTTGACCGCGTCGCGCAGTTTCTTGTCCTCTTGCCGCTTGGCGGCGGCGGCGCGGCGGGCGTCTTTGCGGTTAAGGCCGTTATCGGCTTTGCGCGCACCGGTGTCGCTGTCGCTGCTCAGCACGAACGCGGTATAATCGTCAAGCGTCCCATCATATTCCCTGGCCGTCCCGTCCGCGACCAGAAACAGCCGGTCGGCGGTCATTTCCAGCATGTGCCGGTCATGGCTGACCATGATGACCGCGCCAGAATAGGCATTGAGCGCTTGCACCAGTGCCTCGCGCGCATCGACGTCGAGATGGTTGGTCGGCTCGTCGAGGATCAGCAGGTGCGGTGCATCGCGGGTGATGAGCGCCAGCGCGAGCCGCGCCTTTTCGCCGCCGGACAATTTGCCGACCTCGATCATCGCCTTGTCGCCCGAAAACCCGAACCGTCCCAACTGACCGCGTACCGCCGACGGTTTCGCGCCGGGCATAAGCTGCGCCATATGCGTATAGGGCGTTTCGTTGCGGTCAAGTTCCTCGACCTGATATTGCGTGAAATAGCCAATATCGAGCTTGCCCGACTTGCTGATATTGCCGCCCATCGTATCCAACTGTCCGGCCAGCAGGCGGGCGAGCGTCGTCTTGCCGTTGCCGTTCTGTCCCAGCAAGGCGATACGGTCATCGGGATCGAGCCGGATATTCAGCCCCGATAATATGGTGGTGTCGCCATAGCCCGCCGATGCACCATCCATCATGATAAGCGGGGGGCGCAATTCGTCAGGATCGGGAAAATCGAAACTCAATGTGGGGTCGTCCACCATTTCGGCGACCGGCTCCATCCGTGCCAGTGCCTTGATCCGGCTTTGTGCCTGTTTCGCGCTGTGCGCCTTGGTACGCCAGCGGTCCACAAAGGATTGCAGCTTGTCGCGCTGGGCGATCTGGCGGTCGCGTGCGGACGCCATTTGCGCCTGCCGCTCGGCCCGTTGCCGCTCGAACGCATCATAGCCGCCGGAATAGAGCGTGGTCTTGCCGCCCTGCAGATGCAGGATATGGTCGGCGACCTTGTTGAGCAAGTCGCGTTCGTGGCTGATGACGAGAATCGTTGCCTGATAGCTTTTCAGGAAATTTTCGAGCCATAATGTGGCTTCGAGGTCGAGGTGGTTGGACGGCTCGTCAAGCAGCAATATGTCGGGCGCGGAAAACAGCAGCGCCGCGAGCGCTACCCGCATCCGCCAGCCGCCGGAAAAGCTGTCCATCGGTTGCTGTTGCATGCCGTGGTCGAAACCCAGCCCGTCGAGTATCCGCGCGGCCCGGGCGGGCGCGCTGTGCGCGTCGATGACATTCAGCCGTTCGTGAATTTCGGCAATGCGCATCGGCTCGTGCGCGGTTTCTGCTTCGGCCAGCAAAGCGGTGCGTTCGCTGTCGGCTTCAAGCACGGTATCGAGCGGACCCAGCTTGCCGGCGGGGGCTTCCTGCGCGATATAGCCCATGCGCGCGTCCTTGGGCATTTCGACAGTACCATCATCGGGCTCCAGCATGCCGGCAATGGCTTTCATCAGAGTCGATTTGCCGGCGCCGTTGCGCCCGATAAAGCCGACACGCGCGCCCGGAGGAATCGACGCGGCGGCGCCTTCCAATATGGTCGCGCCGCCTAGGCGCACGGTGATATTCTGGAATGCGAGCATTATTGGGCTATCTGTAAGAGGGTGACGGCTTGGTCGAGCGCGGACAGGAAGCGCGAACGGTCGGCCTTGGTAAAGGGGGCGGGGCCGCCGATATTATCACCCACCGCGCTCGCGCGCAGATCGGCCATGATGGCGCGGGTGGCAACGGCGCTGCCAATCGAATTTTCGGTAAATGGCTTGCCATTGGGCGCAATCGCCGCGCTGCCCGATTTCAGGCAGCGTTCGGCCAGCAATATATCGGCGGTGATAACGATGCTGCGCGCATTGGCGCGCTCGGCGATATAATCGTCGGCGGCATCGAACCCGTCGCTGACGATCTCGCGCGAGACGAGCGGGTGTTTCGGGATGCGAATAAAGGCATTGCTGACCACCACGACCGGCACTTCGGTGCGCCATGCGACTTTATACACCTCGTCCTTTACCGGACAGGCATCGGCGTCGATATAGATGGTCATGGCGTCGCGCATGCGCACGCCATATGAGCCTAAACGCCAGGTCGCAACCATTTGCCGCACGCCGCGCTCGATACCAAGCGAATTTATGCCGGTCGGCGCGGTCGGTACTTGATGCAGCGTTTTTACAAGACCATCGTGCCCTGCATCAAGAAATCGCACTGACGATATTGGTGTTGTCCGAAGTGGTGATGGTTACGCGGCGGCCAATCGGGTCGCTCTTTTGAAGTTCGGGGATGGCATTGCTGTCACGCCCGGCAGTCGCAATAACCCGTTTCCCATCGCCATCTTTCGCAAAGATAAGCGCGCGTTCGGGGGTGCCTTTTCGGTAAACGACGCTATAGCTTTCGATTGCCGCTTCGCAATCGTGCGCAATTCTTTCTGTTGCAGGGCTGTCTCTAATCTCCGCCTGTATGGCGGTGCTCGATACCGGTTGCCAATCGGGTGTCGGATGCATGCTGTAAATGCCGACCGCCTGTTTTGACAGAAAACCGCCATTGGCGATCACAAGACCGTAATCTTGTGGATTTTTGCGCAGCTTTTCGGCCATGGCGGCGATGGCGTGCATCGCATAATTATTGCCCGCCCCGCCAAAAAACGGCAGCCCTCCGGTCAGCGTCAGCTCGATTGTGCGCCAATCTAGCCCGAGCGCTTCCGCCGCTAGAAATACCGCGACCGGAAAGCAGCTATACAAATCGAAATGCTGGATACCTGCTGCCGTCTTATTGGCGGTATGCAGAGCGAGTTGCAAAGATTTCTCGGCGGCAAGTGCGCGCGATATATCGGCGCGCTCACTCACCAGTTTTTCGCTGGCTTCTCCATAACCGTGCAGGAAAACCCATTTGTCCCGCGCAATACCCAATTCCCTAGCTTTCCTAACCGAGGTCAGGATCAATGCCGCGCCTTGGTTGACCGCGTCCTGCGCCACGTGCCATTTCAAATAGGGTGAGGAAATCGGATAGTTCGCATCGGATGCGGCGCGCAAAAACGCTTCGCTGCGCTCCACCGGAAACTGGGCATAGCGGTTGCCCGCGGCGATTTTGGAAAACCGGTGCCATAATGCCGCCATGTCGTCGGCATATTGGTCCTCGGATTTGCCCAGCCGTGCCCGGAGCGCATTTTCGAAAACGGGATAGGTCATTGTGGGCGCGCCGATACCGTTGGCCAGTTCGTATTTGTCGACCAGCCAAGATCCAAAACCGCGATCTTCCATCTCGCCATCGGCATGATCGGCCCAGTTGAGTTGCAGGCCGCCGCGCAATGCGGTTTTTGCCGCGGCAATCGCCTCGCTTCCGGTCAGCAGCACGGCCTGTGCGCGCCCGGCAAAAATCTCTTCGGCAAATTCATTGATCAGGGCCTGCGGCGTTTGCCCGCCCACGACCGAGTAGATGGCGCGCTGCGGCTTTGCTCCGATGGCGCGGCCGACGAAACGCGGCAGGTTGTCGCATTTCCCGAATGCCTCCGCGCCGCGCACCCCGGCCCCCGAATCGGCGAACAGTCGCGTGACGGCGATGACATTGATGGCTTTGCCAATATCGCCGCCGCAATCGGCGATAGCGGCACGGCTGGCCTTTATCATCAGCGATTGCGGGGAGGGTGCCTGACTAGCATTTCCGCCATGCCAATGGTCGACACACTGGCCTACACCCACAAGTATGGGAATAGTGTCGGCCAAACCTGTCGTCATATACCGGGCTTGCTGGCGAGCATCAAAACTGTCCGCTGGACTTTAACTGGACGCTGTCGCCGCTGCCGGAAAAACCCAGCAAGCCGAGGGGACCAGTAATTTCGGGCGTTAGGCCACCCAGAGTGAATACAGCGTCATAACGGCCCCGCGCAGTGATAGTAATATCGAGTTTCTCGAAACCCGACTGTCCCACGAGTGGAATGAACAATGCCCCCTTGCGGCAGGCGATCTTGCCCGACAGACCGCGACTGAGCTGCTGGCCCAGTATCGATTGCTGCACGGTGACGCGCATCGTACCGCTCGCACTGACGCACGTGCCGGCGTCGAACTCGCCCGTCACGTTTTCTAGGGTTATGGTCGATACCGGCACCGGCGCGAACAAGTCGCGTGTCGCAATATCGCCGGTGGCATCGTCGATGGTGAGCAAGTCTCCGCGGCTGCCGATCACGGCGTGCAGGGCGGGACTGAAGCCTGTAGGTTCGCGGTCGATCACCATCACGCTCGTGCCCGTCAGCAGCGGAAACAGTTTCAGCCGGGCACCCACATCGCCCAGCGGCAGCGCGCCGATTTTCATGTCGCGCACCGTGCCGGACCAGATAATGCCTTCGACACTGCGCGCGGATACGCCGCGTTCTTCCAGCCCGCTCATGCCAAACGCAAAGCGCAGCGGCATCAGCGCGAAAAATGCGATAAACAACAAGGCGGCAATAAGGGCGACACGCCGGGGAGTTATATGTTTCATGATGCACTCGCAAAACTGGCATTGACCGATATCGTGCCCTCTGCCGACGGGGTCACTGAAAGGCTTTCGAGCCGTATTCCCTGTTGTTCGAGACTGTTTACCCATGCGAAAAATGCGGGCGCGCCGGCGGCGGACATGGTGATGGTGGCGGCATTATTGCCCCGCGCACTGTTGCTGTCGACGGTAAAACCGTTTTCTGCGGCCGATGCTGCGAGATACTGGTGGAGCGAATCGGACGGGCGAGGGCGCGTACTGGCGGATCCGGTTTCCAGCATGTCGAGCTTGGCCGACAGCCGACCGCTGTCTTGAACCGCGGCGGCATGATCTATTTTCGCGTCGCCATACGCATCGATCAGCGGGCGGATGATGCCATATACCAATAGCGTAATCGACAGCAGCACGGCAAAAATGCCGACCAATATGCGCTCGCGCCGCGACAGGGCGTTGAACCAGTGTCTGACCGACGCGATCATGGCACCCAGACCTTCACGCCATCGGCGACGACCGATCCGGTCGCATCATTGGTCAAGGCGGGCGGCACGCTGACCTGATAGCCCTGCCGCTGCAGCTGCAACAGCGCCGCGTCAATATCTTCCTTACGCGGGGCGGCCAGCGTGACCGATACCACCCCGTCGCTTTGGTAGCTGAGATTGCGGGCGGATATACTGGGGATCGGTTCGATCGCATTGAACAATGCGATAGCGGGCACCGAGAAAACGCGCTGGCCCAGACCGCGGCGCAGCAATTCCTCATCCACCATCTGTTCTGCAGCAGCCATATCGGTTGCGCTTGGGAATCTCTGTTGGGCCTCCACCAGCGCCGCGTTGCGCACAGCGTGTTCGTCCAGCTTATACTTGCCGATCTGTATCAAGAATGTGACAAACAGGATCAGCAAGACAGCAGCGGCCATTTGCGCCAGTCGTTTGAGCTGTTGCCGGGTAAGCCATACGCGCTGGCGTTTCTTGGCAAACAAGCCCTGCCGCAAATTGAGCGGCGGATCGGCAAATGCCGATAGAAGCTGCCGGTCAAGCCGATCGGCGGAAAGCTCGTCAATATCGGCATCGCCCACAAGCAAGGTTCGCAGCGGTTCCTCGTCGCTGAACACCGCATCGGCGCTGCGCAGGGCGGCATCGTCGCCGATGACCGCACGGGTGATGGTATTTTCGGTCGCAGGCAGGATCAGCCCGCCGGGTGTCACGATATCGGGGTCGATCCCGGCGATCGCCAGTTCGTCCAGCCAGTGCGCCAGATATTGCGCACTCACCGTGGCACTGATCGTTTCCAGCTCGGCCGATTGGTCCAGCGATAAGGCGCTGGCCACATGAATGTCGTCGCGCGCGCCCATGGCCTTGTGCACGATTTGCGTATTGGCGGCGGCGATCGCTTGTGCGGGCGTCAGATCTTTCCAGCCGGTAAAATAAATGGCTGTCTCGGCAGAGGGCAGCAGGGCCATGACGCGCTGTCCGGAAGCATTGGCGAACAGGCCGCGGACTTCGTCACCGCCGGGTAGAATATAGGCGGCCCGCTCGGCAATTTCGCCGTCTTCTATCCGCCAGCATATAAGCGGAAGCTCGCCCGATTGCGGAAGCGCGAGGATAAGGCCCTCAAGCTCGCTCACGCAGCGGTTCTGCCCTGAAAGGTGAGGGTAATATACATTGCGCAGCTACTATCGCGGTTTTGCGATCAAATGCCACCACTATATATGTCTGCGTTCAAACCGTCACCGCCGGGTGCACCGTCTGCGCCAAGCGAATATATGTCATAGGCGCCTTTCTGGCCGGGACTGCTATACTGATAGGGACGGCCCCACGGATCGCTGGGGAGCTGCTGGATATAGCCGCCGCTGCGATACCGTTCGGGGCGCGTCAGCGATGCGGGCGGCGTGCGCAAGGCTTGCAAACCCTCTCCGGTCGCGGGGTAGTTCAGATTGTCGAGGCGGTACATTTGCAGCGCCTGATCCATGGTGGCGATATCGCTTTTGGCCTTGGTCACCAGCGCCTGATCCTGTGCGGGCAGGACATTGATGATAACCACAGTCGCAAGCAGCCCGATAATGAAAATCACGACCATCAGTTCGACCAGCGTGAAGCCCTGTTCATTCTGGCGCTGGGATATGCGGATTTGCAGGAGCTTTGCCAGTTGTCTGGCGGATTTTGATGACACCATGATTATATCCCCGTGAGATTTTGAAGCTGTAATATGGGCAGCAATATAGCGAGAATAATCAGCGCGACCAACCCGCCCATGACAACTATTATCGCAGGTTCCAGCAATGACAGAGCCGTCGATGTAAAGTTGCTGAATTCCCGTTCCAGATAATCGGCAGCGCGATCAAGCATGGGGCCGAGTTGCCCGGCACTTTCGCCGCTGGCGGCAAGATAGACGAGCAACGGCGGAAAATGCCCCGATGCGCCCAGCGCGCCCGACAGACTGCCGCCGCCGCGAATGCGTTCGACAATGTCATCCATCGAGCGGCGCAACACGGTGTTGCGCACTGTCTGGCTGGTAAGCTTGAGTCCTTCGAGAAGTGGCAGTCCGCTCTGCACCATGGTCGCCAGTGTACGCGCGAGCCGGGCAGCATGCACGTCGCGGATCAGTTTGCCGATAAAGGGAATGCGCAGCAGCATGCCGTCAAAGCGGTATCGGATATCGGTATTTTGCAGCGCCCGCCAAAGGCTGAACCCGATAAGCGCCATTGCGATCAGGATTGCCCACCACCACTCAGCCAAGAATTCAGAGATGCCGATGACGATGCGGGTAAGAAGCGGGAGCTGGCGGCTGGCATTGTCGAACTGTTCGACGACGCGCGGCACCACCGAGACCATCAACGCGGTGACGACAGAAATCGCCACCAGCGACAGAACCACCGGATAGGCAAGCGCGGAAATGACCTTGCCGCGCATTTCGGCTTGTATCTCCAGCAAGTCAGCCAGCCGCTCGAATATGATATCCAGGCTCCCCGAGCTTTCGCCGGCAGATACCATCGCGCGAAATATGGCGGGAAAGCTCTTGGGTTCACGCCGCATCGATTCGGCCAGTGTCTGGCCCTCCACAACGCCCGCATGGACGTTGCCGAGCACCTGCCGGATTTTTTCCTTTTCGGTCTGGCGGCTGATCGTGCGCAGACTTTCTTCCAGCGGACTGACACGCATCAGCGAGGACATCTGGCGGGTAAACAGCGTGAGCGCCTTGGCCGACATTTTCGGCTGCCGGCGCGATTCCAGCAGCGCTTTATTAGGCGCTTGCGCGGTCGCGGGACTGATCGTGACGACGTACAGCTTCTGCCGTTCCAAAGCGATACGGCCGGCGCCATCATTGGCGGCGGTCAGCCGACCTTTTTTCTCGCGTCCTTTGGGATCGATGGCGACATAGTCATATTCAGCCATCGTCGCTCTCGCGCCGCGAGACGCGGATGGCTTCCTCGGGCGTCGTCTGCCCGCTTCGTACCAGTGTCCTTGCGGCAGAACCCAGGTTCGGACTGTTGCCGAACGCGTGGCGGGCGATAATGGATTCGTCGCCGCCATCGTTGATCAGGCGTCGCAGCGTTTCATCGATTTTGATCGCCTCGAATACGCCGATGCGTCCCTGAAATCCGGTGCCGTTACAAGCATCACATCCTTTGGGCTGATAAACCACGGTGCCATTGTCGAACCCGAGCAGCGACGCCACCGAGCCGCTGGCCTGCACGGGTTCGCGGCACGTGTCGCACAATCGCCGCACCAGCCGCTGCGCCACGACGGCCCGCAGCGTGGAGGCCAGCAGGAAAGGTTCGATTTTCATGTCGCGCAGCCGCGTGATCGCGCCAACGGCATCGTTGGTATGCACGGTCGAAAGCACCAGATGGCCGGTGAGCGCAGCCTGCACAGCAATTTCCGCCGTTTCATGATCGCGAATTTCGCCGATCATGACGACATCGGGGTCTTGCCGCAGGATTGCGCGCAGTCCTGCGGCAAATGTCAGTCCGACTTTTGTATGCACCTGGGTCTGGCCGACGCCCTCAATCGCATATTCGACCGGATCCTCTACAGTCAATATGTTGCGCGCGCCATCATTCAGCTGTTTCAGGCCTGCATAAAGTGTCGTCGTCTTGCCCGATCCGGTCGGTCCGGTGACGAGGATGATGCCGTTGGGTTCGCGCAGCGCATCCTGCAAGACCTGGTGGGTATGTTCCGACATGCCGAGCAGATCGAGACTGAGATCGGCATTATCCTTGTCAAGTATACGCAGAACCACGCGTTCGCCCGCGCGGCTGGGCAGGGTGGAGACGCGCACGTCGATCAGCTTGCCGCCAAGGTTCAAGCCGATCCGGCCATCCTGCGGCACACGGCGCTCGGCGATATCGAGCCGTGCCATGACTTTAACGCGGCTGACAATAACGGGCGCGACATGCGGCGGCATGCGCAGCTTTTCCTGCAACACCCCATCGATGCGCATGCGGATGACAAGCCCGGTTTCATAGGGTTCGATATGGATATCGGATACGCCCTGCCGCGCGGCCTCGGCGATAATCCCGTTGATTAGCCGTATCGCCGGGGCATCGTCCGCGCTGTCGAGAAGGTCTTCGGCAGTCGGCAAATCGCCGGCGATACTGTTCAAATCGCCTTCGCCCATATCGAGAGAATTGGCCATCGCGGCGGCGCTGCCATCCATCGCATAGCGGCTCGACAACAGCTTTTCGAATGCGGGGGTGTCGACAAATTCGACGTCGAAAGGCAGGGCGAAATAACGCCGCACTTCGAGAAGGACGTGCGGGTCGGCTTTTTCGCGCATGGCGATGTGGATGCGGCCCGCTTCCTCGCGCACAATGACGACACCATGATCACGGGCAAAGCCATAGGGTATGTCAACCACTTTGCCCGGAACGATAGCAATGGGCGCAAGCTGCGCTTCGCCCAACTCCAGCGGCTTTTCCGTAACGCTACTTTCCCCTCCGGACAGTGCGCCTTCACCAGAGCCGCGCTGGATTTTCATCACTGTCCATCCCCGGGATACGCGCCGCTTTCGGGTAATGGCGTAGTTTCGATTTCGGCGGGGGGGAGCATATAGGAAGGCCGGACGATATAGTCGTCCTGACGGGCGGTGGTCGGCGGAAGCGTGTCCAGATAATCGCGTACCAGAGCATCGAGACTGGGCTCGAGATCGGGATTGCGCGACAATTGCTGTTGCCGCACATAACCGTAGCGCTGCGCTGCGAGACGCTGTGCATCGGCACGGCTGCGCAATATGGTCGGGCGGATAAACACCATCAAATTGGTTTTGACCCGGCTGCGGCCGCGCGATTTGAACAGCTCGCCAATTATGGGAATGTCGCCCAGCAGCGGGATCTTCTGGATCGTGCGGCGTTCGTTGTCATCGAGCAGACCGCCCAGCGAAACGATATCGCCATCGGCCACGGTCAGCGTCGTGGATATTTCGCGCTTGTTGATAATCAGCTCGTTGAAATCATCCGAAACCGGTCCGACGATCGAGGACACTTCCTGGCGCAATTGCAGCCGGACTTCGTTACCGGCCGTAATCTGCGGTGTGACGACCAGTTCGATACCAACATTCTGCCGTTCGATGGTGCGAAACGCATTGTCGAAATTGTTGCTCAGCGCCTCGCCGGTCGAAACGGGAATTTCCTGCCCGAACAGGATACTGCCCTCGACATTATTGTTGACCGTCAGGTGCGGCGTGGACAGGATGTTGGAATTGCTGTCCGACTGTACGGCGCTGATGATCGCGCCCAGATAGGCGTTGTTGCCGAGGTCGGCGGCAAACCCGGTAAAGCCGCCGCGTGCACCCAGAACTGCCTGCGCCGCATTCTGGCGCAACAGATCGCCCGTCGCGCTGTTATTGGTGGTGGTGACGACGTCGCCATTGATGACGGTGGTCTGCTGGTCGATCGCATTGGCGATCAGACCGCCGGCAATATCGAGTATGTTGGGCGAGGCGTTCGAGAAATTGGTTGTGATGAAAGGAAGGTTCTTGCCGCCCAGCAAAAGCTGCACGCCCAGTTCCTTTGCGACGCTGTCGGAAATCTCGACAATAATCGCTTCGACCAGCACCTGCTCCTGACGCACGTCGAGCTGACGCACAAGTTCCGCCATTTGCCGCTGTACGTCGATCGGCGCGGAAATAATGACGGCGTTCGCGCCTTCATAGCGTGTGATGATCGCCTGGCCGCGCCCATTGGGCAGGTTGATCGTGCTGCCGCCAGCGCCCGCTACGGACGCGCCCGAACCGTTGCCTGCAATGCCGCCGATAGCGGCCGGCGCAGGAGTAATGGCTGCCGCTGTGGGCGCGCCATTCCCACCGACCAGGCGTTCGAGCACCGGGACCAGCAACGCGGCATCGGCGTAATCCAGCCAGATGACTCGTATTTCCGAGCCATTGGCCGCGCGTGCGTCCAATTCGCGTGCAATCGCGGCGAGCCGGGACAAAGTTGCAGGATCGCCGCGCATGGCAATCGCGTTCGAACTGTCCACTGCAGCGATGGAGGCGAGCGGCGCAGCACCTTCGCTGGCCGGGATAAGCTGGGTCAGCGCCTGTGCGATCTCGCGCGCGCCGGCATGGTCCAGCCCCACCAGCGTGGTCGATGCATTGTCCCGGTCGATTTGCGAGATTAACTGGCGAATGCGGCGGATATTGTCGGCATAATCGGCCACCACCAGACTGTTGCCCGAACGGTTGGCGGTGATCGAGCCTTCCTTGCTGACCAGCGGACGCAATGTTTCGACTGCGCTCGTGGAATCGATGGCTTTCAGACGAAACACTTCGGTCACGAACTGGTTGCGATTGACCCGCGTAGTGCCGACGGGGCCAGGCTGGCTGGCGGCGCTATCAGCGGGCTGGATCCGCAGGGCACCTCCGGCGACAGGAACCGCGACCAGGCCGTTGGCGCGCAACGTGGACAGAAAAATCTCGAAATATTCCGAACGCGACAGCGGACGGTCGGTCACGACCGATACTTTTCCCTGCACGCGGCCATCGACAATGAACGTGCGACCGGTGACTTTGGCGGCATCCGCAACAAACGCGCGGATATCGGCATCGCGTACATTCAATATATGCTGGGCCATCACGGCGGTCGGGGTCAGCATGGTCGCTGAACACAGGGCAAGCGCCAGGGGCGCGAGAAATCTTGTTTTCATTATTCGGGTATCACAATCGCAATGGGAAGAGTGGTCGCGCCGCGTTCAACCTGTACGGAAACGCGCGCTCCGGGTTTCAACTGGCGTGTCAGATTGGCGGCATCCGCGGCGGAACTGATCGGCTGTCCGTTGATGGAAATAATAACGTCGCCGCTGCGAAAGCCCGCGGCCGAGAAAATTTGCCCGTTGCCATTGGGCGAAACAGCCAGCCCTGTAATGCGGCCATTATCGCTGCGCGGTGATATGGTGACCGCGCTGCGCAGACCGTCTGCAGTCAAAGCGGCAGGTGACCCGTCGTCGATAATATAGTCAGAACCGGGAGCCCGGGCGTCCGGCTGGGTCTCGCCCGCACCTGTCGTGCCCACCGTTTTGGCGGGGATGGACTGGTCGAGATACAGGCTTTCCTTGGCACCATTGCGGCTCAAAACCACGAAATCGAACGCCACTTCCGCCAGGGTCACCCCCGGCATGACTTCCTCGCCGACACTATAGTAATTTTGAACGCCATCCTCCCCGCCGATGATCGCGAAGCCAGCCCCCGAGGCTTGATTGATACGGATACCATAAAGCGTGAGTTGCAGCGAAGTGATGTCGATCGTGCCGCCGGGTTCTGGAGCGCTGGTGCGGTTGAACGGATCGAAACGCGCAAAAAGCATGGCCCGCGCGGAGGGATCGATCGTTTCCGCACCGGCCGGCTGCCAGTCGCCATAGGGCGAGACCGGTGTAATAACGGTCCAGATCAGCCGCACAGCGGCCAAAATCAGCGCCAGCGCCAGTAACGCCCACAACCAACCGTAAAGATACGAGGCATCGTGTCGGATACGCAAGAGGCGCACATTCCCGAGCCTCGACTGGTTAAAAACAATTGCCACGAATCTACCTTTTCACCGCTGCATTGTAGCTAGGGATGCATGGTTACCATAGGGTGACGTGAATATTACAGAAATATGAAGAAATAGTGGTTTCATGGCGGCTGGTAAAACTTACCAGCAAGATACTGTCAACAAAAAGGCGACCGGATGTGCACCGGCCGCCTTTCAGCTTTCTTACCAAGAACAGGTAAGAGGGTTGAAACTGGTCAGAATTGCATCGATGCACCCAGCGAGACGCTGGTTCCGATGTCATAGCCATTATTGATGATCCTGCTCGCTCCCAGCGTTTGCGCTTCACTATAGTCTTCGCTCAGGATATTGCGGACTTCCAGCTTGATCTCGCCATCCGATCCGAACAGCTGGAACCCCTCGCGCCACACAAAGTCGAGCCGTACGCCCGATGTTTCGATTAGATCCGGCTGGTTTTGCGGACCACGCGCCGTCACCCGCGGGCTGTTATATGTCAGCAATATGGTTTGCTGTGACAGGCGATCGCCTTCCGATTCCAAGCCCAGTTGCACGTTGGCAACATGCCGCGACTGACCCGTAAGACGGTCGCCATCATCGAAAATATTGGCCGATGCCGTGGGTTCCAGTGTGACGGGATTGACCGAAATATCGCTTTCGCCAACCTTAATTTCCGATTTGGTGTAGGTGTAGTTGCCCGCAAAAATCATCCGGCGCTCACTGAAAAATCCGTCACCCAAAGCATAAAGGGGAAAATATTTCACCAGTTCTGCCTCAATGCCGTACAGATTGGCCTTAGGTGCATTGGAAAAACCGGTAAAAAGCGTACCGCCGCCTTGGACGAACGCCACATTCTCGATCGGGTTGTCGATTCGCTTGAAAAACGCCGCCAGTGTTATCCGTTCGCCTTGGCCGATATAATATTCGTAACGCCCCTCGGCATTGAACAGCTGGCTGTCCTGCAGCAACGGATTGCCGATAAAAGTGCGGTCGGTGTCGAGATCGAGAAACTGTTGCGGGGCCAGTTCGCGAAACTGTGGGCGGGCAATGGTCTTCGAAGCGGCCAGCCGGACCTGCATGTCTTCTGCAAAATTCCAGGTAATGGTGGCTGCCGGAAGAAAGTAATCGTTGGAAAGCGAGGTCGGAAAGACGCTGGATCCGGTACCGGCCAGCGACAAGGGCGTGACCATCTGATCTGCGGTTTCATAGCGGACGCCGAAATTCATCCGCACGCCGTCTGCAGGTTCGATATCGGCCTGCACATACGTGCCCAGAATTTCAAGTTCCGCATCATAGGATGGCACCGAAGTCTGCGAGGCCACTTCGCGCAATTCTATCCCGTAAGCCGCGATGCTGGCATCGGACAGCAAAAAGTCCGGGCGCATCTGATCCGCGCCTTCGGGAACCGCGACGGTCGGTACGAACCGGAAATCCCGGCGCGATGCGTTGCGCTCGTTCAAATAATAGTTGTAACCGCCGCTAAGCGTGATGGGCATGGCCGTCGCAAGCTTGTACCCGAAATCGAGGCCCACGCCATAGACTTCATCGTTCAGGTCGCTGAAACGGATACGCGCGGATTGGCCCGGAGATGTGAGGTCGTTGACAAAATCGCCGACGCCCGATCCCAGAAGATCCGGATTGAAAGCGTAGGAAAAAGTGCGCTCATAGGGCGCCTCGCGCTGCGAGTTGGCATAGCTGCCGCGCACGTCCACGGCCATATCGCCAAATTTGAACTCGCCGGTCAGCTGCGTCGTAAAGAGCTGCCGTTCGAACCAGCTGGTGCGGCTCTGGTTCAAAATTGTGGCCTCATCGACGCTGATCGCATCGACGCCCTGTTTGATCGATGCGTCCTTTAGCGTGTCGCGGATGAACACGTTGACGAAGCGGATCTTGTGTTCGTCGAAGGCAAGGCTTGCGCTGGCCAGTGCATTGACCACGACCCGGTTTTCGGTGGTCAGGAACTGGAAATCGGAATCGGGCAAAAGACCGTCCTGTCCGTCGATCTGGACGATACCTTGTGTAATCTGCTGCGTCCCGCCGCGGGTGCGCCAGCTGTTGCTGAACCCGGCTGTGGCGATCAGGCCGATATCCGAAGCTCCGGCGGCAATCGTCGTACCCGCGGTAACTTCGGCGGAGAAATTGGCCGGGATATTATTGTTGCGTTGCACCAGCGAAGTGGGTGCGTTCAGCAGCGAGGCGCCGAAGCCCTGGAGCTGTTCCGATGTGAAATTCACGCCGGCTGCAATCGGGACATTTTGCGCCAGCGCCGCCGCAAGACCTGCTGGAATATCGCGGCTGCCGTCGTCAAAACCGGTGAAATCGCTGTCGCTGCCGAAATAGGTATAGCCCAGCTCGCCCGTGGTTTCGCTGTCACCGCCAATCCCCGCGCCGAATTTGATGAATGTTTCTTCCGGTGCCGACTTGCTTGTTAGATTGATGACGCCGCCGCCGAATTCGCCGGGATAATTGACCGAATAGCTTTTCTGCACGACGGTCGATGCGATCACGCTGGTTGGGAAAAGATCGAGCGGCACGACGCGGCGCAGGGGTTCGGGCGACGGCAGCGGGGAGCCGTTGAGCAACGCCAGCGAATAGCGTTCGCCCAGACCGCGAACGAACACGAAACGTCCGCCAACCACGCTCAAGCCCGTAACGCGCTGAAGCGATCCGGCAATATCGCCGTCGGCGGTACGCGCAATTTCTTCCGAACTCAGCACCGAAACGACTTCGGAGGTGGCACGTATGGGATTGGGTATGAACCGGCCGCGCACCACAATAGGTTCGCTGTTGTTGACGCCGGGCGTGGAAATTTCGATATTCTCCTGCTCGCGCCGCTCGGTTTGCGCCTGATCCTCCTCGGCCGGACCCTCATCGACGCTGCCGTCCGAATCGCCAGTGGGCGTGCTGCCAGATGGCGGCGATGTCTGTGCGAGCGCGGCGGGGGTCACAAGCGCCGATGTCAATAGCAGCAGAGCTGCGGTTGTAGGGCGTTTTCTCACGGCCATATATCCTTTCCGGATGTCCTATAGGAACCGGGGCAGCGACGCTTTGCCGCCGCCCCGGATGTACAGATCGTTACGATTTAGTTGGCGGTGATGGCCGGTACATCGGTACAGGCCCGATCCTCAGCATACAGGCCGCAGGTCCAGCCTTTGAACCGGGCGTCGTTCGCATCCTTGACCGCGCCGATATAGGACGTGTTTTCAAAGAAGCTGCTGACGCCGCTTACGGCAAACGGCGTAACGGCCGTTTCATTCGCGCCGTTGATAAACATCATCATCAAAGTGCTCACGCCGTTGGCGACGTTGTTGGTGCCCGCACTGAAAATACTGCTAGCTTGCGCGACGGTGACGTTGCCATCATTTTCGAACGCGGTGGCGCAGCTCAGGAATACCGACTGGAATATCGGCGGGCCGGCTTCATCGGGTCCGGTCGTCTGGATCGTGGTCTGGCTGTCGATATCGATGCAGTTTTGCGGACCCGTGACGACCGAGTTGTACAGGGCATAGTCCCCGCCACCGCGCAACAGAAGAGCGGCGCTCATCCTGCGCGACACGATGGTCGCGTTGGACAGGCGATAATATTGGCGTGGCTGCGCATCCTCGTCACCATTGGAATCGGCTTCCCAACCATGGTCGCCGCCATTGGCGCGCTGGACCACCAGATAATACTGGTTGAAGCCTTTATAGCCCAGGTCGGAGTCGATCGAATCGTCGTCATTGCCGGTCAGCGCGACATTCTTGGTATTCACGCGGCCGCCGAACCATTCGATCCCGTCGTCGGAACTGTTATGCACCTGCACATTTTGAAAGAACGTACCGCTGCCGACGCCGGCCAGCGTGATTCCGTTCAATTCGTTGCCGGGCGATACCTCGAATCCGGGATAGCGAACCTGAACATAGCTGATCCGGCCCGAACTGTCGGCGGGCGCATTGCCGCCATAGACCGCGTTGGTCGGTCCTTCGACAATCGCTTCGCAATCCGTGCGCGTTCCGCCGGGGTTGGATACATCGCCGGTCGTGCAATTGGAAATTGGCGCACGGCCCAGAATGACGATGCCGCCCCATTGACCGATACTGTCGACATTGTTGGTGGTCGTCATATTCTGGCGCGAGGTAAAGACAATCGGTCTGCTGGCCGTACCTTCGGCGAAGATCTGCGATCCGCGGTTGACGAGCAAAAAGTCCCCGCCCGAGGAACCGAACAGGACGACGCCCGGCTCGATCGTCAACACGCTGCGCGATGCACCGGCACCGGTGGCGCCGGCATCCTGGCCGACCTGGACCGCGCCGGACAGCGAGTAAACGGTGCCGGCATTGTTGGGAATGGTCAGACTGCCCTGGATGACACCCGAAATCTGGCAATTGCGTGCGCTGCCACCATTGGCAAGGGTCAGAACGCCGACATTGGCGGTACCATTGGGACAGCTGGCGGCAGGACCGCCGGTGGGCGGGGTTGGCGTGGGAGTGGGAGCAGGTGCGGGCGCAGGGGCCGGTGCGGGCAGCACGATAACGCCCTCGCCCGGCGATGCGACGTCATCTGCGCCGCAGGCGCTGACGGCGATGGCGGCCGCGGTGGCGAACAGCATGGAACGGATACGTGTATGTGTCATGGAATATCTCCGATGGTATTTGACCGTTGAAATTGCCAAGCAACGCAGCTGTTTCTCACAGAAGGAGATGATGCCCCCCGTTGCCCTCGTGATGCGGGCACTACGGGCTGCACATGACGGCATGTTGGACTTTAGGGGTCAATATAAAGACACATATTTGACAGTAATATTGCGCGGCATTCACCAGCGGCGGAGATCCGCGCCTAAGGCTTCGTCTTCGGCGACTGTTGCGGGCACAAATAAAAAGGCAGCCGGATACATATCCGACTGCCTATCTGGCGAAACTATCGATTTGCGAATTTTACCGCGCCGCGAATCGGTTCTCCATATTTACGAGCACGATGCGCGCCACATCACGGGAGTTCATAATGGCACCATTGGCGAGAACGAGATCGAAATGCTTGCGGCTGTTGGCTGCTGTTTCCAGCATGGCGCGGGCTTCTGCGTGGCGACCCATCTTGGCATAGGCTTGCCCCAGATTGATCAACCTGGCCGGGTCGTCAGCCGCAATTCGATCATTTGCCTCGATCTGCACAGCAGCCTTTCGATAATCACCGGCGACCATGGCGTCGTAACCCAGCGCCCCTTCGCTATAGCCGACTTCGCCCTGATTGCTTGGACCATTTTGGGCATAGGCAATCGATCCGCTGGACAATAACAGCATTATTGCGGCGGTTTTCATGATATTTTTCATCACGTCTCTCCTTATCATTAAAGCTATATTACACGAATATGACAACAAGTGCAACAAAACTGTAATATAGAATGATCCGGGCACGATCCGGCGTTCGGATAAGTGAGCCCGCAAAGGAAAAAATCGATGCTATTTGATTACGGAATCGGTCTCAACGGAAGAACCGTTTTGGGAGGAATAGGAAGAAGCGGCGGCTTGCGTTTCCGTTTTTCTGCCGAGCACCACATACGCGAATATCAATATGCCCAGTGCGACCGCTTCGGTCAGCATGAACTGAATGATCGCCGGTGTCGGGCCTGTGAGGAAAATGCCGAACAGCCGCCCCAGAAAAGCGATGCCGCACAGCGCAATGGCACCCAGCAACCACTGTTTTTGACCGGGTATTAATCCTGCAAAAGCGGCAAGGGCGGCGCCGATGAAAAACGCGCCCATGTCCGCGCGGATGGTGTTGCGCCCGGTTTCATCGAACTGACCCTCCGGACCGATGCTGGCAAGACTGAAATTGGCCATGATCGTGTCGGGGTTGAGCAGGGCGGTGAGGCCGATCGAAATGAACAATATTCCGAATAATAGCACCAGCAAACGCGCGATCCACACCATTATATCTTCCCCCATATCGTATTATCAGTGTTTAGGCCGAGCAGACTTGCCCGACAACAGATAATCCACATTTCTTCGCATGTAGTATTTATCATCATGATCAGGGGGGAGGTAGTGGAAACTGCTGGTGCGGACGGCGGGACTCGAACCCGCACACCCAGTTGGATAGCAGATTTTAAGTCTGCTGCGTCTACCATTTCGCCACGTCCGCATGCGATTTGCCTGTACGGGCGGATTATGGAATCCGGACCGTCCAAGACATCGCGTCAGCGGCTTTCGTCAAACAGGAAACGGCGCGCCGGTCAAGTGCAGACAGAAAAATCCACGGCAGATTATTTCTCCACCGTCAAAAACCGATAAAGTCGCGTCAGGTGTTCAGGCGCGCGTGCATTTCCTTGCCCGCTTTGAAATAGGGGACGCGCTTGGCTGGCACACTCACCGATTCGCCGGTACGCGGATTGCGGCCCTTGCGCGGTGCGCGCTCGCGCGTCGAAAACGCACCGAAGCCGCGCAATTCGACGCGGCCGCCTTCGGCCAAGCGCTGCGTAATTTGGTTGAAAAACAGGTCCACGATCTTTTCGATCTCGTCCGGTTTCATGTCGGCATTATCTTGACCCAGTTTTTCGACAAGCTCTGATCGGATCATTTGTTTTTCCTTCCTCGTTAACTCCGCGGCCTCGTTATGTGCCGCAGTAGCCAGAAATTATATTTCATTCCGATTACATAAACTGGCAGAAATACTATGCTTTTGCAATTGTGTTATTGTGATTTTTTTTGCAGTGCCACTCCCAAAAAAGGGCACCCATTACAGGCACCCTTTTTAGATATTCAAATGATCGGTTGTATCCGATCAATCTTTCTTTTTCAGCGCTTCACCCAAAATGTCGCCCAGGCTCGCACCGGAGTCGGATGAACCATATTGTTCGACAGCCTGTTTTTCTTCCCGGAGCTGGTAAGCTTTGATCGAGAAGTTCGGTTTTTTCGAACGATCGAAACCGGTGACCATCGCGTCGAGCTTCTGACCGACCTGAAAACGGTCGGGACGTTGCTCGTCCCGGTCACGGCCCAGATCGCTGCGTTTGATAAAGCCGGTTGCGCCATCGTCGCCTGCCTGCACTTCAAGTCCGCCATCGCGGACTTCCAAAACGGTGACGGTCACGATATCGTTGCGCTTGAGCGAACCGTCGGTTCCGCCAACAGCCGGTGCACCTTTTTCAAGCTGTTTCATACCCAGCGAGATACGTTCCTTTTCGGCATCGATATCGAGAACCACGGCTTTGACCTGTTCGCCCTTGCGGTGCAGGTTGAGCGCGTCTTCGCCCGAAATTCCCCATGCGATATCGGACATGTGCACCATGCCATCGACGTCGCCGTCGAGGCCGATGAACAGACCGAATTCGGTGGCGTTCTTAACTTCGCCCTCGACTTCGGTGCCGACAGGATATTTGTCCGCGAACGAATCCCACGGATTGCTCTGCGCCTGTTTGAGGCCAAGCGAGATGCGGCGTTTTTCCGTATCGACTTCAAGCACGATGACATCGACTTCCTGGCTGGTCGAAACGATCTTGCCGGGATGTACGTTTTTCTTGGTCCAGCTCATTTCGGAAACGTGGACCAGACCTTCTATTCCGGCCTCAAGCTCAATGAACGCCCCATATTCGGTAATGTTGGTTACGGTGCCGCTCAGCTTGGCGCCGACAGGATATTTGGCGGAAGCGCCATCCCACGGATCGCTTTCCAGCTGCTTCATGCCCAGCGAGATACGCTGCGTTTCCTCGTTGATGCGGATGATCTGCACATTGACCTTGTCGCCAATATTGATGATTTCGCTCGGGTGGTTGATGCGCTTGTAGCTCATGTCGGTGACGTGGAGCAAGCCATCGATGCCGCCCAGATCGACGAACGCACCGTAATCGGTGATATTCTTGACCACGCCCTCGATCGTCTGGCCTTCGCCCAGATCCTTGATCAGGTCGCTGCGCTGTTCGGCGCGGGTTTCCTCGAGAATGGCACGGCGCGACACAACGATATTGCCGCGGCGACGATCCATTTTCAGGATCTGGAAAGGCTGCGGGATGTCCATCAGCGGCTGTACGTCGCGCACCGGACGGATATCGACCTGGCTGCCGGGCAGGAAGGCGACGGCGCCGTCAAGATCGACGGTAAAACCGCCCTTGACGCGGCCAAAGATAACGCCTTCGACGCGGGCTGTTTCGCCAAATTCGCTTTCCAGCTTGTCCCATGCGGCTTCGCGGCGGGCGCGGTCGCGCGACAGCATCGCTTCGCCGTCGGCATTTTCGACGCGGTCGACATAGACTTCGACTTCGTCGCCGATTTTCAGATCGGCTTTCTGACCCGGTGCGGCGAATTCGCGAAGGGCGACGCGGCCCTCCGATTTCAAGCCTACATCGATAACGGCTTTATCATTTTCAATTCCGGTGACGGTACCTTTGACGACCCGTCCTTCAAAACCGACGTCTTCGCCGCCAAGTGATTCGTTTAACAGCGCTTCAAAATCATCGCGCGTGGGATTTGCCGTAGAGGCCATATATGTGTTTCCTGTAACTGCTTTTTCCGGCCAACCGGTTGGTTCCGGTGGTCTTGGCCAAAACTGCCGCACGCACCGAATATGCATACGGCGTCCGCAGAATCACCGCGTTTTGGTGACTGGCAGCATACACGAAAAGGCGCATGGCGGGGTAAAGCTAATGCCTTGCCTCGTGTGCGCCGGATATTTCCGTTAGCGAATGCGCGTGATACTCACGCGCCTGCGATTTTGCCGCTCACCAGGGCGATGGCCCTTTGAACGGCTGCGTCTATAGTCAAATCGCTGGTATCTAGCAAGAGCGCATCTGCTGCAGGGCGGAGCGGAGCGGCGAGACGCTCGCGATCGCGCCGGTCGCGCGCCTCGATATCGGCAAGTATGGCGGCATGGTCGGGGTCAAGTCCATGTGCGTGCATTTCCTTCGTCCGGCGCGCGGCGCGTCTTTGGGCCGAGGCCGTCACGAATAGTTTGGCATCTGCGCCGGGGGCGATCACCGTACCGATATCGCGGCCATCCAGAACGGCCCCGCCGACCTGACCTGCAAAAACCCGCTGCCGCGCGAGCAGCGCGGTGCGCACGGCAGGATGAACCGATACGCGGCTGGCCAGCCCGCCCGTCGCTTCCGACCGAAGCTCGGGATCGTCGAGCAGGATATCGGGAAAATCGCATGCCGCCAGTGCATCGGCCTCGTCATCGGGATTTCCGACCCCGTGCGCGACGGTCAAACCCACCGCGCGGTACAGCAATCCGGTATCGAGACAGGGCAGGGAAAAATGCGCGGCCAGTGCGCGGGCAATCGTGCCCTTGCCCGAGGCGCTGGGACCATCGACCGCGATCACCGGCATCAGGCCGGGCTTTCCTTGCTCTCGCTGCGCATGATCGACACAATACCATAAAGCGCAATCGCCATCCACGTTATCTCGAGTATCAGCACCGGCAAGTTGTAATTGATATACAGCGACACCGCGAGCCCGGCCGCGCCAAGCAGGTTCATAACGTTAAAGGGAATGTCCGGCGCACGTTTCAGCACGTTGACATAGGCGAAAGCGAGCAGGATCAGGATTGATCCGATGGCGCCGAAAATATCTGCTATATCCATTTAATACTCCTGCGCTTGGGTGATGAGCGCTTCAAAATCGGGAAAACTGGTGGCGATGGGACTGACGTCGTCGATCGTCACGCCGTTTTGCGAGGCGAGGCCGGCAATTGCGAAGCTCATCGCGATACGGTGGTCGAGCGATGCGTCGATGCTGCTATCGGATACCGCGGCAAAGGGCGCGCCATCGCGGCCTTTTATCGTGAGGCCATCTTCGCTTTCGTGAACCTGCACGCCGATATACTGCAATCCTTTGGCCATCACAGCCAGCCGGTCGGATTCCTTGACGCGCAGTTCTTCCAGACCGGTCGTTACGGTCGTGCCTTTGGCTTGCGCAGCGGCAATAAAAAATACCGGAAATTCGTCAATCATACTCGGCGCGATTTCGGGGTCAATGGTAATGCCCTGCAAACGGCTATATCTGACATGCAGGTCGGCCACGGGTTCGCCGCCAACTTCGCGCTCGTCTATCAGCGTGATGTCGCCGCCCATTTGCCGGAGCAGCGTGATCAGGCCCGCCCGTGTCGGGTTGATGCCGACATTTTCGATGATCAGATCGCTGTCCGGCACGATCAGCGCCGCCACCATGAAAAAGGCGGCGGAGGAGGGATCGCCCGGCACGATGATATTTTGCGGCTGCAATTCGGCATAGCCCTGCAGGCTTATTGTGCGCACACCGTCGGCATCGGTTTCCACCTTTATGTCCGCGCCAAAGCCCTTGAGCATCCGTTCGCTATGGTCGCGGGTCGGCACGGGTTCGATCACCCGGGTGATGCCCGGTGTGTTGAGCCCGGCGAGCAATATCGCCGACTTCACCTGCGCCGAGGCCACGGGCAGGTGGTATGCGATCGGCACGGCAGGAACGATTCCGCGCAGCATTAGCGGCAACGTAACGCCGGGGCTTGTTGTGAACTCGGCGCCCATTTGACTAAGCGGCTCGGTTACCCGTGCCATCGGCCGACCGGAGAGCGAGGTGTCGCCGGTCATGCTGACGGTCAGGTTGTGGCTGGCAAGCACCCCCATTAAGAGCCGTGCCGACGTGCCGCTATTGCCCATATCGAGCGCCTGATCGGGTTGCATCAGCCCGCCGGTGCCGACGCCGTGCACGATCCATGTGCCGACATCCTGGCGCTGTATATCCGCACCCATGGCGCGCAAGGCCGCTGCCGTGGAAAGCACGTCCTCGCCCTCCAGCAACCCAGAGATCCGGCTTTCGCCAATCGCCAGCGCGGACAGCATCAGGGCTCGGTGCGAGATGGATTTGTCGCCCGGCACGCGGATTGTGCCGCGCAAGGGCCCACCCGGCACAAAGGCCCGGCCGGAATTTCGGGGGCTGTTATCTTGCATTGGCGTGAATTCTGCCTATCTGCCCAACTCGAGACGGGAAATTAAACAACTGGCTTTTGACAGTGCGGCCAAGCTATGGCAAGGCGCACGCCAAATTGCCGGTAAATTATTTGCCGCATCCGAATTTTACTTTTGAAAGATTGAGAGCAACCATGGTTAAACCTGAATGGGGAACAAAGCAGAGCTGCCCCAAATGCGGCACGCGCTTTTACGATCTGGGCAAGGACGATCCCGCCGTCTGCATCGAATGCGGCAATGAATGGCAGCCTGAGCCCGTGCTCAAATCGAAACAGCCGATGCCGTTCGAAGACCCGGCCAAGAAGGAAAAGGCCAATGACAGCGATCTGGCCGACGATGTCGATGCGGATATCGACGAGGATGACGATTCGCCCGATAACGATATCGACCTGGGCGGCGACGACGATCTGGGCGTGACCAAGGCGGACGACGGCGACAAAGAAGACACCTGATTTGATTTAGTGCGGGCGGCGGCCTATTGCATCTTGCAATCCTGCCGCCCGCTGCACTAAAGAGACTTCCCGCGCAGTAAGAATCATGAATTCGTATCATGAGAAGGCGTAATATGGGGCCTTAGCTCAGCTGGGAGAGCGCTTCGCTGGCAGCGAAGAGGTCAGCGGTTCGATCCCGCTAGGCTCCACCATTTCCTATATTTCGATTGTTGGGGGATGCGTCCGGGCGACCTGGCTCAAACCGCTGGTCTTTGTGCTTCAGACTGGCAAGCGGTCTGAAGAGGTTCGATCCCGCTAGGCTCCAACATTTCCACTACTGTGTTTGCCTGTGGTTCTCTGTGGTGCCGGCCTTTTGCGCCGGTGCCTATGCATATTATATCGGCATGACTTTTGTGGGGTCGCCCCGCTTCCATCCCGCGGCATTGTCCAGATAGATACCGATGACCATCGATAATATGGCTGGGAGGGCCCAGAAACCGCTCAGCCCGCGATAAATACTGGCGGCATAGTCCTGCGACACAAA
Source organism: Sphingomonadaceae bacterium (assembly GCA_041746135.1). GTDB lineage: Bacteria > Pseudomonadota > Alphaproteobacteria > Sphingomonadales > Sphingomonadaceae > Alg239-R122. The sequence continues at coordinate 54,784 of JBGTHQ010000025.1, read as the reverse complement.
AGTCGCGATATGTGTGCCCACCGCGTTGAACTGGAAAGCTGACATCCAAATGGGCCAGTATGATTTGCTATGCAAGGCTATGGCGACCAGTGCGATCAGCATGATCCCGTCGACAATGAAAACCTGATATTGCGTTTGGATCCAGTTTTCCGAACCCCCGCCCGTTATTGACGCCAGCGAGGCGAGAATGACAAGAGCCGATGCCCGCCTTCCATCCGGCCCGCCCGTGATCGAGGCATAGGCGCAGCTCAGCAGGACCAGAGTCCAGAACAGCAGGAATACCATCAGCATGCGGCGCACCTGTAAAATGGCGATCGCCGTTTCAAGTTACGGTCTGTCTTTCGGCTTTGAGCTGCTGCGATGCGCACGGCGTATCATTTAAAAATCCTTGGGCCATGGGAGGCGATTCAGGACAGCCGAAATTTGTTTCTGACAGTGAGGATCGGCACTGGATTCTGGCGAGTTCGGCGACCGTATTGGCAAGTTCCGCCCGGCCCGAAACGAGGTGGGAAACGCTGGCCGCCGCGCTTTGAAGCAGCTTCTGGCTTACGGAAATGGGCAATTTGCTATCGGCGCTTCCCTCTATGACCGATGCAATTAACGAAGAGCTGTCGAGCAGGGCCATATCGATCGATGCGCACAGGTTTTGCGTGTCGCTCGCGACCACGGCTCCGATGGAGTGTTTAATTTCGAACATAGCTTTTCCTTTGGCTTGACCGAATATATGTATGCCGCGTGTTCGGGGGTCAGCTGAGGAAGGTCAGTATGCCCGATATCAGCAAGGCTGCTGCAGCTATCAGGATAAGAGAGAAAAAAGCGACTTGCAGTATGCGCAGCAGTTTCTCCGAACGCGATGACCTGTTGGGCTTTCCTCCAAGCGGTGGCGGCTTGATAAGTTGCCCGACCAGCGATGGGAGGATCACTGCATAGGGCGCCCCCATTGTGGCCTTTTCTTCGCCTTCGCCTAGCTCCCGCGGTTGACTAGTCAATTCCTGACTAGCCGAATGGGCGCTATATTGCCGGGCCGCATCGGCGCGGCTCGTAGCCTCCAGCGCCGTCATGGCCGTGCGCATATGGTTATCAACGGTGGACGGAGAAATTTCGAGTTTGAGGGCGATTTCTTTCGACGTGTACCCTTCTCCCACAAGAGCAAGGCATTCCCTTTGCCGTAACGTCAGTTTGTTGATTCGATTTTTGTCCATCGCTTTACCCAACTAAAGCCGTGGAATTATAAAGTCCATGTAACTGTGTATCTATATCTTACTTGGAAGCGTTACGAGGATCGCGTACGCCTTCGATCAGGAACTCTTCAAGACTGTCACCATGCAGGATCGAAACGTCGCCGGTGGCTTCCAGTACGGCGGCGCGAACCTGTGACAAATGCAGGACATTGGCCTCCCGCAGTTTTGCGATCAGGTCGTCTTTTGCGACCCGTGTCTGTTTGAGCGCCTGCTCGAAAAACTCTCCGTCGCGCATCAGCAGGATCGGCTCGTTCTGGATAAACTTTTCAAACCGGTCGGAAGATTTGCGTATACTGGCCACGATATACTGCCCAACGAACAGCGCCGCCGCCGCAACCAGCGCTTGCGCCAATCCGGTCCAGCTCGACACTGTGGCGATCGTCGCCAGCAGCGAACCCATAGCCACGGTCATGACGAAATCGAAAGATGTCATTTTTGAAAATGACCGCAGGCCGACGATATTGACCAGCAGGATGACCCACAAATAGCCCGCTAGCGTCAAAACGGCGCCACGCAGCGCCGCAGAATATAGATCGGGCCAGTTGAATGGAAGGTCGAACATAATAGTGCCCTGTATTTGTGTCGATATTGTAGGATGAGTCACACTAACGTGCGGTAAGGCCGGTTCGTTCCTGCCAGCCGGACTTATCCGCGCCGTCCGGCAATCAGGTCCTCCACGAGCGAGGGGTCGGCCAATGTAGAGGTATCGCCCAACGCCCCATAGTCATTATCGGCAATCTTGCGCAGAATGCGGCGCATGATCTTGCCCGACCGGGTTTTGGGCAGGGCAGGCGCAAACTGGATATGGTCGGGCGTGGCGATCGGTCCGATCTCGCTGCGAACGTGCCGCTTGAGTTCGGCGCGCAAGTTATCGTTCTCTTCGACCCCCGCATTCAGCGTGACGTAGCAATAAATGCCCTGACCCTTGATATCGTGTGGATAGCCGACCACTGCGGCCTCGGCCACATGGGGATGCAGCACCAGCGCGGATTCCACTTCGGCCGTGCCCATGCGGTGACCCGACACGTTGATGACATCGTCGACCCGTCCGGTAATCCAGTAATAGCCATCGGCATCGCGGCGGCAGCCATCGCCGGTAAAATATTTGCCTGTATAGGTGCTGAAATAGGTCTGCACGAACCGGTCATGATCTCCATATAATGTGCGCGCCTGTCCGGGCCAGCTGCCGGTGATGCACAAATTGCCTTCGGTCTCCCCGTCCAGCACTTTGCCCTCGCCATCGACCAGTTGCGGCTGGATGCCGAAAAACGGCTGGCCCGCGCTGCCGGGTTTCATGTCGTGCGCGCCGGGCAGGGTGGTGATCATGATGCCGCCCGTTTCGGTCTGCCACCAGGTATCGACAATCGGCGATGCGCTTTTGCCGACGGTTTTATAATACCAGCGCCACGCCTCCGGATTAATAGGTTCGCCGACGCTGCCGAGGAGGCGGATCGCGGACAGGTCGTGTTTCTGTACGGGCGCGCCTCCTTCGCGCATCAGCGCGCGGATGGCGGTGGGGGCGGTGTAGAATATATTGACCCCGTGCCGTTCGCATATGTCCCAGAAGCGCGAATGGTCGGGAAAATTGGGTATGCCTTCGAACATCAGGCTGGTGGCGCCATTCTGCAACGGGCCATAGACAATATAGCTGTGCCCCGTGACCCAGCCGATATCGGCGGTGCACCAGAACACTTCTCCGGGGCGATAGTCGAACGTGTAATGAAATGTGGTGGCGGTCCAGACGGCATAGCCGCCGGTAGTGTGCAGCACGCCCTTTGGTTTGCCCGTGGAGCCGGACGTATAGAGGATGAACAGCGGATCCTCGGCTTGCATCGGTTCGCACGGACAGGTGTCCGCCACGCGGTCGATTTGTTCGTGATACCAAAGATCGCGGCCCGATTGCATGTCCCCGCCGCTGTCGCGGTGATTGACGACCAGAACCTTGTCCACCGATCCAGCCGGCAGCTTGCCGATCGCGGCATCGACATTGGCTTTCAGCGGCACCGGCTTGCCGCCGCGCACGCCTTCGTCGGCGGTGATGACAAAACGGCTGTCGCAATCCGCGATGCGCCCCGCCAGCGCCTCGGGCGAGAAACCGCCAAAGACCACGCTGTGCACCGCACCGATCCGGGCACAGGCCAGCATGGCGATGGCGCCTTCCAGGATCATCGGCATATAGAGCGTAACTCGGTCGCCCTTGCGGACGCCCATGTCTTTCAGCACGTTCGCGAATTTCTGCACGGACAGGTAGAGTTCGCCATAGGTCAGCGACCGGGTGACGCCGGGTTCGTCCGCCTCCCATATCAGGGCACGAACATCGCTGCGCCCGGCCTGTATATGGACGTCGACACAGCTTTGGCAGATATTGAGTATGCCGTCTTCATACCATCGGATATCGACCGGATCGAACGACCAGTTGGCAATTTTTTCCGGCGTCTTTATCCACGCGATGCGCCGTGCCTGCAGGCTCCAGAAACCGTCGGGATCGGATAGCGACCGCGCGTAAAGTTGGCTGTACTGGGCATCCGTGCAGTGAGTCAGCTGGCCGACTTTGTCACCGCGTTCTACGATATCGGGGGCTGTACCAGGCATATTTGCAGACTCCTCTTTTTTGTGAAAAGAGTGTAGCAACTTGGCGCATTCTCGCCAAGCCGGTTGGTATCATCCCGTCCTTTAGAAGTTGACACCGATCTGCACGTTGATCTTCGGCGACCTGTCGCCACTGTCGAACCGGTCTTCGGTGAGCGGTATGGCCGATTCCAGTTCGAAATCGAATATACCTGCCCGCAGCCGCAAGCCGCCTCCGGCAGAAAACAAAGTGCCGCCGCCAAATCCGTTACGTAAGTTGTGGACATATCCCCCATCGACGAAGCTGTATAGCTGTAGGCGGTCCAAGAAGGATATCGCATCATCGAAATCCTCGCGCACTTCGAACAGTCCGGCAATACCGTTATCGCCCGAACGTTCGCTGAAATCATATCCGCGCACGCTGTATGCGCCGCCCAGGCTCATTTCCTGCGAAGAGAAAAGCGGCCGCGACGCATATTGCCCGCTCAGCGTCGTGCGCAGGCTGAGGTTGCCGACAATGCCCCCGGTCCATCCGGTATAGAATTCGCCCAGCGTAAACACGCCGTCGCCATCGCGCCGCGAGGCCAGCGGGTCGCCGAAACGGGTCGTGCCCAGTGCGTCGATGCCCTGTTTCAATTTCACGCCGCTGCGCAAGCGGCCGCCCAGGATTTTTACGTTGGACAGTAAGCCAAGCGAGAGAGTCAACTGGTCGTCGCGCTGCAATTGTACGTCATCCAGCGTCTGTGCGATGGAAAGATAGGCCAGGTCGGCCGTCAGCCACAGACTGCCGTCCGAAGCCCGGATCAGCGGGTGGGTGGCGTGCCCGCGCACATACTGGCTGTTGCCCTTGATGCCCGATCCCGTGCGGAAACCGCCCGGTTCGGTATCGCTGACCGAGGCGGCAAGCCCGAGACGCAGTCCATCGGTGCCGAGCGATGTTTCGTAAGCAGCGCTGGCCGACAATATTTCCTTGGGGTCGGTAGGCACGGTACGCGCCGAAAATTCCGCGATGTCCGAATCGTCGAACAGGCCGCGAATTTCCGTGGCAAGGCGCGCGCGCACCGGACCGAAACTGTTCGACCCGTAATTGTCCGCGCTCAGCCGGGAATCATTTTCCAGTTCGCGCACGTCGACCTGTAATATGCGGATTCCCTCCTCGCGGACGAAAGCGGTTTTCTGGACGCGGATTTTGGGGATGTCGTTAGCGAGCAATATCTGCCGTTCGATCAAGCTGCGCGTAACGAGCTTGCCGACTAAACGATTCAGCAATTCGCGTATTGCGACATTGTCGCTGCCGATAATGCGTATCTCGTCGATCGTCCCGGTATCGAGCGTGATGCGCAATATGCCAAGCTCCAGTTTTTGCGGCGCGATATAGGCGCTGGCGAAAACATAGCCGTTATCACGGGCAATTTCGGCAACCTGCTGGGTCAGCCGGGAAAGTTCTTCCCGAGAAACTTCGGTGCCGATCACCGGTTCGATGGCGCTGGCGAAAATCGACGGGTCGAGTTGCGATGCGCCGTCGATCAGGATCGCGCCCAGGCGGACACTGTCGGATACCGGTGGCGGCGCTGTTTCGCTGGCGCTGGAATAATCCAGATCGGGTGTCAGGAAATCATCGTTCTGCGGACGGACGACGGTTTCGGGCTTTTTTTCGATATCGTCGCGGGCATCGACCACCTCATTGGCATCGTTGGTGACGGGGCGTTCTTCCTGTGCGCACACGCCCGTTACCGGCAGGCAAAGCATGGCCATGGCCAGGGTGAAACGGCAATTGACGCTATTGAAAGTTCTAGGTGAAATATTCTTCATATTGAGCGGGATACCGCAAATTGGTTAACAAGATATTAGCGTTAAATAGCAAAGATTTAGTATATTTTAACTACAAGGATTCATTTCCCCTTGGCAAATCGGTCCTATTGTAAAGCCATGAAAAATTTACGGCGGAACAATGACATGATGATCACCATAAAGAAAAGCACTGCTACGGCCGCGTTGATGATAGGTCTTCTGGCCAGCGGTGCCGCTTATGCGGACACGCCCGGATGGGAAATCTCCGAATCGAGCGGCACCGTCGTTGTCGAAAGCGACGGGTTAACGTTTGTCGCTTCCAAAGGCCGCGACCTGAAACTCGGCGATGTGGTGAGCACGGGCGGGAACGGCCGTGTGGTGCTGGTCCGCGGCGCACAATATATGGTGGTCTCTCCGCAGAGCAAAATCCGCATCAGCCAGCCCAAACAGAGCGGCGGCGTCGCGCAGATATTCGAATATTTCGGCAATGTGCTGTTTCGCGTTGACAAGAAACAGAATGCGCATTTCGGCGTGGACACCCCGTATATGGCGGCTGTCGTCAAAGGCACGACCTTCAGCGTTACAGTGGGCGAAGCCGGTACATCGCTGCAGGTGACCGAAGGCGCGGTCGAGGTATCGACCCTGGATGGCGGCGCCAGCGAACTTATTACGCCGGGCAATGTCGGTACTATCATGGCGCAAGATCCGTTCCAGCTCAATATCATGGGCCAGGGCGGCGACCGGTCCATCCGGTCGCCCAATGCGCCGGAAAAACCGGTGGATGACACCACAACCGTTAACGCCAAGACCGGCAAGACAACCGCCAGCGCGAACACGGAAGCGGGCATGACCGAATTGCCGGGCGACGACGATTTTGCATCGGTTATCAGCGAACCGATCTGGGACGAACCGGTCGATCTGGCCATGCTGACCGGCGGGCTAATCGATGGCAACGCTTCGCTGGGGGCCATCATCGCCAGCACGCGCAACCCGGGTAATAAAGGCTCGGGTGCAGGCTCGCCGCCTGAAATCGCCAATCCGCAACCAGAGGTAAAGCCTGCCGATCCGCCGACAGCCACTCCCGAAGCCCCGGCTCAACCGGATCCAGCCCCCGCCCCCGCACCGGGAACAGAAAACCCGGACAAGGGAACTGGCGACGATAGCGACAAAGACGATAAAGGCGATAAGTCGGACAAGGACGACAAAGAAGATAAGGGCGATAAGTCCGACAAAGATGAAGATAAGGGCGGCAAAGACGACAAAGACGACAAAGACGATAAGGACAACAAGAAAGATAAGTCGGATAAGGACGACAAGGACGACAAGGACGACAAGGACGACAAGGGCGATAAGTCCGACAAAGAAGACAAAGAAGACAAAGAAGACAAAGAAGACAAAGAAGATAAGAACAACAAGGGTGATAAGTCTGACAAAGATGAAGATAAGGGCGACAATGACGACGATGATAAAGGCGGCAAGGGCGATAAGTCCGACGAAGATGACGATGACGACAAAGACGATGACGATGACGATAAGGGCGGCAAAAAAGGCGGCGACCGGACCAGCAATATGGGCCAGTCTATCGGCGTTGGCGGGCAGGAACGGATCGATATTGGCGGAATCGGCAACGCGGCGGATCTGGGGAATATCAGGGCCGAACGCGGATCGACAGATAGCCTGGATTCCCGAAGTATCGAGGAAATCCGCAATCTCAAGCTGAGATAACGTCGCCACCTCAACTCTATGATGCCGCCGGAAGCGATTCCGGCGGCATCTTTACGATAAATTCGTCAAATTCGCCTATCGTACCCCGAACAGCCGGGAAACGCTTATGCAGAAATCATTACGGGGCAGGATGCAAATATTCGTCCGCGCCATGCGCACCTGGCGCGGCGCGGCTTTTCTGGCCGCCGTGCTGCTGTCACTCTATGTCGGCTATTCACAGTCCGGTGCCAGCCTTGAGCAAGTATTGCAGACGCAACGCGATACGCTGTCCACCCGTCCGGCCTCGGGTGATATCCATATTGTCGAAATCGACGCGCAATCGCTGCAGAAACTGGCCGAATGGCCCTGGCCGCGCAGCTACCATGCGCGGCTGGTCGACAAGCTGCACCGGGCCGGGGCCGCACAGATCGCCTTCGACGTCGATTTTTCCGCCGTATCGCGCGCGGGCGGCGACCGGGCCTTTGCCGATGCCCTGCGCCGCGCCGACGGTGCGGTCATTCTACCCACCCATCTGCAGGCGCGAAATTCGGGCAGCGACCGCACCGATGCCGGGCAGTTCGTCGAAAGCCTGCCGCTCGGCATATTCGCCCGGCATGCCTTTCTGGCATCGGTCAACGTAAAACCCGATGCCAGCGGACAGCTCAACAATTATCTGTACGGGACCGTAACCGACAACATCGCGCGCCCATCGCTCGCATCGATGCTGGGCGGACGGGCTGGCAATGTGGACCAGAGTTTTCGGATCGACCAGTCGATCGATCCCGCGACGATTCCGCGGCATAGCTTTGCGGATATTCTGGATGGCAGCGCGGATATGTCGGCGCTTCGCGCAAAGCATATCGTGATTGGCGCCACCGCCATCGAAATGGGTGACCGCTATGCCACCGCACGCTATGGCATATTGCCGGGTGTGGTGATTCAGGCGATGGCGGCGGAAACGTTGTACCAGAACCGTGCCCTCTCCTCGATCGGACCGTGGCCGATGCTGCTGTTCGCGGTTCTCGTAACTATGCTGCGGTTCGCCTATCTCCAGAGCAGGCTGCTGGCGGCACGTCTCGCCACCGCGGGCCAAATCGTCGCCGTTCTGGGCGCGCCGTATCTGTTCGAACTGCTGGGTTGGTTCACGCTGGCGGTCGTTCCCGCACTCGTGTTTCTGACGCTGGCCTATGCCGGGCACAAGCTGCTCGATTTTGCCGCGGCGCTGACCAAGGCGCGGATGGTGCACAAGGAAAGCGGGCTGGCCAATCTCAGCGCGATGGTGCGCGACCGGTCGATGGGCAAAAAAGTGGTTGCCGCCGTGATGCGGATCGACAATTTCAGCGACATCAGCACTTTGCTCGACGTCGACGAACGCGGCGAGTTGCTGCGCATGCTGGCCGACCGGCTGTCGCTGATCAGCGCCGGGAGCACTGTCTACAGTGTCGATAACAATGCGCTCGGCTGGATCGTCCCCTATGGGGATATGGAAATCGTGCCCGAACGGTTCGACGCGGCCGCCGCGATCTTGCGCGGAAAGATACAGATTTCGCGGCGCTCGGTTGCGGTAAAGGCAAGTTTCGGGGCCGCCAGCGGAGTGTTTACCGATATCCAGGCGCTGGTCGGAAAGGCGCAGATCGCCGCAGACTGCGCGGCGCGGCTGGGCGAGCGCTGGTCATGGCACAGCGACAGCATCACCGACGCGGCGGAGGAAAAGCTCGCCGTGCTGATCGACCTGGAACGCGCGCTGGCGGATCAGGAAATGTTCCCGGTCTATCAGCCCAAATACAGCGTTCGCGCCGACAAGGTAACGGGCGCCGAGGCGCTGATCCGCTGGAACCATCCGGAAAAAGGCTTGATCCGCCCTGACCAGTTCATCCCCGTTCTGGAAAAGGAAGGCCGGATCGACGAGCTCACCTTGTACATGGTCCGCCGCGTGATCGCTGATCTCGCACGCTGGAACGGCAATGGCCCGCCGCTCAACATCGCAATAAACGTGTCTGCGCTGTTATTGTCCGACAGCGATTTCGTGCAATCGGCGCTCGAGATGATCGGGTCGGGGCAGATCGATGCGCGCCAGATCACCATCGAAGTGACCGAATCGGCGGCGCTCGACAGCCCGGATGCCGCGATTGCAACCCTGGAGCGGTTCAAGGCGCTGGGCACGCGCATTTCGATCGACGATTACGGCACCGGCCAGTCCACGCTGAGCTACCTGCAGCGATTCCCAGCGGACGAGATCAAGATCGACCAGGCGTTCGTCAAATCGATGGAGCATGTCGAGGCCGACCGCATCATGGTGCGTTCGACCATTGAGCTCGCCCATGCGCTGAATTTCAAGGTTGTTGCCGAAGGGGTCGAGGATGCCAGCTGTCTGGAACTACTGCGTGCCTATGACTGCGACACGATTCAGGGCTGGCATATCGGCAAACCGTTGCCCGCGGCCGAATTCGAGGCGACCTGGGTCGAAGGCTATAGTCCGCCGCTACGCTCCAACGGCAGCCGCTAGGCGCACCGATAGCATCAGTTTTCCGCGGCGAATGTCAGGCCGGCATTAGCCTGTAGCCGGTCCGCCAGCTTTTCGCCGAGCAACGCGCCCGGCGTCCAGATGCCGCCCTCGCTTTCGGGCACATTGCGGACGAGGCACAAGGCGGTTTCCGCGATCATTTTCGAGGTTGATCCATAGCCCGGATCCTTGTCGCCCTTGACCGAATAGCGAATGGTGTCGCCGTCATCGGTGCTGCCGACGAACACGATGTCGTAAAATCCGTTTTCGCGTTCGTGCTTGCCTGGACCTTCGCCCGGTTTCGGGCCATCGTCGCCGCCCATCATATCGGTATTGGCGACATGGTGCGCGATCTTTTCGCCCTGTTCGCCGGGGCCGGTCAGCATCATTTCGTCATAAACGAAATCCTCGCCATAGGGATGGCCGAGCAATGCATTGGTGCGGTGCACGTTTTTGGTGTTGATCGGGGCCATCACGAACGCTGTGGCCCAGCTGCCTAGCTGATCATCATATTCGGGTGTGTTGCCCCTGGGCTGTTTCGGCCCCTCGAATCCGCCCGAAAGCGAGAACGGATTGCTCAGATATTTGATCACGTCCGGGTCTTTCGCCGCAGCCGCCATCGTGGCTTTCAGGCTGGCCGCGGTGCCGCCCGAAAACGTGCCCTGCATCTTGCGGACGCGGCCCTTGACGCGGGTGGCGGGTTTGCCGAAACGCGTCCGCGCTTCCTTTTGCAGCATCTGCACGCCCAGATCGAACGGGATCGAATCGAAACCGCAAGAAAATACGATCCGCGCGCCGCTTTTTTGGGCTGCCGCGTGATGCGCGTCGATCATCTGCCGCATCCAGGCGGGTTCGCCGCTCAGGTCGCAATAATCGGTACCGTGCCGGGCGCAGGCTGCGACCAGATCGCTTCCGTAAAGCTGATACGGCCCAACGGTGGTGAGCACCACTTTGGTGCGCTTCACCATCTCTTCGATCGATTGCGCATCGTCGGCGTCGGCCACAACCAGCGGCGTTTCCGCTGGGGCGCCGATTTCATCGCGCACCGACGCTAGCTTTTCCTTCGACCGTCCTGCCATCGCCCAATTCGGGGCATCGCCGCCGACGCCATATTGGCTTGCCAGATACTCGGCGACCAGCCGCCCGGTAAAGCCGCTGGCGCCATAGACGATGATGTCGAATTCGCGGCCGTCAGTCATATTTTCTAATTCCCTGATCTTTGATTTCCGCGGCATCGGCCCGGTTGCGCGCGGTTTCTATCTCGGCGGCGGCCGCTTGCTCCCTGGCGGCGGCGGTTTCGAGGTCGGCCTTGCGCTTGGCGCGGACCGAATCGAAACTATAGGCCATGTTGCCATAGGCGAACAGGCACAGGAAACCGCCGGCAATCGCCAGATTTTTCATGAACATCGCCGATTGCACGGGATCGTTCATGTCGCTGTGAAAAAACAATGCGGTGACGACGGTGAAACCCGCGAGCAACAGGGCCATTGGTCGCACCAGAAAACCGACAAGCACCAGAATACCGGCGGCCAGCTCAAAGATCGCGGTCGGTATCGCCAGTCCCGATTGCAGGCCGACCGATTGGATATATTGTTCGGTTCCAGCAATATCGCCCAGCTTCATCGCTCCGGCGACGATAAAAATAAGTGACAGCAAAATGCGGCCGATCAGGGCGGCGGGTGTGGCGAGAAAATGCATGGCGGCTCTCCTATTATATCGAGTTCGTGAGACGGATATATTATGCAAATCTTCGCGCACGGCCAGCACAATCGTGTCCGTGACTGCAACGCCGTATCACAATTTGGGCAAGGTCACGCCTTTCTGGCCCATATATTTGCCGGCGCGGTCGGCATAGCTGGTCTCGCACGGTTCGTTGCCTTTCAGGAACAGGAATTGGCACGCGCCTTCATTGGCATAGATTTTGGCGGGCAGCGGCGTGGTGTTGGAAAATTCCAGCGTCACATGCCCCTCCCAGCCCGGCTCGAGCGGGGTGACGTTGACGATGATGCCGCAGCGCGCATAAGTCGATTTGCCCAGACAGATGACCAGCACGTCGCGCGGAATACGGAAATACTCGACCGTGCGCGCCAGCGCAAAGCTGTTGGGCGGAATGATGCAGCAATCAGTCTTGCGATCGACAAAGCTGTCGGGATCAAACTGCTTGGGATCGACCACCGACGAATTGACGTTGGTGAAAATCTTGAACTCGTCGGCGACGCGCGCGTCATAGCCATAGGAACTGAGCCCGTAACTGATGCAGTTCTCGCGCCGCTGCGCCTCGACGAATGGCTCGATCATGGCGCTGTCCTGCGCTTGGCGGCGGATCCATTTGTCGGATAAAATGCTCATGTCCGTCCTGCCCTATTCCACATCCATGCCGAGTTGTGCCGGGCCGAAAGGCTGAGGCAGCAGCGCGGAAAAGTCAAAAATCACAGGATCATGTGCTGTGGAACAAATAACCACCGCGCTGTTCGCCGGCGCGCCGATCACTTCGTTCAGCACCTGGCGGCACCGGCCGCAGGGGGTGACGGGGTCGGCCTGCATCTGCAGCGCGCCGTCTTTCATGCGTCCGCCCGCGATTGCGACCGCAATCAGGCCCTTACGGCGGCCATCGCTGCTCGCCTTTGCAACCGCGACCGTTTCCGCGCACAGTGTCATGCCATAGCTTGCATTCTCGAAATTCGCGCCGGTCACGATCGTGCCGTCCCGGTAGAGCAAAGCCGCGCCGACATGAAAATGCGAGTAAGGGGCATAACCGTTGAGAGCGGCGGTCTCCGCAGCTCTTGCCAGCTGTTCGATCTGCCTGGCAGTGGGTTTATTCGTCATCGGGTGCCTCGCTGCTGCGCACGACATTCCAGGCGACGGGCCCGTCAATGCCGCGGGTTTCATGAAACTGACTCGCCTGCCACATCACCCATGGCTTGGCGCCGTAATCGGGCGGAAAGAAATCGCCCGACACCCATATATTGCGCGGGATCGCGTCGCTGATCCGGTATTCGTCCTCGAAATCGGGGCGGATCAGCAGCAGCGCGGGCTTGTCGGTATGGTTTTCAACCTGGTTCAGGAACGTTTCCAGCTCGCCCAGCAATATTGATCGGCTCGGGCGGTCCGGGCAGTTTTCCTGAAAAGCCAGTTCGATTGCGGGCGGCAGCGCGGCGGGGTCGCGCGGCACGGTGGTCACGAAATTGGTCGCCTGATCCTGCGCGGGGCGGCATAGGCTATACTGGTGGATGGCACCGACGCGCAGCTTTTCCTCCTGTGCCTGCGCGAAATTGGCGGCAAAACTGATGTCGCGCGTCCGCGATCCCTCGGTCGCGCGGATATAGGCGAAATCGGCACCCAGCGCGCCGACATTGGCCCAGTTAATGTCCCCGTCGGCGGCGCTTACGCTCACGCCCTGCGTCGGATATTGCGCGCGCGGCGGGGTCCACGCGGCGACCAGCGCCGCGGCGACGAAATATAGCGCGGCGAGCGCTGCAATTACGGCGGCAATGGCGATCAGCCGGGTTCGGTATGTGCGCGGCATGGTGATGTGTTGAAGCTCCTGTTGACGACGTGCATATCCGCACTATCGCGTTATCCCTTGATATGCAAAACGCAGATGAGCGTGAACAGGCGCCGCGCGGTGGCGAAATCGACCTCGATCTTGCCCTCCAGCCGGTCCTTCAGCATGTCGGCGGCGTCATTGTGCACGCCGCGCCGGGCCATGTCGATCGTCTCGATCTCCTGTGCGGTGGCCTTACGAATGGCCTGGTAATAGCTGTCGCAAATTGCGAAATAGTCGCGGATCGGACGGCGAAAGCGGCCGAGCGCCAGCACAATGGTTTCCAGATGCCGTGCATCCTCCGTGCCGATCGCTAGCGCCAGCCGCCCTTCATGGACCGACAGCAGCAGCCGGTATGGGCCTTTATAGCCGCCGTCATAGTGCCGTTCGGGGTTGAAATAATTGTCCTCGATCAGGTCGAAAATCGCGATCCGGCGTTCCTGCTCGATATCGGCATTGCGCCAAATAATGGTATCTTCGTCAAGATCGACATGGATGATGCGCGGCTGGGACATGATGCACCATCCTTCGCGCATGCAGCATGATCGGGCAAGGGATTCTTTGGGGCTTACCCCGCACCGCGCTTCCTTTTTCCAACTTATCCCCAGTGTTCACAGACCGCGCCCGACAAAATATTCGCGCTCACCCCGTTGCGCCTGGGCCCGCCCCGCCGCTATTACCCCCGCTATGGCCACAGCATTTACCTTCGACAGCGATTCCTCGTCCGGCGACACCGTCGCCATTCAGCAGCTTCCGCGCAATATCGAGGCGGAGGCCGCGTTTCTGGGCGCGCTGCTGATCGATAATCGCGTGGCAGAGGATGTGCCGATCAAGCTCAAGCCCGACCATTTTTTCGAGCCCACGCATGCGCGGATTTACGAACAGATACTAAAACTGCTCGACCGCAACATGGTGGTTACGCCGGTCACGCTCAAACCCTATTTCGAAGCCGATGAAGGCCTGAAGGAACTGGGCGGGCTGGCCTATCTGGCCAGGCTGACCGGCGACGGCGCCGGCCTGATCGGCGCGCGCGATTTCGCTGCGCAAATCTATGATCTCGCGCTCTTGCGCGCGCTGGTACAGGTCGGCCGCACCTTGGTCGACAATGCCATGGACACCAGCGAATCGGTTGATCCCAAGGGACAGATCGAAAATGCCGAATCCGCGCTCTATTCAGTGGCTGAGGGCGAGGGTGACAGCAGCGGCGCGGTCACATTCGGCGCGGCCACCACCGAAGCGGTCCGGATGGCCGAAAAGGCGTTTAACAGCGGCGGGCACCTGTCGGGCGTCACCACCGGGCTGACATCGGTGAACGAGAAAATCGGCGGCATGCATAACAGCGATCTGATGATCCTGGCCGGCCGTCCAGGCATGGGCAAGACCTCGCTCGCCACCAATTTCGCTTTCAACGCCGCGCAACGCTGGCAGCGCGAAATGGCCGACGGGATCGAGGACGCGAAAAAAGTCGGCGCCAAAGTTGCGTTCTTCAGCCTGGAAATGTCCGCCGACCAGCTGGCTACGCGTATCTTGGCGCAGGAATCGGGAATATCGTCCGAAGCGCTGCGCATGGGCAAGATCAGCCGCGAGGATTTTCACAATCTCTCGCGCGCCAGCCAGGAATTGCAGGACCTGCCGCTGTTTATCGACGACACGCCCGCGCTGACCATCGCCGCCTTGCGTACCCGCGCGCGGCGGCTCAAGCGGCGGCACGAGATCGGCCTGATCGTGGTCGATTACCTGCAATTGCTGCAGGGGTCGGGCAAGGCCAACGAGAACCGCGTCAACGAGATTTCGGAAATCAGCCGCGGTCTCAAGACGCTGGCCAAGGAGCTGCAGGTGCCCGTGCTCGCGCTGTCGCAGCTCAGCCGTGCGGTCGAACAGCGCGAGGACAAGACTCCGCAGCTGTCGGACCTGCGCGAATCCGGTTCGATCGAGCAGGATGCCGACATGGTGCTGTTCGTCTATCGCGAGGATTATTATATCGCCTCGAAAGAGCCGAAGACCCCGGCCGATGGCGACAATGCCGCGATCCACGACGCGCACGCGCAATGGGCGATGGACATGGAACGCGTGTTCGGCCTTGCCGAACTGGTGGTGGCCAAATCGCGGCACGGCTCGACTGGCAAGGTGCGGATGAAATTCGAAGCGAAGATCACGCGGTTCAGCGATCTGGCACCGGACAGCTATGCGCCGGATGGGTATGAGTAAGACTGGTTATTGGAGGATCATTGGAGAGAGCGACTGATGAATGCGGTTTATGACGATATCGGTATCAACTATGCCGATCTGCGCAAGCCCGATCCCCGCATCGCGGCTCTGATTGCGGAGGCTTTAGGGAATGCGGAAACTATCCTCAACGTCGGCGCGGGAACCGGCTCTTACGAGCCATCTGACTGCAATGTAACGGCTGTCGAGCCTTCAAAGGAAATGATTAAACAGCGTCGGACGGATGCGCATCCAGCGGTTCAGGGGTGTGCGGAGAATTTGCCTTTTGATAATAATCATTTCGATGCGGCAATGGCAATTCTCACGATTCATCACTGGACGGACAAAGCTCGGGGAGTTGCCGAAATGCGTCGTGTAACGCGCGGACCAATTGTTTTTCTAACATTCGATCCGGCGCATTCCGGCTCGTGGCTGACCGATTATATTCCCGAACTCACAGCGCTCGACGATCGTCAGATGCCCGCTATGGCGGATTATGAAAAATGGCTGGGAGCGGTCGAGATAACGCCTGTACCCATACCACATGATTGTACGGACGGATTTCTATATGCGTATTGGCGACGTCCGGCGGCATATCTCGATCCGCGCATAAGGTCCGGCAGTTCATCCTTCTGGGCACTGGACAGCACCGAGGAGGGTTTAAGGAAATTGGCGAGCGATCTTGAAAGTGGTGCATGGGAATGCAAATATTCCGACTGGCTATCGCTGGAAACGTGTGACGTGGGCTACAGATTAATAAGGACGGTTTGAAAATCGGATAGAGATGTCGCAATCTGTTCTTTCCCATCCGTACAGGTGGTTCGCGTGCATCGTTTGCATGCCGGCATTACAATCCCGGCTTCCCATATCGTCTATTTCGGAGCCTAACCGCTTCCTGCTCGTTATCTCTCCGAAGACCGTGCCGACAGGACGGTCGCCAACCATTATCCGGAGCATAACCATATGAATATCGAACAGGAACAACAGGCTTATCGTACCAGCACGCCCTCCATGCTGGGCCGCGGCATCGAGATGATGACCAGCCCTTTCAGCGGGGCCATATCGAAAATCATTCCCGCATCTTTGGTCGAAAAGATCGTCAAGGGAATCGATGGCGCGTCGAGCAAGCCCGAGCTTGTCACGTTCACGCACGATCAAGCCGATATCCCGGCGTGTCACAGAGCATCGAAAAAGGTCGAGCGGACCGCCAGGATCATGAATGGCGCCACCGGTGCCGCTTCCGGGCTGGGCGGCGCGCTGACCATGGGCGCGGATATTCCGGCGACGATCGCGCTGTCGGCGCGCAATATCCGCGATACCGGCAGGGCGTATGGTTATGACGGCGACGGACCCGCGGAACAGCTGTTCCGGCTGCAGATTCTGGAAATCGCGGCGCTGAACGATCCCGAAACGCGCCGGAAACGCATCGCCGATCTTGAGCAGGGCATCGCACCCGGCGGCAATCTGAAACATGCCGATCCGGCCGTGGCCGCACCGCTGATCGATCAGGCGATCGAAAGAATTTCACGCGCGTTCGCATTCTCGATGTCGCGCAGCCGGTTGGGGGCGGTGATCCCGTTTCTGGGGTCGGTCGTCAGCGGCCTCGTCAACACCTCGTTCCAGGGCGACGTGTCGAAAGCCGCCCGCTTCGCCTTTCAGGCACGCCGGTTGAAATAAACGCTTCCGGGTGCCCGCAACCGGCATTGCCGGCGATCGGTATGCTGGCGGCGTATCGTGGCGGCGTCTCGCTCACTCGGTTTCGGGTACGTAACGCGAGGATTTCTTGGAATTGATATTGTTGTCGATAATTTCGGCGTCGCTCTCGCGGATGATTTCGCGGGCATCCTCTCGGTCGTCCGCGCTGACGTTTGCGGGCTCCTCGTTCAGCCGGTCGGCGCGTGCGGGCGCAAGACAGACGTGACTGAGAACCGGCAGATGGTCCGAACCGACATCGCCCAGAACGCTGATCGACTGCACCGCGAATTGCTCGGTCACGAATATGTGATCCAGCGGCCAGCGGAAAAAGGGCAGGGCGGCGGGGTAGGTGGCGTAGAAACCACGCCCCACGCGCGGATCAAGATAGCCGCCCAGCCGTTTGAACATTTGCGAGGTATCAGACCAGGCGACATCGTTAAAGTCGCCCATCGCCGCGGTTGGCAGGTTCATCCGGCGCGCCCGCGAAGCGGCCAGAATGATTTCGGCATCGCGCTCGTCGGTATCGTGGCCCGGCACGGGCGGTTTGGGGTGAAGGCCGATGAACAGAAAAGGATCACCGCTGCGTGTGCGCAGCTGTGCAAAAACCGATGGCGTATCGTTCTTGACCAGCCGCGACAGTTGCAATTCGTCGGCGGGCAGTTTGGTATAGAACAGCATGCCGTATTTGTTGCTCAGCGGTTTGGTGAGCCGGTGGGGATATGCGCTAACCACGGGTTGCAGAGCCGCAAGCCAGGCGTCGTCGGTTTCGAGCAGCAGCAAAATGTCCGGATCGATTTTGCGGATGAGGTCCAGCGTGCCGGCATAATCGCGATTGGTCTGGAGCACGTTGAGGTTGAGCGCGGAAAAACAGGTGCGCGGATCGATGCCCGCGTCCCGCCCCACCATCTCGACCTCGGGTTCGGCCAGCATCGTGTACGGCAGGATGCGCCAGCCCTGCCATCCGGCAACCAGCAGCATCGCGATGGTGAGCCCGACGCGCCACCGGCCTTTCAACAGAAACCCCGCGCATAGTGCCAGAATTACGGCCAAGGTAAAGATCACGAGCCGCGGGAAATCCCACATGCGGATCCACCACTGGTTCGATTCGATCATGCTCAAAACCGTGACAATTATCAACAGGAGCGCACCCGACAAAATGCCGAACCGAACGAATTTATTCATGTCTATTGCCCCGTTTTCAATGTTTTGCGATACGATCGTATCGTGCGTCCCTAAACCAGATGCGACCCTAATGATAGCCGTGACATCCCCACTGGCAAGAGCAACTGCTGCCGTAAACAAACATCTGCGAGGCCGAGCCAGAGCGGAAAATTCGGGATTGGCGCTTTCCTGCACCGTCCGAAAATGCCAGGCCGCAACCGGCCCTATGTTCCTGACTATGGCTATCGCTGCCAAACAGCGTAGCCGGGTGGGGTAGTAATCCCGTTCATGGGATCGCCCGTCGGCAGTCTCGTCAACACCTCGTTCCAGGGCGACGTGGCCAAAGCGGCCCGCTTCGCATTTCAGGCGCGGCGGTTGAAGTAAAACGCGGCTGCGTCCCGGTTTGAACTTTTGCTGACAATCCCTGGTTGCAGTTAGAGGAACGGCATTTGCAACCTGAAACCAGCAGTCTGTTAAGATTTGGCTTTATCGCTCAAGCCAACAAAGCTCCGGCTACCGGAAAACTGGCGATCAACATAAAGTGGGATGAGGGCAAGCTATTCATTATCAACCAAAATACGCCTAATCGATTGATAAGCGAGGTCGAACCATTCATCCACATCGCTGCTATCATCTTCAAGCCATTTTATCGTGGCATGCGCGAACGCTGACATACCGATTTGCGCGGTGAGTGTGGCTTCCAGCGTCTCAACGCCGCGCACCTGCAACGCGGCAGCCAATGCATCGGACAGTGCTGAAATTTTCGCCAGCTCTCGCTCCTGTAACGCCGGTGTAATCGAGATGAGCTCCTGTCGTGGTTTGGCGTAGAACCTCCGTGCTTCGAGTTCGGGCCGGAACGCATGGAAGGCTCTGAAAAGCGTTTGAATTGGTCGAAGCGCTTCGGGTGCATCCGCAATTGACCCGAGCAAAGCTTCTCGAACACGCTCTTCCCCGTCGAATAATACTTCACGTTTGTCGGCAAAATAGCGGAAAAAAGTTCGTTCGGTCACACCCACTTTCGCAGCGATCTGCGCCGCAGTTGTTTGCTCGTACCCGTACTGCTGGAAAAGGTCCAATGCTGCAGCCTGAAACCTCTCGCGAAGGTCATCACTTGTCTTAGCCAAATAAACCCCCTTGTCAGTCACTGACATATCTCTTATGTCTGCGACTGACATACCTTAGAATTAGCATGAAAACAAACTAAGGAATTATCTATGCGCGTATTTTTAACCGGAGCAACAGGCTGGATCGGATCAGCTATTGCAAAGGAACTCATTGACGCCGATCACTCGGTGACTGGGCTGGTGCAATCCAAAGCCAGCGCAGCAAAACTTGTGGCGGGTGTAGAGCCGCACATCGGTTCGCTGTCTGATCTCGATTGTCTCCGAAAGGGCGCTGATAATGCCGATTGCATTATCCACACGGCGTTTGGTTCCGGCTTTAATGATTACGCAAAACTGAGCCGTGAGGATGTCGCGGCCATCAATACCTTTGGCGACGCGTATACTGGATCGGACCAGCCAATTGTAGTCACACATGGCTTGGGTACGCTTCCTGCGGGCACAATTTTCACCGAAGACGCACGGCCCGGGATCGTTCCCGAATATCCGCGCTCGTCCGAACAGACAGCGTTCGCTTTGGCCGAGCGCGGCCTGAAAGCTTCGGTGGTGCGTCCTGCACGCTCAGTACACGGAGTGGGCGAATGTCATGGCTTCGTGCCCCAGCTTGCACAACTCGCTCGCAAAAAAGGTGTCTCGGCCTATGTCGGAAATGGTGATAACTCGTGGCCTTCTTGCCACCGCCGCGACGTGGCGCGAGTGTATCGCTTGGCGGTCGAACGCGGTGCGGGAGGCGAGGCCTATCATGCTGTTGCTGAAGGCGTCCCGTTCCGGCTCATGGCCGAGGCCATCGGCCGTCAGATGGGCGTATGCACTAAATCAATGACAATCGAAGACGCTGAGGCGCATTTTGGTGACCTCGCAATCTGGGTGACTGGCAGCGGCGAGGTGGCGACAGAGCAGAGCCGTAACCTGCTGGGATGGGAGCCGCGCGAAATCGGCCTGATCGCCGACATTGATCGGCCCGAATATTTCGCAAAGGGAGAAGACAATGCAGATTGATCGCAGCAAGACCCTGCAAATGAGCAGTCCGCCCGAAGCCACATTCACAGGAGATGTTCAGATCGGAGGTTACTTCCGACGAGATGAGCCCAGCCGTCTCGCTGGCGCGACCGTAATGTTCGCGCCGGGTGCCCGGACACCATGGAAAATGAATCCGTATGGCCAGACTATCATAATCATGCAGGGCACCGGATGGGTTCAGTCCGAAGGCGCGGAGATCGTGGAAGTGAAAGCTGGCGACGTGATCTGGTTTACAACCGGCGAACGGCACTGGGAGGGCGCTACGCCGGATAAGTCGATGATCTACTTTGCCATGCAGGAAAAATTAGGCAGTAACGCCGTATCGTTTGGTGCTAAAGTGAGCGACGAGGAATATAGCAAGGGGCCGCTTGCTGCTTGAAGGGGGCGACAGTTACGAAATGCGGGACTACAAAGTAGGGTGTGTCTAGTTTTAAGGTTCCCTAAACAGGACCGGACAGTCTGCTCCCCACCCATGAGCAAAAATTCAAAACGGGATGCCATCAAAATTGCGTTGCGCTTTCCTACATCGGCTAAAAATGCTAGGCCCGTACCGGCTCTTTCTCATTACTATGTCTGATCCCCATAACGCGCACCCAAAGCTGTCGAAGAAAAACGCCCTAAATCGGGCAATGTGTCACTTTTGCGATTTTTTTGCGCCAGCAACATAATGATAAATCTGCATAAAATACCAAAAAACAAAATTGTCGCTGCTGCGCTTTTGACAATTTCGGGTGTCGCTTTTGACAATTTTGGCCGGTTCTCAGCCGCTGGCATCGCTGCGATCAGAAGACCGGATCGTTGGCACCGTTATCGCCGTCTTTGCCGGGCAGCGGAGCGACATCGCTGTGGATGCCGCATTCGGTTTTGTCCCAGCCTTTCCAGCGGCCCGAGCGCGGGTCTTCGCCCTTGGCGACCTTGCTGGTGCACGGGGCGCAGCCGATCGAGGGATAGCCTTCGGTCTCCAGCGGATGGCGCGGCAGATCATATTCGGCAAAATACGCGTCGAGCCGCTCTTTCTTCCAGTTGGCTAGCGGGTTGATTTTCAGGCGGTCTTCCTCGACCTCGAAGCGCGGCAGGCCGTTGCGGGTCGAGCTTTGGAACCCCTTGCGGCCGGTTATCGACGCATCGAATTTCTCCAGCGCCTTTTCCAGCGGCTTGACCTTGCGGATCTCGCAGCAGCCGTCGGGATCGTAAGACCAGCGCAGGCCGGTTTCGTCTTTCGCTTTCAGGGCATCCGCATCGGGGCTGAGCACGATCAGGTTGGTAAGGCCAAGCCGTTTCACCAGCGTATCGCGGTACGCCAGCGTTTCGGGAAAATGCTTGCCGGTGTCGAGAAACAGCACGGGCACCGACGGGTCGACACTGGCCACCATGTGCAGCAATACGGCGGATTCGGTGCCGAAAGAAGACACCACCGCGGCGTCGCCGGCGATATTGTCGCGGATCACATTTTCCATCATCTCGGCGGGGTCGGTCCCGCGGAACATGTTGTTCAGCTTAATGGCGTCGCTCTGGGTATAGCGCGGCGCCACATCGATCCGGTCGATCGTGCGCACTGGATTACCCATGGCGCAGATCCCAGATCGGCGTGCGGCCTGAAAGCGGGGCAATACCGCTGGTCTTTTGATAGACATGCGGGAAACGGTTCAATGCGTCCTGAACCGATTTCTCATCGAGCGGCTGGTCGGGCAGGGTGCTGTCGAAACCGCAGCGCAGCATATAGGCGAGCTGATCGACCAGCACGTCGCCAACCGCGCGCAATTCGCCCGTAAAACCATGCTCGCGCAGGATTTGCGCCGCACTGTAACCGCGTCCGTCGCCGAATGTGGGAAAATTTATTTCCACCAGCGCCAGCCGGTCCAGATGCGGCAACAGCGCGCGGGCATCGTCGCCGGGTTCGATCCGCACGGCGGTGGCATTGCTTGTCCCCAGAAACGCTTCGAGCGAGACGGCAGATGCGTCCGATGCGGATTTGTCGTTGAATACGATAATGGATGTCATGCGTCTGCCCCCTCCGGAATGCGTGCGATCACTTTGATCTCGAACCGGAAACCGGCGAGCCATGTCACGCCGACCGCGGTCCAGTTGGGATAGGGGGCTCCGGTGAAATACCGGCTTCTGACAGTCATCACTGCCTCGAACTGCGCTTCCGGATCGACGTGGAATGTGGTCACGTCGATAATATCCTCCAGCCCGCAACCCGCCGCGGCAAGCACGGACTTCAGGTTTTCGAAAGCCTGCGCGATCTCGCTCTCAAGGTCCTCGACGCGCTCGCCGTCATCCCGTGTTCCGACCTGACCGGAAACGAACAGGAGGTCTCCGGATCGGATTGCGGCGGAATAGCCGTGCTTTTCATAGAGCGCATGTCGCCCTTTGGGAAAAATTGCTTTGCTGTCACTCATAAAGCGCCTCCTTGAACGGGGCCATGCCGATCCGGCGGTAGGTATCGACAAAACGTTCGCCCTCAGACCGGTCGCGCAGATAGACGTCGGTGACTTTTTCGACCGCATCGACAATCCCGTCCTCGTCAAAGCCGGGACCAGTAATTTTGGCGAGACTGACATCTTCCGCAGCCGATCCGCCCAAGGAGAGCTGGTAATTTTCGGTGCCTTTGCGGTCGACCCCCAATATGCCGATATGGCCGGCATGGTGATGGCCGCAGGCGTTGATGCAGCCGGAGATTTTGAGCTTGAGCTCGCCCAATTCCTTTTGCCGCCCGATATCGGCAAAGCGTTCTCCGATCTTTTGCGCCACCGGAATCGAGCGGGCATTGGCAAGGCTGCAATAATCGAGGCCGGGACAGGCGATCATATCGCTGATCAAATCGAGATTGGGCGGCGCGAGGCCGGCCTCGTCGAGCTTTTGCCACAGCGCATACAGGTCCGATTTCCTGACATAAGGGAGCACGATATTCTGGCTGTGCGTGACACGCAGTTCGTCGAAACTATATTGCTTGGCCAAGTCGGCCATCAGGTCGATCTGGTCGGCGCTGGCATCGCCCGGAATCCCGCCCGTGGGTTTCAGGCTGATCGTCGCGATCGCGTAACCGGCCTGTTTGTGGGCATGCGTATTCTGCTGGGCCCAGATGCGAAAGTCGGGATCGGTCAGGTTGAGGTCGTCGCTGGCGGTCCTGTCATATTCGGGGTCCTGGAAAAATCCGGTAATCCGCTCCAGTTCGGCCACCGGCGGATTGAGCCCGAGCGTTTTCATGTGCGCAAACTCTTCCTCGACTTGGCGCGTATATTCTTCGGCGCCCAGTTCGTGCACGAGGATCTTGATCCGCGCTTTGTATTTGTTGTCGCGGCGGCCATAGCGGTTGTAAACGCGCAGGCAGGCCTCGGCATAATGGATCAGCTCGTCGGCGGGTACGAAATCGCGGATTTCCGGCCCGATCATCGGGGTACGGCCCATGCCGCCGCCGACGAAGAATTTCGCGCCGAGTTCGCCCAAATCGTTGTGCACCAGCTGGATACCGATATCATGCAAGCGCATCGCCGCGCGGTCCTCGTCGCTGGCGATCACCGCGATCTTGAACTTGCGCGGCAGATAGGAAAATTCGGGGTGGAAGCTTGACCATTGGCGCAGCAATTCGGCCCAGGGGCGCGGATCGGCAATCTCGTCGGCTGCGGCGCCGGCAAACTGGTCGCTGCTGATGTTGCGGATGCAATTGCCGCTGGTCTGGATCGCGTGCATTTCGACCGTGGCGAGATCGGCGAGAATATCGGGCGCCTCCTCCAGCTTGATCCAGTTATACTGGATGTTCTGCCGCGTCGTGAAATGACCATAGCCGCGGTCATATTTGCGCGCGATGTGACCGAGCATTTTCATCTGCTCGCTATTGAGCGTCCCATACGGAATCGCGACGCGCAGCATATAGGCGTGCAGTTGCAGATAGAGGCCGTTCATCAGCCGCAGCGGCTTGAACTGGTCTTCGGTCAGCTCGCCCGCCAGACGGCGGTTCGTCTGGTCGCGAAATTCGTCAACGCGGGCATCGACCATCGCCTGGTCATAATGGTCATATTTATACATGGGTTTCTCCCGCGGTTACCGCGTTCACGATCGGAATATCGGTATTGATGGCAAGGTCGGTGCGCACGGTCGGGCCAGACGCGCGAACACGGTCCTTGATATGCAAAGGCATCGGGCCTTTATCGCTGATTTTGGCCGGTACGATATAGCTGGCATTGACGCGCCGTGCCGCTTCCTCACGCGCCAATATGGCATCGCCGCCTTCGCCTGCGTCTTCGGCCTCGGCGACATGGCGCGACCAGCTTTCACCGCCCGCCCACCAGATGACATCGCCGGTTTTCAGGTCATTTCCCGTGAGCAGGTTCATAAGGTTTCTTTCATTGCATACTGGCGTGCCAGTTGCTTGAACTGGACAAATTTATTGGCCGCATTGGAGCGTTTTACCACTTCGCCGATCACAATCAGTGCAGGGCTTTGGACGCCTTCGCGCGCAATCATGCCGCCCAGATCAGTAAGCACGGTTTGCAGGGCGCGACTGTCCGAGCGCGTGCCTTTTTCAAGCACGGCGACAGGCATTTCGGGCGATACGCCATCGGCAATCAGTTTGTCGCAAATCATCTCCGCAGTCGCCACGCCCATATAAATGACAAGCGTGCGGTCCAGTCCCGCGAGGCCCGCCCAATTCTGGTCGGTCAGGCCCTTACATTGGCCCGCGACGAATGTAACCGCACTGGCCGCGTCGCGGTGGGTGAGGGGGAGGAGCGCTTCGGCGGCTGCGCCATTGGCGGCGCTGATGCCCGGTACGACCTGAACGGGGACACCAGCGGCCTTGCAATCCTCCGCTTCCTCGCCGCCACGCCCGAAAATAAACGGATCGCCGCCTTTCAGCCGTACGACATCATGGCCTTTGCAGGCCTCATCGACGAGAAGCTGGTTGATCTGGTCCTGCGGCAAAGTATGCCGCGCGCGCTGTTTGGCGACGGAGATAAGGCGCGCACCGGTTGAGGCCATGTCCAGGATCGCCTGATCGACCAAGCCGTCATGCACGATCAGCCGCGCCGAGGCGATCAGGCGTGCAGCCTTGACCGTCAGCAGATCGGGATCGCCCGGGCCTGCGCCGACCAGATAGACTGTACCGATTTTCGTATCTGTATCGGACATTTTGCCTGCCTTTCGCCAGAAATTGCGGGAGTATCGAACCTGCAATCTGTGGATTGGTGCGTATAAAGGCAAATCAGAATGTTTTGGCGGCATATAAGTTATTCTTTACTATGCCGCCAGGCCGTCCTTTCCAAGAGAGGCAATCCCGCGTGTTCCCGGGGCGGGCGGCAGCACGGGAGTACCGGCAAAGCATTGCGCCTTTTGCATCCAGTCATTTGCTACATTACCCGTCACTTGCAAATCGGTATCGGCAATATTGCGCGTCTGGGTGACAACCTGACAGAACTCCTCGGCCAATCCTGCGATACGCTCTGCACCGCTCTTCTCACCAGCCGTCCAGATCGCACCGGAAGGCGCGGTCAAAACGAGATGCGGCATTTGCTCGGGCACGTCCTCGCGGCGGTTTTTATATGTCCAGCCGAACGTGTTAACGCCCAGAACCACAATATTGCGGATATGGTCGCCATTCTGACGCTTCAGTCCCAGCACATCATATATTTCCTGCCCATGCGCCCATGTTTCCATCAACCGCGCGGTGATCGACGAACGCGCGCTCATGCTCGGACCGGCCCATACGACACGCGCCTTGGAATCGGCATCGGCAAAATTCTTAGCAACGTGGGAATAATCCGCATGCCATTGAGCGACGAGCGCCTGGCCAGTCAGGTGACCTAAATATTCCCGTTCGAATTCTTTGAGCGAGCCTTTTTGAAAGCTGCCCGCGACCTGTGCAAAAAAGGCTTTGAAAGCATCTTCATCGCGCAAAGATAAATCCGCGGCGATATTCCAGATGTGCAAATGACCGATGACATCATTGATAGTCCAGTCTTTGAACGCAGTCTTTTGTGTCAGCTCACTATCGGATAATGACGCGACGAGCGCATGGAGCGCATCGCTTTCGGTGCGGAAGTCATAGGCTTGTTGCATCTGCGCGACCATAGACCGACTTTGCCGAAATTGAAGAAAAACTTTTGTGGCTCCCGATAGGGCTCGCACGTTGACGTAACGTGATCGAACCTTCACATAGATTGCAAATCAATACCATTTGCCGGAAAGCTTCCCGTATGAAAACCCGCGCCGCCGTTGCATTCGAAGCGAAAAAGCCGCTCGAAATCGTCGAACTCGATCTGGAAGGACCCAAAGCGGGGGAAGTGCTGGTCGAGATTATGGCGACCGGCATCTGCCATACCGATGCTTATACACTTGACGGCCTCGACAGCGAGGGACTCTTTCCGTCCGTACTGGGCCATGAAGGCGCAGGGATTGTGCGCGAAGTGGGGGCGGGTGTAATGTCGGTCAAACCCGGTGATCATGTGATCCCGCTCTACACGCCCGAATGCCGGCAGTGTAAAATGTGTCTGTCCGGCAAGACCAACTTGTGTAGCGCCATTCGCGAGACGCAGGGTAAAGGGGTGATGCCCGATGGCACCAGCCGCTTTTCGTATAAGAGCGAGACGATCTATCACTATATGGGTTGCTCAACCTTCTCGAATTTCACGGTTCTCCCCGAAATTGCGGTTGCCAAAATCCGTGAGGATGCGCCATTCAAGGCCAGCTGTTATATCGGGTGCGGCGTCACCACAGGAGTCGGGGCGGTGGTCAATACGGCTGAGGTCAAACCCGGCGATAACGTCGTCGTGTTCGGCCTTGGCGGGATTGGGCTCAACGTCTTGCAAGGCGCGAAAATGGCCGGCGCCAATCGCATTGTTGGCGTTGATATCAATCCTGACCGCGAGGAATGGGGCCGCAAGTTCGGCATGACCGACTTCGTCAACCCCAAAGATGTGGGCAATGTGGTCGAGCATCTGGTGAATATGCTCGATGGCGGTGCGGATTATACATTCGATTGTACGGGCAATACCACAGTCATGCGGCAAGCGCTCGAAAGCTGCCACAAGGGCTGGGGAACGTCGATCATCATCGGCGTGGCCGAAGCGGGCGCAACCATCGAGACGCGGCCCTTCCAGCTTGTCACCGGACGCAATTGGCGCGGCACAGCTTTTGGCGGTGCCAAGGGCCGTACCGATGTGCCCAAGATCGTCGACTGGTATATGGACGGCAAAATCCAGATCGACCCGATGATCACCCACACGCTGACGCTGGACGAGATCAACAAGGGGTTCGATCTGATGCACGCGGGTGAAAGCATCCGCAGTGTCGTGATTTACTAACCCAACAAAAACTACACAAAAGGAGAATGCATATGTTCAGTCACGTAATGTTAGGCGCAGACGATATCGAGGCGTCAAAGAAATTCTACGATGCGACGATCCAGGCTCTGGGTGGCAAGGAAGGCCGTATCGACCCCAAGGGCCGCGTCATCTATTTGCATAATGGCGGCGTATTTCTGCTGACCAAACCACTAGACGGAAAACCGGCGAGTTGCGGCAATGGCAGCACAATTGGTTTTGCCGTCGAATCCGAAGAACAGGGCCAGGCCTGGCACGACGCCGGGGTCGCCAATGGCGGTACCGCTATCGAAGATGCGCCCGGTATTCGCACCAGCGACATGGGCAGCCTGTATCTCGCGTATCTGCGCGATCCGTCCGGCAACAAGGTTTGCGTCATGAAACGCATGGACTGATCGCGTTGGAAACAGTTGCCACCAACCTGGCATTCGGCGGGGTGCAGGGCGTTTATCGCCATGCCTCCGCCCAAACCGGCACGGACATGACCTTTGCGGTCTATGTCCCCCCGCATGAA
Source organism: Sphingomonadaceae bacterium (assembly GCA_041746135.1). Taxonomy (GTDB): domain Bacteria; phylum Pseudomonadota; class Alphaproteobacteria; order Sphingomonadales; family Sphingomonadaceae; genus Alg239-R122. Next base: position 26,398 of record JBGTHQ010000025.1, on the reverse strand, counting down.
AAAGGGGCGCGGCTGCCGGTGGTATGGTATCTGTCAGGCCTTACATGTACGCATGCCAACGTCACCGACAAGGGCGAATATAGACGAGTTTGCGCCGAACTCGGCCTCATCTTCGTCGCGCCCGATACCAGCCCGCGCGGCGACGACATTCCCGACGATGAAGATTATGATTTCGGCAAGGGTGCAGGTTTTTATGTCGATGCCACCCAAGAACCCTGGGCGCGGCATTACCGGATGCGCAGCTATATCGAAACCGAGTTGCCGAAGCTGATAGCCGCGCAATTTCCGGCGGATATGGGACGGCAGGCGATTATGGGTCACAGCATGGGCGGCCATGGCGCATTGACGATCGGCTTGCGCAATCCGGACCGTTTCAAATCCATCTCCGCTCTTGCGCCGATTGCTTCGCTACTGAATTGCGCATGGGGCGAAAAGGCGCTGGGCGGCTATCTGGGTAACGCCCGCTCGGCCTGGCGCGATTATGATGCCTGTGCGCTGATAGCGGACGGTGCGCGCGTAAGCGAATTGTTGGTGGATCAAGGAGCGGCCGACCAATTTTGCGAAGAGCAGCTAAAGCCCGAACTGCTTGCTGCGGCGTGCGCCACCGCGGGCATCGACCTCACGCTGAATATGCGCAAAGGGTATGACCATAGCTATTATTTCATATCGACTTTCATGGAAGATCATCTGCGCTGGCATGCTGAAAGACTCTGAGACGGCGTGTCTCCTGCAATAAAAAAAGGGGCCATACGATGATACGGCCCCTTTTTCATGTACATTTCAATCTGTCTTACCAGATACGGATGCGTTTTTCGGGGGGCAGATACAATTCGTCCTCGGGTTCGATATTGAAAGCCTTGTACCATTCGTCGAAATTGCGCACCACGCCGTTCACGCGAAAATCGGCAGGCGAATGCGGATCGGTGGTTAGCTGGTTGCGAAGATATTCTTCGCGCGACTTGTTGCGCCATACCTGGGCCCAGGCCATGAAAAAGCGTTGGTCGCCGGTCAGACCATTAATAACCGGGGCTTCCTCGCTATCCAGTGACATCTTATAGGCTCGATAAGCCATCGAAAGACCGCCGAGATCGCCGATATTCTCGCCCAGTGTCAGGGTGCCGTTTACGCAGGTCTTGCCCTCGTCAAGCGGGCAAAGTTCGTTATATTGTGCGACCAGAGCGCCGGTCAGCTTCTGGAAATTGGCCTTGTCTGCCGCTGTCCACCAGTCGCGCAATGCGCCGTCGCCATCCGATTTCGCGCCCTGGTCATCAAAGCCGTGCCCCATTTCATGGCCGATCACCCCGCCGATCGCTCCGTAATTGACCGCGTCGTCGGCAGTCAGGTTAAAGAAGGGCGGTTGCAAGATGGCGGCAGGAAAAACGATCTCGTTACGATTGGGCGAATAATAGGCATTTACCGTCTGCGGCAGCATGCCCCATTCGGTCTTGTCGATCGGTGTACCCAGTTTCGAGATATTGTCCTGCAAGGCCCATTTCTGTGCGGCCAGAACATTGTTGAATGCGTTGTCCGATTCGATATCCAGACTGTTATAGGTTTCGAACTTTTCGGGAAAGCCGATCTTCGGCGTGAACTTTGCCAGCTTGTCGCGCGCTTCGACTTTGGTGGCATCTCCCATCCAGTCAAGGTCGTTCAGGTTGAGGGCCATTGCCTTGCGCAGGTTTTCGACCAGTTCGTCCATTGCCGCCTTGTTTTCATCGGGGAAATATTTCCCCGCATAGATTTTGCCGACGCCTTCGCCCAATGCGCCCTCCACTGCGGCCACGGCGCGTTTCCAGCGCAGGCGCTGCTCCTCCTGACCCGACAGCGTTGTGCCGTAAAAGGCAAAGCTCGCGCCATCGATGTCGCTCGGCAGTACAGAGGCGTAAGAAGATAGAAGGCGCGCCGCCAGATACGCTTGCCATGTTGCCATCGGCGCATCGTTCGCAATGCGCATCAAGCCTTTAATACCCCCGCCGAGTTTTGCAAGTTGGTCGGGCGTCATGCCGCTCGCCGCGATTTCCTCAGGCGTAGGAGCCATTTGCCGCACGACAAATTCGTTCTGGTCATCAAGGCCGAGGGTACCCAGCATCGTATTGATCGGGAAATCGCCAGCCAGTGCTTCCAAGCCCGCCTTGTCGAGCATATTATAAGTAAGATCGCGATTGCGGCCCAGCGCCCGGTCCCAATGTTCCAGAGCTATCTGCTTTTCAAGAGAATAGACCGCCTCTGCAGACGCGGTAGGATCTGCATATCCCGCCTTGCCTAGAAGGAAAGCCAGATATTCCTTGTAAGCGGCCCGGATTTCCAGATTCTTTTCCGTGTCTTTCAGATAATAATCGCGGTCGGGCATGCCCAATCCCGATTGGGTGATGTAAAACGTATATTTATCCGGCTGCTTGCTGTCGATATCGACATACCCGCCAAAGGGAGATGAAAATCCCGGTTGCCCGAATAGCCGCGCCAGATCTTCACGTGTTTTTGCTGCATAAATCTCATCCATCATGCCGCTTACAGGCGAGAGGCCAGCCGCATTGATGGCATTAACATCCATATAAGCGTTGTAATAGGCCGCAATTTTGCCCGGAAGTGTATTCGCATCCGGCTTTTCCGCAGCAAGATCCTCTATGATATAGCGGACCCGTTGTTCGGACTTTTCCGCGAGCAACGAGAATGAGCCATAGCGGGCGCGGTCGGCGGGGATTTCAAAATTCTTCAGCCACTCGCCATTGACATATTCATAGAAATCATCACCGGGATCGACGTTTTTATCGATTTGCGTCAAGTCGATGCCCCAGTCGCCCCAATAATCCTTGGCAGTGGTGACGACTTCGCGTGTGTTTGTATCTTCGGCAGGCTGTGCCGCGGCGGCGGCGCTCATTGTTGCGATCGACAATGCGGCTGCGGATGCGGTGAGTTTCAGTATGTTCATTGAAATAGTGCTCCCCAAAATAAGCTCATTATAGTTGCGTTTGAAACAATATGTAGTGGTATATCTTCCGGATATAAAGACGCACCGTAAAATCTACCGGCGCACGTCCACGTTCGACTATTGTCATTCGGGTCTTGGGACACCGCAAGGTTAATTCCTGGCTTGCGTATCGGCGGGCCGGACACTAACTTGCCCGGCATGTCCGATACCAAACGCAACATCCTCATTTTTCTTGCCCTCATCATTTTGTTGATCGGGGCGATGGCTTTCTATTTCCTGCGCGGCGATACGGCGGAGTATACGACCCGGCAATTGAGCGGACCCTCGCCGGTTATCGACGAACCCAACGAGGAATTTTTTCCGACTATCAACGTCGCCGAAGTGGCTGGCTGGAGCGAGGGCGAAACGCCCGTGGCCGCCCCAGGATTGAACGTCGCGCGCTATGCCGAGAAGCTGGACCACCCGCGTTCCATGCTGGTGCTGTCCAATGGAGACGTGCTGGTCGCCGAAACCAACAGTCCCCCGCGCGAGAGCAAGGGTATTGAAGGCTGGGTGATGCGCAATCTGATGAACCGTGCGGGTGCTGGCGTGCCGTCGGCAAACCGCATCAGCCTGCTGCGCGACAATGATAATGACGGTATCGCCGAATTCCGCACAACTCTGCTGGAAGACTTGAATTCGCCGTTCGGAATGGCCGTTGTGGGTGACAAGCTGTATGTCGCCAACACCGATGCATTGCTGGCATTCCCGTTCGAGATTGGGATGACGAGCATTACCGCGAAAGGGGAGAAAATAGTAGATCTGAGTGCGACCAAACCCAATAATCACTGGTCGCGCAACATTATTGCCAACGCAGACGGCACGAAAATGTACGTGGCCGTCGGGTCCGCCACCAATATCGCCGAAAAAGGACTGGAAGTCGAACAGAACAGGGCTGCGATTCTGGAAGTGGATCTGGAGAAAAAAACGTCGATTATCTATTCCACCGGATTGCGCAATCCTGTGGGTCTCGATTGGAACCCGCAGACAAACGCTCTTTGGACCGTCGTCAACGAACGCGATATGCTGGGTAGCGACTTGGTGCCCGACTATCTGACCGAAGTCCCGATCGGCACACAGTTTGGCTGGCCATGGATATATTGGGGAAAATACGAAGATTTCCGCGTCGAACCGCGTCGCCCCGACTTGATCGATTATACCCGCCGTCCCGATTATGCTCTGGGATCGCACGTCGCGCCCCTGGGACTGACTTTTGCCGAACAGGCCCGTTTAGGCGGTCCATATGCAACAGGTGCCTTTGTGGCCCTGCACGGATCATGGAACCGCAAACCGGCCTCGGGCTACAAGGTGGTATTTGTTCCGTTCAGGAATGACGGCCTGCTTGACGTCACGCGCGATGCCAAAGGCAATGTGACGAGCGGCTTGCCCATCGATGTCCTGACCGGGTTCCTGAGCGAAGACGGTATGGCCAAGGGGCGGCCCACTATGCTGGCGGTCGATAGCAAAGGTGCCTTGCTGGTGACCGACGATGTGAGCGGAATTATATGGCGCGTGACGCGGGATAATAGCGGTACCGCGGCTCCAAAAGCGGCTAAATAATCAGAGTTTCCGAGATATTTAGCCGGCAAGTTCGTCCACTGAAAGTTCATAGAGAAGGCCCGCACCATTGATGGCTGCGGCTTTCAAACCGCGCGCTTCGGGCACCATATGGTCTAGATAATAACGCGTCGTGACCAGTTTGGCTTTCAGGAATTGCGCATCGCTATCACCGGATTCCAGCAATTCCTTGGCAACGCGGTGCTGCCGCAGCATCAGCCACCCGCACGTTACGACCGACAGTATGGTGAGCAGAGGATAACTGCCCGCCATTCGGTCATCGACGCTCGCGTCGTTTTGCATCCAGCTCACCACTTGCTCGACATCACTGAGCAATGCGGCCAGTGGCTCCTCGTCGAGCAGGTCGACGCAAATGTCGGCGAGTAAGCTGGCAACAACCTGGCCATCACTCATCGGTAATTTGCGCCCGACCAGATCGGCGGCCTGAATGCCATTGGTACCTTCATAAATGGGGGCGATGCGGATATCGCGGTAATGCTGCGCGGCACCGGTCTCCTCGACAAATCCCATGCCGCCATGGACTTGCACGCCTAGCGACGCGATTTCGCAGCCCATGTCGGTTCCATAGGCCTTGACCAACGGGGTCAGCAGTTCGAGCCGTTCGCGCGCCGCTTCGTCGCCGCAGTTTTTAAGGTCGACCATACCGCTGGCATAATAGAGCAAAGCCCGTGCGGCTTCGGTGCCCGCTTTCATGCGCAACAACATGCGCCGCACGTCGGCATGGTCGATAATTGCAATGGCATCGCGGCTTTCGCTACCCGCACGCGCAGACTGGATGCGATCTTTCGCGTAAGCCATTGCCTGCTGCGTCGCGCGTTCACCGATCTGCACGCCCTGGCTGCCGACATTCAGCCGGGCATTGTTCATCATCGTGAACATGCCGCGCATGCCGCCAAATTCAGTACCGACTATCTCGCCGATACAGTCATCATTATCGCCGAACGACAATACGCACGTGGGCGAGGCATGGATGCCCAGCTTGTGTTCGATCGACACGCAGCGCACATCGTTTTCGCCCGCGATATTGCCTGCGTCGTCCACCCGCTTTTTGGGCACGAGAAAAAGCGATATTCCGCGCGTTCCGGCGGGGGCATCGGGGGTGCGTGCGAGTACGAGGTGAATGATATTGTCTGTCAGGTCATGCTCGCCGAACGTAATATATATCTTAGTGCCCTTGATCTTGTATTTGCCCGCATCCGGCCCGTCAGCAATCGGCGTAGCGGTGGTGCGCAAAGCGCCGACATCGCTGCCCGCCTGCGGCTCGGTCAGGTTCATCGTACCGGTCCACTCACCGGTCAGCAATTTGGGCAGCCAGCGTTGTTTCTGTGCCTCGGACCCGTGCGCGATCAGCGATTCAATCGATCCGGGCGTCAGCATGTTGACGAGCGAAAAGCCCATATTCGCGCTGCCCAAAACTTCAAGGGCGATGGTCGCTAGCGTAAAGGGTAGATCCTGTCCGCCAAATTCCTCGGGCCCGTCAATCGCGCCAAAACCGGTTTCCACGAAAGACTGATAGGCTTCCTTGAAACCCTTTGGCATCGTTACTTTGCCATCATCCCATTTTGCGCCCACCGTATCGCCGATGCGATTGAGCGGCGCATATTCACTGGCGGCAAATTGCCCCAGTCCCTCGACCACAGCTTCGATCACATCGGGCGTGCCGTGCGCGAACCGCTCGAACTGGGTCAGGCCGTGAATTTTGGCGATATGGTCCAGCACGAACAGCTGTTCTTTGGTGGGGGGAGTATAACTCATAATGGTGCCGTTCCGGTCTTGATGTTTTGCTTGTCGCGTTCGCGCAGACTATAGCCCGAATATGAGATCAGGTTCAAACCCTAGCGGCATGGAAAATATACGGCCCGTCGATGAAAGCTCCTTGGCGCAAGCCGTGGCTGTACTGCGCGACGGAGGTTTGGTAGCACTGCCGACGGAGACGGTGTACGGGCTCGCGGCGGATGCGCAGAGCGATGATGCCGTAGCGTCCATCTATGCTATTAAAGGCCGTCCGGATTTCAATCCGCTGATCGTTCACACCCCTTCTTTCGCTATCGCGCAGGCTATAGCCGATTTCTCGCCCCTGGCCGTCAAACTCGCAGAAAATTTTTGGCCCGGTCCGCTGACACTGGTTTTGCCAGTAAAAGAGGGAACGCGAATCGCGGCCGCCGTCACGGCGGGCTTGCCGACAATTGCCCTACGGGTGCCCGCCCATCCGGTGATGCAGGCGGTTCTACTGGAAAGCGGGCTGGTGCTGGCGGCGCCCTCGGCCAATAAAAGCGGTGCGATCAGCCCGACCAGAGCGGAGCATGTATCGGCAAGTCTGGGGGACAAAGTGCCGTTGATACTCGATGGAGGGCCGTGCGAGGCGGGACTGGAATCCACCATCATCGCCGTGCGCGGTACGGGCGAGTGGCAGGTTTTGCGGCCCGGCCCGATCACGGTGGCTGAGATCCAGGCTATCGCCGGCACAAGGGCGTGGGACGAGAGGGATCGTAAAATCGAAGCTCCGGGCCAATTGGAAAGCCATTATGCGCCCTCAAAGCCACTGCGTCTCGGTGTAAAAACCGCCGAGACACATGAATTTCACATCGGTTTCGGTGAAATCGCGGGACATTATAACCTGTCGGCAAGCGGATCACTCGAACAAGCTGCAGCGCGGCTTTATGCCGCGCTGCATATTGCCGATACCAGCGAGCATACAGCCATTGCTGTTGCGCCAGTGCTGTCAGAAGGTGTGGGCATAGCTATAAACGACCGCTTGGCCAGAGCAGCGAAATAAGAGCTTTAGCGGCGGGGTGTAAGCGTCCGCTCCCTGTCCAGATCACGTAAATCATCGCAAGCCCGACTGTCGGGATCATTATCGCATTTTTGGCGCAATTCGACTTCGTTCTTCTCGGCTTTGCGCAATCTTTTGCCGCGATCCTCATCGGCTTCCTGCTGCGTTTGAGTTGTGGCGTCGACTGCGGTTTCCAATATTGTTCCGGCAGCGCGAAAAGGAGCCGTGATGACACTGGTGCATCCGCTTACGGACAGGCTGGCACCGGACAAGGTGGCAAGAGTAAGAAGTCTTTTCATCACATCTTCCTAACAAGTCCTAGTTTAATATACGTTTAACAGACGACTGGCGATCCGGCGCACTTCATCCTTCATACCTTCGCGATCCAGTGCAAGCGCCAGATTGGCCTCTATATATCCGGTTTTCGACCCGCAATCGAAACGGCGACCATCGAATGTCACGCCGTGAAAAGGCTGTTTGCCGATCATCTGCGCCATCGCGTCGGTGAGCTGTATCTCGCCCCCCGCGCCGGCTTCCTGCGTTTCGAGTATCTTCATCACTTCCGGTTGCAGGATATAGCGGCCAGGCAAGATCAGGTTGGACGGAGCGGCGCCCGCCGCCGGTTTTTCGACCAGCCCTTTGACTTCAGTTATGGCACCGTCGCGTTTACCCGGATCGATTACACCGTAACTGGGCGTCTGCTCCATCGGTATTTCGAGTGCACAGACAAGATTACCGCCCAGTTTTTCATAAGCCGATGCCATTTGTTTCATGCATCCGGGGGTGCCGTACATCAGCTCGTCGGGCAGCAAAATTGCAAATGCGTCGTCGCCGACCACATCGCGTGCGCACCATATCGCATGGCCCAGACCGAGCGGCTCTTGTTGCCGCGTAAAAGTAGATTTGCCGGGCTGGAGACGTGTGCCGTCCAATATGGTGACGTCTTTGCCGCGGGCTTCCATTGTCTGCTGCAATTCGTAAGCTATGTCGAAATGGTCTTCGATAATGCCTTTGCCGCGTCCGGTGATAAACACCATATGCTCGATCCCAGCCTCCAGCGCTTCGTCCACCGCATATTGGATAAGCGGACGATCGATGACGGGCAGCATTTCCTTGGGCACGACTTTCGTTGCCGGCAGGAAGCGCGTTCCCAATCCGGCGACGGGAAAAACGGCGGTGCGGATCGGCTTCATATGGCTTGCCCCCTCAGGCTTTGACTTTGTTCGCGAAACTCTTGCGCAGTTTTTGCAGCTTTGGCGGGATGATGGCAAGACAATAGGGATTGCGCTGACCTTCGCCTTCCCAATATTCCTGGTGATAATCTTCGGCATCGTACCAGTTGTCGGCGTGTTCGATGGTGGTGACTATCGGCTGCGGCCAGTCGCTGGAGACGCGTTCAATGCCCGCCTTTGCTTCGGCCGTCTGCTCGTCATTAAGCGGGAAGATGGCGGAGCGATACTGGGTGCCGACATCGTTACCCTGCCGGTTCAATTGCGTAGGATCATGCGTAGCAAAAAACATATCCAGCAGATCGGCATAGCTTACCTGTTCGCTATCAAAGGTAAGGCGGATGGCTTCGGCATGGCCGGTCGTGCCGCTGCAAACCTCTTTATAGGTAGGATTTTCGGTCTGGCCGCCGATATAGCCGCTTTCGACTTTGGTGACACCCGCGACATCTTTAAAAACCGCCTCGGTGCACCAGAAACAGCCACCGGCAAGAATTGCTTTTTGTTCGATCATAATCCGTCCTTATTTTTGCTTGAAGGAAAGATAAGGCGGGTGGACGGCACCCGCAAGGGTCACATATTACAGGAAGGCGATCAGTTCTGGTACGTCCACAGCATCTCGCGAGATATCGCTTCCGGTTCATGGAACGCTTGGCGCGCGCTTTTCAGCATCCATCCGATTTTGGATGATTTGGTCGTAACCGTGCGATGATCCCACGCATGGATACCTCTCGCGCGTACTTCGCGGGCAATATCGCCATAAATACCTGCCGCCGCCAGCACGGCCCAGCGGGACCGGTAGGGAAGGCCCGCTGCACCCACGCGCGCCGATGCTTCATATAGCTCCGCACCGTCGCACAGACGCTGCACCAGAATGACCAACCGGTCGCGAAAGGGCGGTTTCATATGCTGGCCGGGCGGGAAATCCATTTCCGCCAGCCATTCCTCCGGCAGGTAACAGCGTCCGGCGGCATCGTCCTCCTGCAGATCGCGGGCGATATTGGCGAGCTGGAAGGCAAGGCCGAGATCGGTGGCGCGGTCGAGTGTTGCGGTATCGTGGGGTGATATCCCCATAATGATCGCCATCAACCGGCCAACCGCGCCGGCAACGTGATAACAATATTGATACAGGTCATTTTCGCTGCGTGGCCGCCAGTCGCGGCTATCCAACGCGAACCCTTCGATAATGTCGTGGATATAGATATGGGGCAGGGCGCATTCGCGCGCCACGAGGCCGATCGCGGCAAAGGGCGCGTCACCCGTCAGATCACCCGACAAGGCGCGCTCGGTTTCGCGGCGCATATGGTCTAGCCGCGCATCGGCATCGGGAACGTCGGACATATCGTGGCCCATAACCTGCCCGTCCGCCAGATCGTCGCAATGGCGGCACCATGCATAAAGCAGCCACGCATGTTCGCGGGTTTTTCGCTCAAACAGACGGGAGGCGAATGCGAAAGATTTCGACCCTTCCGCAATAGCATCGCGCGCTTGGCCTACAATATCCGTGCGCGACACAGCCATAATCTAAAGATATTCCGCCTTCATCGCAAAGATCGTCTCATGGGGTTGGTAGCCGTCCATTTTTGCCAGCAATCCATCCAGATTGTCGTCGACTATCAGGATGTTTTTGTGCTGCGCGCGAACGAATCCGACATCCGTCATATGCCGGTTGAATGCGATCAGATGGTCGTAATAGCCAGCGATATTGAGCACGCCGACGGGCTTGCGATGATAGCCGAGCTGCGACCAGCTCACCGCTTCCCAAAGCTCGTCCATCGTGCCGACACCGCCGGGCAGATTGATGAAGCCGTCCGACAGATCGGTGAACATCGCTTTGCGCTGGTGCATGGTAGCCACAATGTGCAATTCGCTGCAGCCCTTGTGTGCAACTTCCGCGCCGCACAGTGCCTCGGGAATGACGCCGATCACTTCGCCCCCGGCACCCAGCGCCGCATCTGCGACAGCGCCCATCAGGCCAAGCCTTCCCCCGCCATAAACTATGCCGATGCCGCGTTTGGCCAGAGTTCTGCCGACATGCCGGGCGGCCTTGATATAGATCGTATCCGCGGGCGTGGCCGATCCGCAATAGACCGCAATCCGATTCATTCGGCCATGTCCTCGATTATCAGCTGGGCCGTGGCTTTTGCGCTTCCCACCACGCCGGGAATGCCTGCACCGGGATGAGTGCCCGCGCCGACAAAATACAAATTCGGGATCTTGTCGTCACGGTTGTGCGTGCGGAACCACGCACTTTGTGTCAAGGTGGGCTCCAGCGAAAATGCGCTGCCCAGATGCGCGTTGAGATCGCGCCCGAAATCCTGGGGCGTATAGTGGAATTTGGTGACGATCCGGTCATGGATATCGGGAATAAGACGGCGGCCTATTTCGTCCATTATGCGTTTTTCCAGTATCGGTCCCATTTCATCCCAGTCAATTGGCAATTTGCCCTGATGCGCCACCGGTGCAAGAACATAAAATGCGCTGTGTCCTTCGGGTGCCATGCTCGGGTCGGTCACGGTCGGGTGATGCAGGTAAAGCGAGAAATCCTGGGGCAGCACGCCGTTATCATATATGTCTTCGAGCAAGCCTTTATAGCGCGGCCCGAACAGGATCATATGATGCGGAATGCCGGGCCATGTGCCCTTGATGCCGAAATGTACGACAAATAACGAAGGCGAATATTTCTTTTTCATCAGCGATTTGGTCGCCTGCCGCCCGCGTACGGTGCCGCCGAGCAGGTCGCGGTAACTGTGCACGATATCGGCGTTGGATGCGACCGCATCGAATTCGCTGCTCCACCCGCTTTTGGTCAACAGGCCGCTGATTTTATCCCCCACTGTCAGGAGTTTCTCGACCGGATCGGACAATCGCATCGTACCGCCCAGTCGCTCGAAATGCCGGACCATGCCCGCGATCAGCCGGTTGGTGCCGCCTTTTGCAAACCACACGCCGCCGTCCTTTTCCAGCTTATGGATCAAAGCATAGATCGCGCTGGTTTTCATGGGGTTTCCCCCGACCAGAAGCGTGTGAAAGGACAGGGCCTCACGCAGTTTTTCCGATTTCACGAACGAGGATACCATGGAGTAGACCGAGCGCCAAGCCTGATATTTGGCCAGAGCGGGTGCCGCCTTGATCATCGAAGGAAAGTCCAGAAAAGCTTTTGTGCCCAGTTTGACATACCCTTCGTCATGCACGCCCGCGCTATATTGCAGGAACTTGGCATAACCCGCGACATCCTCGGGATTCAATTTGGCGATTTCCTCGCGCAATTGCTGTTCGTCGTTGGAATAATCGAAATTCGTACCATCGGACCAGTTAAGCCGGTAGAATGGCATGACAGGCATCAATTCCACATCTTCGGAAATATCGTGGCCGGAAAGCGCCCACAATTCCTTCAGGCATGGCGGGTCGGTAATGACGGTCGGGCCTGCATCGAACGTAAAGCCGTCCTTTTCCCAGTAATAGCCGCGGCCGCCCGGCTTGTCCCGGCCTTCGACAACGGTCGTGTCAATGCCCGCCGACTGCAGCCGGATGGCGAGCGCCAATCCGCCAAATCCTGCACCGATAATTGCTGCTGTTCTCACAAAAATACTGTCCTTCGGGGTTATTTTTTCAAAAGCGCAGTTACGGCGCGGGAAACGGGCACGGGGGGTTTCCCGGCCAGCACGCGAAATTTGTCATACAGGCTGGATGAGCCAGCATAAAAACGTCTAATCAGTTTTTCGGGCAAGGTATAGAATCTTTGCAGGATGATGTACCTATCGTGCGGATCGGATGCGTGAAACAGCATTCTCGTCAGCATACGGTAATAAGCCGCCTTGCGCCACGACCTGGCGGCATAGGCATGGCTGGCAGTGGACAGCGACACTCCGGACAGATCGTCCTGCTCAGCCACGAAATGCGCGAAGCGCACGGCATCAGGAAGTGAATAGCTGGTGAGAGGATGAAACAAAGCTGCGCGTGCGCCTGCCTTGGCGATGTTGCCGCCCGATTGCCAATAAAGCTCAAAATCTCCGCCGGTAACCACCGGCAGTACGCCCGTCTCAGTCCGGTAGGTTTGGCGTATGTCCCATCCCTTGTGCCCGGCATAGCTGGAAATCCGTTTGGATATAGCCTGCGTATCAAGGTCTGGAGTATCGCTATAATAGGTATCTTCGACAAACACTGCATTCGGACCAAAGGGCAGGCAATAGACGAAGCGGTAGCCATCAATCTGATCCACTGTCGCATCCATCACGATGGGACGTTTCAGCCCGTGCGGCGCCGACAGATGCAGCATCTGCCCCATGAATTTCTGCCATCCGCATTCCAGCGCGGCGAGGTCACCCGCACCGCGCGTGTCGATCACACCGCCCGCTTTTATCCTCTCGCCGCCTTCCAGCATAACATTATCGGTTTCGGCGGATTTGACAGTTGCGTTTGTGACGATAGCTTCGGGCGGCAGTTCGTTGCGCACAACTTTATCCAGCTGCTGCGAGGTGATGCTATTATAGACGGCATGAAGCTGGCGGCTATGTGCAGGGAAATGCACGTCGTAATCTTGCCAGCTCATGCTGATGAGAGGCTCTATCAACGCGCGATGGCCAGGAGCGATGTCGCTATCGAAAAACGACCAGATATGATTGCCGCCCAGCGTATTACCGCTTTCGTAAATCCGAACGTCAAGTGCGGGGCGTTGCTGGTGCAGTGCCAATGCGATCAGACAACCTGAAAGTCCTCCCCCCAATATCGCAATGTCGCATGATTTCGAACCCATTTGTCCGGCCTAGCGCAGCACCGTGCCGAGGGAAAGTCTTTGCGGTTGCAAACATAGCGTTATAGTGGTGCAAATATGCGTATTGACTGTCCTTCGACCTTTTGGGCGATTATCCTGTCTGGCATCGCCATGACATTGATCGTCGGTGTGCGCTATTTGCTGACCAGTGGCGCTTTTGCGTGGCTCACCGCGGCTGTTCGGCCCGGTCTGTATGATGGCAAGCGTCCGCAAATCGGCCGTGAAATTCGCTGGTCGCTCTATTCCGCTGCCATTTACGGCATTCCTGCGGGCATTGTGGCCTGGGGCTGGAACAATCGGGGCTGGACCAGGATTTATGAGGATATAGGCGCCTATCCGTTGTGGTATCTTCCCTTGTCCTTTTTCGTTTACCTGTTTCTCCACGACACTTGGTTTTACTGGACGCACAGGATGATGCACATGCCGAAATGGTTTCGTATCGCGCACGCCGTGCATCATGATAGCCGGCCACCCACGGCGTGGGCCGCGATGAGCTTTCATCCGATCGAGGCGATCACAGGTGCGATCGTCATACCCTTGCTGGTGTTTGTCGTGCCCGTACATGTTTTCGTGCTGGGGCTAATATTGCTGACGATGACGGTCATGGGCGTGACCAACCATATGGGATGGGAGATGTTTCCGCGCTTTGTGGTTCACGGGATATTAGGAAAAGGCGTGATAACGGCAAGCCACCATGAACGGCACCATGCAAAGTATAATTGTAACTACGGGCTTTATTTTCGGTTTTGGGACAAGTTATGCGGTACGGATCATGGGCTGGGGAGTTTCAAATCCGGGACAGATACCAAAACGAGGTTGCCGGCAAATGCCGGTTGAAAGGATTTTGTCGGCTATGAGTTCGAAATTGAAAAAAATGGCTGTCCTTGTAACAGGCGCGATCATGTTCACGGGCGCGTTGCCGCAATGCGACCTGACAGTCAAGGTCGAAAACCTGCGCTCCACTGACGGCAAGATCCAGCTGTGCATCACGCGGCATAAAGAATATTTTCCGGACTGCGAAAAAGATTCGAATGCACGTTTTGTGACTGTAAGCGCCAGCGCAAAAGTTGCGACATTTAGCGGCCTTGGCAATGGTGACTATGCACTGGCAGTCTTTCATGACGAAAATGGCAACGCAAATCTCGATACGTTCGCGGGCATTCCTAAGGAAGGCATCGGATTTTCGCGCAACCCGAATTTTACATTTGGCCCACCCAAATTCTCCAAAGCCACCTTCACCACCCAATCGGGTCGCAACGTGCAAAACGTTAAAATGAAATATTTTCTGTGAAAATAAAGTTTGATTAAAAGACGATAGTTGCCCTTGACGTGCGGGGGCACTTCCGATCACATAAATTCGCGGCGATGCCGACCAATGGTTTGGTGCAGCATTTTTACCTAAACATTCTGACTGAAAGCCGTGCGGCAGGCGATCATCAAGCTACCTTGCGAACGAAAACCGTGCCCGCGCTATACCCGGCGCCGAACGAACAGATCAGGCCCGTATCGCCGGCCTGCAAGTCATCGCTATGCAGATGAAAAGCGATGATCGAACCTGCTGAAGACGTATTGGCATAGGTATCGAGCACGGTGGGACTTTCGTCCGCGCTGGCTTCGTGTCCCAGCACCTTTGAGGCTATCAGGCGATTCATGTTGGCATTGGCTTGATGCAGCCATAACCTCCGCACGCCACTGCTTGCCAAGGACAGGCGGTCCATCTGTTCGATGATCATGGTTGCGACCATCGGCACCACCTCCTTGAACACCTTGCGCCCTTCCTGCACGAACAGCTTATCCTTGCTGTCACGCGTTTCGGGGCTTGTCCGATTGAGGAAACCGAAATTATTGCGGATATTGTTGGAAAACTGGGTTTTGAGCTTGGTACCCAGTATTTCCCAATGCGTTTGGGGAGCAATATCCTTTGCTTCCACCAATATGGCGGTGGCTACATCGCCGAAAATAAAATGACTGTCGCGGTCGCGCCAGTTCAGGTGGCCGCTGCAGATTTCAGGATTGATGACCAGCACCGATTTCGCACTGCCTGAACGGATATAATCGGCCGCCGTCTGAATACCGAAAGTCGCCGACGAGCACGCGACATTCATGTCGAAACCGAAGCCGCCTTCCATCCCGAGCGCATCCTGGATTTCAACCGCAGTTGCGGGATAAGCCCGTTGCAGATTGGAGCAGGCGCATAATACGGCATTGATATCGCTTGCTTTGCGGCCAGCGCGGGCGAGCGCCTGCTTTGCTGCGGCTATGCCGATTTCGGCCAATATGCTGATTTCTTTGTCGGCCCGTTCGGGCAGGCGGGGACACATGATCTCGGGATCGAGTATTGGCTCTTTCGAAAGCACATAACGCGATTTGATCCCGCTGGCTTTTTCGATAAATTCGACTGAACTGTGATCAAGGCGCTCGACATCGCCCGCTGCTATGGCGTGCGCATTTTCACGGTTATGCAAATCGGCATAGGCATTGTAGCTTTCGACCAGCTCTTGATTGGAGATGCTGTTTTCCGGGGTGAAAAGGCCGGTCGCGGAAATAACGGGAATGGCGGTCATATGAGATCCTGTGAATATCTATGGCTTTGCGCCCGATTGTATTTCCTGCATTACAGAGAGCGGCGATACGACACAAGCCTGCGGGAAGCGTTTGCCATCGAGTTCGTTTTGGGCTTATGCTTGGCCAATAATTATAATGAGGACCGCCCAAATATGGCCAATGCGCCCCGCGATGCCCACGACGATGCGCCGCCCAGTTTTCTATCTCGCCAGATGCGCTCTTCTTTATTGTGGTTTTATAGGCGGCAGAACTGGAAAGTCGTAGGGACCGTGCCAGAACCGCGCCGGTTTGTGATTATTGCGGCCCCGCATACCAGCAACTGGGATTTCCTGTATTTCTTGGGACTGACCGAAGGCCTCGGCATTAAATCGCATTTTATGGCCAAATCCTCGCTGTTCAAATGGCCTTTTCGGGACTTTTTGATGCAAATGGGCGGGGTTCCGGTCGAACGTGGATCGAGCCAGAATTATGTCCAGCAGATGATCGACGAATTCAAGCGCCGGGACGAATTCATCCTGACGGTAGCACCCGAAGGTACGCGGAGCACTGTCAAACAGTGGCGTACCGGATTCTACCACATTGCCTATGGTGCAGGCGTTCCGCTCGTTGTCGGCATGATGGATTACGGCACCAAAACCGGCGGGTTGGGCGTTGTGATTATGCCCACGGGAAACTATGAGGCCGATATGCGGAAAATCAGCGCATTTTACTATAGTGTAACACCCCGGCATCCACACAGGGCGATGGATGACATCGTTACGGCAGCGCTGACACAGGAAAAGGAAATCTTAAAATGATCTGGGGCGATTTGCTGCCTTTATTGGGGATCAATTTCACAGTGCTGATCGCCATCATAATCGGCCTATGGGGCGTATCTTTGGCGATACACAATGTCTCTTTTATCGATGCATTCTGGGCCTTCGGCATGGTCGTATTGGCATGTTTCAGCTTTGTGATGGCCGATCTGCCGGGCATTCACAGCGTGGTATTGCTGACGTTGACGACAATATGGGGGCTCCGCCTTGGTATTCACTTGCTCCGCCGCTGGATGGCAGAAGGCGAAGATAGCCGGTACAAGAAAGTTATCGGGCAAAATATGGACAAGCGCGGATGGAGTTTCGGGCTAGCATCCCTGATCATGGTATTCCTGTTGCAGGCCCCGTTGCTCTTTATCACCAGCCTGCCCGCGCAGATCGGAATATTGGCGGACCGTGGCGACGAACTGGGGATGATAGCAATTGCTGGCATTATGATCGCGGCCATAGGCATTGCGTTCGAAACGATCGGCGACTGGCAACTCAAGAAATTCCGCAGCGATCCAGCTACAGACGGACAGGTGCTGGATACCGGCTTGTGGCGCTATACACGACATCCAAACTATTTCGGCGATTTCTGCACATGGTGGGGAATTTGGCTGGTGGCACTGGATATTCACTGGATCATCGGCGCGGCCAGCATTATCGGCCCTGTTTTTCTGTCTTTCACGCTAATAAAATGGAGCGGGGGGCCGCTGCTCGAACGCGGCATGAAAAAAACGCGGCCCAAATATGCGGACTATGTAAAAAGAACCTTGGCTTTTTTCCCGATGCCCCCAAAACAGAAAGATTGAATGATGTATGATTTTGCAGGCAAAATATTCTGGATTACCGGCGCCTCCTCTGGCATCGGCGAGGCGCTGGCACAGGCTCTTGCAAAAGAAGGGGCGCATCTGATTCTGTCGGGCCGGCGTACCGATGCGCTGGACACCCTTGCCGGCGCGCTTTCAACGGATACATTGGTTTTGCCATTTGAAACGACCGACTGGAATGCGCTGGAATCCGCCGCGCAAACGGCCATCGGGTGGAAAGGCACAGTGGATGGCTTGATCAATAATGCCGGTATCAGCCAGAGAAGTCTGGCAATCGATACCGCACCGACTGTCTATCGTCGGATTATTGATGTCGACTTGCTTGCACCCATCTTGCTGACGCAATTGGTACTGCCACATATGGTGAAGCGCGGGTCGGGTCATATTGTAGGTATAAGCTCGGTTGCCGGACGCATAGGTGTCCCGCTACGTACAGCCTATTGCGCCGCCAAACACGGCCTGATCGGCTATATGGATGCGCTGCGCGCGGAAACCCAAACGGCGCATGGGCTGTGTGTGACCACGGTGCTGCCCGGCTCGGTCCGTACCGACGTATCGCGCAATGCTCTTGATGAAAACGGCGCGAGACGGGGAAAATCTGACAGTGTCATCGATAATGGCATGGATCCTGACGAATGCGCACGCCAGATTGTCGAAGGCATGCGATCGGGGGCATCCGAAATACTGATCGCCGAAGGACAGGAGCGGGTGCTGGCCGAATTGCGACAAAGCGACGCCCCACAGCTGTTCAAGGCAACGGCTGCATTCGGCGCACAGTTGGCGGAAAAAGATGCAGGACTCACCTGATATGAGCATGACAGTACAAGACCGAGACGGTCATGCAGCCATGCGCTTTGTTGCGACATCTTTCGTCGTTTTCTGCATCTTTCTACTGGCTAGCTGTGTTGGACCCAGAAGCGTTTACGATCCGCAACAGGCATTTTTTGACAAGCTGTCCGCATTATGTGGGAAAGCATATTCCGGCAAGCTCGTATCCAGCGATGCGGCCGATGCGGGAATGTTGCAAAAACCAATGATCATGCATGTCCGGGAATGCGATACGCAAACGATCCGGATACCCTTTCATGTCGCCGATGACAGGTCGCGCACATGGGTTGTTGAAAGGACCGCGTTTGGATTGCGGCTCAAACATGATCATCGGCATGAAGACGGTAACGAAGATGCAGTGAGCTGGTACGGCGGCGAAACGCGAAACAGGGGTACGGTAACGCGGCAGGAATTTTCCGTAGATACGCAATCGGTAGATATGTTCCGGAAAGAAGGCCTGGATGCGTCCGTTACAAATATATGGACACTGGAACTGACGGATCGGATATTTGCCTATCAGCTGTCGCGCGAAAACCGCCTTTTTCGCGTGGAGTTCGATATTACGCGTCCGATTGAAACCCCGCTTCCGCCTTGGGGAGTGGATTAACTTCTGTCGCGCTAGCAGACAAGTCGCTGTGCGGCTAACTGCCCATCATGGCCTTATGCGGCAATATCATTGGTCCCGCTCAAATGCAGTCGCATGCCGAGGCAAGCCATTGGCCGCATTCTCTCGTCGAGGGTGGAGACATGCAGATTATCGGTATTAGAAGTTTGGCGGCTTTGCGCCTTGGCAAGGGCCGCGGTCCGCAAGGCTGCGGATATCCGTGTCGTGTCCTTGCTGCGCAAGGCATCATCGATGAGCTTTGCCAGTTGTTCCGGCGAATTGGCAAAAGTTGCAGGATCGTATTCCCGAGTGATGATATCGTTGAACATACAAGGTTCCTATAAGCGATAGGGGGTCGAAAATGATCTGGATTTTAATGAAGGTCGGTAATCAGCATGCTTGCACAAGCGGGCGTTTCGCCTTCGGTGGTGGTGGATTTTTGCGGTTTGCATTCACGAACCAACTCACTGCGGCTTGCTGTATTTTTACTCTGCATGCCCCCTTCGACACCGCCCTTGTTTGAAAACGTGAATGTTTTGGCACGCGCAATTGTAACGCTGGCTGTGGCAGTTTTGACCCTTTGCGGAGCGGCCCGCTCCGTGCTGCTCGCTTCGGCAGCGAATGCAGCGGGTGCCATGGCAAGGCTGCCGATGGTGGCTGCAAGAGCGATGAAGATGCGTGCGGTTTTCATGGAGTGTATCCTGCGGTGCCTTTCAATGCAGATCGTTGCGTGGGCGCTGTTACAAGTCGCGGTTTACCTATACTCCAAAACGAGGTGATTTGTTCCCAGAGGCGATTGGTTGAGATATGTCCGGGCTGCTAGGTGGGAGGATAAGCAACCCGGAAATAATCTTTGAAACATATAGGGACCAACCTGTGTTTCAATATCTTGTATGTGCAACGAACTAGCGGCGGACCAATACCGCGTGTTGTCTATATAAAGAGCGAAACGCACCCGATCCTGTTGGGACCAGGAACTGATACGCTGTCATCACGAAAGTGTTTCGATCAGACAAGTGCACTATGCTCCGTAAAGTCAAAAGGCGGCAGTTAAATATGGCATCTGTTACCGTAGCATAGGGACTGTTTTCATAAGCAATTGAAGAGATTGTGTATTAATTTAAAGAGAAAACGGGAGTATCATGTGGTGTAACTGTATTTTAACGGTTATTAATGCATAAGGCCGATAAATTAATCATTGGGAGATGATTGTTACCCGTAACATACGATTTTTTTGGTAGAACAGGGATTTATAATACCGAGATGGTGTTGTGAGCGTATTTAAAGAGGCACGAATCAAGCGTGTTGCCTAGAAAGAGATAGGCTTTTGAACTCTGATGCATTTATACGTGCACCGGTGATGGCCAAGTTATTAAGCTATCTTGTCGATCAGAATCTGGCGGGTACGGACCGTGGCATAAAAGCCGATACTATTGCCGTCGAAGCTTTGGGACGCGATAGCAGTTTCGATTCAGGCACAGACAGCTACCCAAGGGTACAGATCGGGCGATTGCGCAAATTGCTGGACCGTTTCTACGCCGACAACCCCAGCGATGGCAGATTTGACATACCACTCGGTGATTATCGAATCGTTCTGCATTCGGCAAACCCCGTAAGCCGCACAATCGGTTTTTCTGCAAGTGTTGCGGAACTGGGTGATCATAGTCGTGTAGGGTCGGAAAATCATGAAACGGACGCCAGCAGCAACACCTGGAATGGCGATATGGAGACAGAAATTCTCCATACGAGAAAGGTGTTGGCTAACACAAATACGCGTTATGATACTTTGCGAGAGCCGCATCAACCAACAGGACCTGATGTTGCGCATAACGACCGACTTTCGGTAGAGAATCTGAAAAAGCGGCAGGCTTATACCATGCTGGGTGTTGCAGCCTTTATATTGATTGCCGCTTCCTTGTGGGCGCTTGGGCTGTATCCGAAAGGAGAGACAATTCCATCGGCCGCATTTGTCGATTCGCCAGTCCTGACGGTGGATGAAGTGCAACCCGACACTGCATCAGCTGCAACCATAGCCGCCAAAGTGGACACATTCTGGGGAGGTTCTTTTCGCCGTTTCGAAGTATTGCGGTTACGCACCCGCTCGATAGGAAATGACAATATCAGGGCATACCGGCTAAGCACCTTAGTGCTGGAGAGCGGGCCTGCATTTGATATTTCCGTCCAGTTACGTGATCCGGCCGGTCAGATCATCTGGTCGCGTGTGACCCAAACCGATGGAGAAACCAATAATCTGGAGGACGCTTTGGCAACGATCGTTGCGCGCGTATCACCTCTGGACGGCGTTATTGGTCAGAATTTTCTGCGCTACAACGGGCAAAAATTCGCGCCCGGCTATCCCTGTCTTTTGCAGCAGAATGTTTTTGTCCGTTATCGCAGGGCCGAATCGCTCCCAAAAATTCGCGCATGGCTGCAAGAATCGATTGATAGGGCGCAGGATCCCGCGCCCTATTTGGCGGCCTTGTCCCTCATGAAGTTTATAGAGGAAGGAAAAGGCAACGGACAGCGGATCGGCAAGACGGGCACACAGCTCGCGCGTGAAGCCATTGATTCAAATCCGGAGAGCTCGGCGGCGGTGCTTGCAAGTGCATGTGCGGCATTTTTTAACGCTGAGTGTCAACGCGGCAAGAAACTCAGCGAAAAAGCGCTCGAACTCAACCCGTATAATGCAAGAATAATGTCTTACACAGGCATATATTTGTTGGGGTGCGGCGATGCTGAAGCCGAAAGCTATTTGCGCCGATCCATGGCTTTGCGGCCCAACCAGATTACAGACACGCCAATCGCGCTGGCGCTTCTCCTGCTCCAGGGCGATCGTGACCAGGAAGCTACGGAGGTCATCAACGATACCGTTACTTTGCAAGTTCCTTCCGAGCCGCAACATAAACTGGTGCGCGCATTGGCATCTGCAAAACGCGGGGATATAAAAGCGGCGCGTAGGTTATGGAGCGAACTGGCTCGCGAATACCCAGTTTCCTCCCCAGCTGACCCCGGCAAAATCGTCGGCCAATTTATAATCACTCCCAGTATTATTCCCATCGCCGTAAAAATGCTGGAACAAGAAGAAATAGTGCGCTGATGGCTGGTATCAGGGCAGAAGATATCGATTTGCACGAAAGCTGGAAGCAAGAGCTGTTGCCGGAATTCGAGGCGCCTTACATGCATGTACTCAAACAGTTTTTGCTCGCCGAAAAAGCGGCGGGCAATATTATATATCCGGCGGGGAGCGAATATTTTCGCGCGCTTGACCTTACGCCGCTGGAACAGGTTCGCGTAGTGATACTGGGACAGGACCCCTATCATGGCCCCGGGCAGGCGCATGGACTGTGTTTCAGCGTGCGACCGGGTGTTCAGCCCCCGCCGTCGCTCAAGAATATTTACAAGGAACTGCATGCCGATCTGGGGATCGCGCCGCTAAACCATGGTTATCTGGAACACTGGGCACGGCAGGGCGTGTTGCTGCTCAACAGCGTACTGACCGTGCGCGCAGGCGAGGCGGCATCGCACCAGAGCAAGGGATGGGAGAAATTCACCGATGCGATAATCCGCAAGATCGCCGAACGCCAGACGCCAACGGTGTTCATGCTATGGGGCAGCTATGCGCAGAAAAAGGCGGCATTCGTTGAGGAGACGAAACACCGCGTGCTGAAATCGGTGCATCCATCACCTTTGTCGGCGCATCGCGGGTTTCTGGGATGCCGGCATTTCAGCCAGGCCAATGCGTTTCTGGAAGACAAGGGGCTCGAGCCAATCGACTGGAAACTTCCGGACAATGTTCAGCCCTGAATAAATCCGGTAATTTGGCGCACGACTGTCTTTGCTTCCGGCACGGGCAGGAGCATCCATACGTGGAACATATCTTCATATTCGTGATAGTCGATCGGCGGTGCACCCTCGGCGGTTTTTGCCAGATCGCGTAGTCTTTGTGCGTCGGGCAGCAATATGTCCGAGGTGCCGGCGAACATCTGTATCGGCGGCAGGCCATTCAGCGACCCGAACAGCGGACTGACGCGCGCATCGTTCACGGGCAGATGCCCCGCATACATCTTTCCTGCACCGACCAGCCCCGCGATGGCCAGCATTCTGTCGCGTTTTTCGATATCCGGCTGCGCGGGATGATCGCCATTGGCATCGAGCCAGGGCGATAGCAGCACCAGTTCTGTCGGCAACGCATCGCCTGCGTCACGCACTATCTGCGCCAGCGAAAGCGCCATACCGGCGCCCGCGCTGTCGCCCATTATGGTAATGTTGCGCGCACCGTGGGCGGCAGAGATATCGCGGTAGAGCGCATGCATTTCAGACAGTATCTCGGCCGCCTTATGCTCGGGCGCGAGCGGATAGACGGGCACCGTGGCGGATGCGCCCAGCGTTTCGCACATGCGCATCACGAAGTCCCAATGCACGCTGGAAATATCCATGATATAGCCGCCCCCATGCAGATAATAGAGATGCGGCGCACCTGCGCGGATGCCTGTTTTCGGGTTCATGGTATAGACGCAATAGCCGCGCGCTGTGTCTTTGTGCACATCGAATCTGCGGTGCATGGCCTTGGAGGGCAAATCCGGCCCCTTGGCACGTATCTTTCGCAGCCGCGCGTCGATTTTGCCGGGTTCGGCAAAAAAGGATTTGATGCCCAGAAGGGGAAGCAATTGGTTGATGATGCGCGCGCGGATGCTGGCCATTGTGCAGGGCTAGCAGAAGTCAGCGACACTGGCCAGATGGCTTGCCGGTTCGAGCCCCGAAAGCGGGATCGCTTGCCGCTGGAGTACGAACATGCCAATGCAGACGGCATTGCAGGTGAAGTACGGGAGCTTCAGTTATGACGAGCAATGCCAACCCAGAATATGTCCTTGCCGCGGCCAGCGGCCAGCGGCT
Organism: Sphingomonadaceae bacterium; assembly: GCA_041746135.1. Taxonomy (GTDB): domain Bacteria; phylum Pseudomonadota; class Alphaproteobacteria; order Sphingomonadales; family Sphingomonadaceae; genus Alg239-R122. Next base: position 2,562 of record JBGTHQ010000025.1, on the reverse strand, counting down.
AGGGGCGCAGGAGCGCAGCGGCGCATATATTGCCAAGCGTGCCGAATGCTTGAAAAGGCGCTGACCGGGCATGCTGGCCGAACTGTTTGTTTCCACCTGCATGGTCATGCTTACGGTGCTGATTCATGGTATGGGGATTTACTGCCTGTCGCGGCTGCTGCGTCTTGAGGCACAGGAAGAGGCGGCAACGCACTTGACGCCCAACTCGCTGCGCGGCATTGCCGTGACGCTGGCACTGGTTCTCGGACTGTTCGTGCTGCACGGCATCGAAATATGGGCCTATGGCTTTTTGTATCTTTGGATCGACGCGATGGATACGCTGCGCGAGGCTCTGTATTTTTCCACCATCACCTACGCCACGATCGGTTATGACGACGACGGGTTTGCCAAGGCATGGCAGCTTGTTGCGGCGATCGAGGGTGTCAACGGCGTCATCCTGCTCGGCTGGTCGACCGCCTTTTTCGTCCGCGTCATTGCCCGTATGGGGCGGGCGTAGTGGATGTGCCCACCCCGCAATCCCGTACGCGCACTTTGTTTCGCTGGCTGATGGCCGCGATCTATTTCGGGGCCGGGGTGCTGCATATCGCATCGCCCGGTGGCTTTCTCGCGATCACGCCGCACTGGGTGCCCGTGCCCGACCAGGTCGTATTCCTGACCGGGGTGGCGGAGATAGCCGGGGCGATCGGCCTGATGACGCGGCGCTTTCGCTATGCCGCGGGCATCGGGCTGGCGCTCTATGCTCTGTGCGTGTGGCCGGCCAATCTGAACCATGCGATCAATCTTATCCCGATCGGCGGCACTGCCCTGGGCTGGGGCTATCACGGCCCGCGCCTGGTGTTGCAGCCGGTGATCATCTGGTGGGCCTTGTGGGTCGGCGGGGTGACCGACTGGCCGTTTCACCGCAAGGACTAGCGCGGCGCGGTAAAGCTGCTATTCTATCGCTAACCCAGGTTAAAGGAGAAAGACCATGGAACGTCACGGCGATGAAGTCGAAGTCACCACCGAGGAAGCCAGCGCCGCGACGCGCCCGCATATCGTGCGCTATGTGCTGACCATCTCGCTTGTGCTGGCGGTCGTGGCGATGACCATCGTCTGGGTCGTCCCCGCGCTGACCCGCTAGCAGCCTAATTGTGCAGCGAGGGAACAGCGGGTGCAAGGCGTGCGTTGAGGAGGTAGCGTCCGCCGTTCGGCGGCACATACCTTAATGGAGATAGACATGAAGATACTGATGGTCCTGACCTCGCACGACGAACTGGGCGATACCGGCGAGAAGACCGGTTTCTGGCTGGAAGAGTTTGCCGCGCCCTATTATGTGTTCAAGGATGCGGGCGCCGACATCACGCTCGCCTCGCCCAAGGGCGGCCAGCCGCCGCTCGATCCCAAAAGCGATGCCGAGGATGCGCAGACCGATTCGACCAGCCGCTTCAAGGACGACCCCGAAAGCCAGAAGCAGCTCGCCTCCACGCACAAACTGGCGGAGATCTATGCGGGCGAATATGACGCGGTCTTCTATCCCGGCGGGCATGGTCCGATGTGGGATCTCGCCAACAGTGCCAAATCGGTTGCGCTGATCGAGGCCATGATCGCCGCGGGCAAGCCCGTTGCTGCGGTGTGCCACGCCCCCGCGGTGCTGCGCGATGTCAAGGGCAGCGACGGCGCGCTTTTGGTCAAGGGCAAGAAAGTCACCGGCTTTACCAATGGCGAGGAGGAAGGCGTCGGGCTGACCGACGTGGTGCCGTTCCTGCTCGAGGATATGCTCAAGCAAAAGGGCGGCCATTATACCAAGGGCGACGACTGGGGCGTGCACGTGGTCGAGGACGGCCTGCTGATCACCGGCCAGAACCCGGCCAGTTCGGAAAAAGCGGCGGAAATGCTGCTCGCGAAACTCACGTAAGAGCCTAAGACCAAGGCCCTCATCCAGACTGCCATTCGCGGCCGGCGCATCGTGTGCCGGCCGCGCTGCGTTGTGATACTGGCGCCAGTTCTGCCCTCTAAAAATGCTTGGCTTCCCTTAACTTCGCACCAAGGTGCGCGTTGTTTGCGCGGTATTTGGCATTTTATGTTGGATTCGGGTCGCGTTTGATCTGCGGCATTTTGTCCTCCGCCCGGTCCCGACCCGGATCGGCAAATTTAAGATCGTAGATATCGTCATATTCGTCGGCAACCGGTTCCTTGCGATCTTCGAGCGCGTCGAGCGTATCGGGCAGGGGGGATTTGCCGGCATTGGCTTTGTTCGCAGTCTTGCGTTCCTCGATGCTGAGCACCGATTCGGTGCCGATGCCATACACGTCGCGGCGGTGGTGGCGTAGCAGGAACATCAGCAACCGATCGTTGAGCTTGCTCTTCATGCCCGTCAGGTTGCCCTCACGGTCGAACACCGGCTCACGCACGCCGTTGATCGCGCGTTCGAACGCGATATCGGTCAGCTGCCGCGCCGCCTGTGCAATTGCCATTTCCCACGCGCGGGCAAAAGATTGCGCGCCCGGCGCCCGGCGCAGCTGATACGCGCTGCGCGGTGTCATATCGGCCTCGGCCGCCGCCAGCGTGACCGACCCGGTGTCG
>JBGTHQ010000024.1:0-8246 GCA_041746135.1 Sphingomonadaceae bacterium | reverse complement strand
GCCGCACGGGTCCGGGCGCCGTCGACGATATCGCCGCGCCCGTGCGCACGCAGCTCGCCGATCAGCGCGGTTACCGCCGTGTGCAACGTGTTTAGCTCGCGCCGGGTACGCGCGCCATGGATGGCGAGCGCGATGCAGGCGCAGATCAGCAGAAAGATCAGTATTCCCACGCTATGTCCCCTCCGCGCCCTTCATGTGGTCCACTCGCCGTTCCTGCGGCCAGCATGGCGAACAGGGGGGCGCTTGCCAAGCGAAAACAGGGGTTTGGTCCAGGGCATAACCTCAGTAGTCAAGGTTGAGCAGGCGATAAAACAATAAGATGATAAGGCGAGGGCGAGGGCGAAGTTGAAGAGCACTGCTAGCCGGACTGGGAAAACCCAGCATGGCGCCGAGAAAATAGTATAGTTCGTCACGATCGTGCCCGTGTTCGGGGGTTTCTAATCCTGACTGATACGCACTGCATGGTCTACACTGGGCATCGGTTCTGACAGACAATCTACCCTTTATGACGACCGGGTGTTGGGACGAGCGCGTATGACGATTGGGCTGCCCGGCTTTCCCGCCCAAGAAAAAAGCCGCCGGTGCGGAGCCGGCGGCTTAAAGATTTACGAGTGTCCGCGCATTCAGGCGTAGGTGAGCGCCACTTTGGGGCCCTTGGCCTTGCGCATCGCGCCGCCGATCAGACCGAAGCCGAGAATGAGCATCGCCCAGGTCGCCGGTTCGGGAACAGCTGCCGCCACGTCGGTCGTTGCGGTGATCGTCGTTCCGGGCAGCGTTTCGAATCCAATACTGTTCAAAAACGCATTCGTCGTAAATGCGAAACCGTAATAATCTTGCCCGTCCTGCGTGACTTTCAGCCCCAGAAAATTGTCTCCGTTGGACGCGCCTACAGGCGTTGTGGAGGTAAATGAATCAAATCGGCCAAATTCGTCCGATCCGAACCGCACGGTGCCGCGATTGGTAAAAAACGGTGAGGGCACCGACGGAATTCCCAGAAAGCCCCCAAATGAACTCACCTGGGCTTCTCCCGATGTCGATATCGTCAAGGGATTGAAAATATCGGCATTGGAACCGAATGTAAAAGAATCGCCGAACAGCGTAAAAGTGAAGGGCGCTTGTGTCAGATCGGCATTGATCGTGGTGATAATCGGTGCGGCCTGTACAGGTGCGGCCATCAAGCCGATACCAAGAGCAAATCCACTGACGGCCACTGACCGTGCTAACATTGAGAAAAGAGTTTTCATAATTAGAACTCCAGATATATGGTCCGCCCCAATTTTATAAGTAAAAAGAAACGGCCCTACAGTCAATAAATGTGGGTTAACATTGTTTAACCTTATTCGCATATGGCAAGCCGCCAAAGAGCGAGCGTACCACCCAAGAAACACCGCCCAAAAAAAGCCGCCGGTGCGGAGCCGGCGGCTTAAAGATTTACGAGTGTCCGCGCGTTCAGGCGTAGGTGAGCGCCACTTTGGGGCCCTTGGCCTTGCGCATCGCGCCGCCGATCAGACCGAAGCCGAGAATGAGCATCGCCCATGTCGCCGGTTCGGGCACCGCGCCCATCGCATCGGATTCGAAATTATAGGTGGTGCTGCCGCCCGTCGTGGTGAGCATCACGTTATCGGCGAACGCGTGATAAGTGGGCAGTGCGCCGCTGCCGGCACCGACACTGAATCCGCTGACCGTCGCACCGGTCAGGCTGCTGGCCCAGTTGGCGATCGTCATGCCCTGGTTCACATCGCCGCCGGTGATGTAGAACAGATCGTCGGCACTGCTGGTATACCAGGTGTCGCGCATGGTGTTGCCATAGGTGCCGTTATAGGCGCCTTCCCAGATCAGTTCCTTGCGATCGTTGCCATCCTGGATGAGCAGGCGCAGCGCGGGCGTATAATCGGGGTTGTAACCCGAAATCGAATCCCCGGCAATCTGCCAGTCGAACGTCAGGCTCGTAATATCGCTCAGGCTCGCGATGGTCGTGCGGGCGAAGGCGTATTGAATGCCGAGCTGGGCACGCGTGCGGTCGCCGGTCAGTTCGAGCGAACCGTTACCCGAACGCGGCGCGGTGGATGTGACCGCTATGGTGCCCGTATTTTCGAACGCGAATGTTCCCCATGTGGTCGCGGTCGGCGGACCGGAAACGTCGGTGACGATGACTTCGCCGGCCAGAGCGGGCGTGGCCACCATGAGGCTGAGCGTCGAGGCGGCTAGAATAAATCCGGTTTTCATGAAAATTCTCCCTGTTGTTAATACAATGTTATTATTCAACATTTATTAATTGTTAAGATTCGTAAACCGGACAATGGTTCTTGTCGAGTGCCGAAATACGCAGTGTCCCAAAATGGGAAGGGCTGAAAAGCTGTGCATTTTGCGGCAGTAAAAACTCTGGCAGGTCACGAACCATGATGCTTCCGTCTGCTACCGGCTCTTGACGGCATCGCAGTAATGGTTTCCTGCGTCGTCAGAGTAACGGCCGGTAATGTGCAGTCCGCATTGCTCCAGCAGCCGCATATATTCGGGGCCGCCCAGCGACTGTGACCGCCTTCCGGTCAGCATATCGCGCCACTCGCACTTCTGCCACGGCGCGCTGAACAAAAAGCGTCCGCCCGGCTTGAGCGCATCGGCCACGCGCTGCAAAAGCGTGCGCTGGTCGTGGGGCGAAAGCAGGAACAGCAGACCGATCGCCACCGCCGCATCGAAACTGCGATGAAAAAAGGCGCTGTCCTGTGCCGCCTCGTGCGCGCTGGGGGCATCCGGAAAGTTCCGGCGAAACGCATCGATCAGCTTCGCCGACGCGTCGATGCCGGACACGGCGAACCCGTCCCCAATCAACGCCTGCGCGACCGGCACGCCCGAACCGCACCCGATATCGACGATCATGTCCGCCGGACGCAGATGGTCGCGCGCCCACGACCGCACGAGCGCCGCACCCTGGTCCGAGCGCGCTTCGATAAACCGGTCCGCGATCCGGTCATAGCCTTCGGAACGATCGATCGTCATGCGGCGCACCTTTGCCATTGGGTCAAACACGAGCCGGAGATATACCCGGGATCGATGCTCTGCAAAAGCCGTGGCGGACTATTCCAGCACGCGATTGGCATCGATCAGCTGCACATCGTGCATCAGGTTGAGATACGCTTCATAATAGCCCTTGTGCGAGGCGCCCACGATTGCGAGCATGCGCGTACCGGGATGCTGCCCCAGAATGTCGCGCATATTCGCCACCATGCGCAAATTGCGCGTTTCCCAATAGCCGACATAGCCGCGCCCGAACCCCTGCGGCGACGGTTCAGTGAGCGCCGCGCCGAAATCGGACTGATAGACCTTCAGGGCAGCCTGCGGATCATTATAGGCGCGGTACATGGTCAACAGGCCGCCGGGTTGCGCCAAGCCCTCCTGCAGCTTTTCATTCTCGGCCATGCGCGCTTTCGTGACCGGATTGTCCCACGCGCCCTCGATGGCCTTGCCATACTGGATTGCATAATCCTTTGGCTCGGTCGGATAGGGGGCATCGGCGGAATGATCGTCGACGCTCCACACACGCTCCAGCCCCAGCCGTGCTGCGAGTGGCGCGGCAACCAGCGTCGTCTCGTTGCGCTTGTTCTTGAGCGTGTCCAGCGAAGCGACCAGTTCGCCGCTGAGCCCGTGGCCCTCGCGCCGTTCCGCCGCTGGTAGCCGCAGCCATTGCACCAGCGCCGAGGCACGCTCTCCCGCCGCCATGAACACCGCCGCTAAATGACGCCGCTCGGCGGCCGTCGGCTGCGCGGCCAGTCCGCCAATATCCGTTCCGCTTCGGAATTGGCGGCCGGGACATCGAGCCCGGTGGCCGCGGCCGCGGCCGACGGATCGGGGCAATAGGACTCAACCGTCGATGCATAGCGCGCCGGATAACGGCGCAGGCTGTCGCATTGCAGGCCGGACACATTCTCCGTCGCAATCGCGGTCGGCCGCCACTCGGCCAGACGGTCGAGCAGCGGGACGAGCATGTCGGGCTGGAAACTGTCGGGCAATGCCGAAAGATGCGGCGAGCCCAGCACCAGCACTTCATTGGGGGCGCCCACCGGCGGGCCCTTTAACTGATCGGGCTGAAACGCCGGGCGATATTCCTGCCCCTGCACGGCAGGCGCGAGGCATCCCAGCATGGCCAGTGCGGCCGCGAAACGAAAAAAGGAAGACCGATCGGACATTCGCATCATGGTTCACCTCATCATTGTGTTGATCGGCCAAGGGGATAGCATAGCTGTATCAAGCCCACAATACACGTTATGGGGGGTCGGGTGGAAAGGCCGCTGTGCTGCGCCGACATCCTCGTGGGCCGCGAAGACGCGCTGCCGATCGCCGACAATGTCGGCAATGCGGTGTGGCGGGTAAGCGCGAAGCAGACCGCCCCGGCGCAGGCACACGCGACTTGCGCAGCACGGGGCAGTCGCAGCGGCGCAGCGCGGAAGCCAGGCGATGGATACCGCGCCCCCATCCTGAAGGATTGGGCTTCCTTTCTGACCTGAATAGGGCGGCTTGCGTTACATTTGCCTTCCGGACTATCTTGCTGTGATGTTTGCGAGAATGCTACCATGCTGATTCATCGGCGCACGTTTCTGTCGCTTGCTGCTGTCGCAGCAGCAACACCCGTATGGGCGTTGGCAGATCTGCCGCAGGGCCGCATCGAGACGCTTGCCAAATTTGGCACTGGCGGCAAGGAGGAACCCAGGATCCGTGTCTGGCTTCCGCCGCAATATGATCAATCCGAGGGTCCTTTTCGCGCGCTTTATATGCTGGATGGACAGTACGCGTTTTCGACCGACAGTGAGGGGGTAAATTTCGCAGCGGATCGCCGCATCACGCGGCTTACGGCCGTTAACAGCATCGGGCCTTGCTTGATTGTTGCCATCGACAACCTGGATGAAAATCGATTCCTCCAATATATGCCGCAGGCAATTTACGATCGGGTCGATGGCGACGTACGTGCCGTCATCAAACGTGAAATCACCCGCACGGGTAAAACATCGCTGGTTTCTGCGCAGTTCATTCGTTTCCTAGAACAACAATTGAAGCCGTTTATTGACACGCACTACCGCACATCCGCCGATCGCCTTGATAATGCTATTTTTGGCGCGAGTATGGCTGGCGTGATGGCAGGAGCAATCTTCGTCGAGGCACAGGATTCCTTTGGCCGCGGAGCGTGTATGTCGCCGAACTGGGCGATATATGACGAGCGTATGATCGACGATCCCCGGCTCCCTTTCCTATGGTCCTCCTATTTTGCGCAACTCGGCGTTGCGGAAGATCGACGGCTCTGGTTGGACCATGGTACGCAAATGATGGATGCAGGAATGGCCCCGCACCAGCAGGCAATCGCCAAAAGCCTGATTGACATAGGTTGGAAACGCGGCTGCAACTTACAAACCCGCGTCTATCATGCCGGTCACGCCTTTGCCCAGACGGCAACGCAAATGGACGAGGTTCTGGCGTGGCTACTTGCCTAGACCGGTGGGCAAGACTGAAAACGTTCGTCGGCGGTTTCTTCTACAAGGACAATCACACGTAAGGCCGCCTCTGGGCGTCGCCTTGGGCCGCGAAGGCGCGCTGCTGATCGCTGATGATGTCAACTATAAGGTATGGCGGTCGAGCAGCGGGGCCAGCATGTCGGGCGGAAACTGTCGGACAATCCCGAAAGGTGCGGCGAGCCCAGCACCAGCACTTCATTGGGGGCGCCCACCGGAGGCCCCTTCAACTGGTCGAGTTGAAACACCGGGCGATATTCCTGCCCCTGCGCGGCGGGCGCGAGGCATCCCAGCATGGCGATTGCAGCCGCAAGCCGAAAAAAGGAAGACCGATCGGGCATGCGCATCATGGTTCACCTCTTATTGTATTGGTCGGCCAGAGGGATAGCATAGCTGTGTCAAGGGCACAATACACGTTGTTGGGACGGGGTAGACTGTCCTGCACAGCCTCGTGTGCGCTTCAATAAACCATCCGGCAATCCGGTCAAACCTTCACAATGACCGATCCCTATGCAGCGCAGTTTTGTGATTGGGGCCAAAAACGGGAGAATATGGGGTGGTCGATGAAATGCAAAAGCCATTCCCGATATTAGGAAAGATTGTGAGATGTGGTTTCGTGGAGAAGAATAGCAGGAATTCTCGACAATTTAATCTTTAAAAGTGAGCAAAGGGACAAATAAGATAGCAACTATTAACTTTGTTTGACAGAGTCTACTCTGTTTGCTAGAGTTCAATACATGGACGACCAAAAAGCGCGTGAAAGTCTGGATTGGATCAAGGTCGCTCGTCGGCAAACGAGCGAATTGCGAAACTACCGGGAATCCGGATCAATTGTCACCGCTTGGGGTTTCGTCTGGCTAACCGGTTTTGGGGGTCAGCAGTTTATTCCCGCTATTGCACACTGGCTCTGGCTAATCGGCTGGGCTTTGGCATTGATCTGGACGGCAACTCGGCCGCGCCGGGCTTATGACAATCACGCCCTGGCAACCTGGATAGTGGCTGTGGGCTTTGTTTTGCTGTTATTACTCGTCATTCGGGCTGACACACGTACGGCAGCAATGGTCTTCGGGATGGTTCTGGCCGCCAGCTATGCGGTCATCGGGATATGGGCAGGCAGACGGTTTGCGTTTCTCGCGGCGATAGTTCTGATAATCTCTTGTCTAGGATGGTGGCTATTTCCGCAATGGCTGTTCGGTCTGCTCGCTATCGGCGGTGGGGGGGCGTTAATTGTCGGCGGCATCTGGCTGCGTCGCCCGTGACAGAGAGTAACGAGATTATCCACCAGCAACACCGGTTGCGAATCATGGCGGCACTCGATTCCGATCCGGAACCACTGGATTTCGCGATGCTAAAAGCAATTAGCGGAGCGACCGACGGTAATCTGGGGGCGCACCTCCAAACACTCGAAAAGGCGGGCTATGTGTCCATAACCAAAGAAGCTGTCGGCGGACGCACCCGAACCTGGGTTGCTGCGACTGGCCAAGGCCTACAGGCTTTTCGCGACCATGTCATGTATCTCGAAGAGGTCCTGAATCTCGCCACTTTGAACAGGAGTTGAGCCAATGAATGCTTGGATTTTTCTTGGAATAGCCATCGCTCTGGAGGTTACCGGTACGTTTTTACTCAAGCTGTCAAACGGGTTCGAAAAATGGCATTGGGGCGTGCTTTCGATCTTCTGCTATTCGGCCTGCTTCTGGGTGTTGGCTCCGGCCATGAAAGCCTTACCTGTGGGCGTAGTCTATGCGGTCTGGGCCGGAATTGGAATCGTGGCTGCGACGGCGATCGGCATTTTCGCATTCGATGAGAAGCTGGGGGCCATACAATATCTCTGTATCCTGCTCGTATTAGTCGGTGCGGTCGGCCTTCGCTTGACGACAACTGCGTAACCGGTGTGGGCCGGAGCGCAACATGACCATAAACAACGCTGGTTAAAAAAATAGAATTTGAGTTGAAGCCAATACCATCACCCAACGAAAATAAAAATAAACCAGATAGGTTATTTTCTTGATTAACATTGTCACGCTACTTGTGTACAAAACAGGAACATCGCGATAGTGTGATTCGCTCCGGTGGTGCCGGTTCGCTTTTCTCTTTCGTACACAAAAACTCTTATCCGGCGCCGCTGCCCGTATCGCGCCCGCGTTCCATCAGGCGCATCGCGGGCGAGACCAATATGCCGTGCAGCAGGATCGAGATGGTGATGATCAGGGCAACGATTTCCCACAGGATTATGCCGTTGCCGAAATTGCCGTGGTTGAGCGCATAGGCGAGATAGTAAGCCGAGCCGAGCCCGCGAATGCCGAAGAACGACACGACGAATTTTTCCAGCGCCGGTTTCTTGACCCCGGCCAGCCCGATCCATCCGGCCAGCGGGCGCACCAGCAGCAGCGCGACGAGCGCGAAACCCGCCACCGGCCAGCTGATCCGCGCGAGCAGGTCGCCGGCCGCGAGCATGCCGCCGAAAAAAACCAGCAACAGCATCATCAGCAGGCGTTCGGTCTCGTCGGCGAAATCGTGCAGCTTGGTATTGAAATCATGCCCGTCGGACGATTTGCGCAGCATCAGCCCGGTGAGGAACACCGCCAGAAAGCCGTAGCCGTGCAGAAATTCGGTGAGTGCATAGACCATCAGCGTGATGCCGAGCGCGATAAAGCCGTCGCCGGTGCGCGACAGCCGCGTATCGCCCGGCAAGGCATAGATGAGCTTGCCCAGCAGCTTGCCCGCGGCGATTCCGACAATCGCGCCGAC
>JBGTHQ010000023.1:0-142780 GCA_041746135.1 Sphingomonadaceae bacterium | reverse complement strand
TGATGTCGGGGAAAAATGAAATGTCCGCTATCGGCATGTTGCCACCACTGCGGTAATGTCTGTTTTGGGCGCATTTCAGACCGACAGCAACTGGGCCGTTTGCGGACTGTCCGCTATTGGATGCTGTGCGGTGGAAAGCGGACCTTCGGCTACCGCCCCAGTTTGCGACGTTCCAGCTAGCGATCCTGTTTCCTGAAACTTGCCATTCAATCCGACCGAGCTAACAACTCCTTATATCCGTAGACCTTGAACGGCACGAATGAACAGTCCGGCGGCTGCTCCTTAAAACGCAACTTCGAAAATTCGTTGTAAGTCGAATCTCTATTGTAGCGAATCAATCACGAGTGTATTTAACATATCGCGAGCCGGGCCCCTCTGGCGGATGATGTGTTGAAGACACATCGCCCGTGATGTCGGATCGCTCCCCAGAAGGGGGGCTGATCGACTGATGGTTGCAATTTTCACCTCAGAACCACCGCTCCCCTTCGGATAGACACCGAAGGAGGTTTTATGGAAAGAATTGTTAGGCCGCGCTGCAGCGGATCTGTCACAGGCGTCCAATATGGCGCTGGATTGAGCAAGCATCTGAGTGGCGCGTTTGCCTTTACGGGTGGCGGTCCGGTGCTGTCGACAGCAGGCGCCTTTGGCGCAGGGAATGCACCTGCTGATTGTCCTGATCGGCGCATCAAGCCGTTTCCGATGCTGCCGGGCCTGTTCGGCCAGCGGCAGGAAGGATAGATTATGCGTACGCAAGAAACTGTTGCCTCGATGCTTTGCCCAATTTGCAAGACTGGCCTGTCCATGTCCGACCGAAGCGGGGTGGAGATCGATTTCTGTCCGTCCTGCCGGGGTGTTTGGCTCGACCGGGGGGAGCTGGACAAGATTATCGAACGAACCGCCGCGCCGCCTGTCCGTGAAACCGAAAGAAGGGCAAGCCCGGATCGGCCCAGTCGCCCCGGCGGGCTGATGGGAATGGCAGCGTCGATGCTTCAGGGCGATAATGACCGGTACGATCATGGCCGCGACGATCGATATGATGACCGGTATAACAAACGGCGTCCTCGGAAGAAGACGTCGCTATTGTCCGAATTTTTCGACTGAGTCTTTGCAGTGGCCGGATCTTTTAGAAGAGGACCGGCCACTTTTGCGCCAGTTCAATCGCCGTCACGCCGCGCATCTTAAAGGTCCATCTATGACCATATTATTCCTGTTGCTCGACCTGTTCATTGTCGCCGCAGCTTTTTTCTCTGGTATATTCTGGTGGCAGGCAAGCCGAACGCGGATGCGCCGAATCTGCCGTGACGAGATGCTCGACCATGCGGATTTCAACCGCATGGTGGTTGCCTATAATCGAACCCAGATCTTGAACGCGCGAGCGGCGATCGCGACGGCTGCCGCGGGGATACTGGCCGCAATGCGCTTGTCCATAACCTTGATTGTCGATTGGATTGCATGACCATCCTCCTCATCATTATCGGCTTGATACTGCTAGCTGTAGGCGGTGATATACTTGTTCGTGGAGCCGTTGGCATCGCATCGCGGCTCGGCGTATCGCCGTTGCTCGCTGGCTTGACTATCGTCGGCTTCGGCACGTCGACGCCTGAACTGGTTACAAGCCTGTTCGCCGCCTTTGATGGCGCGCCCGGTATTGCCGTAGGCAATGTCGTTGGCTCCAACATTGCGAACATTCTTCTTATTCTGGGCGTGTCGGCACTGATCCTGCCGCTGGCAATTGATCCGGCAGCATTCCGGCGCGACGGGCTGGCGCTGGCAGCGGCAACACTGGCCTGCTTGGCAGCAGTGCTTCTTGGCTTTCTTAGCCGTCCGGTCGGCTTCGCGCTGCTGGCGCTCCTTATCGGGTATATTATCTGGGCGTATCGCAGTGAGCGTCACCATCCCGATGCAGAAGCGGCGATGCACGAACACGTTGCCGCTGACGTGGCATCTCCCGGAACAAGTCTGATCGCCGCGCTGGGCCTGGCCGTCGCCGGGATCATCGGTACGATCATCGGCGCGCGATTGCTTGTTGACGGTGCAATCGAAATCGCGCGTGACTTTGGGGTGGCTGAAACCGTCATTGGCCTGACCGTCGTTGCAATCGGCACGTCGCTGCCGGAACTTGTTGCCTGCGTTATTGCAGCGTTGCGGCGTCATCCCGATGTTGTGCTCGGCAATATTATTGGTTCGAACATCTATAATCTTCTGGGTATTCTGGGAGTTACGGCAATTGTCCATCCGATTGCGATCCCGCCGCAAATTGCGGCGTTCGACATCTGGGTGCTGCTGGGCACGACCGCACTGCTGGGTCTGTTCCTGCGGACAGGATGGACGCTCAAACGCTGGGAGGGCGGCGTGTTCCTCGCGCTTTATGCCGGCTATGTCGGATATTTGACCGTTTAGGTCCGGTCGATTGATCAGTAGTGGCAAGAAAGATTACTGAATAGTGGCTTTTAGAGTCGTCTGAAATTTCCTACGCATCTGAATCGCGGGCGCGTGGTTTTGATACGCGGCGAATTGCCAGAATGTCCGTTTTGCGTATTAGCTTTGCAAAAGCCGCCGGTTCGCATTCCCTTCAATTTCAGCTATGCGACCGCGCATTCGAAAAAGAGAGAAGCGGCGACTTTGCGGTGATTGAAATTTTACGCAATTGCTAGATATTACCCTGCCAGCCCTAGTGTCGCGCTGGCGAGAAACATCAGCAATCCCGCACCCCGATTGCTGCGGAATTTGGCGAGTGCGTCGGCGCCGTCGCCGGGTTTGAGCGTCAGCACTTGCCACAACAGGTGCAGGGTGACCGGCAGCAGCGCGAGCAGGCCGAGCGCTTGCGGGCGCATCAGCCAGAAAGCCGCGGCCCACAAGGCGATGGCCAGCAGATAAAACAGTGCCACCCCCGGCTTGATGTTGCGGCCCAAAGCGCGCGCGCTCGAGCGGATGCCGACCAATGCGTCATCCTCGATATCCTGCACCGCATAGATGGTGTCATAGCCGATCACCCAGAAAATGCTGCCCGCGTAAAGCAGCAGGATCGGCAGCGACACCATGCCGTCGGTCGCCGCGCCCGCGACCAGTGCGCCCCAGCTGAACACCATGCCGAGCCACGCCTGCGGCCACCAGGTAATGCGTTTCATGAAAGGATAAGCGGCGACCAGCGCAAGGCTGGCCAGGGCGATGCCCGCCGCGAGCATATTGAGCTGTAGCAAGACAACCAGTCCGACGAGACACAGAGCGACCAGCCATATCCACGCGGCCCTGACCGATATCGCGCCGCTCGCCAGCGGGCGGCGCCGGGTGCGCGCGACCTGCCGGTCGAGATCGCGGTCGATAATATCGTTATAGACGCAGCCCGCGCCGCGCATCGCGATGGCCCCCGCCAGAAACCAGAGCAGCAGGTCCCAGCGTTCGATCGGCTTGCCCGACAATCCCACCGCCCAAGCGCAGGGCCAGAATAACAGCCACCACCCGATCGGCCGGTCGAACCGCGCGAGCAGCGCATAGGGCCGTGCGGGAGCGGGTAGTAAAGCCATAAGGCCCCTGGCTTCGCTATCGGGAGGGAAAGATTCTTGGCTCATCATGTCGCCATAGAACGGTCGGCAGCATCCGTCATTTCTTTCCTTCTCTCCGCTTGCGGGAGAAGGATGCTGCAGCTGGGTGCGACAGCACATAGCGAAAGCTGGATGAGGGGAAAGCCGCAACATGTCATGACCCCCCGGCCCTCACCGACTGCGACTAGGCGGTAAACCGCCAAGTCTGCGTTGCCTCTCCCGCAAGCGGGAGAGGATACAGGCTGCAATTCACTTTGAATAAGGCAAATCCCTTGCTAGCTACCCTATATGCCTGCCACCCCCGCCTATCCCCCTCACAGCGCGCCGCGCCTGTTTATAGACGAGCCGCTCGCCGAGGGAATGCACCTGCACATTGATGGCGCGCAGGCGCATTATCTCGCCAATGTCATGCGGATGAAGGCGGGCGACACGGTGGTGCTGTTCGACGACCGTACCGGCGAATATAGGGGCGAGATTGCCGAGGCCGCAAAGCGGGCGGTCGTGGTGACGCTGACCGAAAAACTGCGGACCCGCGAGCAGGTGCCCGATCTGTGGCTGTGCGCTGCGCCGATCAAGCGCGCGCGGTTCGACTGGATCGCGGAAAAAGCGTGCGAACTGGGGGCGCGCCGCTTTGTGCCGGTGCAAACGGCGCGCACCATTGTCGGCAAGATCAAGCCCGACCGGCTGCGCGCGCACATGATCGAGGCAGCCGAACAGTGCGAACGCTCCAGCCTGCCCGAACTGAGGGAACTCACTAAGCTCGACAAACTGCTGAAAGACTGGCCGACCGGCCGCCATCTGTTTTTCGCTGACGAGCGCATCCATGCCAGCGGCGAAGGATCGTTCCGCAAGGCGCTGGTCGCGCATGACGGCGCGGCCGCCATATTGATCGGCCCCGAGGGCGGATTTACCGATGCGGAGGGCGAGATGATTCGTGCATGTCCGCAGGCTGTGCCGGTATCGTTGGGCCCGCGCATCCTGCGCGCCGACACCGCCGCAGTGGCCGCCGTCAGCCTGTGGATGGCGGGGCGCGGGGACTGGAGCTGAACGCACGCGCACCGTTGGCGATATGCAGATATAGGATTTCTGCCAATCGCGCTCAATACGGGCAAATAAGACTGGCGCAACACGCGCCGCATTCCTAAACAATCCGATATGAGCACCAAATCCGTTTCCGCGAACACCAGCCCTGTCATCGAAAGCATGGACCAGCTTTTGCTACCCATGCAATCGGGCGAAAAACCGAAAAACGCGTGGCGGATCGGCACCGAGCACGAGAAATTCGTTTATCATACCGGCGATCACCACGCCCCCAGCTATACCGAACAGGGCGGCATCCGCGACCTGTTGCACGAACTCACCCGATATGGCTGGGAACCGATCGAGGAAACCGCGCCGGACGGATCGGTCAATGTCATCGCGCTGAAAGGCGAGGACGGCAATGTCAGCCTGGAACCCGCAGGACAGCTGGAACTTTCGGGCGCGCCTTTGGCCAATCTGCACCAGACCTGCGCCGAAACCGGACGCCATCTGACCCAGGTCAAGAAAATCGGGCAGGAAACCAGTACAGGCTTTCTGGGCCTTGGCATGTGGCCCGACAAGACTCGCGCCGAATTGCCGGTCATGCCCAAGGGCCGTTACAAGATCATGATGAACCATATGCCGAGAGTCGGCAGCCTGGGGCTCGACATGATGTTGCGCACCTGCACGATCCAGGTCAATCTCGATTATTCGTCCGAGGCAGACATGGCGCAGAAATTCCGCGTCGGACTGGCACTGCAACCTCTTGCCACCGCCCTGTTCGCCAATTCGCCTTTTACCGAGGGCAAGCCAAACGGCTATCTGTCCTATCGCAGCCATATCTGGTCCGATACCGATCCGCACCGCACCGGCATGCTGCCGTTCGTGTTCGACGAGGGTTTCGGCTATCAGCAATATGCCGATTACATGCTCGATGTACCGATGTACTTTGTGTATCGCGATGGCCAGTATATCGATGCCGCCGGGCACAGTTTCCGCGACTTCCTGAAAGGCGAACTGGCCGTCCTGCCGGGCGAGAAACCGACGCTCGACGACTGGACCGACCATCTCTCCACCGCCTTTCCCGAAGTGCGG
The DNA here is from genome assembly GCA_041746135.1 of Sphingomonadaceae bacterium. GTDB lineage: Bacteria > Pseudomonadota > Alphaproteobacteria > Sphingomonadales > Sphingomonadaceae > Alg239-R122. The sequence continues at coordinate 137,123 of JBGTHQ010000023.1, read as the reverse complement.
CTGAAAAGCTTTCTGGAAATGCGCGGCGCAGATGGCGGTCCGTGGAACCGGATCTGCGCCCTGCCCGCCTTTTGGGTCGGTCTGCTCTACGACCAGAGCGCGCTTGATGCGGCATGGGATCTGGTCAAGGGATGGACGCTCGAAGAACGGCAGGCCCTGCGCGACAGCGTACCGAAGCTCGGATTTAACGCGCCGATAGCGGGCGGCGGCAAGCTGCTCGACATTGCCGGTGAAGTGCTCGAGATCGCCGCCGCCGGGCTTTCCGCGCGCGGCGAGCTCAACAGCAGCGGCGACAATGAAAGCGGTTTTATTGATCCGTTGCGCGAAATCGTCAAGAGCGGCAAGACGCCCGCCGAACATTTGCTGGATCGCTATCATGGGCCATGGAACGGCGATGTCAGCAAAGTCTATGACGAGATGAGTTTCTAGCGCCTGACGGCAATCACTCCGCCGGTTGCGTTTCGGCCACTGCCCTGCGGCTGCCGCCGAACAGCCAGTTGACGAAGCGCGGCACGGGGGCGTGTGTGTTCGCCCAGGCGGCATAGGCCCGGTAGGCGGGATCGGCCATCAGGTGTTTTTCCTCGGTCCGCGCGCGCCAGTAATAGACGCCGCTGATTGCCGCGAGCACGGCGGTGTTGCGGATCATGTCGACCACGCTGCCATTGGTCAGGAACGGCAGCGTTGCCAGCCACCAGAACGCGTTTTTCGAGACATAGGCGGGATGTTTGGTGAATATATAGGGGCCATGCGTGATGATGCCGCGATGGGTCAGGTTGGAAAAGCGCAGACCGAACGCCACCGTCGCCCAGGCATAGATGCCGGTCAGCGCGACCAGCACCACGCCCCACAGCGCCAGGAGCGGCATATTGCCGCCGAACCAGTCCATCCACGCATGGTCGTTCTGGTAATAATAAAGCGGGCCGCCCACGTCCATCAGGATGAACGGCGGATAGCAGATCAGCGCCGCGACCCAGCCCGCCATATAGGGGTTGGCAGTGCGGATATGCGCATCGAGCGGCTTCATCGTCAGCATATAGCCGATCGTGGCGAACTGCACGTCGACGACGAACATTGCGACAATCAGCCATTGCGCGGTCAAGACGGGGTTTTGCAGGACTTGCCGTATGTCCAGCCGAACGATCTCGCCGAAGCCGCCGGGCACGATCGAGATCATGAACGCAAGGAAGAACCCTTTGACGGCCCAACTGCGCATATGATTATAAACCTGCTCCCGGTCGGCGCTTTCGCGGCCCAACAGCATCGCGCCGAAATGCCACGCCCCGTCACGCGGATTGACCAGATAGCGGTCGAGCCAGATGACATAGGGGACGGAAATCAGGAACAATACAGGTGCGGCAAAGCCCAGCATCTGCATGGAAAACCCGTAATTGCCGGTCCAGTACCAGCGGCACAGGCAATATAGGACCGCAATCATGCCCCATGTCGCCAACAGCCCCGCCAGCTTGGTCAGGCTGATAGTCAAAATATCGCGCACGGGTTTCGCATCGGTCCAGTCGATCCCGGTGCTGGCGCGGCGGTGTACTTTATCGACGCAAAGCGCCCATAATACCATCGGCAGACCGGTCGCAAACACCCCGATCATCGCCGCATAGGGCCCGTCCCAACCCTGTATCCGTGCGATGGCGAGCCAAAGAGCCAGCCCCAGCAAACCGGCAATGCCGATCCCGGTGCTGACCGCGCTATCCGGGCGCTGCACGGGCTGGGAAGAAATGCCGCTATACATGCATTCTCTATTAGCTCTGAAAGGTAAGCAAGCCGTGAAGATTTTTCAGGCGAACACAGCGACCAATCTATACAAGCCGTTCCGGAAATGCGCGTCTTCATACGCCACATACCGCATTATCGCCTTAAAGCGTTTAGCCGAAAGCGACCCAGGTGACAGCGCCGATCACGCCCCACAGCGCAAGCGCCACGCCCGTGATGATCGCAAAGCGTGCCGTCCAGCTCAGTTCGTCGCCCCGGACCGGCGATAGCAGATCGCGGGGGCGGGGCTGCGCCGTCATTTGGGCCGCAGGCTCGCTTGGCGGTGCGTCCGCGACGGGCTGACCGCGCTGGGCCGGGTCGGGTCGGTCGTCTTCGCGGAAATATGGCTGGATCACCGGGCTGGCGGCGATGACGGCGTCGGTTTCGGCAGGAGACAGCGGCGTCGCGTAAGTGCCGCCGCAAAAATGGCCGTTGGTCCATAATATCCGGGCTTCGTGCCTGCCAATACCGGGCAACTCCACGGTTATTTCCGCGCCGATCGCCAGCGGCGCGCTGGTCTTTATCAGGAAACCACTTGCCGACAGGTCATGGATCGCGATCGCCAGCGTTTCGCGGTCGCCGATTTCGCCCACCGTGCTGATCGCCAGCCGGTAGCGTTCCGCGTCTCGGTCGTCTGATGATGTTTTTTTAAGCTTGGCCGGAACAGACATGAATGCGTTTTTCCCGTTTCGCGTGCCAAACTACGCCAACGGTCGTTAACAATTTGTAACTGGAGAAACCTATAACCAGACCAGAGATCGGCCAAAACCCCGCCCGGTGCTCGCCCGGTGTTCAAAGCGTCTGCTCAGTCGGCTTTTTTGGCGACCGGCGGATTGTCGCCCAGATCCTCATACCATGCCTCGACCGGCCCGCTCAGCTTGAGCGTGAGCGGATTGCCCTTGCGGTCCAGCGAACGGCCGGCCTGCACCCGGATCCAGCCTTCGGAAATGCAATATTCCTCCACATTGTTTTTCTCCACGCCCTTGAAACGGATACCGATGCCGCGGGCCAGCAAGTCGCCGTCATGATGCGGGCTGCCGGGAGCGATGGCGAGGTGGTCGGGCGGTGTGTTGGTGGATTTCTCAGGCAGGTCGTCGGTCACGGTCAAACTCCAAAACTCGTTTTGCCCTCTTTTCACGGGGACGCGGCAAATTGCAAGCCATGATCGGTCATGCCGCAACGTCCGGATCGATCACCCATGTGGCCACCACCGCCGCCATCAGCGCCCCCGCAATCTCCGCGAGGATCAACATCGGCAGATCGCCGGGCGCAATCCCGGCAAAACTGTCCGAAAGGCAGCGCTCCACGGCGATGGCTGGATCCGCAAAGCGGCAAATTATGGCAAGAGAAAGCACCAACCGCGATATTTGAGGTCAAGAATTATCAATAATGGGCCATCAACCATTTTCGTTTCGGTTTTCCTTGAAAATGCCGTGTAAAAGAGCGATATATAATTTATCCGGCGGGACAAAGTCCCATAAGAACAAGCCGGGCATAGGAGTTATACATTATGGCAAATTGGCCAGATCGCAATGCAACCCGGTCGCCGCAGAATCAGTTCGGCGCGCGCGGGCAGAGCATGGATACCGCAACATATGACGCAGGCCTGCGTAAATATATGTTGTCGATTTACAACTATATGGCCAGCGGCGTTCTGCTGACCGGCATCGTCGCGATGCTGTTTGCACGCACCGAACTGGCTGCCACCATCTATTCCGGACAGGCCGGTCTGATTGGCTGGGTGATCATGCTGTCGCCGCTGGCGATTGTTATCGCCATGAGCTTTGGTGCCAACAAGATGTCCACTTTCACGCTTCAGGCGCTATTCTGGGGCTTTGCGACGTTGATGGGACTTAGCCTTTCGGCGATCTTCCTGCGCTATACCGGTGTATCCATCGCCCAGACGTTTTTTGCAACGACTGTCGCGTTCCTCAGCCTCAGCCTGTGGGGATATACTACCAAAAAGAACCTGTCGGGATGGGGCAGCTTCCTGATAATGGGTGTCGTCGGTCTGATCGTCGTGTCGATCGCCAACATCTTTATCGGTTCGAGCGCTCTGCAAATGGCGATCAGCGCGATCGGTGTGCTGGTCTTCGCGGGCCTTACTGCCTATGATACGCAGCGGCTTAAATCGATGTATGCGCATATCGCCGGCAGCGACATGATGGGCAAAGCCATCATCATGGGTGCCTTGAGCCTGTATCTGGACTTTATCAACATGTTCCAGTTCCTGCTCAGCTTCATGGGCAGCAACGACTGAACGGTCGATCCAAAGTAATTTAAAGGGCTCGGAAGGAAACTTCCGGGCCTTTTTTCCTGTATGGATGCGCATTTTCCTGCAAAAATAATGTGTTCATCGCACAAGTGGCACATATTAAGCGAGATTCCTGATAAACCCGATTGGCCTTTGCCGTTCATCGCGCTATCAGCTTGGATATGTTATGACCGCCGGGAAATGGTGGCAAAACCAGCACATGATAAAAGCACAAGGTTTGGATGATATGGTAACCCGCAATATACCCCGTTTCGTGACATTGGCGCTGCTCGGCCTGATCGCCGCCTGTGCCCCCAAGCCGGCGCCCGTGGTGGTCGTGGCACCGCCCCCGCCGCCTGTGATCGTGATACCGGCCGTGCCGGTACCGCCGCTTTATGCCGCCAGCAATTTCGTGACCCCGCCCTATGGCGTCGACGGTCGGCGCATCACGCCCAATACCGGTATTAACGAGACAGAGACGATCTGGCACATGCGTTCGGCGCTGAACGTCGCCGCGCTGAATTGCGTAACCGCGCAATATCTTCCCATCACCGACAATTATAACCTGTTCCTCGATACCCACAAAAAAGCGCTGAACAAGGCTAACATCGCGATCGAGGCCAAGTTCCGCAAAGAACACGGTTCCGATTACCGCCGCATCCGCGACACGCACAGCACGCAGGTCTATAATTTCTTTTCGCTGCCGCCGGTAAAACAGGAATTTTGCGATGTGGCACTGGCCGTTTCGCAGCAACTTGCGTTGACTCCGACCGATCAGCTGGAGGTTTTTGCTTTTGGCGGACTGCGCCAGATGGAAGACGTGTTCGAGCGTTTTTTTGCGGCCTATGATCAATATCAGCGCGACCTGTATGCATGGTATGTCGAATATGCGCCCGAGCGCGCCTCGGCTTTCGCGCCTGCAAACCAGGGCGGCAACGGATATGCGACCGGTATCGACACCGCCATTCCGGCCATGGGCAATATGGAAAGCACCGGTCCCATATTGACGACGCAGCTGCCCGCCTCCGACACATCGGTGGTTACGGTTTCGGGAGATTCCTATAACGGATATACACCCTCCGCCATGGCGACGGGCGACGTGATGCAACCGATGGCGCAACCGTCGATCATGCCCTCGGCCTCGGGTGCGATGGTGCAGCCGTTGCCGGGCGAGAGCGCACCGACGCCCTCCGGCGCGGTCGTACAGCGTGTTCCCGGCGAAATCGTGCAACCGCTGCCCGGACAGGCCGTGCCGGCAAATACACGTCCTGGCGACGTCGTGCAGCGTGTTCCAGGAGAAGTCGTGCAGCCGCTTCCGGGACAGACCCCCGCCCCAGTCCCGGCCCCGGCAGAACCGATCGCCACAGACGTATGGGTCACGGCCACTGGCGATATGGTCGATGAGGCGCAGCCCGCCGACCAGCCGCCGCCGCGATAGGACAGCCCAACAGGACAGGGCGTCACTATTGCGGGTCCGATTGCCGACAAACAACTAGCCATCGGCGCGGCCTGCGCCTAAATGCGTGCACATGCACTTTCTCGATCAAGCGAAAATATATCTGAAATCCGGCGTGGGCGGCAATGGCGCGGTGAGCTTTCGCCGCGAAATGTATGTCGAATATGGCGGACCCGATGGCGGCAAGGGCGGCAAGGGCGGCGATATCGTGTTCGAAGCCGTGGAAGGGCTCAACACGCTAATCGATTTTCGCTATTCGCAGCATTTCAAGGCGCAGCGCGGAACCGGCGGCATGGGCCGCAACCGCACCGGTGCGGGCGGCAAGGATCTGGTCATCCAGGTGCCCGTGGGGACACAGGTGCTCAGCGAGGACAAGGAAGATGTGCTCGCCGATTTTACCCATTCCGGTCAACGCGTGACGTTCCTGACCGGCGGCGATGGCGGCCGCGGCAACATGAGCTATAAAAGCTCCACCAATCGCGCGCCGCGCCAGCATCAGCCGGGCTGGCCGGGAGAGGAAATGTGGGTCTGGCTGCGGCTCAAGCTGATGGCCGATGCGGGTCTGGTCGGGCTGCCCAATGCCGGTAAATCGACTTTCATCAACCGTGTCACCAATACCAAGGCCAAAGTGGGCGATTATCCCTTCACCACCTTGCGCCCGCAGCTCGGTGTTGTGGAACACAAGCACCGCGAGTTCGTAATCGCCGATATTCCCGGCCTGATCGAGGGCGCGGCCGAGGGCGCGGGTATCGGCGACCGGTTCCTGGGCCATATCGAACGCTGCCGCGCGCTGATCCACCTGATCGACGCCAATGATGCGGACCCGGTTAAGGCGTTTACCACGGTGCAGAACGAGCTCGAAAATTATGGCGCGGGCCTGTCGGACAAACCGCAGCTGATTGCGCTGAACAAATGCGACCTGATCGATGACGACCTTGCGGACATGATGGTGGGCGAACTTGAAAAGGCGGGCGCAGGCCAAATATTCCGTATATCCGGCGCGACCGGAGCGGGGCTCGACACGCTGATGGACGCGTTTCTCGAACATCTGCCCGAAAAGACCGCGACCGAACAGCCCGCCGGCGTCAATCCGGACGATGGCGACGAGGAAGAGACCAGCTGGAGGCCCATTTGAAAACCGTATTCGATCCTGCAAACTGCAAGCGGCTGGTAGTCAAGGTCGGCTCCTCGCTGCTGATCGAGTCGGATGGCAAGGTGCGCCACGAATGGATGAAAACGCTGGTCGCCGATATTGCCGGGCGGATCGAACAGGGCCAGCAGGTCATTATCGTATCGTCGGGCGCGACCGCACTGGGCGCAAAGCGCATGGGCCTGCCCGGCGGGGGCCGCGAAAACCTGTCCGATGCGCAGGCGGCGGCAGCGGTCGGACAGATAGCGCTGTCGGGGCTGTGGGCCAAATTGCTCGGCGAATACGGGCTGACCGCGGCGCAGCTGCTCGTCACGCTCGATGCGCTGGAGGACAGGCGGCGGTACCTGAACGTCACCGCCACGCTCGACAAGCTGCTGGAAGCGGGCATCGTCCCGGTGATGAACGAGAATGACAGCCTCGTCACCAGCGAGATCCGTTTCGGCGACAATGACCGGCTCGCCGCGCGGATCGGGCAGTCGGCCAATGCCGAGGGCGTCATTCTGCTGTCCGATGTCGACGGATTGTACGACAAGAATCCCGGCAAGCACGACGATGCCGAGATCGTCAGCGAAGTGCGTGAAATGGACGACGATATCCGCGCGATGGCCGACGACGGGTCCTCGTCGGGCATTGGCACGGGCGGCATGTCCTCCAAACTGGTCGCGGTCGAGATAGCCAGCATTGCCGGGATCGATCTGGCGATCATGTCGGGTTTGCGCGACCATCCGCTCCGCCGGCTGGAGGAAGAGGGCCGCGGCACGGTTTTCTATGCCGAACGCAGCGAGAGCAAGCACAAGAGCTGGCTTGGCGGGCTGCAGCATATTCACGGACAGATTTACGTCGACGAAGGCGCGCGGAGCGCCATCAAAAAGGGCGGCAGCCTGCTTGCCGCAGGGCTCATCAAGGTGCGCGGCAATTTCGAGCGCGGCGACGTGGTCGATATCAAGACGCGCGATGAACAGCTGATCGCCCGCGGACTGATCGAATATGACGCGCTCGATACCGCACGGATTATCGGCCATCATAGCAGCGAACTTCAGGCGATCCTGGGCTATAGTCCGCGCAGCGCGGTCGTCCACCGCGACCGGATGGTCATTTTGTGAACGCAGCACCGGACGTGATTGCCATCACCGGCGGCACCGGTTTTGTCGGCAAGGCCGTGCTGGCCTTTGCCCGCCAGCGCAAGCTGCGCATCCGGGCGCTGACCCGCAAACCGCAAAAGAACATGCCCGGCGTAACATGGATCCAGGGCGCGCTGTCCGACAGCGACGCGCTGAAGGACCTGTGCGCGGGGGCGGGTGCGGTGCTGCATATCGCGGGCGTGGTCGGCGCGCCCGATCGCAAGGGTTTCGAGGATGGCAATGTCGCAGGTACGCTGGCCATGGTCGATGCGGCCAAGGCAATGCAGGTAAAGCGTTTCATCCATGTATCCTCGCTGGCGGCCCGCGAACCTGCGCTATCTGACTATGGCTGGTCCAAGGCAAAGGCGGAAAAGATCGTGGCCGCCAGCGGGCTGGACTGGACGATCGTGCGCCCGCCCGGAGTTTACGGCCCCGGCGACAGCGAAATGCTCGATCTGTTCAAGATGGCGCGGCGCGGTTTCGTACTGCTTCCGCCCGAGGGGCGGCTGTCGCTGATCCATGTCGGCGACCTTGCCCGCCTTTTGCTCGAACTGGTTCCGGCGCATGACGATCTGACCTCGCAAATATACGAGGCGGACGACGGCAAGCCGGGCGGCTGGACGCACAAAAGCTTTGCGCGCGCCATCGGCACGGCGGTCGAGCGGGGCGTGCGGCCGATATCGCTGCCCCCCGCGCTGCTCAGATTTGCGGCCGCCGCCGACAAGGCCATGCGCGGGGCCGACGCGAAACTGACCCGCGACCGCGTCAATTACTTGTGCCATGACGACTGGACCGCCGAACCAGCCCGGTATCCGCCCGCGGAGATATGGCTGCCGGAAATCCAGACCAAGACCGGGCTGAAACACACCGCCAACTGGTACAAGAAAGCAGGCTGGCTGTAGATTGCCATTTGCCGCGTTATGGCGCACGCCTGCTGTCGTCAGCATCTTGCCCGGGCGTGTGTTTTTGCCTAAGCCTGTCGCGCATGGCCGCACAGGCGCATGGGCAACCGGAATTTCGCCCAATTCATGCCGCAATCCCCTGCCATCAGGGCGGCCTAGACAGACAGGATATTTTATGAGCGACCGCAAAGCGACCGAAGCCAAAATCCACAAACTGATCGCGCCTTTCAACGAAAAGGATGCGGCGCTGAGCGACGACACGACCTTTGCCGGCGACCTTGAATGGGACAGCCTGACCGTTATGGATTTCGTGGCGGCGACCGAGGACGAGTTCGACATCATCATCACCATGAACATGCAGGCGGAAATCGAAACCGTCGGCCAGCTGGTCGACGCCGTCGAGAAACTGCAGAACCGCTGAACCCCAATAACGGGAATATCGCCGCCATGACCGACCTTCTTTCCAAATTCGACCCGCTGATCCAGGAGCGCGAGGCGCTGCTGTCCACCGGCGTGCGCGATCCGTACGCGCTGGTAATGGAGGAGGTGAAATCGCCCACGCTCGCCATATGCAATGGCAAGGAAACGATCCTGCTCGGCACCTATAATTACATGGGCATGACCTTCGACGACGATGTCCTGCAGGCGGGACACGAGGCGCTCGATGCTTTCGGCGCGGGCACGACCGGAAGCCGTGTGCTGAACGGCACGTATCAGGGACACCGCGCGTGCGAGGATGCGCTTAAGGAATTTTACGACATGGACCATGCGATGGTCTTTTCCACGGGATATCAGGCCAATCTGGGCATTATCTCGACGCTGGCGGGCAAGGAGGATTATATTATCCTCGACACCGACAGCCATGCCAGCATTTACGACGGCTGTAGCCTTGGCAATGCGCAGATTGTCGCGTTTCGCCATAACGATGTCGAAGCTCTGGAAAAGCGGCTGAAACGCCTGCCCGAAGAGGCCGGCAAGCTGGTCGTGCTCGAGGGCGTCTATTCGATGCTGGGCGATGTCGCGCCGCTCAGGGAAATGGTCGCGGTCTGCAAGAAACACGGCGCGATGGTGCTGGTCGACGAGGCGCACAGCATGGGCTTTATCGGCGAGAATGGCCGCGGCGTGTGCGAGGAACAGGGCGTGATCGACGATGTCGATTTCATCATCGGCACGTTCAGCAAAAGCGTCGGCACGGTCGGCGGCTTTTGCGTATCCAACCATCCGAAATTCGAAATTCTGCGGCTCGTATGCCGCCCCTATGTATTCACCGCCTCGCTGCCGCCGTCCGTGGTGGCGACGTCGGCGGCATCGATCCGCAAGCTGATGCACAGCGGCAACAAGCGCGCGCATTTGTGGGAAAACAGCAAGCGCCTGCACAAGGGATTGCGCGATATGGGCTACGAGCTCGGCACGCCCGAAGCGCAAAGTGGCATTATCGCGGTAATCGTGAAAGACATGATGCAGGGCGCGCTGTTATGGCAGGAATTGCTGAAAAACGGCCTGTATGTCAACCTCGCCCGTCCGCCGGCCACGCCGCATGGCGTTACCCTGCTGCGCTGTTCGCTGTGCGCGGAACATACCGAAGAGCAGGTTGGCGAGATCATGAATATTTTCGAAAAATCTGGCAAGGATATCGGCGTCATCTAAACGCCCGCGCCGCAAAGACTGGACACCCTGTCCTACACGGATGGGTTTATGATAGCTTTCGGGCTCAGCATGGTGACCCGGTGATTCGGGCCCGCTCTTTCTCAATGTGCGATTGTATCAGTTATGCATGGGTATCATTTGCGATGTCCGGTGCCACGCATTTGCTCAAGATTGTATGAAGAGAAAAAATGCCCTGAACAACGATATTTGACAATTTTGTACCCTGCGCCCCCCGGTGACCGGCGAGTCGTAAAATTGTCGCAAAAACGCTTTTGTCAATTTTGTTGTCAGCAGGGGACCATCGGGCGCAAGATGGTCGCTCGGCACTCAAGATGTGGGGAAACCGCAAATGAAACCGCAAAACGGACGCAGCATCGGCCTTGCTTTTGTCATTCCCGCGCTTGCGCTCGTCATCTATTTCCTGCTGGGACAGCGCGCCGCGATATTCGTTCTGCTCGCCTGGCCGCTCTGGCTGGCCTGGCAATTCGACAATGCAAAAGGCGCGTTTCTTATATTGGGCACGATTATATACATCGTGTTGTTTGTGCTGGCTTTCCTGCTGACGCTGATCGTCGCCATGCACACATATTTCTCGATCCGGCATTAGCATCCTTGCGCTGCGCCCAACCGTGCATGTTCAGCGCAGACAAGTTACAAAGCTGCTCTAGATTGTTTCAGGGCGACTTTTTTGGATAGTATCGGCTATATCCGCTCGCGGTGTTCGGTGCCCTCGCCCGCGGTGATGAATACCGCCGTTGACATATTGTTGACATCTGCCGTGTGCCAAACACCCGGTGCGTTGATCGCATAGTCGCCGGGGCCCAGCCGGGTTTTCTTTTCCGTTCCGTCCGGCATTTGTTGGACAATCGTCATTTCTCCCGCCGTGCACAGCACGATCTCGCTGCCAAGCGGATGCATTTCCCAAGAATCCCAGCTTTCCGTGAACCGGTGCATGGACACCAGCCGACCCTCAGGGCCATCGCCGCTATGGCGCTCGCCATAGCCTTCGTACCAGCGCATATCGCCGGTCATTTCGGGCTGCACCACCGCAGTTGCGCCGAGCCCCAGATGGACAGGATGTTTTTGGAGATTTTTGAGCATGATAAGTTTCCTTGACGAGATATTATGCCCTTATTTTACCGCACCGCGCAAGATCAGTTGGGGGAGTAGGACCAGCGCCCCCAGTATCGGCCAGCGGCGCTGCCATTGCTTAACCTTGATATCGGTTCCTGCGTGCCGGTTAATCTTCCACGCGATATAGTCGATACCGCCTGCATAAGTGCCGGTCGCCTTGGCAAGACGCGCCAAAGTCAGTGCCTTGCCACGGCGGCGCAGACCCGGCCAGCGGCTGCGTTCTTCCATGATCGCCGCGCGCTGCGCGGGCAGCAATGCTACGGTGTCGCCTTCGCGTCTTGTCTTGATCGGCGTGAGCGGCAAGGCGGCATGCCCGAATGTGCGATAGCGTTCGGGCGAAAATTCGACCACCGATCCCGGTCGGTTACCGCGTTCGGCCCGCAATTCCGCGCCATAAGTCAGCGCGAAACCTTTTTCCCATAATTGCAGCAAGGGCGTTTCTTCGGCGTCCACATGCGCCAGCGCGGCATTGAGCAAAGTCGGGGCCGCCCCCGAAATCGCCAGCGCGGCCTGGTCGGCGGCAATCTCGTCGCTTGCCCATACCAGCCGGGAGGGTTGGGCAAAACGCGCCCACACGCTCACCGCGCTCGCTTCGCGGCGGTTCAGATTATGAAAATCCTGTTCCGACAAAACTGCATATTTGGCGGCAAGGCCATCATGTTGGGCGGGAAACACATTGGGCGGCAATAGCCGGTTGGCGCTGGCTTTCCAGCTGCCGGGAAAGGCCGCCTCATAATCCGACACGATCAGGTAGAAATCGAGCATCTGACCATCAAGTCGCTCGCTGCGCAGGCACGATCCGTAAAAAAGGACGGCGTGCGCGGACTGTGCGAACCGGCTGGCAATATCTGCGGCGAACGCGCTTATGCGCGGATCCACCGGTTCGGCCAGTTCGCTCTCGATCAGCTTTTGCAGAGTCATTTCAGTCATTATTGGCTCAGTTTATGGTAACCGTTCGTGAGCAGAGTGAGGCTCAGGCGGCAATTTTCAGAAACGACACCGGCGCGGTGGAGCGCAATATGATCGGTTCGTTGCGATTGGCCTCGAACGTCTCGCCATCGAGTATGACATTGCTGTGATCGCCGTCGATACGGATCTCATCGCCCTGTTCGATATGCACGCCAGCCACTTTACCCTTGCCCAGACGGCCCATGATCACAGCGTAGAGCGCACGGGCGAAAACGCCCGGGTTTTGATCGACGGCAAGGAATTTCAGGCGGCCGTGTGTCGCATACCAGCCTTCCGATTGGCGCCCTGTCAGCAGCAAACGTTCCAGCGTGGTGACGATCAGAAGCGCATAACTGCCCTGGACCTCGCCGTTGCGGATCAGCGAAACGCGCATCGGCTCGCTGCGCCGCGGCAGAAAATTATAGCTCGCCTTGAAAAACAGCGAGATAAAACCCGCCAGACCGGCAAGAAAATGGCTGAGCCCGTTGGGCAGACCAAGCGGATAGATTTTGTGCCGGCAATAAAGAATGAACTCGGCAAGACCCGCGCCGCCCAGAAACATGCCCAGAACCGGCTTGTCGTTCTTGCCGCTGGAGAGCGCGATCAGCTGCCGCACGACGATATGATTTTGCAATTCGCCGCTGCGCACGATGTTGAGGATATTTTCCAGTGCGCTCAGCGCCGGTCCCTCGGCACCCAGATCGAGCGCGATCAAGTTGGTCTTGCCATTGGGCAGGACCGCGACCGGCGGCGGGCTATCGCCGAAATGTCCGCCCTGATGCAATTCGGTCAGCGTGGCCTGTACCGTACCGTCGCCGCCATTGATCACCAGAACCTTGGGTTTAACTCTGGCAATAGTTCGTAAGGCCTGGGCAATCTGATCGACCTGCTCGACTTCATAGTGAAAGATGTCGGCATGCTGGGCGCAAAAGCTGCGGACTTCCGGCAACATCGATTTGTTGCCGGTCGATCGCGGATTAGAAAGAAGCGCCACCAATGCCATTCAAAACTTCCCTTAATCAATCGGTTCGATGCGCAGACCCTGACGATAATTCAGGACGATGTTCGTGCGGGTCACGCCATTGCCGACACGGATGGCCGTTTTGGACGCGGACGGTTTCAGATTGGAAAGCGAAATATCGGGATTGCCGGTAAAGCCGCCGCCATCGCTCCAGCCCGATTTGCCATTACCGTCCAGATCGTGGCGCACGGCTATTCCATACGTTCCCGCCTTGGGCAAAGGGACGCAGAAACGCATCTTGCCGCCGCTGGTACGCACCGGCGTGTCGATACGGTTGATCCACGCGCCTTTTTTCAGCCATTTTCCGCTGGTGCCTTCGTAGGACTGGACGCGGATGCGGCCTTTCGATTCCTTGAAACCGCGCACTTCAACTAGCACCGCAGGACTGTCGCCGCCGTTGCACCTGCTCATGTCGTTGCCGATCTCCTGATTCTGCGCCAATGCGGGCAGAGGGGACAAGGCCAGCACGACAGCAGCGCCGCCGCCGACCAAATCGAGATTAGAAAATTTAAGCATGACGTAATGTCTCCGAATAGCTATAGCGGGTCATCGAAACAATCCGACAACCAGCGGTTCGCCCCCGTTTCATGTGATATATGGACAAAGTTTGCGGCCAAATTAGGGTGACAGGGCGTCAATAAGTTGAAATTCCTCACGTCCACCGACCGGTATATCGCCAAACGCGTAGCGGTACCGCTATTTGCGACGCTGGTCATTTCGGCCATGTTGCTGGTGCTCGACAAGATGCTGCGCTTGTTCGATTTCGTCGCGGCGGAAGGCGGGCCCGTCAGCGTGGTGTGGCGGATGCTCGCCAATCTTATCCCCGAATATCTCTCGCTCGGCATCCCGATCGGTCTTTTGCTGGGTATATTGCTGGCGTTTCGCGGACTCGCCACTTCTTCCGAGCTCGATATCTACCGGGCCGTGGGCATCAGCTACAACCGTTTATTGCGCGTGCCGTATATGTTCGCGGTCGCATTGATGCTCGTCAATCTCGCGCTGGTCGGCTTTATCCAGCCGCAGGCCCGCTACGCCTATGAAGAATTGGGTTTCGAACTGCGTTCGGGTGCATTAGGCGCCTCTATAAAAGTGGGCGAGTTCACGCAATTCGGCGATCGCATGACGCTGCGGATCGAGGAAAGCAGGAATGGCGGACGCGATTTGAGCGGCATATTCGTGCATGCCGAAAGCAAGAACGGCACCGAAATTTCTGTTACGGCGAACAAGGGCCGGTTCCTGCGCGGCGATACGCCCGACACTATCATCCTGCGCCTGACCAACGGCGTGCTCACCCACGACGCGCCCAATTATCAAAGCCCGCGCGTATTGAGTTTCAGCGCACATGACCTGCCGATCGATTTACCCAGAATCGAATCCTTTCGCGGTCGCGGCGGCAAGGATCGCGAATACACGCTGCCCGAACTGGTCCGGATTGGAAGCAGCGACGCCGTATCGGACGAAATGCGCAACGTAAGCCGCTCCAATTTCCACTACCGCATGGTCGAGGTGGTAATGATGCTGTTAATGCCGCTGCTTGCACTTGCGCTTGCGATCCCGCCCAAGCGATCGACTTCAGCGCTCGGCGTTTTCCTGTCGATCATCATGATCGTCACCTATCACAAAATCAACGAATATGGCGAAGATGTCGGCGCGCTCGGCATAATCGATCCGCTTTTCGCGCTGTGGGTGCCATTTGCGCTGTTTGCGGCGCTGATATTGTGGATGTACTATCAAATTGCCTATGTTCCGGGCGGGCAGCCAATCGGCAGTTTGGAAAAAGCTTTCGCCAAATCCGGCGTATGGATAAAGGGCCTGCTCAGCTGGGGCCGCAAGCGGAGCCATCAGGATGCTTAAATCGTCGCCACTGTGCTGCCGCTCATGAATATCGAACTGTTTCCCTCGCCCACCACGTCGCTGTATATGGCGCGCATGTTCCTGATCCGCATTCTGGCAGTGCTGGCGATTTTCGTACTCGTTCTGCAAGCGCTCGACCTGCTCGGCGAGAGCGGGAATATCCTGGCCACGCCGGGCAATAGCGAACGCGACCTGTGGATATATGTCTCACTAAGAGCGCCGCAGATTATCGAATTTATTTTGCCCTTTTCGGTGCTGTTTGCCACGATTATCACGCTGGCGACGCTAAACCAGAACAGCGAAATCGTTGCGATGAAGGCAGCGGGTCTGTCCCCGCATCAGGTGCTGGCGCCCCTGCTACTGGCAAGCCTGGTTGTCGCCGTCATTACTTTTGCCTTTAACGACCGTATCGTGTCGCGAGCGACGTCGACGCTGTCATTGTGGCAAAAGGCGGAATACGGAACCGTTCCCGACGATCCCACCACCCGCGCCAATATCTGGGCGCGCGGCGGCAACAATCTGATGCATGCGCGGCTGGTGGCGGGGCGCGGGCCCGGGACACGGCTTATCGGCGTCGAATATTACGAACGCGATGCCACGGGCGAATTGCAGACCACCATACATGCCAAGTCGGGAACATATAATGGACGGCAATGGGTGCTCGACGACGCCACCGCTTTCGATATCGCGGCGGGAGCCGAAAAAGCGATTGGCACGGTGGCGGTCGGTGAAGGCATGACTCCGGATCAATTCACGCTGGGCGACGTCAGCCCCGATGGCATGACGTTTCGCGCCTTGAAATCGGCCATCGGCGAACTGAAGGCAGCGGGCAAACCGACCGTGGCCTTGGAACCAAGCCTGTGGCACAAAATCTCGGGACCCCTATCGGCCGTATTGATGCCTCTTCTGGGGGCGGTCGCGGCTTTCGGTCTCGCGCGCTCGGGCCAGCTTTTCCTGCGCGCGGTCATTGGCATGGCGCTGGGCTTTGCCTTTTTCGTGGCCGACAATTTCGCACTCGCCATGGGCAATCTCGGCGCATATCCGCCACTGCTTGCGGCATGGGCACCCTTTATATTGTTCTTCATGATCGGGGAATCGGTGCTTGTCAGAACAGAGGAATGATACTGCACCCGATTGCGCTCCAGCCCCGGCCGTAGGACGATCCGAACTGGCCAGGGGGGCCGGACTGGCGGCCCTGTCGCGGCTGGGCGCCCTTGTCGAAATCGTCGCGCAACCCGCATATACGTGGATGTTCGGCATCGCCAATTACGGGCTGTATGTCGTTTTGTGGGCCAGCGTCAACATCTTGTCCAACCTGTTCGACCTGTCGATGCTGCAGGCGTTGCAACGCATCGTGCCGCGCGCCCGTGACGAACGCGAAGCACATGGCGCGGTCAAGTTTGCCCTGCTTGTCACGCTCATTCCCGCATCGCTGTTCGCGTTCATGCTGTCGCTGGCAGCGACGCCGGTGGCGCGGCTGTTCTCGGTCGGTCCCGACCAGGCCGGCGACGTGTCTTTGGCCGTGGCGCTATTCGCGTGGAGCCTGCCGCTGTGGATCCTGCTCGAAGTCGCCACGGCCGCCGCACGCGCGCGGCGCGCCTTTGGTCCCGAAATCCGGCTGCGCATTTTCTGGGAGCAGCTGGCCCGGCTAGTATTCGCGGCCGTGCTATTTCTGGCCGGTGTGCAGGTTCTGGGGCTGATTGTCGCGCATCTGCTTTCGCTTTTGCTGACCGGCATATTGTCGCTGCGCCTGCTGGCGCGCTATTATGACTGGCGGCTGTTATGGTCGGCGCCCCTGCCCGCATCGCTGCGCGCCGATATGCTGAAAACCGGGTTTGCCACCATGCCGCCCAATCTGGCGCGCCGCGCGTTCAACGACCTGCCGCCGGTCGTTCTCAATATGCTGATACCGGGAAGCGGCGGGGCCGTCGCGGCCGGACTCTACGGTATCGCGCGCAAAGTTGCCTCCATCCCCCTGATCGTGCGGCAGACGTTTCTCTATGTGCTGGCACCGCTCAGCTCGGCGCAGGCGGCCGCAGACCGGACACAAATCGCGCCGCTCTATCATTTTGCCAACCGGCTCTCCGTGATCATCGTCATTCCGCTGACCGGGCTGATCATTCTTCTTGCCGGCGATATCCTGAGTGTGTTCGCGCCCGCTGCGGCTGCGGCACTGCCGGTGCTGATCATCCTGCTGATCGGCCGCGCGGGAGAAGCGGTGCTCGGCCCGGCCACGCCGATTGTCGAGATGATCGGCCATCGCGGGCTGCCGTTGCTCAACAGTCTTGTCGGGCTGGCGGCATCGGCCGGCCTCGCCATTTGGCTCACTCCCTCCCTGGGCGCGGAGGGCATGGCGATCGCGGTAGCGGTGGGGGTGACTGTGGCCAGCTGGCTGGCGGTTGCGGAGCTGGGCATCAGCGATCGGCTAAGCCCGTTCGATCGGCACTTTGGCGGCGCATTGCTGGCGGGATGCATCGCCTTTGGCCTGCTTTACCTGCTGAGCAGATGGGTACCGGATAGCTGGAAATATGCGGAACCGTGGATGCTAATGGCCGCGTTTCTGCCGCTATTATGGGCCGGATTAAAAATCGGGCTGGACCGCGAGGATAAGGCGGCACTGGGCGCCATCGGACGCAGGCTGAAATTGTAGCGTTGCGCCTTATCGCACAGGACGTCCGGCAAAAGTGCTGCGCACCAGCCGCGTCACGAGCAGGGGCAGACCGGTATAATTGCCCTTATGAAACTGCGATTCGGTCGGCACCGCCTTCATCAGACGCCGATGCGCGTCCCCCAAATTGTGATAGGGCACGCCTGGCAGCAGATGATGCAGCGCATGATAGCGCAGCCCTACCGGAGCCCAGATCGCAGGCAGGGTCGAAGGCGGCGGCACGTTGACGCTGTCGAGATATTGCGCGGTTACGCTCATCGCCTCGCCGTCATTTTCCCACAAATGCGCAACGAGAGTGCGCACCTGGTTAATCACGACCGAGCCGCCGGAAATGACGAGGAACAGGATAAATGCCTTGAGCGGAACGATGCCGCTGGCGGTTCCGGCCATCAAAGCGATCGCCCAGACGCTGGCGGCGGTTTCCTGCCATATCCAGTTGCGACGCGCCTTGCCCTCGGCATGGCGGCGGCGGAACTCGGGATTGATGACAAGACCGGAATATCGGGCCACCACGACGCGGCGCAGCGACGGTATGAGAAGCGATAGCGGCGAAAGTACACCATAGCGGAATAACAGCGCGATCGGTGCCAACGCGGAAATCACCACGAACAGCGGCACGGTATAGGGCTTCATCAGGGCCAGCGGCAGATATTCCGGATCCTCCACCGTGCCGTAACGCGTGCGGGCATGGTGAAGATTATGCACGCCTTCATACATGAAAGACGGGATCAGCAGCGGCACACCGATGAAGATATTCCAGCCGAGCCGGAAACCCGGCACCGAGCCATCCTTGATATGCGTAAGTTCGTGAATGAAGCTGCCTGCGCGGTAGAGCGCCAGCATCGAAACGATAGCCGCAAGCGCCACCATAAAGACATTTTCCAATACAAATGCCCCGGCAAAGGCCGCATAACCAACGGCAACCGATGCCATGAAATCGCCCCAATAGACGCGGGCATCCGGCGTATTGAGATCGCGCGTCAACTGCGCCGCCATGCGGATCATGTCCTTGTCATCGGCAACAACGGCGCGCGCGCGTATCGCGTCATCCGTCTGCATTTTAGCCAAACTGTTCGCGTTCAGTATTTTGGTGTTCATTGCATAATTTTCCATATTGAACGTGTTTATAGCGATATATGATGGCGAGATAATGGCGATGCCATGGGTGCAAAAGGGCTTTTTCACCGCGCGGCACACGCATTCTTGACATTGTAACGATGGTGATACCACAAAGGCGCCATGAGCCAAGAGATAGAAATTCGCCCCGTGCTGGGCAAGAGCGAGCTGAAAGCATTCGTCGAACTGCCGTGGCGCATATACGCCGACGACCCGTATTGGGTTCCGCCATTGAAAGTCGAAGTCTATTCGCTGCTGACGCCGGGCAAGAACCCGTTTTTCGAACATGCCCGGGTTCACCCCATGCTGGCATGGCGTGGCGGGGAGGTCGTGGGCCGCATCAGCGCGCATATCGATACGCTAGCGCTCGAACAGCCGGTCGAACGGGGCATGGGGCCCGGCACCGGCAATTGGGGCATGCTGGAAGCATTCGAAGAACCGGTCGCCGCCGCCTTGATCGCCGCGGCGGAGCAATGGCTGCGCGAACAGGGCATGCACCGTGCGCTGGGGCCGCTCAGCCTGTCGATCTGGGACGAACCGGGCCAGTTGGTATCGGGCCACGAACAAGCCCCTACGGTGATGATGGGCCACCAGCGCGCCGCCTATGCCGGGTGGATCGAAGATGCGGGCTACACGCCGATCAAGCGCATCATGACGTGGGAATTGCCGATCGATGTCGATTTCCCCCGGCTGGCCAAACGGATCATCCAGTCGGGCGAGAAGAACCCGCGCATCCATATCCGCCGCGTCGACAAGAGCCACTTTGCGCAAGAGGCGGCGTTGATCATGGGCCTGCTCAACGATGCCTGGTCGAAAAACTGGGGTTTCGTGCCGCTGACCGACAGCGAGATCGATTATGTCGGCAAAAAGCTGAAGCCGATCGTTTATGAAGATCTGATCCGCATCGCCGAGTATGACGGCAAGCCCGTGGCATTCATGATCACCCTTCCCGACCTGAACGAAAAGCTGAAAGGCTATGATGGCGCGCTCTTTCCGTTCAACTGGGCCAGATTATTGTGGTGGCTGCGCAAGCCGCAGGTGCGCACGATGCGCGTGCCGCTTATGGGCGTGGCCAGGGATATTCAGGGCTCGCGCCTCGCCAGCCAGCTGGCCTTTATGATGATCGAATATATCCGCCGCGATGCGGTCGCCAAATTCGGCGCGACGCGCGGCGAGATCGGCTGGATACTCGAGGATAATCAGGGCATGAACTCGATCGGCGAGATACTGGGCGGCACGGTCAACAAGGTGTACCAGTTGTACGACAAGAATTTGTAAGCCACGAAAATGGGCGCCGCTATTGTAAAGCCGCGCCCATATTCAATCGGCAGTGCCTGTTTCAGCGCAGCAGATAATCCTTTTCTTTGCGATCAGCAGGGTTGGTCCGCACCGCGGCCTGTTCCTGCTGGTTTTCGATCCAGCCCGCCAGCTTGATGCCATAGCGGCTGATCGCCCCCATGTTGAAAAAATGCATCGCACCTAACACGAGGATAGCGATGCCGACCTGCCATGCGAGCAACCGAATGGCGCCCGTTATCGTGACCGGCTCGCCCGCAACGCTGAGCGCGACAGCGATGAAGCCCAGATTGACGAGGTAGAAACCTACCACCAGCAAATGGTTGATGCTGGCCGCGAGATCCTCGTCATGGCCGAAACAGCGCACGAGAAAAATCTTACCATTGGTGGACAGAGTGTGGGCCACCCATATGGTGAGGCCGATCGCGATGACGAGATAGGCAATATAGGTTCCGATTATCATGAGCGTTTCATTACTTTAATATCAGTAGTTTCTGTAATTTAAGAAATTTAATATCGAATAGACGTCGCGGGTGGCATGGGTTAGCTCCTATTTTATATACATTGAGAAAATGTTGTGACTGCTCAGGGCGAACCCAGCGTATCTTTATCACTGCCGCTTCCGGGTTCGGGTATGCCGCCGCCGGGGATAAAGCGGGCTACTGTGGCGCCCAGTTTCATAAGCGTGATCAGCGTTGATTTCTTGAGGCCGCGGACTTGCGTGTACCAGCTGGTCAGGCTGGATATGAATTCGTGCATCCGCCCGATGCGCTCGTGCACGTGGCGCGGAATGTCGTTCCTGCCCTTGAGCCGCATTTGGAGATCGGCCAGTTTGGCGATCGTGGGGTCGATCTCGCGCCGTTTGCGTTCCGCGGTGATGGCAAGAAACAAGTCCCACAAATCGGTTTCGGCGGCAAAGTGATCGCGCCGATCGCCCGTCATATGAGCGCGAATAACGATGCCGTAGCCCTGCAATTCCTTCAGCGCGTTGGACACGTTAGAACGCGCAAGCTTTAGCGTCTCACAAATCTCCTCGGCATGGAGTGGTCGGTCGGACATGTACAATAGCGCATGCACTTGAGCCACTGAACGGTTCGCACCCCAGTGCGTACCCATTTCCCCCCAATGAAGGATGAATTCCTGAACTTCGGGGTAATCATAAAAGGACATTATCCGACTCGCTCCTTAATTTCTGTTATTACAGAAATAGGAGAATGTGTCAATGCTTTTTCATTGGGCACTTACACAACTTATCGCGAAGCTTCGCAACTTTGCTCAGTCACCATAAGCTCGGCCTGCCTGTCGACGATTTCACCGACACCATATTGCCATAGGTCATTGTGGTCGGCTTCGGCAATCGGAAACGCGCATTTGGGCGACTTAGCAGCATCGAACAGGGTCTGCCCCATCTCGAACGGGATTAAGGCGTCGCGTCGGCCATGTATCAACACCAGCGGCATATCAATGTCGGCCACGCGCGACAGATTGTCAAATTTGTCATTCACAACCAGCCGCGCCGGAAAGATCGGCATCTGCCTGGCCGCTATATCGGTCAGCGCAGTATAAGGCGCTTCCAGCACCAGCCCCGCTCCCGCATTATGTGCGGCCAGCCACAGCGCGGGACCGGACCCGAGCGACTGTCCGGCAATGACGATGCGATCCGCCGGATATCCCCGGGCAATCAGCCAGTTATAATTGCGCTGTGCGGCCTCGTAAAAATCCTCTTCGTTGGGACTTCCGGGGTTTCCGCCATATCCCGGATATCCCACAGCCAGCACGCCCGCGCCCGATTTGGCCAGCTGCGCATATATCTCCGCCCGGCCCGCGAGCGCACCGCCATTGCCATGAAAGTGGATGATGACCGGTTGTGCCGCATCGCTCGGCGGACGCCACCAGGACGTTAGCGGATCGTTTTTTCCTTCGACCGCGACCGCGACGAATTCCTTCAACCCCGCCGCTTTGGGCGATACACGCGCTGTATCGGGCGCATAGATGAAATGGCGCTGCGTTATGAATGCACCGGCCAGTGCCAATAGATAAAGGCCGCAGGCGAAGGCCGCGACCCGGAGAAACATTGCCATTACAATTCCGCTAACTCGATCCAAACGGGGGTGTGGTCGCTCGCCCTTTCGCGGCCGCGATGCTCTTTGTCTACGCCGACATTATCCAGCCGGTCGGCGGCCCGCGGGCTCAGCAGTAAATGGTCAATACGGAAACCCGCATCGCGCGGCCAGGCGTTCGCTTGATAATCCCAATAGGTCCACACCCCGCCATCCGGATGCCAACTGCCCAGAGCATCGGTCCACCCGTCCCCCAGCAAACGGCGATAAGCGGCGCGGCTTTCGGGCTGCATCAGCGCATCGGATGACATGGCACGGACAGAATACACGTCATTGTCGCGCGGAATGACATTATAATCCCCGCACAGAACCGCAGACACTTCCTCGGCCCATATTTTGGCGGCGCGCGCACGCAGACGCTGCATCCAGCGCAATTTGAAATCGAATTTGGGACCGGGATGCGGGTTGCCGTTGGGCAGATAGATGCTGGCGATACGCACGGGGTTTCCATTCGCATCGGGCACGTCGGCCTCGAGATAACGGCTATGATCGTCCTCCGGTTCGCCTTCCAGTCCGCGCTGCGTTTCCTGCGGGTTATGGCCCTTGGCTAGAATCGCGACACCGTTGAACGATTTCTGCCCGTGCCAGATCGCGCCATAACCGATTTTCTCGAACTCGGCGATCGGGAAACCCTCGTCCTGCGTCTTGATTTCCTGAAGACAGGCGACATCCGGTCCAGTCTCCTCGAGCCACTCAAGCAGGCGGGGCAGACGTGCCTTGATACCGTTGATATTGTAAGTCGCAATCCGCATAAACACGTTTCACTCTGTTCGAATCCATCCGGCGCAGGACTAACGGTTGTGGCAGTTACTGGCTAGTGCCGTTGCGGCAGTCAGATCGAAAAACTCGATCCGCAACCGCATCCCGATGCCGCATTGGGGTTGGTGACCTGAAATGCCGCGCCACCCAAAGACTCTACGAAGTCAACGGCAGAGCCGCGTACCAAGTCGAGGCTGACTTCGTCGACGACAAGCGTCACGCCCGATTCCTCGGCAGTCACGTCATTGCTCTCGACGGCCTCGGCAAGGTCGAAACGGTACTGGAAACCCGAACAGCCGCCACCTTCAACCGACAGCCGCAACATCGCGGGCTTGCCCTGCTTTGCAGCTATGGCTGCGACGCGCTTGGCGGCATTGGGGGTCAGGATGATGGCGGCGGGCTGGGTCATGGAACATAAATAGGGTGTATTGCCGGTTACAGCAAGAGGAACGGGATGGCCCCCGTCAACACCGAGGGTTATAGAGTTGCGAAACTCGTAAAGAGATTGCGGGTATCCGTCTGCCCGCCATCGAGCATATCCAGAATTTGCTTTTTTTCAGCTTCGGTGGGATTTCGCGATACACTCAGCCCCACCATGCCCCAATCGGGACATTCGCGCTGGTCGATTTCGCGCTCGCGGACCGTGACAACACCGCTATGCCTCTCGTCCTTGACGATGCGCGCCATACACGCATCGATCGTATCGTTGTCACCTTCGATCAGCTGCATAAAATTCATGCCGTTATACACCAGGCATCCTGTAATATCGTCGTTTGCATTGCGTGTCCGGCAACTGGTTACCAATGTGTGCAAATTTTCGTCCGAAAAATTCTTTGCCCGCGTGCTGATGTAAATAACGGATTTCATGCTTACCCCTCATCTAGACAGAAATTGATTCCCGCCTATGGCGGCCTCTCCCGAAAAATTACTATAACCAATGTTAAGAACAGGCACGCACCTACAAACATGTGCTTGTTCAAACGATGGAAATGTCAGTTTTATTCGGTCTTGTCGGCGGCCGGTTTCTTGCGGCCTTTTTTCTTGCGGGCCGCTTTGGGGGGAGCCGGCGTGATTTCGAATGCCATGGCGCCATCTTTCATGTGCACATTGACTTCACCGCCCGCTTTCAGCTTCCCGAACAGCAATTCCTCGGCCAATGGCTGCTTGATCTTTTCCTGGATCAGCCTTCCCATCGGCCGGGCGCCAAACAGCCGGTCATAACCGCGTTCGGACAGCCAGTCGCGAGTGTCCTGATCAAGGCGGATATGCACATTCTGATCAGCCAGTTGCAATTCCAGCTGCAGGATGAACTTGTCGACCACGCGCGAGACGACTTCGGGCGTAAGATAGGTGAACGGCACCACGGCATCCAGGCGGTTGCGGAATTCAGGCGTGAACATCTTCTTCACCGCTTCGTCGCCCGCATCCTCCTTGGTCGCATCGCCAAAGCCCATGCCTTCCTTGGCCATCTCGCTGGCCCCGGCATTGGTGGTCATGATCAGCACGACATTGCGGAAATCCACGGTTTTTCCGTGATGGTCGGTTAGACGGCCATTATCCATCACCTGCAACAATATGTTGAACAGATCGGGATGCGCTTTCTCAATCTCGTCGAGCAACAATACGCAATGCGGCTGCTGGTCGATCCCATCGGTCAGCAGACCGCCCTGATCATACCCGACATAGCCCGGCGGCGCACCGATCAGGCGCGAGACGCTGTGTCGTTCCATATATTCGGACATATCGAATCGTTGCAGCGGGATGCCCATGATGCTGGCCAATTGCCGCGCAACCTCGGTCTTGCCGACTCCGGTAGGGCCGGAGAACAGATAGTTGCCGATCGGCTTATCGGGATCGCGCAGTCCTGCCCGGCTGAGCTTGATAGCGCTCGACAGCACATTGATCGCCGCGTCCTGTCCGAACACGACCTGATTCAGGTCGCGTGTAAGGTGCTGCAGCGCGGTACGGTCGTCTTTCGAAACCGATTTGGGCGGAATGCGCGCCATCGTGGCGATCACGGCCTCGATTTCCTTTGCCGTAATCGTCTTGCGGCGGCGCGAGGCGGGCACGAGCATCTGCATGGCACCGACTTCGTCGATCACATCGATCGCCTTGTCGGGCAATTTGCGGTCGTTAATGTAGCGCGCCGACAGTTCGACCGCAGTCTTGATCGCATCGGGCGTATATTTGACGTTGTGATGCTCTTCAAAAGCCGAGCGCAGCCCGCGCAGGATCTTGATAGTATCGGGAATGGTCGGCTCGTTCACATCGATTTTCTGAAACCGGCGCAGGAGCGCGCGGTCCTTTTCGAAATGATTGCGAAACTCCTTGTACGTGGTCGATCCTATACAGCGCAGCGAACCACCCGAAAGCGCAGGCTTGAGCAGATTGGACGCATCCATCGCCCCGCCGCTGGTCGCACCGGCACCGATGACAGTATGAATTTCATCGATAAACAGAACTGCGTGCGGCAGTTTTTCAAGCTCCGCCACGACCGCCTTCAGCCGCTCTTCAAAATCACCGCGATAGCGTGTACCGGCCAGCAGGGCGCCCATGTCGAGCGAATAGATTACGGCTTCGTAAAGGATTTCGGGTACATCGCCTTCGACGATCTTGCGTGCCAGACCCTCGGCGATGGCCGTTTTGCCGACGCCAGGGTCGCCAACATAAAGTGGATTGTTCTTCGAACGGCGGCAAAGGATCTGCACAGTACGGTCGACTTCGGGGCCTCGTCCGATAAGCGGATCGATCTTGCCCGCTTTCGCCTTGGCATTCAGGTCGACCGTATATTGCGCCAGCGCACTTTCTTTTTTCTGTTTACCGTCACTCTTTTCATCATGTTCTTCTTCGGCGTCCTGCGCAGGACCGGAATCGGAATTGTTTCCGCCCTTGCCTATTCCATGCGAAATGAAGCTAACGGCGTCGAGGCGGCTCATATCCTGTTGCTGCAGGAAATAGACGGCGTAGCTCTCGCGTTCGGAAAATAGCGCGACCAGGACATTGGCGCCGGTTACGATATCCTTGCCCGATGACTGGACGTGCAGGATGGCGCGCTGCACCACCCGCTGGAATCCCGATGTGGGGGCAGGATCCGTCTTTTCTTCCACTTTGAGCGAGCTCAACTCGTTATCGAGATAGTGGGTCACGGTATCGGACAATTCGCCCAGATCCGCACCGCATGCTTTCATGACCTCGGCAGCATCGGCATCCGCGACCAGTGCAAGCAAAAGATGCTCGAGCGTCGCATATTCATGCGAGCGGTCCGATGCGTTGGTCAGAGCCTGATGAAGCGTTTGTTCGAGCGATTCAGCAAATGATGGCATTGGTTAATTTGCAGCGGGTGTAATGACGCTGCCCCTTCTTTCTGGTCCTTTACGTCCCGGAAAGAGCCGGGCCTCGATTATCCTGCACGATGGGTCCCTCGCCGCATCTTGCCAGTTACGCTTTATATAGGAAGGCGGATTGAGATTTGAATATCTGCTGTCATTACCGCCTTAATAAGCCTGTTATCTCTTTACTCATCCCTTTTTAAACAGCGCATTTGCACTGGCACGGTGCAGTCCTGCAGCTTGCTTGCGCGCTTCTACTCTCACAATTTCCGATTGCAGCAGCGCGATACGTGTGCCGAGTTCTTCCTGCGACAACGGCTCCAGATCCTCGGATGCCAGAAGATGTGCGGCATCGATATTTTTACGGGGCAAGTTGTCATCCATATGCGGCTCCGTCATGCACGCAGACGAGTTTGAAGCCTGCTTTCAGCAGATAATGTTGACCACCGGATGCTTGCTGTCAATAAGACACGTGTATTTATGTACCGCAAGGCAGAGCGTTGCTGTAAATAAGGTACTTTTTCAGCTGGGGCAAAAACATATGACGAGCAGCATTCCCGAAACCATGACAGCCATATCGATCAGCCAACCGGGCGGGCCGGATGTGCTGGTCGCAAGCTCGCATCCCGTACCGCAGCCCGGGTCCGGGCAGGTGCTGGTCAAAGTCGCGGCGGCAGGGGTCAACCGGCCGGATGTCGTGCAACGCATGGGCCTTTATCCGCCGCCTCCCAATGCCTCACCGCTACCGGGACTTGAAATCGCTGGCGAGATTGTCGCATGCGGCCCAGACATCGAAAAACCTATGCAGGGACAGAAAGTCTGCGCGCTTGTAAATGGCGGCGGCTACGCGGAATATTGCATCGCGCAAGCCACACATTGTTTGCCCGTACCCACCAATCTTCGCTTGGAACAGGCGGCGGCAATACCTGAAACCCTGTTTACCGTATGGCATAATCTTTTCCAGCGCGGTTACGCCAGCGACGGCGACGCGGTATTGGTACATGGCGGTACCAGCGGAATCGGCACGATGGCGATCCTGCTCGGCAAGCTGTTCGGGCTCACTCTTATCGTGACGTGCGGTTCCCAGGACAAATGCGAAAAGGCCCGTGGAGTGGGCGCTGATCATGCGATAAATTACAAAACGGAGGATTTTGTCGAACGCGTGCGAGAGGTCACCGGCGGCGCGGGCGTCAACGTCGTGCTCGACATGGTGGCGGGGGACTATGTTGCGCGCAACCTCAACTGCCTCGCCGAGGATGGCCGTCACGTCACGATTGCTGTGCAGGGCGGAATGAAGGCGGAGCTGAACATGGCGCAGATCATGATGCGCCGCTTGTCCCTGACCGGATCCACGTTGCGGCCGCGTACTGACAAATTCAAAGGACTTTTGGCGGATGACATCTTCCGTAACGTATGGGTCCATGTTGAAAACGGCGATTTGCGCCCGGTGATGGACAAATGCTTCGCGCTCGCAGATGCGGCATCGGCTCACAGGCACATGGAAAGCGGCGAGCATTTCGGCAAGATCGTGCTGACTATGCGGTAATGTTTGTCATATTTCGGTAATGGCACCGCGATTCAAACTGTCATAATAACCCGTCATAGCGATGGTCCCGAAGGAAGAATTTCTGAGGGAACAAAACAATGCAGTTTGAACATATCTTCCGTAACGATATTTCATCACCCGAAACCGAGATAGAGCCGACGACCGGACTGCCGTTGAGTCCGCTTTACGTCCCTGAGCAACGCCCCCACAAGCGCCGACGCTATCGCACCATCTGGATATCCGACATTCACTTGGGAACGCGCGGATGCAATGCCGATATGCTGATCGACTTTCTGGATCATGTCGACAGCGATACCTTGTATCTGGTCGGCGACATTATCGACGGGTGGCGGCTGCAAAAGAAGTTCTATTGGCCCGCTGCGCATAATGACGTTGTCTGGCGCATTTTGAAGCGCGCCCACCGCGGCACGCGGATCGTCTATATCCCCGGCAACCATGACGAGATGTTTCGGCAGTTTACCGGCATGAGTTTTGGGGGGGTCGAAATCAAGCGTGTCGCTTTTCACGATACTGCCGATAGCCGACGCCTGATGGTGCTCCATGGTGACGAATTCGATGCTGTCATGCTCAATCATCGCTGGCTCGCCTTTGTCGGCGACTGGGCATATGGAATCATGATGAAACTCAACTGGGTGGTGAATCGGATGCGCCGCAAAATGGGTCTGTCCTATTGGTCGTTGTCCAAAATGGCCAAGCACAAGGTAAAAAATGCCGTCGAATTCATCGGCAAGTTCGAGGAACTGGTTGCGCGTTCCGCCAGAAAACGCGGTGTGGACGGTGTGGTGTGCGGACATATTCATACCGCCGAAATTCGAACCATCGATGGCATCGTATATTATAACGACGGGGATTGGGTCGAAGGCTGTACCGCTTTGGTCGAGCATTTTGACGGCTATATGGAAGTGCTGCACTGGGCCGACGAAATGGCGGTACGCAAGCAATGCGAGGAGAATCGTAACGTGGAAGTGCTCGAAAGCGAAATCATATGATGGCCATGAAACAATCCAGAAAAGGAATCGCATGAAAATATCGCTGATAACCGATGCATGGAAGCCACAAGTGAACGGAGTTGTGCGCACACTCACCGAAACCGTTTCACGCTTGCGGCAGCGAGGCCATATCGTGGACATTGTATCGCCGGATCAATTTCGCTCGATTGCATGTCCTGGCTATACCGAAATCCGGCTTGCTGTTACGCGGCGCTCCACAATCGCTAAACGGATAGATGCTTTCGAGCCGGATGCTATTCACATCGCCACGGAAGGCCCGCTGGGTCATGCGGCGCGACATTATTGCATTCGGAACGACATTCCTTTTTCCACCGCCTATCATACGCAGTTCCCGGACTATATGGCCAATCGTACCCATCTTCCATCACGTTTCTTCTGGCCATATATTCGCCGTTTTCACCGTGCGTCGCATGCCGTTCTGGTATCCACAGCAAGCACGCGCCAACAGCTGAGCATACAAGGCATCGGCAATTTGCGGCATTGGGGACGCGGGGTCGATCTTAAGTGTTTTGGTCCTGATCAGCGGCGTCCCGCATTTTTCGCTGACCTGCCGCGCCCGATCCAGCTGTATGTCGGACGAATAGCTGTTGAAAAAAATGTCGCCGATTTTTTGAACAATCGCCATCCCGGCAGCAAGGTGGTGATTGGCAACGGACCCATGCTGGGGAAAATGAAGGCCCAATATCCCAGCGCCCATTTCCTAGGCCGCAAAACTGGCCGCGAACTGTCGGAATACTACGCGGCAGCGGATGTTTTTGTATTTCCCAGCAAGACCGACACCTTCGGGCTGGTCATGCTTGAAGCTCTGGCCTGCGGTACGCCGGTCGCCGCCTATCCAGTTCGCGGACCTATTGACATATTGTCACCCGCCAGCGGCGCGATGAACGACAGCCTCGCTACCGCCATCGCCCACGCTCTGCGGCTTGATCCCAAAGACTGCATCTGCCATGCGCGCACATATAACTGGGACTCAAGTACAAACCATTTCCTTGCGGCCCTTATCCCCATCCAGAATCGCGCCGAGTTTCCGGGACTTGCCGCATGAACATGCTGCTTTGGCTATTTGCCCACTTGCCGACTCTATCGGTTTAGCCTACATGAAAAGAATATCAGGCCATCCCGTAAGGGGTGGCCCTTATTATATGGAGATTTGACGTGGCCCAAGATGGTCTTACCCCGCTTATGCCGCACGCGACGGCCTCATGGATGGTCGACAATACCGGCCTGACATTCGAACAGATCGCCGAATTCTGCGGACTGCATATATTGGAAGTCAAGGCCATGGCCGACGATCTGGCCAGCACCAAGTACACCGGCCGCGATCCCGTTCATGCCGGCGAGCTTGCCATGTCGGAAATCGAGAAAGGCCAGGCGGACGAAAATTATTCGCTGCAAATGTCCAAGGGGCCTGACCAGGTCCGCCGCACAAAAGGTCCGCGCTATACGCCAGTATCCAAACGTCAGGACAAGCCCGACGGCATCGCATGGCTGCTGCGCAACCATGCAGAGATTTCCGATGCGCAGATCGGCAAGCTCATCGGCACGACGCGCAATACCATCGGCGCCATACGCGACCGCAGTCACTGGAATATTTCCAATATCCAACCCAAGGATCCGGTCACTTTGGGGCTGTGCTCACAGCGCGAACTCGACGCCGTGGTTGCCAAGGCCGCGAAGAAAGCCGGTATCGAGGATGAAGTCCACGAAGATACCAAACTGGGCGGCGACCGCGAAGCGCTGATCGAAGAACTGCGCGCCGAGCGCAAAAAAGCGGTCGACGAGGCCGAAATGGCTGCCTTGCAAGCCGAACAGGAAGCCGCTCAAGAAGCTAGGGCCGCCGAAGAGGCCAGTCTGTTCGCCGATGACGAAACCGACGAATCGAATCAACTCAATACGCTTACCGACGGGGACGCCTGATATAATCCTCTTTCGCTAGCGGGAGAGGCAAAGCCGACCTGGCGATTTATGGCCTGGTCAAAGCTGGTAAGATCAGCGGAGACGCGTGATAGTGCCTTCTCCCTCATCCTTATGCTAAGGCGCTTTGCGCCAAGCTCCAGCATCGTTCTCCCGAAACCGGAAGAAACCTTTTTAATCGGGCGATTAAATTTCTTTCCCTAACCTGTTCAATGCCATATGTTGTCCGCATGACAACCGATACACATCGACCCGGCCCAGCGCATGACGCGTCGCTCACCGACCTGGAATTTCTCGACCAACACGGGCTGGAAACCAAGGAATTCAGAGGCCTTACCTACCCGCTCGGCGATCATGCCCCGCAATATGGCAAATTATTCCCCTTGGCGGCGGGCATAGGCTGGACCCGCTTGCCCGTGCCCGGATTGCTCAATCATATCAATATCTGGCTGCTTGAGGACGAGGACGAACAGGGCGCTGGTGTCGCCATTGTCGATACCGGCCTGAAAATGGGCGAGTCTTTAAAAGCTTGGGAACAGCTGTTTACAGGCGATCTCGACGGCCGCCGCATTACCCGCGTGATCGTGACGCATTTCCATCCCGATCATGTCGGGGCGGCGGGCTGGCTGTGCGAAAAGCATGGCGTCCGGCTCTGGATGAATCGCACTGAATGGCTGATGGCCCGGATGCTAACCGCCGATGTGCGTAAGGAACCGCCGCAAGAAGCGCTCGATCAGATGCGCTTTGCTGGATGGGATGAGGAGCGGATCGAAAATCTCCGAACGCGCGGCTGGGGCAATTTTGCCAAGGCGGTATCCCCCATTCCGATCAGCCATGTCCGGCTCGAAGAAGGCACGGTGATCCGGATCGGGGCACGTAACTGGCGCATCCTGACGGGCGGCGGGCATACGCCCGAACATGCCTGTCTGGTCGACGAGGAAAACGGCGTGATTATCGCGGGCGACCAGATTTTACCGCGCATTACTTCCAATGTTTCGGTGATGACCAGCGAGCCACTGGCCGACCCGCTTGGCGAATGGCTCGATAGCATCGCAAAGTTCCGCAAGATGCTGGCCGAAGATGTACTGGTACTGCCTGCGCATGGCTTTCCCTTTACCGGCGCGCACGAACGGCTCGACGCCCTTGCATCTGGACATCACGACAGGTTGGACGCACTGGAAAAGGCACTGGCCGAAAACCCCCATCGTGCCGTCGATACGTTCGGGTTGCTGTTTGCGCGCAAGATCGACGAGAGCGTCTATGGTCTTGCCACCGGCGAAGCGATGGCGCATTTGCGGCATTTGCAGCATACCGGCCGCGCGACCGTCGCCATCAAGGACGGGGTGGGCTGGTTTAGCACTGCATAATTCTCTTTCGAAGACGGTAAGGATTCTCGCCTTGCCCTCGTCTTTATTCCCACTTACCCTCGTGTAAGTTTAACAAAGCGAACAGGTCACTCCTCGAACATGACTGACGATCCCATCTGGAAAACGCACTATAACCATCCGGTCGCTTGGGAACATACATTCGAACCGATGACTTTGCCCGACATGTTTTTTGACAGCGCGCGGCGGCTGAACGGCATGCCTTTGCTCGATTTCATGGGCCGCAAATACAGCTATATGTCGGTTGCCGCCACCGCGGAACAGGTCGCGAGGGGTTTTCAGGACATGGGCGTGGGCCGCGGCGACCGGGTCGGGCTGTTCCTGCCCAATGTCCCGCAATATGTCGCGGTCTATTACGGAGCACTTGCCGCCGGGGCCACGATCGTCAATTTCTCACCGCTCTATACGCCAGACGAGCTGGCGCATCAGGTCGAGGATAGCGGGACGAAGATACTGGTGACGCTGTCGGCCAAGGCGTTGCTGCCGACCGCGCTCAAGGTGCTCGATAACAGCTCGCTCGAGCGCGTGATCGTCGGATCGGTCGCCGAAGCCTTGCCGATGACGAAATCCGTCCTCTACCGCCTGTTCAAGCGCAGCGAAGAAGCCGCCATCCCCGATGACGAGCGCATTTCCAGCTTTGCCGCCCTGATCGACAATGATGGCGATTACGCTGTGTCAGATATCGATCCGCGCGAAGATCCCGCCGTACTGCAATATACCGGCGGCACCACCGGCACTCCAAAGGGCGCGATCCTGACGCACCAGAACCTGACGGCCAATGCGCGGCAGGTGAACCTGATCGACCCACATCACGCGACCGGCGAGGACCGCATTTTGGGCGCCCTGCCTTTTTTTCACGTATTCGCCAATACCTGCGTGCTCAACCGTACCGTGTTGAATGGCGGCGAAATCGTGATGCTGCCGCGTTTCGATGCGGTGCAGGCGCTGAAAGCGATCGACCGCACCAAGGTGACCGCCCTGCCGGGCGTGCCGACCATGTATCAGGCTTTGCTCGACAGTCCACAGATCGACAAGACCGATTTTTCCAGCCTCCGCGTGTGCATTTCTGGCGGTGCACCGATGTCGGGCGAGCTCAAGCACAAGTTCGAGACGCGCACCGGCGCCGTTTTGGTCGAAGGCTATGGCCTGACAGAAAGCAGCGGTGTGGTATCGACCAACCCGTATGAAGGGCTGAGCAAGACCGGCACGATCGGCCACCCCCTGCCCGGCACCGAGGTGCGGCTGGTCGACAAGGAAGACCCGTCAAAGTCGGTGGCAAAAGGCGAACCGGGCGAGCTCATTTTTTCCGGACCGCAGGTGATGAAAGGCTATTGGAACCGCCCCGATGCCGACAGGGACGTGTTCATCGGCAAGTTCCTGCGCACCGGCGACGTCGCGGTGATCGATGACGAGGGCTATATCAAGATCGTCGACCGCATCAAGGACATGATCGCCGTCGGCGGTTTCAAGGTTTTTCCGAGCCAGATCGAGGAAGTTCTCGTCCGTCACGACGGTGTAAAGGAAGCTCTGGTCATTGGCGTACCCGACCCCTATCGCGGCGAAATACCCAAAGCGTTTGTAACGCTGGAAGACGGCGCAGAAGTCGACGGCGACGCGCTCAAGCAATGGCTCAATCCCAGGCTTGGCAAGCACGAACGTGTCAAATCCGTGGAAATACGCATCGAACTGCCCAAGACAATGATCGGCAAACTCGATCGCAAAGCTCTGCGTTTGCAGGAAAATGTGAGTTAGAGCCAAACCATGGGTATATTTATACTGGTAATCATTTTCGGCGCAGCGACGCAACTGGCTGCGCTGCGCGGCGCGCATTTTGCCGGACTGGCTGCGATCGCGGCCATCATGGTTCTGCTCGATACCAGCCATATCGCCAGCAGCATGATCTTTGCCGGCGTCACCGCCAGCGAGATATGGAGCTTCGAAGTGCTGCTCCAAAAATTCGCGATCTCGTTTGCCGTGCATGGCGGCGTGTTTCTAGCGGGCTTTGCGCTGGGCCGTTTTCTCCAGGCGCGGCGCGACAGGCGTTAATCCTTTACGAAAGGCGCGGCGATTTCCCGCGTGACCCGCGCGGGCCGTTGCGCCAAGCGGTCGATCATCGCCCACCATGTCAGCGCCTGCACCTTGATCTTGCCATCGTCGCCGATAAATTCGGCATTGCGCGCAAAACGCGCGCCTTTGGGTGTGCCGGGTATCCATGTACGACCCACAACGCTCTCGCCCGCGACGATATTGCCTTTATAATCGATCTCGTGCCGGATCACGACCCAGATATAGGCCTCCACATGTGCAGGATCGGCCACGGCCTGCCAATGCGCGGTCGCCATATCCTGAATCCACTGCACCCATACCGCGTTGTTGACGTGGCCGAGTTCGTCGATATGAGCCGGTGTGGCGATAAAGGTTCGGCGAAACGGTTCGGACATTGCCGCGCTACAGTTCAATGCCCAGCGCCGTCAGGTCACCGCGCGCCGTGTTGGCATCGGTGAAGACCCGCCCGACCATTCCGACCGCTTCTGCACCTGCGACATTGGCAGGCACGTCGTCGAAAAACACGGATTCGCTTGGAATGAGCGACGCCTCCTCGAGCAGGTGACGGTAGATGCGCGCATCGGGCTTAAGCAACCCTAGCTCGGCCGAAACGGCGGCATATTCAAACATCGGCCAGAAATCGTGTCGTGCTTTCAGGTGAGCGACGATCTCG
The DNA here is from genome assembly GCA_041746135.1 of Sphingomonadaceae bacterium. Lineage (GTDB taxonomy): Bacteria > Pseudomonadota > Alphaproteobacteria > Sphingomonadales > Sphingomonadaceae > Alg239-R122. The sequence goes on along the minus strand of JBGTHQ010000023.1, from coordinate 101,989 downwards.
CGCACGTTGTCGGTGATGGCAAACAACCGATAACCTGCATCGACCAACTCCTGCATGAGCATTTGTGTATCCTCGATCAGGACCATGCTGTCCATCAGCACCGCATAGAGCCTGTCGATCTCGCTAGAGGTCAACCCGTGTTCGGCCATGAAGCGCTGCTTCGCCACTTCCAGCGAATGCTCGCCTCGATTGACCGCTAGCCAAGTCGGGCTAGCCACCAAAGGTGAGCGAAATTCAGGATCGTCGACTCGAGCGTCACCCAGCGCGGTACGAGTAATTCCATGAGGATCCCAGGGAACCACGACATTGCCGATGTCGAAGACGATGTTGCGGATCTCCAACGCCGGTTACTCCGTCATCCCCATCTGCCACAACAGAAACGCAAATTCCTCCGCCGTTTCCTTCAGACTGTCGAACCGGCCCGACTTGCCGCCATGGCCCGCGCCCATATTGGTCTTGAGCAGCAGCAGATTGTCGTCCGTCTTGGTCGCGCGCAGCTTGGCAGCCCATTTGGCGGGCTCCCAATAAGTCACGCGCGGATCGTTCAGCCCGCCAGTAATCAGCAGCGGTGGATAGGCATGCGCCTTGACATTGTCATAAGGCGAATAGCTTTGCAGTAGCAGAAACGCTTCCTTGTCGATCACCGGATTGCCCCATTCGGGCCACTCGCCTGGCGTCAGCGGCAGGTTTTCGTCAAGCATTGTATTGAGCACATCGACAAACGGCACGTGCGCTGCGACCGCGCCCCATATTTCGGGATCGCTGTTGACGATTGCGCCCATCAGCTCGCCGCCCGCCGATCCTCCCGAAGCGGTAATCCGGCCGAGCGAGGTATATTTCTTGTCCGCCAGTCCGCGCGCCACATCGACGAAATCGTTGAACGTATTGGTGCGTTTTTTCAGCTTGCCGTCGAGATACCATTGCCGGCCCAGATCGTCGCCGCCGCGAATATGCGCGATAGCATAAATAAAGCCGCGATCGACCAGCGACAGCCGGGTGGTCGAGAAATTGGGCGGAATGGCATAGCCATATGCGCCATAGGCATAGAGGTGCAGCGGCGCGCTGCCGTCGAGTTTGGTGCCCTTTTTATAGACCAGCGATACCGGCACTATCGCGCCGTCGCGCGCCGCGATCATCACCCGTTCGGTGCGATACTGGCCGGCATCGTAACCCGAAGGTATTTCCTGCACTTTGAGCGTTTCCAACGATTTGGCCGCCACGTCATAGTCATAGACTGTGTCCGGCGTGACCATCGATTCATACGCGATGCGCAGTTTTTGCGTGTCGTATTCGGGATTGTTGGACAGGCACGCATTATAGCTGGCCTCTGGAAACGCGATGGTTTCCACCCGCGCCGGATCGTTATAATAGCGTACCTGAATCTGATCGAGCCCGTTCTCGCGGCCTTCGACCACATAGAAATTCTTATAGGTCTCGGCATCGGTCATGTAGAAATCGTCGCTGCCGGGGATCAAAGTCGTCCATGTCCCCATATCGTCAATGGGCGCGGTGGCGAGCCGGAAATTGATATGATCGTCATTGGTATGGATGAAAAGCATGCCGTCATGCTCGTCGGCGGCATATTCGACGCCCTTTTTGCGCGGCCGGATCAGAATCTGTTTGCCTGCGGGATTGGTCGCATCAACCAGCCGCACTTCGCTGGTTTCATTGTCGCCGACCGCAATAATGATATATTTTTCGGAAGATGTCAGCCCGACATCGACGCGGAACCCGTCATCATCCTCGTGATACAACTCGACATCGCTGGCGAATGGCGTGCCGATCACGTGCAGCCGCGCATTGTCGGTGCGCCAGTTTTCGTTGGCAAGGCCGTAGACCAGCGATTTCGAATCGCTCGACCAGACCAGACTGGACAGCGTACCCGGGATCATGTCTTCAAGCAGCCCGCCAGTTTCGAGATTCTTGAACCGTGCATCGAACCGCTCCGACCCGTTGGTATCGGTCGAATAGGCAAGCAGCTTGCCATCCGGACTCACCGAAAAACCGCCAAGGCGGAAATATTCCACATCTTTGGCCAGTTCGGTTTCGTCGAGGATCAGCACTTTGTCACCGCCCGCAATCGGTTTGCGATACCATTTCTTATACTGCGCGCCCTTGTCATATTCGACCCAATAGAGCCAGTCGCCATCCTTCTGCGGGACCGAGCTGTCATCTTCTTTGACCCGGCCTTTCATTTCCTCGAACAAAGTTTCTGTGAGCTTCTCCTGACCCTTCATCTGGTATTCGAAATAGGCATTTTCCTGTTCGAGATATTTAAGCACATCTGCGTCATCGACTTTCGGATAGCTCTGGTCTTTCAGCCAGAAATACGGATCCTCTACCGTAATGCCGTGCCGCTCATAGCTATGCGGACGACGTTCGGCCATAGGCGGTCCCAGGCGCATTTGCGAAGAAGATGCGTTCGGTACGGATACACTTTTGGGGGTGTCTGACATAATATCCTGAAGTTCCTCGGCTATAACGATCTGGGGGACAAGCAGGCCCGCAGCAATAACGGATGCGGTAAAAAACATGCGGTTCATAAAGCGTTCGCTCCCCTGATCACATAAAGATGCGGCTGGAAAAATTGCCTGTAACCACTTATGTAGGGGGCAACCTTTTAATTCAAGAAGTTTGGAGTCCCGCTATGCTCATGTCCACTTACGAAGCCCGCCTGTTCGCCTTGCGCGAAACGCTTAAAAAACGTGGGCTGGACGGATTTATCATTCCGATCAGCGACGAGCATATGAGCGAATATGTCGGCAGCTATGCGCAAAGGCTGGAATGGCTGACCGGTTTCAAGGGCAGCGCGGGCGCTGCTGTGGTGATGCAGGATAAGGCCGCGATCTTTACCGATGGACGCTACACCATTCAGGTCCGCGATCAGGTCGACGGCAAACTTTACGAATATGTCGGAACGTCCGAGCAAAGCATGATGGACTGGTTCAAGGCAAATGCGGCGCAAGGCCAGAAAATCGGCTATGACGGCTGGCTGCATACCAATGATTGGGCACGGGAACTGGGCGACAATCTGAAGGCACGCGGCGCGTCGGCGGTTTCGCTAGACAGCAACCCGATCGACGCGATCTGGGATGCGCAGCCCGAACGCTCGCCCGCGAAAATGAAAGTCCACCCGCTTGAATATGCCGGTAAATCGCATGAGGAAAAACGCGAGGATATTGCCAAATGGCTCGAAGCCGAAGGGCTCGACGCCACCATCGTCAATGCGCTCGATTCGGTCGCGTGGCTGTTCAACATTCGCGGCGACGATATCACCCACACGCCCGTCTCGCTGGCGCATGCGATCGTGCATAAGAGCGGTCATGCCGACCTGTTCGTCGCACCCGAAAAGCTGACCGACGAGGTTCGGGCGCATCTGGGCAACCAGGTCGCCTTGCACGATTATGACGCGTTCGAGCAGGAGTTGGAGACGCTGAAGGGCAAGAAAGTTGGCGTCGATCCCGAACGTGCGGCGGCGGCAATTTTCGAACGGCTGCGCGCAGTGGGTGCGGACATCAGCCGCAAACGCGACCCCTCCGTACTGGCCAAGGCGATCAAGAATCCGGCCGAGATGCAGGGCAGCCGAGACGCGCATGCCCGTGACGGCGCGTCGTTGTCCAAATTCCTGCACTGGTTTTCGGTCGAAGCGCCCAAGGGCGGTCAGGACGAACTGTCGGTCGCGGCCAAATTGCAGGAATTTCGCCAGCAAAATCCGGCGCTCAAGGATCTCAGCTTCGACACGATTTCCGGCGCAACGTCGAACGGGGCGCTATGCCATTACAAGGTCAGCGAGGAAACAAACAAGCCCATTACGATGGACGGCATGTATCTCGTGGATTCGGGGGGGCAGTATCTCGACGGTACTACCGACGTCACCCGCACCATGATCGTCGGCACGCCTACCGATGACATGAAGAAACGCTTCACCCAGGTGCTTAAGGGTCATATCGCGCTCGATTGCGCCGTCTTTCCCAAAGGCACGGCGGGCGGACAGCTCGACGTACTGGCGCGGCAGTTCCTGTGGGCCGATGGGGTCGATTACGCCCACGGCACGGGACACGGCGTCGGCAGCTATCTCGCCGTTCACGAAGGCCCCCAGCGGATTGCCAGCTATGGCGGCATGAATGAGCCTCTAGTGCCCGGCATGATCTGTTCGAACGAGCCGGGCTATTACAAAGCGGGCGAATACGGCATTCGCATCGAAAATCTGGTGCTGGTCGAACGGCGCGAGATCGAAGGCGCGGAACAACAGGTGATGGGTTTTGAAACGCTGACGTTTGCGCCAATCGATCGCCATCTGGTCGATCCTGCGCTGCTGACCGAGCAGGAACTGAAATGGCTGAACAGCTATCACACCAAAACGCTGGAAATCGTCGGTCCGCAATTGGAAGGCGATGCGAAATCCTGGCTGGAAAATGCCTGTGCTCCGATTGGCTAAAACATAAAACTTTCGCCCTGACTGCTCCCGCCTGATTACCGAATGTAGCGGTGCTCTTGGAAAAGGGCCGCCCGGTCGATCTATTCGCTAGAGCCGTTATTGCCGGAATTGTCATTAGTGCCCTGCGTTTTGCGCGCTTGCTGCTTGCGCCGCCGCAAATTGGCCCGCAAATTATCCGCAAGCCGCGCCGCACGCTCTTCTTTTGTATCGTTTTTCGCCATAGTTTTATCCGATTGACGCAATTTATCGCTTTTTGCAAGACGTCGCGGAAATACGATCCCTTATCGCTTGACAAAAACCGACCACCCACCCATTAGCCGCGTCTTACGCAGCCATTGCCACAGGTTGCGGTCGAAATGGTTGGCTGCTGTAGCTCAGTGGTAGAGCGCATCCTTGGTAAGGCTGAGGTCGAGAGTTCGATTCTCTCCAGCAGCACCATTATTTTAATAATTGTAATTTTGCAGTTCCAGCGTTTTGGAATTGCACGGTAAAATGCGGTGACTTTGCTTCGCACCCTGTTCAATACAATGGGCGATATGCTTAACAGTCCTCAACGCTTTCGCAAAATTTGTAGCGTCAAATAAAGTATAAGACGCGCCCCGCAAGCTTTCCCGGCATCCAAGCGTCGGCTGACATTATTTCCTATCTTCGTCCTTGAATCGGCTCGCTTCCAAAAGGCAATTGTCGTTCCGCCCAGATCTGTACGCGGCTTGCAAGGCTTGGGACGCGATCGCACTTCTGGACATCTTACTGGAAGTCTTTTAAATGTAATTTATGCGAGTTGATGATGATTGATCCCGTTTCCAAAGTGCCAGCCCCCCCGATCCAGCGTATTCAGGAAAACGTGGTCGCGCGAATAGAACGGCGCGTACTGAATAGATTGTGTGCCGCACTGCCTCTTTCGGTTACTCCGGACATGCTGACGATGACGGGTATATTGGGCGCTGTGCTGGTTTTTGGCGGATATCTTGCGAGCAATATCGATCCCAACTGGCTTTGGCTGTCGATTTTCGGCTATGTTATTCACTGGTTTGGTGACTCGCTCGATGGCAGTCTTGCGAGGTTCCGAAAGATTGAACGTCCGCGTTACGGCTATTTTCTTGACCATAGCTGCGATGGCTTTGCGACCATGCTGGTGGTTATGGGAATTGGCCTCAGCCCTTACGTCCAACTCACGGTCGCGCTGGTCGCGCTAGCCGGCTATTTGTTAATGTCTATTCACGCATTTCTGTCGGTTCGTGTGCTTGGTGAGCTGCGTCTTTCCTATTTTAACGCAGGCCCTACAGAGCTGAGGTTGATCCTGATCGGACTGACGATTGCAATGCTTATCGCTGGCCCGGAAAATCCGATCATCGGCAATCTCAATGGATTCGATTTGTTTGTGGGCGGAATCGGCCTGTTGCTAATCATACTGTTCGTTGTGCAGACGGCCACGACCGCGCGGCGACTTGCCAAGGAGGACCCCTCTCCACACAGGCGGCCTAAGTGAATGCACTGGCTGCTCATTCACTATGGCTTTTGTCAGCAGTATCGAAAATGCTATGTTGTCGCCAAGCGTCTGAGCAATATCCAAAGTCTTGAAAATATCAATGCCTTAATTCTTGCAGGACATTCACATAAATAGTCCCGTTAAATTTCAGCGGGAGCAATCAATCCCACAATGGGACAGATTTAGAAGCTCAAAATCAAAGTGTTGAATTAATAGATTGTTAATCGTAATGTTATGCGAATCTCAAGCTACCGTGATGCAATTATCAAAAGGACCTACCCATGAAAAAGTCACTGGTTTTATCAACTGCAGCAATCGCTCTATCGATAGCTGCTGCACCTGCTGCGAACGCGGCGCATATTGTAAACGTTGATGTCGATGGGGTGGCAAACTCCTCCATGAACGGCAGCAATGCGGTCAGTGTTCTTTTGAATGCCGGCACGTACAACCTGTCCTTTATTCAAGGTGCTTATACCGCATTTACGCGTTTCAACGGCGTCAGCGGCTGTGATTCAAGCGGTGCGAATTGCCGTACCGGTTTTGAGAACAGTGTTCGTTATGTGATTAATGGCACAACTTTCGGCTTTGGTGATGGCAATGGCAATGGCGGCCTCGGCCCCTTGGGCTTAGGTGACGGATATTATGCTGATGCAGCCACATCATTCGCGAATTCTGGCATGTTTAATGGTAGCTTTACGCTTGCTTCTGCAACATCGGTCGATTTCTATCTCTTCGATGACAATATCAGCGACAATAGTGGCGGCGTATCGTTAAGTGTCGCAGCCGTACCCGAACCCGGTGCGTGGGCGTTGATGCTTGCGGGCTTTGGCGCCATGGGTGGTGCGATGCGCCGTAAGGGCAAAACGGGGCTTCGGTTCAAATTCGCCTGAAACTAATTTGTTCTTATAATTGAAATGCCGCTGGAGACGATCCAGCGGCATTTTTTGTGTTAGTTATCGATCCGACTAACTTGCGGCAAACGGTTCATTGCAGGTGGAATTTCAAACCGTGCCCTTGTCTATTTATTATTAATGGAGAGCGCCCTAATCTAAATTCTAGGGAAGATTGTAAATCTCCCACTATTTAGCATTGCTGCCGTGGGACGGTTCGATGGGACTACATTTGCCAGTAACGCGGATCGCAATTTTCGTCTCTGGGACATCCATTGACCCCAATAATGGATTGGAGCCCAACTAAAAGGACAATGGTAATCCCGAACTCGATCCGAAAAACAATGTCCATATGAGTTTAAAGCAAATTCCAGTTAAATGTTCATACTTGATGTCACCGCAGCATTTGGGCGAGGCGATCGTATGATCTCGACAACATCCCCAATTTGCGCATTTTCGAAAAGCTTGGTTGCAAATTCCAAAGGCACACCCACACATCCATGGGTTGCTGATCCCCAACGCACTTTGCTGCCATGCAGCGCTACGCCATCTTCAGTCAGCCAAAGGGAATATGGCATAGGGGCATTATAGGACTTGGATTGATATTCGCGAGACTTGCCACGGATCGGGAATTGTCCGATTGGTGTTTCATGATCATCCGCACCGAATAAAATTACCGCCGCTCCAATTTCGTGACCGCCTTTAAAGACTGAAACGAGCTGGGTTCGCAAGTCCACTTTTACTGTAATGCTTCCAGGGGCAATATTTTTATCATTCCAGACGTATCCACCATATTGTAGTTTTTTTTCAACTCGCAAAACTGATTTGGCGTCACTGGGTAGAAGGGTCATTGCACCGAGACGTGAAGATTGCTCAGGTGTTAAAAATACACGATCAGGCGTCCATTTTCCCAAGGCCTGAGGTTTGGATGGAGTTTCCGATGAAAAGTTGGCGGAAATCATTGGACCTGCAAGTAATCCAAGGCCCCCCAAAATCGCTACCAATGCGATTGTTATAGTGCCGTAGAACCGCACAATATGCCAGAAAATGTGACCCGCACATGTTTACGGCGGCGCATCATAAGACCACATAAACCCATGCCCAATATCATAAAAGCCCAGGTTCCTGGTTCGGGTACAGCAGTCACAGGTGGCTGCGGCGTTGGCGTAACCGGTGGGGAAATATCGGGATTGCCCCCTGATCCGGGAGTTCCACCTGTGTCCGGACTGCCGGTAGAAGGCGACCCCGTTCCAGGAGAAATGCCAGTCAGGCCCCCTCCAATAGGAAGAAAACCACCGGCAAAGGGGAGCCGGACAGGAGCAAAAACATCATCATCGCCTGCAAGAGGCATAGCGCCTGGACCTGGCTCGAGAATCAGCGGACCTGAACTTGCGAATAAATCCGTGAGGTCGTTATTTGGTAGGCCAGCGGATGCTGCCTTTTCGCCTGGCGGCATGGTCCTTCCCAAAAGACGCTGTCTGGGACCTTTCCCAGCATTCGCTCCAGCAACACGTGCGGCTTTTGTTTTTGTCAAAACACCTTGTGTTCGCTCCCCGGGCGAACGTGAAGCGAGTAAGTCAAGTACACTTTTTGCCTGAACCACCACGTCTGCTCCGATAGCCCGAGATGGGGGCAAAACAGCAAGAGCAGCCCCTGCCATAAAAACAGCACTCACTAGCAACATAGCTCTGGCTCGGTGTGCATCCAAATATGAAAAAAGTTTTCCCGCCATGCTTCTTAATAACTTAATTTCTGTTATTTGGCAAAGAAGATATGGTATTTGGCGTAAATAATTATATTAACTTGATAATTTAACCATAGTGCGTTCTTTTCATTAGTGAGGTAAAAGCAAAGCTGCCCGACTTTAAATCCATTTTTTCACACATAGAAAACAAAAAAAGTTCCATATATCAGCTACTAATCCGATTTTATTTTCACAATCTTTTTGAGTTTATCTTATACAAAATGACTGTGTCTATATTAACGGCCTTATTCCGTAATTGCGAAACCGGGGCAAAGCGCAGTGTTTCTTGCGGCGACAAGCAAGTGTCTTTTCGAGATTGGAAAGCAAGTTTTTTAAGGTTCGTCGCGCACATTTTTCGAGTCGCATTTGGATAAACAAAGTGCAGACTGGACTTGAGAGTGCAAGGTTAAGCGAAAGTTTTCAAAGCAGATAGGTTTTACAATTTCCATGTCTCTATCTTAGCGCGGCGCCATATGAGAACCAGACATCCCATCCTTCAACCAAGCCCGCCTTTATCAGTAACAATCTCCAGCATACCACCAATCCGATAAGTAGCAGGGACAGGAAGAAATCCTGTCTGAAAAAAAGCAGATTTTTTGATCGCAACGATATTTCTAGCGACAGATATCGCATAAAATCACCTGATGCGATCACCAGCAAAGCTCCGGTAAATCCGAACTTGAGCATCGCCAGAGGCAGGGCCAAACAAATCCAGACGAGCTTGACAAAGTTGGCGCGCATGTTTTGCTCTGGATGACGCATACCGAGCATGATGGCATCGCCAATGGTAGCCAGGATGGAAAACCACACACCCATCATTAGTATCGGCAGCATAAAAGCTGCGGCGATGTACCTGTCATCGTAAAGCAATACGATGATCAGATCGGAAATTGCGATTATAAATGAGAGCCCAACCGCAACCCCTAGAAGTGCATATCTTCTTAACGAAATTATTGAATCGCGCAGAGGCAGTCCAAGTTCTATCGATTTTACTATGTTAGGGAAAATTATAAGGTTGCCGACACGCTGGTTCAAAGAATCGACGGCTTCCGAAAACGTTTTGGCTACGCCGTAAATGCCCAACAAGGCAAACGGTATCGTTTTCGCAAAATAGAGTCTGTCGAAATTTACCGCGATAAAATATATTATTGAAGATGCGAATATCCATTTGCCGAATGACAGTATACGCCAGGCATATTTCCTGTCGATCATCATTTTCAAAGGAAAGGGCCGTATCATAAAAAATGTGAAAGCAGTCGACAGGAAAGTTGAAATAATAGTGCCGAGAACAAGAGCCCAGATTGTAGGCCATATCCATGCCAGGGTGACATGCACAGCAAAGGACATCGACGCATGCAGCACGTCCCAGATAGCCAATGTTCGTACGTCCTGATTTTTTTGCAGAATAAAGCGTGACGGAGATGCAACACCCGTCAATATAAAGAGTATGGAGACGGCAGGAAAAATTATCCTTAGCTGGTCACTTTCATAAAAGCTTGCAATGGGCACAGTCAGAGCCAAGGCGACAAGAAACAATAATATCCCGCGCAGGATCTGAATCGTCCAGGCGGTGTTGTAGAAATTGCTTTCCGCCCCTTTCCGATCGCTCACAACGTTTTGCGCAATGCCGATATCGGAGAGTAATTCTATGCCGGTACGCATGGTGTTTACGATGACCATAATTCCAAACAATTGCGGGGCCAGCAATCTTGCAAGTATGACATTCGTAAAAAGGCGGAAGCCCTGTCCGGCGATATGGGAAGCAGATACCCAGCCGAGCTGATCGACAAGTCGCCGCGGGAATATTTTCATATCTTTTTTTACCGGTGATCGGATTGTCTGGACATGCGCAGCCTATGGCATTTTAGATAATGCTCGCCAACACATATATCCATCGTTCCCGGCATAGTTTCACGGCAACTCATGTAACGCGAGACATTCTGTTTAGCTGTTCCGCATTGGACTGTTGGCTAAAGCACATGATTGCCTCGCGCATCTTACCTTACGAATGAACCATGTCGCCGAGACACTGCGGGCATTGCCGAAACTATGGCACGTCATGCCGGATAGAGCTGGAAATAGCGTTTGATAGTTCGCAAACCCAATAGCTCAATCCCCTCCCAACGTATCCTCGTAAAAGGTTAAATCCAGTTAACCATCGCGCGAAAGAAAAACGAAATCATAGCTGCCTAATTTAAATGCATCGATTCTCAGAAATATGGGGCATTTATCGTGAACAGACGTAATAGTATATTAGCCATTTCAGGATCAATCCTGGCGCTAACAAGCTGCGGCTCAGACTCGGCCAATACATCCTCCAGCGTCATCGCCCTGCCGGCCGCTCCCATAGCTAGCCCGGCCCCCACACCGGCTCCGGCCCCGACCCCGACCCCCTCACCTACCCCTACGGGTTCGTCTGACCCGCTAAAACCCATAGCCAGCAATTTCAACCGGGCTGACTTTATTGTGTCCGCAAACACGCTGGAAAGATCAACGAATGATAATGTCGGTGCATTCCGCATGATCTGTCAGGCTGGGCCAATCGGCCAGTTCGACCCGATCGTATATCCCGGACAGGAAAAGGCGGGGCATCTGCACCAGTTTTTTGGCAATACAAATGTTTCGGGCAAAAGCACCTACGAAAGCTTGCGCACCACCGGTGACAGCACATGCATGAACAAGCTCAACCGGTCGGCATACTGGGTCCCCGCCTTGCTGGATGGCAAAGGCAATGTTGTGCGCCCCGATAATGTCAGCCTGTATTACAAGCGCCATCCCAAATCCGATCCGGAATGTCAGCGCATAGGCGAGGAATGCGTGGAGCAGCCCGACGGGATTAAATATATCGTCGGCCATGACATGCTGGGCGGCCCCACCACGGGCGAACCCTATGTCACCACCGACAAGGGCAAATACCCCGATCTCGAAAGCTTGATAGCGGCAGAGGGCAAGGAAAATATTACGCATATCCGCTTTGTCGTCAGCTCGCTCGACTGCTGGGATGGCAAGAACCTCGACAGCAAAGACCATCGCAGCCATGTCGCACCCTCGTCCTATGGCAACTGGGGCTATCTCAAATGTCCGGCCACGCATCAGAAAGTAATTCCGCGCTTTACCTTGGGGGTGGTCTATACGGTCGATCCCAAAACAGATGATATCAGCTTATGGAGACTGGCCAGCGATCACCATGCCGGAACGAAACCCGGCGGCTCTTTCCACACCGATCTGTGGGATGCATGGGACGGGCCCACAAAAAGGACATGGACAGAAAATTGCATCGATAAACTGCTGTCGTGTGTCGATGGCAATCTGGGCGACGGCACCGGCATGAAGCGTTGGGAAGGATTTAGTTATACGGCGAAACCGCGATTGGTGACCATGTAGAATAAATATGGCTAAAGTTTAGCATTTTCAGATGGATAGAACAAAATTGCGCGTTGTGATTTACTGTTCTCAATCTGCTATTATTGGGTGTAATTCTCAGAACACTTGGCTCGACGCGTCGTTACTTTTTTAGCAAACCTGTTTATCGGCCGCTCCAAATAGAATGTGGAAAGGTGTGCAAGACCGAATGTTATCGCAAGCAAAAGCGGCCGTTTAAGATATTTAACGACTATGTCTCCTGAGCCCAGCCATGTATGCGTTAGAATTGCATGTATAACGTAAACTGCATATGATACTGTAGCAATATAATAGGCTGGGCGGGACTCAAAAACTCGTTGTAACAAATACGGCGGGTTATATATCGATGCTCCAACAGCAAGCATTGCTATATATGGCCTGAAGTAATTCAAAGGGCCAAAAGCAGGATGTGCACTTGCGACAATTATTGGCAATAAGTAATAAACGTTAAGTTTTGAAAGAAGTGTTTTAGGCCAATTTCCAAACCATCCGCGATATGCGAGTGCGAGCATGGCCCCTGCAAGGATTTCATCTACACGACGCCAAGTTACAATATCAATATACGCTCCTTCACTAATCCTGTGTGCCGTTACGGCAAGACACAGTAATGGCAAGACGTAAAGCCCCCGCTTGCTGAAAAGTGCGACGAAAATTGCAATACCCATATAAAACTGCATTTCAACGCATAAGCTCCATAAATGCGCACCGGCATCGACTAAGCTTATCGGCGGCAGATTAGCATAAAATAAAAAGTTCGCCAGATAGGTTTGCCAGCCTGCATCAGACATCCATAAGGCAACTAACATTCCGATCCATGCAACGGGAACAATACGTGTCACACGTCTTAATATGAAAGCTTTCAAATCTTGTGTTTCGCTTAGAAACATGGTTATCAAAAAGCCGGATAAAATAAAAAACAGAACCATGCCGCTGGCAGCAACTGCACCATTCAGCCCAATTGACTTCGGGCTTAGTGGGAAAAGATGTCCAGCTAATACCAGTATTATGCTACAGGCTCGCCATCCATCCAAAATCGGAAGCCGCGGAATAACGGGTTTGGTCATTTTTTTGCCTTGCGGAGTAACTCTATTCGTCACGAACATATGTTTAATTCTATGTCCACCAATTTGCTTCATATTCTCCGTAAGAGTCCAGTATAGCAATTAATCGAAAATCTAACTGATGATTGAATGATTGGTAAATTGCTCTCAGGTTTTTTGCAAAATGCGTTCGTAGAGCGGTGCACTATTGCGAATGTTTCTACTTCTACCTTCAAATCTCTTGATAATTTAGCGATGGAAGTTTCTTTGAAAGACTATAGTGAATTATCAATTACACATATACAAGACTAATCATTTAGATGGTGAGAAAAGAGATTTGTCATGAGATTTGTTGCACTTGTTGCTATAATTCTTTTTATTCCTATCTTTGTTTTTCTTATCCGTCAGGGTGCGGCAGCGCGAAAATATTTTTATATATCTCTTGGCATCATGCCATTCGTAATAGACGCTTTGAACCTGGATGCTGCAATCATAAGTTGGGCTATGTGGCCAGGCTATGTCAAAGGCATATCTCTTTCGCTTCTTGACGCCGCAGCCATAGCCATCCTCATTGCGAACCGCCGTACGTTTGCCTCGGTCCCTTTTAGAAGCATAATAATTGCTTATATTGTGGCCGCATCACTATCTATTATTTTTTCCGGCGAACCTCAGGCATCTTTGTTTTACGTGTGGCAATTATGCCGCATGTTCATCGTATTTCTGGCTGTGACGTGCGTATGTAAAAACGAAAAGGGTCCACAGCTCATTATTGCCGGCATAATTCTTGGCGTATCTTTTCAAGCGGGACATACCATCTATGAGAAATTAACCGGTGCGATACAAGCAACCGGTACGCTGGGTCACCAGAATTTACTTGGTATGGTCACGCATTTTGCACTCTATCCTTCTCTCGCTCTGCTGCTCTCGAAAGGGCGGAACAAACTAGCTGTAGTTGGTGTAGCGGCAAGTTTGATAGTAGTCATACTGGGTGCATCACGGGCCACAATTGGACTGGCGGGTTTTGGTATCGTGCTGCTTTTAGCTATGTCGATGATCAGAAAGACCACAGCCGCAAAAGTGAAAATGGCCTTTCTTGGTATTTTAATGTTCGCGGTGGCTGCTCCTTTGGCAATCGATTCTCTCCAACAAAGATTTACCGAAAAGCCAATTGCTGGGTCGTACGATGAACGCGCTGCTTTCGAAAGTGCCGCAAAAATGATTATCTCCGAACATCCTATGGGAGTAGGTGCCAACAGGTATGTCGTAGTCGCGAGTACAGAAGGCTATTCCGAACGCGCAGGTGTCGCTTGGAATTTCGGCAGCAGGTCCGCAAACGTACACAATACTTATCTCCTCGTAGCAGCGGAGACGGGTTACCTTGGACTATTTTGTTTTATATTGTTTCTGTTGTGGCCCATAATAACAGCCTTGCGATATGCGTGGTCCGACAGACGGGATCCGCGAGGCGAAGTGGCGCTTGGTCTGGTCGTCACGATGATAGTTGTAGCTTTGCATTGTTTCTACGAATGGATCTGGGTCACCTATGTTGTTCAATATATGGTGGGTATTTCTTATGGCATCATGGCAGGTCTTATTCTGCAGAGACGATCAGAACGCGCTGCCAGGCTATTAGCAAACCGGTCCGATCATTCCCACGAAGATGACAAGTATGAAATTACAGAAAAAGACAAAGCTCTTCGAGTATAAGCAAACGTGTCTCAAATAACAGCACAGGAACATTCAGGGTTTGTCAGCATTTGCCATTTTAATGATTTTTCTTGCGCCACGGCGCCATAGATCCATGACAAAGCACCAAGAGTCTTTGAAATAATCACCGATCGCAATAAGTTTGAAACGAGCACGGGTGAAAAAAGGAAGTTTGATAGCGGCAAACAGACGCGGAATATGCGTTCGTGCAATTGTTTCCCTTTTTAGATCGCCTTTTTGAATTGCCAAAACATTATTCGGAATAATCTGCTCATAGACTAATGATTGTTTCGATGGATTAGATATTCGGCGAATTTGCACACCTTTTGTGGCTAGAAAATAAGCAATCCAAATATCGTCATGATATGTGAGCGTTGTTCCAGCAACATGAGTATCATAGAACTCTCTCACTCCATCCAGTTTTTCAGACTTCATGCTCAATCCATCGCACCCCTGACCTACGGTTAAGCCCCGCACCCGATACGTAAAATAAGAATAAGCATGATCGTTTTCATTAAATTGCGCATTCATTATACGTGACAAGAAAGTGGGATGGTAGACAACATCATCGTCAGCTATCACAAGGTAGCTATCTGGAGTAAGATGAACAGTTGCACCCAGTAATTTTGTGCCGGGGCCCCAATCCACCGGCGTAGTGTTGAGCTCAATTACATTGCGGCAAAAATCTTGATCGGAAAAAAATTCAGGTGTTTGGTAATTTGATTTTTCTAATTTGCAATATTCGGGATGATTTACGAAAATTTTTGTGGGTACGAGGCTGCCAGCCATCAGAGATTCTAGGGTCGGCTTCATACAATTTATTCGACTAGGTATCGTGGCAATACTGATTATAATATCTGGTTTGGAATTAATGCTCATTTTGTCCCCGTTTTCCGAAATATAGTAAATACTCACTCACCATATTTGAACGTGCATGATAATCAGTATTAGCTTTAATTCATATATTCGGTCATCTAGCGAATGATTTTAATACGCATTGGGGTGGATTAGAACCCTGACGGTCCCGATTAATATTGTCACGTCACGCCAAAGCCTCCAACCCTGCAAATATTCCAGGTCGGATTGAAGCCGTAGTTCCAGGTCTTGTTGGTCATGGGTTGCGCCGCGATGCCCCCGTATTTGCGCAAGTCCGGTGATACCCGGCTTCAGGGCGTGACGAAGCCAGTATTCCTGATTAATTTCCCAAAATAGCTTGTTGCCTGCCAGTGAACCTAGGGCATGCGGCCGGGGGCCCACGACACTCATTTCATTGCGAAGTACGTTGATGAGTTGCGGCAGTTCGTCAATGCTCGTTTTCCGGATAAAGCGTCCCACACGCGTAATGCGCACATCACCTATACTGGCGGATATATTGCCATTTTCATCGCTGTCTTGCGCGCACATGCTGCGGAATTTATAGATATTGAAAATTCGGTTGGCCTGCCCAACCCGTGGCTGCCGAAAAAAGACGGGGCCGGAACTGTCAAGCTTGATCGCGATGGCAGTAACGATCAAAAGCGGCAAGAGGAAGAGGAACAGAGGAACAGTCACCGCCAGATCAAAACCCCGTTTCTTGACGCGATTCACAAAACTCAAAGTACCTCGGGATACGATATATGTGCCGGTACCATTTAATTCCCCGATACCGATGGCACCCAGTTTATTGTTATCCGGCACAACAATTTCGCCGGTAATATCCGATCCTTTCAGAAACAGCGACCAATCCGCCCGTCGCTCGTCGCTGCAGGATACGATAATTCTGTCATACCCCTTAACCAAAGCGGAGAGTTCAGAAAGCCGATGCGGATCCATCGGATCCGGATAGAGACCTTCTTTTCGGGCATCGATACAGCGATGCATCTCGCAACCAGGCAGTATGGGAGTCCCATCAATTATAATAAGCTGGTCGAGAATATTGCCTTTCCACTTCCACCATACGAACCGATGGACAAGCAGGCGTCCGCACACGATCAATGTCACACTTCCGACAAATGCCGTTCCGAAAGCCAGACGCGAAAGGTCCGATCCGGATTTCGAAAAAAAAGTAAACATGAAAATAATAAGTGATGTTGCAAAAAAAGCGGAAAGTGGCCTTCGAACGCTTTCAGAAAGGCTGCGCAGCGAATCAATGGAATAACTCTCCCGGCTGTAGGCAAACAGCAGAAATATAGGTAAAACCAGTATTACAATATGCTGCCCTTGAGGAGAAAGCCATTTTTCATCACGCAAAAGCCCGGCCAGTAAGAACGCGGATGATATAGCCACAACGTCGCAAACCTGTAGCATTGCGTACATAAGCAGGCGCAGATTCCTTAAAGGTCGCCGAACAACGGCACCATCGCTCAACTTTTGTTTGGTGGAAGGATAACTGTGTTCCAATTAACTTGCTCTGCCCCAATACGTAAAACGTGCCCCGCAATTTAAACGCTAAATCGTTTAAATGCTATGAACACGTGTTTAACCATATCTTGTTGATACGGGAGAGAGTTTTTAGTTTATCTTAACATGCATCCAATTTTATCAGCGCAACATTTGCCTGACATAAGTGCGGGAATGCCGTGTAGGGGAATTTGCTTTTCAAGCCGCGCCTTACCAGCTTTGGTGAAAAGGTGGCAAGCTTCTCAAAGTTAAGATTTTATGTGACCTGAAACGGATTCAACTTCTTTGATATCTTCTCGATCATCGGCTGACATCCAGAATCAAATTAAACCCGATGACGATTATAGAACAGGTTTAGTAGATAGCGATCCCGGCCAGAACAATTCCAGCCCATAATATCGAACTGAATGCAAAGATGATGGCGACTTTTTTCCCGGAACTTAACGTATCTTCAAAACTTTGCTTTCCAATGGACACGGAGTTAGCAATGCGAGTTTCTAGGTTTTCCTGCAACTCGCGGGCTGGAGACGAAACAGGTATATAATGCTGTTCGCCAAACGAAAAAGCGTCGCTCGCGCTCATCTTGTTCCGCGGATCTATAAATTGTTCATCATATCGTATTTTATGTGCGCTCATAAACTGTCTCCCTCACGAATATGAAGCCTGAATGGTTTCAGAATCGTTAAGAAACTGTTGTGTGTACATTGATTTATTTGGGAAGAAGGACGCCTTTTTCTTTATCTGCCGCCAGCGTACCGCGATTTTCATCTGCGGTAATTTTATTAGCTTCATCCGCAATCGTTGGCCCCGGACCAGCCTTGAATGACGGAGTGGTGATATCGCTTCGTTTTTTTTCGGGCGTGAATGCAATGGTCTCGTCTCCCAACTGGACCTGGGCATCATATTCCATGTCGGTAACCGGATTTTTCGAATCCGGCAATATTGCAGGAATATTTTCGCCCGCGTAAACATCCTTGAAGGCACCGGGCTGACCCCAGTATCCAGTCCATCGATAGAAAATATGAGCCCCAACCGTCGTCAATTTCTGAAGGCTTGGTGCCCAATAGGGAACAATCCAGATAGTATGATAGTGCGTGGCATTGCCTACGCTCGGCTCGACTTTTCCACTCAAGGCGTCTTTCGCTATGCGTTTCGCACGTTCCCAAAATGCCGGTTGTGGTGTCCTTGCCATGGAACCATCACATGTAAATGAAAACTGGCAACCCGTGGTCCGTTCGGAGCCCTGGAAGACGACCCCGCATACACTTTTCGGATAGGCAGGATGCCGGACGCGGTTCAAAATGACTTGCGCAACCGCTCTTTGACCGCGCTCCGATTCAGATGCGGCCTCATAATATATCGCCGATGTCAGACAGTTGATGGCACTCGAACGCGACAGTTCGTACGTAGGTGTATTGGGAATCTTGAATGGTAGTGCCGTATCTATTTTTCCATTAATTGCAGGAATCCCAGCATTGAATTTAACGGCTTCTTCTGCACTCAAGTCGAATTTGGCATCCTCTTCACCTGGCGGTATTTCATCCGGCAATGCAGGCAAGCTGGATATAACTGTTGCACCACTAGAGATTTTTGCTGAGTCCATCCCACTCTCTTGACTGGACGATTGGATATTCGACCACCCCAAATATAACCCAACTAAAAGCACAGCCAGGAAAAGACATGTCATGAATGTAGCTATCCAACGTCCGCGTCTGTTACGAAAGCGCAACATCCAGGAAGGTTTTATCTGAAAATACAAACTTGGTTTCTCCAGTTGGAAAATTGGCTTCCCTGACAGGTCTCTTTCGCGCCGCGTAAATTAAAAGATTGATGCCTTATAGACATAATTTACGACCTATCGATTTTCATTTGTCTATAAAATGCACCGGATGAACCAGAGCGATGGTAGCTATGCCATCAAAACAAAAAATCAGGACTATTGATGTATCTCAAATTGGGACTGTCCCATAATGAAACCGATTGGATGTTGCCAAAATATGTAGAATTGCATATCGTTTAGGGGATTAGAAATTAGTCGAACTGCAACAGTTTGCCAACGCGTGAATAAAGTCGGACTGCGTGCCCAAAATGCGTTTTAAAAAATTCTTATGATTTGGAATTTATGCAAACACATGCTGCTATGTTTTAGAGCAAATTATTCCAATACGTAAGCTGAGGATATATTACCGAATGAATGATGCCGTATATCCAACCCCCACGCCCGTTTATGGCGTGTCCTTTCCAAAAATATTGCTTGGGATAGGCTTGGCCGCGATTATCATACCGACAATGATGTTTGTCGCACAGGAAAGCTGGTCGCGTGAAGAAGGCGCGCACGGCCCGATCGTACTGTTTACCGGATTGTGGCTTTTGCGCAAACTTTGGCTTCAAGCCAGACCAATAATGCGACCTGCACCAACTCTGCCGGTTGCATTGCTGGTCGCGGTGTTTCTGCCGCTCTATCTTTTTGCAAGAACAACCCAGATCGTGGAGATCGAGGGCTATCTGATGTACGCGATTATCCTGATTGCTCTTTACAGCATCATCGGCAGCGCCGCGATGAAATTCATGTGGTTTCCTCTCTTCTATCTTTTGTTCATGTTTCCACCGCCTGATACCGTTATCGCTCTTATTACCCAGCCTTTGAAAATAATGATTTCACAATATGCGATCGCATTCTTGCATATGCTTGGGTATCCGATCGGGGGCGCTGGGGTCATGATCCAGATTGGCCAGTATCAGCTGCTCGTAGCGGCAGCATGCTCCGGACTCAATTCGCTGGTATCACTTTCAGCCATATCTTTATTCTATATCTACATTCGCCATCAGGCGGAATGGCGCTATGCTTTGGTTTTGAGCTTCATGATTATACCTGTCGCCATCATTGCTAATTTTATTCGCGTCATCATACTCATATTGGTTACCTACTATGCCGGAGAAGCAGCAGCACAGGGCTTTCTCCATAATTTTGCAGGCATCACAATGTTCCTCATTGCTGTTTTGACAATTTTTGCAATCGACAGTCTATTTGAACCAATATGGCGGCGTATAAGCATTCGAAAGGCTAAGGCATGAGCGAACTGAAAACTGCAGGGGCAATTGCGCTTGATCGGCGCAACCTCATTCTGGGAGGAATTTTTTGCCTGGCAGGTGGCGTGGCCTATGCCCGGACGCCGCATGCGATAAATCCGATTATGGATAAGGATGTTTTTGAAAAACTGGTACCGAAAAAAATCGGACCTTGGGCGTTTGAAACGTCGAGCGGGGTCGTGCTGCCACCACCCGACGCATTGTCAGACAGGCTTTATGACAATCTGGTGACCCGCGTATACGCATCGAGCAAAGAGCCGCCCGTCATGTTTTTAGCCGCGTACAGCAATACGCAGGACGGCACTTTGCAAGTGCACAGGCCTGAAGTTTGCTATCCGGCGGGTGGGTACCGCCTTACCAATACCAGACCGGTTATCATTGACAATGGCCTGGGCGGAAAAACTCCTGGCAATGTTTTTACCGCTGTCGGCCCAGACAGGACCGAGCATGTCCTCTACTGGACACGAATAGGCGATGAATTCCCTCTTGCCTGGACAGACCAGCGCATATCCGTCATCAAAGCCAATTTACGAGGGGCAATTCCCGATGGCATACTGGTGCGCATGTCGGTCGTGATGCCGGAGGTGAAAGACGCGCTTCCGGTATTGACCACTTTTGCCGCAGACATGAACCGCGCAATGAACGCGCGTGGGAGAGCACTGATTAGCGGGATTAGCCAATAGCTTTGTCATTTCAGTACACGGTCAGAATTCTCATTCCTTGGGTCGTTTGAATTTTTCAAAAGGTTTGAGAACGGCTACGATAAAAGTTATCACAGTGGCAATCACTGCCACAGCGGCAAACATATAACCTTCATTGCCGAGATAATTTGCAACCGCGCAGCCTGACGCTGCCACCAGATATTGCCACAAATGGTCAGGTGGATCATCCTCAACTGAACGATCGAGAAATAACACGATCAGTCCCCCGAATATCGCCACTGTGACCCAGTCGTAAAAAGTTTCCAAAATTTCCTCCGCTTGTTATCGGCAGCTTGTATATTCTAACCGGGCATGTCACAAGTCCGCGATTAAGTTCCTTGCATTCACATACATACTCTATGGAGATTTCCGAATGAAAATCGCTCTTTCTGCAAAACCGCTACTTCTTATATGTGCAGGCTCATGGGCCATCATGCTTGCAGGATGTGAAAAAGAAGCAACGGGACAAGTCGCCGCAGTGGTAAATGGGGAAGAAATTACCCTTCAGGAAATTAATGCGATGCTTGCCGAAGCCAATATACCCTCGGGCGCCGACAATAAAGCCATTCAGCAACAGGCGCTTCAACAAATTGTCGACAAAAGACTTTTGGCGCAAGTTGCACGTGAGGATGGGATCGATCAGGATCCGGTGTATCTTATCAAACAGCGTCAGTTGAACGAAGCCCTTTTGATTCAGATGTATGGCCAGAAAACCGGTTCGACATTAAAAGTGCCCGACAAAAGCGCGATCGACAATTATGTAAAAACGCATCCTTTTTCTTTTGCGAACCGCAAAATATATAATGTCGATCAAATAAGTTTTCCGGTACCGGCTGATATTTCGAGCCTGAAGTCGCTTGAAAAGGCAAATACCCTGCCCGAGGTGGCAGCGATTCTGGATAGTATGAAAATCAAATATCAGCGCGGGACTACACAGATGGATTCCGCACAAGTTCCTGCTGCAATGATGGCCCAGATAGCATCGCTTGCGCCCGGCGAACCTTTTGTTGTTCCCTCTGCGGCCGTCGTGACCGCAAATGTGATTACTGGCAGCCAGAGCGTTCCGATAGACGAATCGCAAATGGCATCGCAGATAGTCGACTCAATCCGCAAAGAAGAACTGAGCGAGATCTTGAAAAAAAGACTGGAAGCGGCAAAGAGCAAAGCCGAAATCACTTATCAGGACGGATTTTCGGCGGCCGATAGCACCGCAAAAGGCGCCAAACCCAAGTTGCCAGCAAAAACGCCCGCCACGTGAGACGACAGATGTCAGTATTAGCTTGGCACAGTATTCTTATTTGATTTGGCTTGACGAGTTGGGCCGGAATGACTGAAATTTCCGGCCCACTTTTTTTGCTCTGCCATCAGCTTTCATGAACTGACCACAAGCGTCATCGCTGTTGCTATAGCTCCGCAATTCAAGAGTAAATGAGCCCCCCTCAGGCACCTCATATACACTTGTGTATTACCCGCTTGTGTTTGAGTCTTTGGTTTGATGGTTAGCGATAGCCGCCAAAAATAATATGGCAGGCAGGAAAATAAAGGCGTTCAGCAGGGCATCCAGTGCCGCCATAAAAATAACCGCAATAATAGCTATCGCGGGATTTCGCGTAGCGTCGGAAATATGATGGATAGTAGCGCGAACTTTTTGCCGTCGCGCCAATAACGATCCCAATAAAGCCGTCCCGAGCAACGACAAGCCGATCAACCCGAACTGCCCAATCAGCAAAAGCGAAAAGCCCCAAGGGCGTGTACCAGATTCTCTCCACCAGTCCCACTTGCCCGAACCGGTTAGCAGATGCGTGCGAAGTGTGGGCATGGCCTTTTCATCTTGCGATATCCTCCATGAAAACGAGTCCCGGTCCGACGCTTTAAGCGCGTTCAGAACTGCTTCGCCCGCAGGTGTGTCAGTCGCAAGGTAACGAAGCGGCAGCACGCCGTTCACATACAAACCAAATCCAATCCCCAGCACAAGCGCGAAAAGGACAAAAAACCGCCTTGACAGATGTACCCCGCTCAGCAGAAAAATCGCCCCAATTCCCAATATCATCAACAAGATGGCACCTATGGACTGTGATGCAAAACTTGCCAAAATAAATAGCGCGGCAATCCATATTCTGGTCTTGGAACTGTCGTGGGACCAAGCTCTCCAGGCCGCAAGCACTGCGATACATGCCATCCACAAACCGTACTGGTTGCCGTCCTCGAACATTGCCAATGGCCGGTTGCCAACATATCGGCCGGCACCTACATCCGCGAACGGATGCTGACCATATGCCCATTCATATACGCGTATTTCCGTAAACCCTTCCACGAGCGCGATGGCAAGCAACGGAAGCGACAGGTAAATCACAGTATCGATCAATACCAATTGCCGCGAATAGTGGCCAAAATATATGCGGCCCAGAAACCATGGCAATCCCCATGTCGCCCAAAGATAAAGACTGGATATGTCTGCAGCAGGATCGGTAATGAAGAAAACCGCCTGTGCCATAGGCCATAGGCACCAGCAAATTATGGGTAGATCAAGCGGCGAAAAGCGAAACCGCACAATTGTCCGCCAATCGAACGTTACAGCTCCGATTGCGGCAGTGACTGTGGCAACCCAGCCTTTGTTGATCAAATGATCGGACGGAAGTGCCATGGGCATTATGGTGTGAATCAGGGCGTCGCTGTGCAGCGGAAAGAAGTAATCGGTAACCGGCAGGAAGATCATCCCGGAAAGATATACGATCGCTACTGCCAATGCCGGCCGTAAGACTGTGAAGATTGCTATACCGAGGCAAAAAAACACAATATAGGTAAGAGAAATAAAGCCCATTTCGTTACCCCATATTATGGCAAGCATAAACCGGTTCCGAGTTATAAGGCCAAGAATTTTCCATGTCTTTATTTAATAATATGACGCAGGCCACCGGATTTATGGTTTTCGGCATTGCTGCCCTTTGCTGCCTATGTCCACGCAATGCTCGGGTCTGGGGCATTCTGGCGGCTATACACATCTTATTTCTTGCAGAGATGTTTCTGGATGTACGGTTTACTGTCCATAATCGTTTCGACCGCATGTTACAGCTGGTCGGGCTGTACGAACATCGTGCGTTTTTGCAGGTTCCGCTTCTGGCACTGTTGCTTTTGTGCATAATCATGATGTTACGGTTTGCGATGCGCGGGGAGAATGCGAAAACAGTCAAACTGGCCCAGGGGGCAAGCCTGTTTACGATGCTGATATTCGTTTTCGAAATTATATCTCTTCACCGTATCGATACGCTATTATATTTTCAGCTAGCTGGAATTATGGTCATTGCTTGGCTGTGGTCGCTCTCTGCAACCATTGTGGCAGTTTCTGCCTTACTGAGTGTGCGCACTTCCCGAACTGAAAAATCCGCAAGGTAACTGATATATCGCTATGGCTAAAAGTTGCGTGGATTATTTTTGGTAATACAATTGATAAAGACAAGGCTATGTACCGCCTATGAGATTATTATTCGCACTGCCGGGGTTTCACCGTTACGAACGCGGAGCCGAAGTTGCCTTATTATCGGTCGCCGCCGAGCTTGCCCGGACCGGGGATGATGTTACAGTCATAGGATCGGGAAACGTGAGACCGAACGATCCCTATCGGTTTATTCATGCTGGCTCAATCCGCCGCGAAAATTTTGAAAAATTTCCTTTTTTTCCGCCTTTTCGAAGCGAAACGGTATATGAGGAAGCCAGCTTCGCACCGGGTCTGCTGAGGCACTACAATCCGGACGATTACGATGCCGTGCTCACCTGCTCCTTCCCATTCACCAACAAAATACTGGGGAGGTCAGGTACAGGCGGCAGGAAGCCGGCCAATATCTTTGTCACACAAAACGGGGAGTGGCCCGCCATTTCCAATGACACGGAGTACCGCTTTTTTTCCTGCAATGGCTTGGTATGTACCAATCCCGATTTCTACGAAAACAATAAAACCAACTGGAACTGTGCTTTAATTCCCAATGGTATTTCAGCCGAAAAATTTACGCCGGGACCGGGGGCAAGAGCAAAGCTGGGGCTGCCGGCAGACCGCAAGATCATCCTGATGGTCAGCGCGCTTATTCCGACAAAGCGGGTTGTTGATGGCATCAAAGCCGCGGCAGGATTGAACGGCGTGCACCTTGTCGTTGCAGGTGACGGGCCTATGCGTGCAGAAGTAAAGAAATTGGCAGCGCAAATGCTGCCCGATCGTTTTACCCAGCTTACAGTAACCCCCGATGAAATGCCGGCATTGTACCAATCCGCTGACACTTTCTTGCATATGTCGAAACTGGAATCATTTGGCAACGTGTATCCGGAAGCCATGGCTTGCGGATTGCCGATCGTCGCGCACGATACGCCCCGTCTGCGCTGGATTGTCGGTGATGGAGAATTTCTTGTGAATACCGAAATCACCCAGAATGTGACCGATGCCCTGTCCCGCGCACTGGAATCAAGAAGTGACGGAAACTCCGCTATATCCGCCCGTGTCAGCGAGTTCTACTGGACGAATATTGCCGTACAGTATCGCGAATTTATCGAAAGCTTGACCCGCAAAAACTAAACAGTGGCAATTTTGTCCAATTGCTCAAAATAGCGGATCGTTTTTTCTAGCCCTTCTTTCAACTGAATTGAAGGCTCCCAATCCAGTTCGGACTTGGCCAGCGAAATATCGGGCTGGCGTTGCTTGGGGTCGTCTTGCGGAAGCGGCAGATCGATTATTTTCGATTTGGAACTGGTCATCTCCACAACGGTTTCCGCGAGCTCACGGATCGAAAATTCGTTTGGATTGCCGATATTGACGGGGCCCGTAAAGCCTTCGCGGCTGTTCATCAGCTTCATGAGCCCTGAAACCAAATCGCTTACGTAGCAAAAGCTGCGTGTCTGCGATCCGTTGCCGAAGATAGTGATATCATTCCCGTTTATGGCCTGCATGATGAAATTCGATACAACCCGGCCATCCGACGGGTGCATCCGCGGGCCATATGTATTGAAAATACGTGCCACCTTGATTTCAAGATTATGCTGACGCCGATAATCGAAAAACAATGTTTCGGCGCAGCGTTTTCCTTCATCGTAACAAGAGCGGATACCGATCGGGTTGACATGGCCCCAATAATCTTCGGTCTGGGGGTGTATGTGCGGATCGCCATATACCTCGCTGGTCGAAGCCTGCAATATCCGGCAGTTGAGCCGTTTGGCGAGGCCCAGCATATTGATCGCACCGTTCACCGAGACTTTAGTCGTCTGCACGGGATCATGCTGATAGTGGATTGGGGATGCAGGGCATGCCAGATTGTAAATTTCATCCACTTCCACAAAAAGCGGGAAACAGATATCGTGCCGCATGAATTCGAACCTCGGGTGCTGAAGCAGATGTGCTATATTCTGTTTTGCGCCTGTAAACAGATTGTCGACGCACAGCACATCATGACCCTGATCGATGAGCTGGTCGATCAAATGGGATCCAACAAAGCCACAACCACCAGTCACCAATACTCTTTTTTGGGAAAAATAATTGCGGCTCATTATATATTAGCTCCAAAATTGTTCTGCCGTTTGATTCGGTACAGAAGGGCGTCGCTGCTAGCAGAAATGGTATGCTATCGCCATGCCCCACCCGTATCTGCTTTGATAATTGTAACACGATCTTTACAGGTCAAAAGCTATATAGCCACTAAAACCTAATTTTCTCCAAAAGACTTTAGGGGAGAAATTCGGCAACGGGAATCACAATCGCAATGGCATTTTTAGCAACTTTTCTGAGCATTACGTCTTGGATTCTGGTGGCGCTTCCCGTGCTGCTGTTGTTCATTTTTACGTTAGAGGTAAGTGCCGGTCTTGCCAAAAACCGGGACGCTGGGGAAACGGAGAGTTCTTCTGCAGAAAAACCATCACGGCTGACAGTCTTGATCCCTGCGCACAACGAAGCCCGGATCATCAGCAAAACTGTAGAGAATATTTTACATGAACTGCCCGAGCACGCCAAGATACTTGTCGTTGCCGACAATTGCACCGATGATACTGCGGCGCGCGCCCGTATGGCAGGTGCCGATGTCATCGAACGAACCGACACAGATCGCAAAGGAAAAGGATTTGCGCTCGCTTTTGGACGCGACGCCTTGGCACACGATCCGCCCGATTGCGTTATGGTTATCGACGCGGATTGCGAAATGGAACAGGGTAGCATTCAAAGTCTGCACCTTGCGGCATTGGCTAAAGCTGCCCCTGTACAGGCAATCAACTTGATAAGGAGCCGCGGCGCATCCTCTTCCATAGTGCAAATTTCCAATTTCGCGATGCTCATTAAGAATTTGGTGCGACAGCGCGGCATGACGCGCATGGGTGGAGCGGCCTTGCTTACCGGAACCGGCATGGCCTTTCCCTGGAACATATTCGCCAAGGCTCCCTTGGCAAGCGCAGATATAGCTGAAGATCTCGCGCTGGGCGCGTCATTGACGCAGCGGGGGGTTATTCCACGCTTTGTCGAATCAGCACGTATATGGAGCGATGCTGCCGCGAAGGAAGACACTCTGGTTCAGCGTACCCGCTGGGAACATGGTTTTATGACAACTGCCAAGCAATATGCGCTGCCATTGATTGGAACCGGCTTGAAAGACTTTTCGCGGCCAGCGCTCGGTTTGGGACTACATTTGCTTGTACCGCCTTTAGCCCTGTTGCTTGCCATCAGTTTTGCAATTGTTTTCGCCGTTACGTGTGCGGCTCTTCTGGGGGGGAGCTGGGTACCATCCATCCTGTTATCTGCCAGCTTGGTGCTGGCTCTTCTTGTCACTTTCCTCGCATGGCAAAAGGAAGGACGCGCTTTTCTTACAGTCGCTGCGATGGTGCGTGCGCCGCTATATATCGTCTGGAAGATCCCGCTCTATCTCAAGCTTTTGCAAGGTGCGGAAAAAAAATGGGTTCGAACGCGCCGCCCCGGCGAAGATTAGAGCCGAATCAATCGCCGCTTTCCTATTTTATCTGCGATGACGCCAGTAAATGCGGAAAATCCTCGGACCCTCGACAAGGTATCTCCGCCACAAACGCCTGGGTTCGCTCAACAGGCGGAATGCCCATTCAAGACTGGCTTTTTGCATCCAGAGCGGCGCGCGTTTTTTGGCCGAGGTGATGAACTCGAGCGAAGCGCCGATACACAGGCCGACGCCTTTACACTTTCCGGATTGCTTGCACTGGTGTGCGACAATTTCACTTTGCGGCGCGCCGATGGCAAACAGGATATAATGGGCACCACTTTGACGGACAAAAGCTACGATCTTGTGCATTTCGTCGGGATCATTCAGCACACCCATAGGCGGAATATACTGGCGGTAATCCGGTCCAGGAAATTTGCCCATCAATATATTTTTGAGATGTTTGTCCCCGCCAATAACTGCGACACGATCACCGTGTTTCAAGTGATCCGCGAAGAGGTGCGCGGTTAAATCGCTACCCGGCACAACCGGCACGTTAAGTCCGGAAAGCCGAGCCAGCTTCGACACAATCCGGCTATCGCAAATCACCAGATCCGCCGCATCATACGCAGCCTTGAAGAGAATATGTCGCTTGTGCGGGACATCGGGATGGAGATTGACGATATGGTCAACATTAGGGGTGACGACATAGGTAAACTGGTCGTTGCGCGACATTTTCCTTATGACCGCAAGACTATGTTCCAAATCAAGTGCAGCCATGTCAGTTCCCATGAAACGCACGGTAGGGTTTGTGTCCTCGATGTTCGTCATAATGCTTATTTCAAACGGCCGAACAGGCCTCGTGTAGGAGGGCTTCCGGGCGGCATGTCGATCGCATATATGGACCGTGCCTGTCTTTCGCCTTCGCGTGCCTCTTGCGCACACGATCCGGACCCCGCCCGCTGGCAAGTTTTTGCATACAATATCCATGCACTGATAAGTGCCGGTGTATCTCTGGCGAATCCCCGGGTCGCCACAATGGCTTGCCGGTTTAATTTCTGGTCTAGCAGAAATGCGCTATAGGTTTCAAATATAGCGGAATTTTGTGGCAACGCCTGCGATGCCTGTTCGTATATGCGTATCGCTCCGCTGGGATCTCCCTTGGCAATGTAAGCACGAGCCAAAGCCAAGTACCCATCCGCCATTTGCGGACTGTCGCGCACGACGATCTGGAGGTCATTTATCGCTCTCACAAAATCTTTTTGCGCTATATACATGCGCGCTCGCACGAGCAGCGCATCCCCACTAGTTTTGTCCTCTCGCAGTATGTCGGACGCAATTGCCACCGCTTCGTCGGTTTGCCCAAGCGCAAGGAGCGCGCGGGCGTAGAGCGCGCGCGCTTCAGGCCAT
The DNA here is from genome assembly GCA_041746135.1 of Sphingomonadaceae bacterium. GTDB lineage: Bacteria > Pseudomonadota > Alphaproteobacteria > Sphingomonadales > Sphingomonadaceae > Alg239-R122. The sequence goes on along the minus strand of JBGTHQ010000023.1, from coordinate 72,791 downwards.
TGACCCGTGGCTATCGATTGCAGAATCCGTTCAGCTATTTCGGGACGTCCGGCGGCTAGCATGTATCGTGCGATTGGAATACGCGCCTCGACGGCACCTTTTTCGGACAGATACTGCACATCGCTTTCGGTCAATGGATTGACATCATATTCACGCCAAATATTGGGTATGCGCGTAAATATTTCCGAATATCCAGCATCTCCACGTATTATAGGTGATAACACCAGCCGCGCTGCCCGGGCATCCCCGGATTTGTAGAGCGTATTCGCGTAATCTATCACGAATTGCGCAACCCCTTGACCAAAATCCGCACTATCCTCGCCGAAAATCCGCTCGAAAGTGGCCAGCATGTTTGGCAGATCTTGTTTCGTGCGGTAAATTTCCAATAGAGTCAGGTTGATCCCCAATGTATAGCCTTGGGTAGCGACTTGCTCTTGCAGGAGCGAGAGCGCCTCATCCAATTTACCCGAAACTGCCAAAGTTCTCGCTTTCAGGATGACGCCGCCTTCATTATTGGCCTGTTGGGCAAGTATGCGGTCGGCATAGTCGATCGCTTCTTCGTGTTTGTTGCGCACAAACGCCAGCAGCCCTTTGACTTGCAGTGCATCAACCTGATTGGGAGAGAGCGTCAAAATATTGTCCGCAGCCCTTTCCGCCTCCCGAAACGCGCCCGTTTGCAAGCCGAGTTGTGCAACAGCCTGCAGGGCTTCCGGATTTGCGCTGTCCAGCGACAAGGCTTTGGAATAGGCTTGGAACGCGTTGCTTTTATTGCCTTGGGCTATCTCAATACGACCCTGAAGGATATAAAGTTCGGGTATGTCATCACGCTGGCTTATGGCCGCAGCAACTTGCCTTTGGGCCGAATCATAGTCGCCTGCTTCGAACAATTGCTGCGCTATCGCACCGGATGCTGCAGCTTTTTCTGCCGCGCTATTACAGGACGACAGTCCCAAAATGAATATCCCCATCGCACTGGCAATAAACAATTTGTAAACGGCTTTGGTGGGAATCAAAATTAGCATCCTATTGTACAAGCAAGAAAATACTTATAATCGTAAAAGTAAAATATATATTTACCAATGCGCGGTATAGCACAAAACGCAGGCATAAAACCCGGGTTTCAAGTCCGGTCGCTATTCGAGGTAGCAAACTAATATTTTACGGGATATAGCATTCTGCAATATGTGATTGAAATGACAGAAGAGTAAAATCAATGGTTAAATATGTACTGGCGCTAATTCTTGCATGCGTATCTATGACACTGCAGGCGCAGGATTTGAAAGAAATTCCGTTGACTGTGGACGCGAGAGCGGTGCCTGCTGTCGTACAAATACCTTATGCGATCAATCCTGGCGATACGATCGAAGTATATGTGTGGGGCGAAGAGCGCCTGCAAAGAGAGATACGTGTTTTGCCGGATGGGACATTTTCTTTTCCTCTGGTTGGCCGTGTCTTGGCCCAGGGCAGGCTTCCCTACCAACTGGAAGAAGTCATCAGCAAAGGTTTGGAAAGCCAGTACCGGGGTCAAGTTCCGCAAGTGACTGTTTCAGTTCGCGATCCTGCAGGATTGCAGTTTTCGGTCATGGGCCGCGTCAACAGCCCCGGCAGTTTTACCCCTGGACGGTATATCAACTTACTAGAAGCGTTGAGTATGGCCGGTGGCCCAAGTGAATTTGCGGATTTGGATTCGGTATCCATTATTCGCAAAACGCCTGCGGGTTTGATCACGATCAATTCCCGACTACAGGGTATATTTAAAAGCAGGGGTGCGGCTGGAGCAGTCGCGCGCGGTGAGATCCCGAACATAGAAAGCGGAGATACGATCATCGTTCCTTGATCTTGTCCTGCGGGGGTATGAAAATGAATTCAGGTCTGAAACATACAGGGTTGCGCTCGCAACTGTTGGTCGGGATTGCCGGAGCCGCTCTGGTGGCAACGCCCGTAAATGCGCAAAGCGTTTTCACGACGGATGTATCCGTCGCCACCGGACTTTCCACCAATCCCTTGCAGTCGCTTGAATCTACGGGAACCAGCCCCAGTATAACCGTCGACGTGGTTCCCCGGCTTGTTGTTGAAGACGCGCTTACGACCTATCACTTGGACGGTTTTTTGCGCTTTGAGGAATATTTGGACGAGGTGCAGTCGACCAGCAGTTACGGCGTGAATGGTCTGGTTGAAAACCGTCTTTCGGAACTTACGAGCATCAGCGCAAATGTCGGTTTCAACAGCAGTATCGTCGGTGTGAATGATGCTTTTTTCTTACCGGTAGACCCTACCAATCAACCTGTCATAGTTCCCGATATTGCCGACGATATTGGTTTGATCGGACAGAATAGTCGGCGCAATCAGCTTCAGGCGGGAATCGGTCTATCGAGCAAGCTTTCCTCGATCGAGACGATAAATGCGAGTTTAGCTGCGTCCGCATTGCGCTATGACGATGCCGTCTTTCAAACCGATTATAATTATTATAGTCAGAGTATCGGCTATTCGCGTCAAGTTTCTGAAGTCGGCAATGTCGGCGTTTCTCTCGCTCTTGGCGAAACGGATTATCTGGGGTCAAGTCTGGGGGACGCGTTCACAGCTACTCCTACGGTAACGTGGTCTTCAAGAATTGCTTCAGACCTTACTGTTTCTGCCTCTCTAGGCGTAGCATTTACCCGCTTGGAAACTGGAACAGGCCGCACGTCTTCATCGGATTTGGCCGGCTCTTTGAATATTTGCCGAAACAGGGAATATAATAATTTTTGTTTGGGTGCTTCGCGCAATACTCTGCCCACTTCATTCGGCGGCGTTCGAACCCAAACATCGATCGACTTTGGATATAGTCAAAGACTGAACCGCACCGACGATCTGAGGATCAGCGCCAGCTATTCCCATTCCTCCAATTCGATCGTGGATGATGAGCTACAGGCTATCGATTATGTCAGAGGTTCGGCACGGTTTAGTCATCGCTTCGGCGATCGTTTGTCGGGATTTGTCTCCGCTGGGTATTCGGACACATTCGGCTTTCAGATTGATCGCAAGCCCAATTTCGAGGGCAATGTTGGCATATCATACAGGTTTGGGAATATTCGATGAGTACGAGTGAATTTGATGATCTAGAATCCGAAGGCGGAAATTTCCTGTCTTATATTCCTGCCATAATCTGGCAACGAAAATGGCTGCTTATAGTGCCGCTGATATTATGCGCGATTGCCGGGATAGCTGCATATTTTCTATTGCCAACCACCTATCGTTCCGAAGCCATTCTGTTGGTTGAATCTTCTCAACTGCCCGACGATGTTATGGGCGCCGGGGCTACCGAGATGGTGGACCGACGGATATTGCGTATACAGCAACAGGTTCTTAGTCGTCCGGGACTGATTGACCTTATCAACCGTTACGAACTCTACCAGTCCAAACGGGCCGGGACGCCTCTGTCCGAGATTATAGACGATATGCGCGACTCAATTGTTATCACCCCTGTGGCGGATACCGCTCCGTCGAACGCCAATAATAATTCCACGATCGCGTTTTCGCTCAGTTATGATTATTCGGATCCGGTCAAAACACAAAGTGTCGCACAGGAAATTACAGAGCAAATCCTGAACATAGATTCCAGCGAGAACTCCGAACAGGCCGGAGCTACCGAGCAGTTTCTTTCAGATCAGGCGACAGGACTCAGCGTACAGATACGTGAACTGGAAAACCAGATCGCGATGATCAAGGCTCAGAATGGAGGGGTTCTTGCGAACAGCGGCGGTATATCCATGATGGGCGGCAGCAGCGCCAGTTATGATGTGCAAATCGCGGCGCTGCAACGCGAAAACTCCCAGCTTATCGCGCAACGTCAAACTGCACTGGGTTCCGCGAAACGCGACCCTATTATCGCATCGGCTGAAGCACAGCTTGCGGCCGCACGCGCGGTATATTCAGACAATCATCCCGATGTCATATTCGCGCGTCAGCGTCTGGAAGAAGCCAAACAACTTGCGAATCAAAATGTCGAAAAACTGCCCTTGGACAATATCCAGCAACAGTTGGATTTCAATAATCGGCAGATTGCCATTATGAGGGCTGCCAAATCCAGCGAGAATGCACAAGCTTCCGCTACAATGAGCGCTCAATCGCGCGCGCCTCTTGTCCTGCAAAGAATTGCCCAATTACAACAGCAATTGGACGGGCTGAACGAACAATATCAGACGGTTTCCGGTCGCTTGCTCGCTGCACAGGCGGGGGTAAAGGCGGGAAATGAGCAAATGGGTGAGCGCCTTTCCATTATCGATCCGGCGGTAATACCCGAAGATCCAATTTCACCAAACTGGTTGTTGCTAATTGCCGGAGGTATTGGGGCAGGACTGGTTGTTGGTCTGGTTTTGGTTTTCGGGGTGGAGCTTATATTGCAGCCAATTAGAGATCCCAAAACGGTTGCCAACATACTTGGCCAGCCTCCGCTGGCGGTGATACCCACTCTGAAATCGCGAGATGTGATAAAGTCGGGCAGCCGCTTCTCTTTCTTTTCTAAAAGAAAAGAAAGTCTCGGGTAAAGCTTGGTTTTATAAAACTTAATTTTCTGGAAGATTGATATTTTGTTGAACACACCTATCCATATGTCCCCCTCTTCCGATGCTATCCATATTCCGCATCCGGAAACACTTGTTAGGATCGACCCGGAAGCCCAGTTGCTTGAGAATAACCACATTGTTGGGTTTCAGGCAAATGATCTTCGGTCCAGGCCTTTCAATTTGCTGCGCTCTCAGATCATAAAAAGCCTAGAGGCCAGAAAGTGGAAACTCATCGGCATTACATCGGCTACACCTGCGGCAGGCAAGTCTTTTCTGTCGCTCAACTTGGCGGCTGCCCTATCCTGCCTTCCCAACCAGAGTATCTATCTTTTCGATTTCGACCTGCGGCGGTGTTCGCTCGCCAAGATATTTGGTCTCGAAGGTGAAGTGGGTCTAAGCGAATATCTGAACGGCGAAACCGATGATTTGCAGTCCATTGGCAGGAAGATCGGCGATGGCAATCTGGCCCTGTTCCCCAGCTATTCGGCGGTCTTTAATTCAGCCGAGCTCGTTGGCGGAAACCGTATGCAAAATCTGATCGCCGCAATGCGTCACTTGCCTGAAGACGCTATCGTAATTTGCGATCTCCCTCCCGCTTTCGCCAATGACGATACGTTGATGATGACCCAAAAACTCGATGCGTATATGCTGGTGTTGGAACAGGGAATAACGTCGAAAAAACAGATACAAAATACGGTGTCGATGCTTGATCCGACACCCTGTCTTGGAACTGTGCTGAACCGCTATAGCGGGGTATATGCAGACCCTTATGGCTATGGAGACGCGGCCTACAGCAAATATTACTCGAAATAATCCGGGCCATTTTCGAAAATCTGCCAGGCAATACATGCCGATCACTAATTCAGCCAATCTATTGGCAATATAATAATACAGCAGATTGTTAACAAAAACTCTGTGTGATCTGATTCCGCATTATTTACGAAACAGCGCGCGTTTAATAGTGCGCGCATAATTAATCGGACCCGCGATTAACGGAATGCGGTCCAAAATCTTAGTATCTGCGATATCTGATCTGGAGGGCCTTTGATATGCCAAAGCCGGTTCTGCAAAGACTGTCACCACATCCGGGAACGCGCGTCTGTACCAAATATAAGCTCCGTCAATAGGTGGATGAGTACCGGTAAATTTCAGATTCCGTAGATATTCCGCAACATTTCCAACTATTTCTGCGGAAAACCCCATCATATGCGCACCGATAATATTGCTATTCAATAAGTCATTTTTATTTTCCGCTTCGTATCCACCATAAAATATACTCCATTCTGGAGGCAGGATATAATTTTGTATAGTTGAAATAAAATCAACGTCATCTTCCATTACAAGAACACTGTGCCCAGTTTCCGCAGCTTCTTCTAGAATAGCAAGATGACTTTTAAAAACACCATGCGCACCGCGAGACGAAAAGGAGCCTGCATCCTCAGGCCTGTACGCTTTAAAGAAAGCGACCCGCGGATCATCCTTCATACCGACGCGATCAAGTTCGCGTTCAGTCTGCACACGACGATCAGTGCGATATGGCAAGTTGATAATACGAATACTATCAAACTGGTCAAAGATCATTTCTTCGCTCCTAAGACCTGAAAATATCGTAGGCCCCTAAATTTTCTTTTCAAACATTACGTTATTCAGTCATTGAACAATGCAGAAAGCTCCGCAGTGGCGACCGATATCTCAAATTCTTTTGCTATTTTCAATTGTCCGGCTTGTGCAATCTTAGCTCTTTTCTCCGGGTCACTTATCATCACATAAAGTTCATTCTCCAAGTCCATCCAATTGGCTGGATGAAAAAGAATGCCGTTTTTGCCGTCATCGATCAGCTCGGGAACGCCCGCAACCCGGCTTGATATAACAAGCACTCCTAGAGCCATGGCTTCCATTAATACTACCGGCAATCCTTCCATGAAACTGGGCAACACGAGCAGGTCGGATTTCGCGATCAGATCAAGAGTTTCCTGTTCGGATTTTTTCCCTAGCAACCGAACCTGATTTTCCAGACCCAGTTGCATGACTGTGGCTGAGATTTCCTTATGCAAGGGTCCGTCGCCAACCAGCGTCGTATCCGCTGTAATGCCCCGTGTTTTTAATCCTTTGAGAGCTTCAAGTAAACCCATATGGCCTTTTTCAGCTGAAAGTCGTGCGACACATATAATTTGGATATTTCCAGCTTCACCGCTCTTTTTGCCTTGTTGGGGAAGTTCCGCCAAATCGATTCCGCACCGGACAATATGGAATTTGTACCAGTGATCGGGAGAAGATATCCGCATCGCCTGTGCCCTTCCGAACCAAGACACACACGCCACGAATTTTGCGGCGGCAATTTTGTCTTTGAGCAGCATGCCGGCCGGATAATCCGTTTCGGATATGCCATGCAGAGTCAGGCTCCAGGGTATTTTAGCAAATTGCGCCGCAAGCATTCCTACATTAGCTGCGGAATTGCCGAAATGATTGTGTAAGTGCCCTATATTGTCACGTTCCAATTGAGCCGCGAGTACTATACTTTCGGCAAAGTGAAATATCGACCACAAAAATGCTCTGACGCCGGGGACACGGTGCGCCAAGGCACGTCTGAACTGGCGCCAATATGCCCGTGGCCTTAACAACAGAGCCTTTAGATGGACCCCCAAATAGGCAGCAATGCCTTGGTTCAGAACATAAAACGTTTCCGCCTGCATGGCCTTGTCCACTGGACTGTCAAGATTCGGAACAGGCTGCCGGATGCTATAGGTCTTGATGTTCATTCCGGTCTTGCGGAGTTGTTCGACTTCGCGCCGGATAAACGTGTGGGACGGAGCAGGATATTCGCTCGTAAGATAGGCGATGTTACCGCTACTGCCCACTTGCACAGCCTCGTGGTCATCTGCACACTGTTTATTATGGCTTTCGCGTATGCTCATTTGTAAAATATCGTGCCACCGGGTTGACGTCTGATATAGCGCGCTACCAGTCGCAACATGCCCTGCAGTTCAGCAAATTTTCCTGCCACGCTGAGAAGCGCAGTTTTCCAGGAAAGTGCTTGATCGGCCCCATGTCTGACAGCAAGCCGGACGATCTGTAAACTGTAAATTAATGGTAAAAATGTGAGAAACAGCGGGTGGAAAAATGCCGAAAATATGGCCAATAAGGGTAGCAGCAATGCCCAGAAAATTGTTCTGGCCAGCTCGTGACCATAGAGTCTGAATTCAGAATTGCGGGTTTCCCACCACACTTGGGCATAGCCGAATCCACTACGAACCGCACGTAACCACCATTGCCCGAAGTGATGCATCTCGGCATCATGAATTGTCATCGGTGCGTCAATTCTATGAATGTACATCCCCGCGTTTCGGAGCCTGCTGCACAATTCAGGCTCCTCGCCTGCTATCAGCATAGAATTATAGCCGCCGATTTCTTCCAATGCCTTCACTCGAATGAGAGCATCACCACCACATGCTAAAGCATTGCCGATGGGCGTGTTCCATTCCATATCGCATAAGCGGTTAAATAGTGAAGCCGCAGGAAACCGTTCTCGCCGTCTACCGCAAACCACGGCAACTTTCGGGTGATTATCGGCAAAATTCTGCGCTGTTACCATCCAGCCTGGCTCGACTTCGCAATCTCCGTCCAGAAACTGTACATATCTGATATGTGGTGTAATTTCACGTAATTTACGAAAACCCTCGTTTCGCGCTCTGGCGGCCGTGAACGGTTCCGCCATATCTAGGTCGATCACTTCTGCGTCAAATGCGCGCGCGATTTCTGGGCTGCCGTCAGTTGATGCGGAATCAACATATACCATCGATAAACCCAGCCCTTGGAGCGATCTGAAGCAACGCTTTAGTCTCTCACCCTCATTACGCCCGATTATGACTATACCTGTCACATGACCGGTACTGTTGTAATCGTGATCTGTAATTGATGATTTCAAATGCTTGTTCCTATCGCAAAGCCGGTCACTTTGATGGCACGATTATGCAGAAACGTTAATGGAAAATATTTGAGTACAGAATTTAAAAAACTAGCGTCCAACGACTGGGTAAATGTTGTCGCATTATATGCATATATAAGAAAAGGCCTGCTGACAAAAGTCAGCAGGCCTTAAAATCAATATACGCTATTATTGAGCAAAGGCAAATTTGACGTTGGTTTTGCCGCGTCTCCGCATGGCGCCACCGATTAGCCCAAAACCAAGAATCATCATTCCCCATGTTGCAGGCTCAGGAATAGCGCCAAACAAGTCACGGCCGGTAAATGCCCGGTTCGGATTTGCCAGAACATCATAGTTCACATTCCAGCCCATGGCATCATAGGCTGCGAGATCAAGCGTGGTTACGGTCGTTTCCTGACCGAATGCCACTGTAGGATCAAGCAAACCAAGCGGCGGATTAAGGTCTTTCCAGTGACTTGCCTGCTGACGATCACCCAGAGACCGCCCTGTAGAAAAGAAACCGGGACCCGATCCGCTGGTGAAAACGGACTTGCCGCCATCAATCGAAAAGAACGGTGCCTCATTGCTACCGAAAGCGCCGCCGACAGCCCAATCGAGAACACCCAGTTGACCGCTCAACGCGCTGTAGCGGAAAAGATCGAGCGTACTCATGATCCGAAATTGGTTGAGGTCCAGATTAAGATTTTGCGCCCCTACGCTATCATACGTATCGACACCCGAGACAAAACCGAGGGCATGGCCAATTTCATGAATAGCAACGCCAATAAAATCGATGGCGTTGCTTGAAATGCCATCGGTTGGGTCAAAATCGAAGTTGAACTGATTGCTGAAACTTATGTTAGCATCGGCTGCATTCGTATCCCCTGTAAACAAGCCAACGGCTTTGAGCACTGCGGTGTTTGCATTGAGCACCACATTATTCGCACTGCCATCTGCATCCAATGTGCGCGTAACGGGGGTTGCTACGCCAAGACCATTGTCTTTCGGAGCGGAGATCAGCGCGTGAACACTTTGAATTATGTTTCCGTCTTCGTCAGTAAATTGCGACGGCCGGAGCGATGGGAATACGGCTTGGCTGTCCAGATTGGTCGTTCCGGTCGCAGCGAGTGCATTAAGGAACGGTTCCACAAAAACGCCGGCTCGTGTGCTAGCTGCCGACCCCAATACATTCGGAGCCAATTGCCCAAAGCGCACATTCAGATTGATGGTGACATCATTTGTCAGCACGGATGACCAAAAATTGGTTGCTGCGGTAAAGCCACGGAACGCGTTCGTGCCGGCTTCAACGCCGCCTTGGTTGTTCAAAACAAACTTCAGAGCATTGGCTGGTGTGGCCAGTGCGCATGTCGCAAGCAAGGCACTCGTCGCGAGCAATATTTTTTTCATGTGGAACCCCCTGTTTCAAGATAGAGAAAGTGGACTTTAAGTTTTCATAAGGAATGCTAAGGAAAAATCTCGTATATTTCGGCTTTTTGACTGCCGAAAGTCTTTAAATACAAAACGGAATTTATAAGGTCGATAAGCACTAAGATGTAGTGCCCATGCTAAACACATCAGCCGAATGGGATGCTTTGGGAAAAAATATTGTAGGAAGTAAAAGGGCCCTGGAAATTCAATTTCCAGGGCCCTAAAATATCAGGCGTAGCTGACGTTTACATTCATTTTACGGCGACGGCGCATAGCGAAGCCGATGGCACCAAAGCCGAGGATCATAAATGCCCAGGTAGCAGGCTCTGGAACAGCTGCCAGCTGTCTAAATGAGATCGTGCCTGAGTAATCGCCGTTACCGCCACCAGTTCCGGTGACGCGCAGCTCTTGCAAACCACTCATAACGCCGAAGTTTCCGTTGCCTGTCTCGAAATTACCGGTGGGGCTGAGGGTAAGAGCGTTACCATTCAGAAATGCACTGGTGAAATCAACGTTCGTGACGGCATTAACTGCAATAGTGACAAGCGATGCGCCGACAAAACCATCACTAGGCAATACGAATTGAAACGTGTCGTCGAAAGTGGGGGTCAACACATTCTGTGTGAATCCGCCAGACAATGTGCCACCAGGGCCAGGCGTCAAGGGCACGACAATCGTAGCAGCACTAACAGGTGCTACGGAAAGCCCCGCAGCCAATACAGCCGTAATAGCTGCTGTTTTCAAGTATTTCATAAGATATTCCTCTCAGTAAATTGACACTAGACGTAATGTGCGACTCAGTTTTCAAACACAGTTATGTATCTAAAGACTTTTTTAACCTTTTGCAAATTCAATAATCATCAAAAACACTGTTCCTCCCGCTTTTTGCGGCTTTAGTGCGAACCTGTCCCACTCTGATACACAATTCTCCATACCGGTGTGGCTGCGGCAGGATGCATCAAATTTGTTTTTTTGAAATTTTCTGAGCCGTGTCGCCAAAAAGTTCTCTAGTTAGAGAAAAGTTGCATAAGTTCCAGTTGCAAAGATTTGAATTGTCATCATCGGCAAAAAAAGGCATCCCGACTTCATGCAAAGCTATCAGGTGCAGCCACAACACGATAATGCAAGACAGCACCTGGTAGAAGTGCTGGCCGAAGTTGCGTTGCAAAACGGTCCTGCGCTGAGCGAACTTTACGAACTGACATCCGCAAAACTGTTTGGCATTTGCGTACACGTCTGCCGGGATCGCGTAGCGGCCGAAGATATTTTACAAGAAGTCTATCTGAAAATCTGGCATCGCGCTGGCCAGTATCAACCCACCGGTAACAGCCCCATATCCTGGCTGGCTGTCATCGCACGCAATACCGCCATCGATTGGTGCCGCAAAAACGGAAACGGTCTACATGGCGACCAGGCGGTAATCGATCTGATTGCCGATGATGCGCCGCTTGCCGACACGGGCATTGAGAGGCAACAACAACAGGAACGCATCTTGCACTGTCTCGAGCAATTGGACGAAAAACAGAATGCGCATATCCGGTCCGCGTTCTTCGGCGGCAATACTTACGAAGTGCTCGCGCAGAAAGACGATATTGCTCTAAGCACAGTCAAAAGCCGTATCCGCCGCGGTTTGCAGCGTCTAAAAAAGTGTCTCGAAAATGGTTGATAGCGTGCACACAACAGGAGACATGGACGTACTGGCAGGTGAATACGTACTGGGCGTGCTGGATCGTGCAGATCATGCCGCCGCCGTCAGGCTGCACCTCTCGGACCCGGATTTTGCCGATAGAGTCCGGCAATGGCATCGCCATTTCGCACCACTTTATATGCGCTATCCCTCGCTGCCGCCTCCAGAGGGCATAATAGAACGCATATATGCAAGGATCGGCCAACGTGCGGACCAAGCATCTCAAACGTCTCGCGGCATGGACAGCGCCGAACATTTTACGGCGAATGACAGTTCGCAATCTGACGTCAACCATGCATCTCGGTGGCGATTGTGGCGCGGACTGGCGATAGGATCGGCCATTCTTGCCGCCTCGCTCATTATACTGCTTGCTGTGCGTACGGCTCCGCTGCTCGTACCGGCTTCCGATCCGCTGCGTCAGGCCGCCAGCGAACAGATGCGGATACAAAGCGTCGCGCAACTGTCGGGCGACCAGCAAACACTGGTCGCGGTTCTTGCATGGAATCCGCAAACCGCGACGCTCAATGTGCGCACGATGGGACTTGAGCCCAAGAACATGATACCCGAAATCTGGGTCATACCGGCTGACGGTATCCCGCGGGCCATAGGTTCTGCGCCCATTAACGGATCCGGTGCGATCCAAGTGGAAAATTTATTGCGGGATGAAATGGCGGATGGCGCGACCATTGCCATGACCTTCGAAGATCCGGCTGCCGCGCCGCATGTAGAGCCGACCATGCCGATTATCGCCAGCGGAAAACTGTCCGCAATCTGACACGTGAGGCAGCGCTTCAACAGTACATACTGATTTCGTTCGTGCGAATAGCCAACCGGTGAAACTATTTCAAAAACCTGCCGTTGCTTCCAGCTAGGGAGACGATAGGGTCGCGCTTTTATTCAAAAGAACAAGGCAATTGCCTGTGAAAGCGACGATACAGGATTTGAAACAGATAGCGTTCCATATGCATGGCCGCAAATCCCTTCAGACCCCTTTGACCTATGAGAACGCACGTTGTCATTCGACTTCAGGGAAGGAAAACACAATATGAAAATTCGTTTTAAAGCCTTATTGGCGGGGGGCGCCGCGCTGCTCGCGTTGCCGCTGACCTTTCAACTTGCCGAACGGAACGCGCCGGCAGCCGATCATCTCGATCCCCCGGCCCGCACCGATCCTGCCGTAGACAGCACGCCCGATCGGCCTGCCGATATTGCCGATGTCTTCGCATATCACACCGATACCTCCGTCGTTCTCATCCTGACATTTGCCGGTCCGCAGGCGACCACGCTGCCCGCAACTTATGACCGTAACGTGCTTTATACCATAAACGTGTCAAACGCGTCGCCGCGCACGACCGCCAATTTCCCGATAACGTTCCGTTTCGGCCAGGATACACGCGCCAATGGCGAGCAATATGGTATCAGGGTCAGCGGGCTTCCCGGCGTAACCGGCGATATCATTGGCCCGGTCGAGACGAATTTGATCCAGGACGGTGTCCGCGTTCGTGCCGGACTTTTCGACGACCCCTTCTTTTTCGACCTGCAGGGCTTTCGTGAAACTCGCAGCACAGGAACGCTCAGCATTCGCAATAATCGCGACTTTTTCGCGGGCCAGAATCTGACGGCCGTCGTCATAGAAATTCCCAGAAACCGCATCGCCAACGGGAGCAGCCCGGTTGATGTCTGGTCCGAAACCGCTCGATTCGGAGGACAACTCTAATGAAAAATATCTCTATGAAAACCATTCTGATGACAACACCGCTTGCCTTATCCGTAATCCTTGCCGGATGCGGAGACAGCAACAATGCGCCCGCACCCATCACGACTGCGCCCGCCCCTACGCCGACCCCGGCGCCAGCACCTGCGCCGACCCCGACACCAACCGGATTTAACGTCCAGCCATGTTTCGACCAGGTCATTCCCGGTACGGGCGGCACCACCGTCGCGGGTGCGGTCGTACCCGACACGCTGACGCTCAATCTTGCGGCCGCATCCGGCTTCCCCAATGGGCGCAGACTGGCCGATCCTGTGATCGACGTGACACTGGCGATCATATTTCTGGATCTCAGGGTACATAGTCCTCTGACATTCGCCAACATTCCGCTCAATCCCGGATCGAATGATGTTCCGTTTCGTGCGGGCTTTCCTTTTCTGGCACCGCCCCAGGGCAATCCACCGCTAAGCGGAACGTCCGGCACCACTTTTAATTTCAACAATGCGCCGGTAGCTGCCTTCACGCGAGTCGATCGGATGGGGATGCCGGCGGTTTCAACCGCGCTTATCGGTTCGGCGGTCAAGACCGCTTATAACGATGCCAATCCCGCCGATGACGCCACGGGCAGGTTCGTTCCCGAACTGGCGAGTACGCTCACCGGGCTTACAAATGCGCTGGCAGACGATCTGACGGCGTTGCGGCTCACGCCATGTGCAAGGCCGAACGGGTAAGACTGATAGGTAGCAACAACTTTGGGACACACCGGCCGTTTCCTCCGCTTTTGGTCGGCGTGTCCCACCCTTTTTGTCCGTTTGCAAAAGGCATGAATCATGGCCAGAAGTTTCGCTCTGTCTACGCATGAACAAACCGCACCCAGACGGATTCCGATTGCCGTACTCATTCTGGTCGCCGGTCTGATTGTCGCGATCATCGGCCTGATGCTGAACCGCCCCGTCTTGCAAGAACCCGGACTGCTCGATGAAGATATTTCACTGGCGTTCGGGCCTGCCAATTATGCGCAAGCCGTACGCAATATAGACGAACGTCTGGAACTCGCGCAAGAACGCGTGGCGCGCAGTTCCGATCAATGGGCTTATCAGGAGGGCGTGGCGATCAATTCGCTGATCCGCGCGCAACTCACCGGCTCTGCCAACGATTTCGGCACCGCCTCCAACGCCATAGCCGAAGCGATGCAGCTTGCGCCCGGCGGCGCCGGACCCGCCATGACCGATGCGGTCATCAACCTGAGCCTGCACCGCTATCCGGCAGCTCGTCGCGACCTTGATATCATTGCGCGATATCCCGTTCCGCTCACGGACGGCGAAGCTGCGGAAATCAAGGCCATCCAAGGCGATATCGCGTTTTACAACGGCGATTATACTGGCGCCCGCGCTGTTTACGAGCAGGCCGAATTGCTAGATGGCGGAGCGCAAACGCTGTTCCGGCTGGCGACCTGGTACAAATATAACGGCCAGTTCGACGAGGCCATCGCTCTGTATCAACGCGGTGCCGCCAACAAGGCGCAGCGCACGCCGCAGATGCTGGCGGTATATTTGCTGCAGATCGGCGCGCTGGAATTGCAGCGCGGAAATTGGGATTTGGCGCAGCGGTATTTCGCGCGGGCCGATGCGGTTTTTCCGGGATACTGGCTGGCCGAGGCGCATCTCGCACAGATGCTGGCGGTCGCAAACAAGACCGCCCAAGCCGAAAAACTTTATCTCGCTATCCTCGCCAAAACCGAGAACCCCGATGTGATGATGGCTTTGGCCACTCTTTATCAGCATACAGGCGACAGCCGGAAAGCTTCCGCCTGGTCACGCCGCGCTGGCGCTATCCTTAATGACCGCGTCAAGATGTTGCCGCAAGCCTATTACGACCATGCGCTCGACTATGCGATTCTCGAAGAAGATGCGCCCCGTGCGCTGATGCTGGCCCGGCAAAACTACCGGGCTCGCGCCTATGGCGATTCCATCATAGGACTGGCGCGGGCCTATATGATGAACAATCAACCGCAACGGGCAGTCGCTCTGCTCAAAAAAGTGGGCCGGTCCGGATGGATATCGACTGAGCAGCATCTGGCCCTGGCGCATGCCTATGAACAGCTAGGCGAGACCCGGCTGGCGCAAAGCGAACAACGCGCGGCGCTGAAGCTCAATCCCAAAGCGCTGGATCCCAATATCGGAATGCTCGCTTTCGGCAACCATTAACTGCCGCCCAGAGAGAGCCACAGCGCGATACGCGCGCGCATATAGCGCCCGCGCGCAAGCGCCGCATCGGTCCTTACAACATTCAATCGGCGGCGGGCATCGAGTACATTGCTAAAATCGGTCAGGCCGCGGCGATAGCGTATACCGGTAAGATATTCGGCATCGCGTTCTAAGGCAAGTCTGGCATCGAGAGCCGCCATTTCCCCATAGGCACCCTGCACGGCGCCATAGCCGGCCTCCACGTCGCCCAGCGCGGTGAAAACCGTACCGCGGTAATCTGCAAACGCTTCGCGGGCGACAGCCCGATTTTGCGCTATCTCCGCATCGATACGGCCAAAATCGAGCAACGGTCCTGCAACTGCACCGCCGATACTGCCGATCAGGCTGTCCGCGCTGAAAATATCGCCGAGTGAAAAGACGAGCAGGCCAATCGCACCCGACAGGCTGAACTTGGGGAAGCGCTGCCGTGCCGCCACGGCAATGTCCGCGTCGGCGGCCGCCAGCCGCGCTTCGGCAGCGGCTATATCGGGGCGCGCGCGCAGCATTTCAGAAGGCGTCGCGGCTGGCAGTAACTGCAGCGCGTTGCCCCGTTCGCTGCTCGACAGTCTTGCCAGCACGGATGCGGTATCGGTTGCCGTGAGCGTAACCAGCGATCCGGTGATCCGTGCGCGCAATGCCGTCAATTCTTGCAATCGTGCTCGCGTATCTGCGGCCAGACTGTCCGCTTGTACCAGGTCGAGGCCGGGATTGAGCCCGGCCGATACGCGTGTCCGCGCCAGCCCGGCAAGCTCGTCTGCGGCTTCCAGATCCGCGCGCAGCACGCTTTCGCGCGCATCCAGCGTCTGCCAGTCGGCAATATCGGCGGCGATCGCCGAAATCAGTTGCAAACGGATGGCGGCGGCATCAGCGCTGGCTGCATCGATACGAATCCGTGCGGCGCGTTCGGCGGCGCGCAGGCCGCCGAAAATATCGGGGTCCCAACTGGCCGCGATATTCGCGCCATAAGTCGTGCGATAGCGGTCGATAACGATCCCGGACGGCAGGCTGCCTCCGCCAAAACTGCCCGGATTGATGCGTGCGCCGGTAACGCTTGCGTCATACCCGATCGAAGGAAAGCGATTGGCATTCGCGCCATCGGCCCGGGCCCGCGCCTGTTCGATACGCGCCTGCGCCGCCGCCAAAGTGGGCGCACCTTGCAATGCGGCGGCCCGCAACTGCACGAAGGCCGGATCGTTTGCGGGTAACAGGCTGTCTAGGGCGCTCCGGTCCTGGAACGCCAGATCGGGCGCCAAAGCAAAACGGGCGGGCAGTTCCACGCTCGCGGGATCGCGCGCCGGATCGCTTCGCACTCCCTGCAACGATGCGCACCCGGCAAGCAAGTAGCACGCGGCAAGCGTAAGCATATGTTTATGCGGCCCGGTCATTTGCCGTCACTCTTTTTTGCAGCCGCGTTGCCAGCGTTCTGGCTGTTCGCGCGGATAAAGGCATCAACCTGTTGCCCGACGAAAAATCCGCTGTTTTGCGGGACTTCGAAAAGAAGTTGCAGCACGCGTACGTCGACGCGCTCGCTGCTGGAATTGGTCAGCGAGACTTTCGGTGTGACAAGAGGCTCGGCCCGAACGAACGCAGCCTTGACCCGCTTTGCGCTATTGCCGCGCGGGCTGATCACGGCGGCAGATCCGATACGGGTACGGCCAATTTCGTTTTCGTCGATATCGACCCTGACATAGAGCGGATTGGTCGTGCCGATTTCGACATAGGGATTGCTGCCGCTCTGCGGTCCGCCCGTATTGACGAATTCGCCCGGGCGTACGTTCACATTCAACACCTGCGCCGCAATCGGTGCCCGCACGATCAGGCGGTCCAGATCGGTCGAGGCACTGGCCCGCATCGCTTCGGCACTGCGTATATCGGCTTCCGCCTGCGCCAATTGGGCGCGGGCGGTGCGGACGGTGCCGCTGCTGCCAATCACTTCCTGCCGCGATATCGCGCGGCTATCCTCCACCCCTTCATAAAGCGCGCGTTGCTGCTGCGCGGTCGCCAAACTGGCACGTGCCGTCTCGCGCGCCGCGCGTGCGCCGGAAATAGCCGCATTTGCCTCATCAATACGGGCCCGGCTGGACCGGTCATCGACAGCAAAGAGCGGCTGACCCGGGGCCACCTGATCACCCTCAACCACGTAAACCTTTGTAATAATGCCCGGCAGGCTGGTGCCGATTTCGATGATTTCACTGGACGGTTCGATAATGCCCGAACCGGCGACACTGGGTGCACCGGCAAAGGCCGCGCTGGCCCTTGGCGGCGTATTTGTGGGAGGTTTTTCGCTCCGGTCGGGTTGTCCCCGGAAGACCAGTATCGCCGAAAGGATGATCGCGGCAATTGCCAGCACCGACAATATCTGCCGCGAAAAACTTACGTCTTTGAGGCGCGAAATAAGGGATTGTGATGCCATGTGAACCTCTTGTCCTGTTCTCTATGTATGTAACCGAAGCTGATTATTCGTCCGGCATTTCCGTGCCGTCATGGGTAATGCGGCCGTCTTCCATCACCAAAATGCGATCCGCGAGATCGAAAATCCGGTTGTCATGTGTCACGATAATCACCGCGCGTTCTTCGGCCAGCGCCACTTCGCGCAACAAATCCATCACCCGCCGCCCTGATTTCGCATCGAGCGCCGCTGTCGGTTCGTCGCAAACCACCAACCGGGGCTCGTGCACCAGAGCGCGGGCGATCGCCACGCGCTGTTGTTGCCCGCCCGACAGCTGACGCGGCAATTTGTCGGATTGATCCGCGATATTCAGCTTCTCCAGTATGGCGCGGCCGCGCGCGACTGCGGGTTCGCGCTTTATCCCGGCAGCTACCAGCGGCACCGCCGCATTCTCCGCGGCAGTCAGGGTTGGAATCAGATTATATTGCTGGAAAATAAAGCCGATCGTGCCCAGCCGGAATTTGACCAGATCATTGTCCGACAGGGCGTAGATATCCTGCCCGAATACGTGCACATTGCCTTCGGTAGGATAAAGTATTCCGGCGATTATGGAAATAAGCGTGGTTTTGCCCGATCCCGATTCGCCCACAAGATAGGTGAGCTCACCCGAGCGGATGTTAGCGTCGATCCCGTGCAATACCCGCACCGACTGTCCCCCGGCGCCAAATTCCTTGACGATATTGCCGAGCGAAATGGCTGCTTCCTGCGCGTTCACCGGAACACCTCCGCCGGCTCTGTCTTCAGTACCGAACGCAATGCGAGCCATCCGGTGATGAGAATCATGGCAAGAGTCACCGCCGCGGTCAGCAGCGGAATTTGCCAGGGCACGTAGAATCCCTTGAAATCCGGGGAATTGGCGCTGCCGACCGAGATGAACGTGACGGCAAGCAACAATCCGATCCCGTATCCCACCAAGCCCACAAGCATCGCCTGCGCCGCAACCATCAGCCGGATTTTCCGGTTGGTCACGCCGATCGCCTTGAGCGCGCCGAACTGTTTGATATTGTCGCGGATAAAAAGGCTGAATGTCAGCCCGACGATCGCGACGCCAACGATAAAACCCAAAGCCACGGTAATCCCGAAATTGATGGGAATGCCGGTATTTTCAATAATGAAATCAATGCCGTCCTGAGCAAACTGGTCACGGGTGCGGGCTTTGAGCGAGGTGTCGCGCATGATACGGGCCGCTACGTCTTCGGGTGCGAGACCATTCGCCGCGTGCGCCAGCACGAACGTCATGCGGTTTCGTGTCCCGGGCACGAACGACAGCGCATTGGAATAGCGGGTATAGAGCACGACCTGCGCGGTAAATGAGGGATTTACGTCGACGACGCCGCGGATCACCGCGCGGCGATCATTCAGTTCCAGCCTGATGCCCACCGGATCCACGCCTTTGGCAAAAAGTTTCGAAGCACCGACCGCGTCGATAAAGACCGCATCGGGTTCATACAGGCTTTGCCGGTCGCCTTTCATTATCCTGTCCGGCATTCCGATCAGCGTCGCATCGTCGACTCCGACCACGCTGACGCCTTCAAGATCGCCTTCCGGCGTTCGGATCGTTGCCCCGGATCGCAGCATCGGTACGGCCCAATCCACCCCCGCGACGGAGCGCACCTTGTCGAGCGCGGTCGAGGGCATGGGCAAAGCGACGTCGGTGGTCCGCGTGACCGTGTCCATAACCCAGATATCGGCCGTGGGCACGTTATAGACGGCGGTCGCGCCGCGTTCGATCAGGTTCACGAAAATCGTCAGCTGCTGCGTGATGAGGAGCGCGGAAAAGGCGACACCGAACAGCAAGCCGAAAAACTTCTGCCGGTCGCCGGTCAGCATGCGTATTGCAATCCAGGTCATGGTAATTGACGCATAGCGAAAGGCCTCTACTACATTGCGCTTGCCGCGGGGCATGCATATGCATATATTGAACGCTTACGTTTAATTAAACGGATACGTTCATTAATGTCAAGTCGCATTTCGAAAAAATCAAAATCGGGCCGGGGTCGTCCCGTTGATACGGCCAAAATGGCGCAGATTATAGCGGCCGCAAGAACCGAGTTTTTCAGCCAGGGTTTCTCGCAAGCCAGCATCGAATCGATAGCGGCGCGGGCGGACGTGTCGAAAGTGACGGTCTATAACCGTTTCGGATCGAAAGAGGATCTATTTGCTGCCGCCGTGCAAAGCGAATGCGACACGATGCGGGAAAAGCTGGATTTCGCGAACCTGTCCGATCGGGGCATACGCGATACGCTCATTAATTTCGGTCTGGAAATGACCGCGTTTCTGGAGCGCGAGGAAATGGTGCGGTTCGAACGCCATATGGCGGTCGAAGCGGAAAACAATCCCATTATCGGCCAGCTGTTTCTGGATTCTGGTCCCCGCCGCCTGCATGGCGCGCTGTCCGCATTGCTCAGCAAGGCCGTCGATACCGGCAAGCTGGATATCAGCGATACGGTGGAGGCTGCCGAGCATCTGGCCGGCATGATCAAGGGTATGTCCGACCTAGAACGCCGCATGGGCCAACCCCGCAGCGAACAGGTCAAAGCCAAAACGCTCAAGCGCATCACCAGTGCCGTCGACCTGTTTCTGGTCAGCTATGCAAGCGCCAAGAAAATGGGATAAGATAATTGTTCCTGAAGCGCTGCCCGCAAAGTCGGCGCGGCGCGCAAGCATGCGACCTATCGAAAGCCTCCTCCGATTTCAGTGGCAAAGCGTACCGCTTATTCGCTACAGCATCGCCATGCTTTCGGTTCTCGATCTTTTCCGTGTCGGCATCGGTCCGTCCAGTTCGCATACCGTGGGGCCGATGCGTATATCCGCGCGCTTCCTGAACGGCCTGAAGCGCAAAAACCTGTTCGATCGGACGGTTAGAGTCGAAGCGCACTTGCAAGGTTCGCTGGCGCTGACCGGCAAGGGGCACGCGACGCCCAAGGCGGTCATCCTGGGTCTGATGGGCCTCAAGCCCGAAACGATGGATCCGCTGCGTGCGGACGGCGATGTCACAAAGGTGTACGAAACCGGAGCCTTGTCGCTGGGCGGCACGCGCCGCATCGCTTTCGATCCCGCCCGTGATATCGTTTTCGATTTCGATGCGCCCTGCGATCTTCACCCAAACGGCATGCGCCTGCTTGCCTATGATGCGACCGGCAGTATTGCGCGCGACCGGCAATATTATTCGACCGGCGGCGGCTTTATCGCGTCGCAGAAACAACTGGAAATGCCGGTCACTAACGACATAGTAAAGGCTGGCAACGAGGTGCCCTATCCGTTCGGCTCCGCCGATGAAATGCTGGCTTTGTGCGCGCAGCACAATCTTGCCATCCACGAACTGATCGGTGCCAACGAGGATGCGATGCGGCCGCGCGAGGAAACCAATGCCGCGCTCGACCACATTTCCACGGTAATGATGAAGTGTATCGACCGCGGGCTGGACCGCGATGGGGGCGTGCTGCCCGGATCGCTCAAGGTCAAGCGCCGCGCGCCCGCCATGTGGTCGAAACTGTGCACCAACCCGATCTCGAACGAGCAGGAACAGCTGTTCGACTGGCTTAACGTCTATGCCATGGCGGTGAACGAGGAAAATGCCAGCGGCGGACAGGTGGTGACGGCCCCCACCAACGGCGCAGCCGGTATCATTCCCGCGGTCATCCGGCATTATTGCCGCCGGGAACGCGGACTGGACGCCTCAGTGCAGGCGAAATCGACGCGCAAATTCCTCCTGACTGCGGGCGGCATCGGCCTGCTCTACAAACAGCGCGCCTCGATATCGGGCGCGGAAATGGGGTGCCAGGGCGAAGTTGGCGTGGCCTGTTCGATGGCGGCCGGAGGGCTGGCCGCGATCTGGGGCGCCAGCCCGCTGAAGGTGACCAGCGCAGCCGAAATCGGTATGGAACATAATTTGGGCCTTACCTGCGACCCCGTGGGCGGGCTGGTGCAGATCCCGTGTATCGAGCGCAATGCCATCGGCGCTGTCAAGGCGGTCAACGCCGCCCGTTTGGCGCTGCATGCCCCCGATCAGTTGCGCGTCAGCCTGGATCAGGTGATCGAAACCATGCGGCAGACGGGGCAGGATATGTCTAAGAAATACAAGGAAACCAGCCAGGGCGGCCTAGCCGTCAATGTGGTGGAGTGCTGAAGGACTGTCGGACCATCCTCTAACCCTCTCCGCGTGCGAAACTATTGAGAGGGCATTACTGCATACCCGACAACATTCCCTTGGCTTCCAGCTTCCACCCTTCCGCGGATTTGACGACCCGGGCGGGCCGCTGCACGCGCAATTCCTCGCCTTGGGTCAGGTCGAAATGATACCCGAAAGGATTGTCCACCGTCTCCTTGCGGTATTTCACCCAGTTGCGAATCGCGTCCGACCCGGGCATCAGATAGCCGCGGTTGTCGTCGGAGGAATCCCGGATCAGCCAGAACCGGGCAATGTCGTTTTCGAAAATCTGGTCGGTTCCCTGATCGCGCATGTTGCTGAACGGCTGCGGGCTGTGCAGCTGTTCAAAGTCGGCCAATGTGCTGGCGCTGTTGATCGCATTGAACGACTCTGCAATTCTGTCAGCCTGGCCGGACGCGCCGGTGGGGGCGGATTGCGCTTTCGGGTCCGGACGGCGCGTATCGACAGGGGCATACATATTTTCCGTCCCCGCACCCGCAGGCTCCGCCATGGACCGGTGCGTTTCTACAGGTTGCCGGATTGCGCCAGTACCGGCCGCTGCGGGCAGGGCCGCCTTGTCCAGCCGCGTGACTTTCATGCCGATGTCCACCAGTTCGCGCGATATCCGGTCGAACTCGATTTTCTGGGATTGGCGCAAATCCTCCAGCGCGTGATCCCGCTCAGGTTCGCTGTGTGCCTCTGATCTTGTCCTACCTTGTTTGGAACCTCGTCTGCGGCGCAATGCGCCGAGCAGCGCCATCAGCGCGATGCCAAGGCCCAGGCCGAGCAGTCCCGCCAACCATGTTATCGTGCCGCTCGCGCGCGTATCGCGCATCGCGGTACGCAAAGTCTCCAGCTCTTCGCCCAGTCGCTCGTGCTGCTGCATCAATTCGGCATTGCTGACGTCCTGCACGACGGGCATCTGCCCGTCTTCCAGCTGAGAATTGGTGACCTCGACGCGCTGTGCGGACACAGGCTGTTCGGTACAACCCGCGAGCAGTAAGGCGGCGCAGACAAAGCCGCTGCGCACGGCCCTGACCATACTGCTTTTGCTTGCAATTTTCCTTACCATTGCGCGTCCCTCCGCTTGACCGAAACCATGTCCTTGCGCTCGTCCACAGGTTTGCTCAATATCTCGACAAGCGCGCGCAATTTGGAGATGAAGGGCGGTTCGATCTCCTGCGTATCCTCCGCATCATCGTCATCCATATCGCGGGCCAAATCGCGCAAATTGCCGCTGAATTCGCGCCGCGCGCGATTGTCTATCTCGCGCTTGGCCAGTCCGTTTTTCGTTTCCAGCCCGATATCGAGCCCCAGCCGCAACCGCAGCAATTCGATGAAGTTCCGGAATTCGCGGTCGCCCACATCTTCCAACTGCGCGCCCTTGTCGATCGTTTCGATCGCGCTGGTGGGCGGCATGTGCGTGCGTACGCCGTTGTTGACAAGCGTCACATATTCGCCCAGCGGAGTCGCATTGGTGACCAGGCTGCTCGATATGTCGAGCGGATCGCACAGCATGCCGCTCGCGACTTCATGTTTGGGCTGCGCGGAAAACAGACCGGTCAGGCGCGACGCGGACGGGGTCCATTCGCGCGGACCGTCTGCGCCGGTATGATCGGCATCGGCCGGTTCGTCCTGAGCCAGCGCGACGTCGGCGATGATCGCTGAAAGCTGCGAAAGATAGCTGCCCGAATCCTGCATGTCGCCCAGCAATCGGAAAAAGCTCGCCCCGCGTCCGGCAAAAGCAATCGTGATATCGCCGACATCGCGTGCGGTGATGACCCCGTCAGCCAGGCATTTGCGCAGCACCAGTCCGGTATAATAGAACATGCCCGCGAGTGCGGTAGACGCCGAGTGGCGCAGGCCCTTGCCAAAATCGGTATCGCTGAACATCGTATAGCTCTTGCCGAACTTGTCGTTGAAACCGGGCTGGCTGACCTGCAGCTCGACCATGTCGTGCATACTTTTGTCGGCCCCGAAATTTTCCATCGCGCTGCGAAATTCGCGGTCGCCCATTTCGTCGAAAATCTCGTGATTATTGGCCAGAAAGCGCGTGAAAAAATGCCCGCCCGCAATGCGGAACGAGCTGCGCCAGATGGTGCGTTCGTTTTTGAACAGCGCAATTTCGGTGGTGCCGCCGCCGATATCGAACATCGCGACCATGCTGCCCGCTTGGCCCGCATGTTCGGCGCCGTTGACGAAATAGCGCAAGGCGGCTGCACCCTCGGTTTCGAAATGCAGATAGTCTTTTGCCGGGACGTTGGCGCCTGTAATGGGCGACATAATTTCCCGCCACGCCTGTGTCGCCGACGATTTGAAATCGTGCGCCTGTGTGTTCTTCCAGGCCTGCGGATAGGAGAAATGCCATTTGATGTTTTCGGGCAGGTATCCCTTGTCCATAGCCTCGACGCAGCTCATCAGGATCAACTGGCGCAGGAAGCGCTTGACCATGCGCCGCACCTTGGGGTCGGTGTCCCATTTCAGCTGGAAGACGAGATTGTCGCCCTCCATCATCTTGAGCGTTTCCTTCAACCGGTTTTCGGTATCGGGCATGAAAAAAATCATGTCGGCCATGCCGTGATAGGGAAAGCTGGTCAGCCGCTGGACCGTGCTGGTCCCCTGCATGTCGAACTTGCGGCGCTTCATCACCGTCGGGAACGGCGAATTTTGCATGTGCGCCGGGAAAAACTCGACGCAATCGAGTGCGAACTGGTCGTTTTCGGCGGCGACATGCGCCAGCGGCTGTACCAGCCGGTTGGCGAAACTGATCGGCTGCGACGTGCGGCCCGCACTCGAATAGACGACCGTATTGGTGGTTCCGAAATCGATCGCGATATGCAGTTCGCCCTGCTGGGTCGGGCGGTTCGCCCGCGGCAGCAATATGCATCCGGCTGGCGTCAGATCGCCCTGGTCGTTGCTGTCAGCGGCGAAGAATACAGCTTCGGCACCCTTGCCCAGTATATGCTGTTCCCCGACCGCGTTCTGCAGATCGGCAAAGGCGACGCGCTGCATTACCAGATTGCCTTCGGCATCCTTGATTTCGCCCATATCGCCATGGAAGAAACTGTCCCCGCGCTCGGCCACCAGATCGCCGGGCGATGCCAGATCGCGGAGCAGCGAAATGGCGACCGATGTGCTGTCGCCCGCCCGTATTTCAATCATGTCAGCCAGGCTTCGCCCCGATACGGCGAAGCGCGGACGCATGTCGTAATTGGGATTGAAGCTGTAGCGCATGAATGTCCACGGCCAGCTGTTATTGCTGATATTGGGCCATAGCACGAGATCTTCGTTAATGCCGCCCGATACGAGATCCTGTTTTTTCGAATAGCGCCGGACGATCTTGTGTGTCCGTCCGGGATCCCTGTTGTTGGAGGGAAGGATATCGAGCTCGAGATGGACTTCATATGCGTCGCCCTTGTCGACCAGCCGCAACTGGTTGGCAATATTTTCGCGGCCGAGCAACAACAGCGCCGCGGGACTAATCGGCAACAGGAAATTGGCCCATTCCTTCATATGCGCGTCGACACGCCCGCCATTGTCGATGCTGGTCAGCTTGGCCGTCAGCAAGGAACCGGGGGTCAACACGGCGTAGCCCTCGCGTGCCGCCTCTTCGGTAATCTTGCCCAGAATATGCGGATTTTCCGCCTGTGCCAGCGTATAGCTGCCCCACACGCCGATATCCTGTGGCGGCATGTTGAAGGTGCGCGTTGCGATTTCGGGATCGATCAGGATAATACCCTTGGCCACGCTGCCAATGACCGGTCGGCCGTCCTGTTCGCGCAGTTTCAACAACAGCTGCGACTTGGGGCCGCGGCTGGTATCGGGCTGTTTCGGTACGGTGTTGAGCGGCGCGTAGAAAGTGCTCGGCAAATTGTCCGTGCCGGTTTCATAATCCAGATCGAAAGGCGCGGCGTTGGCCTCCGCCATCTTGGCATGGCACGCGTCCCCGAAATCGCGAATCTGGTCGCGGATGAATTTCGCCTCTTCGGGCAGGCCGGGCTGGTTCAGGTGCAGGAATATCTTGCCCAGATAATCGTGCAGCGCCACCCAGTGCGCGGCGGACATACCGCTGCTCTGCACCGGATCGGACAGACCGTCGCGCATCCATGGAATATCCTTGTGAATGATTTTGCGCGCGCCTTTTGCAGGGGCGACCAGGCAATTGGGCACCATCAGGCCGATCGCTTGGGGCGCGCCCGTTGAAAAGACATCCTGCGACGTGGCCTGAAAAGTGATGACACCGATTTTGCTCCAGTCGGCATCGCGGGTAATGGTCTCGCGCGGCATAAGCTGACGCAGCATCCGCCGGAAACCAGGGCTGCCGACATTCTCGTTCAGATCGACGTTCAGGAACGAAAGGATGTAACTGTCGGCAAAGAAATTGCGCAGACCCAGAAGCGCGAGCAATCCGCGCCACTGGCTGCGCGCGTCATGGGCGGCGACATGACCGGCGGTGGTCAGGGCCTGCGAAAACAACAGCGGCCTTGCCCACGGGTCGGGCAGAGATTTCAGCCCGTCAATATCGACATCTTCTGCCGCGATCACCAGCGAGGACGCCATGTCGTCCAGTCGTCCGGACGGTTCCCATATCCCGGTCCGGTCGGGATCGGCGAACTTGTCGTTCTTCAGCGGAGGGAGGTTGTAAATTGCCATGTCGCGAAATCGTCCTTGAAATAAACGTGGGGCTTCAGTCGGTCTGGTCGGACATCTGCACCGACGAGAAATAGTATAGTGCAGCGATGAAACCGCCCACGCCCTTATGCCCCTCGAAATAGGAATCGGTCAGGCCGTCGGCGAGATTGGCGGCATCGGGCATGGCCGCATCGGATGCCCCGTGGCGGCTGACCATGCCATCGAAAGTCCGGCTGTAAAGGGCGTCGGAAAGGCTATAATGCACATCCGGGTCGCGATTGGGATGTTCCAGATCGATGGCCTCGGTCATATCGCCGACATGCCACAAGTTGAAACTGGAACCCGATGCCTTGCGCACATACGTCTCCATCATGGCACACCACCGGATCACATCGTCGATGCAGGTATCGAGCAATTTTAGCGGCGCCGACGGGCTTTCATTCTGCCAGTCCAGGGCGCCCAGACCCTGCATCTTGTACCATGGCTGTTTGCGCACGGCCTTGCGCGATGATTCGTCATCGAGATGCGACTTCCAATATTTGAAAGCGGCGGCAAAACGCAGGAACTGACCGACTTGTTTGTAGAATTTCTTGTTCTCGGCATCGCTGGCGGCAGGAATGTCGGGCCAGCCAATTTTCGTTTCACTGTCGCGCGCCGACACCATGATCTGTTGCACCGCCTTGTCGTCGCCGGAATGCGGTTGTTCGAAAAAGCGCGCGATGGCCCGCGCCGCGAACATTTCCGGCAACAGCGCCGGGTTGCGCTGGTCGCCCGCGCCGGGGCGGTGATAGTCCATCACGAAAAAAGGGCTCCACCCGATCAGGTAAAGCTGGTCGAAAATATGCTGGGAACTGAGCATCTTCTGATAATGGCGCAACGCACCGCGCGACTGCATCAACTGTTCGTTGGCACGGGCGACATTCTGGTTCTGGTCATCATCGGGGTCGGGATAGCCGAAATAGGGCAGCATCAATATGCCCCCGATATGTACGTTCGCGGTGATTTTCTCCTCGCGCAGCCTGTCGCGGATGATGCGCGCCAGCGTGGGGAAACCCGCTGCGCCCGTACCACCAAATACGGATCCCGCGATCATGATGTTGACTTTGGCCCCCGACCCTACGCTTTTGATGGTTTCTGTAATCTCGTCCCAGAAGTCACTGACGCCGACCGCACCCATTGATATCGCCGCCGCACCGATATGCGGGCGTCCGCGATAGCCTTCGTCGAGCGGCATATCCTGTTCTTCATCCTTTTCGACATCGCCGGTTTCAAACAACGCGTCGAACAGATACTTGTCCTCCTGCATTGCCCCGAAAATCGAACTGAGCGTCGAATTCTGCTTTTGGTTTGGCACCCACAAGCCGTCGTCGCCGCCAATGGTGCGGATATCGGTATGAAAAACCGGAATATCATAAGTACCGTCGACCGCATTGCCCAGCTTATGACTGCCGCCCGTCCCGCGCCAAGCCTCGCGCGCATCGATATAATTGCCCAGCACGGTTTGGGCGCGGTTCAGATTGCCGTTGCTCTTGTCCTGGTCAACGAAACCCACGCGCAGTTCGGACGGACCAATGCCGATGGTGGCAAGCTGCACCACCGCCTCGACTATTTTTGCGCCAGTTCCGCCGACGCCGATTAGTATGTCCATCTTCAGTCCCTTATCTGTGCAATCCGTGCAGTCTGCGAATATCTAGTCCATCTTCACCGGCATACAGGCCAGACGCAGCGCGCCTTGTCTAGAACGGTATAGACGGTTTCATCTTCTGCGGCGCTGCTAGCCGCGTACCGGCGGCATAGGAGATCCAAAATATTGCGATCAGCAATAACGGCAGGCCCCAGCCATAGGATACCGCCAACCTGGATCCCCAGCCATCAAAAAGCTGGCCGAAATGCGCCAGCCCGGCCAGCACGATTCCGCCAACGGTAATGACGCCCAGATAGCTCCACCAACGGGGTTTCAGTGCCGCAAAAGCGGACGGCGTGCTGGCGGTGCGCTCTGCCATGCTGAGTTGCAACGCGAACAGCAGGCCGAACACCAGCGGCACGAGGCTGGCTGTAAAATACCATATCATCATACTGGAACGCGCGCTTTCGGCTTCCTGCGCAATCGCGCGCTCGGCATTCTCATAACATTCGGCATTCGCGCTCTTGCTCTCGTCGAAAAAACTGCCGCCGGAGCCTGCCGACGTGCAGTTTTCCTCATATTGCGTCTTGACTGCCATGCTGAGTATAGAGGGCGATCCGGCGATAAGGTAGAACACCGCAGCCCCCAATAGAATGACAGCAAACCACGTCCCGAAATATTTCAAAATTGCTGTCGCCATGCGAACGCATTCCCCCTAAAAATTTATTTCTGTCCGCATCACTGCACTTTCAACAGGAAATGCGTCGCAGAGCGCGGTACGCTTTTGCGGCCCTGTGTGTCCAGTTCTCGTTCCAATATCGCACGCACGCGTGCCAGCCCAGGCGTACCGATCGATGGTGCGCCTTTCTGCAAATTGCGCGCTATCTGATCGGATGACATCGACCACTCGTCCATCCAAGCGGCAGCTTTATGGGGCACCATCAGTCCGGTCTGCCCGGCAACCGCTTGCACCAGATAGATGCCCGAACCGCGCATGGCCGACTTTTCGAGCATGTCCGCCGACAAAAGATAGCCGACATTCTGGCCCTGCGTCATCCAACCTTTTTCGGGGAGTCCGCTCACGCCATTCCAAAGCGCATCGCGCGCGCACGAAGCATTGTTCGCTGCATCCGCATTCAGCCGCCACACGGACGAGCTGTACTGCGGATCGTTGCCGATCACCTCGTATTCGGCAACGCTTGCATCCGCTTTCAAACGGATCGCGAGTCCGTTTTCGGCAGCGTCGCTATTTTCGGAACCGCCATATTCATATTGCGGCAAATCGCCGAACAGCGAGAGAAGGCGCTTGTCGTCCGTAATGCGCGTCTGACGAAATCCACTGCCCGTTCCGCGTACGGTCGGCGCAGACAAGTCCATGGTTCCCGGCTCCTGCCCGAACAGAGCAAAATCCAGACGCCCCTGATCGGCCTGTGCTTTGGAGAATGGCGGAATTTCGGACGAGGTCAGATAATCATAATAGGCGCGCACATGCTTTGGCTGACCAATCATCATAATGATCAGCGGTCTGCGCACCTGTGCATCGAAGCGGTCGCCCGCCTGATAGATATTGCCTGCAAAATCGGTTTGTATGCCGAGTATGCCGACCGCCAGATTGTCTTCGATAATGGCAATGCGCAACTGTCCGCCCACAGACGCCTCGAAACTGTCGACCGCATCCTTGTTGTCGAGCATGAGGTCGGTCACGATCACGTTCAGCTCGCCGCGCCCCGCATCGCCCGCTTTCTTGCGCTCCGCATTGATGTAGCGCATCAGCGTGTCAGTTCTTGTCTCTTGATTGTCGCACCCGCCTTGCGGACAGCGATAGGCGGCTTCTCGTGCATAATTTTCGGGAGTATTGATCGGCGCGCTTATTTTCTCGCCAAAACTGCGGAACGCGACCTGACCATCGCCTTCCGGGTACAGGCTACCCTGCACAAAATTGCGCGTTCCGGTGATGAGGTCGCCGATTATATTGGCCCCATTATCTCCGGTCACTTTGGGACTGACATAGCCTGCCATCCCTCCCGAACCGTCGAAGAATATATTGATTTTCTGTGGGGCCGCCGGCACATTCGTGCCTTGCCCCGTAAACGCCGCAACGTCCCGAGGCACGCATTGTGCCAGAGGGCTACTATCTTCATCCCCCTTGTCTCGCGTGAGGAAATAATATGCACCCGCGCCAAATAGCGCTACCAAAAGAACGACAACCAATATGACAGGTATGATCGGAGAAACTGACTGTCGTGATTTCTGTCTTGCCAAGAGCGCCTAACCTGTCGTTCGAGTTTGCCGTAAAGACATGGAGCGAATAGCATAGGTGACAAATCAATGATTCGCAAAATGAATTAAGGGAAATTAAAGTCCGCCCCCATGCCTAATACCATTAGCGCCTACCCCGCCGTAAAGGTCCGGATAAATGGCAAAATCCGGCGGTTCGACAATACGGCCACCCTGACGAAAGCCGTGCGTCGCCGCGACATCGGTCATGACAGCATCGTCATTTATGAAGAAAGTCCGAACGCCATCACCGAAATGCGGGCGGACAGATGCCCGATGCTGGCCGAAATACTGGCGCAATATGTCGATAGCGAAATGATTCCGAGTGAGGGCGACAGACCTTCAGATATAAAGGCCGGAGGCGAACCCCGCAGTCCTTCGCAGCAGCCGCGTATCGCCACAGGCAAAACCAGACCCGATCGCATTTTACAGAATTTCAATGCAATCCGCACAAGCGACGACCTTGCCGATTTCGATGACATCTACAAACCCATATCCTATCGCAACGATTCAAGCGGTGACCTTAGATCTATATTTCGTCACACAGAGCCGCGTTTCTGGCTTATTCCGGATGCGACCGAAGCGCACAAGGCCTATCTCGTTCCCGGTAGCGAAGTTCTTAAAAACTGGGATTCCTATGGCCTGTCTGCAGCAGACAATCCCCTGAGCTATCATTTCGTTTTGGTGGGGGGCGAGCGATTGAATCTTCGCGCACCCGCGGTCATGGTCCGGGATGGTGATAACTGGCTTCTTCTCAAACAAGGGGTATTGGAAGGCTTGGCGGAAGATGGGGCAGTTCTGCCGCCAAATCATAATAACGACACAGTTGGAAACGAAACCGATGGTAGCGATAATCGGGAAATCCTGTCTTCGGATACGCCGCAAAAAAGCCATTTTTTCCGAAACGCCATGATCATTCTCATTCTGCTCGCCATCATCGCGTTTGTCGAGATTTTCAAAAACGATGGTAGCGCCTTGGATGAAGAGCAATATGAAGTCGACGCGCTCGCGCCCAATATCTGTACCGGCACCAATCAGGGATATGTTAATGCGGACATGGCCAGCCGCGCCTTGCCGCGCTATATCGACCGCGACACCAATATCCGGGCGAAAGCGGGTGTATCTTCCCGTAATGTCGGACAGGCCAAACGGGGCGATCAATTCGACCTGCGCCGCGCCAGCGATGCCTCAAGCGAAAACTGGTATCAGATTACATCGGGCCGCTATTGCGGTCATTACATCTATTCCTATGCCGAAGTGCCGATAGCAAACAGGCCGCCGCCTTTTGCCAGCTATGTCAACGCTGTGCGCACCATATGGACAGACGCGACCATCTATGATCGCCCCGGCGGTAGCGGCATCGGTAGTCTGTCGGAAGGCAGCAAGGTTTCACTGGTCGGATTGGTAAATGGCGGATTTGCCGAAATCATTGATGCGGCGCAGGACAACCTGCTCGGCTATGTCGAAAGCTCTGTTTTCGACGAATCGGAAGCACAGTTTGTGTCGGCCGGGCTCCGCGTTACCAATATATGTCCCTATAATATCCGCATCTATATGCAGGCGGACGGTGTCGACACGCAGATAAGGGGCTTTGCCCAGATCAACGCGGGCGAAAGCATCAACGTGACGAATGGGCGTGGGCGCGAGGTGTTGCTGGCCGACAATGTCATTCAATTTTTTGCCGAACCCGATGAACCTGCCATGAGCGTCGGAGACATTCGCCGCTGGGCGCCCCCCACACAGGCGCGCGCGGTCGATCTGGGGGAAAGTGGGTATTACGAGCTTTTCGCTATTTGCAGCTGATCCCGTCAGCGCCGCCTATTTCGATAGGAGTGTGCACGCCGATTGATTATAGGCGCTATTGACTCTAACTACGCCATAATCAAAAACTGGGAGTATAGAGATGGCCGGCAAGTGGTTCGACGAAATGGAAGTGGGAGACGTTTTCCAGCACGATATCCGCCGCACGCTGACAGAGACCGACAATCTGCTTTTTACTGCGATGACCCATAATCCGGCGCAGCTCCATCTCGACGAGGAATATTGCAGGAACGAAACCGAGTTCGGCCAAAGGCTGGTCAACAGTTACTTCACTCTGGGGTTGATGGTCGGAATTTCCGTCGGCGATACCACGCTTGGCACGGCGGTCGCCAATCTGGGCAATGACGAGGTGCGATTTCCCAAGCCATTATTTCATGGCGATACCATCCATGTGGAAACAGAAGTTCTGGAGCTGCGCGAGAGCAAGTCGCGGCCCGACCAGGGGATCGTAAAATTCCTGCACCGCGCCTTCAATCAGCATGACGAACTGGTTGCCAGCTGTATTCGTTCAGGCCTGCAACGCAAGAAACCGGCGGAATGAGAGCGAACAAACCCTTACGCTCTTTTCTGTTTGTTCCTGGCGACAGCGAAAAGAAACTGGCCAAAATCGACGATACTGGTGCCGATGCCATCATTCTCGATCTCGAAGATGCCGTGGCGATGGAGAACAAGGCTGGCGCGCGCACGTTGACAGCCGCGATGCTGAAGAAACGGCCCAAGGGAAAACGGGCCTGTGAGTTATGGGTGCGCATCAATCCGCTCGGCAGCGGGCTGGCAGAAGATGATCTGGAAGCAATCGTCGCGCTGGCGCCGGACGGTATCATGTTGCCAAAAGCGAACGGCCCTGCCGATGTGGCGACGCTGTCGAACATTCTGGACGAACGGGAAGCTGCGGCCGGTCTGGACCCGGGCAGCATTCGCATCCTGCCGCTCACGACGGAAACGGCCATCGCGCCATTTTATCTGGGCGCATATGTAGGCGCGGGTCTGGACAGGTTATACGGGCTGACCTGGGGCGCGGAAGATCTGGCCGCGGCACTGGGGGCAAGCACCAATCTGGGGCCCGACGGCAAATGGACGTTCACATTTCAGATGGTGCGTTCGCTCTGTCTGATGGCCGCGCACGCCAGCGGGGTAGAGCCAGTCGAAACGATTTATGTAGATTACCGCGACGGCGAAGGTCTGCGAAACTCATGCCTTGCCGCGCGCAGCGAGGGTTTCAGCGGGCGCATGGCCATCCATCCTGCGCAAGTCGCCATCATCAACGCGGCATTTACGCCGTCTGCCGAGGAAATCGCGCAGGCAAAAAGGATCGTCGCCGCATTTGAAGACAGTCCCGGCAGCGGTACGGTCGGATTGGACGGCAAAATGCTTGACGTCCCGCACCTCAA
This sequence comes from Sphingomonadaceae bacterium, assembly GCA_041746135.1. GTDB lineage: Bacteria > Pseudomonadota > Alphaproteobacteria > Sphingomonadales > Sphingomonadaceae > Alg239-R122. The sequence goes on along the minus strand of JBGTHQ010000023.1, from coordinate 38,906 downwards.
GGCCGCCACGAAAACACTCGCGCAAGACGGTTAGCTTTTGGTATTCTGCCGCACGAGATGCTCCCAGATCGAAGGGTAAAGTGGGTTTTCGAAACTGCATCCGTAATAGGACCGGTCGCACCAGCGGATTTCCGCATTTAGCGCGCCGATGCCTGGAAATTTGACGCGCAAAAGTTCGTCCAACCGCAGCGGACTGGGATAATAGATGCGAAATCCGGCTTCCGACAAGTCGACGAAACGGACTTTGCGAAACTCGGTTCCCGACTGGCGGATTTCGCCCACGGCCTTAATCATCTCGCGTTTTGGGCGGTTATGCCGTGACGACGGGTTGGTGGTATTGCTTTTATTATCCCGGTCGAATTTTTCGTAAAGCATACTGCGGCCCTTGTTGCTTTGAGCTATCATATGGACTGCATATTAAAAAATGGTTTAGTTTTAAAAACTTAACATATATCAATTTGATAAATTGCCCCGTTTAGCGGGCATTTTTGGTATCGGAACAGCTCAGCACTATAGTTCCAACCGCATGCCTCCGAACACATACGTCCTGCGTTTAAAACTTACGACAGGTCTCACCTGCTCGCGCTCGTCTTTTACGATGGCCAGCCCTGTCCGCTCGCGGTAGAACGGGATCGATGATGTTTACCCGGCCTTTCCAGTTGCTTTTGCTGATCGCTCTGGTACTGACATCGTGCTCCAGCGGCGACCGCAGGACGCAAAAACCTGCGGACACACTGGTTCGCCTTGCCGACTCCGAAATCCTCGGGCTAGACCCGCAAAAATATAGCGATCTGGCCAGCATCCGCGTGGCGACCGACCAGTTCGAGGGATTGGTTCGGTTCGATGCAGCGGGCCGACCGGTGCCGGGCCTTGCCCAAAGCTGGCGGACTTCTGCCGACGGGTTGAGATGGACATTTCGTCTTCATGAAAACCTGCAATTTTCCGATGGCCAGGCAATCACAGCGCCGCTATTTCCGCAGCTATGGGCGCGGTTGCACGATACCGGAACCGCGTCACCGCATCTGGCACTGTTCGCGGTGATCAAGGGCGTTGGCGCGCCGGATGAGACAACCGTAGTCGTCACGCTTGCGCAGCCTTTTCCAGAATTGCCCGCATTGTTGGCGCATCCGGCCATGGCGGCATTGCCCATGCATGCGATCGCGGCGTACGGCGACAGCTGGACCTCGGCGCGGCCGCTGGTGACGAGCGGCCCCTATCGCCTCACCGAATGGCGGCTGAACGACCGCTTGCAACTGGCCGCCAACCCTAGCTGGCACAATGCCCCAGCCGTAATCAGGCATGTTACCTGGAAACCGGTCGAAGACAGCCTGACCGCTATGCGCATGTTTCTGAGCGGCGGCGCCGATATCGCCAGCGACTATCCCGAAAGTCGGCACCAATGGCTGACAGAACGCATGGGCGGCGCGGTCCGCAACGGTCCCTATCTGGGCAGCTATTATTTCACGCTCAATACACGTCGGCCGCCGTTCGACGATGTGCGCGTGCGCCGCGCCCTTTCCATGACGGTGGACCGGGAGTGGCTGTCGGAAAAACTGTCCATGCTGCACGAGCCGCCCGCTTGGGGCGTGGTCCCGCCCGCATTATATGGCGGCCGCGAGACGCGGCCAGACTGGGCGGACTTGCCGCTTTCGAAACGGCGCGTGCTGGCCCGGCAGATGCTGCGCCGTGCCGGATATGACGCCAATCATCCACTCGTTTTCGATATCCGTATCAACAACTCGGCCGAACATCGCCGCATGGCGGTAGCGCTGGCGGCGAGGTGGAAGGAACTGGGGGTCGAGGCCCGGATACTCAACAGCGAGGCTGCACTGCATTTCGCCAGCATGCGGCTTGGCGATTTCCAGATGGCGCGTTCAGGCTGGATCGCCGATATCCCGGCCCCGGAAAACTTTCTGGCCATACATATTTCTGATGCGGGGCCAAGTAACTATTCGGGCTATGCGAGCATAGCCTATGATACGGCACTGGCTGCGGCCATGGCCGAGCCGGACGCGCGCAAACGCATGGCCAGCATGCAGGCCGCCGAACGCCTTCTCATCGCGGATGCCCCGGTCATTCCGCTCAGCTATTATTTGACACGTTCGCTTGTAGCATCGCGAGTGCGCGGATGGCGCGACAACCCGTCCAACATTCACCCCAGTTCCGCATTGTCGCTGGCCCCGTAACGGTGATACAGCTGGCCATGATGACAATGACACGATTTGCGTTTTCTCGCTCCGGCAAAGGCGGATTTGCGCTGCTGCTATCGCTCGCGCTGGCCAGTTGCGGAACCGCGGAAAATCCCACGGTGCGCATCTCGGTCATCGGCGGCGCTACATCGATTTTCGACACCGAGGCCGGTATTTTGTCGCCGGGCGCGCAACTGGTCCGCGGTGCGGCTTCGCACGGGCTGGTCGCCTATGACGAAGCTGGCAACCTCGTCCCCGCGCTTGCGGCCCGCTGGATCGTCACCGATGACGGCCAAAGCTATATTTTCCGCTTGGGCAGCGCGTCATGGCGGGACGGAAGTCCCGTAACCGCGCGGCAGGTCGCCGCAGCATTGCGCGAGCGAATCGAAAACGTGCGGCAGGGGCACCTGGGTCCTGACCTGGCCGGCATTCGCGATATCCGCACGATGACCGGCGAAGTTATCGAGATCCGGCTGGATTCGGCCATTCCCGATTTATTGCAAGTGTTGGCACAGCCCGAACTGGGCATCAGCCGCAAGGGCGAGGGCAGCGGCCCGCTCTCGAAAGTCCGCGAAGCTAATCGGCTCGATTTCACTGCAAAACCCGAACAAAATGCGGATAGCCGCGACGACGACAGCACTGCGCAGCTGCTACCGGCAATCATATTGCGCGCGGAAAGCGCCGCAAGGGCGATCGCGCGCTATGATATGGGGTATGCGGATATGGTTCTGAACGGACGTTTCCACAATTTGCCGCTGGTCGATTATGCCGGCATAAGCCGAAGCGATCTGACTCTCGACCCGGTATCCGGATTGTTCGGATTGCAATTTGTCGAAGCGGACGGGTTTCTTTCGGATGCCGGCATCCGCGAAGCGGTATCCATGGCAATCGACCGCGAGCGGATACGCGCCAGCCTAAATATCGAAAGCGCGGAAATCAGCAACCGCATCGTTCCCCCTTTTGTCGCGGATTTCGATTCGATCGCAGGCGAACCGTGGGCGGGCCGCACCATGACCAGCCGCCGCGTCGTGGCGCGATCGCGAATTTCCAGCTGGACCGCCAATTTCGGAGCTGCGCCCTCGCTGCGCATTGCTTTACCCGATGGACCGGGCGCTTCGCTCTTGTTCGCGAGCATCGCGGCCGATTTGCGTATCGCCGGATTGAAGGCGGTACGCGTGGGATATGCCGCCAACGCCGATTTGCGCCTTGTTGACGAAGTTGCGACTTATAACAGACCGACATGGTATTTGAACCAATTGGCATGCGTGCGAAGACGGGTGTGCGACGAAGCCGCCACGGCGCTGCTGCAACAGGCGAGAATGAGCAGGGACGGCGACGAAAGCAGACGATTGCTGGCACAAGCGGAAAAAAACATGGTGGATTATCACGGTTTCATCGTTCTGGGCCAGCCGATACGCTGGAGCCTTGTACGCGGAAAACCAGCCGGCTTCCTGCCCAATCCGCTCGGCTACCACCCCTTGTCACCGATGGCGGCCATCCCCAGATAAAATGTGCATTTCTATGATGGCCAGGGAGATAAAATGGCAATTCGTCCGGAAAAAAAGAACGGCCCCGCCGATTATGTCAGCCAGGAAAAGCTTGACGAGATCCGGGCCCGTTTCCCTCAGCTCGGGGCCGATCCCGCCGCGATCCGCAAACGGGTCGAGGCGCTGGAAATTATTCTGGAGCGCAGCTTTGTCATTCCCGGAATCAACCGGCCTGTCGGGCTCGATGCGATTGTCGGGCTCGTTCCGGTGGTCGGCGATTTCGTGACTGCGGCCATGGGGGCCTATATGGTGTGGGAGGCGCGAAATCTGGGCATGTCGAAATTCCAGCTGGCCCGCATGGCGGGCAATGTTGGTATTGATACCCTGCTCGGCGCGGTGCCGCTGGCAGGCGACGTGTTCGATTTTTTCTACCGGTCGAATACCAAGAACTTGCGGATCATCCGCAAGCATCTCGACAAACACCATCCCGAAACGAGAATCATCGAGGGATAGTTCAGCTCCAGTCCGCCATTCTGCGCACCCGCAGCGTCGCGCGTTTTAGGGCAAGGGCGGATATGGCGGTATTGCGACCCCTTTTGTAATCAATTCTCGTGCTTTGTGTCTCGCGTTGGCACCAGCATGCCCGGGGTTACAAAGCCCATCGATGCGGGTCCGATCGCTTTTTCGCGCAACTTGCTTTCGATGGTGGCATATTCCTCCTCCATCTCCACGCTGACCGATGCGCGTGATGCATCCAGAGCCTTTTCGAAATGTCCCATATCGACCTCGCTCACATCCTCGCCATTCTCGCGCAAGGCAAACAGGCCGGCACGGCGGACGAGATCTTCCAGATCGGCACCGGTGTACCGATCGGCGCGCGCGGCGATATCGTCCAGATCGACATCCTTGGCGAGCGGCATTTGCGCGGTGTGGATACCCAGAATGCGGCGGCGTCCGGTTTCATCGGGGACCGAAACATAAACAAGTTCGTCGAAACGGCCCGGACGCAGCAATGCGGGATCGACCAGATTGGGACGATTGGTCGCCCCGATCAGGACCACCGACTGTAGGTCTTCCAGACCGTCCATTTCGGACAGCAAGGTATTAACAACACGCTCCGTCACCTGGCTACCGCCGGGACCACCGCTGCCGCGCACGGGAACCAGACTGTCGATCTCGTCGATAAACAGCACGCACGGCGCAACCTGGCGGGCGCGCGCGAACAGCCGGGCTATCTGCTGTTCGCTTTCGCCATACCATTTGGACAGCAGATCGGACGATTTCGTCGCGATGAAATTGGCATCGGATTCCTTGGCGACCGCTTTGGCGAGCAAAGTCTTGCCGGTCCCGGGCGGGCCGTAAAGCAGAAAACCTTTGGCCGGACGAATGCCCAGACGGTGGAAAGCATCGGGATTTTTGAGCGGCAGTTCGACGCCTTCTTTCAATTGCGCCTGCGCATCGTCCAACCCGCCAATATCGCCCCAGCCGACATCGGGTGTCTGGACCATCACTTCGCGCATCGCCGAGGGCTGGACGCGCTTGATTGCTTCCATAAAATCGTCACGAGTCACGCTCAACGTATCGAGCACCTCGGCCGGGACAGTACCTTCTTCCAGATTCAGCTTGGGCATGATCCGGCGGACGGTTTCGATCGCGGCCTCACGCGCAAGCGCGGCGATATCGGCGCCGACAAAGCCATAGGTCGTGCGCGCCAGTTCCTTGAGATCGACGCTCTCGCCCAGCGGCATCCCGCGGGTGTGAATACCGAAAATTTCGCGGCGGCCCGCTTCGTCGGGAACGCCAACGATAATTTCGCGGTCGAACCGGCCAGGGCGGCGCAACGCCTCGTCAATCGCTTCGGGCCGATTGGTGGCTGCGATCACGACAAGGTTTACCCGTGCTTCCAGACCATCCATCAGCGTCAGCAACTGGGCCACCAGCCGCTTTTCGGCCTCGCCCTGCACATTGCCGCGCTTTGGTGCGATCGAATCGATCTCGTCGATAAACAGAATCGATGGGGCAGCTTTGGCCGCTTCTTCGAAAACTTCACGCAGCTTTTTTTCGGATTCGCCATAAGCCGAACCCATAATTTCGGGGCCGTTGATCAGGAAGAAATTGGCTTCGCTTTCGTTGGCAACCGCCTTGGCCAACCGGGTCTTGCCCGTCCCCGGAGGGCCGTGCAGCAACACCCCGCGTGGCGGATCAACGCCCAACCGGGTGAACAGTTCGGGATAGCGCAGCGGCAGCTCGACCATTTCTCGCAATTGATCGATCGTTTCGCCCATGCCGCCCACGTCATCATAGGTCACATCCGCCCGGCGCGCTTCGGTCGCGGCTTCATATTCGGATCGCAACTCGACTTCGGTATCGGCGTCGATATGCACGAAACCCGATGGGCTGGTCGAAACCACCACCAGCCGGATTTCAGTAAGCGCATAAGCCGGCGCAGCCAGCATCTGTTGCAATTGCGGCGGCATATTGCCGCGATCGACGCGCTGCTGCCCGTGCGTGGCGACAAAATCTCCTGCGGCAATGGCCCGGCCCGCAAAACTTCGCTTCAGCGCATTGGCATTGCCCTGCAGCCGCAAATCTTTTTGTGCGGGGGCGAAAACCACGCGTTTGGCAGGTTTGGATTCGGATTTCTTGATACGGATAAAATCGCCGGACCCGACGCCGGCATTGGCGCGCTGCAAACCGTCGATACGGACCAGCTCCAGCCCTTCATCCTCGGCATAGGGCAGCACGGCACGCGACGGCGTAGAGCGCTTGCCGACCAGTTCGACAACGTCGCCTTCCATCACGCCGATCTCGGCCATGACATCGCGGCTGATCCGGGCAAGACCGCGTCCGCTATCTTCCGGACGGGCATTGGCGACTTGCAATTTGCGGCCAGTTTCGCTCTCTTCGCCGACTTTGTCTTCGGGCATATAAATCCTGCTCTTTATGCTGATTATCTGTGTGTCGTTGCAACAAGCTAGGAATTGCGCGTCCGCATTGCAAATGTCTTTGCATCGCGGTCGGCAAATAGTGCACACGGTACAGCAGGCGTGCAGACGAGAAAATTGGCACAGGCAACTTGCGCCGCTTTAAGCAGATGGTTAAAGCTGGTCAGAAGGCAAAAAAAGGGGGCCAGTGCGAACACTGACCCCATAAAAGTTTTTAGGAGAGGATGCCTGAAAGGCTCACCCTATGTGCCCGCGCACCGGCTATTGTGCAAGTGCGAAAAGAGAAAAGATAATTGCATTTCATGCAAGTTAATCCTGTAAATATGTTAGTTTTACGTTATATAGCTGCAAGTCGCTATTTTGTGCGTTGCAATAAAACTGACACATTGTCTCTCGTTGTCACTGGAAGGATGATATTTTGCGCCGTCTCCCCCCCTTAAGATCTTTGGAAGCGTTTGTCCGTGTGGCCAGACTCGGTTCGGCCAAAGCCGCTGCCAGCGAACTGGCCCTTTCCCCCTCCGCACTAAGTCGCCGGATCGGTGCGCTCGAGGATTTCATGGGCAAGAAACTGTTTCGCCGCCAAAACCAGATTCTGGCATTGAATGAAAATGGACAGGCGCTGTTCGACACGGTCGCGCCCGCGCTCGAAAACCTGGCCGCGGCCATTCACAACCATATGGATGACAGCCGCAATATCCGCCTGCGCCTTGGCGTATTGCCGCTCTTTGCGAGCCAGAGGCTGTTTCCGCATCTGTCCGAACTGCGCCGCATGTATCCGTTGCTGCATATCGATACAGTCACCACGGGCCATAGTGAAAACTTTCTGGGCGATACGCTGGATGCCGCCATTATTCTGGCCAAACAGATCGATCCCGCATTGCACAGCGACCGGCTCGACCATAATTTCGTCTATGCGATCGCATCGGCGGAACTGGTCGCAAAACTGGGCAAGACGCCCGATGTGGAGCTTTTGTCGAAACAGACTTTCCTGATCCATTCCGATACGCCAGAATCGTTCGAAAGCTGGAAAGACGTGCTCGGGCTGGAAAAACTCATGCCGACCGCGATCGACCATTTCGACAGTGGGCCGCTGATGCTCGAAGCCGCTGCGCAGGGGCTGGGCATCGCGATATTGCATGACGATCACCTCAGCCGCAGTCAGGACGACCGTCTGGCGCGACTCTATGAGATTCCGGTGGAGAGCCCGTATAGCTATTGGTTCGTATGCAAGCCCCGCGCGCTGGAAACCCGCCCCGTGCGGCTGTTTCACGATTGGCTAATGAAAGCGGATATCTGAACCGGCCGCGCGCACGCGCGAGAGAAATAGCACCTTCTCTCGCGCGCACGCGCGAGAGAAGGTGCTATCGCTCGTTCAGATAATAGCGCTCGACCTCGTTGAGCTCGTTATCAAGTTCATAGATGATCGGCTGGCCGGTCGGAATTTCCAGCCCGGTAATTTCATCGTCAGCGATATTCGACAGATGCTTGACCAAAGCGCGCAAGGAATTGCCGTGCGCCGAGATCATCACGCGCTTGCCCGCTTTCAGTTCGGGCGCAATCCGCGTTTCCCAATAGGGCAATACGCGCTCGATCGTGTCTTTCAGGCTTTCGGCGCGCGGCACGGTAATACCGGCATAGCGCGGATCTTCCTGCATCTCGTATTCGCTGCCCTGTTCCATCGGCGGCGGCGGCGTATCGTAGCTGCGGCGCCAGATATGCACCTGCTCGTCGCCATGTTTGTCGCGCGTTTCCTGTTTGTTAAGTCCGGTCAGGCCGCCATAATGGCGTTCGTTCAGCCGGTAATGCTTTTCCACCGGCAGCCACAGCCTGTCCATTTCCTCCAGCGCCAGATTGAGCGTCTTAATCGCCCGGGTCTGCAGTGAAGTAAAACAGAGGTCCGCCTCGATCCCCTTGTCGCGCATCAGCCGCCCCGCCGCACGGGCTTCCTCGATACCCTTTTCGGTCACATCGACATCCCACCAGCCGGTAAAACGGTTTTCGAGATTCCATGCCGATTGGCCATGACGGATCAGGATGAGTTGGGGCATTAGGCGAAATCCTTTTGTTATTATTGATACGAAGAAACGTCAGAAACAGTGCTTTAGCACATCAAAAATCGTCAATCATCTCCGCCAGCACGGCCAGGCAATCATGCGCCAATAATTTGCAGCGTTCGGGGCTCCAACCCTGTTCGATATCGGGCAGGTCGCGGTTATCCTTGTACGGCATTTCCAGCGTCATCGCGGTCGCGCCAAAGCGTTCGGCGACCTGGTTGGTGGAAATTTTCATATTGGCGGTACCGGGCTTGCTTTTGGGATAGCCAAGCTCGGTCTGGAAATCTGGCGTACGCCGCGCCAGACTGGCCTGATAAGCGTAGAATTTTTCACCCTGCGCGTCGCTCCAGGAAGGGATGCCTTCAAACCCGGCGAGGAATACCGCCGGGATGGCTTCGTCGCCATGTACGTCCATCGCGAAATCGACGCCGCTTTCATCCATCGCATTGCGCACGCACAGCACTTCGGGGCTTTTCTCCGCGCTCGGGCTTTCCCATTCGCGGTTCAGGTTGACGCCGTCATAATTGGTGCGCAAATGGCCCATGCGCGATCCGTCGGGGTTCATATTGGGGACGATATGCAGACGGCATTTCTGCAACAACAATCGCGCGTGCGGATCGGCGGGATCGGTCAGTTTGGAAAGCGCGCCTTCCATCCACCATTCGGCCTGCGTCTCGCCCGGATGCTGGCGGGCATAAAGCCAGACCTGCTTGTCGCCCTCGCCCATTTCGAGGCAATCGATCGGTTGCCCCTGCAATGTCTCGCCCAGCTGGCGATAGCTGACGCCCTCGGAGGCCGCGGCTTCGGATATCAGGTCATGATGCCGGTCCATCGGATAGGGCGCGAAATAGGCGCACCAGAAAATATCGCTGGCGCTCTGATAGCGGATTGTCAGTTCGCCCTTCGCTTCATCATAGCTGCTTTCGGCGCGGGCCCAGTAATCGCGATCCTCGCTGACACAGGCGTTGTAACCGGGCCAGCCGCCGGGATAAGCCGACGTCTTGAGATCGCCGATGACCAGAGTGATGTCTTCGCCGGCGGTGGCCGATACGCGGAAGTGAAACCACTGTTTGAACTCGCTCTCGCGGTCCTGATTGATCGACAGATGCGCGGTGTTGCCGCTGATTTCACGGACGTTGATATTGCCCGAATCGAACGCGGACGTAATTTTGATAGTCATATTTCCTCAGGTTTTTGCGACAGGATAGCGTCTACAACCTATTGGGCTGTAGTACCATCAAGGTCAATATTGGAGCGGGAATTATCGCGGGATATGCGCGATCGGCGCGACTAATCCACCTCGACCGTCGCGCCGCTTTCGCCGGGAAAGTTGACGAACAGGCTGCGCGCCAGCTTGCCCGCCGACAGCGCCGTTTCGGCATTAGGAGAACCTTCCCTGGCTTCGGAAACCGCGCGGCCTTCCCACAGGTTCTGCACGCCGCCCGCATCCTTGATCGCCACAAACAGTTCGCTGACGACCATGGTTTTGGGACCGCCGCCCAGATTGATGCCGACGCCCAAACCGACACCTGAGCCATAGCTGCCGGTCGAACCACCCACGCCGACGCTGATTGGCGAGCGTTTCTGGCCGGGGGCCTGAACAAAGCGGTCGAAACTGACCTGCGCACGGTAGCGGGCGTTGGCCGCGCCGCTGATAGGCGTATACCCCAGCGCTACAAGTTCGCGAGACACCGCAGCGGCGTAGGTCTGGAACTCAAGCGATTGCGACTGCGCATTGGGACCTGCAACCACGGCAATCGTGCCGCTGTCCAGTTGCGTCATGGTTTCGGGCGTATGAAAGCGGGTCACTTCGACCGGACCCACTGGCGAAACGCACGCTCCCGCTGTCATCGCCAGTGCGATCGCTATTCCCATATGTTTATAGGCCATCATCTTTATCCTTGCTGCGCTAGTATGTTCTCTACGAACATATAGTGTGCTTTTAATATTATCGCCATCATTCTACGGTAAACGCCGTAATATGAATAGCACATGGGTTAGGCGGATTTCAGGTGAAAGATAAAACGGATTTGACAGTATTGGTCACGGGCGGCGCGGGCTATATCGGTAGCCACGCCATGCTGGCACTGCTGGATGGCGGCTATAAAGTCGTGGTGATCGACAATCTGACCACCGGTTTTCGCTGGGCCGTGCCCGATGCGGTCGAGTTTGCCGAGGGCGATATCGAGGATGCCGCGCTCGTTGCCCAGCTGATCGATGACCATAATATCGGCGCGATCATGCATTTTGCGGGCTCGATCATCGTGCCCGAATCGGTCGAAAATCCGCTCAAATACTATCATAATAACAGCGCCAAAAGCCGCAGCCTGATCGGTGCGGCGGTACAGGCCGAGGTAAAGCATTTCATCTTTTCCTCGACCGCCGCCACCTATGGCATGCCCGACGTCGCCAAAGTCAGCGAGGAGACGCCCCGCCTGCCAATCAATCCCTATGGCATGTCGAAACTGATGACCGAGATCATGCTGGCCGACGTGGCCGCCGCGCACGATTTCAATTTCTGTGCGCTGCGCTATTTCAACGTGGCGGGCGCGGACCCACAAGGGCGCACCGGCCAGTCGACCGCGGGTGCGACGCACCTGATCAAGGTTGCGGTAGAGGCGGCTTTGGGCAAGCGCGAGAGCGTGGCTGTCTATGGTACCGATTATGCCACGCCCGACGGCACCGGCGTGCGCGACTATATCCATGTATCCGACCTGGCCGCCGCGCACGTCCTGGCACTGGAAGCCTTGCTCGCCGATCCCGATACTAGTCACATCATGAATTGCGGCTATGGCCGGGGCTTTTCGGTGCTCGAAGTGCTCGATGCCGTCGATCGTGCGACCAATAGGAAAATCACGCGGCACATGCAGGAGCGGCGCCCGGGCGATCCCGGTTCGCTCATTTCTGACAATGGATTAATCCGCAAAACCTTGTCTTGGTCGCCCGAATATAATGATCTCGATACGATTGTGGGCCATGCGCTGGCATGGGAACGCACATTAAGCGAAAAAACCCGCTAAATTCGGAACCAAGGCCGGGATTCACGGCTTGACTTTACACCCCTGCACACCTATTTGCTCCGCTCATTCGAAAAATTTAAAGATATTTGGAAGCAGTCCCATGAAAGTCCGCAACTCATTAAAGTCGCTCAAGAACCGTCACCGCGACTGCCGCGTGATTCGTCGTCGTGGGCGCACCTATGTCATCAACAAGACCAACCGCCGCTTCAAGGCGCGCCAGGGCTGATTGATACACGCGGACGGCTTGCATGTCCTCCGCCGGTTCCATTAATAGCGTTATATTCGACGTTGGTAATGTGCTTTACCGTTGGAATATCCGTGCGCTTTACGAACAGCTGATTGGCGACCCGCAGAAACTCGACTGGTTTCTGGAAAACGTCCTGACCAGCGATTGGCATTTCCAGCACGATGCCGGACGGCCCTTTGCCGAAACCTCACGCGAACTGTCTGCGCAGCATCCCGAATATGCGGGCCTGATCGCCCAATTCGGCCCACGCTTTAATGAAACCATTCCCGGCCCGGTAGCGGGTATGGAAACGCTCGTGCAAGAACTTGCCGCTAATGAAGTCCCGCTCTATGCCATCACCAATTTCAGCGATGAATTCTGGGGGCCGTTTATGGCCGAGCGCCTAGATGTTTTTGCGCTCTTTCGCGATATATTGGTGTCGGGCGCTGAAAAGCTGACCAAGCCCGATGCGGCGATTTACGAGTTGGCGATCCAGCGATTCGGGATTGCCCCGGAACATACCCTGTTCATCGATGACCGGCAGGAAAATATCGACGGTGCGATAGCCTGCGGCCTGAAAGCGCATCTTTTTCGCGATGCCGGTACGTTGCGCGCCGCGCTTGCGAAATATGGCGTGCTAACCGCTGGATAGACATGCCGGAACTTTGACCAGATCCGGCTGTTAAATGCCTGTCTGTCGAAATGTATAGGAGTTATTCACCATGATTCGTCCTCTTCATATTCTGCTCTGCGGGATTTCGCTGCTTTCTGCCAGCTGTAGCGGCGCAAAACAGGACGTTTCCCCTGAACCGACCGAAGTGGGTGCGGATTTCGCATCCTCGCCGGAAGTCATGGCGCCGGGCGGAAAGATTTCCGCCGCCACAGCGCAACCCTCGCAAAGCGTCGCCGCTGCATTGTCAGGTGAAGGCGTGCAGATAGTACGCAAACCCAATGGATCGACGACATTATTGGCATTTGGAACCGCGCGTCGGCAAGCGGTTGACGCCCTCGACGCCCTGTTTCCCGGACAGACCCGCGAAACCAGCCGTAACGAAGAGTGCGGCGCAGGCCCGCTTGAATTTGTGATATGGAGCGGCGGCTTGGCGGCATTGTTTCAAGACGGGAAATTCGCCGGCTGGGCGCTGAACGACACCGCGGATTCTCTTACCACGATGGCGGGCATTGGCATCGGATCGACACGCACTGAGCTGGCAGCAGCGTATGACGCGAAGGTTTTCAAGAGTACGCTCGGCACCGAATTCAGTGCGGGCGATTTGGGCGGCATTCTGGACGGAAGCGGCCCTGAATCCAAAATCACGAATTTATGGGCCGGGACAAGCTGCAATTTTCGCTAGGCTGCGATCTAGTCATAGCCTTTCAGTTCGTTACCCGTCAGCGTGACGACATGCAGCACATTGGTCGATCCCGGCGTTCCGAACGGCACGCCTGCCAAGGCGATCAGCTTCGTTCCCGCCTTGCCGAATCCATGACGCAGCGCCATACGCTTGCCCTTGGCGATCATTTCTTCGAAACTGCCGATATCCTGCGTTGTCACAGCATAGGCACCCCATAGCAAGCCCACCCGGCGGGCGGTATGGCGCGAAGGTGTCAGCACCAGCAACGGCACCGATGGCCGTTCGCGCGCGACGCGGCGGGCGGTGGAGCCCGAATTGGTGAAGCAGATAATGGCGGCGGTCGACACGGTCTCGGCAATCTTGCTGCTCGCCGCGGCGAACGCGTCGGCCGTCGTTTCATCGGGCAGCGTCTCGGTATAATGCACGCGGCCCGCATAACTCGGATCTTTTTCGACCGTGGTTGCGATCCGGTCCATGATAGCGACCGATTCGACCGGCCAGTCGCCCGCCGCGGTTTCCGCCGACAGCATGACCGCATCGGCACCGTCATAGACCGCGGTTGCGACATCGGACACCTCGGCGCGTGTCGGCGCCGGTGCCTTGATCATCGATTCGAGCATTTGCGTCGCCACCACCACCGGTTTGCCGCGCCGCCGCGCATTCTCGACAATCTGTTTTTGCAGCGGAGGCACTTCTTCGGGCGCCAGTTCGACTCCCAGATCGCCGCGTGCGACCATCACCGCGTCGGACAGTTCGAGTATCTCGTCGAGCCTTTTCACCGCCGCGGGTTTTTCGATCTTCGAAATCAGCGCCGCCTTCCCGCCGATCAGCGTCCGCGCCTCGGCCACATCCTCGGGCCGCTGCACGAACGACAGTGCGATCCAGTCGGCATCATGATCGAGCGCAAAAGTTAGGTCGCGCCGATCCTTCTCGGTCAGCGCCGCGAGTGGGATCACCGCATCGGGGACGTTCAGCCCCTTTCGGTCGGACAAGGGCCCGCCCACTTCGGCGCTGGTCAAAATTGTGTCCGCACCCGCGCGGATCACCCGCAGCCGCAGCTTCCCATCGTCGAGCAATAACCGGTCGCCTTTTTTCAGCACGTCGAAAATTTCTGGATGCGGCAGGCAGACGCGCGTATCATCGCCCGGCTCAGGGTCGCGGTCGAACGTGAAATGCGCACCATGCTTGATAAAAGCCGCACCGTCCTTGAACTTGCCGACGCGCAATTTGGGGCCCTGCAGATCGCATAATATCGTGATCGGGCGGTGCAGTTTCTTTTCCAGCGCGCGGATATTGGCGATCGTCCGTGCATGCGTTTCATGTTCGCCATGGCTCATGTTCACGCGGAACGCATCGGCACCGGCATGATAGAGTTTTTCCAGCATTTCCGGGCTGTCGCTGGCCGGGCCGACCGTGGCCAGTATCTTTACCTTGCGGCTGCGCGGTCCCATTTTCTTTGCCACTTTATCACCCTTTTTCTGTAGTAATTTTGCGCTCAGCATCTGGCCAGCATCGTCTTTGTGCGGCTATGATAGGTTCCGAAATCATAATCACAACCGGAAAGCATGGGTCATGGCTATAGATAATTCTGATAACGATGTCATCGACATTTCCGATAAAGTCGCGGCGGCGGCTTTCGGGAGGCTGGTCACGCATTTGCGCCATCGTCACGATGCGCAAAATGTCGATCTGATGGGCCTTTCCGGTTTCTGCCGCAACTGTTTGGCTGACTGGGTGGCGGAGGCGGATGGCGATCTGAGCAGGGACGCTGCGCGCACGCTGATTTACGGCATGCCCTTTGAGACATGGAAAACCCGCTATCAACTGCCCGCCAGCGAAGAACAATTGGAGCGCATGAAAAAGAGCGTGGCCAAAAATGCGCCCGGCCATTAAGGCAGCGCCACACATACCCATTCACAGAGTCGGGAGCGCGGCAACGCGGCCTTCCCGCCTACCCATTATATGAGGAAAATACTATGAGCGAAGCCAGCGTCACCTCCGAGCAACTGCGTCTTTTTATCGAACGTATCGAGCGGCTCGAAGAAGAGAAAAAGGGCATTGCCGACGATATTCGCGATGTTTACGCCGAAGCCAAATCGACCGGCTACGATCCCAAGATCATGCGCCAAATCGTCCGACTGCGCAAAATGGAACCGCACGACCGGCAGGAAATGGAAGCGATCCTGGATACCTATAAAGCGGCACTGGGTATCGGTTGAAATAGCTTGAAACGGGACGGCTGTCCTGCAACAGCAAGCTATCGGCATTTATAGAAGACGAAAGAGGGTATTCTGCCATGGCAGGCCATTCCAAATTCAAGAATATCATGCACCGCAAGGGGGCGCAGGACAAAAAGCGTTCGGCGACCTTTTCCAAGCTGTCGCGCGAAATTACCGTGGCCGCGAAAATGGGCATGCCCGATGTCGACATGAACCCACGGCTGCGCGTAGCTGTCAACGCCGCCAAGGCGCAGTCGATGCCAAAGGACAATATCCAGCGCGCAATCGACAAGGCGTCGGCCAATGAAGGCGACGATTACGAGGAAATTCGCTATGAGGGCTTTGGTCCCGGCGGCGTATCGCTGATCGTCGAGGCGCTGACAGACAATCGCAACCGCACCGTCACCAATGTGCGCACCGCATTTTCGCGCAATGGCGGTAATATGGGCGGTGCCGGCGCGGTCAGCCACAGTTTCGACCGGCTCGGCCTCGTTTCCTATCCTGCAAGCGTCGGCGGCGAGGACAAGGTCCTGGAAGCCGCAATGGAAGCCGGGGCGGAAGATATAGAATCGTCCGATGACGGCCATGATATCTGGACCGGCATGGAAGATCTGCACGAGGTTGCCAGCGCACTGGAAAAATCACTGGGCGAAGCCGAAAACGTGAAGCTCGCCTGGCGTCCGCAGATCAGGGTCGATGTCGAGGAAGACGATGCCGAAACGCTATTCAAGCTGATCGACGCGCTCGACGACGATGATGATGTGCAGACCGTATGGGGCAATTATGAAATTTCCGACGACATACTGGAGAAGCTGGGCCAGGATTAGGTTCGGCGCCGGATGACCATCATTATCGGCCTTGACCCCGGGCTTGGCACCACCGGCTGGGGCGTGATCAACTCGGTCGGCAACCGCCTTACCCATATCGCCAACGGCCAGATCAAGACCGACGCGAAAATGCCGCTGGCGAGCCGGTTGCTACAGATCGACCTCGCACTCGCCGATATCGTGCGGGACTATGCACCCGAAGCTGCGGCGGTCGAGGAAGTGTTCGTCAACACCAACGCCCAAAGCACGCTTAAGCTGGGGCAGGCACGCGGCGTAGTCCTGCTCGGCGCGTCACGCAGCGGGCTGGAAGTCGGCGAATATTCGGCGCGGATGGTCAAGAAATCGGTGGTCGGTACCGGCACCGCCGACAAGGCACAGATACAGGCGATGATGAAAGTGCTGCTGCCCGGCGCGAAAATCGCGGGCGCCGATGCCGCCGACGCGCTCGCAGTGGCAATCTGCCACGCGCATCACCGGTAAGGAGCCTTTTGGCCTCGCGGTTGGTTCGCTACGCCAACACCCCCGTCAGGGGTGAGCCAATAAGGCCCGGCGCGCAGTCGCGCTTGCGAACGGCGTGTTGGCCGTTCGGGGTTCCGCCAAGATACTAAGCTCTCTTCAGCGTCATTCAGGACTTGATCCGGAATCTAGAGCAATAAAGCACTGCGCTTGCCGCTCTGGATGCTGAATCGAGTTTAGCATGACTGTTGTTAGCTTTGTGGCACTGCCCGCAAGGCCGACCGGCCGCCGGGCCTTATTGGCCCGAACCCATTTGGAGGCAGCGCGAAGCGCCTTGCCGTGAAATCAAAAAACGCTAGAACGATGCCATGATCGCAAAGCTCAAAGGCAGTATCGACGAAATCGGCATCGACCATCTGGTGATCGATGTGCAGGGCGTAGGCTATTTGGTCTTTGCCAGCGCGCGCACCTTGGCCAGCATCGGCGCGGTCGGTGAGGGGGCAACCGTCTTCACCGAAATGCAGGTCAGCGAAAACGACATGCGGCTGATGGGCTTTGCCAGCGCCGCCGAGCGCGACTGGTTCCGGTTGCTCACCAGCGTGCAGGGCGTGGGCGGAAAAGTCGCCCTCGCGATACTCGGCACGTTCGAGCCCGCCGACCTGCACCGCGCGATCGCCAGCGCCGACAAGGCTATGGTCGCGCGCGCCAATGGCGTCGGCCCGAAACTCGCGGCGCGGATCGTCAACGAACTGAAAGACAAGGTCGGCGGCATGGATTTGGGGCCAGCGGGCAGCGGCAATACGATCATTACTCCTGCTGCGGGCGCGGCATCGGACGCGGTTTCCGCATTGCAGAACCTGGGCTTCAAACCCGCCATTGCCAGCATGGCCGTGGCCGAAGCCACCGGCGAACTCGGCGAAGATGCGGATATGAGCGCGCTGGTGCGACTGGCGCTGAAAAAGGCGGCGAAGTGAGCGTTTCGACCACATCCCTCGCAACCGTCACTCCCGACCTGATCGGGAGTCCATTTCCCGACCTGTCCCTTTTTGCCCGCGGTCAGGAAATGGATTCCCGCCTGCGCGGAAATGACGACATTGTGGAAGTCTGTCAGATTGCAATCGCCTTCCCCCGTCACCCTGAACTTGTTTCAGGGTCCATTTCTCATTTCGTAGCAAGGCATCAAAAGGCATCATGGATGCTGAAACAAGTTCAGCATGACGGAAGTTTTATATGACCACCTCTGAATCCCGTATCCTCTCCCCCGACCGTGCCGCCGACGATGTCGACGCCGCTTTGCGCCCGAAAACGCTCGACGAATTTATCGGGCAGGAAGCCGCGCGCGGCAATCTTCGCGTGTTTATCGAAGCCGCAAAGACACGCTGCGAACCGCTCGATCACGTATTGTTTTTCGGACCGCCGGGGCTGGGTAAGACCACGCTGGCGCAAATTATCGCGCGCGAAATGGGCGTCGGTTTCCGCTCTACATCGGGTCCGGTGATCGCCAAGTCGGGCGATCTGGCCGCTTTGCTCACCAATCTGGAAGAAGGCGATGTGCTGTTTATCGACGAGATTCACCGGCTCAATCCGGTGGTCGAGGAAGTGCTCTATCCAGCGATGGAGGACCGCGCACTCGATCTGATTATCGGCGAAGGACCGTCGGCGCGCAGTGTGCGCATCGACCTGCCCGCCTTTACGCTGATCGGCGCGACCACGCGGCAGGGATTACTGACCACGCCGCTGCGCGACCGCTTTGGTATACCGGTGCGGCTCAATTTCTATTCTGTGCCCGAGCTCGAATTGGTGGTGCGGCGAGGCGCGGGGCTGTTGAACCTCGCCATAGCCGAGGATGGCGCGCACGAAATTGCCAAACGTGCGCGTGGCACACCGCGTGTGGCCGGACGGCTGCTGCGGCGGGTGCGCGATTTCGCTAATGTCGCGGGCAACGGCATGGTCGATGCGAAAATTGCCGATGGCGCGCTGACGCGGCTCGAGGTCGATACGCTCGGGCTCGACGCGATGGATCGCCGCTATCTGATGATGATCGCCGATATCTACCTCGGCGGCCCAGTCGGCGTCGAGACGCTGGCGGCGGGGCTTTCCGAACCGCGCGACACAATCGAGGACGTGATCGAGCCGTACCTGATCCAGCTCGGCCTGATCGCCCGCACCGCGCGCGGGCGGATGCTCAACGAGCGCGCGTGGACGCATCTGAGTCTGACGCCGCCGAGCGGGACCGATACCCAGCTTCCTTTCGACGACTAGCTTTCCAGATGGAACAGATCTTCCACCGGCACGCCGAATTCGCGCGCCAATTTTAGCGCAAGGGTGGTCGAGGGTGTGAACACGCTGTTCTCGACCGTATTGATGGTCTTGCGGGAGACACCGATCCGCTCGGCCAGGTGCGCCTGCGTATAGCCGCGATCGGTGCGCAGTTCCTGAATGTTGTTACCCAGGCGTTCAGCCATACAGGCCTCTGAGTTCTGCGATCGCGAAACGGATGGCCGCGGTCGCAACCGTTGCGCTCGCGACTATCCGTGCGACTTCGCGGCCGCCCATGTCCCGCAGTCCCGGCATCCCGAACAACATGATGGCAAATATCAGGCTTGCCCAGAAGCCTGCGCAATAGGCGGCGGCGCGATTATGCGCGGTTCCTTCGTCTTCGATACCCTGCCGGATTTTGCCGCTCCAAGCGAGCAGACCCAAGGGATGGATATATATCAAAAGAACTACTCCCAACAAAAACCAGCCGATTATGGGCAACGCCCCTGCTTCATTCGCATAGGTAGAGGGAGCCGCTTGCGATGCTATCATCAACAAGGCCAGCAAGATAATCAAGATGGCCCGCATGCGTGCCACAAGTTCCGCACCAATCGTCATTTCAACCTCCTTTTAAATGTAACCTGTAAGTTACTAGTAACCTATGGGTTACATATGAGTCAAGCACCTTGTGGACGAAATTATAAATAGCGAGCGCGTCCCAGTGACCAAGTGTCTCGCTTATACGATAATTCGAAGCACGCGTGCATTTGCCGTCTTTAAACTCGCGGCAAAACACCGTAACCGGTGCGTATGACCAACCCCGTTCCCTTTTCCGGCTATTTCGATGGCGACACGCATTATTTTGCGTGCCGTATCTATTACGAAGACACCGATTTTTCGGGGATCGTCTATCACGCCAATTATCTGCGCTATTTCGAGCGGGCCCGGTCCGACATGCTGCGTTCCATCGGCATCGACCAGCGCGCCGCGCACGAAGCGGGCAGCGGCGTCTATGCCGTTTCCGAAATGCATATCGATTATGTCCGCCCGGCCCGGCTCGACGATGATCTGGTCATCACCAGCCAAGTGACGCAAATTCGCGCGGCGTCGTGCCATATTCAGCAAATAGCCATGCGCCAGAAAGAAATAGTCTGTAAGGCGAATGTCATCGCCGCGTTCATCAGTCCCCAAGGCCGTCCGCGCCGCCAGCCGAAACCGTGGGTCGCCGCATTCCAATCGGTGCTGGCCCCGCCCCAATAGACAGGAATAGCATGTTCGAAATCCTTGCCGCCGCCCCCGCCAATCTCAGCGATGCGGTGACCTTGTCACCGGTCAAGCTGTTCCTGCAGGCGGATATCGTCGTCAAGCTGGTCATGCTGGGTCTTGCGGCCGCATCGATCTGGACCTGGGCGATCATCATCAGCTTTGCCGTCAAAATCGGCAACGTCCGCCGGAGCTCGGAACGCTATGAAGCCGAATTCTGGCAGGCCGACGATATCGACGCATTCTACAAGGTGCGCGGCAAGGACGAATTGCCCGCAGCGCGGGTGCTGTCCGCCGGCGTCGCGGAATGGCGGCGCTCGACCGGCGGCAAGGCAGTCGACCGCGAAGGCACGCGCGCGCGTCTCGCCACCGCAATGAATGCCAGCGTCACGCACGAGATCGACCGTTTGTCCGACCGGCTCAACTTTCTCGCTACCGTCGGTTCGGTCGCCCCGTTCGTGGGGCTGTTCGGCACGGTCTGGGGCATCATGCGCAGCTTTACCGCGATCGCCGCCGAACAAAACAGCTCGCTTGCGGTGGTCGCGCCCGGTATTGCCGAGGCGCTGTTCGCCACCGCCATTGGCCTGTTCGCCGCGATTCCCGCCGTCATCGCCTATAACCGATTCTCGCACCGGCTGAACAAGTTCGAATCGCGGCTGTTCCGTTTTGCCGACCGGTTTCACGGTACCTTGAGCCGCGAACTGGAAAAGGGTTCGGCATAATGGCGATGCAGCTTCCCTCTTCGGGCGGGCGGCGCGGCCGCGGCGGCGCCCGCCCGCCGATGGCCGAAATCAACGTCACACCCTTTGTCGACGTCATGCTGGTGCTGCTGATCATCTTCATGGTGACTGCGCCCTTATTGGTGGCGGGGGTGCCGGTGGAATTGCCCGAAAGCAGCGCGAAACCGCTGGAGCAGGAGCGCGAGCCGGTCCAAATTTCAATCGAGGCGTCGGGGCAGGTCTATGTCGGCGAAGCCGCAGTGGCGGATGGCGCACTGCCCGCCCTTCTGGACGATCTGGCCGCCACGCCCGACAGCGCCGGCGGCGAACCGCAGGTGACGCTGCGCGCCGACCGCGCGCTCGATTACGGCAGGGTGATGCAGGTGATGGGCGAACTCAACCGCGCCGGGCTGAACAAAGTCGCGCTGGTCACCACAAGTTCATCTGACGGGACTTAATTCAGGTTTATGGAGAGGTCCGAAGGCATTGGTCTGGCAATCGCCGCTGTGGGGCATGTCGCCCTGCTCGCGCTGCTGTCCGCACGCCTGTTCGTGGCCGAGGAGGAGCGGCCGGTATCGCCGACCATCACCGTACAGCTGAGCGACGAGATCGGCCTTGAATCGACCACGCCGACGCCCGCTGTGGAAACTGCCACGTCGCAGGCGCCCGAACTGGGCGAAATCGAACCCGATATGAACGTGTCCGAACCGGTCGCCCGGCCCGATACGCCGCTGCCCACCGCCGCGCCCGAACCGCGCCCTTCGCCCGCACCCACTCCTAAACCCGCGCGCGAAAAGCCGAAACCCGCGGAAAAGAAACCCGCGCCCGAGACACGCAGACCGCCGGAAAAAAAGCCCTCGGCCCCACCTGCCGCCAAAGCACAGGCAAAACCGGCCCCCGCCCCCGAGAGCAAACCGCGCGGCAGCCGGCTGGGCAAGGATTTCCTGAAAGGGACGTCGAACACCGAGAGCGATTCCACCGACACCAATTCCACTGCAAAGGCCGGGGCGGCCGAAGTCGCCGCGCTCGAGCGTGAAATCGGGCGCAAGCTCAAACCGCACTGGACTGCGCCGACGGGCGGCGATGCAGAGTTGTTGATCACCCGCGTATCGTGGAGCATGAGAAGCGACGGCAGCCTGACCGGCGGCATGTCATGCCGCCAGGTCGGCAAGGTGACGCCAAGCAACAGTCCGCAAGTCGATCTGCACTGCGAACGCGCCAAGGCGGCGATCAAACGCGCCGCACCGTTCAACAGTCTGCCCGATAAGTTTTACGACGCATGGAAAGACGTGGTATTCAATTTCGACCGCAAGCTATAATGACACGAGAGATATGAAAAAGGCGATTTCCCCATGACCAGAATTTTTCCGCTCGCATCGGCGCACCGGCTGGCTTCGCTGTTCGCCGCGGCCTTTGCTTTTGCCGCCGCCCTATCCTCGCCTGCGCTGGCGCAGCTCGAAGGCACGGTCACCGATGACAGCGGCAATAGCAAGATTTCGGTTGCCGTGCCCGCGCTGCCGACCCCGCAGACCCGCCCGACCCCCGCCGGTACGACGCAGGAACTGGGTGAGCGGATCAGCGACGTGATCGTCGCCGATCTGCGCTCGAGCGGATTGTTTGATCCCCAGGGACGCGGTGCGGTCAAGTCGATCACCTTTAGCGAAGTCACGCAGCCCGCTTTTTCCTATTGGTCCGGGCGCAACGTCGAATCGCTGATCCAGGGTTTCGTTCAGGCCAATGCCGACGGCAAGCTCACCGTGGGATGCTATGTCTATGACGTCGCGCTGGGCAGCGAGCTGACGCGGCAGGGTTTCGTCGTCGAACCGGCCGACTGGCGCCGTGCCGCGCACAAATGCGCGGATTCCATCTATTCGCGGCTGACCGGCGAATCGCCGTTTTTCGACAGCCGCATCGCCTATATCGCCGAAACCGGTCCCAAGGACAAACGCACGAAAAGGCTGGCGATTATGGACAGCGATGGCGCCAACCACCGTTTTATTACAAGCGGCAGTTCGACTGCGCTGACCCCGCGCTTTTCGCCCGATTACAAGTCGATCGTCTACCTGAGTTACGACAAAGGCAGCCCGAGCATCTATATCTACGACATCGGCACCGGCAGCCAGCGGCTGGTGACGCAGAGCGACAATGCCACGTTCGCGCCGCGCTGGTCGCCCGATGGCCGGATCATCCTCTATTCGATGGCGGTGGCAGGCAATACCGATATCTACCGCATTCCGGCCAATGGCGGCCAGCCGCAACGGCTGACCAACACGCCCGGCATCGATGTCGGGGGCAGCTATTCGCCCGACGGGTCGCAAATCGTGTTCGAAAGTGATCGGTCCGGCAGCCAGCAGATCTACGTGATGAATGCCGACGGATCCAATCAGCGCCGCATCAGCTTTGGGGGCGGTCGCGCGGCGACGCCCGAATGGAGCCCTCGCGGCGACCTGATCGCCTTTACCAAAATTGCCGGCGATTTCCGGATCGCGGTAATGCGCCCGGGCGGCGGCGGCGAGCGCATATTGACCAACAGCTGGCAGGACGAGGCCCCGACATGGGCTCCCAATGGCCGCGTCATCCAGTTTTTCCGCACCGCACGCGGATCGGGCGACACCAGTATCTGGCAGGTCGACCTGACCGGCGCGGACGAACGCCGTCTCAAAACGCCCGTTGACGGGTCCGACCCGGCCTGGGGACCGGTCTTGCCCTGAGCGGACAGCCGGTCGTTTGACGCCGTGGAAAAATGATGTAGATTACCCTTGTGGCATGTCCGTGATGGCCAAGGGATCAGGATTTAACCGCTCTGCCGAATATCCCGCATCCGGGACGGTATTTTTAGGAGAATGACATGAAAAAAATTACCACGCCCCTTATCGTGCTATTGGGCGTCGCGACGCTCGCCGCCTGCGGCAAGAAACCGCCCAAGGAACTTCCGCTTCCGCCCGAGGACACGATTGATCAGAACTATAATGGACAGAATACCGGCCAGGTGCAGACCGGTGCACTTCCCGGATCGCAGGAGGATTTTCTCGCGACCGTCATGTCAGACCGTATCTTTTTCGATACCGATACATTCAATGTCGACAGCGAGGACCAGTCGGTACTGCGCAGCCAGGCAAGCTGGCTGGCGCAAAATCCGTCCGTCCGCATCGTGGTCGAGGGCCATGCCGACGAACGCGGTACGCGTGATTATAACCTCGCGCTCGGCGAACGCCGTGCCAACAGCGCGAAAAACTATCTGGTGTCGCTGGGCGTAACACCTGATCGCATCCGCACGATCAGTTATGGCAAGGAACGCCCGCAAGCACTCGGATCGACCGAGTCCGCATGGGCTCAGAACCGCCGCGCCGTCACGGTCACCGTTCGCTAGAATATAGAGCCCGCTTAAATAAAGCGCATCCCGTAAAGGAACTCATAAGAAAAGGCCGCCTCCCAGACAGGGAAGCGGCCTTTGCTTTAGCCTGATATTCTCGGCGAGTGACTATGCCTTGCGCACGCCCGTCATCGCCATCGAACCGAATGCGCCCGCATTGACCGTGCCGGTCAGTGCATCGCCATCGACCGTCGCTTCGCAGTTGAGTTCCATCGGCATCGGCACTTTCATCTGCATTTTCCACATCAGCGTGTTGCCGTCGACTTTGCCGTCCTCGATATCGAGTGCGCCCATGGCACCGGCATTGGTTCCGGTAAACGTATCGCCGTCGACATTGACGGTCAGAACCGATTGCTGGTCGCCCATGGGCGATTTCGTGACGCAGTCATATGCACCTTCTACTGACATGATATTCTCCTTAAATGATCGAGTGGGTTGTCTTTAGCAATTTATTCGGCGGCTTCAACCGCTTCTTCTGCCGCCTCTTCCGCAGGGTCGGCGGCTTTGTCCGCATCCGGCATCGGCTCCGCGGTCATTTCATCCGCAGTCCTGGCGGTATAGCCCCGATATTCGACCGGCATACCCAATGCATCGATTTGCGACTGGATCTTGGCGGCATCGCCGACGATCAGCCAGGTGAAGCCGTCAATATCGATAGCTTCGCGCATTTCGGTATCTAGCTGGCCCGCATTAAGCGCCGCATACCGTGCGGGCAGCGTGGTTGCATAGTCAAAGTCGCGGCCGAAGCGCACGTCCTCCATCATCTGGCCCATCACCGCTGTCGAGCGTTCGAAACTGCCCGGAAGTTCGCGGCTATTGCCGCTGACGGTGCGCTGTAACTCCTCCGCAGTGACACCCTTGTCACCTACGAAATCGCGGATATCGTCCTTGATTGCCTGCACCGATGGCCCGGTCTGATTGGTCTGCACCGGCGCATAGATAATAAACGGAATGCGGCCATCGGGGCGCTGGATAAAACTGCTCACGCCATAGGACCAGCCCTTGGTTTCGCGCAGGTTGGTATTGATACGCGAGAGGAAATCGCCGCCCATGATTTCATTGGCGGCATACAGCGCGAACAGGTCCTCCGTGCCCTTTTTGTCCATCACCTGCCCTGCGAAAATCAGCGATTGCGGCGAATTGGGCTTGTTGATAACGATCACCCGGCCCTGTTGCGGCGGGATCGGCTGGTCGATATTCTTCATCGCGTCTGACATACCTGTGGCTTTCCACTGGCCGAAACGCTGTTCCAGCATCGGCTGTATCTGGGCCAGCGTGGTGTCGCCCACGACGAAAATTTCCGCCCGTTCGGGACGCATCCACTTGCGGTGAAATTCGGTCAGTTCGTTGCGCGTCAGGCTGGCCACCACATCGGTTTCGCCCGACCCGGTCAGCGGCGCACCATAGGGATGGTCCGTGCCATAGATGAGCGGCGGCAGGCTGCGCAGCGCGATCCCCACCGGCTGCGTATTCTCGCTCGCGATGCGGGTCAGTTGCTGCTGGCGTACGCGTTCCAGTTCGCCGGCATCGAACGCCGGGTTCTTGATGACGTCGGCCAGCAGATCAAGCGACGGCGCGAGATTGGGCGTTACCGCCCGCACACTGACCTGACTGTCGTCCAGCCCGCCGCCGACACCGATCGCTGCGCCCAGACGCTCCTGCGCCTCTGCGAGCTGGATCGAATCGCGCGTTTTCGTACCCTCGTCGAGCATCGCCACGACCATCCCATGCGTACCTGAGCGGCCCTCCGGATCGGCGGCGCTGCCAATATCGAAATTGACGGCCACACGCACCACCGGCACGGCATCACGCCGTGCGAAATAGACTTTTATGCCATTGGAAAGCTGCGCGGTTTCGACCCTGGGAAAATCGAGATCGCCAATCGTGCCAGGCTCCGGGAATGTCGAGCGGTCGACTTGCGATAAAGGGCCGATTTTGGCCGATGTCACAATATCCGAATAGCCGCCATCCGATGCCGGTTGTCCGGGAATGCGGTAATAAGCGGGCGCGCGAAGCGTTCCGGTGCGCATCGCACCCTCCGTGCCGTTTCCCGCCTCTTCATAGGCGTCGCGCTCTCCCGGCACGACGCGGATTTCGACTGACGGACGCGACAGCCATTTGCGCATCGCCGCGGAAATGCTTTGCGGCGTTACCGCTGCCAGCCGTTCGAGTTCCTTTTTGTAATAGTCGGTGTCCCCGGCATAGAGCTTGCCCTGGGCAAGCGCTGTCGCCTTGCCGCCAAAGCCGCCGACTTGCTCGAGACCGGCAATTGTGTTCGCAGCCTCCCGGCTGGCGACGCGGTTGACCTCATCCTGGGTCGGCCCATTTTCGATCAGGTCGGCGACGATTTCGTCGATCCGCCGCGATACGGCATCGACATCCTCGCCTTCCTTAAGATCGACCACAATATTGAAAAAGCTGGCGAGCGTAAAGGGGAGCACACTTGCGCGGACGCTGACAGCGCTCTGCTCCTTGCGCACCAATATATTGTCAAGCCGCGAACTGGCGAGGCCGCCGAGCACGGTGGCACCTGCATCCAGCGCGGTGAATTCGGGATCGGTAAGGCCCGGCACCACCCAAGAGCGGTCGATGCGTGTCGTCGGCACCTTGTCCTTCATAACCTCGACAACCGGCGCGTCGAGCGTGGGGATGGCGGCGCTGATCGGCGCGACCTTTTTACCCGCCGGGATGCTGCCGAACCATTTTTGCACAAGCGGCTTCGCCTCGGCGGCGGTAATGTCGCCCGCCAGCACGAGAATCGCGTTGTTCGGCCCGTAATGGTCGCGGAACCAGGTCTTCATGTCCTCGAGCGACGCGGCCTTCAGGTCGGCGAGCGAGCCGATCGTGCTATGGCCATAGGGATGGTTTCCGGGGAAAAGCAACTCGGTCTGCCGGTAGTCGACAAGGCCATACGGCTGGTTGTCGCCCTGCCGCTTCTCGTTGCTGACCACGCCGATCTGGTTGTCGAGCTTTTCCTGCGTTACCGCGTCCAGAAGATGGCCCATGCGGTCGCTTTCCAGAAACAGCGCCGATTCCAGCGCGGCCTTGGGGACGGTCTGAAAATAGTTGGTCCGGTCCAGCCACGTTGTGCCGTTCAGATCGGTCGCGCCGATTTTCTTAGTATACTGGAAATAATCGCCCGGCGCATTTTCCGATCCGTTGAACATGATATGTTCGAACAAGTGGGCATAGCCGGTCTTGCCCACCGGCTCGTTGCGCGAACCCACATCATACCATATCGAAACGGCCACGATCGGCGCCTTGTGATCCTCGTGCACAATGACGGTCAGGCCGTTGTCCAGTGTGAATTCCTGATACGGAATATCGACCGCCGCAACCAGGTCGGCGACCGGTGCGGGTTTTTGCATTGCGGAATTTTGCGCATAGACAGACGGAGCGCAAAGGGCGACGGCGGACACCATCACGGCGGAAAGCATATTGCGGGCAAATTTACGGGTCATCGAATATCCTCATTCATGGTTTGGGCGAACCTGCCGGAGCAGGGTCGACCCTGTATTGCCAGTCTTATTGCAGCAAATGCCGCTGTTTTCAAATGGCCGGGACAGGCACCGGCGAATTGAGATGTTTTCAAAATATTATGCGCCGGAAAAAATGTCTTCCACATGGGTTAATCCGGCATCACGGGCGATAGCGCCGCGTAACATGGCCTTTCAGCATTGCAGGATCGAACCGCACTGGTTTGGTACCGTGGCGGACGAACAGCCGCGCCTGGTCGGCGAAATGTTTGCTGTCCGGCCGCAGGATCGATTCGCCATAGGGCTGGATCGAGCGCGAGGAGACCTTGCCATCCTTGTCCCATGTCACGAACTGGATGTAACTGTCGCCATGCCGGATTGCCAGCCGCCCGTCATCGGGATCGATGTCCCACAAAGTCGAGGCGCGCAGCGTATCGCTGCCGCCGTCGAGCGGTAGGTCGATCTCACCCTGTCGTAGGCGGATGACATCGCCCAGCGGGGGATTGATCGTGCCGAAATATTTGGTCAGGTGGGCCGCCGCCTCGGCCAGCTTCTCGCGCGGATCGGGGTCGGGCTTGCGGGCATAGCTGGTGCGCATCGCTTCGTGCAGCACCATTACCGCCAGTGCATCGCCGTCGCCCCTGCCGTCGGCTTTCCAATCCCACCGTTTCAACAGCTTCTGTGCCTTGGCCAGTTCGGCATCGCCGGACAGATCCAGCGCGAATATCCTGTTCATCCAGCGTCCGGCATAGCCGGTCCTGCTATAGCCCGTATCATATTTGATCGCCGACAGTTCCTTCGCGCTGATCTTGCCGTCGCCGGTCGAGAGCAGCTGTTCGAACAGTTCGATCGCTCGCCGTGCGCGGTTGGTCATGTCGTCCTCGATTCCCAGAAGCGGGGAGAAATCGGCACGTTTCAGCTCGTCGCCCGGACCCGCCGCGACATAGGGCGTATTGTTGGCATTCATGATATAGCCGCTTTCCGGATTGACCAGCATCGGATAGTTGGAAAATGCAACGGGTCCCTTCCAGATCAGGTCGGAGCGGTTGCCCGGCAATATGCCGCGCCAGTCCGCGCCTTGCTTGCGATCGGGGAACAGCGCATTATAGACCATCGCGATATTGCCCTGGGCATCGGCATAGATAAAATTCGTGCCCGACACGCCCTGGATCGCCATAGCCTTTTTCCACTCTTCGAAATTCTGCGCCTTGTTGAGGCGGTAATATTGCGTGAGCATTTTCAGGTCGTCCATGCCGGCATAGCGGAACGCGAAATAGCCCTCGTCATTCTGGATCACGGGGCCGTGCACCGAACGGTAGACGGTCCGCGACACCGGCAGGGTCAGCGGTCCCGCTTTGACGCGCAACCACACGGTCTTGCTCGCCAGGTCTTTCCATTCACCATCCAGTTTGTACTGCGTGCCATCCTCGTTCATTTCCAGTTTGTAGATATCGACCAGGTCGGGGCGGTTGACCGTATTGGTCCAGCCCAGATTGTGGTTGTGACCCAGAAACGGATAGGGCGATCCGGCAAAGGTCGCGCCGGCAAAATCCCATCCGTCCTCGCTGTGGACGACCAGTTCATACCAGGCGAGGCCGCCGCGCCAGGGTTGGTGCGAATTGGAAATCAGCCGGGTCTTGCCATCCGCAGATGCGGTGGAAGCCACGGCAAAAGCATTGGAGCCGTTATATTCGGCATCCTTGCCAGTCGGCGCGGCATAGCTGCTATCCTGCATGTCGCCATAGGGCGGTTTCTCGCGTTGCCCGTTCAATATCGGCCCGCCCTCCTGCCGCGGCGGCGCGCCCTCGACCAAGGGGCCGATGACGTTCTGCAGCCCGAAAAAGAACGGGGAGCGCAGCGCGAAACCCGCGGCGATATCCTTGCCATTGACCGGGAACAGCCCCGACAGCCGCAATTCGCCCGGATGCGTATCGGCATAGCGGTTCAGCCCCGCCGCATAGCCATCGAGCAGCGCGCGCACGTCCTGCGGCAGTTGGGCGTAATGGCGGTCCACCGTGCCGCGCACGTCAAACAGGTGCGCAACAAAATCGGTCTTCGCGCCATCTTGACCGGTGATCGCACCCAGCCGCGCCCGGCCCATTGCCACCGATTCCTCGACGTCGGCAAAACTGTCTTCGGAATAGGCATAGGCTATGCCATAGGCGACGTCGGGATCGGTCTTGCCGAAAATATGCGGCACGCCATATTCGTCGCGCACGATTTCGACATCGTATTTTTTCGCGGGCGGCGGCGCGACATCGTTGGCTGCAATCGGTTCCCATAGCGCCAGCGCCAGCAGAACAGCTGCCAACAGCAGGATAAGGCCGATCGCGAAACGCTTGAATGTTTGTCCCATGGACAGCACATTAAACACAGCACGGCGCACGGGTCTACTGACAATCGTGACAATAAAGCGCGCTATTTTTTTGTATCGCAACTCTTGTGTTGTAATATTGCCACATTATCTGGTGTGTGAGGAGTTTGATACACATGAACCTGGAAAAATTTACCGACCGCGCCAAAGGTTTTTTGCAGAGCGCCCAAACCGTTGCCATTCGCATGAACCACCAGCGGATCGCGCCCGAGCATCTGCTCAAGGCGCTGCTCGAAGACGGTGAAGGCATGGCCGCGGGCCTGATCGGCCGCGCGGGCGGCAATGCCGGACTGGCGCAGGCGGAAACCGATACGCTCTTGGCCAAGATACCCGCCGTGTCGGGATCGGGCGCGCAGACTACGCCGGGCCTCGACAACGATAGCGTGCGGCTGCTCGACCAGGCCGAACAGGTCGCGGCCAAGGCCGGGGACGGTTATGTGACGGTCGAGCGGCTGTTGCTGGCGCTGGCGCTTGCAAAGGGGACAAAGACGGCGGATGCGCTCGCCAAGGCGGGCGTGACCCCCGAAAAAATGAACGCTGCGATCAACGAATTGCGCGGCGGGCGCACGGCGCAGACTGCATCGGCCGAGGAAAGCTACGAAGCGATGAAGAAATATGCGCGCGACCTCACGCAGGCGGCACGCGACGGCAAGCTCGATCCGGTAATCGGCCGCGACGAGGAGATCCGCCGTACTGTGCAGATACTCGCGCGCCGGACCAAGAACAACCCCGTGCTGATTGGCGAACCCGGCGTCGGCAAGACCGCGATCGCCGAGGGTCTGGCGCTGCGGATCGCCAATGGCGATGTGCCCGACAGCTTAAAGGACCGCCGTCTGATGGCGCTCGACATGGGGTCGCTGATCGCCGGGGCAAAATATCGCGGCGAGTTCGAGGAACGGCTCAAAGCCGTGCTCGATGAGGTCAAAGGGGCGGATGGCGAAATCATCCTGTTTATCGACGAGATGCACACGCTCGTCGGCGCGGGCGCATCGGAAGGATCGATGGACGCGTCCAATCTGCTCAAGCCCGCCCTTGCACGCGGCGAACTGCATTGCATCGGCGCGACCACGCTCGACGAATACCAGAAATATGTCGAGAAAGATCCCGCGCTGCAACGCCGGTTCCAGCCCGTCACCGTGGGCGAGCCCAATGTCGAGGACACCATTTCGATTCTACGCGGACTCAAGGAAAAATACGAGCTCCACCACGGGGTGCGCATTACCGATGGTGCGATCGTCGCGGCGGCGGCGCTTTCGAACCGCTATATTGCCGATCGTTTCCTGCCCGACAAGGCGATCGACCTGATGGACGAGGCCGCCAGCCGGATCCGCATGGAGGTGGAATCCAAGCCCGAGGAAATCGAGACGCTCGACCGGCGCATCATCCAGCTCAAGATCGAGCGCGAGGCGCTGTCCAAGGAAAGCGACACGGCATCGCAGGACCGGCTGTCGGCGCTCGAGGAAGAACTCGCCAATCTGGAACAGCAGTCGTCCGAACTCACCACCCGCTGGCAGAACGAAAAAGACAAGATCCACGCCGAGGCCAAGCTCAAGGAAGAACTCGACGCCGCGCGGCTCGAACTCGAACAGGCGCAGCGCGCGGGCGATCTCGCCAAGGCGGGCGAGCTCAGTTACGGCCGCATCCCCGAACTCGAAGCCAAGGTCGAAGAGGCCAGCACCGCCAGCGAAGGCGCGATGCTGCGCGAGGAAGTGACGGCGGAGGATATCGCTTCGGTCGTGTCGCGCTGGACCGGCATTCCCGTCGACAAGATGATGGAGGGCGAGCGTGAAAAGCTGCTGAATATGGAAGACATGATCGGCCAGCGTGTGATCGGACAGGATTATGCAGTGAAGGCAGTCTCGCGCGCGGTCCGCCGTTCGCGCGCCGGATTGCAGGATCCGAACCGGCCATTGGGCTCGTTCCTGTTCCTCGGCCCCACGGGTGTCGGCAAGACTGAACTCACCAAGGCGCTCGCCGGTTTCCTGTTCGACGATGATCAGGCGATGGTGCGGATCGACATGTCCGAATATATGGAGAAGCACGCGGTCTCGCGCCTGATCGGTGCGCCTCCGGGCTATGTCGGTTATGACGAGGGCGGCGCGCTCACCGAAGCGGTGCGGCGGCGGCCCTATCAGGTGATCCTGTTCGACGAGGTCGAAAAGGCGCATCCCGATGTGTTCAACGTGCTGTTGCAGGTGCTCGACGATGGGCACCTGACCGACGGACAGGGACGCAAGGTCGATTTCAGCAACACGCTGATCATCCTCACCTCCAACCTGGGCAGCCAGCACCTCTCGGCCATGACCGCAGATCAGAAAGTCGCCGATGTCGAGCCGCAGGTAATGGAGATTGTCCGCGCGCATTTCCGGCCCGAATTCCTCAACCGGCTCGACGAGATTATCCTGTTCCACCGGCTGGGCGAAGAGCATATGGCTCCGATCGTCGACCTTCAGGTCGCGCGCGTGCAACAATTGCTCAAGGATCGTAAGATCGTGCTCGACCTGTCGGACAGCGCGCGCAAATGGATCGGCCGGGTCGGCTATGACCCCGTCTATGGCGCCCGCCCGCTCAAACGCGCGATCCAGAAATATCTGCAGGACCCGCTCGCCGACATGATCCTGCGCGGCGACGTGCCCGATGGATCAACGGTCAGGATCAAAGATGGTGACGGCGCGCTGGAAATGCAGGTGGAATAGATTTCCCCTGCATGAAACGGGGTTCTAGTTGCCGTTGCTACCGCCGCGGCCATGATCGATATATTCTTCGGCTTGCTGCTTATGATTTTGCGAGAGCTGTTCCCACTCGCGCCGCGTCATGCACACTTTGCGTGACTTGACGAACGAACCGGTCACGCTTTCTTTCTTGCAAACCTTGTCATCAAGCGACAATTTTTTCTTTGTCGCAGGGACGGAATTTTCCTCCGGCTTGGGATCGGTCAGGCGCAAAGCCTGATCCGGGTTTGGCACGACGCTGGCCGGGACTGCGAAAGGTGTCAGCGACAGCAATACACTAGAAATTATAGCAAAAATCATGATCAACTCCTCACTATCGTATTCTTATACCAAAAAAGGGCGGACAATTCAATGCCCGCCCTTTATCGTTAGATTTGTATCCGACTAGAAGCGGATATTGGCACTGACAGCATAACGACGGCCCAGCGGATCGTAGGTTGAGGGATAGGTATTCCCGCTGTTGTAAGAGGTCGAACCGATCGAGCTTCCTACGAAAGGCGGCTCGTTATCAAACAAATTGAATGCCGAGAATACGAAGTTGATGTTGTCGTTGACTTCCTGACGGATCGACAGGTCGAAATAGTGCTTTTCATCGATCGACGAGAATTCGCGCAGGAACGTGCCGTTGTCAACGCCTTCCTGGTAACGCAAGTCATCGATAAAGCGCCACAAGAGCGATACGCTGGTCTTGTCGAAAGTCAGCGTCGTACGCTGAGAGAAAGTGAATTCCGGCAGAGGCGAGTCACAATCGACACCGAATTGTCCCACGCATTCGCGGTTATCACTGGTTGGTGTCGCCTGGAATTGCGACTTGTCGGTCCAGTTACCCTGGAAGCTGAGGTTCAGGCCAGCCCAGCCAAGGTCGCGACGGTAGGTTGCGATCAGGTCAACACCGCTGCTACGGATAGTACCCAGGTTCGAGAGTGGCAAAGGCAGACCTGGTGTCGTCGAGACGTCACCATCGATGCCGCCCGTTACCGGATTACGGCGAATGCTGGTACAAGCCGGATCAGTGGCTGCGCCTGCACCCGGATCGACTGCTACAGTCGGGCTAAACGTCGCCGTTCCGAAACAGCCTGTGAAAACGTCACCGACAGTTGGGTTGGTGATCGCGTCCGCTACCTTGATATTATAATAGTCGGCACTGATCACCAGGCCTTCGATAAAGGTAGGCTGGAAAACCACACCCGCGGTGTAGGTATCTGCCTTTTCAACATCAAGATCCGGATTGCCGCCGAATGTGATGTTGATCTGGCCGGCCGAAGGTGGCTGAATGGTGCCGATAGTAGAAAGAGGTGCACCTTGCGCAAGACATACGGCGCGCAAATTGCCGTTCTGCAAAGGCAAAGTGCCTTGGCAAGGGTCAGTATCCGAGTTGTCAAGACCGGTACGCAATGGATCGAAAAGTTCACCAATATTCGGTGAGCGCGTAGCGCGATTATATCCACCACGAATTTTCAGGCTTTCGACAGGTTCCCAGCTACCCGCTACTTTATATGTGTAAGCCGTGCCAGTTGTGGAGTAATCCGAAATACGACCACCCAGTTCCAGCTGCAAACTGTGGAAGAAAGGACGGTCAACGATCAAAGGTGCAACCAGTTCGGCGAAACCTTCATAGACGTCATACTCGCCGAAAATATCGGGCGATGCCGCACCGTTGCCTAGCACTTCGCTGGGCGTCTGTGTGGCGAGGTCCGAACTGGACGCTGCCGTGTAACGGCGATATTCACCACCGACCGCGAAACCGAACGCTTCGGTCGAGAACGGGCTGGTGAGAAATTCCAGATCGCCGGAAACAAGCCCACGGACCTGCGACAATGTTGTCTGGGTCGAACCGCTGGAACCTGCATCGATAAAGTCGAATGCGGCCGGTGTGATCGAACCCAGTTGCCCGGTGATGTTGAATGGAACGCATCCGCCATCCGTAACGCGACATCTTGGCTGACCGGTAGTTGGGTCAATCACGACATCGACAGCCTGACGAAGGCGCGATTGCAGCCCATTGCCGCTCTGGCGCTGGATGTTTTCGCTTTCACCGTATGAACCGAACAGGTCGAAACCGATATTGTCGGTGATATCGCCACGAACGCCGATCTTATAATCGAACAAAGTCGTGGTGTAATCGGAAATACGTGGGCCACCTTCGACGAAGCGACGGGTGACAGGCGTGCTGACGATACGTTCAGCAGCCGAACCGGGGGCGGCCGTACGTGCAGCGGCACATTGAGCGGCGGTTCCGCCATTCGATGTACACAGACGGTTAGCGACCGAATCGGTCAGGAACGGGTTGGCAATGCTGAAGTTGAGCGAGTTGCCGAAGCTGCCCGAAGGAGCAATGATGGTCGAAACCGTCTGCTTCGAAAACAGGCCGCGGCTATAGACTTCGATGCCATCGGTCAGTTCGTAATTGCCCTGGCCGTAAATATTGAAACGTTCGAACGGCGTCTGGAAAATGTTGAACGGGTTGAAGTTGAACGAATCGAATGCACCGGTCGGACGGAAGTTGTTGCTTGCGTCCAGCTGACGAAAGCCGGTACCGGGAATGAAAAGACGTGCTGGGACGCTCGTACCCGAACCGCCGGGATTGCCGGTGGTCGAGCTAATGTTAAAGTTCGAAAAGTCGCGATCGCCCTGGAATACAGGATCGACTTCCTGATAGCCGACGCCGAAGACCACGTTGCCGCGATCATCATCGAAGCTGGCACCGACGAGCAGATCGGCACGGAACAGATTGCCATCGCCTTCTTCAGTGATCTGTTCGCTAAGGCTCAGATCGACGCCCGCAAAATCACGCTTGGTGACAAAGTTGACGACACCCGCAATGGCATCGGCACCATAAGTGGTCGAAGCACCGCCGGTCAGAACATCGGTACGCTCGATCAGGTTGACGGGAATATTGTTCACGTCGACCACGCCGTCAAGACCGGCTGGAACGATACGCGAGCCGTTCAACAGCACGAGGTTACGATTGATGCCGAGACCGCGAAGGTTGACGAACGACGCGCCGCCGTTGCCGTTATTGACTTGCTGGCCGATCGACGGAACGACGCCAGGAATGTCGCGGATGAGAGCTTCGGCGTTGCTGGTCTGTTTCAGTTCGACTTCGGCTTCGCCGATTGTAGTGACCGGTGCGGACGCTTCGATATTGGGGTTGCGGATCAGCGAGCCGGTTACGACGATTTCGTCGCCGCGCTGCGTCTGGCTGTCTGGGACAGCCACGGCAGGCGCCGTCTGGATGTCTTCGGCTTCGCGCTGCTCGTCGGGGGACGTCTGCGCAAATGCAGGGGCGGAAATCAGCGCCAGGCCGAGAACCGCCGGTGCAACGCCGGCCATCAGGAATACATTTTTCTTCATAACTTAAATTCCTCTTCAATTTCGAAGTATGTGAGGGTGATCTGTTTCTAACCGTTTGCCGTGCGGCCAATTCCTCCCAGAATCGGACGTAATTATGCGTTTCGCATCAGCACATGGCGGTTCCAAAGCATATTACGGACGCGTTTGTAAAGTGGCGCAAGGCGGCGGTGCACATATTGACCCGTGGCTGTTACAAATTTGTCACAAGTTGGCATTGCCGCGTTTTTCGCGAATGGTGAGCCCCTCTATGGGTGCTATCAGTTGACCATCATGGCCCACATCGGGTATCTCATAGGCACACAATCTGTTCCCATTCGATCAGAAAAAGGATAATTTATGCAATCTTCCCTTCCTCGCAATTCGTCGCTCCTTACAAAGGCTGCCGCTATTTCCGGTTTGCTTGGCATGGCTGCGTTCGGCGCGTCCGCACACGCGCAGACCGCTGCCGAAAAGGCGCTCACCCAGCGGCCCGACGTCGTGCAGTCGTTGTTCGCGTGCCGTGGCGTTGCGGATGCGCAGGCCCGTTTGCAATGCTATGACGCGCGCGCAGCCGAACTGGAACAAGCATCCGACGCCCGCGAAGTTGTCATGATCGATAAGGAACAGGTTCGCGAGACACGCCGCGGTCTGTTTGGCCTGTCGCTGCCCAGCCTGAAGATATTCGGGGGCGAAAAGGGCGACAGCGAAAGCGAACAGGTTCGCGAAGTCGAAGGCACCATTGCTTCCGCTCGAAAAGTTCAGCGCAATTGGCTGATTGTCATGGAAGACGGCGCGCAATGGCTACAGACCGATGGCCGCGAGATGCTCCGCGATCCGCGAAAAGGCGGCGCGATCATCATTCGTCAGGGAGCGCTGGGTGGCTATCTCGCCAAAATCGATAACCAGAGCGCGATCCGCATGAAGCGGGTCAATTAGTCCCGGTCACGCATCACGCTCGATATATCTGTCAGAAAATATCTCTCCGGTAAAAAACCTCCGCTACCGTTGCTTAATCCATCGGCCCCGCCAGCAGCAGCGGATCGATGCGGGCATCATTCCATTTCATGCCCCAGTGCAGATGCGGGCCGGTGGCACGGCCGGTCGCGCCGATATTGCCGAGATACTGGCCCTGTCGAACCACATCGCCTTCGCGCACCGCGATATTGGAGAGGTGCAGGAACGCGCTGTTGAGACCCATGCCGTGGTCAATCATCAGTAGATTGCCCTCAAGCGAGAATTCGCGGATCGAGGCGAGAATGACGACACCGTCAGCCGGTGCCACGAACGGCGTGCCGCTTTCGCCGGTGGCGATGTCCATGCCGCTATGATAGCTGCCGGGCACGCCCTGATAGATACGCTGCGATCCGAAACGCCCCGAAAGCCGCCCCTTGACCGGCCAGATGAATTTCTGCCGCCAGCCTTCGCTGCCCGACCGGATAGTGCGCGCGGCGACGATCTGCGCGATTTCGGGCGCGCGGATGCGCTCGAAAGCTTCGCTGGGTCCAGAACTGCGCAGCGCCACATTGACGCGTTCGATATCCCAATCGCGCGGTGCGACCGTGATGGAACGGTCAATCGTGCGCCCATCGGCAAGCCGGGCGGACACGACCGCGCCGGTCGGCGCATCGCGGTTGAAGCCGATCATGAAATTGCCCTCGTCGTCGAACGGGATCTGTTCCCCGCTGAACAATAGCGACGCCGTGCCGCCCGGCACGGTGCCAAGCATCACCCCGCCCTGAATGGCTTCGCCGGTCAGCAGGAATTCAGCGGGCCGTTGCGGGCGCGGCGGCGGGATCACCGGCGCGGGTGCGGGCTGCACCTTGGCTTGCGCCACCGGCGGAGGCGCGGCTTTTGGAATGGTGGTGCAGCTGCCCAGCGACAGCATCGCACTTGCACCGACGGTCAATATGGCGGCTTGCACCGCCCCGCGCACGATCATCCGGCCAGTTCCCGCTGCACCGAAATCTCGGCCGTGGCATAGGGTTCCTGCCGCGCCACGCTCCAATA
Source organism: Sphingomonadaceae bacterium (assembly GCA_041746135.1). Taxonomy (GTDB): domain Bacteria; phylum Pseudomonadota; class Alphaproteobacteria; order Sphingomonadales; family Sphingomonadaceae; genus Alg239-R122. The sequence continues at coordinate 592 of JBGTHQ010000023.1, read as the reverse complement.
GCGCAGATCGTCAAGCGGGATCGGCTCGCCGCTTACCGCGCAGATGACGTGGTCGCCCGCGCTCAATATGCGGAAATTATTGGCCATATATTGCAATTTGGCCGGTTTGTTCTTGTTCGACATCAACATAATATAATTCTACCGGAATGAGTATTACCGAGAGGTTTACAGACTTGCGGCGCAAGGTGCAATTTCCGTTTCGCGCAAAGTGCGTCATTCAGAACAGACTTTGCTGCCCGCCTGTTTGCTCTTTCGCCCTCTTCCGCCTGGTCTTTGCCTGTGGCTTCGCCCGCGGTATATCGGTGGCATCGGTACAGACGGGCAGTTCGCCATCGCGGAACACAAGCTGCAATCTGGCATGCGCCGCCGCCGCCTGCCGCGTGGTCAGCGTGAGCCCGTCGCCATCGGTTACACGCGCATAGCCGCGCTGGAGTGGCCGGTCGGGATGTAGCTGCTCGGCCAGTCGCCACAACCGGTCAAGCCGGTCACCCGCCTCGGCCAGCCGCTTTTCCAGATTGGCCGGACGCAGCTGCAGCCGTTGCAAGGCCGCCGCGGCATTTTCATGCTTGCGCCTGAGCAGCGCGGGCCTGAG
>JBGTHQ010000022.1:0-68884 GCA_041746135.1 Sphingomonadaceae bacterium | reverse complement strand
AGCGTGACCGACCCGGTGTCGGCCAGCACGGTGATGAACAGCCGTTGCCGATGCGCGGTCCAGCCTGAAGCCGACTCGCGCTGGCGCGGTACCGGCGCAAAACCGGACGCGTCGGCACCTGTGCTGCCCGCCTGTTTGGCTTTCGCCGACGCGGGCCGACGAACCTTGGCCGCAGTCTTAGTCCGCTCGGCCGGCAGCGGCGCTGGCGGCGGATCGTCTTCCAGATAGTGGCGATAGTCGAGCGGATCATATTCCTCCGGCTTCGGATCGGAATAATCGGGGCGAGCGGGGGTGTGAGGGTTTGTCATAACCGCATCATATAACCTATATGGTTAGTTGTAGGAAAGGGCTTTATGATTCAGTCCGTTCGCACCAGTCGTACCGCCCTCCGCCATATCCCTATCCGTCATACCGACGCACGCCGGTATCTTCTTTGTTACTTCCGATACCCCACACAACAAAAGGAGACCCCGGCGTCCGCCGGGGTGACGGGAGTGGGAGTGACGATAAAGGATATGGAAAACCCCAGCAGTTTGGGTTACACAAAGCCATGCAAGGCGGCTGGGTCTATATGCTGACAAATCAGTACCATAACGTGCTTTACATCGGCGTCACGGCAAATTTGCCTGCCCGCATCATTCAGCATCGCGGCGGCAAGGGCGGCGCGTTCACGCGCCGCTATAGATGCACCAAGCTGGTGCATGTCGAGCCTTTCGCCACCATCCATGAAGCAATCGTGCGTGAAAAAGCGCTCAAGGAGTGGAAACGCGCATGGAAAGATGAATTGATTACGGCAAGCAATCCTGAATGGAATGATTTGTTCGACCGGATTAACGGATAGTTGGTGTAACTGTCATTTCTACGAACGCCCATCATCATTCCGGCAGAAGTCCTTTGTCATACAGATACCAGCTCTCAAACGTCATACCGGCGAACGCCGGTATCTCCTTGCTCTTATCTCTGACAAAACCCAAAAGAAAAGGAGACCCCGGCGTCTGCCGGGGTGACTGGAGCGGGTGAGCAGTTGTAAATGCGCTTACTTTAATAAAAACTGTCAGTTAGTTCTCTTCACTTGCATAAGCTGCCACTGCACATAATTCTTATTCTGGCAATTGTAGCACGTGAAAGTGCCCATCTCGTCGTGCTTCATGTCTAGGAAGAACCGCCATGGCATATGGTTGGGTGACTTGCATTTCTCGCAGTCGACGGGAACGGTTACTAGCTCGAACCCGAAGCCGTTCTCTTCCTTGACCGTTTTCCATGTCTGCTTACATTCTGGATTGATGCAATGGACTTGTTTTCCCTCTAACAACAATCCCGCTCGTTTCTTATTCTTCTCTCCGCAAGAACACATGAAACTGATTTCTTCCCCAAAGCCCGAGAAGGTCATCGTTCCTTTTGCCAGTCGCTCAAGTTCTACGACTACCTCTTCAATTTTGGCGCGAATCTGCGCCTTGTCGCCGTAGGCTGGTATTTGGTCATCGCGGTGTTCCGGCAGACGCACATGGAGGGCAAGGTTGGCGAGCGCTTGCCACAGTCGCGCAATGCGCTTCGGGGCGAACCCTATTTCAGTGCCGACCTCTACATAGTCCTTATCTTCGGGTTTCGCGTCAGGATTTGCTGGGGTCTTGCTAATACTCAAGGTCATGGTCTTGCCAAGGTGCTCGTCCACCTCAGCCATGAGCGTGTTGACCACAGCGCCCGGTTGCCACCGTCGCAACTGGTCGTGGGAGATATAGTCGTGCCGCTGGCGCAGCCTGTCATAGCAGACCTTCTCCAAGGCAAGACGCGCTTCCAAAGCAGCATAAATGACGCTTGCTTCGGAATCCTCAGCCAATAACGCTTTAATGTTTTCAATAACAGGCGGGAGGTTAATCATACACGGACATTTTTATAGCGGTAATTATTTATAATCAAAGATCAATACTTGCTACACCATATAAACAATCTTGATCCCCGAAAGATAGCTATGGTGCAAGCTGGTTCTTTCTTCTGATTTATGGGGTCATCCCGGACTTGATCCGGGATCCAGAGCGGCTTTTGTCGAGATCAGGCTAAGCTGCTCTGGATGCTGAATCAAGTTCAGCATGACAAAGAAGCAACGTGCCATTGACCCCGCTATTTCGAATGTGTCTCGCTCCGCTGCGCTTGTCGGAAGATATAAACGGCTTTTTTTGTAATTTAGCAACCCCGCCTCATTCCTTTTCGATCGTTACGTTGGTCGATCGCATCGTCACCGGCTTTTCGACGTCGACAGTCTGCTGCGTTTTGTGCACGTGGATTTCCTCGCGCAGCACCAGCCGTTTTTCGATCACCAGGATTTCATCGACCACGGGAATGATCGTCACCCCGTTCTCTTCGCGCACGACCGGCGCCTCGTCGATTTCCCGGTCGAACGGCACGCGTTCGACACGCACATCCTGTTGCATCAGGCTGGCCTGCACCAGTTCTTCATGTTCCTCCACCACCGAGCGCACGGTAACGCGGCCCGTCTCGACTGCGCGCTTGGTGATGTCAACCTGCTCTTCAACAATGGGAATGCGGCGTTCCGTCCGATCGATAGTATCGGTTTTCTTATGAGCCATATTGTCTCTCCTAAAACGAAAAATGCCGCCGGGCATATGAGCCGGGCGGCATTTTCCGGAAAAATGCTTGGATTCAGGTTCGGCGCGTATTTTTCGCGTCGCGATCTACATCGACTTCGGTGCGGCGTACCGTTTCTGTGACATGTTCGACTTTTTCGTCGACATCCTTTGAAACGACCACTTCGCCGGTCACTTTGGCCGTTTTGGCGACGACGGCTTCCTCGTCGACTTCGGTGACTTCGATGGTACGGTCCTGGAACAATTTATCCGCCTCGGCACCCGTCACCGCGACATTCACATCACGGCGTTTGACGTCGACATGTTCGTCACGAAGCCGGACATTTTCGGAAACGTCATCAGTCACGACACGCGAACGCACGTGGATGGTATCGCCTTCGACGGCACGTTTGCCGATCGCGACTTCTTCGGTGACTTCGCGGATACGCTCGGCATTATCATGATCGACATTTTTGTGGGCGGTGCGGGCGGTTGCCGCGGCGCCTTCGGGATAGAATACGACATAGTCATCGAAGATTTCGATGTTTTCCACGGCGCAGGCGCGGCCGTCTTCGAGCCGGACAGCAGCAACACGTTCGCCGGACTTGTCGACCAGCAGATCGTCGATAATGCCCAGTTTCTGGCCATTCGCGTCGCGCAATGGACGGTTGCGAATATCCTGTTCGCTATGTTCGAGTTGCCAGTCGCTGAGGCTGTCGAGTTCATCAAGTCTTGTATCATGTTTCATATATATTTCCTTAGGTTGAGTTGCGGCACTGGGGCCGTCGGGAAAGACCGCATCTCGTCCCGCCGCTTTTCGCAGCGGGACAATCGCGTCTTCATTTGCCGGATATGCGATCCGGATCGCGGAACAGTGCGGGATTGCCGCGCTGGATTATTTTACAACGTCGATGGTATCGGCGAAGATATAGGCATCGGTACCAGTAGGAACCTTTGCTGTTATACCGCTGGGCATCGCATCGTTGGCGGACATGATACGTCCGTTGATCTTGACGAGCGAACCGGGATTGACATCCACTTTGCCTTCCTTGACCATATTGGGCGTTCTGACTTCGTCGAACACGACATAGGTGCGGTTGGCTTCGTTTTCGCCGACATAAAATGCCATATCGCCCGTTACGGATTCAACCGGAATAGAGTCGAACGAAACTTCACGACCCACCATGGTGGCAAGCGGCGCGGCCATAAGGGCATCCATCGTGGTAATGGGACCGGTATCGGCCATATCCATGGTATCGACAGTGTCTATAGGTTCGACCTGTTCGACGGCGACGTCGTTTTCGATAACGTCAGTGTCATTGTCATCGACAAGCATGAACCAGACAAGCACTGCTGCCAAAAGTAACAGCAAGAGCCACACCCACCAGGGTATACCCCCTTTACGTTCTACAGGAATTTCAGCCATAATTATTCTCCTCGGAATTGTTATTGTTTGAGTTATTTCTAATCGAGCAGTTCCTCGATCACATCACGGTCAAAGCCAGCCAGTTATCGCTGTCGTCCGCAAATTCATCCGGTTTGGAAAAAACTGCGTCACAGCCAATCTCGCCAACCTTTTAGGTTGCGATACTCTACTTACCCGCCGAAACGCCTTAGGTTCCCAATTAATTCAATTGAATGAGATAAACTGGTGCGCGCCCCCTAAAATCCGAAGCATACGTTAAGGGGCCAGCCAGTTTGACAATGCGGTTTCGAGCCGCATCCTGCACATTTCATTGGCGTGAAAATGCGGCAGTAACCGGCGTAGGAATATCGACTGGAAATACCAAAGAGCAATAACGGTCTTCGGTACACACATCTTCGGTACACACATACGCCCGCAGAATTTACTCTGCCAATCGGCGATGTTCGTCCACGCTGCGCCGCATTTCGCGGGCCTGCAGGCTGAGCGCCTTGCCCGACAAGCGGATCTCGCGGCTTTGCTGGAAAAAGCCGAGCACGAGCCACAGAAACGCAAGCGGGCTCGACACGCCGCCTAGGAAATCGCCGAGCTCGTTGAGCTTGAGCTCGGCCGGGTTCTGCCCCTGCACGACCAGATAGAGCACTAGCCCGGCGACATAGAGCGCAGACAGGATCAGCCCGATTTGCGGAAGCTGCTTGCGGGTGCGGTCATCGTCCAGTTCGTCAATCTTGTCCTGCGCCATGCCCGGCCTCCGTTATTCCACCTCATCCGCCGGCAAATACAGCCGGTCGCCCTTTTCCTTATACACTTCCGCCATTTCGCGCATACCGGCTTCGGCTGCGGCCTTGCTCGCGGCGGCGGTTTCGCTGCCCAGTTTTTCGGCTGCCAGAAAGCCTTCGGCGCTCTGGTTCTGTTTGCTGGCAAAGTCGCGGACTTCCTGGCTTATTTTCATGCTGCAGAATTTGGGCCCGCACATCGAACAGAAATGGGCGGTCTTGGCGCCTTCTGCGGGGAGCGTCTGGTCGTGATATTCCTCCGCCGTGTCGGGGTCGAGCGACAAGTTGAACTGGTCGCGCCAGCGGAATTCGAAGCGCGCTTTGCTCAGCGCGTCATCGCGGACCTGCGCGGCGGGGTGGCCCTTGGCAAGGTCGGCGGCGTGCGCGGCGAGCTTGTAGGTGACCACGCCGACCTTGACATCGTCGCGGTCGGGCAGGCCCAGATGCTCTTTCGGCGTGACGTAACACAGCATCGCCGTGCCGTACCAGCCGATCTGCGCCGCGCCGATGCCGCTGGTGATATGGTCGTAGCCCGGCGCGATATCGGTGGTGAGCGGGCCCAATGTGTAGAACGGTGCTTCGCCGCACACCTCCAGTTGCTTTTCCATATTCTCCTTGATCTTGTGCATCGGCACATGGCCGGGGCCTTCGATCATCACCTGCACATCGGATTTCCAGGCGCGGTGGGTCAGTTCGCCGAGCGTGTAGAGTTCGGAGAATTGCGCTTCGTCATTGGCATCGGCAATGCTGCCGGGGCGGAGGCCATCGCCAAGGCTGTAAGCGATGTCATACGCTTTCATGATCTCGGTAATGTCGTCGAAATGTTCGTAGAGGAAGCTTTCCTTGTGATGCGCGAGGCACCATTTGGCCATGATCGATCCGCCGCGGCTGACGATGCCGGTGACGCGCTTGGCCGCCATCGGGACGTAGGGCAGGCGCACGCCGGCGTGGATGGTGAAATAATCGACGCCCTGTTCGGCCTGTTCGATCAAGGTATCGCGGAAAATCTCCCAGGTCAGGTCCTCGGCCACGCCGCCGACTTTTTCCAGCGCCTGGTAGATCGGCACGGTGCCGATCGGCACGGGGCTGTTGCGGATGATCCATTCGCGGGTGTCGTGGATATTGCGGCCGGTCGAAAGATCCATGACCGTGTCGGCGCCCCAGCGGATCGACCAGACCATCTTGTCGACTTCACTGGCGACATCGGACGCGACCGCGCTGTTGCCGATATTGGCATTGATCTTGACCAGAAAATTGCGGCCGATCGCCATCGGTTCGGATTCGGGGTGGTTGATATTATTGGGGATGATCGCGCGGCCGCGGGCAATCTCGTCGCGCACAAATTCGGGGGTGACATAATCGGGGATCGACGCACCGAAGCTCTCGCCATCGCGGATATATTGCGCGAGCTTTTCACGGCCGAGATTTTCGCGCTCGGCGACATATTCCATTTCTGGCGTGATGATGCCTTGCCGCGCATAGTGCATCTGGCTGACATTGGCGCCGGATTTGGCACGCAAAGGCTTGGCGACTTTGATGGGAAAGGGTTCTACACCGCCGGAGCGGTCGGGGCCGAGCTGGCCGTTATCTTCGGGGCGCATGTCGCGGCCCACATATTCCTCGACATCGCCGCGGCCCATGATCCAGTCGCGGCGCAATTGCGACAGGCCCACATGAATGTCGATTTGGGCAGCGGGGTCGGTATAGGGGCCGGACGTGTCATACACGCGCACGGGCGTTTCGCCGCCCTCAAGGCTAATCTCGCGCATCGCGACGCGGATACCCGAACCGCTATGCGCGGCGACATGAACTTTTTTGGAGCCTCTTATGGGGCCTGTCGTGACCCCGATCCGGCCCTCTTCTTTTTCGGTTCTTGCAGGTGCGTCGCCCATAGTCATTCTCCTTGTGGTGGCGGAGATGGGGCGGGGGCGTATCTAGCGCGGATGCCGCTCCCTCCCTCCGCCAGTGTTAGCTGGATCAGGTTCAACGGGTCGCGGAGTTTCCGCTCTCAACCTGCACCGATACAGGCTCCCCGGGGATAAGGCGGCAGACTAGTCGCGCGGCGATGGTTTGTCGAGGGAGCATGTCATCGAATGCTACCATTGCCGGGTGGCGATTGTGTTTGATGTCTGTCATGGGGCGGGAAGCAGGCCGGCAGTTTATAACCGCTATTTTTTTAAATTCTTTCGTGTTTTTGGGCTGGACGCGCCTGCACAATATTAATTCTGATCACGGACCATAGCCCGTATAATAGAGTGCTTGACTTTAAGTCGATATATATCGATATAATGTGTATGAAGAGATTCCGATCACCCTCGCCCGCCACGCGCGCCGCCTTGTTCAGCCTCGATGAAAATAAGGATGGATTGCATGGCTACGACATTATGCAAATGACCGGAGTCAAGCCGGGAACGCTGTATCCAATGCTGGCACGCTTGGAAGGCCAGGGCTTGATGGCCGCGCATTGGGCACCATCGGCAGAGACTGGAAGACCGCCCCGCCATATATACCAATTAACGGCTAAAGGCCGGGTTTTTGTACAAGAATTAAGAAAAGAGGATTTGGCGGCAAAAGGCACGAATAGCGCGCTTGGAACACAATCATGATCGGCATACTCGTTCATCTAATCGGCTTTGTAACGCCTAAACACATGCAGCAATGGGCTGAAGCGATGCGCGCAGAAATTGCCCACACAACAAACAGTCGCGAAGCGTTTCATTATGCGCTGGGCTGTCTTTTTGCCGCCCTACGGTTCAGGCTTACTGTAGAGGCATCCCATTTCGATAATTGCGTTTTGGATAACGGAAGCGCCAAAACTTCTCTCGCCATTCCAATAGCGGGCGGGCTGGGCGCTGTAGCGATTGGCATTATATATCTCCTTGCCGCCGATGCGCCGTCCTTTATGATCACAGCCAATATCGCGGCCGTTCTCATCGGCTTGATTTTGTTGGCAACATTACAATGGACAACGCAATTGACCCCGCGCCTTGCAACCGTTTTTGCGGTTTCAGGCGCTCTTATACTTATCGGTACGGCGCTGTTTGGCAATAGCATGGAAGGCGCGAGCCGCTGGATCAAGGCTGGGCCAATGTTCGTGCAGACCAGTTTGTTGCTGCTCCCGTTAATCGTAATACTTTACGCTAAAATATCCAATGTGTGGACGCTGCTCGCAATAATTGTCAGCGCGGCAGCAATGGCGATCCAGCCAGATCGCGCGATGGCAGGCGCGATTTTTGCCGCGATCTCTGTATTGGCTGTGTTTCGCCGCACTCGGCAAAACATAGCCGCCTGTTTCGTAACCGGAGTGGCTTTCCTAGCGACTTTGGCTCAGGCCGACCATCTCTTGGCAGTGCCCTATGTCGACCACATTCTCTGGACTAGTTTCGATGTCCATCCAGGCTTGGGCATGGCGATGTGGTTCGGCATTGGACTTCTCTTCTTACCCGTTCTTCTATCGCGTTCGCTACGCTCGGCACCTGAAATTTTGGTCTTCGCGGCTTGCTACGCGGCTATCATCGGCGCTGCCGCGATGGGGGCCTATCCCACACCCATTGTGGGTTATGGCGGCTCCGCAATTGTGGGTTACTTTCTCTCGCTCACTGCATTGCGAAGAGTTTCGCTGAACAGTGACGCTCGTGAAACAGAAAGACGTGAGCAACCGCCGGGCAGCAAACACCGCCCACTGGAAATGTCTCTGCCGCAATGAAATATGGTGAGGTCAAGTACGCTCAACCGTTTGATTTCGGCTCCCCGGAGATAGGGCGGCAGACTGGTCGCGCGGCGATGGTATGTTGAGGGAGCATGTATCAAAGGCTGCCATCGCGGGATGCGGTTGTGTGCGGTGTTAGATATCTGACATAGATTGGCTTTTGCCGGTCAACCCACATGGCAATGTGCACAAAAGCAGCCGCTGGACCGGGTCAAAACTTTCAGGTTTCGGCACGCGCACGAACTTTGTAGGCGCCGACGATAAGCAACAGCCCCGCTGCCGCTAAAATAGCTGCTCCGATAAAGGGTCCAAGAAACCAGTAGAGCAAAACAGCGTCAGCGAATACGATCGCGGCGCAGCCAAGCAGTATTTTTCGCGCGACACGCGGCTCGGCTTTCATTACCCAGACACATATTGCCGCAGTCAATGTCCAGTGCAGGCTGGCGAATAGCCAGAGGGGTCTGAGCGATGCCTCAAAGAAACTTGAAGATCCTGCGCCCGATTGCGAAGACGGTATCTCGAAATAGCCGGTAAAGTGAAACAGGGCCGTGAGCATCAGCAGCGCCGACCCGGTCCAGACTGCATACGCGCGCTGTTCTCCTGCGACTGTCATATCACTTCTTCCTTATGGCTAAAATTGTCTCGGCACAAAGCATGAAGAGGCTGCCGACCAAAAGCACCGCCCAGATGACGACGCCCTCGATAGCGAGCGCACGGTAAAGTTCCGCAGGGACCGATTTGGTTGCAGTATCTCCTGCCGCTTGCACCCATATATAGGCGATGATGTAGAGCGGGATCATTATGCTTGCGGTTCGGATCAATGCCCCGGGCCCGCGCACGAGGTACCATATTCCGGCGCCGGCGAAGAGGATGGATGTCAGGCCGAATATCGTTGCGCTCGGGGTATTAATACCGGCGACGCGACCCGCAATAACGGCGGCGACGATCGCTAGCGCCAGCATCGATGCGATCATGATAAAGCGAACCGTATGTGCAGCAAAATGCATGGTAAGTGTCCTTTCCTTGATAGAGCCCCAAACGCACCCTGTTGCGAATGCCAGCGCGGCACGTTCGTCTTCGATTGCGGCGATTTCGGCTTTCATCGCATGTGCCCAAGTCGCGCGCTCGGCAGGAAGCAGAAAGGCACAGCAGCCAATAAGCACAAGCGCCAAAGACTGACGGGGTGGCTTCATGCCGTTGCTCCTGCTCGACCCGGCCCGGCCTTGTCCGCACGGCTTTCGAGCATCGATTTTGCAAAGGCTCGGCCTGCGCGGGTAAGGCGGTAGATATGACGCGGAGCGCGCGCAGGCGGCACCGGCGGACGCCATTCGGCTTCGAGCAGTCCATCATCGGCCAGACGCATCAGCAACGGATAGAGCGTGCCGGACTTGAGGTGTGTTTCCTGCATCAGGTCGTAACCATGCCGCCATTTGTCAGGACGAGCGAACAGTGCTTCCAGAACGGAAAGAGCCTGACGGGATGAATGCGGGCGACGTGTCATGTTATAATTCTACATATGTAGAGTTTAAAGTCAATAGGGATATAGTAAGACGACTGGTTATGCCAAATGTCGCAACCGGTGGACTTTAATCGGGCATGTTGTTCGCACTTTCTACCCATTGAAAGCATCAGAGATGTCCGACCTGCTCATTGTTTATGCTCGTAAGGTGATGTTTAAAAGATGGCCTGCGCTCTTAAAATATGGGCACTTATGACCCGCGCTTCACCCCCGCCCGCTCCAGCTCGGCGGGCAGGCGGCCCGACAGCCACATGAAGTACATCTTGAAATCGGCCCCCAGCGACCAGAGCGGATAGGTAAACGTGGCGGGGCGGTTTTTCTCGACTCCGAAATGCGCGATCCAGGCGAAAAAATATCCGGCGAGCGGCATCGCGATCAGCCACAGCCACTGGCCGGTGATAACGGCGAGCACACCCACCGCGATAACCAATGTGGTGCCGATATAGTGCAATGCCCGTGTGCGCGGCTTGCTGTGTTCGCGCAGATAAAACGGCCAGAATGTTTCGAACGATTGGTATTCGCGCATGTTCGCTCCCATTTTCGCATCGCATCCCTGCGCTGCCGGATCGGCTGAATACTATACGCAATTGCAGATGCAAACCATATCCATCAGTTATCCGGAGCGATGCAATATTTTTCCGTTCCTTCCACTCATCGGCAACAATTGGTAGATCGGCCGACCATATTTTCGTCCCCTTTCATGACGTTTGGGAAAGGATTTTACTGGCGCGCCCATCATTCACGAGCGAATCCAGGAAAGATAAAAAAATTTTAACTTTGGGCAGAACAGAAGACGTGAGAAATACAACCAATAGAATTTCACATTAAAAATATTTAAAGTAATAACAATAAACTATTATTTGAATTGATGAAAAATATTAGTATTTATTCTTTCACCAAAATCATGGTTGTTTTTGGGAATAAACATACACTTGAAAAAAGGATAATATTATGGATTGGAATACAAAAGCACCGGCTATGGAAATCGCTAATCTCGAAACGTCTGTTGAAAAAACAGGTTCGGGTGAATCCGTGGCGATCGTTGCCATTCTGTGGGGAATCGCTCTGGTCGCGGCGGCGATCGCAGCGTCCTGATTTTTTTTTATGAAGCTCTCTCCCCTGCCAAGATCGCTTGGCAGGGGAAACTTCCAGGAATTTACCACATATGCCCGAAGTTTTTGATGAATTCGCCGCCCATGCCAACAGCGAAATTGAAAAACATGATGTTGAGGATTTTGATGCCTTTATAGAGATTGCGGGAAACTCCCTGCGCCACGCCATAAAGGAGAAATTATATATTTCCGCCCTGAACCAGCTTTTGGGCAATCTGGCCAAAAAGGAACAGGTGGTCAATATCAGCACGACCAATGGATCGTTTATTTTCTTTTCCGCAAATTCGCACTCCAACTGGTCCTTTATATTTCATGGCAAACCGCAGAAATTCTTATATCTTTCCCCTCTCAGCGTGGTTCAATCCTATATTTGCGGGGCAGGTCTGAGTGTCGAGCGCTTCCATTGCGAACCGCAGCCATCGATGGATGAATTAAACTCCGGCGTTCGCTTGACCGCAGAGGGCGCGCAAGCTGCCAAGCCGGGCCAGATTTATTCCCGCAAAGCGCGCAGCCAGATTCTGGATTGGCATAGTTTGGACGATCGGGGTGTGGACAATCCGCCCGGCCCCGGCGTCACCATCAGAATCAATTCTGTGATACCGTCATCATTCGAATGGTATTTCGACCGCACTGCATTGCGCCCGCTGGGAATGATACCGATCAACGTATTGGAAAGCAACGTAACCACGCTTCTGAGCCTGTTGGCCGTGGCTGGTGACGACCACACTGTCGACTATGTAAAGCCGCTCGTCGAGAGCCCCGTTCATTATATACGCTGGGCCGCGGTGCAAACCATTTCCGCACTGAACAGCGCGCAGGGTCTGTCATGTCTCACCAAGCTGGCCGAGGATGCTCACCCGGAAGTGCGAACGGCCGCGCGCGCACATTTGGACGCGCACAGCCAGGAAAGGAGTCAATAAATGGCACTTGTTTGGGACGTCCATTACGACGAATCGGTCGAACTGGAAGAATTTATGGATTACGTTCACAATAACGCGGATCCCCATGACGAACAAAGCTTTATGGACTGTCGGCATATGTTGCGAAAACTGGCAAATAATCGCAGTTTCGTTATTGATAAATATCATGAAAAGCTGAAAAATTTTATCGATGGAGGAGAGCAGGCTCTATCGCAGACACAATCGCTTGAAGTGGCCGCGGGCGCGGATTTCTATGTGCGCGCCAATATATGGCTTCCTATTGCCGAAGACAGTCTTACCGCGACGTTTCAAAAGAAGCTGTTTTCGTACGATCTGCCGCACGACCACAATTTCAGCTTTTTGACTGTGGGATATTTCGGCGAAGGATATGAAACCGATATTTATGAATATCAGAATGAGAAATGCCATGGATATGTCAACGAAGAGATTGATCTAAAACACTTAGGAAGGCATAAGCTGACACCGGGCCGTATGATATTCTACAGAAGCAGCCGCGACATACATATTCAATATTGGCCGGAAACGCTTTCGGTTTCCGTAAACCTCATGCCCAATATTAAAAATGTCCCCTCGCAGCAGCAATATATTTTCGATTTGCAAAATCAGCTGATCACTGGAGGAGCGGGCGATTTGATTTCCAATAAATTGTTCCTGTTCAAAGCCGCGGGTTATATCGGGGACGAGACTACCGTCGAACTTCTGGCCGATATATCGCAGTCCGACACATCCTGCGCTAAAACCCGAGCCATGGCCTTGAGGTCGATAGACAAAATTGATCCCAAAGCGGCGGAATTTCTGCACAGAAAAGTGCCCCGACACATATGCGATCTATCGCGTAAAGACATTGTCTGCGGGAGCCAAGGGCGAGACTATATGGCATGACAGACAGCCAATGAACGCTCGAAATGCGAAGAAATTTGGACTGGTCGCAATTTTCCTGCTTATGCTGGTGGGGCTGAAAATATTCCGCACCGACATGGAAGCGATATTGGGAATAGCGGTCCTGTTTTTAGTTACGGCCGCGATCAGTTCGCTTGCCATCTTGGTTCATGCATACCGGGCTGATCACATTTCGGCACAGAGCGTTCCCAAGACTCTGATGGCGGGTATCGTGTTGTCGAGCGTGTTCCTGTTGGCACCCTTGACGGAGTATTACGGAATCTGGATGACGACATCTTTCATCCTGATTTCGTTCCTATTTTTGGCAATCTGGAGTTTTATAGCCGGTCATCGCAGGGCGAAGAAATCGTTTTCGGATCGGCTTTTTCACGCTGTCTTTCCCGACAAGATGGTGCCGCTGATCAGATCGGAACTTGGCCTGATCTGGCTCGCTCTGTTTCGATGGAGGAGAAAAGTTCCCGAAGCGACCGCGTCCCGGTTTCGTTCTGCCAATAACCTGGGGCCGATCTTTCTGACCTTGGCTGTTTTCTGTGTTATAGAGGCCATCCCCGTGCATTTTATATTCAGAGACTGGATTCCGGTTCTTGCCAATATATTGATCGGCATATCGGCATTTTATTTTATCTATATGATCGGACTGACCAAATCCTTATATTATTTTCCAAGCGAGATATCCGAAGATATTCTAATGCTCAAACTTGGCAGTCTTCAATCTGAAAATATCGATATTACGAACATTAAAAACATTCATTCCGGATGGCCGTCAGACAAGACGAAATCGAACAGTATCAATATTACCTTTTTGTCTTCGCCCAATACCGTGATTGAACTGTACGATCCGGAGATGATATCGGGATTGTTCGGCGTTAAAAAGAACGCCAGATATATTGGTTTCCGGTTCGACAATGCCGCTGCATTCTCCACTGCCATGCAAACAAGGATAGGCCCGAGGACAGCAGTAGCCAGCTCATAATCAAGCGATAAGGCTTTCTTGCCCTTGGCCCGACAGCACCCATCGCACAGTTAGAAATGTCGTTTGAGCGATCCAGCGTTGTGGATGCAGTATCGAAACCGAAAAAGCAGGACAGTTTTCGGTTCCGGCTTTTGAAGTGGAGCATGAGACTGTAGCGGCAAGAAATACGAAAATCGATTGCCAACTCTCTGTATGACGAGACTCTGCAAATGGTGTCCCATTATATCATAGCGCCATTTAGGCGAAGGTCCTCAGGTCTTTGGTCGCGTTGTGACGGGTCTGGTGTCGGGTTTTCTCGAAGCTTGGACATCTTTGGAAGCCTTCCGCTCATGCTCAGCAGACTGGGCCTGACCCACGTCTTCTGCCGCCCCGGAAATCAGGCTGTCGAGCGATTTGCCGTCAAGCCCGAGTTCTTTCATCAGCCCGTCGATCACCGGCGCCTGCGCGCGGTAGGACAGGGCCGCGGCCACGGCGTCGCTGGCCAGATTGCCCGATCCGCCGCCGCCATTGCCGCTGCCGGACCCGCCGCCTGAACCGCGGCCGTGGTTGGTGATGCCGTCGACCTGCACGATCTTGATCGAATCGATCGCCTCCATCGGTTTGGCGGCCTCGCGCACGACTTCGGGCAGCACCTTGAGCAGCGCCAATTTGGTCTGCAGCGAAATCTGGTTGCTGGACAGGATGTTGGCGGCCTCGTTGACCGCTTTCTGCCCCGCCGCCTCGACTTCGAAGCGGATGCGCGCGGCTTCGGCGCGCAGCTTTTCGGCTTCGGCTTCGCCCTGTGCTTCGAGCCGTACGGCTTCGGCGCGGTTCGAGGACGCT
This sequence comes from Sphingomonadaceae bacterium, assembly GCA_041746135.1. Classification (GTDB taxonomy): domain Bacteria; phylum Pseudomonadota; class Alphaproteobacteria; order Sphingomonadales; family Sphingomonadaceae; genus Alg239-R122. Next base: position 54,127 of record JBGTHQ010000022.1, on the reverse strand, counting down.
TCCTTTTCCGCCTCGGCCTGAACCTTGACCGCAATCGCCTCGCGCTCGGCTTCCTTTGAAGCCTCGATCAGTTCGATGCGCTTCAGACGATCGGCAATTTCGGTTTCGCGCGACGTGGTCACTTTTTCCTCGGCGGCGACCGCGGTGGCGCGGGCTTCGTCGGCTTCGGCGCGGGCCTTGCTCTCGTCGCGCGACTTGTTCTGGATCGCGATCTGCTGTTCCTGCCGGGCGATTTCGATCGACTGCTGCTGCGCGATCCGGGCTTCCTCGACCGTGCGATCGGCCTCGATCTGCCGCGAATCGACCTGCTGCTTGGCGCTGATGCGGGCCTCGTCGGCCTCGCGTCCGCGCTCCGCCTGCTGGGTCGCGACTTCGGACGACTGCGCAGCGCGGCGGACCTCGACTTCGCGTTCCTGTTCGAGCCGCGCAAATTCGTTGTCGCGGCTGATTTCAAACGAACGTTGGTCAGCCTCGAGGTTTTTGGTCTCGATCTGCACGCGGGTATCCTGTTCGATATCGTTGCGCGCCTTTTTGCGCAATTCGATTTGCTCGGTGAGCTTGGTCAGGCCCTCGGCATCAAAGGCGTTGTTGGCGTTGAAATGCTCGATGCTGGTCTGATCGAGCCCGGTCAGCGAAACCGATTCCAGCTCGAGTCCGTTCATCGCGAGATCGGCGGACGATACCTGCTGCACTTTTTGTACGAAATCGGCGCGCTGTTCGTGGAGTTCGTTCATCGTCATGCCGGCGGCGACCGAGCGCAGTGCGTCGACAAACTTGCCCTCGACCAGATCCTTCAGCGCCTCGGGCTGCATCGTGCGCAGGCCGAGCGTCTGTGCAGCCATCGCCAGCGCCTCGCTGTCGGGGCGCACGCGCACGTAGAATTCGGCTTTTACGTCGATGCGCAGCCGGTCGAGCGTGATCAGCGCGTCGGCATTCTTGCGTTCGACCGCGAGCCGTACCGTGTTCATATTGACCGGCATCGTTTCGTGCAGCACCGGCAGCACCATCGCGCCGCCGTTCATCACGACTTTCTCGCCGCCGAAACCGGTGCGCACGAACGCGATTTCCTTTGACGCGCGGCGATACAGCCGCGTGACCAATATCCCCAATATGATAAACAGGACCAGAGGCACGCCCACGAACAGCGCCAGGCCGGAAAAGGATTCAAGCATAGTCTCTCTCTTTCATCAGTGTGCCTGTCGGCGGCTGATTATCATGGATTTGTCCAAGAGAATCGAAGCCGCGACGAGCGGTTACATACAGAGTACGCATTTTTGGTGGTCGCGCGACACTAAATTCGGCTGGCCGCGTTTGGCATTGGTGAGGGAGGCCTGTCAGCCGCCCAGCCTTGGCACATGCGCATTGCCGCGCGAAATGGCCCGAAACGCGCCGCCGTCATGAGAAGTGAGAAGCACTTGCTCGCCTTCGTTCAGTATCTGGCCGTCATTATCGGGTTCGACCATCACATAATGGTTATGGCCATGCACATCGGTGACTTGGGCGCGGGCCGGAGATCCGGTCATGGCGCGGCCCGTTTGAATGGTGGCAAAGCGCCCGACCAGCGCGTCGACACTGATCGCCGTCGTCTCGTCGCGCGGAATGATGCGCGAGAGCGGCCGCGACAGCAATCCGGTGAGCGGCAGCGCGGCCGCCGCCGCAACCGGTGCGGCAATCCACGGCGTCAAAAACGCGTCAGTCATGTTCATAATAAATTGCTGCCCCGCCAGCCCGATCATGCCGAACACCGCCAGAAACAGCACCAGCAGCATCATCAGCGGCAAACGGCCAAGTCCGAGCATAGCCAGCAAGCCATCGGCCGGCCCGCCCATATCGATATTGGCATCGGCATCCAGATCGACGTCGATATCCGCGCCGAATTCGCCGAGCCCGAATGCCTGTAAAATCCCAAGTGCCAGCATCAATACCAAAGCTCCGGTGAAAACGAGATTTTCATCGATCAACCAGAAATCGAACACGGATATACCCCTTTAAAAAAGCGGACAAGAATTTCACTATCTATGACATAAATACGGGAGGAATGGTATTTCATTATAAGTAGATGGAAACCGATTTCGCGAGGGGTATGGCGAGGAGAAAGCAAATTGCTACGGGCTAATCGCCGTCTACCGGTTTGTCATATTTCAATTCCAGATAGCGTTCGCGCACCGCCAGCTTGTCGAGTTCGCCATTGGCAATCTTGCGGGTCATGCCATCGATTTCATGGCCGATGGTCTTGAGGCCGCCGATCAGTTGCTCTTCGGGGGTGCGGCCGTTGCGCGGCTCTTTCTGCAGGTGCGGCGGGATTTTGCGGAAACCGGTGATGAGTTCGGGTAAATGCTCGCCGACCAGCTTGCGCACTTCCATCGCTGCGGGCTCGCGTTCGTCGAGCGTCTGCAATTGCGGTGCCAGCGCATCGAGCTGCACGCCGATGCCGTCGATCAGCTTGACCGCGGGCGCGGGCAGCAAGGGGCGCTGGCTCTCGAGCCAGATTTCGGTTTTGCCGGCCAGCACGTCGAGTTTCTCGTTGGGCAGATTTTCGGCGCTCGGCACTTTCATTTTGGGATAACTGGAGAAAAATATTGCTGCACACATGATGGCCATAACCGTTGCCATGACTCCGACAAAGCCAAGGCCATTGATAATCATGCCGATGATTCCTGCACCGACCAAAATGGCCCCGGCAGCGATGCCTATGCGGCCGACTTTCTTCCAGAAATGGGTTTTCTTGAGCGCGCGTGATTTCATGCCGATCGAGCGGTTCTGCACGATGCGATTGTGCGCCGCTTTGGCCTCGTACAGGATCTGGTCGGACTGGTTTGCCGTGTTCACTTATCTGTTCTCCATGCCCCTTGCCCGGGGTGGTATCATTCCGAAAGCGATGTAAGGATCGATTCGGCCGGTTTGCCGCCGCCCAGTTTCGCCCGTTCGGCACCCTCGGCGCGGGCGATATAGCCTTGCGACTTTTCGACCTCGTTCGACAGCGAATTGACCGTGGTCTTCATGCTGTCGAGCGCCTTCAGCTTGAACGCGTCGATATTGTCCATCGTGTCATAGATATTCTGGAATGCGCGCTGCAGCGTTTCCAATGGAATCGTCGAGGAAGCCGCCTGTTCGTGGATGCGTGCGGTCTGGTTCTTCAGCATCTCGCCGGTGCCGTCGATAATATTGGCGGTGGTGGTGTTGAGCGCGGTAATCTGGTCGAGCACCAGTTTCTGCCCAACCAGGGCCTGCGCCACGGTGACAGCGGTGCGCAGCGCGCCTACCGTGGTGGTGCTGGCGCGGTCGACGCCCTTGACCAGTTCGACATTGTTTTTCTTGACCAGATCGAGCGCGAGATAACCCTGCACTGTCACCGCCATTTGCGTGAGCAAGTCCTGTGTGCGTTGCCGCACATAGAACAGCGCGGTTTCGCGGATCGCCTTGGCCTTGGCGGGATCGGTGCTGTCGAGCTCGTTCGCTTTGTCTTCGAGCCGTGCATCGAGCGTTTTCGAGACATGGATCATCTGTTCGAGCCGCCCCATCGCGCTCCACAGGTTCTGCCGCTCGACATCGATCGCGGCATTGTCCATCAGCAATTCATCCTTGCCGCCCGCCAGCCGCGCCAAAATGGTCGAGATATGGTTTTGCGCGCTTTTATACCCGTCGAAATAACCGCGCAGCTTGCTGCCGAACGGGATGATGCCGAACAGTTTGCGCGGGGCGAGCAGATTGCCCTTTTTGGACGGGTCGAGATCCTCGACCGTGCGGCGCAGTTCGGCCAGATCCTGGCCGACGGAATTATCGTCGTCCATCGCCTTGACCGGACGGTCGAGGAAGCGGTTGGATTGCCCGGCGGCATCGGCGATTTCCTTGCGGCCCATATTGGTCAGCTGGTCGACGCGCTGGCCGAATTCGGGGCTGTTCACGTCCTGCGCGACCAGGTCGTCAATATAGCTGTCGACCTTGATATCGAGCTTGCTTTTCTGTTCGTCGGTGACGGGGACAAGGCCGGCCGCCTTTTCCGGCGCGACCGCAGGCACGGGCGAGGGCGCGTCCAGTTTCAACTCGTTGTTTGTCATCGCGGTCTGTGTGGCGGTTTCATTGGCCATATGCGTTTTTCTCCGTCCCCAGTGTCTGTCCACCTCGTTAGATGGAGGGAATTTAGCGTGGTTTCAAGAGAATTGGCAAGTGCTGTATTAAATTTATAATACAGTCTTTTGACCTCGCGGCAATTCACTCCGTGAATGCCTCCGGTGGGGCGCGGCAATAAGCCTCGGCGCGCAGTCGCGGCCTCTTAGGATTTATTGGCTAAGAACAAGTTGGTCGCCCGGACTTTTGCTTTACGCGGAGGCAAAACTGGCAGGGGCGGAGGGACTCGAACCCACGGCCCTCGGTTTTGGAGACCGATGCTCTACCAACTGAGCTACACCCCTCGACCATTTTTGCGGCTCCACATGCTGCGGAGCGAAAAGCGCCATTACCGCTCCTTGACGGCCAGGGCAAGCGCGATTTCGTAAAAAGCGCGGCTTGTCTGCACCACACTTGCGGATAACGGCGCGTTAATCATCGGCGGACACCGGACATTAACCGGTGGAGGCGTCAAAGTCTCGCCGGAACGCAATTCGTCAAACCCGTTTGCAAAAGGAATTCGACATGACCATGATGCTGCGACCTCTCCCGCGCGTAGTTTTCCCGTATCGCAACGCCGGGGACATATATGACGGTGTCCTGCCCGAAGACCGGTGCGCCGAACGCATCCGCATTTCCGCACCGGCAACGCTGCGGCGCAGCTGCGACAAAGCCTTCGCGGTCGAGCTGATCGATATTTCGGTTGCCGGCTTTGCGTGCAAGGCCAATTCGGGCATGCATACCGGCACCAAATGCTGGGTGACGTTGCCCGGTCTGGGACCGTTGCAGGCGGAAGTCGTGCGCAATGACGGATTTACGCTGGGCTGCGCATTTGCGACCCTTATCAACGGTGCGGTCATGAACATGATCGCCGCCCGTTACCGCGTGCCGGAAACGAACTAGGATTTAAAATCCGCTCGTCATATGTGTGCGCCCGCAATCGGCGTCGCTGGGTGATGTTCTTTGCCTTTGGGCTCTCTGCCTTTAGAGTGTAGCAATTGCTTGCACGCGCGTTGCTTCATGGTAACGAATGCGCATGGTGCTCGATCTCGATCTTTTGCTCAAAGCCTATCGCATCGGCGTTTTTCCGATGTCGGACAGCCGCGATGATCCGGACGTGTTCTGGGTTGAACCGCAGAGGCGGGCGATCTTTCCGCTCGACGGGTTCCATATGTCGCGATCGCTGGCAAAGAAGCTGAAACAGGACCGGTTCCACATTACCTGCAATACCGCTTTCGACAAGGTCATCGCCGCCTGCGCGCAGACTGCAGCGCGCGATTTGCCGCCCGGCGCCTCGCGCTCTGCGCACGTCACGCCCGACCGCAACGAAACGTGGATTAATGCCAATATCGAAACCGCCTATACCGGTCTGTATGAAAACGGTTTCGCCCACAGCATTGAATGCTGGCAGGACGAGGCGCTGGTCGGCGGGCTTTATGGCGTCGCCATCGGCCGCGCCTTTTTCGGGGAAAGCATGTTCAGCCATGTGCCCGATGCTTCGAAAGCCGCACTGGCGGCGCTGGTCGCATCGATGCGGCACGGCGGATATGCGCTGCTCGACTGTCAGTTCATGACTGATCATCTGGCCAGCATGGGCGCGCAGGAAATTTCGCAAAAGGAATATCTGCAGCTGTTAACGCAGGTTCTGTACGGCGTGGATGTTACCCGCGACAGCCGCGAGGCGGGCGGACGCAGTTATTCCTCGTCCTCAGCCGCTGCCTCCGGTTCGGGCGCGGCGGGAGTCGTGGCGCCCGTGCTATCGCTGCCCGCCGCGTTTGGCGAATTGTCGGACGGTATGGCGTTGGACGAAGGCGCAGGTTTTGACACCTCTTCGTCGCCGGGGAAACGCATCGCGCAATCCTTGACCCACACATCGTAGATTGGATGCTCGACAACGTTGATCGAGGGTGATTCGCGAAACAGCCAGCCGGAAAATACTTTCAGCCATCTGGGTTCCTGATCGCGCGAGACGCGGGTTTCGACAATCAACTGCACGAACGCACCGGTTTCGGGGCGCGGTTCCCATGGTGCGCTGCGCTCGCACGCCTGCAGCCGCACGATCGCGGGGCCGATTCGCCGCGATTCACCGGGCTTCATTTCCAGGTCCTGGGTAATGCCGTTGCGCTTGTTGAGGAAACCGAGCGTGGCCACGCGGTCTTCCATCGGGGTACCCTCGCCGCTGACGAGCGGTTTGACAAACTGAGCCGACTTGGGACTTTTTGCCTCTGCCTCGACATCGCTTTTTTGCGTCGCAGAATTGTTACATGCGGCAAGAATCAGCGCGGGCAATAGGATTATAGGTATCTCGCGCCTCACTCACCGGGGCTCCATGCTTCGTAATCACCGCGCGAGGGCGCCCGCTGGCCGCCGCGTTCGAGTGCGCCTGCGGGTCGATAGGCCTGCACCGTGCCGGTAGCGTTGGGGGAATAGTCGGTTTCCCAGATGCGCGGGGGCGGCAAGTGGCTTTCGGGTATGCCGTCATAGCTTTGGTGCAACCAGCCATGCCATTCCGCAGGCACGCGGCTGGCGTCATTCGCGCCGTTGTAAATGACCCAGCGGCGCTCGCGTCCGGCGCGCAGTTTCTTGCCGCGATAATAAATGTTGCCAGCCGCATCTTCACCGACTTTTTCGCCGTTCATGGCGCTGAATATGGATGTGCCGATTGTCGCACCGTTCCACCACGTGAATATCTTGCCTAAAATTCCCATGGGCTGCGTCTAGCCGTTTTGGAAGGGGCAGGGCAATCGGAAAATCATGGCGCCCTTTATGATAGCGCCCGGTGCGATATTCGCTGGCTACAAAAGCTGACGGTTATACGAACTAAACATGCGTCAGTTCGCTGCAGTGTCTCTCCAGCTGACCGTGTCGCCCGCTTTGAGACCAAGTTCGGCCGCAAGTCCGCCGCGGATCTCCAGCACCATCGCCACCGGCTCGCCCGAAGAGATGGTATCGAGCGAATAGGGCTCGGCATTGGCGGCGATGCTTTCGATCGTACCATCGCCGCGCACGAATATCAGGTCGAGTGGAATGACGGTATTTTTCATCCAGAAACCGGCGAACTTCGGAACGGGAAAGGGAAATATCATACCCTCGCCGTCGGTCAGCGACTTGCGGAACATAAGGCCCTTTGCCTGCTGCGCGGATGTCCGTGCGACCTCGACATCGAATCTGTGCACCTTGCCGCTGCCGCTAATGGTCATGGGGACGATTTCCAGCCCCGAGGCGCTGTTTGTGCTCGGCGCGCTTGCCGCTTGGCCATTTTCGGCTTCCGCGGCCCCGTTTGCGGTACATGCCGCCAGTGCAAGCGCTAGATAGAGTGCGAATCCGCGTGCCGTTATCAATCGTGCCATGCGTCAAAATCCTCTTCGCCCGAAACCGTCTCGTCCAGATCGGCTATTTCGGCCAGACTATCGGCAAAAACGATGCGCCGCGCAATCGAAAATTCGTGTCCGGCCCGCACCATGGCCTGCAATTGCTTGCGACGCTTGTCGGGATCGGCCGGATCGCGCGCAAAGGGGCCGAATCGCCGTTTGCGCGCCAGTTTGAGCGCAGAGGTGCCGCGCGCTTCCATAGCCTGCTGCCGGGCGCCCGCACCATCGTTTTTGGAAATACCGGAGATATACAGCGCCTCGTCCACGCGCCGGCTGCCATATCCTCGGGCGGTCAGGGAAGCCGCTTTCTGGCTCGCATATAGTGCATCGTCGATATATTTCAGCTCGACAAACTGGTTCACCAGAGCATCTATATCGGCGGGCCGTGCGTCCTCCCACCCGCGTTCGCGCAATTTGCGTTGCAGATAAGCCGTTAACTTGTGTGCCGTGGTGGCATAGCGTCCAACATAATGCAGCGCGATATCTCGAAGGCGGGCCGGGTCGAGCGGTTTGGGGGGCTTTCTTTCGCGCGAGGCATAGGCGCGGTTTTGGCCGCGTTTCTGCGCTTCCGGATCGTCCGGCCCACCGCTCTTGCTATGCTCTGTTTGGGTCATTGTCATTTTTGTGCCACATTAATGGCCAAATTTGAACGCTAGTGTTGTGCAAAATCGTATCGTTGTAAGTCCGTGCTGCGTCAATTGCGTGTCGGATACGTTATTGTTAGAGCGCACGGTTCGATATTCAGCTTTTGGCACGGTCCGGTATTTTCCGGTCCATGTCCATCCGGCCCTTTATAAGGGCGAAAAAAAAGAAACGGGTCAAACTATGACGCAATTGGTACCAACGCCGTCACTCGACGATCTGGAACGGCGATACTCGGATTTCGACACATTGGGAGAAGCGCTGGATTACGCGGCTCAGGGCGTGCGCGGCTTCAACTATCACGATCCACGCGGCTCGCTCATTCGCGCCTGTCCTTTCAGCGAGATGCGGGGCGAAGCGCTCAAGGCAGCCTATGCACTCGTTGCACATGGCATCAAGCCGGGCGACCGGATCGCCTTGTGTGCGGAAACCAGCCCCGAATTCGCGGCTTTGTTTTTTGGCGTAGTCTATGCGGGCGCATGGCCAGTGCCTTTGCCGCTTCCGACCAGTTTTGGCGGCAAGGAGAGTTATATCGAACAATTGTCGGTCCAGCTGAAAAGCTCCGACCCGGCCATATTCTTCTACCCGCCCGAGCTTGCCGAGATGGCCGGTGCCGCTGCGGATGCATGCGGTGTCGAGGGTATCGACTGGACCGAGTTTGCCGAGCGCGATGCACCGCACATCCAACTGCCGAAAGCCAGCGGCGAGGATATCTGTTATCTGCAATATTCCAGCGGATCGACGCGCTTTCCGCACGGGGTCGCCGTGACGCACCACGCGCTGCTCAGCAATCTAAAGGCGCATGCGCACGGCATGAATATTGGCGGCACCGACCGCTGCATTAGCTGGCTGCCATGGTATCATGATATGGGGCTGGTCGGCTGCATGTTGTCGATGGTGTCAAACCAGGTATCGACCGATTACCTGAAAACCGAGGATTTCGCGCGGCGACCGCTCGCATGGCTCGATCTTATCAGCCGCAATCCGGGCAATAGCTGTTCCTATTCGCCGACCTTCGGGTACGATATCTGCGCGCGCCGAATTGGCAGCCAGTCGAAAGTCGCCGAACGCTTCGACTTGTCGCGCTGGCGCATTGCCGGCAACGGCGCCGACATGATCCGCCCCGACGTGATGCAGAGTTTCGTCGATGCATTCAGCGATGCGGGCTTCAAGGCGAGTGCCTTTATGCCGAGTTATGGCCTTGCCGAGGCGACGCTGGCCGTTACGCTGATGCCCCCTGGCGAAGGCATTGTCGTCGAACTGGTCGAGGAAACCAAATTGTCGGGCGCCGCCAATGACAGCGACAAGCCGACACGGTACCGCGCGATCGTCAATTGCGGCAAGCCCGCGCTCGATATGAAGATCGATATCCGCACCGAACTGGGCGAAATATTGCCCGAAAAATCGATCGGCAAAATCTGGACCACCGGTCCGTCGATCATGCACAGCTATTTCCGCGACGCGAAAGCGACCGATGAATGCCTGGTCGACGGCTGGCTCGATACCGGCGATATGGGTTATATGTCGGACGGCTATCTCTATGTCGTGGGCCGCGCCAAGGACATGATCATCATCAACGGCAAGAACCACTGGCCGCAGGATATCGAATGGGCGGTGGAGCAATTGCCCGGTTTCAAATCGGGGGATATTGCCGCATTTTCGGTGACGACACCGGGCGGTGAGGAAACTCCCGCCGTGCTGGTACAATGCCGTACGTCGGATGAAAGCGAACGGCTGCGCCTGCGCGACGAGATTCGCGCCAAGGTGCGTTCGATCACCGGCATGAACTGTGTCATTGAACTCGTTCCGCCACGCACATTGCCGCGCACCAGTTCGGGCAAGCTCAGCCGTGCCAAGGCCCGCAACCAGTATCTGTCGGGCGAGATACAGCCCTATGATATCGCCGCGTAATGCCGCAATTTATCGCAGCAGTAACGCTGGTCGTTCCCGATTATGATGCGGGCATCGAATTTTATGTCGGCCGGATCGGGTTCGACCTGATCGAGGATACGCCGCTTTCAGACGACAAGCGCTGGGTACTCGTCGCCCCGCCGGGATCGACCGAAACGCGCCTGTTGCTGGCCAAGGCGGCCAACGAAAATCAGGAAGAGGCAATCGGCAACCAGACGGGCGGGCGCGTGGCATTCTTGCTCGAAACCTATGATTTTGACACGGATTACAGCCTGATGAAGCGCGCGGGTGTCGACTTTGTCGAAAAACCGCGTGAGGAAATCTATGGCAAGGTGGTCGTTTTCCGCGATCCGTTCGGCAATAAATGGGACCTGATCGAGCGCGCGGTTTTTTGATCTCGCTATCGTAGACCCTGGGGCGCGATCGAAATAGAATCCTTGCGCTACGGCGAATCTGCCGATAAAGGCTTTCACACTCACCACATCGTCATATATAGCAGGCTTGGCCCACCGGCCCGGCTCTAAATGACCCTATCCGGTGACACACGAAATTCGAGTTTTGGAAACGGTAGATTATGGCAAAGACAAATCCCGGTGAATTCGTCCGTCAGGTACGCGCCGAAGCGTCCAAGGTGGTATGGCCCACGCGGCAGGAAACCCTTGTCACCACCATCATGGTGATGATCATGATGACGATATTGGCGCTGTTCTTCCTGGGCGTCGATACGGTTTTCAACCTGCTCGTCAACTGGCTGCTGTCGCTCGCCTGACTTCGTTTCACGCACGCAATTCATTACAGAAGGTTTCATTCATGTCGCGCTGGTATATCATTCACGCCTATTCGGGTTTCGAGAACAAGGTAAAGGACAATATCCTGTCCGAAGCCCAGCGTCTGGATCTGACCCAGCTGGTCGACGAAGTCGAAGTGCCCACTGAAACCGTGACCGAAGTGCGCCGCGGCAAGAAAATCCAGTCAGAGCGCAAGTTCTTCCCCGGCTATGTGCTGGCCAAGCTGACCATGACCGACGATGTCTATCACTTGGTCAAGAACACCCCGAAAGTGACCGGTTTCCTGGGATCCAGCGGCAAGCCGCAGGCGATTAGCGAGGCCGAAGCCGCCCGCATCCTCAACACCAAGGAAGAAGCGGCCAACGCCCCCAAGAAGAAAATCAGCGTCGAATATGATATCGGCGACAACGTCAAAGTGCTCGACGGTCCGTTCGCCAGCTTTAACGGCGTGGTCGAGGAACTGGATTTCGAAAAGAACCGCGTCAAGGTTTCGGTCTCGATCTTCGGGCGTCCGACCCCGGTTGAGCTCGACTTCGAACAGGTCGAACTGTCTAAGTAAGTATCCTGTCCTGTTAGGCGGGATTGGATATAAAAACGTTGCATTTGGCGGACAATCCGCTAATGCCGCGCCGTCCATGTAGTTTGCGCGCATGGATTCCCGTGCGGGAGGTGCGCCGGAACTTTATGTTCACGGCAATCCGCTTGACCGCTTAATTTGAAGGACGGACCGGATCAATCCGCACGTCCCGACAGAATGAAGGAGCTACCATCATGGCCAAGAAAATTACTGGCTATATCAAATTGCAGGTGCCAGCCGGTACCGCAAACCCGTCTCCGCCGATCGGCCCTGCCCTGGGTCAGCGCGGCGTCAACATCATGGAATTTTGTAAAGCGTTCAACGCGGCCACAAACGATCTGGAAAAGACCACACCGATCCCGACCATCATCACGGTCTATGCGGATCGCAGCTTTTCCTTCACCACGAAAACCCCGCCTGCCAGCTATCTGATCAAAAAAGCCGCGAAACTGAAATCCGGTTCGAAAGAGCCCGGTAAAATTGCCGCCGGCAAGATCAGCCGCAAGCAGCTCGCGGAAATCGCGGAAACCAAGATGAAAGACCTGAATGCCAACGATATCGAAGCGGCAACGCGGATTATCGAAGGCAGCGCGCGCGCCATGGGTCTTGAAGTGACGGAGGGCTAAGCAATGGCCAAGCAGAACAAAAAGCAAAAGCATATCGCCGACAAACTTGACCGCGAAACGCTGTACAATGTCGATGACGCGATCAAGACCGTCAAGGAATATGCCACGTCGAAATTCGACGAAACTATCGAAATCGCCATGAACCTGGGCGTCGACCCGCGTCATGCCGACCAGATGGTGCGCGGCATGGTATCGCTGCCTTCGGGCACCGGTAAAGACATGCGCGTCGCGGTTTTCGCCAAAGGCGACAAGGCCGAGGAAGCGAAAAAAGCGGGCGCGGACGTCGTTGGCGCCGAAGACCTGATGGAAACGATGCAGGGCGGCGATCTCAATTACGACCGCGTCATCGCGACACCCGACATGATGGGCGTCGTCGGCCGACTCGGCAAGGTACTGGGCCCCAAGGGTCTGATGCCGAACCCGAAACTCGGCACCGTGACGATGGACGTAACCAAGGCCGTCACCGACGCCAAGGGCGGCCAGGTTGAATTCCGCGTCGAAAAGACCGGCATCATCCACAGCGGTATCGGCAAGGCGAGCTTTAGCGAAAAAGACCTGCGCGCGAATTTCGACGCATTTGTCGACGCAATCGTCAAGGCCAAGCCTACGGGCGGCAAAGGCCGCTATGTGCGCAAGGTCGCGCTCAGCTCGACCATGGGCCCCGGCCTGAAAGTCAATGTCTCGGAACTTCCCGGCGCATAAGCATCAGGTTCGGTTGCCGTTCGAAATCAAAAGAATGGCCGGGGGGAAACCTCCGGCCTTTTTGATTGTCCCACCATTACAACCTCAATTTATGCCCTATACTTCGGCCGTGCGCAGATATTTGTCGAAAAATGCGATTGTCCTGTTCCATGCAAGCGTTGCCGCTGCCTCGTCATACCGCGGCGTGGTATCGTTATGAAAACCGTGATTGACGTCCGGATAGAAATGGACGCTGAAGGCTTTCTGATTATCCTGCAGCGCCTTTGAATATGCGGGCCATCCTGCATTGATGCGCTCGTCCAGCCCGGCATAATGGATCATAAGCGGCGCTTCGATATTGGGCACGTCCTCGCTATCCGGTTGGCGGCCATAAAACGGCACCGAAGCGGAGAGGCCCGGATAGGCCACCGCAAGCGCATTGCAGACGCCGCCGCCATAGCAGAAGCCGACACAACCGACCTTTCCGGTGGAGCCATCATGATCGCGCAGATATTCGTACCCCGCGAAAAAATCGGCCATTAGCTTGGCCCCGTCGAGCGAGCTTTGCATGGCGCGGCCCTCATCGTCATTGCCGGGATAGCCGCCCAAGGAAGACAGGCCATCGGGTGCCAGTGCCAAAAATCCCGCCTTGGCCGCGCGCCGGGCAACATCCTCGATATAAGGATTGAGCCCGCGGTTTTCGTGAATGACCAAGATGGCGGGCAGGGGGCCTTCGCTGTTTGCCGGTTTGGCCATCAATCCGCCCACCGTTTCATATCCCTCAGAGCTGGCATAGCTGATACGTGCTGTCTCGATATCGGGATCGTCGGGCGCAACCTGCTGCGCCAGCGCATATTGCGGTTGCAGTTGGTCGAGTATCATCAGTCCGGTCACGCCGGCGGCAGTGTATTTGCCCGCGCGCGCGATAAACTCACGCTTGCTGATTTTCCCGTGCACATAGCCATCGTAGATTTCCAGGATACGCTGATCGAAATCCGCGGCTTTCTTGCGGGGGGACGTGGTCATATCCGACTCCTTGACTGTGTGGCGTTCCAGAATGCCCTGTTTGGGCCGGACGAACAAATGTTTTTCCGAACGGGCGCTGCTCCGCTTGACATTTTTTCCGTCGCCGCTATTACGCCTCTCGAAACCGCACGGGCTTGCCCGCGCGGTTCCGTCCGAGACAGTTGGTGATGGGAATATGCCCATCTTAATTGCCAGCCTAGACGGGGAACAGTTTTTGGCCTTTACATTAAGGGCTTGCCGATATTCGAAGCCATGGCTTCCTTGCGGCGCGAACCAACCCCCTTGGACATATATGACTGCTGGTGAAAACCGGCTAGTCTTCGCCCGTCACCCTGAACTTGTTTTAGGGTCCAGAGCGGCAGGCACTGCGTGTGTTGCCCTGGATGCTGAATCAAGTTCAGCATGACGATTTAGGAATAAGGCGCTGCTTTGGCAGTGTCTTAACAAGGAGAATGGCATGAATCGCGACGAGAAAAAGGAAGCAGTCGCTTCGCTCAGCGCCATGTTGTCAGATGCAGGCGCTGTCGTGGTCACACGCAACCTGGGTCTTACCGTCGCTCAGTCTACTGAGCTGCGATCGGCAATGCGTGAATCGGGGGCTTCTTATAAAGTCACGAAGAACAAGCTTGCCAAACTTGCAATCCAGGACACGGACTATCAATCGCTCGGCGAATTGCTGACTGGTCCGATCGCTCTTGCAATTTCGCCCGACCCGGTGGCTGCTGCCAAAGCAGTCGTCGAATTTGCGAAGACCAACGACAGACTTGAAATTGTCGGCGGCGCAATGGGCGATACCGTTCTGGACGTAAACGGTGTGAAGGCGCTGGCAGCATTGCCATCGCTCGACGAACTGCGTGCGAAACTTATCGGCCTGCTCAATGCACCGGCTACCAAAGTTGCACAGGTTGTTCAGGCACCCGCGAGCAAGGTTGCACGGGTTGTGGGCGCATATGCGGCCACAGGTTCGTAAGGCTTGGAAGCTTAGACTACTCAATTAACATTATTTAAGGGACCCATCTGGGTCGCCGACAGAACAGGATATATTTTAAAATGGCAGATATTTCAAAAATCGTAGATCAACTTTCCGAACTTACCGTGCTGGAAGCCGCTGAACTGGCAACCGCTCTGGAAGAAAAATGGGGCGTTTCCGCTGCAGCCGCTGTTGCTGTAGCCGGTCCTGCTGCTGGCGGCGGCGAAGCTGCTGAAGAGAAAACCGAATTCGACGTCATCCTGACCGGCGACGGCGGCAAGAAAATCCAGGTGATCAAGGAAGTTCGTGCGATCACACAGCTCGGCCTGACCGAAGCGAAAGCGCTGGTCGAAGGCGCACCGAAGCCCATCAAGGAAGGCGTCAACAAAGCCGAAGCCGAAGAAATCAAAGGCAAGATCGAAGCTGCCGGCGGTACGGTTGAACTGAAATAATTTCAGTTAAGTTTCATCTGTTTTTATAGGTTAAAAAAAGGGCGGCTCCAGCGATGGAGCCGCCCTTTTTAATGATATATGATCGACCTGGGTTATGTATAAAAACTTGGTGTCGATTTCGCAGAAGCTCGGTTTATACCGTTTGATATGCTGTCTGCGTCGATGCGGTCCGGGTACAAGTTGTCGCGGCGTTCTGGGCCAGTTGCAAGGACATGGCCAGCAATAGCAGTGTGACAAGCATTTTGGCCATTATTCTGCCTCCCTTACATTATCATCGAATGCCAGCAGGTCGCCCGGTTGGCAGTTCAGTTCGCTGCAGATCGCTTCGAGTGTGGAGAAGCGGATCGCCTTGGCCTTGCCGGTTTTCAGGATCGACAGATTGGCGATGGTGATTCCGACGCGCTCGGCCAGCTCGGTCAGCGTCATGCGGTTATCGTGCAAAAGGTCGTCGAGCTTTACGTTAATAGGCATTATACGGTTCCTTCCAGCTCTTCGCGCATGTCCGCGCCGCGTTCGAATATCCGGGCGAGGATGATGAGCAGGAAAAAAAGCAAGAGGCCGGTCAGCGAGAAATCATAGTCGGATCCAATCGCCAGTTCGCTGGTGTCCGATATGTCACCCAGCGTTGTGACCAGCCAGGTGGCCAGCACCGCGACCAGAATGACCAGACCCTGTACGCCAAGGGCAGCATAAGCCATGGTTCGCAATCGCACCGCGTTTATGAGTACAAAGGGATCGCCGACTCCCGCCGACCGGATAATGAGTTCCAGTTTGATCAAAAACAGCGCGGACAGGAATAGCAGCAGTGCCACTCCGGCCAGCAACAGTGTCAGCAGCCACAGCGCCCCAGACATATTGGGGTTGACGAAAGTCTCTGTAATCTGGCGAGTGACCGTCTCGGCGGCGAAGGGAAGAGCTGCGATGCCGATCAGCATCATTATGCCTGAGAATAGGATCAGTCCGATCAGAATAAAGAGGATCCATCGTGTCGCGGTAAGCATGGCATCGTTCATGGGTTGTGTAAGTGGTTCGTTCATCAATACCTCCTGTGTTAGTATCGATAAACAATAATACAATATTGTTAAAAGGCAAGAGATTTATTGAATAACAATAAATCTATCGGATATCTGCGGTGAATGAACCGATCTGGCAACTCATTTTCGCGCCAAACAAAATGTTATGATCGCGACTCGGTGCAAACGAATTGAACAAATTGGTCTCACGGGCGTTGGCTCAGTAATGACTTTTCCTAACGACGAATTTATAGCATCCTTACACCCAATTGATGACGAGAACGGAGCGCCCTGGAACATCCGTGTCGATGGCGGGCCAGTCCTGACTACCTCAATCCATGCAGGCCATATTATCCGCCGAGAACTGCAGCCATGGCTGGTGATCGAGCCCGCAGACCGGTTGCGTGAAGAAGATCCGATGACGGATTATTTCCTCGGGATCGCTGGCAACAATATCCGTGCCAATCGTTCGCGGTTCGAATTCGATCTCAACCGCTCATCCGAGCGTGCGGTCACGAAAAACCCTGAAGATACCTGGGGCTTGAAAATCTGGGATGACAGTCTGCCCCAAGAAATGATCGACAAATCGCTCGAGATCCATGGCAAATTCTATCACGCCGCCGGAAAGCTGTGCGATGCCCTGATCGAGAAGCATGGCAGGATACTTGTTCTTGATCTGCACAGTTTCAACCATATGCGTGACGGCCGCGACGGCGATCCCGCGCCGCAGGAGGGCAATCCCGATATTGATCTGGGGGTGACCGAACTGAACCGCGACATTTATGGCGGTCTTGTCGACAGGTTTGCCGAAAAACTGCGTAGCGTGCCGGTTAATGGCGGTCTGCCCGATGTACGCGAGAATAAACGCTTTCCCGATGGCGGCAATTTCCCTGAATGGCTGCACGCCCGCTATGGCGATGCCGCCTGCGTCATGACGCTGGAATATAAAAAGATATTCATGGAAGAATGGGGCAAGAGCGCGGATATACTCGCGCTGCAATCCTTGCGGCACGGTTTGCAATTGGCCATTGAAGATGCGACGCAAAAGCTGCAGGAACTGCAATCATGAATGCGCCTTTTTTGAAACTATGCCCGGCCGCGCGTAAGGTTGACCACGAACTTGCGCATATGGATGGCCGGATCGACTGGCTCAGCCGCCTGATGCCCAGCAATCTCGACGAGGTGAAAGAAGGGTTCAAGGCCAGTGGCTGGAAAGCCATGCCCGATTACACCTACGAGCAAGATGCTGACGATCTTGAGGGCATAAGGCACGAACTTTTCGAACTGCCAGTGCGCGAGATCGAGGACGATCTTATCCGCTCGCTGATGCAGGAAAAGCAGCGCGAGGTTGACCGTCAGATCGAGCTGGTCCGTATGCGCGATACCGACGGTTTCGTCCTCGCGAGCATCGATTTGTTCGGTGCGGTGTCGGAACAGCTCTTGCATAACGCTCACGAAGTGCTCGAAAAAACGCCCGATGTCCCGCAGGGCGAGCGTACTCGCGATGCCAAGGAACTGATCGCCGCTTCGCGCGCGGAAATGGAATGGTACCACGCGCGGGACGACCGGTTCTCCTATAAAGTCATCGCCAACCCGATGCCGGGAACCAGCCTGTTTACGTCCGACGGCAATCTCAACGTAGCGTGCGACTATATGGTGACTTCGTCGCGCATCGAGCCGCTGATCAACCATGAAATCGGCACACATACCGTAACCCATTTCAATGGATCGCAGCAACCGCTGCACACTTTGCGCACCGGGCTTGCCGACTATGATGCTTTGCAGGAGGGGCTGGCGGTCTTTGCGGAATATCTGTGCGGCCACTTGCCACCCGCACGGCTCCGGCTGCTCGCCGCGCGCGTGGTCGCGGCGCATATGGCGGTGGATGGAAAAAAAGGCGCGGAAATATTTGCCTGCCTGCATGAAGAACACCGGCTGCCCGAAGGCCGCGCCTTTGCGGTAACGGCCCGTGCGAAGCGCGGCGGCGGTCTGACCAAGGATGCGGTCTATCTGGCGGGGCTGATCGAATTGCTGGCATGGCTGGCCCACGACGGTGAGCTGGAAAAGCTGTTTCTCGGCAAGTTTGCCATGAAGCAATTGCATCCCCTGATGCAGCTTCAGGAACGCGGACTTTTGAAAAAGCCCGCCATTCTTCCCCGGTTTTTGGACAATGAAGAGGCACGCGCGCGCCTTGAAACTGCGCGCACCCTTCCCGTATGGGAACTTTACCAGGAGGCTTAAGGCCCATGAAACTCGCGTTCGTCATCAATAATATCGAAACCGAAGCTGAAAATTACACGACCATCCGGCTGGCCCGCAAGGCCAGCGGGCGGGGACATGAGGTAGCGCTGATCGGTCTGGCCGATTTTATCTACGACGCGAACGGACAGATTTGCGCGATGGCGACCGTGGCCGAGAAAAAGACGTTCCGCAGCGACAAAAGCTATCTGGCGCATCTGCAAAAGGACAATAAGCCAAAGCGCATATGTATCGAGGATTACGATATTCTCATGCTGCGGTCCGACCCGGCCGAAGAACTGGTAAAGCGCAGCTGGGCCCCGTCGTCGGGGCATTTGTTCGCACAGATTGCCGCCAACACCGGCACGATCGTACTGAACGATCCCGAGCATCTGACCGACGCCGCTAATAAAACCTATTTCCAGAATTTCCCCGAAGAAGTGCGTCCCGCCACCTGCATAACGCGCGTCGCCGATGAGATTAAGGATTTCCTGAAGAAGCAGGGCGGCAAGGGCGTGATCAAGCCGCTGCAAGGCTCGGGCGGACAGGGCGTGTTCATCATCAACAGCAAGAAGCAGCAGAATCTCAACCAGATTATCGAGGCGACGACGCGCGATGGCTATGCGATAGCGCAGGAATATTTGCCCGCCGCGGCCGACGGCGATATCCGTATGCTGACGCTTAATGGCCATCCGCTGAAAGTCGGCAAAAAATACGCCTGTATCCGCCGGATCAGCGCAAAGGACGAGAACCGGTCCAATCTCTCCGCAGGCGGGACGGCGGAGCTGATAGAGCCGACCGAAGAAATGATGCGCGTTGCCGAAATTGTCGCGCCCAAGCTGATCGAGGATGGCATGTATCTTACCGGACTTGATATTGCTGGCGACAAAATGATGGAAATCAACGTCGATACACCGGGCGGTCTCAACTATATCGAGGATCTGAGCGGGATAAATTTCTCCGGTGCGATCATGGATGATCTGGAGCGCAAGGTGCGGCTGAAAGGCTATTATGGGGCCAAGCTGACCAACCGCCAATATGCGGTGCTATAGTTAGACCCTCACCTCTTGACCCATAGCTGATGTAACCCTATATGCACATCCAACACCGACATTTTTCGAGACATGGACTGCCCCTGCGCAAGCGGTTCGTACGGAATGATCAATGACACGGTAAGATAATGACGCAAAGCTGCGGCCTGCTGGAAACAGCTGGTATCCGCGGCTTTTTTGTCGTTCTGCGCCCTGGAAAATTTTAACGGACGGGCGGTTTGGCGCCCCGACATGCACGCAAACCGACACGCGAAAGAGGCGAATCCCACCTATGGCAAGCAAAGTGAAAAAAGCGGACGATCTGATCCCGACCGCGAAAAAGCGTATCCGTAAAATCTTCGGCGACATCCATGAAGTCATCGAAATGCCCAATCTGATCGAAGTCCAGCGCGAAAGCTATGAGCAGTTCCTGCGCTCCGATCCCGCGACAGGATATGTTTCGGGCCTTGAAAAGACCTTGCGCGGCGTGTTTCCGATCCGCGACTTTGCCGGCAGCGCCGAGCTTGATTTCGTCCATTACGAACTCGAAGACCCCAAATATGATACGCAGGAATGCCGCCAGCGCGGGATTACCTATGCCGCGCCGATGAAAGTCACGCTGCGGCTGATTGTGTTCGAGGTCGATCCCGATACCGAAAGCCGTTCGGTACTCGATATCAAAGAGCAGGACGTTTATATGGGCGACATGCCGCTGATGACGCATAACGGCACGTTTATCATCAACGGTACCGAGCGCGTGATTGTCAGCCAGATGCACCGCTCACCTGGCGTATTGTTCGACCATGACCGCGGTAAAACGCACAGTTCGGGCAAGTTCCTGTTCGCCGCGCGCGTCATTCCTTATCGCGGTTCATGGCTCGATTTCGAATTTGATGCCAAGGATATCGTCAACGTACGTATCGACCGCAAGCGCAAGCTTCCGGTGACGTCTTTGCTCTATTCGCTCGGCCTGAACAGCGAAGAGATACTGGACGAATTCTACGACACGATCGTCTATGAGCGCGGCGGCAAGGAAGGCTGGAAAATCCCGTTCGTGACCGAGCAATGGCGCGGACAGAAGCCGACATTCGATATTGTGGACGCCAAATCGGGCGAGGTGGTGTTTGAAACGGGTACGAAAATTACTCCTCGCGCGGCGAACAAGGCCGAAAAAGACGGGCTTGAATCGCTGATTATCCCGACCGATGAGATTTATGGCCGCTATAGTGCCTTCGATCTGGTCAACGACAAGACCGGCGAGATATATATTGAGGCCGGTGACGAAGTGACGCCGGAAAATCTCGAGAGAATAGACGGCGCGGGCATTGACAGCTTGGTGCTGCTCGACATCGATCATGTCACCACCGGCCCATGGATCCGCAATACGTTGCAGGCCGACAAGGCCGAAAATGGCGACATGGGTCTCGACGCCATTTACCGCGTCATGCGCCCCGGCGAACCGCCGACGCGCGAAACCGCCGATGCGCTGTTCGAAGGTCTGTTCTTCGATCCGGAACGCTACGATCTGTCCGCTGTCGGCCGCGTAAAACTCAACATGCGTCTCGATCTGGATGCCGAAGACACCGTGACCACACTGCGCAAGGAAGATATCTTGGCCGTCGTCAAGACGCTGGTGAACCTGAAAGACGGCAAGGGCGAAGTCGACGATATTGACAATCTTGGTAACCGCCGCGTGCGCTCGGTCGGCGAACTTCTGGAAAACCAGTACCGCGTCGGCTTGCTCCGCATGGAGCGGGCGGTCAAGGAACGCATGTCCTCCGTCGACGTGTCAACCGTGATGCCCAACGACTTGATCAACGCCAAGCCGGCCGTGGCGGCCGTGCGCGAGTTTTTCGGCTCGTCGCAGCTGTCGCAGTTTATGGATCAGACCAACCCGCTGTCTGAAGTCACGCACAAACGCCGCGTATCGGCATTGGGCCCTGGCGGTCTGACGCGTGAGCGTGCCGGTTTCGAAGTCCGCGACGTTCACCCAACGCATTACGGCCGTATCTGCCCGATTGAAACGCCCGAAGGCCCGAATATCGGTCTGATCAACTCTTTGGCATCGTTCAGTCGCGTCAACAAATACGGGTTTATCGAAACGCCTTATCGTAAGGTTATCGATCAGAAAGTGACCGACGAAGTGGTGTATCTCTCCGCGATGGAAGAGCAGAAGCACACAGTGGCGCAAGCCAATGCCGATCTCACCGACGACGGTTCGTTCGTCGAGGAAATCGTATCGTCGCGTCAGGCGGGCGAATTCCTGATGGCGCAGCGCGAAAGCATCACGCTGATGGACGTAAGCCCGAAACAGCTCGTGTCGGTGGCCGCGTCGCTTATTCCTTTCCTGGAAAACGATGACGCCAACCGCGCGTTGATGGGATCGAACATGCAACGTCAGGCCGTGCCGCTGATCAAGGCGGAAGCGCCCTTTATCGGTACCGGCATGGAAGAAACGGTTGCCCGCGATTCCGGCGCTGCCATCGGGGCGAAACGCGCCGGTATCATCGATCAGGTCGATGCGACCCGTATCGTTATCCGTGCAACGGGCGAGATCGAGGCCGGCAAGTCCGGCGTGGATATCTACACGCTGCAGAAATTCCAGCGTTCGAACCAGAATACCTGTATCAACCAGCGTCCGCTGGTCAAAGTGGGCGATGTGGTCGAACAGGGTCATATCATTGCCGACGGTCCCTCGACCCAGTTCGGCGAACTGGCGCTCGGCAAGAACTCGCTGGTCGCGTTCATGCCGTGGAATGGGTATAACTACGAGGACAGTATCCTCATTTCCGAGCGTATCGTGAAAGACGATGTCTTCACCTCGATCCATATCGAGGAATTCGAAGTTATGGCCCGCGATACCAAGCTGGGACCCGAAGACATTACCCGCGACATTCCCAATGTTGGTGAGGAAGCGCTGCGCAACCTCGACGAGGCGGGTATCGTTTATATCGGTGCCGAAGTGCATCCGGGCGATATTCTGGCTGGCAAGATCACGCCGAAGGGCGAAAGCCCGATGACGCCCGAAGAAAAACTTCTGCGCGCCATTTTCGGCGAGAAAGCGTCCGATGTGCGCGATACGTCGCTGCGTCTACCGCCCGGCGTCGCCGGAACCGTGGTCGAAGTTCGCGTCTTCAACCGTCACGGCATCGACAAGGACGAACGTGCGCTGGCGATTGAACGCGAGGAAATCGAACGGCTTGCCAAGGACCGCGAAGACGAGCGTGCCATCCTGAACCGTGCCACCTATAACCGCCTGCGCGACATGCTGGTTGGACAAGTGGCTGCGGCTGCACCGAAAGGCTTCAAGAAAGGCAGCGAAGTTACCGAAGAAAATCTGGAAGAAGTCGAAAAGCACGAATGGTGGAAATTCGCCGTTGCCGATGACAAGAGCCAGTCGGATCTCGAAGCCGTCAAGACGCAATATGACGAAGCCGTCAAGATTATTACCGACAAGTTCGAGGATCGCCGCGACAAGCTGGAGCGCGGCGACGAGCTTGCTCCGGGCGTTCTCAAAATGGTCAAGATTTTCGTGGCGGTGAAGCGCAAGCTGCAACCCGGCGACAAGATGGCCGGTCGTCACGGTAACAAAGGTGTGATTTCGCGCATCCTGCCACAGGAAGACATGCCGTTCCTTGAGGATGGCACACCTGTTGATATCGTGCTCAATCCGCTGGGCGTTCCGTCGCGTATGAATGTCGGCCAGATTTTCGAAACCCATCTGGGCTGGGCCGCACGCGGTCTGGGGCAGATGGTCACGAAAGCGCTGGACGAGTGGCGCGAAGCCAATCCCGATCCGCAGGCCGGAAGCCCGCCCGATGCTGTCAAACAAGTCATGAAAGATATTTATGGCGAAGAGTATCATGCGGAAATCGACGCACGCACGACCGAGGAAACTGTCGAACTCGCGATTAACCTGAAAGACGGCGTGCCCATGGGTACCCCGGTATTTGACGGTGCCCGCGAAGCCGACGTATCTTTCATGCTGGAAAAAGCCGGTCTCGATCCATCGGGTCAGGTTGACCTGTTCGACGGACGCACGGGCGATTGTTTCGACCGCAAGGTGACTGTGGGCTATATTTACATGCTCAAATTGCATCACTTGGTCGACGACAAGATCCACGCCCGTTCGATTGGACCGTATAGTCTCGTCACGCAGCAACCGCTGGGTGGTAAGGCGCAGTTCGGCGGACAGCGTTTCGGCGAGATGGAAGTCTGGGCGCTACAGGCCTATGGCGCCGCTTACACGCTGCAGGAAATGCTGACAGTCAAGTCCGATGACGTTATCGGGCGGACCAAGGTTTACGAATCCATCGTCAAAGGCGACGACAGCTTCGAAACCGGCATCCCCGAAAGCTTCAACGTGCTGGTCAAGGAAATGCGTTCGCTGGGTCTTAGCGTCGATTTGAAATCGCATGAAGATGGCGATGACGACGGTCCCGATGCGCTTCCACAAGCTGCCGAGTAATTAATTGGGGGCGGTGCCGAGAGGCTCCGCACACCCCGCCCCAAACCTCTCCCGATAGGAGGGGGGTTTTCATGAGGAAAACGAAATGAACGAACTGAGCAAATTTGCAAATCCGATTGCCAAACCGGAAACATTCGACGAAATCCAGATCGGCCTTGCCTCGCCGGAGAAAATCCGCAGCTGGTCTTTCGGTGAAATCAAAAAGCCGGAAACCATCAACTACCGTACGTTCAAACCCGAACGCGACGGCCTGTTCTGCGCGCGCATATTCGGCCCGGTAAAAGATTACGAATGCCTGTGCGGCAAGTATAAGCGCATGAAATACAAGGGCATTGTTTGCGAAAAATGCGGTGTCGAAGTCACAGTTACCAAAGTGCGCCGCGAGCGCATGGGGCATATCGACCTTGCCGCGCCGGTCGCGCATATCTGGTTCCTGAAATCGCTGCCTTCGCGTATCGGCTTGCTGCTCGACATGCAGCTCAAACGGCTCGAGCGCATCCTCTATTTCGAAGCCTATGTGGTGGTCGAACCCGGCCTGACCTCGCTCGAGAAATTCCAGCTGCTGACCGAAGACGAACTGCTTGAAGCACAGGACGAATATGGCGAAGATGCATTCTCTGCCGGTATTGGCGCCGAAGCGGTCAAGATCATGCTGATGGACCTCGATCTCGAGCAGGAACGCAAGGATCTGCTGGAAGAGCTGGAAACCACCAAATCTACGCTCAAGCCCAAGAAGATCATTAAACGGCTGAAAGTGGTCGAGAGCTTTATCGATTCGAAAAATCGTCCCGAGTGGATGATCCTCGATATTATTCCGGTCATTCCGCCCGAACTGCGCCCGCTGGTGCCGCTCGATGGCGGCCGTTTTGCGACGTCTGATCTCAACGATCTGTATCGCCGCGTGATCAACCGCAACAACCGCCTGAAACGCCTTATGGAACTGCGCGCGCCCGATATTATCGTGCGCAACGAAAAACGCATGTTGCAGGAAGCTGTCGACGCATTGTTCGATAACGGCCGACGCGGCCGCACCATTACCGGTGCGAACAAGCGTCCGCTCAAATCGTTGTCTGACATGCTCAAGGGCAAGCAGGGCCGTTTCCGCCAGAATCTTCTGGGCAAGCGCGTCGACTATTCGGGCCGTTCGGTCATCGTGACCGGCCCCGAGCTCAAGCTGCACCAGTGCGGCCTGCCCAAAAAAATGGCGCTCGAACTGTTCAAGCCGTTCATCTATGCACGCCTGGACGCCAAGGGCCTGTCCATGACGTTGAAACAGGCGAAGAAATGGGTCGAAAAAGAGCGCAAGGAAGTCTGGGACATTCTTGACGAAGTCATTCGCGAGCATCCCGTCATGCTCAACCGCGCACCGACATTGCACCGTCTGGGCATCCAGGCGTTCGAACCGGTACTGATCGAAGGTAAGGCGATCCAGCTTCACCCGCTCGTCTGCTCCGCGTTCAACGCCGATTTCGATGGCGACCAAATGGCCGTGCACGTGCCGCTGAGCCTCGAGGCGCAGCTGGAAGCCCGCGTTCTCATGATGTCGACCAACAATATCCTGTCGCCTGCCAACGGCAAGCCGATCATCGTGCCTTCGCAGGATATGGTTCTGGGTATCTATTACCTGACCATGGACCGCAAGGGCGAGCCCGGCGAGGGCATGATCCTCACCGGCATGACCGAAGTGCATCACGCCCTGGAAGTGGGCGCGGTAACGCTGCACTCCAAAATCACCAGCCGCGTCCCGCAAAGCGACGAGAACGGCAAAGTGTATATGAAACGATACGATACCACACCGGGCCGTATGCTGATCAGCGAATGTCTGCCGGCGAGCCATAAAGTGCCGTTCGACGTGGTCAATCGCCTGCTCACCAAAAAGGAAATCGGTGACGTGATCGATCAGGTCTACCGTCACACCGGTCAGAAGGACACGGTCCTGTTCGCCGATGCGATCATGGGCCTTGGCTTCAAACATGCGTTCAAGGCCGGCATTTCGTTCGGCAAGGACGACATGATTATTCCGGATTCCAAAGTGGGTACGGTCGAGGAAACCCGGTCGCTGGTTGCCGATTATGAGCAGCAGTATCAGGATGGTCTGATTACGCAGCAGGAAAAATACAACAAGGTCATCGACGCATGGAGCCGCTGTGGCGACACGGTCGCAACCGCGATGATGGCAGAGATCGAAGCAACGCCGCTGGATGAAAACGGCCGCGAAGCTGCGATCAACTCAATCTATATGATGAGCCACTCGGGTGCGCGTGGCAGCCCGGCCCAGATGAAACAGCTGGCCGGTATGCGCGGCCTGATGGCCAAACCTTCAGGCGAGATTATCGAAACGCCGATCATCTCGAACTTTAAGGAAGGCCTGACGGTTCTCGAATATTTCAACTCCACCCACGGTGCGCGTAAAGGCCTTGCCGATACCGCATTGAAGACGGCGAACTCGGGCTATCTGACCCGCCGTCTGGTCGACGTGTCGCAGGATTGCACCATTGTCGAGGAAGACTGCAAAACCGACAATGCGCTGGAAATGAAAGCCATCGTACAGGGCGGTTCCACCATCGCGTCGCTGGGCGAACGTATTTTGGGCCGTACGCTGGCCGAAGATATGGTCGATGCCAAGGATGGCAGCGTCGTCGTCAAATCCGGCACGTTGCTGGACGAGGAAGCGGTCGCCATTATCGAGGAACTGGGTATTCAGGCGGCACGCATCCGTTCTCCGCTGATCTGCGAGTCCAAAATGGGCGTGTGCGGAAGCTGTTACGGACGCGATCTGGCCCGCGGTACGCCAGTCAATATCGGTGAAGCTGTCGGCGTGATCGCCGCGCAGTCGATCGGTGAACCGGGCACGCAGCTGACAATGCGGACATTCCACATCGGCGGTGCAGCGAACTTTAACGAACAGTCGAATCTTGAGGCGGTTGCCGACGGTAAGCTGGAATATCGCGATATTCCGACCATTACCGACAAGAACAATCGCCGACTGTCGCTGGCGCGTAACGGTGAAATTGCCATTATCGACAAGGAAGGCCGCGAACGTGCGGTGCACCGTATTCCTTATGGTACCAATATCCTTGTCAAGGATGGCGGAAGCGTGAAGCTGGGCGACCGCCTGGCCGAATGGGATCCCTTCACCATGCCGGTAATTACCGAAAAACCGGGTATCGTGAAATACCAGGATCTGCTCGACGGCAAGACTCTGACTGAACAGACCGACGAAGCCACCGGCATCGCGCAACGCGTCGTGATCGAATATCGTGCAGCAGGCCGCGGCAAGGACAAGGAAGATCTGCGTCCACGCCTGACCCTGCTCGACGACGATAGCGGCGAGGCGGCACGGTATATGCTGGCCACCGGAGCGACACTGTCAGTCACCGACGGACAGAAGGTCGAAGCCGGGGATGTGCTGGCACGTGTTAGCCGTGAAGCGGCGAAAACCCGCGATATTACCGGCGGTTTGCCACGTGTTGCGGAACTTTTCGAGGCTCGCATCCCCAAAGACAGCAGCGTTATCGCCAAGATATCCGGCCGGATCGAGTTCGTGCGCGACTATAAAGCCAAGCGCAAGATCGCGATCCATCCGGAAGAGGGCGATTCGGTCGAGTATCTGATTCCCAAGACCAAAGTGATCGACGTCCAAGAAGGTGACTATGTGAAGAAAGGTGACAACCTGGTTTCCGGTTCGCCCGACCCGCATGACATTCTTGAAGTGCTCGGGGTAGAGCCGCTGGCCGAATATCTGGTGGCGGAAATCCAGGAAGTCTACCGTCTGCAGGGCGTGAAGATCAACGACAAGCATATCGAAACGATTGTGCGCCAGATGCTGCAGAAAGTCGAAATCACCGATGGCGGAGATACCATCCTGCTGGCCGGTGAACAGATTGACGTCGAGGAAATGAACGAGATCAACGCCAAACTGACCAAGAAGAAAAAGCCTGCCGTCGGCAAGCCGATCCTTCTGGGCATTACGAAAGCTAGCTTGCAGACCCGCAGCTTCATTTCGGCGGCGTCTTTCCAGGAAACCACCCGCGTGCTGACGCAGGCGGCGGTCGAAGGCAAGAAGGATACGCTCATCGGCCTCAAGGAAAACGTGATCGTGGGCCGTCTGATCCCGGCAGGGACGGGTGCGGGTATGAACCGTATGCGCATCGCCGCCACCAGCCGCGATGTCGCCTTGCGGGCACAGCAAAAAGCGATGCTCGATGCGATGTATGCCGCCAACGAGGCCGAAGCGGAAGCCAAGGCGGAAGCTGAAGCCGAAGCATCAGTTGCAGCCGTGGCAGATGAAGACAAGGCTGTGAAAATGGCCGAGGCGATTGATGAGCAGGAGGCGCATGCTGCGGGCGAGACTTCGGCAATCGACGGCGAGTAAATAGCCTGTCCC
This sequence comes from Sphingomonadaceae bacterium, assembly GCA_041746135.1. Classification (GTDB taxonomy): domain Bacteria; phylum Pseudomonadota; class Alphaproteobacteria; order Sphingomonadales; family Sphingomonadaceae; genus Alg239-R122. The sequence goes on along the minus strand of JBGTHQ010000022.1, from coordinate 25,839 downwards.
GCCAAGCCGACTTAATAAACCCCGCTCTGTCACAACAGGGCGGGGTTTTTTTACAGGATATAGTACATATCGATGATAGTGCACAATCCACGAGAAAAGGCGGCTATTCGGCCAAGACAGTTGGCCCTCAAAAAAAGCCAATTGCGCGCGATAAGCGGTTCGTATTATTGCAAGCCAATATCGGGTGATACGGCAAGCAGGAATTCCGCATCCTCGTTCGCCATAATTACAATTTCACTTTCATCCCGTATAGCTGCGGCATCGCGCGTGTCCAGCATAGTACCGTTGACATCGACACTGCCTGTGGAGACCACCAGATAGGCAGGCATTCCATGTTCAATCGGCAACGACAGACTTTTGCCGGCTTTGAGCGTGGCACCGTAGAGCCGGGCATCGGCACGGATCATTGCAGCTCCCGCTGCAATATCTTCTGCAAAACCGCTGGCGAGAATTTCTAGCTCTCCAGCGCGGTCACCTTTAGGAAAAGTTTTCGCGTCCCAGCGCGGATCTCCGCCGCCGGAACGCGGAACGACCCATATCTGGAACAGGCGGGTTTCTTGATCCTCCCCATTATATTCGCTATGTTCGACACCGGCCCCGGCACTCATAACCTGAACATCGCCCGCCGCCGTCCGGCCGTGATTGCCCAGACTGTCGCGGTGCGTAATCGCACCCTGACGCACATAAGTGATAATCTCCATATCGCGGTGCGAATGCGGCGGAAAACCCTTGCGTCCCGCGATTTCATCGTCATTCCATACCCGAATGGATCCCCACCCCATGCGATCGGCATCGTGATATTCTGCAAATGAAAAATGATGCCGGGCGTTCAGCCAACCATGGTCAGCATGACCCAAAGATGAAAAAGGGCGTTTATCGATCATTATTGCATATCCATAACCTGCGCTTTGTAACCTACTGCTTTGTCATAGTTAAAGAAGTAAAGCAACGCGTTCAAAGCATATAAAACATTCAAAGCGATGGAGTGTATATCCCAGTCGATCCAAGGATATTATATGACGAAAGACCTCGTTAGCACAGCTAACAAGGTCTTTCTAAAGCCCGCTTCGGGAAAGGGCGCGGGAGGAGTTGCACATTATCCCGAAGGCGGGAGGAAATAGGATGGCTTATATGTCCATCCAATCTCTTAATGGGCCGGATTGGCGGTACCAATTATCACTGCGCTGGTTGTTCTGGCATGGCCTCGGACATGTCCGCTGTACCGTCCTCAACCCTGTCACCCATATTCTCGCCCATGTCCTCTACGGCATCGGCCCGCGCTTCCATAGCGGCGGCATCCGGGCCAGCCATGGTATCGGCTTGCTGTTCGAGTGCGTCGGCTTTATCGTCATACGCATCTTCGACTTTGTCTTCCGCTTCCTGTGCGCAAGCCGAAAGAGATATAGCCAACACCGTGGCGAGAATTGCTGTCTTTTTCATAATTTTTCCTCTGTTGAATGAAGTCCATTGCAGAAAACTGCCCTGTACTTTCACAATTGAAACGATCATCGCCAGCAACTTGTTCCGAATAAACTTCCTTGGAAATTGCCGTAATACCTGCTGGATGCGCAATTTGATGGCAAATCAGCTATTTTTATTTGTTTTTAGAAAATTTTTTATAAACCATGACAGGAAAGACATTTCCTTCGAAAACCCGCGAAAATGACTCATTTGCAAGACTACACTAGCCTCTTTTACCTTTCGCGACTCGCCAGTTTCTGCAGCTTAACGTAAAATTAACCTTTTATGTTCATTCCTCTTATGGTTAATTGTCCAGACTGATCGCTTAAAAGGCTTTTGAACTGGAGCGATCCGAAACGGGTTTTAAAAAAGGGGCAAGCTATGCGCGTGCTATTGATTGAAGACGAACCGACAACGGCCAAGGCCATCGAGCTTATGCTGACAACCGAAGGGTTTAATGTTTACACGACCGATCTGGGCGAGGAAGGTCTCGATCTTGGCAAGTTGTACGATTACGACATCATCTGTCTCGATCTCAACCTGCCCGACATGCATGGCTATGACGTGCTGAAAAAACTGCGCGTTGCCAAGGTGCAGACGCCCGTGCTCATTCTGTCGGGCATTTCTGAAATGGATAGCAAAGTTCGCTCATTCGGCTTTGGCGCGGATGACTATGTTACCAAGCCATTCCACCGCGAAGAACTGGTCGCGCGTATCCATGCGGTCGTGCGCCGCTCGAAAGGCCATTCGCAAAGCGTCATCCGCACCGGCAAACTAGCTGTCAATCTGGATGCCAAGACCGTTGAAGTCGATGGCGCCCGGGTCCATCTGACCGGCAAGGAATATGCGATGCTCGAACTGCTCTCGCTGCGCAAGGGCACGACGCTGACCAAGGAAATGTTTCTCAACCACCTTTATGGCGGCATGGACGAACCCGAACTCAAGATTATCGATGTATTCATCTGCAAGCTGCGCAAGAAACTGGCGCTAGCCTGCGACGGGGAAAATTACATCGAAACCGTATGGGGCCGCGGCTATGTGCTGCGCGATCCGCAAGCGGACGAAGACAGCCAGGCAGCTTGACAGCCACTTTCATTACCCGAAAGTTTCGCTAACAAAAGGACCGGCAGGGGGCGCTGCCGGTCCTTTTCTTTTTACAGCTTACCGGTTGCGCTGCGGCAGGCCGGCAAATGTGATGATACTTTCATGACCGTCATCGGACAGCGCCGATACGCCGACAAAATGGTCGTCGACGATAACGCCTTTCAATGTGGCCTGCGTCGTACCGCTAATATCAACGCTGTTGGTCCAGTCGCGCGCGTCGTTGCGGCGCCAGTATATGCGGTAGTTCGCCGCGCCCTTGACCGGTTCCCATTCGACCGTGGTGTTTTCGGTGACGGCGCCGCCCAGCTGCGCCGATGCGGGCGCTGGCGGGGCGTTGGCGAGTTCGCGTGCCAGTGCGACATTTAGATTGGTCACTTTGGCCAGATAGCCAAAATCCATCTCGTCGACCGTATCACCGTATGCGCGGCCGTTTTCGGTGCGCAAATCCTGGTGCTGGTGATCGTAATCCTCCACGCCGACGGTGAAACGAATAGCGGGATAGCCGAGTTCAAGCGCGGGCAGGTGGTCACCGCCGCGGCGGAAACGGTCGGGGCGGCGCACGCCAAATACGTCGAGCCCTATGTCCGGATGGGCGAGCGCAACACGGTCGGCCGACCGCATCAATGCGCGCGAAGGTCCGTCATCCTCGCCGCCGCTGCCGCGTCTTTCCATGGCTTGTTCCAGGCTTTCCGACGAACGTATCCCTTCGCTGAATACCCGCACCACGTTGTCGACAATCCGGCCGTCCTGCCCGTGCGTGCCGCCGACAATATCGTTGTTGAGCAGCGAAATGACGTTCCAGCCGCGCGCCCGGGCGGTGTCGGCCAGCAATTTGCCGCCGAACAGACCCTGTTCCTCCCCGGACAAAAGCGCGTATATAATCGTGGCTTCATGTTTTTCACGGGTGAGTATCCGTGCCGCTTCGATCACAAGCGCGGTGCCCGACCCGTCATCGTTGGCGCCGGGAGCATCGGAGGTATAGTCCAGAACATCGGAAACGCGGCTGTCGATATGGCCGGAAATGATGACGACATTATTGGGATCGCCAGTGCCGCGCTGTATGCCCAGCACATCGACGATCTTAACCCCTTGCGGAATACGATCCCCGTAAGCAAATCGCTCGATATTCTCGACGGTCAGGCACCCGCCACAGGCGGCGCCGATCCGCGCGAATTCGCTGGCGCCCCAGCGCCGCGCTGCGCCAATACCGCGTTTGGGATCGTCGGGAGACGATAATGTGTGCCTTGTCCCGAAACTGACGAGCTTTTCAACATAGGCTTTCAGGGTGTCTGCATCGGCAGGAATGTCGGCGGTTGGTTTGCTGTCAGGCGCCTGGGCGGCAAGGAAAGTTACAGGCGCGGCGGCGAGCAACAGCGAAACGAGAAGGGTGATTTTTTTCATGAACGGGAAAATGACGCAAACCATTGCCCAGCACAAGCGGTTTATGTGGTCGGCATTCCCGTTTGCAGAAACCAGCGATCTGCGCCTTCCAGTCCGATAGCGGTCAGCACACCGCTGTCATACGCGCCGGTATCGATGCCGATACGGCCCTTGCGCTCGTCGACCTGTTCGCTGATCGTATGACCATGCACGATCATTTTGTCATGCACCTTGTCCTTGCTCAGGAACTCTCCGCGGATCCAGCGCAAATCGTAGTTTTCCTGCTCTTCGACGGGGACACCCGGACGAATGCCGGCATGCACAAAGGCATAGTCGCCGATAACGATTGCGTTTTCGAACGCCGTCACAAAGTCGACATGCTCCTGCGGAACCAGCCGGGGCAGTTCCTCGGCGAGGCTCTCCATATCCATGTCGCGATAGGTTTCGTAGGACATGCCATAGCTCAATATCGTTTCGCGCCCGCCGATCCGCGCGAAAAAGCGGACATTTTTCGCATCCCCAGTCAAGGCGGACAGGAACACTTCTTCATGATTGCCGGCCAGGAATCGGATATTCGGGTTGGTGGCGCGCAGTTCCATAGCCCGCGCAATGACGCCCGCACTGTCGGGGCCGCGATCGACAAGATCGCCCAGCAGTATAAGATGCATCTCTGCCGTGCTGCGCGTTTCATGATCATGCTGAATCTGTTCCAGCAATTCGTCGAACAGGTCGAGCCGGCCGTGGATATCGCCAATCGCATAGACACGCTGCCCCAAAGGTACAGCCGGGTAGCCCATAGTGATTTGCTGATCTTCCTTGCCGAATAGATTGCGAATGAATTGAATCAAAATGGTACCTGATATCTGGTGTGTCGGGGCATATCGGCCCGCTTTACGGCAAGTTAAACTGCCCTTCAACAACTGTATAGCATTGGCCGCCCAATATTGCCTGTTCATTCTCGTGCGTGCAATAGATGTGGCCGCCGCGTTCGCTGGCCTGATAGGCGGAAAAACTGGCCCGCCCCAGCTGCCCTGCCCAGAACGGTGTGAGTACGCAATGGGCCGATCCAGTGACGCTATCCTCGTCGATGCCCGCGCCGGGAACAAATACGCGGCTCAGCACATCAGTATCGGTCCCCGGCGCGGTACAGATAAATTGCCACTGGTCGCCATAAGCGGCCAGCGCGCGATAGTCGGGCTCTAGCTCGAGTACTTCTTCGGGCGTGTCGTACAGAAATACGGCGTATCCGCCTTCGCGAAAAAATGTCTCGGAAGGTTTCGTACCCAGCGCCGCCTCGGCTTCGGGCAGGCTTTTGGGGGAGGGGGGATAGGCGGGCAGCGCCATTTTATAGGCATCGCCGTCGCGTGTCACCTTGAGCAGTCCCGCCTGACGGGTCTTGAACGTCGCGCTGTTGAGGTCGGGTGTCATACTCAGCACGACATGCCCGCTGGCCAGCGTTGCATGACCGCATAGCGCGACTTCGCATACAGGTGTGAACCAGCGCAATTCATAATGCGCATCGCCGCTTTGATCGGGTACGATAAAGGCGGTTTCGGCAAATTTATTTTCTTCGGCGATCATTTGCAGCACCGCATCGTCCAGCCAACTGGCAAGCGGCATGACGGCCGCCTGGTTGCCGGTAAAGGGTCGCGACGCGAACGCATCGACGTGGAAATAGGGTATGGATGTCATGGACTAGAGGTCTTTCACCTGTTTGAGTTCATCGGCTTCGACAAGCGGATTGTCCGGTTCGTCGACATGGCCGAGCGGGTCGATATGGACGAGGATCTCCGTACCCGGAAAAGCTTTTTCCAGCTCTATTTCGACTTTGTCGATTACGTCATGCGCCTGCTGGACGGTCATGTCCGGGTCCATATCGACGTGGAACTGCACGAAATTGCGATTGCCACTGGTGCGCGTCCGCAGGTCGTGCAGGCTTTTGAGCTCCGCGAACCGGGCCGCGACCTCGACAAAGGCATGGCGTTTTTCGTCCGGCCATTCCTTGTCCATCAACTGGTCGATGGCGCGCGTAGCGGCTTTCCAGGCGCCCCAGGCCAGCCAGAGCGCAATGGCCACACCGAATACCGGGTCGGCGCCGGTAATACCCAGATATTGGTCGAGTACCAGTGCCGCGATCACGGCGATATTGAGCAGAAGGTCGGACTGGTAATGCACATGATCGGCCTCGATTGCGATCGAGGATGTCCGGCTGATCACACGGCGCTGGTAGGCGAGCAGGCCCAGTGTGGCTAATATGGCGATCACCGATACGCCGATGCCGTATTCGGCCTGCGCCGTGGCGCTGTCACCCGAAAACCGCTCTAGCGCACGCCAGCCGATAAATGCTGCCGACAGGGTAATAAGGACGACCTGAAACAAGGCCGCCAGCGCCTCGGCTTTGCCGTGACCAAACCGGTGGTCGGCATCGGCGGGCATGGCGGCGTAGCGCACGCTGAACAGGGTCATGATCGATGCCACCAGATCGAGCGCGGTGTCGGCCAGCGAACCCAGCATGGCGACCGACGATGTTGCCCAATGCGCATAGGCTTTCAGTCCGAGCAGGAACAAAGCAACCGCAACGCTGGCGATGGCAGCCTTACGCGTCAGGTCGTTATGCGAAGGGTGGTGCGTGTGATGAGAATTCATGGATACAGCAGTCCGCTGGTCCACCCCTTGTCGCCGCGCAGGAACAAACGGCGCTCGTGCAGCCGGTGTTCCCTATCGCGCCAGAATTCGATCCGGTGCGGCGTTACGCAAAAGCCCGACCAATGCGGCGGACGGGATACATCCTTGCCCGCAAAGCGTTCCTGCATAGCTTCGAAACGGTTCATGAAAACACCCCGGCTTTCCAGCCTGTGCGACTGGTCGGAAGCCCATGCACCCAATTGCGAATCGCGCCCGCGCGATGCGAAATAGGCGTCGGCGGCCGCATCCTCAACCTGGGCTATGCCCCCCTCGATCCGGATCTGGCGGCGCAGCGATTTCCAGTGGAACAGCAGCGCCACGTTTTCATTGGCCGCCAATTCCGTGCCCTTGCGGCTGTGCAAATTTGTGTAGAACAAAAAGCCGCCGGGGCCGTGCCCTTTGAGCAGCACCATGCGCGAGGAAGGACGTCCGTCCGCATCCGCCGTGGACAGGGCCATGGCGTTGGGATCGTTCTGCTCGTTTGTGACAGCGTCCGCAAGCCATGCGCCGAAAATTTCGAACGGATCGTCTTCGTCCATTACAGGCTATCTCCGCTATTGACGTGCGTTATACGAACAAAACAGTGCGCGGCACCGTTTCTTGCGCTATCGTGCTGTCACCAAGTGCGATCTTTTGCAAGCGTGCGTGTGGAAAAAGTCGGGGAAGCGACATACCGAGGTTATTTTCGAGCAAGCCGCGAGTCATGCCGGAATTAGATCAGCCGTGTCATCCAAGCGCCGCTATGTGCTTTCCAGCGCGTAGCCCTTGTATACACGAGATATAACCCTTGTATATTCGGGACAGCGGGGGTGACAGCGGTAAACCCACGTACCGGCTTGACGTCTGCGCCCCCGTTACCATTTATGAACCAGCACATGAAAATTAGCTAAGAGACGGAAACACGCAAATTTATGGCAGATCCTTATTCTACATTGGGCATAGCGAAAGGGGCGAGTGAAAAAGAGATAAAAAGCGCCTATCGCAAGCTGGCCAAGGAATTGCACCCCGACCGCAATAAGGGCAATCCCGTGTCGTCCGAACGCTTTTCCGATGCGACCAAAGCCTATGACTTGTTGAGCGACAAGGACAAGCGCGCTCAATATGATCGCGGCGAGATCGATATGGAAGGCAACCCTGCCGGTCCATTCGGCTATGGCGGCGGCGGTGGCGGCGGTTTCAGCCGTTCGCATGCAGGTGCGGGCGGCAATATGGGCGGCTTTAACGAAGGCGTGGATTTCGGGGATATTTTCGATGGGCTGTTCGGCGGGGGCGGCGCGCGCGGTTCCGCAAGTGGCTCTCCCTATGGACGCCAGGCTCCGCCCCCGCCCAAAGGCGCGAATATATCCTACAAGCTATCGGTAGAATTTCTGGAAGCGGCCACACAGTCGCCGCAGCGCATTACCCTGTCCGATGGCAAGACCATCAACCTGAAACTCCCCAACGGCGTCGATACCGGCACTCAGATGCGGCTGGCGGGAAAGGGACAGGCCGGTCCCGGGGGCAATGGCGATGCCATCGTCACCATCACTGTCAAACCGCATATTTTTTTCCGCCGGAATGGGGACAATGTCCGGCTCGACCTGCCTATCACCCTGAAAGAAGCAGTGCAGGGCGGAAAAGTCAAAGTGCCGACGGTCGAAGGCCCCGTCATGCTGACCGTTCCCAAAAACAGCAATTCTGGCAATCAGTTACGCATCAAGGGGCGCGGGTTTACAGGCAGCAACGGGGTTCGCGGCGACCAGATTGTCGAGTTGCAGATCCACTTGCCGCAGGGCGATGCTGCACTCGACCAATTCGTTCAAGGCTGGAACCCAACCGGCAATATGCGCGCCGAACTGGATATCTAGCGCGGCAATCGCTTCGTGGGGTGCGAGCTTTGGAATATGTTCAAGCTAAATTACTGGCATTCCTTATTCACTTCGGGCAATTTGCGCGAGCATGGATAGACCCGAGCCACCCGCCGAAACGCCGATATTCGATCTGAAAGGCCGGCCGCGTCAATGGATGGACCAGACGCAGGACGTTGCGGTCGATATCGCGCGTCATGCCTATGATGACGGCTTTATTCTGGCGGGCAACTTTGCCTATTTGTCATTGCTGGCGCTCTTCCCGTTTTTCGTGGTCGCCGCCTCGATAGCCGGCGTCGTGGGGCGCACCGATTTCGGATATCAAGCGGTCGAGGCTTTTTTGGCCGCCGTCCCGCCCAGCATGGCGAGTACTCTCAACGAACCGGTGCAGGCAGCCATGGTGGCCCGGACGGGGCCGTTACTGTGGCTGAGCGTTCTCGTCGGATTATGGACGACGGGTAGCCTGATCGAAACGATCCGCGACATATTGCGGCGTTCCTATGACGTGAAATTCAGTCGGCCATTCTGGCAATACCGGCTGGGATCGATTGCCCTGATTATCGGTGCGGTGATGATGACGATTATCGCGCTCAGTACGCAGGTCATGCTGACCGGTGCGGAACAGTTCGTACTGACGGTACTGCCATTCGCGAACACGGCGCTGAGCTATATCGCGTGGAGCCAGCTCTTTACCACGCTGATATTGTTCGGCGCTCTCTATCTTATATTCCGCTCGCTGATGCCAAGCGCCTATCGCCGCAAGAAAGCGCCGATCTGGCCGGGCCCCTTGTTCATCAGCCTGTGGTGGATCGCAAATACCAGCCTGATGCCGGTTTTTTTGCGAAATTTTGCCAATTACAACCTGACCTATGGCAGTCTGGCCGGAGTGATGATCAGTCTGATTTTCTTTTTCCTGATCGGACTGGGCGTAGTAATCGGCGCGGAATTGAACGCGGCGCTTGCGCGTGCGCGCGGTATCACCGTAAAAGCTAGCGAAGAACTCGTCATCGAAGACTGAAACCCAGAGAATAAAAGGACTGCAATATGGGCGATCTGATGCAGGGCAAACGCGGCCTGATCATGGGACTGGCGAACAACAAGTCGCTGGCATGGGGTATTGCGCAGAAATTGCGCGAACATGGCGCGGAACTGGCTTTTTCCTATCAGGGCGAAGCGCTCAAAAAACGTGTGGGTCCGCTCGCCGAAGAACTGGGCAGCGATTTCCTGATCGAATGCGATGTCGCCGATATGGATGCGCTCGATACGGCCTTCGCTATGCTGAAGAGCCGCTGGGACACGATCGATTTTCTGGTGCACGCGATCGGGTTTTCAGACAAGAACGAATTGCGCGGCAAATATGTAGATACCAGTCTCGACAATTTCCTGATGACAATGAATATCTCGGCCTACAGCATGGTGGCGGTGACCAAACGCGCGTCCGACATGATGCCCGATGGCGGCTCGATCGTAACGCTCACCTATTATGGCGCGGAAAAAGTCATTCCGCATTATAACGTGATGGGCGTGGCCAAGGCGGCGCTGGAAACCAGCGTGCAATATCTGGCCAACGACCTGGGTCCGCGCAACATTCGCGTCAACGCGATCTCGGCTGGACCGATCAAGACACTGGCCGCGAGCGGCATCGGCGATTTCCGCTACATCCTGAAATGGAACGAATATAATGCGCCCTTGCGCCGCAACGTGACGATCGAGGATGTCGGCGGCGCGGGCCTGTATTTCTGCAGCAATCTGTCGTCGGGCGTGACCGGCGAGACCCACCATGTCGATGCGGGCTATCATGTCGTCGGCATGAAACAGGAAGATGCGCCGGATATTGCGCTCGACACATGACAATATCCGGTCTTGCCATCGACCATGTGCAAATCGTCATGCCACCGGGAGGCGAGGACAAGGCGCGACAGTTTTTCGGTAAATTGCTGGGATTGCAGGAAATTCCCAAGCCCGATGATATGGCCAAGGGCGGCGGATGCTGGTTTGGAATCGGAACGCAGCAATTGCATTGCGGGGTCGAGGCGGATTTTACCCCTGCATTGAAAGCGCATGTAGCACTGGCCGCAGAGAACCTCGATAATTTGCGTGTCAAACTCGAAAACGCCGGGTATCAGACGCAGGAAGATACGGTCATCAAGGGGCGCGAGCGATTTTTTACGCACGATCCATTCGGCAATCGGATCGAGTTTATGGATAAGGCGTATCAATGAGCTTCAACAGTTTCGGCCGCGTATTTCGTTTTACGACCTGGGGGGAAAGCCACGGACCTGCGCTGGGCGTCGTGGTCGACGGATGCCCGCCGGGGCTGGAGATCAGCGAGCGGCATATCCAACCGTTCATGGATGCACGAAAACCCGGCCAGTCGAAATACACCACTCAGCGGCGCGAGGCGGATGAAGTCAAAATCCTGTCGGGCGTGTTCGAGGGCAAGACGACCGGCACGCCAATATCGATAATGATCGAAAATACCGACCAGCGTTCGAAAGACTATAGCGAAGTCGCCAAGGTATACCGGCCCGGCCATGCCGATTATAGTTACGATGCCAAATACGGCTTTCGCGACTATCGCGGCGGCGGCCGTTCGAGCGCACGCGAGACGGCCGCACGCGTGGCCGCTGGAGCCGTCGCGCGGCTGATAATTCCCGAAGTCACGCTTACAGCCTATGTCTGCGAACTGGGCGGCGATGGTATCGATCACACAAATTTCGACGCGGGCGACATTGGCCGCAACCCGTTTTTCTGTCCCGACGCAAAGGCTGCCAAGCGCTGGGAAAAGCTGGTCGACGATGCGCGCAAGGATGGCAGCTCGCTCGGCGCAATTGTCGAATGCGTCGCCACCGGCGTTCCCGCCGGATGGGGGGCGCCGGTCTATGCCAAGATGGACAGCGAGCTGGCGGCCGCTATGATGACGATCAACGCCACCAAGGGCGTCGAGATTGGTGACGGCTTTGCCGCAGCCCGGCTGCGCGGCGAAAGCAATGCCGATCCCATGCGACCCGGAAAAAATGGCAAGCCTGAATTCCTTGCAAACCATTCTGGCGGAACGGCGGGGGGTATAACAACAGGCCAGCCACTCGTATGCCGCACGGCTTTTAAACCGACCAGTTCTATCCTCACGCCGGTAGAGACGATCACCAACGAGGGTGAAGCAACCGAAATTATAACCAAGGGCCGCCATGACCCGTGTGTGGGCATACGTGGCACGCCCGTGGTCGAAGCAATGATGGCGCTGGTTCTGGCCGATCAAAAGCTCTTGCACCGGGCGCAATGCGGCGATGTCATCGCAATAGAGAGAAAAGAATAGTCTATGCTCGACCTGCTCCGCGCCTTAATCGAAACGCATCAGGCGGAAATCGGCCTGATCATCCTGGCGGCCATGTTCATCGGTTTCGTCATGGAGCGTTTCCCGGCGGCGGTAGTCGCGATACTGGGCGCCTGCGCTTTTCTATTTTTCGGGATTATCGATTCCGACGGGCTGTTTTCGTCCTTTTCCAACAGCGCACCGATTACGATCGCGGCGATGTTCATCCTGTCGGGCGCGTTGCTGCGAACCGGTACGATCGACGCCATTGCCGGCGCGATTATCCGCCGTGCAGAAAAGCGTCCCAAACTGGCCGTCGCGGAAATGTTTCTGGGTGCTTATGTTGCTTCGGCGTTTATGAACAATACGCCAGTGGTGGTGGTGATGATCCCGATCATTCTGCGGCTCTCGCAAGCAACGGGCTATTCCGCGAAAAAGCTGCTCATCCCGCTCAGTTTCGTAGCGATTCTGGGCGGCACCACGACACTGATCGGGACATCGACCAACCTGATCGTCGATGCGGTGGCGCGCGATGCCGGACTTGCACCGTTCGGCATTTTTGAAATTACGCCCTATGGCCTGATTGCGGGGGTCGCCGGCATGGTCATGTTGGCGCTGTTCAGCAGCTGGCTGCTGCCGGGTGACGACAGCACTCTTCGCCCGCTCGGCAGCAACGAGAACTATTTCCTGACCGAACTGACCGTCCGCAACGCTTCGAATGTGCGCGACAAGAGATTGGGGGATACCCCTCTTTCCAAAAGGGCCAATATCATCATCAACGCGATCAAGCGCGAAGACCGGTATATGCGACACGACCTGAACGAGGTGATATTGCAAGCGGACGACCGGATTGTGGTGAAACTGGATCTGGCCGAATTGATGTCTTTGCGAACCAGTACGGACTATAAAATCGGGATCATCCGAAAGGGCGACGCCGGCCCTCTGGGGGAGGAAGTGGTGGAGGTGATGGTGTCGCCCAGCCATCCCAGCGTCGGGCAAAGACTGTTTGATATCCCGTTTCTGGGGCATCTCAACGTCCGCATTTTGGGACTTAGCCGCTATCGCAATCTGCCGCGTTCCGACCTGCCCAATGCCAAGGTTCATGGCGCGGATCGCCTGCTCGTTACGGGCAGCAATGCCGATATTTCGCGGATGTACGAAAACACAAATCTGATCGGTATCGAACAGACGACGACCCGGGCATTTCGCCGCGACAAGGCGCCGATCGCGATCGGGGCTCTGGTGGCCGTCGTGGTGCTGTCCGCGGCCAATTTCCTGTCGATAGCGGTCGCCGCCATTCTGGCAGTGGGCGCGATCCTGCTGGCGCGCTGCATCGACGCGGAAGAGGCATGGAGTTCGATCGACGGCAATGTGCTGGTGCTGATTTTCGGTATGCTGACGGTCGGTCTTGGTCTCGAGCAATCTGGCAGTGTGGCGATGCTGGTCTCGTGGATAACGCCGGTGCTGGCCGACATGCCGGCATGGGGGCTGCTGTTCGCGGTATATGCTCTTTCCGTGGCGATGACCGAAATGATTACCAATAACGCTGTGGCTATTCTGGTAACGCCGATCGTTATCAAGCTGGCGGCCGATCTGGGGGTCGATCCGCGGCCTTTGGTCGTCGCGGTGATGTTCGCCGCCTCGGCCAGTTTCGCGACGCCGATCGGCTATCAGACAAATACTTTGGTCTACGCGGCGGGCAACTATCGTTTCACCGACTTTTTCAAGGCGGGTATACCGCTTACACTCGGTGTGGGTCTGGCCACCTGCCTGGCAATATCCTTCTTTATGTAGGCGGCAATTGCAAATCGGTTGCGACAAAGCGGCGCACCGGCTAGCTTCGCCGCAGATAAAGCGCGGGGAGACACATAGATGAAATTCTGGTTCGCAATTCCATTGTGGCAGCGCGTGATTGCCGCGCTCTTGCTGGGCGTGCTGGTGGGCTTTTTGTGGGGTCCCGAAGCCGAGCGGATCAAATGGATCGGCGATTTCTTCATCGCCTCGATCAAGATGCTGGTCGTGCCGCTGATATTCTTCTCGCTGGTATCGGGTGTCGCGGCCATCGGCGATGTCGCGAAACTGGGCAAGGTCGGGGGCAGGGCTTTGCTGCTGTTCGTCGTAACCGGTCAGATCGCCGTTTGGCTGGGTCTCGCCCTTGGCAGCCTCGTCAAGCCAGGGCTGGGGCTGGACACGAGCAAGATAGAAATGGGCAAAGTCCCGCCGCCCAGCGATGCAAGCTGGACGGACATGGTGATTTCGATGGTTCCGCAAAGTCCGGTCCAGACCATGGCCGATGTCAATGTGCTGCCGCTGATCGTCTTTGCGCTGCTGATCGGCATCGGCATCCTGATGGCAAAGGAAGAAGGCTCGCCCGTTGCAAAGGTTTTCGACAGTGGCGCGATCATCATGCAGAAAGTCACGATGATAGTGATGGAACTGACGCCGTTCGGGGTGTTCGCGCTGATGGCTTGGGTCGCCGGCACACTCGGGTTTGATGCGCTGGCGGCGCTGGCGAAACTGGTGGGCCTCAACTATCTCGGCTGCCTGCTGATTATCCTGGTGGTCTATTCGGCGATGATCAAATTTATCGCCAAGTTGCCGGTGATCGACTTTTTTCGCGGGATTACCGATGCAATGGCGGTCAGCTATTCGACGGCATCGTCAAACGCGACCCTGCCGGTGACCTTGCGCTGTACGCAGCGCAATCTGGGCGTCTCCAAACCGGTGTCGAGCTTCGTCGTTTCGCTCGGCGCCACAATCAACATGAACGGCACCGCCATGTATCTGGGCCTCGCCACCTTGTTCGGCGCGCAGGTCTTTGGCGTGGTTCTAAGCTGGGGCGATTATTTCATGATCTCGCTCACCGCCACTTTGGGCGCGGTCGGCGCGGCGGGTATTCCGGGCGCAGGCCTGATCATGATGGCGCTGGTATTTGGTAGCGTCGGCGTGCCTCTGGAAACCATCGCTTTCGTGGCCGGTGTCGACCGGATCATGGACATGATGCGCACCACCACAAATGTCAGCGGCGATGCGGCGGTGGCGACCACCGTGGCCGCGATGACCGGCGAGCTCGACCGCGCGGAAATGATTTCCGCCGACGATGTATAATATATGTCTAGTTCTGGGTATAATCTTACAGGAAATTGGTTTGGCCTATATGACTATGACATTGCCTCTAACACTACAACTTTCGAATGTGATTTAGTACAGGATGGTATTGAAATCTCTGGTAAAACTATAGAGGATATATCAGGAAAAAAACTCACAGCTCTCATATATGGAATTAGAAATGAGCGCATAATATCATTTTTGAAATTGTATGATATTGCGAATTATGAATACGATGACGTGCAATATTCTGGATTCTTGAGCCAAGATGGCCAAGAGATAAATGGCACATGGACAATAGAAGGAGTGTGGGAAGGTACATTTATAATGGCTCGAAAGTCATCATTGACTGTGCCTTGGGCATATCAACGTCAGAAAACGAAAATTCAAGAAAACGCATCGGTCATTCAGTAGGTATGCTGTCACTCATAATATCGATAGTACGGTCGGGCAGGACTGCCTCCACCAGTTGGACCTTTTGAAACTTACCCAACCCGCAACTGCCGCGTGTTTCGATCGAGCCCGTATTGCTCGAAATCACATGGATGATATCGGTGCTGCATAGCCGACCGAGCGATGTCTTGTAGCTGAAGCTCTGCTCGAAACCCAGTCCGCCACAGCGACGCGGCAGCCTGTTGCGATAGATATCGCCATTGCGCATTTGAAAATCGATCGTGCTGTCATCCTGCACCTTGCTTTGGCGAATCGCGCGCAGCGGAATGCAGGATTGGGGCTGGCCGATGCCCAAAGCCACGGGCGCATTGCTCACGCTCTTGCGGTGATCATTATCTGCACCGGCAATGGAGTAGGTGGAAAGTCCGCCCACAAGAACGATCGGGACGGCCATCAGGACCGCTTTGGGAAGGAATGCATTAAAGGCCATGATTCTTCTCCTTATAGTTCAAAAGAAATATCAAATTCTGTCTGAACCGATGCTGAGCCGTTCAGGCCGCATTCGGATCGGGCGTTTTCTTTTTGTATCGGCACAAATCCGCGACCGGACAGCGCCAGCACTCGGGCGTGCGCGCCTTGCAGATATAGCGGCCATGCAGGATCAGCCAATGATGCGCATGCACGCGAAACGGCGCGGGCGTCTGTGTGTCGAGCTTTTTCTCCACCGAGAGCGGCGTTTTGCCCGGTGCCAGTCCGGTGCGGTTGCCGACGCGGAAAATATGCGTATCGACCGCGAACGTCTCCGCGCCGAATGCGCAGTTCATTACGACATTGGCGGTCTTGCGGCCAACACCGGGCAGGGTGGTGAGTGTATCGCGGTCCGCCGGAACCTCGCCGCCATGTTTGCTGACCAGCAGATCGGCCATGGCAATCACGTTCTTGGCCTTGCTGTTATACAGCCCGATCGTTTTGATATGCTGCTTGAGTTCATCCTCGCCCAGATCGAGCATATGCTGCGGATGCGTCACCTGCGCAAACAGCAACCGCGTCGCTTTGTTCACGCCAATATCGGTTGATTGCGCGGACAGCGTCACCGCGACCAAGAGCTGATAGGTATTGTCATAGTTGAGTTCGGTCGTCGGCGACGGATTAGCCTCGGCTAAGCGGCGGTAAAATTCGAATATATCGTTTTTTTTCATAATGTCTATAAGCCCAAAACATCCTTCATCTCATACCGTCCCGCATCCTTGCCGACGATCCACTGCGCCGCCTTGATCGCGCCGTCGGCGAAGACGCTGCGGTTTTCGGCGCGGTGGGTGAGTTCGATGCGTTCGTGATCGCTGGCGAAGATCACGCTGTGGTCGCCCGCGACGCTGCCGCCGCGCAGGCTAGCATAGCCGATATTTCCGCGCCCGCGTGCGCCGGTAATGCCGTCCCGTCCGCGCTCGCTGTCCGTTACCGGATCTATGCCGCGCGCCTTGGCAGCGGCTTCGCCCAATAGCAATGCAGTACCCGAAGGGGCATCGACTTTATGGCGGTGGTGCATTTCGAGTATCTCGATATCCCAGTCCTCGCCCAGACGCGCAGCGGCCTCCGCCACCAGCGCGCTCAGCATGTTGACGCCGAGCGAGGTATTGCCGGTCTGCAAAACCGCAATATGCTCGGCTGCGCTGTCGATAAGGAAATGGTGACGTTCCTCCAATCCAGTGGTGCCGACAATGGCGGGTTTGCCCGCGGCGATGCACGCATCGAGATGCGCCTCGAGCGCGTCGGGCGAGGAAAAGTCGACCAGCACATCGGCCTGGGCTGTCAGGGCTTCGACATCATCGCCCTTATCCGCCCCGCCGGCAAACCCCGCGCCCGCTTCTGCTATGGCGAGCGTGATGGCCTGCCCCATGCGGCCCGCGCTGCCGAATATGCCGATAGTGATCATGCTCTTGTCCTGCCCATCTGTTTCATGCTTCATGCGGCAGATGAGCAATATTCGCAATATCGTAATCCTGACCGGTGCGGGGATCAGTGCGGAAAGCGGCGTAGCCACCTTTCGCGGACCCGATGGCCTATGGGAAGGGCACCGGGTCGAGGATGTCGCCACGCCCGAAGCATTTGCGCGTGACCCCGAACTGGTTCAGACGTTCTACGATACACGCCGCGCCGCGCTGAAGACGGTCTCGCCCAATGCCGCACACGCGGCGCTAGCGAGGCTCGATGCCGAATGGACGGGCGAGCTGCTGCTGATCACACAAAATGTCGATGACCTGCACGAACGCGCTGGGTCGAAAAGATTGCTGCACATGCATGGGGAATTGACGAGTGCAATTTGCCAGATATGCAAGGGGACACAGGGATCGCCCGCCACATTGCTGGACGGTCCAGCCTGTGACTTGTGCGGGGTTACGGGAGCGCTGCGGCCCGATATCGTTTGGTTCGGTGAAATGCCGTACCATATGGACCGGATCGAGGCCGCGCTGTCCCGCTGCGACCTGTTCGTCTCGATCGGCACGTCGGGCGCGGTCTATCCTGCCGCGGGTTTCGTGCAGATGGCCGCAGCTTATGGCACGCAAACACTCGAACTCAATCTCGATCCGTCCGAAGGCAGCCATTGGTTCGACGAAAGTCGGCATGGTCCGGCGGGTGCTCTCGTGCCGCAATGGGTGAATGGATTGCTGGCGCAGTGAGAGTCCTGTTCATAATATATTCAATCGGTTAGAGAGAATATAGTTTTTTTGGGGAGAGGGTATTATGCGAAATATTTTCAATGTCAAAGCGGCGCTGTTGCTGGGGTCTTTAACTGCGGTCAGCGGCTGTACCGGGGTTATCGACCAGAGCAGTTTTTTTCCGCAGAACGCCGAGAACAGCGCGAATACACTTGTCGCCCCCTCCGGCTATAGTCTGACCGACGAAATGCTCGACTTGCCCGGCCTTGGCACGATGCATGCCGTCCGGTTGGATAATCCGCAAAGCGAAGACGTTCTGGTCTATCACGGCGGCAACGGCAATTTCACTGCCGATATGACGCAGCGCGCGCAGGCGCTGGCCGACGCCACCGGATTCGATATCATTCTTTACGATTATCCGGGACGCGGCGGGACCAATATACCCCCAACGATCGACGCGTCGATTGCCACCGGCCCCACATTCTTGGATGCGCTGCGGCAGAAAGGCTGGACCGGCACGGGACGGTTATACGCTTATGGCCTGTCGTTCGGAGGAAGCCAGGCGGCCGCCATGGTGCGTGGTGGCGGTTTCGACGGACTGATCATAGAAGGCAGCGCCGCAGATATCGCCTCGGTAGGACGCAATTTCATTCCCGCAATCGCCAAACCGTTCGTCCGCCTGAAAATCGATCCGGCATTGTCGCGCTTTGCATATCAGGACTATGTAATTGCGTCCAAGGCCCCGGTATTGCTGATTTCCAGCAAGAATGACGAGATCGTGAAGCCCAAAAATATGCGCGCTTTCGAACAGGAATTGAAACAGGCGGGGATGACGGTCACCCTTGTCACCGTCCCGGGTCCGCATGGCACGGCGTTGGCACAACCGGCCGGGCGTGCAGTGGTGAAAGCATTTACCGCCAACTAAATTGGCTGGCTATCCGTTTACAGTGACCACAAGCAATAAAATCCAGCCGATCAGTACGGCCATGGTCACCCATGTTCCGATGACGCCGAGACTTCGGGCCCACGGCTCTTTGCCTAAACTATGATCTGCTTGCAGACCTATAATATGCAAGGCGCGCGCCGCGAGAAAAAGCACGGCAACACCCGTGAGCGTCCAGTGATGCACATCTGTCATTTCCAGCAATCCGATCATGATGATCACGATCGGCGCATGTTCGGTAAGGTTGCCGTGGCTGCGAATGGATGCGACCAAAGCGTGATTGCGGTCTCCCTCGCCAAAAGCGACCCGCGCCTTTAAACGCTGCCGTACGGTAGCGATCGCGGTCAGCAGGATCATAATCGCGCAAATTGCGGCGGTTAACGCTGTTACCGGCAATGTCATAACTATCTTCCCTGAAATGAAGGATATAATAGCCCTATTTGTTCCGGCATGTCGAGCAACAAGGGTCTTTGGCCAGAGCGATCGTTCGCATCGCGGGTTTCAGTCCGTCATAGATATGGATTTTTCCTGTCGGGTCATCGCCGAAACCGGTGAGCACGCGAATGGTCTCCATCGCGGCAAAGCTGCCCATCATCCCCACCATAGCGCCCAGCACGCCGTTTTCGGCGCAGGTGTCGCAATCTTCGGCATCGAAAGCATCGCCGACAAAGCAGCGATAGCAAGGCGCGTCGTCGCGCCAGCCCCGGAACGTGCCGACTTGGCCCTGAAACTGGCCAATGGCGGCAGAAATCAGCGGCACTTGCGCTCGACAGGCGAGATCGTTGACGGCCAGACGGGTGGCAAAATTGTCGCTGCCGTCCACCACGACATCCGCGTTTGCGACCCATGCCGCGCCGTTAACCGCTGTCAGTCTTTCCTGCAGCGCGTTTATTATACTATTGGGATTAATACGGGCCAAGGCGGTTTTGGCGGCCTCGACTTTGGGCGCGCCGATATCGCTTTCGCAAAACAGTACCTGTCGCTGGAGGTTGGAAAGCGAAACAATATCGTCATCGACTATTGTGAGCTGCCCGACGCCAGCCGCAGCCAGATATTGCAGGGCAGGGCAACCGATGCCGCCTGCACCAACCACCAGCACATGCGCGCTCAGCAATCTGGCCTGACCCGCGCCGCCAATTTGCGGCAGGATGATATGCCGCGCATAACGGTCAAGCTGTGTATCGGTCAGGCTGGTCATTAAAACAGCCTAACAACATAGTCGTTCCCGCGAAAGCGGGGAATCGCAGATGACCGCAGGTCATCCATTTCCTGAACTCTCCTTTAGGGGGAAACGGTCAGAAAATGGACCCCCGGTCGAGCCGGGAGTGACGGTTTTCGCGATTATCGTACAAACTTAGCTTTCCAGCTGTTGCAGCAAGGTCCGCACATCGCCGTCCATATCAGCATCGCGGGTCCGCAAATCTTCGATCAGGCGGACGGCGTGGATCACGGTGCTGTGATCGCGCCCACCGAATTTGCGGCCGATCTCGGGATAGGAGCGCGGGGTCAGCACCTTGGCGAGATACATTGCCACCTGACGCGGACGCACGATGGCGCGGGCCCGGCGCTTAGAGGACATTTCGCTGCGGTCCAGCTTGTAGAACTGGCACACCGTGCGCTGGATCTCATCGATCGTGATACGGCGGCGGTTGGCGCTCAAGATATCGGACAGCTGTTCCTGTGCCAGCGCGAGGCTTACCGGCTGGCCGGTCAGTTGTGCATACGCGATCAGCTTGTTGAGACCGCCGACCAGCTCGCGCACGTTGCGGCTGATGGTGCGGGCGAGAAACTCGATCACGTCCTCACCGACATTGCACGGCGTAAACTGGGACAGACGCGCGCGCAGGATTTTTCTGCGCAGCTCGATATCGGCGGGCTGCATATCGGCGACCAGGCCCATGGACAGGCGCGACAAGAGTCTTTGATCCACGCCGTCCAAGGCCTGCGGTGCGCGGTCCGATGCCACAATCAGCCGCTTGCCCGCGCCCAGTAGCGCGTCGATCGTGTGCAAAAATTCCTCCTGCGTCGAGGCTTTGCCGATGATGAACTGGATATCGTCGACGAGCAGCATGTCGAACCCGCGCAGCCGCGCCTTGAATTCCATCATCTTATTCTGCCGCATTGCCGACACGAATTCGATCATGAAGCGTTCGGCCGAGCAGTAAAATATCCGCGCTTCGGGTTTGGCGATCGCATATTGATTGCCGATCGCGTGCAGCAGGTGCGTTTTGCCCTGACCGGTCGGGGCCTTGAGATAGAGCGGGGTGAATTGCGGTTTTTCAAGCGCGGCCATGCGCTGGGCGGCGTTACGGCCCAAGATATTAGCCTCGCCGGTGACGAAATTGTCGAAAGTGAGCGAAATATCGAGACCGAGCTGTGCGGGCGCGTGCGCCATGTCTCCGCCGAAAGCGAGCAGGAAGTCTTCATTAGGGTTGAAACCCGCTTTGCCGTTGCCAAACTGGCCGCCAGCGGCGTGGTTCATCAGGCCGGGAGAATGTTCGCTGCGCCGGCTGCGCAACTCGTGCATGTGCGCGTTTTTGGGATGCGCGGAAATTTTCAGGCTGCGCACTTCGGGCCGCGCGATTTTCCATGCCAGCGAGAGGCGGTCGGCAAACCGGTCGTTGACCCAGTTGGCGGAGAAATCGGAGGGCAGATAAAGCTCCAGCGTGCCGGTGGTGCGACAGAAACGGCCGGGTTCGATCGGGCGGATCCATTGCGCATGGATCTGTCCGCCCAAGTCTTTTTTCAGACCCTGGCTGATTTCCGACCAGTCGGCTGCCCACGCTGCGCTGCGCTCTTCCGCATTTGCACCATCGGTATCGGAATTTTCGGAAATACGGGTCTGGGATGCACCGATTATCGCATTGCTACCTGTCATATTGCTCGATACCGCCTCATTTGCCCGCAATCCCTTATATTTTTGTTTCGGTGGATTATGATCCACTCATGAGACGACACCCGTGTTTGCACGTATTCGGCTGCACAGCGTCCAGCTAATGTTCCGGACCATCCGGACGCACCAATGGAATAACGGAAAACCGGGTTCTCCGATCTCAGGATACCAATCTAAAATGTACAAAACGACACATTATCGCAATGCTGCGATAACCCCTCCGCCAATTTCGATGCCCTATGTTTAGACAGTCGGATACGAGTCAAGCAAGGTCGTTTGTGTAAAAAAACTGAAATAAAGGATTTGACTCACCCAAAACCGATATAAAGCGTCAAAAACATAGTCAACTATCTGATTTAAAATAATAAACTATACATTTATGGGCGCTGATTTTCCACGAATCGTGGGAAGTCCTGCATTGTACAAAATAGGGGAAATTGACCCGGCACATTGCCAAAATTTGAAAATCCATATAATTCAAAGAAGCCGTTTTAGTCCTCATTCAAGACCGATCGAACGACTGTATGGCCAATTATGATGAGGCCCAATATACATAGAAAAACCCCGCAGGCGAAAGGCCCAACGGGGTTAATAGAGTTGAGCGTATATGCTCTTATTGCATGCGCAATGTTAGCCGAGCGCGACCAAGCGCTTGTTGAGCCGCGAATATTTACGCGCCGCCGTATTCTTGTGCATCAGTCCCTTGGCCACGCCGCGCGCCATTTCGGGCTGTACAATCGCCATCGCTTCGGTGGCGGCTTGCTTGTCGCCTGCTTCCAGAGCGGCTTCGGCTTTTTTGACGTAGGTGCGAATACGGCCAACGCGAGCGCCGTTGATTTCCGCACGGCGATCGTTGCGGCGGATGCGTTTCTTCGATTGCGGCGTATTTGCCATATGTAATTACCTTTTTGGTATCGTAAATCCGGTCGGCATCAGGTGTGAAAATGACAAGGCAAAATGCACGGCCCTGCGCCATGAAGGGCGGGTCATAACGCGCGTGCTGGTTTAGGTCAACGATTCTTTGCGAAATTTGTCCGTATCATTAGGGATAGCTCATCTGCACAAAACGATAATTTTAGTGCTGGCATGTGCGGCACCAGAACGTACTCCTTCCTCCCTGTGCGAAGCGAGCTACAGTCCCCCCGCACGGGCAGTCCTGACCTTTTTTGCCATAGACGCGCCATTGCTTGGCGAAATAGCCGAGCTCGCCATCGGGGCGGGCGTAATCGCGCAAGGTGGAGCCGCCCGCTTTGATGGCCTGGATCAATACCGTCTTGATCGCCGCGACCAGCACCACGAGGCGGGCCCTGGAAATATTGCCGGCTTTGCGGTTGGGCGAAATGCCCGCCATGTTCAGCGCCTCGCATACATAGATATTGCCGAGCCCCGCGACGATCCGCTGGTCGAGCAGCGACAGCTTGATGGGTTGGGCTTTGCCTTTCAGTACGCCGTGCAGATAATCGGCATCGAAAGTTTCGCCCAATGGCTCGGGCCCCATTTTCGCGAAGGCGGGAAAGCTGTCCAAGTCCGCGGTCGGCATCAGGTCGAGCGAACCAAAACGGCGCGGGTCGTTGAGCGCGAGCGTAAGCCCGCCCGTGGTACGCAGAACGAAATGGTCATGTTTGCCGATTTCATCAGGCTCGATCCGCCAGCGGCCCGACATGCCGAGATGGAATATCAGCGTATCCTCGCGGTTAGTGGTGATCAGGCCATATTTGGCGCGGCGCGACAGGCCGATGACGGTTGCGCCGGTCAAACGCTGGCGCAGATCGACCGGCATCGGCCAGCGCAAATCGGCGCGCCGCGGTGTGACTTCCGCGAGCGTCTGGCCATCAAGAACGGCTTCCAGTCCGCGCACGGTGGTTTCGACTTCGGGTAATTCTGGCATGGAGGTGATGTAGCATTAAAAATCTGTCTTAACAGCCTTTCCGTTGGCGCGAACAATGGCTACATAACCACGCATGACCGATACAGTGCCCTTTGGCTATCAAGACATCAATGCGCGCGAGAAACAGGCGCGGGTGGGCGGGATATTTTCGAACGTCGCGCACAATTACGATCTGATGAACGACGCAATGACGGCGGGCAGCCACCGGATCTGGAAAAACCGGTTCGTGCGCCGCGTTAAACCGCAAGCTGGCGAGGACATACTCGATATGGCCGGCGGCACCGGCGATATCGCCTTTCGTATGGCCAAGCACCGAGCGAACGTCACCGTGTCGGATATCAACGACGATATGCTGAATGTCGGGATGGCGCGTGCTGCAAAGCAGGGCGAAACATCCTTGATATGGAGCGAGCAGAATGCCGAGGAACTGAACTTTCCGGCCCGTATATTCGACGCCTATACGATCGTATTCGGCATCCGCAATGTTACCTATATCGACCGCGCGCTCAAAGAGGCGCACCGTGTGCTGCGCTATGGCGGGCGATTTTACTGCATGGAATTTTCGCAGACGCTCTGGCCCGGTTTCGACAAGCTCTATGAGCAATATAGCCACAAGATACTGCCCAAATTGGGCAAGGTGATTTCGGGCGACGAGGAAAGCTATCGCTATCTGGCTGAGTCCATCGCCCGGTTCCCGGGCATGGATGCATTCGAGGGAATGATAAAAGACGCGGGCTTTGCACGCACCAGGGTCGAGCCTTTGCTGGGCGGGCTGGTCGCGATCCATAGCGGGTGGAAAATATAGAATGGGCGTTTTTTGGGCTTGCGCTCGCTCACTCGCCGGTGCCGCTTATCCCCGTGATGGGATCGCACCATGACCCGCCCGGCAACGCACATTTTCCGCCTCCTGCGCTGGGGGCGGATACTGGCGCGGCATGGCGCGCTACGGGGTATCGAGAAAGACCCCAATACGCCGGTTCAGGTCAAACGCATGGTTCGCATCGCGCGGCTGGGGACGTTCCAGCCGAAACAGCCCGATTATGCCGGGGCCTTTCGCGCCATCGGCCCTGCGGCGATCAAGCTGGGCCAGACGCTCGCCACGCGCCCCGATGTCGTGGGGGAGGAAGCGGCGCGGAACCTGATGTATCTGCAGGACGACTTGCCGCCGGTTGCGTTTGCGGACATCGAACAGGAACTCGAACGCGGCCTGAGCAAGCCCGTAGCCCAACTGTTCCGCTCGATCGATCCCAAGCCCGTCGGTGCCGCCTCGATCGCGCAGGTGCACCGCGCTGTAACGACCGAGGGCCGCGATGTCGCGGTCAAGGTGTTGCGGCCCGGAATCCGCAAGAAATTCGCGCGCGATATCGAAACTTACGAATGGGCGGCCGCGCATCTCGAAGCTTTAGGCGGCGAGGCGGCCCGGTTGCGTCCGCGTCTGGTCATCGCCAACCTGAAACGCTGGACGTTGCGTGAGCTCGACCTGCGCCGCGAGGCCGCGAGCGCTTCCGAACTGCGTGAGGCGATGCAGTCCGACCATCATTACGAGATTCCCGAAATCGACTGGGACAGGACATCGGGCCGCGTGCTGACGCTCGAATGGGTGAACGGAATCAAGATTTCCAGGATCGAGGAGCTAAAGGCTGCGGGCCACGATCTCGACGAACTCGCCAACCGGCTGGTGCTCAATTTCCTGAAACAGGCGATCAGCGCGGGCTATTTCCACGCCGACATGCACCAGGGCAATTTGTTCGTGAAAGCTGACGGCACGATCGCTGCAATCGATTTCGGCATTATGGGCCGGATCAACCGGCAGGCGCGATTCTGGCTGGCGGAAATTCTCTACGGGCTGACCACAGGAAACTACAAACGCGTCGCGGAAATCCATTTCGAAGCGCAATATGTGCCGAGCTATCATAATGTCGATGAGTTCGCGACCGCGCTGCGCGCCGTGGGCGAGCCGACACGCGGCAAGCCAGTGAGCGAGCTGTCGGTGGGGCAGATGCTCGACAGCCTGTTCGCCATTACCCGCGATTTCGACATGCAGACGCAGCCGCACTTGCTCCTGCTGCAAAAGACGATGGTCATGGTGGAGGGCGTCGCCACCGGGCTCGATCCCCAGATCAACATGTGGGACACGTCCGGGCCCTTCATTCAGGAATGGATGCGC
>JBGTHQ010000021.1:0-123841 GCA_041746135.1 Sphingomonadaceae bacterium | reverse complement strand
TGGGGACGGGCGGCGCGTCGGCTGGGCTGGCCAAGGCATTGCGCCAGCGGTTCGAGGCTTTGCTGCCCGCAACGCTGGGCGATCTGGCCGATGCACTGTTCGCGGCGCGCGATGCGATCAGGGCGAAATGGCCCGAGGCGGATGCCCGCCGCCGTGCGATCGATGCGGCCTTGCAACCGGGCGGCGCACTCGATCCGTTGATCGAGCATGAAAACGGCGCGGTCGAACAATGGCTGGCCCATCCCGATATGCCGCAACGTTCGGGACATTTCGAAATCCGCCTGCGGAGCGACGATCCCGATGACTTGACGATCCGCGAGATGCGCCTGCTCGGCAGCGCCGATCGGGTTTATCATGACAAAGACGTACCAGGGCCGGTGCTGAACCGTATCCGCGCCGACGCCGTGGTCCTGCCGCTGGGCAGCGAGCCTCTCGAAATGGCCGAAGACGAGGTCGTCATTACGCTGCGCACATAGCGCACCGAAAGCCGTCTATTTTTCATGTCTCGCTGACTGCTCGGGTACCTGCGTGGCCGATAGCATGAAATTCATGTTGGCCGACGCTATCGGCTTGTCGGCATCGTCCTGCCATGCTGCCACCGTCACATTGGCGACGCGGCGGCCGATGCGGGTAATCCGGCCGATGGCGAATGTGCGCTTTTCGCGTCCGCCGCGCATGAAATCGACGGTAATATTGACGGGTTTGAGCCGTTTCGGTTCGCCCGCATGCGCATAGAGATAACTGCGCAGTGCCGCCACTGCCGCCATTTCCAAAAGGCCGCTGAGCGCGCCGCCATGCAAATATCCGGGGCGCCCGGTAATGCCCATGGAAAAATCGAACGCCAGTACGGGAATATTGTCCTGCATATGATCGACCATAATGCCCAGATGATGGGCATAGGGCGGCAGCATGGCGCGGATGCTATTGAGCGCTGCTGTGTTGTTGGCCGAGCCGCTCATCCGACGAAATTGTCCACGTTGATAAATGTGCCGGCGACATGGGCGACCGGATCGGCGGGATCGCCGTCATGGGCAATGCCGCGCACGAACGCGACCGACCGCGTCACCTTGTAGCACTCGCCGCGTCCGATGACGGTTTTGCCGGGCGTCGCCGCACGCATATAGTCGACGCGCAGGTCAAGCGTCACTTGCGGACGAAACTGGCCCAGAAAAGTCCATATCGACAGGCTGGTCGCATTATCCATCAAACTAATGATCGGACCCGACGCCAGCACGCCCGTATCGACATCGCCGATCAGCGCTTCCTGATAAGGCAGGGCCAGTTCGACCCAGTTGTCGCCATGCGCGTGGTATTTCATGCCGATATGACCGCTATGACCATGCTGCGACATCATACGCTGAAACAGCGAAGGATCAAATCTATCGGATGCTTGTGCACTTTTTTGCAGTGCCGCCGCATGCTCGCTGGTGTCTGTCATAGGGCATTCATGGAGCCGCGCCGCGCACATTACAATTGCTATTTGCAGGAGCGAGGCAAACATATGCTGCATTGCACTATCGGTGCCGCTGCCTATATCGGCGGCAAGACAGATGGACCAAAAAGGGTGACGATATGACGCAAATTGGGGCAGAAAATATTGCCGGGCTGATCCAGTTGGCGATGGCGCCCGCTTTCCTGCTGGTTGCAATCGGAGCGGTATTGCAGCTGTTCGCAGGCCGGCTGGCGCGGGTGGTGGACCGTTCGCGCGTGCTGAAAAGCGCGCACCCCGAAACCGAGGGCGAGGCCCATGATCTGGTCGTGCGCGAACTGCGCGGACTGGCGCGCCGGATGAATATCGTCAACAATGCCATTTTAATGGGAGTATGCGGTGCGATCACTATCGGATTGTGCATCGTGGCGCTGTTCACGATGGCGCTGTTCCACATCAACATGAGCTACGTGATCGCAGCGGGCTTTATCCTTGCGATGGGGTTCATGATCACCGGTTTGCTCTATTTCCTCGTCGAGGTCCGGCTGGCCAGCTATAATGTGCGGGTCGAGGACATCTATCTCGATCTGGACTAGAGCTATTGTTCCTGGACGTCGCGCTGGCTCTTGTCGGCTGTCTGCGCGGTGGCCACGTCCTGGACAGCAGGCGGTATTTCATTCGCTCCGCCTTGCGTGACGGGTACATCGCCACCGGCTTCACCGTCGGCTGGGGCCACATCACCTGTTGCAGGTGCCGGAGCTGCGGGCAGCGGCAGGTTCGAACCCTGCGCATTGAGATAGGCGAGGATATTGGCGCGATCTTCAGCATTGCCCAGACCGGCAAAGCTCATTTTCGTACCATTGGCAAACTTACGCGGGCTGGCCAGCCACGCATCCATCTGTTCCCACGTCCAGTTGCCGCCCACCGCTTTCAGAGCGCCCGAATAGGCGAATGATCCAGCAGCAATAGGTTTCCCCATGATCGCATGGATATTAGGACCGACACCTGCCGGACCGCCCGCTGCGATCGTGTGACACGCCATGCATTTGGCAAAGACTTTTTCGCCGGCGGCGACATCTGCGCTGGCCAGCAGTGTGGCCAGTGCCGGGCCTTGCTCTGCGCTGGCTTCGCCGCCCAGATCTTCGACCGCATAGCCGTCCACTTCGGTCGGCGCGATGCTGTCGGCATGGTAATATTTGCTGCTGACGATCGACAGGCCCAATGCGGCGATGCCCGCCCCCAAAACCCAACCTGCTATCGTATTGCTGCGATCGTCCATATTCTGCCTCTATATTCGGTGTCCGGGCGCACGGGCGGCCCGGATAAACTGTGATGCCCGTTCGTTTAATGGGGCTTGCTGCACTATGCAACTCTCTATGCGCCGAATTCCGCAACAAACTGCGGGTATATTTGCGCTTGCCGCAGGGATCGCCGCACCGTATCGCATGCTCCCGACATGTACAGCTATCCCAAATCCGCCCGCTCGGGCATCGAAAAGCTCGCGCAAAAAGCTGCAAATTCGCCCGAAACCGCGATTTCGTTTCAGGGCGCGCCCGGCGCAAACTCGCATATCGCCTGCACCGAATATGCCCGGCGGATTGCACGCGATGCACCGGTATTGCCGTGTTTTTCATTCGAGGACGCGATTGAGGCGGTCAAGGACGGCCGCGCCGCCAAGGCGATGATCCCGATCGAAAATTCGCAGCATGGCCGCGTCGCCGATATCCACTTTCTGCTGCCCGAATCCGGCTTGTCGATCGTGGCGGAGATTTTCATCCCGATCCATCACTGCCTGATGGCGCTCAATGAGGGGCCGCACAAAACCGTGTTCAGCCACCCGCAGGCTTTGGGCCAGTGCCGCAGTTATACCCGCGCCAACGGTATGACGCCGATATCCTATGCCGACACCGCGGGTGCCGCCGCATTCATAGCCGAGAACGGCGACATGACCGCCGCAGCGATCGCGCCCAAAATGGCGGCGGAGCTGTACGGGCTCAAGCTGATCGCCGAGAATATCGAGGATGCCGACCATAACATGACGCGGTTCGTCGTGCTGGCGCGCGAACCTTTACCGCTGCCGGTCACCGGCGACGTGATGACGACGCTGACGTTCGAGGTGAAGAATGTGCCCGCCGCCCTGTACAAGGCGATGGGCGGCTTTGCCACCAACGGCGTCAACATGACCAAGCTGGAAAGCTACCAGCGCGGCGGCAGTTTCGCCGCCACCGAATTCTATGCCGATATCGAGGGCGGTCCCGGCGATGCGGCGATCGACCGGGCGCTTGAAGAACTCACCTTCCACACCAAGTGGGTCCGCTTGCTGGGCACCTATCCCAAGGGCCGGACGCGCGAACTCGGCTTCGGCTAGCGCCGCGGGACAGCACGACTTCGGATCGCCGACCGTGCACCACGCCGCGCCGCTTTTTTTCGCATGCGTGCATTTATTTTTGAACCTTTCGCCGTTCCTTGCGTAAATCCCACGTAAGTAAAGAGGAGAAAAATTCATGTTCGACAATAAAAACGTATCTACGCTCAACGGCCTGATCGCCACCACCATCGACAGCGCCGAAGGGTATAAGGATGCCGCCGAGGACGCGACCAGCCAGCGTTATGCCAACATGTTCCGCGAACGCGCACAGGAACGCCGCGAAGTCACCAACCAGCTTCGCGCCGAGGTTATGCGACTGGGCGGCAATGCTGAAGATGACGGCACAGTTCTCGCATCCGCACACCGAGTCTTCATGGACCTTCGCAACGCGGTCACAGGCAAGGACGACGAAGCGATCATCAAGGAAGTCGAGCGCGGCGAAGATCATATCAAGGCGAAGTACGAAGATGCCTTGAAAGATGACGATCTCGATCCGGCCTGCCGCAATGTGGTGCAGGAATGCTATAGCTCGATCAAACAGGGCCATGACCAGATGAGCCAGTTAAAGCATCAGATTACCGACTAACCTAAAGTTGAAGTTAAGAAAGGGCCGGATGATTCCGGCCCTTTTTTTTGTGACAGAGTCGGGCATATTGGTTATGTTTTTTGCGTTGAACTGTCCTTATGCAGAAGCCCGGTACGATCAGATATTGTCGGCTTGCAAGAAACTTTTCCTGAGTGATTTCAAGTCGGCAGTATAAAATTGACTGGGTTGCTGCCATTTTATTCAGCTGTTCTCTTGTCGATTTTGGCCAGCATGACGTCATCTCTCTCCCAGACGATTGTCATCCAGTCTTTTTGCGGCCATTCTTTTCGCGGTATTCCGATCAACCAAACATAGTCAAACACCTCTGGTGGAATTTTGTCCATTTGCTCGGAAAACAGGGGAAAGTTTTTGTTGGTACATTCGGGTAGAGATACCATATTTGACGGGCTGGATACAAATGGCTGTGACTGGTATTTAATTGACAGCGAATGCAAGCCCTTAACTTCCCATAAACTATTGATAAAAATGTTCTTACGTATTACTGCCACGCCAGATAGGTGGTCCAATCTGGGATGCGTCCAGAGTGACAGCACATTGCCGCAATTTTCTGCAGAAAATGTTATTACGGCGCTTCCTTCAGGAATATAACTAATGGATTCCATTTTTTGTTTATAGTCCTTGTCGTACATGGCCATGCTTGCGGTATGGGCTGCAATACGCGTGACAAAAAAAGCGAGTCCTACAGCTACAAAGACTAGGAATTTTTTTGTGTCCAAATGGTCCGATTTTATCGATATTATTGCAAGAGCTAATGCAAAAGGGGCTATTCTTGTATTAACAAACGCCGATCCGTCAACGCCGAAAGGCAGAAACATAAAAGCAATGAAAAGCAAACCGGCCGGCCATGCCAATCGCGGCTCCAGCCGTAATCCGAACAACCGGGTTATGCTCAGCAAAATCACGCTGAGTATTAGCAGGACGCTCAGTAAATCGAAATAAGCCCATCTGTCGCGCAGGCTAGTCATGAGGATTTTAAACAGGTCGAAAAATCCTTTCCAAACCAGCATGCCTTCCCCCCCGACACCCCTATGTGTCAGCATGATCGCGAGCGGCGCCAGCAAAGGCAAACATGCGAGAGAGGTTCGTGTCAGTACCGTTACGTTGACAGTTCCGGCCTTGTCATACTGCTTGTAAAGTTCAGCGGCACCGCACATGAGACACATTATAACCCAGCCGATAGCATGAGATATCCAAAGCACGAGGGATATAACGACGAAAATGACCAAGCGCAGAATACTATGTTTGTCGATATGCCAGCGCAGCCACAACGCGAACGCAGCAAAGGCAAGCGCAACAGAAAAGGCATAGTTGACGAAGCCGAAAATGAAGGGATAACTATATGCCAGCGGAAATGCATATAATACCGAAACATCGTAACGACCATGAGCCTGGCGTGAGACCGCGATGAACGACAATGCCGTCATGACTGGTATCGCGACCATTATCCATTTTGCAGCAAGCTCAACCCCCAGTATTTTTCCTAGGGGTATTATCAAAAGATCAACACCCGTATTTCCCATCAACTTCCAGTCGTAACTGTAGTATTTTGAAAGTTGCGGTGAATTATCCAGATTGAGAGAAATATGGTAACTTGCCATATGGCCGGGAAGATCGATGAGCGGAGGTACAATTGGGAAGACAAGCGGAACACCGCACAAAAGCGCAGCAATAAACCAGATTGGCCATGTGTTATAGCCAGACTTGAAATACTGCTGCATATTATTGAATTCCTAGAATTAGCACCGCTGAATATTGCACAATATGATAGCCATGATCGCGAATATGGACAAACTTGATTGATCGCAATCTTTTCTTCCGCGTAACATTATCGTTACTATCTTTTCGAAAAGCCCGGACGGATCGCTTATGTAATTCTTCTGACTTTGTTCATGACGGACCGCGATACGGCATCGGGCATATGCGTCATTATTCCCCGCACTAATCCGGGCGGTATCAGCGCCTTCTTGTGCACGGCGGCGCGGGCGCTGGCCGAGCGTTTAACGATATCGCGGATACGCGCCAGCCGCTGTTTTTCGAGAGCGGGCAAAATATCGGTTGCGTCGCAACGCCCCGCGATAGTTCCCAGTTCCACCGCATCCTCGATCGAAAGGCAGGCGCCTTGCCCCAGATTGGGCTCCATCGCATGCGCGGCATCGCCGATAACGATGATACGGCCTTTGCCCAGTGTGCGCGGTGCTTTTTTGGCATGGATCGAAAATGGGATGAGCGCCTCGTTGGCCGTGTTGGACAGCACCGCCGCAACCTCTGGCACCCATCCGTTCAGGCGAGCTTTTATGTCGGCCAAGGTCAACTTCGTGCTATCATGGGCAACGCTTTCATCGCACATATAGAACCAGTATCGCCGGCCGTGTCCGGCATTCAATATGCCGATGCGCTGGCCGTCCGCCCAATATTCGCGCCCGATTCCGTCGTGCATATCGTCCATATTTCCAGTCATGGCGAGATAGCCGCCATATCCGGCATGGGCAGGTTCGTTGCCGATCAGGGCGACCGCATGCGGCGACCAGATGCCGTTTGCCAGTATCAGCAAATCCGCCGCCAGGGTTTCGCCGTTCTGCAGCATTACCGATGCTGTGTCATCGTTCTGCGCAACCGTGTGAACCTGCATGGCCATGCGAATGCAATCTGGCTGAATTTGGTCGAGCAGCGCAGATTGCAATAATGTTCGTGTAGGAAGATAGGCGCCGATGTCCGGCCGCGTCGGGTGCGGACCTGTAATAATCTTACCTTGAGCAGTCAAAGCGGCAAAGCCGTTCAGGGGCGCAGCTTCGGATTCGATACGATCGGAAGCGCCAATGGCACGCAGTGCCACAATCGCGTTTTCCCAGATGGAGAGCGCCGCACCCATTGCGTCGAGATGCTCAGCCTGTTCGAGCACGGTTACGCCATATCCTACGCGGCTAAGTGCAATGGCCGCAGTAAGTCCGGCTATCCCGCCGCCGACAATCAGGGCAGTTCGGGCTTTCATGGCCTAATGCGCCGCTCCCCAACTCTCCCCGGTGCCGATGTCGACGCCCAGCGGCACGGTCAGTTTCACCATTGGTGCGGCCGCGCCCGCCATCACGTCGCGGATCACTCTGCTGGCAGCTTCGACGTCACCCTCGGGCAATTCGAATACCAGTTCATCGTGCACCTGCAACAGCATACGGACTTTGTCGAGCCCGGCGGCGCGCAGCGCGGGGACCATGCGCACCATAGCGCGTTTGATGATGTCGGCGCTGGTGCCCTGGATCGGGGCGTTGACCGCGGCGCGTTCGCTGCCCTGGCGTTCGGTCTGGTTTTTCGAATTGATGCGCTCGAAATGCGTTTTGCGGCCGAACAATGTCTCGGTATAGCCGCGGTCCTTCACGAACATCAGTGTGTCGCTGATATATTTCTGGATGCCGGGGAAACGCGCAAAATACGTGTCGATCATATCCTGCGCCTCGTCCGCGCTGACCTCCAGCCGTCCGGCCAGACCCCAACGGCTGATGCCATAGAGAATGGCGAAATTGATCGTTTTGGCACGGCCGCGCGTGTCGCGGTTGACTTCGCCAAACAGCTCCTGCGCGGTGCGGTTGTGAATATCCTCGCCCTCGGCAAAAGCCTGTCGCAGCGTATCGACATCCGCAATATGGGCAGCGAGGCGCAATTCGATCTGGCTGTAATCGGCGGCGAGGATGACATTGCCCGGCTCGGCCACAAACGCATGCCGGATCTGCCGCCCAATTTCGGTGCGGATCGGGATATTCTGCAAATTGGGATCGGTCGAGGACAGTCGGCCCGTCTGCGCGCCGGTGAGCGAATAGCTGGTGTGCACGCGGCCCGTCTGCGCGTTGATCTGTTCCTGTAGCGCATCGGTATAGGTCGATTTGAGCTTCGACAATTGCCGCCATTCCAGGATTTTGCGGGCAATCTCGACGCCCTCTTTCTCCAGTTTTTCGAGCACGGTGACATCGGTCGAATATTGCCCCGACTTGCCTTTACGGCCGCCTTTCAGGCCCATTTCGCCGAACAGCACTTCGCCCAGTTGCTTGGGGCTGCCGATCGAAAATTCATGCCCCGCAATTTTGTGGATTTCACTTTCCAGCGTGGCCATCTGCCCTGCAAATTCGGCGGACAGCCCGGCCAGTTTCTCGCGGTCGACCTTGATACCCTCGCGCTCCATCGCGGCGAGCACGGGGACGAGCGGACGGTCGACCATTTCATAGACCTGCGTGCCGCCTTCGCGGGAGAGACGCGGATGCAGCACATGCCACAGCCGCAGCGTGACATCGGCATCCTCGGCGGCGTAGCGCGTGGCATCGCTGAGCGGCACTTCGGCAAAACCGATCGCCTTCTTGCCCGTGCCGGTCAGCGATTTATAGCTGATGCAGTCGTGATCGAGATGCGTTTTCGCCAGCATGTCCATGCCGTGTCCGCTGCCGACCCCGCGTCCGGCGTCGAGCGCGAAGCTCATCACCATCGTGTCATCCATCGGCGCGATGGCGATATCGTGGCGCGCCAGCACATTCATGTCATATTTGAGGTTCTGCCCGATTTTCATCACCGAATCGTCTTCGAGCAGCGGTTTGAGCAAGGCTAGTGCGCGCTTCAGATCTATCTGCTTGGGCTTTTCGGCGAACATATCGTCGCCGCCATGGCCGAGCGGGATATAGCAGGCCTCGCCCGGCGCGACCGCCAGGCTGACGCCGATCAGCCGCGCGGTCATCGCGTCGAGCGAATCGGTTTCGGTATCGACCGCGATCATGCCTTCGTGGGTAGCGCGGGCGATCCATGTCTTGAGTGTGTCCTCGTCCTGTATGCAGGCATAAGCATCGACGTCGACCGGCGGGAATTTTTTGAGAGTTGGGCCGCCCTGTTCGGCCGCAGGTGCGGCCTTGCCGGGTTCGCGCGGAGCCGCTTCGCCCGAAGCGCCCAGTTTGCGCAGCAAGCTGTGAAACCCGTGCAGGCGCAGGAATTCGGCCAGCGGTTCGGACGGAATGTCTTGCAGCCGGAAATCCTCAAGCGGAATCGGCAGCGGGCAATCCTCGCGCAATGTGACCAGCACGCGGGAGAGTCGGGCCTCGGGTTCGAACTCGATCAGATTGTCGCGCATTTTCGACTTTTTCATCTCGGGCGCGGCTTTTAGCACGGCATCGAGATCGCCATATTCGTTGATCAGTTTCGACGCTGTCTTGGGGCCGATCCCCTTTACGCCCGGAATATTGTCGACGCTGTCGCCCATCAGCGCGAGGATATCGCCGACCAGCAGCGGGCCGACACCGAATTTCTCCTCGACCTCAGGCGCGGCGATGCGCGCGTTTTTCATCGTGTCGAGCATGTCGACATCGGCGTCGATCAGCTGCATCAGATCCTTGTCGGACGACACGATCGTGACTTTCCATCCCTCGCGCACTGCGGCCTTGGCATAGCTGGCGATCATATCGTCGGCCTCGACATTCTCCTCCTCGACCACATCCAGCGAAAAGGCACGGGTGGCATCGCGAATCAGCGGGAATTGCGGAACTAAATCGTCAGGTGGCGGCGGGCGGTTCGCCTTGTAGAGATCGTACAGCTCATTGCGGAAGCTTTTCGACGATTTGTCGAGGATGACCGCCATATGGGTCGGACCATCAGTCTTGTGCAGATCGTCGGCCAGTTTCCACAACATGGTGGTATAGCCGTAAACGGCGCCGACCGGCGTGCCTTGGGGATTGGTCAGCGGGGGCAGCCGGTGATAGGCGCGGAAAATATAGGCCGAGGCGTCGATAAGATAGAGGTGATTTTGCGTGGTCATATCCGGGCATTAGCATCGCGAACCGGCCCCGTCATCGGGAATATCGGTACCGGTTAGCAAGTATTTCGCGACCAGCCGTGCAAAAAATGGCAGTTTTCTACCAAGT
The DNA here is from genome assembly GCA_041746135.1 of Sphingomonadaceae bacterium. Lineage (GTDB taxonomy): Bacteria > Pseudomonadota > Alphaproteobacteria > Sphingomonadales > Sphingomonadaceae > Alg239-R122. The sequence goes on along the minus strand of JBGTHQ010000021.1, from coordinate 113,552 downwards.
TGCATTTTATGCATCGCGCTATGCTTGCACGCCGTCGCACGAACGCTTATTAGACACGCTGGGTGGAGAGAGATTTTTCTTAAATCCCTGGATTTAACAAATACAAGGTACTTATTATTATGCGTAAATTTGCAATTGCCAGCGTTGCTGCTGTCGCCGCTCTCGGTCTTTCGGCTTGTGCCGAAACCGCTGACGAAACAGCAACCGAAGAAATGACTGTCGAAGAAGCACCTGTCGTTGAAGCGGCTCCTATGGCTGATGATACCATGATGCCTGCCGATGGCACGATGACCGAAGACGGCACGATGCCCGCCGACGGCACAATGACCGAAGACGGCACGATGACGGAAGAAGAAAAGCCAGCTATGTAAGCTGACGGCTTCTTGCCAATAAGAAAAAAGGCGCGCTTCTTCACGGAAGCGCGCCTTTTTCTATGCGCAGGCGAAATACAAACCGCCGGATACGACCGATCCGCAGTTATGCTGCCGGATAGGCGGTGTCGCAACCGCCCTTTGTTTGCAGCGTGTTAGAAACTACCCGGCAATTCGCGCTGATAGACATCGGGATTGGTCGGCATCAGCAACTGTTTCTCTGCCGCGCCGTTCAGTGGCTGGCTGCCACGTTGGCTCTGCGCCGAAATTCCCGAAGCGATGGGCGTACAGCTGGCCCCGTTCAGAAAGTCGAGCGCCTGCCGGGTGGAGCCTTCCTGCGGATTGCCCAGTTGCAGCGTGATATCGTCGGGCGCGCGGCAGGTGGACTTTACGAATTCGGCCAGTCCGTTGAAATAATCGCCCTGACGATCGGCATTCTGGGTTTTGAAGGCAACCACGCGCAGCCGGTCGTCGCATTCCGCTTTGTCGAGCCCGATCTGTCCGACCGGTTTGCCGAACGTATCGCTGCCGATCATACCGACATTCCCGCCCAGATAAGGAAGCATCGCGTTCAAAATCAGTTCGCTGGCCGAAGCGGACCCGCGCGTCGTGATGAAAGCGAGTTTGGTGGGTGCGATCGATTGCGCGGCGGCGCGAAAATTGCGGGTGCTGTTTTCCGACGATTTGGAGGCCCGGAAAGTGGTGAAGGAAAACACGTCGGACGCCGAACGGTTGCGGCCCAGCAGGTCGCCGAAAGTTTCCGCGATGCGCACCAGCCCGCCGCCATTATAGCGCAGGTCGATCACGACTTCAGTGACATTTTCAGCGCGGAAACGAGCAAAGGCATCGCGCAGGGCGGTATCGGCGGACCCGATAAAGGTGCGCAGGTTGACATAGCCGACTTTTTTGCCGTTCTCCTGGATCACTTGCACGCCAAAACGCGGCGATACGGGCGGGATTTCGAACTCGGCTTTGGTGACCGACTTGACCGCAACGGTGCCGGCCGCATCACGGACGCGCAGCATGCGGGTGATGCCGGGATCGGATGGACCCAGCGCCGCACTCACGCCCGCAGCGCCCTCTGCCGCGAAAATGGCGCTGACATCGCGCAAATTGGCGGCGGTGGTGCCGATCGCCAGGATTTCAGAACCGCGGTCGATACCAGCCGCCAATGCCGGCGCGCCTTCATAGGCGTCGACAACAAAAACACGCGCACTAGGGCTGTCGTAACTGAGACGGATCCCGAACGCCGCGGTCGTACCGTTTGCAAAAAAAGCATTTTCCTCGGCAATGGAGGTTATAAAAGTGAAATTCTTGTCCTTGCCCTGTGCCCGCGCGGTGGCTGTCAACGCGTCGATATAGTCCTGGACGGTCGCATAAAGAGCGGGGTCGAGACTGGCGGGAAGCGTTTCGGGGAAAAGATACCATTCCTGCATCTGCGCCTGCACAAACAGCTGACGATTGCGCAGCGAACAGGTTCCCGATGTCGGGCTGGGCGTCGGCGTGCCGGCTATCGGACCGGCGGGACTTGTCACGACCGGGGTAGATGTATTGTCGCCACCGCCGCACGCGCCGAGCATGGCAATAATGCCGAGCGCGGGGCCAAGTTTCATTTTGAAGGTGGACATTATCTTTCCCAATTCTTTTTCAGCGATTTACGGGCTCAATAGGGCAATAGGAGTAAACGGTTGCTGAACGTGCGCCTTATCAACGGTTGTTCAAACAACATAAAGCAATATTCATGCGGGCAGCGGGGGTCAGCGCCTGATATAAAGCGTGCTATTACAAGAAAAGGGCCGAAGCATTGCTGCTCCGGCCCTTTCTTTATCGCGATAAGCGATGGGTGTGCAGAGTTTAGAAACCCATGCCGCCGCCCATTCCGCCCATGCCGCCCATATCGGGCATGCCGCCGCCGCCGCCGGAAGATTTGTCTTCCGGTGCGTCCGAAATCGCAGCTTCGGTGGTGACCAGTAGACCGGCAACCGATGCCGCATCCTGCAGCGCGGTGCGTACGACCTTTGTAGGATCGATCACACCGGCTTTGACGAGGTCTTCGTAAACGTCCGTCGCCGCGTTGAAGCCCATATTCTGGTCGCCGCCGTCGAGCAGTTTACCCGATACGACCGCGCCGTCATGGCCGGCATTCTGGACGATCTGACGCAATGGCGCATATAGAGCCTTGCGTACAATATCGACACCGCGGGTCTGGTCGTCATTCTCGCCGGTCAGGCCTTCAATGGCTTTCGTGGCATAGAGAAGCGCAGTACCGCCGCCGGGGACAATGCCTTCTTCGACCGCTGCGCGGGTTGCGTGCAGGGCATCGTCGACACGGTCTTTCTTCTCTTTCACTTCGATTTCGGTCGCGCCGCCAACTTTGATAACGGCAACGCCGCCAGCCAGTTTCGCAAGACGTTCCTGAAGCTTTTCCTTGTCGTAATCGGACGTAGTGTTTTCGATCTGCGTACGGATCGCTTCGACACGGCCCTTGATCGCATCCTTGTCACCCGCACCGTCGACGATGGTGGTGTTGTCCTTGTCGATCGTGACGCGTTTCGCTTCACCCAGCATGCCGAGCGTGACGTTTTCCAGCTTGATACCCAAATCTTCGGACACCATTTCGCCTTTGGTCAGGATGGCAATGTCTTCGAGCATCGCTTTGCGGCGATCGCCGAAACCAGGTGCCTTGACGGCTGCGATTTTCAGACCGCCGCGCAATTTATTGACAACCAGTGTAGCCAAAGCTTCGCCTTCGATATCCTCGGCGATGATCAGCAACGGACGGCCCGACTGCATGGCGGCTTCCAGAATGGGAAGCATGGCTTGCAGGCTGGACAGTTTCTTTTCGTGGATGAGAACATACGGATTCTCAAGCTCGACCGTCATCTTGTCCGGGTTGGTGATAAAGTAAGGCGACAGGTAGCCGCGATCGAACTGCATGCCTTCGACAACGTCGAGTTCGAAATCGAGACCCTTGGCTTCTTCAACTGTGATCACGCCTTCTTTGCCGACTTTTTCCATGGCCTCGGCAATTTTCTCGCCGACTTCCTTGTCGCCATTGGCGGAAATGACACCGACCTGCGCAACTTCGCTCGTGCCCGAAACAGGCTTGGAGCGGCTCTTGAGGTCTTCGACAACTTTGCCGACGGCCAGATCGATACCGCGCTTGAGATCCATCGGGTTCATACCGGCGGCAACCGATTTCATGCCTTCACGCACAATCGACTGTGCCAGCACGGTCGCGGTGGTGGTGCCGTCACCGGCAACATCGTTGGTTTTGGAAGCAACTTCCTTGACCATCTGCGCGCCCATGTTCTCGAACTTGTCTTTCAGTTCGATCTCCTTGGCGACGGTCACGCCGTCCTTGGTGATGCGCGGTGCGCCGAAAGATTTGTCGATGACCACGTTGCGGCCCTTGGGACCCAGTGTGACCTTGACTGCATCGGCGAGAATATCGACACCCCGCAGGATGCTTTCGCGGGCGCTGCGCCCGAATTTTACGTCTTTAGCTGACATAATATATGTTCCTTCTATCTAGTTTCAGAGGATGGCAGAAAGCCGGTCTCAGCCAAGAATGCCGAGAATATCGCTTTCTTTCATGATGATCAGGTCTTCGCCGTCGATCTTGACTTCGGTGCCGGACCATTTTCCGAACAAAATCTTGTCACCGGATGTCACGTCGAGCGCGGTCACTTTGCCGGTTTCGTCTTTGGTGCCTGCACCGACAGCGACAACTTCGCCTTCGGAAGGCTTTTCCTGTGCGTTGTCAGGAATAATAATTCCTCCGGCGGTTTTTTCTTCGGCTTCGATACGACGGACCAATACCCGGTCGTGCAATGGACGAAAATTCATGTGATTTCACCCTTTCCTGTTAAAAGTGATTGAAGTAATGGTGTTTCGAAACCGGCCTTTCGGCCGACCCTGTTTGGCACTCCATTATATAGACTGCTAACACGAGCCTATATGGTCGTATATATCGGCGCGTCAAGCGGTCGGACGGCTTTTTTTGAATAGAGTTGAAATGCACATGTAACTTCCGGTGCGACCCTGCCGAATGACAGCATATCGCCGTTAGTGAATCGCATCGGCGATTTGCAACTCTCCATAAAGAAAGATAGCATCATGGCCCATATAATGACCCGCAATACCGTAAAGATCGGCGTGCTCACCACCGCGATCGCTACCGCCGCCGCATTGAGCGCATCGCCTGCAACCGCCGCCGGTGCGAAAGAGAAATGCTATGGCATCGCGCTCGCCGGCAAGAACGATTGCGCCGCCGGTCCCGGCACCAGCTGTGCGGGCACGTCGACCGCCGATTACCAGGGCAATGCCTGGAAATATGTCGACAAGGACAGCTGTCTGAAACAGGGCGGCACGCTCAAGCCGCACAAGGGCAACGCAAAGCCTGTCGCGAAAAGTAAAATTTCCGCTAGTCTTGCGCGATGAATATTTCCAGCCCTCCGGTCCGGCAGGCCAGTTCGCCTGAGACCCCTTGTTTGGATCAACACCGCGACCTTTCCTCCGCTGTCGGCCTTGGTCTGAAACCGGCGCATTATACTAATGTGCTGGACGAGCAGGATCCCGCCGGTCATCCGGCATGGCTGGAAGTGCATCCGCAAAACTACTTCGGCGATGGCGGCCCACCGCACCGGTGGCTTACCGCCATCGCCGAAGTTTACCCCTTGAGTTTTCACAGCGTCGGCCTGTCCCTGGGATCGGTCGGCGGTGTGCATAGCGAGGAGCTCGACCGGCTTGCCGCCTTGTGCGAACGCTATCGGCCCGCGCGCGTGTCCGACCATCTGAGCTGGAGCGGCAGCGCGCACGACCGTCTGCCGGACCTGCTTCCGATTCCCTATACCCGCGAAGCGCTCGACCATTTCGTGGCCGAAACGGGCAGGGTTCAGGACCGTCTGAAGCGGCCGATACTGCTCGAGAACCCGTCGCGCTATCTCGCCTATACGGCAGACGAGATGGGCGAGACAGATTTCATCCATACGCTGTGCCGCCGCGCCGGATGCGGCCTGCTGTTGGATATCAACAATGTCGTGGTGAGCTGCACCAATCTGAACCTGTCGGCAGGGGATTACGTCGATGCGGTCGATCCCGCCATTGTCGGTGAAGTGCATCTGGCCGGTCATGCCCGCGAAGACCATGCCGACGGGCCGATGCTGATCGACGACCATGGCTCGCGTATCACCGACGCGACCTGGCAACTATACCGCCGCTTTATCCAGCGCGCGGGGCCCAAGCCGACTTTGGTCGAATGGGATACCGATATACCCGCCTATGCCGTGCTGATGCAGGAAGCGGACAAAGCGACCGTGATGCTGCAACAATTGCGCGCACCGGCCTATGCCTGACGCCTCCGCATATCGGCTCGACGAAGGGCAGGCGCTTTTTCTGGGTACGCTCCAGAACGGCCCCGCGCATTGCCCGGACGATTTGTTTTCCACCAGCGCGTCGCGGACGATCAACGGTTTGAAAGCACATGCCAACACTATCTCGCACGCGCGGCTGGTCGCGCTGGAGGACACCTATCCGCGCACGATGCAGCGGCTCGACCGGTTGTTCGGCGCCGGATATTTCAACACGGTCTGCCGCGATTTCATCGAACGCGGCGCGGTCAGGGCGCGTGCCATGATGCATATCGGCGCGGATTTCGGTGCATATCTGGCCGAGCGAAGCCATGATCCGGCCAGCAGCGATCTCGTGCAGATCGAATATGCCTGGCTGGAAAGCTATCATGCCGCCGATGCCGAGCCGCTGCGCATCGCGCATATTGCCGGCCTCAGCGAACCGGCTTTGCTGGCTTTGCCGCTTGCCGTGCACCCATCGGTACGCAGGATCATGCTGCACGCGCCGCTAGCCGAAGAACTGCCCGAACTGGCACACAGTACAGAAGCGGCCATCATCACCGTACGACCCGAAGCCGATGTGCTGTTCCATCCCTGGTCGCGCGAACAGGCGCATATATTCGCGGCCCTGCAGATGGCGGACGCAAAAAATGCGGATATGGGTAACCTTTTGGCGCAGGCTGCCGAATATGTGGGCGAGGATAAGGTGCAGCCGCTGGTGCTCTCTTTCCTGAACGCGGGCGTATTTCGGCGGCCGGTTTGACGCACCACCGCGATACGTGAAAACAATATACGGGGATAGGGCCATGATGGATATGATCAGAAAAGCGAATGCGCTTGCCGGGACTATCTATGTCGAAAGTGTCGCGCTTTTGGTGACGCGGTTTGCGCTGGCCGGTATTTTCTTCCGCTCCGCCCGCACCAAAGTCGAGGAAGGCAGTATTCTGACCGTCAGCGACACTGCGCTCTACCAGTTTGGCGATGCGCCGTTCAACAATGTGCCGGTTCTGAACGGCGACCTTGGCGCTTATGTCACCACCTATGTCGAACATATCCTGCCCCTGCTGCTTTTTGCCGGCCTGTTCACGCGCTTTGCCGCGGCCGGGCTGCTCGTGATGACACTGGCCATCCAGATTTTCGTGTTTCCGCAAAGCGCGATATGGTGGCAGACGCATATATTGTGGGTGGCCATGGCCCTGATCCTGATCGCCCGGGGCGGGGGCCTGTTTGCGCTGGACCGGCTGGGCGACCGCGCTATCGCCCGCCCGGCGACGGCATAGGCCGGACAGCGATATGGAAACGCATTTATGATAGCAGACGATGCCACGTTCCGCCGGCTGATGGCCGCTTCGCAAAAGGGCGACAAGCAATCCTATACCGTATTGCTGCATGAATGCGATAAATGGCTGCATCGCTATTTTGCCGCCAAGATCGCGCCCGCCGCGCTCGAGGATCTGGTGCAGGAAACGCTGATATCGGTGCACCGCAAGCGCGCCAGTTTCGATACGTCGCGCGCGTTCCTGCCCTGGCTCGCGGCGATTGGTCGCTACCGCTGGATCGACCAGCTGCGCAAGACCTATCGCAACAACGAAGCCGAACTTGACGAAAACCTGATCGCGGATCCGCAGGGAGAAACCGTCAGCGCGAAAATCAGCCTTGATAGCCTCCTTGAGAAACTGCCCGAGAAACAGGCGGAGGTGATCCGGCTGGTCAAGATCGAGGGGCTCACCATTGCCGAAGCATCGGCCATGACCGCCCAGTCGGAATCGCTGGTGAAAGTCAATATTCATCGCGGGATCAAAAAGTTAAACACGATTGTCGAGGAATAATCTTCGGTTCGCATAACACAGTAAATGGAATACGGAATATGACGCAAAATCCCAACAGCTCGCCAAACGGCTTCAGGATCGACACCCTGGTCGCCGATCTGCGGCCCGTCACCCCGATCCGGATAGGACGCGGTTTGCTTCTCGTCGCGGGCATGACGCTGTTCGCGGCGTTGGCGGTTTACCTGTCGATGGGTTTCCGCGCCGATATCATGGCCGGCGCGGCCGATCCCATGTTTTTCCTGCGCCTGGGCACGCTGGTCCTGCTGGGTGTGGCTACCGGATTTGCGGCCCTGTCGATGAGCCGTCCGGCCATTCACGCCGATCCGCGTTCGCATGGCACGGCATTTTGGAAATGGGCGATAGGCGCAGCAATGTTGTTCCCGATCAGCGCATTGCTGACGCTGCTGGTGGATCCGGCCCTGTTCATGGCCGATTTTCATACCAATTCGGCGGGCCTGTGCATCGCGGCGAGTTTTGTCGCTGCAGTGTCGATCGGCGGTGCGATGACATGGTGGATGCGGCGCGGCGCGCCCACGAACTTGTCGCGCGCAGGTTTGCTGATTGGTCTTTCGGCGGGCAGTTTTGGCGCGGCGGCGTACAGCTTTCACTGCCCGTACAGCACCATTGCCTATAGCGGCATATGGTTTACGCTGGCGGTCGCGACCTGCGCGCTGATCGGCTGGATGATCGTCCCGCGTTTCATCCGCTGGTAGGCGGGGCCCTCGTCACATAAGGCCGTAAACGCGGTCGAAAAAAATCGCCCGAACCCATGCTGGTCGAACCGCAGCACGCCTTGATGGATATGGCGCTGGTATTTTGGACCGTCCGCCCTTAAATGCGGTTCAGATACTCGAAAGGCATGTGATGGATTTTGTGAAAAAAGCGTGGAAGATACTGGTGGCGATCAAGGACGGTCTCGTGCTGCTCCTCATGCTGCTCTTCTTCGGCGCCTTGCTGGCGCTCCTGTCCGCATCGCCCAATCCCGCCGCTGTCACCGAGGGAGCCTTGCTGGTCGATCTCGACGGCGTGGTGGTCGAAGAAAAATCGGCGGTCGACCCGCTCGCGATCCTGACCAGCGGCGCGGCGCCCATTCAGGAATTTCAGCTGCGCGACGTGGTGCGGGCCATCGAAGGCGCGGCCACCGACGATAGCGTGAAAGTCGTGGTGCTCGATCTCGACCGTTTTCTGGGCGGCGGCCAGACCAGCTTGGCCCGTATCGGCGACGCGCTGGACAAGGTGAAAGCGGCGAAAAAGCCCGTCTATGCCTATGCCACCGCTTATTATGACGACAGCTACCAACTCGCCGCGCATGCCGACGAAATCTGGATGGATTCGATGGGGGGCGCGCTGTTCAGCGGTCCGGGCGGCAGTCGGCTCTATTATGGCGATCTGCTAGAGCGTCTCGATGTCACCGCGCATATCTACAAGGTCGGCACCTACAAGGCCGCGGTCGAACCCTATAGCCGCGCCAGCCAGTCGCCCGAGGCCAAGGAAAATGCGCAATCGCTCTACGATGCATTGTGGTCACAATGGCTGGAAGACGTGGGCAAAGCCCGGCCCAAGGCCCGGATCAAAGCCGTCACCACCGACCCCGCCGCCATTGTTACAGCAGCGGGCGGCGACCTTGCCAAGGCCGCGATCGACAACGGACTGGTCGACAGGATCGGAAACCGCGTGGACTTTGGCCGCCATGTCGCCAAACTGACGGGGTTCGAGGAAGAGGGACTGGCCGGCAATTATCACCACACCGCGCTGCCCGTATGGCTGGCCGCGAACTCGCCGGATTTGCCCGGCGGACGCATTGCCGTGGCCACGATCGCCGGTGAAATCGTCGACGGTGAGGCCGGACCGGGTGTAGCCGCGGGCGACCGGATTTCGGAACTTTTATATACCGGCCTTGCCGACGACAGCATCAAGGCGCTGGTCGTGCGGGTGGATTCCCCCGGCGGTTCGGCGCTTGCATCCGAACAGATCAGGGCGGCGATCCAAAGCTATCGCGACAAGAAGATACCGGTCGTGATTTCGATGGGCGACATCGCGGCCAGCGGTGGATACTGGGTGGCGACGGCGGGCGATCGCATCATGGCCGAACCGTCGACCATCACCGGATCGATCGGCATTTTTGCGGTGCTGCCGAGTTTCGAAAAGGCGCTGGCCAAATACGGCATCAACGCGGACGGGGTCACGACCACGCCGCTTTCGGGACAGCCCGATCTGGTCGGCGGCTTTAACGAGACGCTGGACACGGTTATTCAGGGCAGCATCGAACATAATTACCGCCGCTTCCTGCAGATCGTGGCTAAAAACCGGGGCAAGACACCGGCGCAGATCGACGCCATCGGACAGGGCCGTGTCTGGGACGGCGGCGCCGCGCGGCAACTGGGGCTGGTCGACAGTTTCGGTTCGCTCGACGATGCGCTGGCCAAGGCGGCCGAACTGGCGAAGATGGATGCAGGCGAATACCATGCCTATTATCTGGAAACGCCGGTTAGCGGGTTTGCCGCCCTGATTTCGGGGCTGTTCGCCCCGCCGCAGGAAACTGCGCGCACCGACATTGTCGGCCATATCGCCATGCAGCAAAGCTTTGCGGCAGAGCGTGCGCTGGGCGATATGCGGATGCTGGCAGGCGGGCAGGGCGTTCAGGCGCGCTGCCTGGAATGCGGGGCCAACGCCGTACCGCGCGGTTTTAGGCCGCAGGGTTCGATGCTGTCCGCGTGGATAGCCTATCTGACGCGATAAATTTTCTGATCGGCGGGAACAATAACGCCGAAACGACGTCTTCATGGTGAAACGTATCGGCGGCAACACGACCCGATGCATACAGGTATAACGAGTTTGCCACTTCGGTGGTAAAGGAAGGGGTAGCATTCTTGAAGGTGCTGCCCTTTTTCCTTGCCTTTAGCGCTTGTCGCAGCAGCCACAGGCAACTGCCAAATTCTGTCATTCCATAACGCCGCAAAAGTCGCTAGAGCGAGCGCCATGGCACAAGCTTTCCCTTACTTTCCGACATTACTGGTCATGGCAGGCGGCGGCGTCGGTGCCGCTTTGCGGTACCATGTGGGCCGCTGGCTGTTCCAGATCACGGGCCCTGGGCTGCCCTGGGGCACTTTTGCCGCCAATATGCTGGGCGGGCTGGCCATGGGCGTGCTGGTCGGTATACTGGCGCGCAGCGATACGCCGAGTGAACCCTGGCGGCTGTTGCTGGGTGTGGGGTTGCTGGGCGGTTTTACGACATTTTCTGCGTTCAGCTTGGAAATATTCACGATGATGGAGTCGGGCCAGACCGGCATGGCGGCCCTGTATGCGGTCGCGTCGGTGCTGCTCTCCGTCCTCGCCCTTTTTGTGGGCCTTACTTTGATCAGGACATTTGCATGAGTGATGACACATCCGAAAAGCGCCACGACCTGATCGACGTGCGGCAATTTCGCGTCGCCGCCGATGACGACGGCATTCGGCTCGACCGCTGGTTCAAACGGCATCAGGCACAGGTCAGTTTCAACATGATTTCGCGTTGGGCGCGGACCGGTCAGATCCGGCTCGACGGTAAGCGGGTGGCACCGGGCGACCATGTTAGCGCGGGCCAGACGATCCGCATGCCGCCCGCCGACCCGAACCGTGCGCCCGGACCGAAAAAAGAGGCCGAACCGCTCAGCGAAGATCAGGTCGACTATATGCGCGACATGGTCATCCACCGCGACGAGGCCGCGATCGTGATCAACAAGCCGGCAGGGCTGGCGACACAGGGCGGCAGCAAGACCACCACCCATGTCGATGGCATGCTCGATGCGCTGCGCTATGAAAAAGCGGGCCGACCCAAATTGGTGCATCGGCTCGACAAGGATACGAGCGGCGTGCTGTTGCTTGCGCGCAGTCCGGGCAATGCCGCCTATTTCTCCAAACGTTTTTCGGGCCGCACCGCGCGGAAAATCTATTGGGCGATCATTATGGGTGTGCCCGATATTGCCGATGGCGTGATCGAATTGCCGCTCGCCAAGCAGCCCGGCTCGGGCGGCGAGAAAATGACGGTGGACGAGGAGAACGGCCAGAACGCCAAGACCCGCTACCGCATTATCGAGCGCGCAGGCAACAAGGCTACCTGGGTCGAATTGCAGCCCTATACCGGTCGCACCCACCAGCTGCGCGTGCATATGGCGGCAATCGGCCATCCGATTGTCGGCGACGGTAAATATGGTCTGAAAGAAGCGTATCTGACCGGCGAAGTCAGCCGCAAGATGCATCTGCACGCCCGGCGCTTGCGGATCGACCATCCCGATGGCGCGCCGCTCGATGTCATGGCCGATCTGCCGCCGCATTTTGCCGAAACGATGGAGCATCTGGGTTTCGACCTCGAACTGGGCGATCTGCTGCTGGAAGAGGATTTGCCGCCGCCGAGCAAGGCGGAAGAAAAGAAATTCGCGCGCCATCATGCCAAGCAGATGCGGCGCGACCAGCGCGGCGAACGCCGGATGCGCGGCGAGGGCGATCCCAAGGGAAAACCCGGCAAGGCCAAAGCGGGCGCCAAGCCATCGTTCAAGGGGGCGGGCAAGCCCGTCAAAGGCAAGCCCGGCACCAAAAAAGCCAGCGGTAAAGCGACGGGGAAAGCTGGCGCCAAGTTTGGCGGCAAACCGCCGCGTGGCGGTGCGAAGACGGGCGTCAAAACTGGTAAGCCCGCGGGCGGCCGCGGAGGTCGCCGCTAATGCCGGTCAAACTGGCGATATTCGATTGCGACGGTACGATGGTCGACAGCCAGGCCAATATCTGCCGAGCGATGGAATATGCCTTTGCCCGCGAAACGCTGGCACCGCCCGATCATCACGTAACGCGCCGGATCGTCGGGTTGTCGCTCAAGGAAGCGATGGCGGTGTTGCTGCCGGAAGGCGAGGACGATCTGCATCAGCGCCTGGCAGACCATTACAAGCGGGCCTTTCAAGAATTGCGGGGCAGCGGCGCGATGCTGGAGGAACCGCTTTATGACGGGCTGGTTGATCTGTTCGACCGGCTGGAGAACGCGGGCTGGCTGCTGGCCGTGGCCACCGGCAAATCGGATCGCGGATTGATTTTGTGCATGGATCATCACGGGCTCACGAAACGTTTCGTCAGCCTGCAGACCGCCGATCGGCATCCGTCCAAACCGCACCCGTCGATGATAGCACAGGCGCTGTCCGATGCGGGCGCGCAAAGCACGCATGCGGCGATGATCGGCGATACCAGTTACGACATGGCGATGGGCGTCAATGCGGGCGTGCGCGCGATCGGCGTCGACTGGGGCTATCATGATGCGCACGAGCTGACCGATGCGGGTGCCGAGAGCGTGGCGATGCAGATGGGCGACCTGTTCGGCCTGTTGGAAAGCGGTGGCCATGGACGATAAGGAACGGCTGGCCCGAACCCGTTTCGGCATCATCTCGCTCGTCCGGCTGGGCGGGGCCATGCTGTTTGCGGCGGGATTTCTGGCCGCGGCGGATGCGATCGGCTCCATCCCGGCGGGCGTGGACTATATCCTGATCGTGATCGGCCTGTTCGGGGCATTGATTGCGCCGCGCCTGCTGGCCCGCCGGTGGAAAACGAAAGCACCGGATACTCCTGCATGAAGCGTTTTTATAAAGAGGCAAAAGTCGCCGATACTGTCGGCGCATATCAGATATTGCTCGACGGCCGCCCGGTTAATACGCCGGGGCGAAACTTGCTTTCTCTGCCGAACGCCGCGCTGGCGCAGGCGATTGCGGACGAATGGAATGCGCAGGGCGAGATATTCGATCCCGTGTCGATGCTGTATACCGGCTTTGCCAATGCGGCGATCGACCATGTCGGCAGGGACCGTGATGCTTTTGCTGCGCCAATCATCGCCTATGCCGAAACCGACATGCTCTGCTACCGCGCAGAATTGGAAACGCCGCAGGTGGCGATCCAAGACGCGGAATGGGAACCGCTGCTGACTTGGGCGGAAGACCGTTACGGCATTTCCTTCATTCGCGTCGAAGGCATTATCTATCATGCGCAGCCCGCGCGGACCCTGCAAAAGATGCGCGAGGCCGTGTTGGACTATGACGATTTCACGCTGGCCGCAATGAATCCGCTAACCACCATTGCCGGTTCGCTGATTTGCGTTCTGGCTTTGCTGGAGCGACATATCGACGCCGAAACATTGTGGCCGCTCGTCAATCTGGAAGAGTTGTGGCAGGCCGAGCAATGGGGCGAAGACGACGAGGCGCGGGCGATGCGCGAAATGCGGCGCGGGCAGTTTATGGCAGCATCGCGTTTCTGCGCGCTGGTGGCGGATTAGTCGTTTTTGCCCGATTATAGGGAACCCAAAACGGGACATTTGCGTTATTTGGTCATCGGATGTTCAAGATAAGCCTGTTATCAGGACAATGTTCATTCGGGTCGTAAAACCTCATTGCGCTTGCCCGAAGCGAGCCAAAATTATTATGGAGAAACATTTCGTGAAAAAAATCAGCTTTTTAAGTATTCTGGCTACCGGAACCATATTGGCGGCGACGCCTGCTATCGCGCAGGATAGCGAAGCAACGTCCCCCGATACGATGACGGTCCAAGAACATGACATGGCCGGGCATGATATGTCCGGTGATACCATGACCGATCAAACCATGACCGATCAAACCATGGCTGAGGACACGATGGCTCAACCCGCCGTACCAGCACAAGAAGTCAGCCGCGACGACCAGCAAGCAGCTGTGACGGCCGCAACCGAGGCCGAAGCGGCTCAGGAAGCGGGCAATCATAGCGAAGCCGCCGCAAAATTCGCGGCCGCCATTCCGACGCTGAAAAAGATGGAAGCCAATATGCAGGACGCGCAAATGACCGCGTATTTGGCGACCACAATGGCCAAAGCCGCAAATTCGCAGATCGCGCTGAACAACAATCCCGCGACGATCGCCATTTACGACGAGTCCATTCCCGTTTGGAAAAAGGTTTATATGTCTGATACGTCCAATCCGGACACCCGTGACTTGCTGCTCAACTACATGACCACCGTAGGCATTCAGAAGATGGTCGACGGAGATAATGATGCCGCGATGCCGTATTTCCAAGATGTCCTGAATATTTCGACAGAAGCGGCTATGACCAGCCCCGACGACGCGGCCTTGGCCAATGCCATGCTTACCGCGCATATTAACCTCTATCGCATCAGCGATGACCAGATCCATCTCGACAAGGCCAAAACGCTTTCGGCCGAGCTGAAAACCAAAGGCATGGTCAATGAGCGTAATCAGGAAGTCGTGGCTACTCTGACTGCCGATTCCTGAAGATCTGCATATCGGGGAAGATTTCCCCGCAAGATAAGAAAAAGCCCCGTTTCAATTGACGGGGCTTTTTTTATTTGGGGTTCGGCGTTCAAACGGTCAGCGCCGAATAGAGCATCGTCTTGACCTCGCGGCGCACCGGATAGGCGCTCGAGGGCATCAACTGGGTCATAAATATCATGATGATATCCTCTACCGGATCGACGAAAAAGGCGGTCGAGAACATGCCGCCCCAGTAAAAATCGCCGGTCGATCCCTGAATGCCCGTGGCGGCACTGTCGATTGTGGTGGCAAAGCCGAGGCCAAAGCCCGCGCCGGCATTTTCCGCTTCGCTGAACAATGCCTTGCTGTGCTGCGTCAGGTCGCCGCCGCCCGGCAGGTGATTGGCAGTCATCAGCTCGAGCGTTTTACGGCCGATAATCTGCACTCCGTCTAGCGTGCCTTCGTTCAGCAGCATGCGGCAGAAACGGTGATAGTCGGATAGCGACGACACCAGACCGCCGCCGCCTGAAAGCAGCTTTGGCGACTGAGCCCACGCGGTCTGTGCCCCGGTATCGTACATCTTCATCTTTTGTGTCGGGTGCCAGCTGTAACAGTCTGTCATCCGGCTGATTTTTTCCTGCGGTAGCTGGAAATGGGTGTCGGTCATGCCGAGCGGCTGCAGGATATTCTCCGCAATATACTCGTCCAGTTTCTGTCCCGAAATCCGCTGGATCAGCGCGCCGACGATATCGGTGGAAATCGAATAGTTCCAGCTGCTGCCCGGATCGGATTCAAGCGGTATGTCCGCCAGCGTGGCGATCATCTGTTCCAGCTCGCCGCCATCGAACCGTTCGAAACCGGCCTTGCGATAGGCGGCGTCGATCGGCGTGCGTTCCTGAAAGCTGTAGGTCAGCCCCGACGTATGGCGCAGCAGGTCGATGATCTGCATCGGCCGCGTGGGCGCCCGCGACACGAATGGCTGCGCGCCGCCGCCTGAAACGAACACGCCCTGGTTTTTCCACTCGGGAATATATTTGCTGACCGGATGGCTCAGCGACACTTTGCCCTGTTCGACCAGTTGCATGAAAGCAATCGAGGTGATCGGCTTGGTCATTGATGCGATGCGGAACAGATGATTCTGCGTCAGCGCCTCGCCCGGCCTTGCATGGCCTTGGTGCGACAGGTGCGCGATATCATCGCCCCTGCCGATCAGCAGAGCGGTATGCGGCATTTTCCCGCTATCGAGATATTTCGATTTCAGGTGCGTGTCGATGCGGGTAAGCCGATCGGGATCAAATCCCAGTTCTGCGGGGTCGGTGATTTCCAGGGACATAGTTGTTCGCTTTTCTAAGAGGCCGTTTCGCCGAATTTCTGGCGGCTATAGGGGTGTGAGCTGGACAGCCCGCCATCGACCACCAGAGCGTGGCCGTTGACATAGGAGGACCGGTCGGACGCGAGAAACAGCGCCGCTTCGGCAATCTCGTTCGGCACGCCGCCGCGTTTCAGCGGGTTTAGCTGGCCAATCTTCTCTTCCATACCGCGCTCGCGTACCATGTCGTAAATCGGCTGGGTCATGCCGGTTTCGATAAGACCGGGACAGATGGCGTTGCAGCGCACGTTGCTGCCCGACAACTGCTGCGCGGCGATGCGGACCAGATTGACGACGCCCGCTTTGGAGGCGGTATAGGCGGGGCCGCCCGCGCCGGAACGCAGTCCCGCGACGCTCGCCGTGCACACGATCGATCCGCCATGACCGCTATCGGCCATTGCCTTGCCCGCATGTTTAATGGCAAGAAACGGGCCTATCAGGTTGATACGCAGGATATTTTCCCAATCCTCGACGCTCTGATCGAAAATGCCGGTATGCCCGCCCGACACCCCTGCATTGGCGTAGAATATATGGAGGTCGCCATGCAGCTCATAAGCCTTGGCAACCAGGGCTTTGACATCGTCTTCACTGCCGACATCGCAGTGCATGGCGGTGATGGCATCGGGGTTTTCGGCGGCGGTATCTTTCACCTTGTCGGTAATATCGGCGGCGATGACTTTGGCGCCGTTGGCCGCGAACAGCAACGAGGTAGCGCGGCCGATACCGCTGCCAGCGCCTGTAATGATGGCGATTTTTCCGGTCAAGTCGCTCATATTAAAGTCCTCCCGTGATGGTGGTGCCGCCATCGATCACCATCGACTGGCCGGTCATGAATGTCGAGGCGCTGGAGGCGAGGAATACTGCGGCCCCGGCGATTTCCGATGGCTCGCCAATGCGGCCCAGGGGTGTCGCGCGTTCGATATGGCCCATCAGCTTGGGATTCTCCCACAATGCCTTGGCAAAATCGGTCTTGATAATGCCTGGCGCGATACAGTTGACGCGCACGCCGTCGCGCCCGAATTCGGCGGCAAGGTTGCGGGCCAGCTGGAAATCGGCAGCTTTGGAAATATTATACGCGCCGATCGTGGTGCTGGCGACCAAGCCGCCGATCGACGAGATCAGAATGATCGAGCCTTCTTTCCGTTCGCGCATTTCCGGCGCGACCATCTGGATCAGCCAGTGATTGGAAAGAATGTTGTTGTCGAGTATCTTTCGGAACTGTTCGTCGGCAATGCCCGACATCGGACCGTAATAGGGGTTGGACGCGGCATTGCAGACCAGAATGTCGATCTGGCCGAAGGCCTCGCGCGTCTGGTCGACCAGATTCTGCAATCTATCCTTGTCGGAAATATTGCACGCCACAGCAATCGCAGTGCCCTCGCCATATTTCGCGTTGATGTCCGCCGCCGCCGCATCGCACGCATCCTGCTTGCGGCTCGAGATAACGACTTTCGCGTCATTTGCGGCCATTTCCTGCGCGGTGGCAAGGCCGATGCCGCGCGATGAGCCGGTGATCAAGGCGGTTTTTCCGGTAAGATCGAATTGCGACATATATTCCATTCCTATCTATCGTCATTCCGGCGAAAGCGGAATTTCAATTTATCGTGCGCTTTTTTCAGAGAGATTCCGGCTTTCGCCGGAATGACGTGTTTTCAATCTTTGGCGCTGGCCTTTTTTGCGAATGTCCAAGCCGCCTGGGCCAGCGGCAACACGCGGTCGGCCATGGCGTTGGCCTGCGCGCTCGATGCGGTGCCGTCGAGCACGCGTTTCTTGATACCCTGTAAAATCGCGCCGATGCGGAACAGGTTATAGGCCATATACCAGTCCATTGGCGGCACTTCACTGAGCTTGGCATGTTCAAGATACAGGCCCTGCGCTTCATGCATGGTGGGGATGCCCAGTTTTTCGACATCGATACCGAGCAGACCGTTGCGGCCTTCCGCGGGCTGGATCCAGCTCATCAGAAAATAGCTGAGATCGGCAATCGGATCGCCGAGCGTGGAAAGCTCCCAGTCGAGCAGGGCGATAACCCTCGGCTCGTCCTTGGCAAAAATCATGTTGTCGATCCGGTAATCGCCATGCGCAATGCCGAAACCCTTTTGTTCGGGCGTGGTGGTCGGCAGCCATGCGATCAGCTTGTCCATTTCCGGCACCTTTTCGGTTTCGGACAGCGCATATTGTTTCGACCAG
The DNA here is from genome assembly GCA_041746135.1 of Sphingomonadaceae bacterium. Taxonomy (GTDB): domain Bacteria; phylum Pseudomonadota; class Alphaproteobacteria; order Sphingomonadales; family Sphingomonadaceae; genus Alg239-R122. The sequence continues at coordinate 95,195 of JBGTHQ010000021.1, read as the reverse complement.
CGCGAAATCTGCCGCGCGCAATAATTGCCCGGCTTGCCATAGTCGGCGAGACCTATTTTCTCGGGGTCATAGCTGTGCAGCTTGGCCAGCGTGCGGATCATCTCGTGATAGATTTCGGTGCGCTCGTCGGGCGTCTGTTTCGGGAGGGTGCCGTCCCAATAAGAAACCCCATCGCCAAAATCCATGACGTAGAACATCGAACCGATGACGGCGTCATCCTCGCACAGACCGAACTGGCGCGATACCGGGAAACCCTGTTCGTAGAGCGCCGATTGCACCTTATACTCGCGGTCGACCGCGTGCGCGGAGGGCAGCAATTTGCCGAACGGCTTGCGGCGCAGAACATAGGACTGATCCGGAGTATCGACGCGGTAGGTAGGGTTGGACTGGCCCCCCTTAAACTTGGACATAGTGAGAGGACCGCTAAAACCCTCGACATTCTCATCCATCCATGCGGACAATCTGGCCTCGTCCAGCTGGTCCTTCTCGGGCACGGCCATCGTGCCGGTCATTTCGATATCGGCGTCCATGGTTTCGGTCCTTTCGTTCAATCGAACAGTATAACGGAGCGGACGTCGCCACCGGCGCGCAGCTTGTCGAATCCGGCATTGATCTCGTCCAGCGTGATACGCTCGGCGATCATGGTGTCGAGATCGAGTTGTCCGTTCAGGTAGAAATGCGCGAGCCGCGGCATATCGATCTGGAAATGGGTCGATCCCATCAGCGAGCCTTTCAGCGTTTTGCCGCTGAGCAAACTGGGACCGTGCAGCGTCACCATCTGGCCCGGCGCGATCATGCCGACGATCGTCGCCTGACCGCCGCGTTTGGCGATGGTCCAGGCTAGCTCGGCAGTTTCGGGCCGCCCGACCGCTTCGATGGCATAATCCACCCCGCCGCCGGTTGCGGCAATCACCTGTTTCGCCACATCTTCGTCGGCCGCATCGAACACGTGCGTCGCACCCATTTTCAGCGCGAGGTCGCGTTTGGATTTCACCGGATCGATCGCGATGATTGTGCCTGCGCCGGCAATCTTCGCCGCATTGACTGCGCTCAGCCCGATCCCGCCCGCGCCGACAATGGCAACGCTTTCGCCGGGTTTCAGCTTGCTGTCGTTAAACACCGCGCCTGCACCCGTGATGACGGCGCAGCCGAGCAAAGCCGCGCGGTCGAACGGCATTTTCTTGTCGATCCCGACACAGGCATTTTCGTGAACCAGCATCTTTTCGGCAAAAGCCGACAGGTTGAGAAACTGGTTCACCGTCTCGCCGTCCATGGTCAGCTTGGGCGGCTGATCCTTGCTGCGTTTGATCGACGGGTCCTGACACAGGCTCTGTTGCCCGCCCGCGCACAATTCGCATGATCCGCAAAACGGGGCGAGGAACGTGACAACGTGATCGCCGGGGGCGACATGGCGCACTTCATCGCCGACCGCTTCGACCACTCCGGCGGCTTCATGGCCGGGAATGGTGGGCATCAGCGCCGGATAGACGCCGTCGATAAAATGCAAATCCGAACGGCAAAGCCCGACTGCTTTCGTGCGGATCAGGACTTCGCGCGGGCCGGGGGTATCGATCTCGACATCGCGGATTTCGAGTGGCTGCCCCGCTTGCTTGAGGACAGCCGCTTTCACCGTGTCGCTCCCATATCGCCGGACGAGACGCTGATATCGCTGTCGGGCCCGTATTTGCCGAATTCGATTCGCGCGATCGAGCGGTTGTGAACTTCGTCGGGACCGTCGGCGAGGCGCAAGGTGCGCTGGTGCGCATAGGCTTCGGCAAGTCCGTAATCGTTGGATACGCCGCCGCCGCCATGCGCCTGAATCGCATCATCGATGATTTTGAGCGCCATATTGGGGGCCTGCACCTTGATCATGGCGATTTCCGCCTTGGCATTCTTGTTGCCGACCTTGTCCATCATGTCTGCGGCCTTGAGGCAGAGCAGGCGGGTCATGTCGATATCGATACGGGCGCGGGCGATACGCTCTTCCCACACGCTGAATTCCGCGATCGTCCGACCAAATGCCACGCGCGATTGCAGGCGGCGGGACATTTTCTCAAGCGCTTCCTCGGCCACGCCAATGGTGCGCATGCAATGGTGGATGCGGCCGGGTCCAAGGCGGCCCTGTGCGATTTCGAAACCGCGGCCTTCGCCGAGCAGGATATTGCTGGCCGAAACGCGCACGTCTTTCAGTTCGATTTCCATATGGCCGTGCGGCGCATCGTCATAGCCGAATACCGGCAGGTGGCGCAGGATGTTGACGCCCGGCGCGTCGAGCGGCACGATAATCTGCGACTGCTGTTGATGGCGTTTGGCTTCGGTGTCGGTTTTGCCCATCACGATCGCGACTTTGCAGCGCGGATCACCTGCACCCGAAGACCACCATTTGCGGCCGTTAATGACATATTCGTCGCCGTCGCGCACCATGCGAGTCTCGATATTGGTAGCATCGGAAGAGGCCACGCCCGGCTCAGTCATCAGGAAAGCCGAGCGGATTTCGCCGTTCATCAGGGGTTTCAGCCATGTGTCCTTGTGCTCGCGCGTGCCGTAGCGGTGGAACACTTCCATATTGCCGGTATCGGGCGCGGAACAGTTAAACGCTTCCGATGCCCAGCCGATGCGGCCCATTTCCTCTGCGCACAATGCGTATTCGAGATTGGTCAGGCCGGGTCCGTCGAATTCGAAACTGTCGTCGACATGCGTCAGGTTGGGGTTGGAAGGCGGCATGAAAAGGTTCCACAGACCCTGCGATTTCGCGCGGGCTTTCTCATCCTCGATAACCTGCAGCACTTTCCAGCGATCGCCCTCGGCCTGCTGTGCGTGATAGTCGCCCATGCGCGGGCGAACATGCGCTTCGATAAATGCGCGTACGCGGTCGCGCCAATATTGCTGCCGTTCGGTAAGATCGAAATCCATCAGATAATCTCCTGCTCGCTATGGGCCAATAAGCCCTGATATGCGGCTTTATCGCCACTTTTAATTACGTGATTAACTTGTGTCATTTATTACAGGGGATTTCCACCCCCAACATGCGTCTTTGCTATCATTTGGCGCTGGGCCGGCCGCCTTTCCCCTGCCGTGATCTTACGGCCAGCTTGGCAATCCGGCGATTATGGTCATCCTCGGTCAGCGGGAACAATGTGTAGGCCCATGCGCCAAGTCCGGCTAAAATACCGATCAACACAATATACATGAAGATCAGTGATTGCACCGTACCGGTGGTCGCGGTGCCGGGAGCAGCGCCATCCTGAAGTCCGCTGAACTGGATGATCGCACCGGCAATGAAGATGCCGATACCTGTCACGCATTTCTGCATGAAAAACACGCCCGCGGAAAACACGCCTTCGGTGCGTTTGCCCGTGACCTCTTCCGAGGCGTCGGCGACATCGGCCATCATCGACATGGTCAGGATCATGACGCTGATACCCGCCCCGATCGCAAAGACCAGCAATGCGTAAAGCAAGGGAATCATGGCTGGCGAGTCGTTCGCGGGGAACAGGTCAAAATAACGAAGGGCATAGGGCAATGTCCCAAATGTTCCAGCGATTAGTGTCAGTCTGGAGGCGGCTTTGGGCTTGCCCAGCCATTTTGAAACCGGCGTAACAAGGAAAAACGATGTCAGTACCGATACGAACAATACCAGCGAGTAGTGCACGAACTGGCTCTGGCTGAATTCCCAGACATGTGTCAGCAGATACGGCGTGAGCGAGAATATAAGTCCCTGCGCAGCATAAGCGAAAATACCGGCAAACAGTAACAGCAGGAACGGCTTGAACATCATCATCGAAAGCATTTGTCGCAGGTTTTCGGCGCTGGGGGGTGGATCGACTTCGGCATTATAATTGCCGACGATGCGCTTTTGTGTGCCCACTGCCGATACCAGTACAGCCAGAATCATGGCGATTGCCCCGGCAATGGCGAAGCGCGAATATCCTGCCGGATTGAGCAAACCGGTTTCGATGACCCCTTCCGGAACAAGGAAAACGCCATAGGCGGCGATCATGATAAGGAGCCCGCTCGCCCAGCCGAAAAGCGTGCGGTAGCGAAGCACCCTTGTGCGCTCGTGATAGTCTTTCGACAATTCGGGAAGCAGCGCCAGCGACGGCACTTCGTAACAGGAGATCGCAACGCGCACGAACATCGCAACAACGGTCAGATAGAGAAATTGCAGAGTCAAACTCCCGTCGGGCGGGTTCCACAGCAAAATCCAGAAAATCGCGATTGGCAAGGCTGACGCATATAGCCACGGGTGGCGGCGACCCAGCCGGGTGCGAGTTCTGTCCGAAAACTGCCCCACCAGCGGATCGATAAAAGCATCGACCAACAGCGCCACCATGATGGCGAGACTCACTAAAGTGGCTGGCAGACCGACGACCTGATTGTAATAATATAAAAGAAACACGGCAAAGCCGTTATCCTTGATACCGTAAGCCACCGCGCCAAAGCCGTAGCTCAGTTTGATCGGCATCGGTACGGTATCAGCGGCGGCCGTTTGCCCTGTCTTGCTGGGTGTGGCGATTCTCTCCATAACTGCAACATGCGCGGGAAGCAGTGTACGGTCAATCGACTCGCCGCCGCCGTTACGGCACGCTTTATTGTGCACAAACTCTTGCCGAGCGAATGCAAAAAGCGTAGCTTAACCGAACGATTAAATGATGCGCAACGGCGCACAGTTTTGCAGGAGCCCACATGTCTGATCTCGAACAATTCCGCACCGAAATTCGCAGCTGGCTGGAAGAAAACTGTCCACCCGAAATGCGCGAGCCGGTGCGCGGCGAGGACGATATGTGCTGGGGTGGGCGCAATTTCGAATTCAAGAACGAGGCGCAAAAGCTCTGGCTCGAACGCTGTGCCGCCAAGGGCTATACCGTGCCCGATTGGCCGAAAGAATATGGCGGGGCGGGGCTGTCGGCTGCGCAAGCCAAGATATTCCGCCGCGAAATGGCGAAGCTCGGCTGTCGTTCGCCGCTGTCGAGTTTCGGTATCTGGATGCTTGGGCCCGCCTTGCTCAAATTTGGTACCGAAGAACAAAAGATCCATTATCTCGGCCAGATCGCGCGCGGCGAAATCCGCTGGTGTCAGGGTTATAGCGAACCGGGCAGCGGCTCCGATCTTGTGTCCTTGCAGACCTTCGGTGAGGAAGCCTATGATGAAGAGTGCGGCGATCACTGGATCGTCAACGGCCAGAAAGTGTGGACCAGCTATGCCGACAAAGCCGACTGGATTTTCTGTCTGGTCCGCACCGACAAGCAGGATAAATATCGCGGCATATCGTTCCTGTTGTTCGACATGGAATCGCCAGGCGTATCGACCAAGCCGATTCTGTTGATTTCGGGCAACTCGCCTTTCTGCGAGACTTTTTTCGACGATGTGCAGGTACCGAAGGACCAGATTGTCGGAGAAGTGGGCCGCGGCTGGGACGTGGCCAAATATCTGCTTGGCCACGAGCGCGAAATGATTTCGGGCGGCGGTCTGGGCGACGGGTCGCGCTCGTTGGGTGCGGTCATGACGGGCGCCATTGGGCTGAACGGACTGGGCATGCTGGATGACCAGTTGCTGCGCGCGGAACTGGCGCAATTCGATGTCGATACGCTGGCGTTTCGCGCCGTCTCCGAACAATTTATGGACGAGATGAAAGCGGGCAAGGGCCATCCGGCACAGCCGAACATGATGAAATATGCGGGCACCGAGCTCAACAAGAAACGCCATGAGCTGATCATGGCGGCGGGCGGTAGCGATGCACTGGAATGGGAAAGCGAAGCATCGCACGGCGGCAAAAAACCGCGCGACTGGCTGCGCACCAAGGCCAACAGTATCGAGGGCGGCACCAGCGAAGTGATGCTGAACGTGATTTCCAAGCGGATACTCGAGCTTCCAGGCGGGTAAACCTTTCCGCATTTGATAATTTCAAGAATTAAAAAGAGAATAATATGCCATTATTTCTAGACGACGACCAAAGCATGCTGCTCGACAGCGCGCGCGAATTCATCAAATCGGAAGGGCCGGTGAGCCATTTTCGCGAGTTTCGGGACAAGAATTGCAAGGACGGCTTCAGCCACGCGCTGTGGAAACAATTTGCCGAAATGGGCTTTACCGGGATCCTGGTATCCGAAGAAGATGGCGGCCTGGGTCTGGGCCATGTCGAGGCAGGCATCGTGCTCGAGCAGGTCGGCCGCAACCTGACACCATCGCCGTTCCTGACCACGGCTATTGCCGGCGTGGCCGCGCTCAACCATGCCGGGGCGGAGCTGAAAGGCCAGTATCTGCCGGGCATTTTAAGCGGCGATACGGTATTGGGGCTCGCGATTGACGAGAAATCCAAACATCGCCCCGACCAGATTGCGATGGCGGCGGAACGCAGCGGCAACGGGTTCAAGCTGACCGGCAAGAAACAGTTCGTCATCCACGGTGCCTCGGCAGACATGCTGATCGTTGCTGCGCGCACTTCGGGCAGCGAGGGCAATGCCGATGGTTTGACAGTGTTTGCGGTTCCCAAACATGCGGCAAACATGGATGTCGCGCCGGTCCGGCTGGTCGACAGCGCGGTGGCCGCACATGTCACTTTTAACGGTGTCGACGTCAACGCTGACAGCGTGATCGGCGAAGTCGATCAGGGCGGGGCCGTGCTCGATGTGCTCCTGACCGCGGGCCGTATCGGTTCGGCGGCGGAAATGGTCGGTGTCGGCGGCGGCGCGATGGATATAACGGTTAATTACCTGAAAGAACGCAAGCAGTTTGGCCAGTATATCGGCGAGTTCCAGGCATTGCAGCATCGTGCGTCGCACCTTTATAGCGAGATGGAAATCGCCCGGGCGGCTGTGCTCAAGGCGCAGCAATTGCTCGATGAGGGCTCGGGCAACGCGCCGCTCTATGTGCATGTCGCCAAGGCCAAAGCCGGTCGCACCGCGAATCTTGCTGTGCGCGAGGGGGTGCAGATGCATGGCGGCGTCGGAATGACCGACGAATATGATATCGGTCTGTATATGAAGCGCGACCGCGCGCTGAACGAGTTTTTCGGCGATGCCAATTACCACGCCAACAAGGTTGCCGAACTGCACGGTTATTGATTTACCACGTCATGCTGAATTTGTTTCAGCATCCATTTTACAACTGCTTGCAGTTCCCGATATGAGAATTGCAATTTTGGTACCAAAACTCTGAAATTCTACCACTGCGCAAATCGGCACCATGGATCCTGAAACAAGTTCAGGATGACGATATACAGAAAAGGAAATTATAATGGACGTCCGGAAACTCTTCTCTCTAGAAGGCCGCGTTGCGCTCGTTACCGGCGGATCGCGCGGCATCGGCAAGATGATTGCCGAAGGCTATATCCAGTCCGGTGCGAAAGTGTATATCACCGCGCGCAAGGCGGATGTGTGCGATGCCACGGCCGAGGAACTGGGCGAGAATTGCATTTCGCTTCCCGGCGATATCAGCACGATCGCGGGCTGCGAAGCGCTGGCCGCGGAACTCGGCAAGCATGAGGACAGGCTCGATATATTGCTCAACAATGCGGGCGCCGCCTGGGGCAGCGAGTTCGAAAATTTTCCTGAGCAGGGCTGGGACAAGGTGATGGACCTGAACGTCAAATCGCCGTTTTTCCTGACACAGAAACTCCACGGCCTGCTCAAGAATGCGGGCACCAAGGAACAGCCCGCAAAAGTCATCAATGTCGCCTCGATCGACGGCATGAAAATCAACCCGTGGGAAACCTATAGCTACCAGGCATCGAAAGCGGCTCTGATCCACCTCACGCGGCGCATGGCGGTGCGGTTGCTACAGGACAATATCGTCGTAAGCGGCATCGCGCCCGGCGCATTCCAGTCGGACATGAACAAGGCTGCGCGCGATCACGCCGATACCGTCGCCAAGCATATCCCGGCAAAACGGATCGGCGAGCCCGAGGATATGGCGGCGGTTGCAATCTATCTCGCGAGCCGGGCAGGAGATTATGTCGTGGGCACGACCATTCCCGTCGATGGCGGTGTGGTAAATGCCTATACATCGGGCGGCGGAACCGATCCCGAGGGACATTAGACTATAAGCTCTCTTCCGGGCCGGAGGAGAGTTGCTTATGTCATCAGATCGCGGACGAAATCGACCAGGCCAGTCTGGCGCGACCGGCGGACACGCTCGGCATGCAATATTTCGCGCACACGCGCGAAACAGCGGTCGACATCGTCATTGATGACGACATAGTCGTAACCGTCCCAGTGACTGATTTCCGCTTTCGACCGCGCCATGCGTGCTTTAATCACATCTTCGCTGTCGGTGCCGCGTTTGCGAAGGCGCTCGTCCAGTTCCTCGATCGAAGGCGGCAGGATGAATACGCGCACGACATCGGTTTCGTTGCGCTGGTATAATTGTTGTGTGCCCTGCCAGTCGATGTCGAAAAGATAGTCTTCGCCTTCTTTCAAACCGGCTCGGACCGTGGCTTTCGGCGTGCCGTAATAATGGTCGAACACCACCGCCCATTCCATAAAGGAGTCGGCCTCGATCATCTGTTTGAACGTGGCTACATCGGTAAAATGATAATCGACACCGTCAATCTCGCCGCCGCGCGGAGAGCGGGTGGTATAGGATACCGAGAGGTTGATTTCAGGATCGGATTTCAGCAGCATTTGCGCAATGGTGGATTTACCCGCACCCGATGGAGAAGATAGCACGAACAACAGCCCGCGGCGTTTGAGTTTGTTACGGCGTGCGGATGCATCTGTATCGGCTATGGACATATGCGCTCTTGCCAAGGTCGCACGGCATGCGTCAAGTGGGATGTCGGGATATCCTGTCCACGCGGCTGATATGAGGGCATTAAATCTCAGTCAAAGATTTTTGGCGAAGATCGGCGACAGCCTGCCTATTACTGCACGTCGGGGTGCGTGATCTGGTCGGGGTCAACGACCCTGGTATCGGCATCGGCTTTTTTGGACGCGCTGCGATCGTAGATCGCCTTGGCCAAAAGCCCCCCGCCTACCAGCAATGCACCGGGAACAGATTTGGTGGCGAGGCGCGCTGCGGCCATGCCGATCAGGGACATGCCCAGACTGTTTGGCTTGGTCTGCGCGCGCGCCTGCGGTGTCATGACTTTGTTCAGCGCCATATCCAGCAGGTTGGTGCGTATCAGCCGCGTCGCAGAACGCAAAGCCACGTCAGACCATAGCGCGCGTGTTTCAGCCTTGGGTAGAGCGGTGTCTGCTATGTCTTCGATATCGGTTCCGGTTTCAGCTTTCGCCATTGTCATTTCCTTTATGTGTGCGTTCTATTTTCATCGCTTCCTTGAATGTATGCGTAACGTACGGGAACGGGATTTCGATCCCTGCAGCATCCAGATCGCGTTTGATCGCGCGGATGACCAGATCCTTCGTGCTGTGCATGTCATAGGGCTTGGATCCGGCCCACCATCGTACGCGAAAATCGACCGAGCTGGAGTTGAATTCGCATGCCAGAACGTCGATTCTCTGTTCCTTTTCAACCTCATCGACCGATTCGACCGCTTGGCGTATCACATCACGCGCTTCTTCCAGATCGGTATCATAAGAAACGCCGACAATGACTTCGTGCCGTCGCAGCTGATCGTCGGTCAGAATTTCGACCGGGTTTTTGAACAGCATGGAATTGGGCACGATCGTAATTTCGTTCGACAGCTTGCGCACGTGCGTTTCGCGCAGCGATATATGCTCGACCCTGCCCTTGATGCCCTCGCATTCGATCACATCACCAATCCGCATTTTCTTGCGTATCATGATCAGGATGCCGGCGAGGAAGTTTTCGAAAATATCCTGAAACGCAAACCCGATTGCGACACCGCCCAGACCCAGGCCGGCGAGCATGCCAGCGGGAGTCAAGCTGGGGATCATGATCGTGGCGGTGATCATAATGCCGATAATCCATACGAATACGGAGATGATCGTTTCGATCAGTCCGCGTAGCGAGGGACGCAAGTCCGCCCTACGTATGATTTTATCGGACAATTTCTTGGCCAGCTTGGCAACAATCCAAGTGATCAGAAGAACGACGAAGCCGATACCGATCTGCGGCAATATCGCGACAAAACCGTTGCCCATGTCGGCAAGCTGTGTGGTCAATGTATTAACGGGGTTGAGTTTTTCTGCGATACTTGCAGTCTTGGCAGTGGTTGTGGCTGTCGCGATAAAATTCATTTGTCCCCCAAAAAGTGCGGCCCCGTGTATGTTAATCAAACACGCCGGCCGTCCAATAGTTCCGTATTCGGTCTTATCCGGTCATACTCTCCGGCCGGACATGCGCATCAAATGTCGCCGCGTCGATCAATTTCAGTTCCAGCGCCGCCTGTTTCAGCGTTTGGCCGCTGTGATGCGCGTGTTTAGCGATTTTCGCGGCATTGTCATAGCCGATCAAAGGGGCGAGAGCGGTGACTAGCATCAGCGAGCGATCGACCAGTTCGGATATGCGATCGATATTGACTTCGAGGCCTTCGATGCAGCGGACCGTAAAGCTTTCCATCGCAATCGAAAGCAGATTGATCGAACGCAGAACGTTGGCACCGATCAGCGGCTTGAACACATTGAGCTCCAGATGCCCCTGCATCCCGCCCACGGTCACGGCCTGATGGTTGCCGATCACTTGCGCCGCGACCATGGTCAGCATTTCGCACTGCGTCGGATTGACCTTGCCCGGCATGATCGAGCTGCCCGGCTCGTTGGCCGGTAGCGATATTTCGCCCAGGCCCGATCGCGGGCCGGAGCCGAGCAGGCGGATATCATTGCCGATTTTGGTGAGCGCCACCGCCAGCGTGTTGAGCGCGCCCGACAGATGCACGAGCGGATCGTTCGAAGCCAGCGCCTCGAACTTGTTGGCGGCAGTGACGAAGGCCGTGCCGGTAATGTCGCTGATCTCGCGCGCCATCTCGGTATCGAAATGGTCGGGCGTGTTCAGGCCGGTACCCACAGCCGTCCCGCCCTGTGCCAGTTTGCAAGTGCCGTGACGGACCGCACCCTTGATGCGATTGCGGCAGGCGTAAAGCTGGGCCGCATAGCCCGAAAATTCCTGCCCGAGCGTAAGCGGCGTCGCGTCCTGCAAATGGGTACGGCCGATCTTGACGATATCTTTCCAGGTTTCGCTCTTGGCACCGATCGCTTCGAACAGCATGTCCAGCGCGGGGATCAGACGGCCGCCGATTGCCAGCGTCGCGGCGATATGCAGTGCGGTCGGAAAGCTGTCGTTTGAGGATTGCGACCGGTTGACATGATCGTTGGGATGCACGGGCGATTTGCCGCCCCGCATTCCCGCCAGTCCCTCGTTGGCGATGCCGGCAATCACCTCGTTCACGTTCATATTGGACTGGGTGCCGCTACCGGTTTGCCAGATGGTGAGCGGGAACTGGTCATCGAACTCGCCGCCGCGAATACGGATGGCGGCCTTTTCGATGGCCTGCGCGATTGTGTCCTCCAGCCCGTGGCGCGAGTTGACGCGGGCGGCCGCCTGTTTGACCGTAGCCAGCGCGTGCACGATTTCGATCGGCATGCGTTCCTGGCTGGGGAAGGGGAAATTTTCCAGACTGCGCTCGGTCTGCGCGCCCCAATAGGCAGATACCGACACGTCAATCGGACCGATGCTGTCGGTTTCGCTTCGAGTCTGGTCTGATTTTGCGCTCATCTGATAAACTGCCTGCGGGCTTACTATCCTCGCCGGGAATGACGAAGGAGGCGGAAAGCCTATTTCTTGCGCCCGAAATCCACCGATACTACGTTGGAACCGTCTTCGCCGTCCACACCGTCGCTGGCTTCGGCAGGTTCGTCGTTTTCGGCTTCTTCGTGCGGGGTGGGCTCTGCGATTTCGCCCTCGACCTGGAATTGCAGACCGAAATCGACCGAAGGATCGACAAATGCCGTGATCGCTGCATAGGGCACGTGCAGGTTCGCGGGAATCTGATTGAAGCTGAGGCCGATCGAAAAGCTGTCCTTGCCCACGGTCAGGTCCCAATATTTGTTCTGCATGACAATCGTCATTTCGTCGGGAAACCGTGCGCGCAAATGGTCGGGAATATCGACTCCGGTCGCCGCCGTCTTAAACGTGATATAGAAATGATGCTCGCCTGGTAGACCGCCGCGTTCGACTTCGCGCAGCACGCGGCCCACGACGGCGCGCAGGGCTTCCTGCACGATCTCGTCATAGGGAATCAGGCTGTCGGGCGTCTCTTCACTCATAAACGCATAGGTGAAGGCTTAGGCGGCGCGGGTCAAGTGGGTCTTTCGACTGCCTAAGATATTGTGCATGCCAAATTTCTTGCAGGCTGCGGCGATGGCATTATAGAAGCACACCATGCGTACAGCCACCATCACCCGCACCACCCATGAAACCGATATCCATGTCGAGGTCAATCTTGACGGGTCGGGCCAATATGACGTTTCGACCGGTATCGGCTTTCTCGATCATATGATCGAGCAATTCTCGCGGCACTCGCTCATTGATCTCAAGGTCCGAATCAAAGGCGATCTGCATGTTGATCAGCACCATACAACGGAGGATAGCGCACTGGCCATCGGCCAGGCGTTAAGCGAGGCCTTGGGCGACAAGGCGGGGATCATGCGCTACGGCACCGCATATTCGCCGATGGACGAGGCGCTGGCGCGGGTCGCGGTGGATATCAGCGGACGGCCCTATCTGGTGTGGAAGGCAAGTTTTTCGCAGCCGCGTCTGGGTGAGATGGATACCGAATTGTTCCAGCACTGGTTCCATTCGGTATCGCAATCGGCTGGGCTGACGCTGCACTGCGAACTGGTATACGGCGAAAACAACCACCATATCGTCGAAGGCATGTTCAAGGGGTTCGCGCGCGCGATGCGGCAGGCGGTCGAGATCGATCCGCGCAAGGCGGGCGCCATTCCCTCGACCAAAGGCACGCTCGGTGGCTGAAACAATTGCGCTGATCGATTACGGCGCAGGCAATCTTCATTCCGTATATAACGCCTTGAGGGCCGCAGGTGGTCAGGGCGTCAAGGTTACCGACGATCCGCACTTTGTAGCAAAAGCGGACCGGATCATCCTGCCTGGTGTCGGTGCGTTCGGCGCGTGCCGCGATGCGCTGATGGCAATCGAAGGCATGGTCGATGCGATGGAGCGACGCGTACGCCGCGAAGCCGTTCCGTTTCTGGGGATTTGCGTCGGCATGCAGTTGCTGGCGACGAAAGGCGTGGAATACGGCGCGCATCCGGGACTGGGCTGGATCGGCGGAACGGTGAAAGCCATTACGGTCCCGTCACCCAACATAAAAGTGCCGCACATGGGTTGGAACGACGTGACGGTTCGTACAGGCGCCCCGCTGATCAAACCGGGCGAGGCGTATTATCTGCACGGCTATCATTTCGCTGTGGCGGATGAAACCGACATTGCCGCAACGACAACGCATGGGGAAACCCTAGTGGCGGCGGTCGCACGCGACACGATATTGGGAGTGCAGTTCCACCCGGAAAAAAGCCAGCGTTACGGGCTACAACTGATGACAAGTTTTCTGGCGTGGCGCCCTTGATAAGGATTTTGGCATGATCGTATTTCCCGCAATCGACCTGAAGGACGGGCAGGTCGTCCGTCTTGCCGAAGGCGATATGGACCGTGCCACCGTCTATGGCGACGATCCGGTCGCGCAGGCAATGCTGTTTTCGCAAGCGGGCGCGGAACATCTGCATGTCGTCGATCTGGACGGGGCATTTGCGGGCAGAGCGGTCAATCGCGACATTGTCGAGGCGGTTGTCATGGCTTTCCCCGGCCATGTTCAGCTGGGCGGCGGTATCCGCAATGCCGAAGCGGTCACCGGATGGTTCGATCTGGGTGTCTCCCGCGTGGTGATCGGCACGGCGGCATTGAAGGATCCCGAATTCGTCAAAGACATGGCCCGTGAATTTCCCGGCGGTATCGTCGTTGCGGTCGATGCGCGCGACGGTTTCGTCGCTACCGAAGGGTGGGCCGACGTGTCGCAGGTCCGTGTCGAGGATATGGCGCGGCGGTTCGAGGATGCGGGTGTGGCTTCTTTGCTGTTCACCGATGTGGGCCGGGACGGCCTGCTGAAAGGATGCAATATTGATGCAACAGTCGAACTGGCGCGCAGCAGCGATATTCCGGTGATCGCCAGCGGCGGCGTCAACGGATTGGACGATATTCACATGCTCACGCTTCAGGCGAGCGAGGGGATCGAGGGCGTTATCACGGGCCGCGCGCTGTATGACGGACGTCTCGATTTGGCCACCGCCATTGCAATGGCGAACCGATAGATGACAGTACGTGTCCGCGTCATTCCGTGTCTGGATGTCGCCAACGGACGGGTGGTGAAGGGCGTCAATTTCGTCGACCTAAAAGACGCGGGCGATCCTGTCGAGCAGGCGCAGGCTTATGACGCGGCTGGAGCGGACGAGCTGTGCTTTCTCGACATAACCGCCAGCCATGAAAAGCGCGGTACTATGCTCGATATCGTGCGGCGCACCGCCGAAGTTTGTTTCATGCCGCTCACGGTCGGCGGCGGGGTGAGCTCGGCCCAGCATGCACGCGCCTTGCTCCTGGCCGGCGCCGACAAGGTCGCGGTCAACAGCGCCGCCGTTTCCCGCCCGGAGCTGGTCGGCGACATAGCGCAGAAATTCGGCGGGCAGTGCGTGGTCGGGTCGATCGACGCGCGCTTCACGGGTGCGGGAAAATGGGAAATATTCACTCATGGCGGGCGCCAGCCGACCGGGATCGACGCGGTTGAGCATGCGCTGCGATTGGCCGGGTTGGGCGCAGGCGAGCTACTGGTAACATCGATGGACCGGGACGGCACACGCGACGGCTATGATCTGGAGCTTGTTCGCACCATTGCCGACCAGGTCAGCATACCCGTCATTGCCAGCGGCGGTGTGGGCACGCTCCAGCACCTGGTCGACGGCGTACGCAACGGCCATGCCAGCGCGGTACTCGCAGCGTCGATATTCCATTTCGGCCAGTACAGTATAGCGCAAGCGCACCGGGCTCTGCGCGAAGCGGGTCTCCCGGCCCGTGTCTGACTGGCGGCGGAGATACGGTTAACGTCGGGCATGTTTACATTAACCAAAAACCGGAAACCCGCGTTAACTTTGATGAGGACCGGGTAAGCGCGGATCGCGGCAAACTGGCAAGGTTTTTGCGTGTTATCTCATATGGACAGAATTCATATCCCGGCGCTGGTCTTCGCACTGGTTTGCAGCTTTGCAGCCGCCGTTCCTGCCTTCGGACGCGACGCGCCCGCTGTCGCACAGACCTTGTCTATTGAAATTCCCGCACCGTCCGATTTCGGTCTGTTCGCCATCGGTGTGATCGGCCTCATCGTTGCCCGCTATGCTGCGAAAAAACGCAAACAGGACGATTAGCCCAAACTTGGAAATTGGGTAACGCATCAGGATTGGTCTCCGCCGCGTTCGCTCCGAGGCGCTCTTCCTTGAATGGAAGGCGCCTCTCTCTTTGTGGAAAGAACCCCCGTGTTTTCGGCGGTCGGCCGGGTTTTGCACTTGACGCGCGGCAGCGACGCGGCGCATGAAATGGCCATGAACGATATTATTGAGCATCTGGAAGCGGTTATTTTCGAGCGCCGCCAAGGCGATCCAAAACAAAGCTAT
This sequence comes from Sphingomonadaceae bacterium, assembly GCA_041746135.1. GTDB lineage: Bacteria > Pseudomonadota > Alphaproteobacteria > Sphingomonadales > Sphingomonadaceae > Alg239-R122. The sequence goes on along the minus strand of JBGTHQ010000021.1, from coordinate 79,599 downwards.
GTGGCCAAGCTGACCCATGCAGGCCGCGAAAAAATGGCGCAGAAACTGGGCGAGGAAGCTGTCGAAGCGGTTATAGCTGCCGTTTGTGACGAACCCGAAGAAATGATCGGCGAGGCCGCGGATATCGTGTTTCATTTGCTCGTCACGCTCGCCGACATGGGGATCAGTTGGAACGACGTGTTGGTCGAACTTGCGCGGCGCGAGGGTGTTTCCGGTATCGCCGAAAAAGCGGCGCGCACGCACTGACCGCAAGGAATGAATGATATGCCGATCGATCCGACACAGCCTTATGACGAACAGAATATTTTCGCAAAAATCCTACGCGGCGAAATTCCGTGCACCAAAGTATATGAAACGGATGTAGTGCTGGCATTCGAGGATGTTAACCCGCAGGCGCCCACCCACGTGCTGGTCATCCCCAAAGGCGCCTATGTCAGCTGGGACGATTTCAGCGCGAAAGCGGGGGATGCCGAAATAGCAGGCTTCGTGCGCGCCTTGGGCCATGTCGCACGCAAGCTGGACCTGGTCGAACCGGGCTACCGGCTGCTCGCCAATGTCGGATATGACGGGCATCAGGAAGTGCCGCATCTGCATGTTCACTTGTTTGGCGGCAAACCGCTCGGCCCGATGCTGGCGCGCTAGGGGTATGCCGTGCCGGCCTATTTGTCCTTGGCCGTGCCCTTTTTCACCGTGACGCTTTCGATCTTGCCGGTGCCGCCAAAACGCTCCGGCACGGTTTTGATGTGCAGGTCGCGCTGCGGGAACGGGATTTCGATCTCGTTTTCCTGGAACAAGTCCCACACCCGCATCATGACGTCACCTTGCACGTTGCTGACGCCTTCCTGCGGATCGTTGATCCAGCAGCGGATCTCGAAATTGACGCTGCTGTCACCGAATTCCAGCATCCATACGACCGGGGCGGGGCGTTTCAGGACGCGCTTACTCTCGCGCACCGCCTGATACAGCAGTTCCTGAACCTTGCGCATGTCGCTGTGATAGGCGACGCCCACCGGAATGATGATGCGGACGTTCGGATCGGAATAGGACCAGTTTTCGACCTCTTCGATCATCAGGTTCTCGTTCGGGATCAGATGCTCCTTGCCGTCGCGGGTGAGCACCGAAACCGCGCGTACGCCAATTTTATTGACCCAGCCGAAGCTGTCGCCGACGACGATCACATCGCCCGGCTTGATCGAGCGGTCCATCAACAGGATGATCCCCGCGATCAGGTTGCCGATGGTTTTCTGCATACCGAAACCTATGGCCAGCCCGAATGCGCCGGAGAAAAAGGCCAAGGCGGTGAGGTCAATCCCCAATATGTCGATACCCACGAAAAACGCGATCACCACGATGACGATGGTGGCGATTTTCTGGGCCAGCAGTTTCTGCGTGTCGTCGAACTGGGACGAGCTGCTGATCGAATGGCTCACAATTCTGCCGATAATGCGCGCGGCCGCGAACAGGAACACCCCGGTCGCAATTACCATCACGATCTTGAGCAGCGAGATGCGCCCGTCGCCCAGATCGAAACCGACTTGGTCGAGCGCGACCGTAATGCGCTGGATGCTGCCGACCAGACTGAGTAGGATGGTGCCGAACACGCCCAGACCCATAACGGTTCCCAGCCATTCGGGCATACGCACGCCGCGAATGAAATCGTTGGTCAAAAGACCCGCCGCCACCGCCAGGGTGATCGCGAAAACCACATTGGCAACCAGCGTCCAGCTCCACAGCGCCAATACCAGAGAGATGATGATTACTTCGGCGAAGCGGCGGATCATGTCTCGTATGCGCCGCCGGGCGAGTTCGCTTTCGTGACCCACCCGCTCTTCCCAGATATGCGCTAGCCTGGGTGCGAACAGACGGCTGAGCGCCCATCCCGCAAGGACCGATCCCACCACCAGCGCAGCGGCAATACCGGCTTCGGTATATTGCAGCTGGCGCGGATTTTGCGCGAAACGGTCGGTAAAATCGATGATCAGTTCATTTATCATTGCGTCGCCACTGTAAACGCTTTGAGCCCCTGGGCAAGATCGGCGATCAAGTCGTCCGCATCTTCCAGCCCGATTTGCAGACGGACGAGCAATCGGTCGCCATGGGCATAATCCGCGGGCGGCCACGCACATGCGCTGCGGTGCTTTTCCGGAAAAACCGGAATGGCGAGGCTTTCGAACCCGCCCCAGCTATAGCCGATGCCGAACATTTCCAAGGCATCGATAAACGCGGCCCGGGCCGTATCGGAGCCGCCCTTGAGCACGATCGAGAACAATCCGGTCGATCCCTTGAAATCGCGCTGCCAGATATCGTGTCCGGGGCAGGAGGGAAGTGCGGGGTGCAGGACGCGCGACACTTCCGGCCGTTCCTCCAGCCAGCGTGCTATTTTCAGCGCCGATGCCTGATGCTGGCGCAGCCGCACGTCCAGCGTACGCAGGCCGCGCGAAGCGAGATAGGCATCGTCGGGAGAGACGACCTGGCCCAGTTGCTGGGCGGTATCGCGCAGGCGCTTCCAGTATGTTTCGGTCGTGGTCACGCTGCCCATCATTACGTCGCTATGGCCGACGATATATTTGGTTGCAGCAAGTATCGTCATGTCCACGCCCTTTTCCAGCGCCGGATAGAAAACCGGGGTGGCCCAGGTATTGTCGAGCAGCGTGACCACATCGTGCGCTTTGGCGGCGGCACAGATGGCGGGAATATCCTGTATCTCGAACGTCAGGCTGCCCGGGTTTTCCATCAGGATCGCCTTGGTCCGCTCGCAGATCATTCCGCCGACATCCGCGCCGATATGCGGGTCGTAATAGCGCGTTTCGATTTCCATGCGTTTCAGCATTGTTTCGGCAAAGCTGCGGCTGGGGTCATAGGCATTGTCGGTCATCAGCAACACGTCGCCGGGTTTCAGTACCGACAGCAGTGCGCAGGATATCGCGGCGACACCTGAAGGATAAAGCATCGTCCCGCATGCGCCCGTCTCCATATCGGTCAGCGCCTCGGCCAAGGCCCATTGCGTCGGCGAGCCGCGCCGACCGTAAAAGAACCGGCCGTCCTCGTTGTTGCGGGGGCCTTCGCGCAGCGCCGCGACGCTTTCGTATAAATGCGTGCTGGCCCGCCAGACGGGGGGATTGACGACTGCACCGGTCCACTCCTTGCGGCGGCCGCCGGTAACAGACTGGGTGGCGGGCTTGTTGCTTTTTTGGGTCAAAACTTTGTCCATATACGTAAAGTCCTGCAGCTATAGAGGACCGACGGTTGATAATTTCCTGGCTTCTATACCCATTGACTTTAAATTTGTCGAAGAGTGTCTCGCACGGACATGGTATGATTGGCTTGTTCCCTTGATGTTCCCGCTCTATACTAGGCTTTGATGCCTACCCATCCGCCATCGCCCGCGCCGCAGCGTAAGATCATCCATATCGACATGGATGCGTTTTTCTCGAGTGTCGAACAGCGCGACCATCCCGAATTGCGCGGGAAGCCAGTTGCGGTCGGTGGTTCCTCGAAACGCGGCGTGGTCGCGGCGGCGAGTTACGAAGCACGAAAGTTCGGCGTCAGATCGGCCATGCCCTCGGTCACCGCGGCGCGGCGCTGTCCCGACCTGATTTTCGTCAAGCACCGTTTCGAAGTCTACCGCGAAGTGTCGCAACAGATCCGCGCAATTTTTGCCGAATATACCGACCTGATTGAACCGCTTTCGCTCGACGAAGCCTATCTGGATGTGACCGAGGACAAGCAGGATATCGGCTCGGCAACGCTGATCGCCGAGGCCATTCGCGCGCGGATCAAGGAGGTGACGCGTCTCACCGCCAGCGCGGGCGTGTCGTACAACAAGTTTATCGCCAAGATCGCCAGCGACCAGAACAAGCCCGACGGCATCTGCGTCATTCCGCCCGCTCAAGGTCCGGCATTCGTCGCCAGCCTGCCGGTGCGGCGCTTTCACGGGGTCGGTCCGCGTACGGCTGAGAAAATGGCGCGGCTGGGGATCGAAACGGGTGCCGATCTCGCCGATAAAAGCGAGCAATGGCTCTGCGAAAAATTCGGCACATGGGGCAGCTATCTCTATCTCGCCGCGCGCGGCGTCGATCATCGCAGCGTCAAATCCAATCGCATCCGCAAGTCTATCGGCGGGGAGCGGACCTATGGCGAGGATAAATGGACCGAAGCCGATCTGCGCGATGCGCTCGACGCCGTGGTCGATATCGTGTGGGAGCGGATCGAAAAGAACGATGCGCGGGGGCGCACGGTGACACTGAAGATGAAATATAGCGATTTCGTTCAGATCACCCGTGCCCGGTCTTTGGAAGGTTGGGTAAAGGATCGACAGGAGTTTGCCGATATTGGGCACCAGTTGCTCGACCAGCAGATACCGGTGGGAAAAGGTGTCCGCTTGATGGGTATTACGTTGTCCGGACTAAAAGGCGTGGCTGATGTGAATGATGTGGACGTCGGAAAACAGGAAAATGTAAAACCGGCACAACCGGCGTTTGAGTTTTAGTGCGAAATATAATCTACTTTCTATCAAGCCTGTTATGGCACGAATGACATGATTTACATTTTCCGGACTTGCCAGTTTCGCAACTATGTTCCTATTATGTTCCAATGTTGCAGATCGCCGAATCGAACGCCGTACGGGGCGAAGGGCTGGCGCTGGCCGATTATGCGGTCGGCATGCGGTTCCTGTTTATCGATTTCAACGCCTATTTCGCCAGCGTCGAACAGCATGATGATGAGACTATCCGCGGCAAGCCGGTGCTGGTCACGCCGCTCGATTCGGAGCATAGCGGCGCCATTGCCGCGAGTTACGAGGCCAAGAAATACGGGATAAAGCGTGGCACTTCGGTCAAGGAAGCGCGCGCGCTCTATCCCGACATCATTGTCCGCCCCGCGCGCCACGACCGCTATGTCGCGGTGCATCACGAGCTGATGCACGAGATCGAGCGCCATCTGCCGATCCACCGCATCTGTTCAGTCGACGAATGCGTGTGCCGCCTTAATCCAGAAGAGATCGGCGTGGACGCGGCGCGGGCCAAGGCGATGGAGATCAAGCATGGCATCTATGCCAATGTCGGTTCCTCGCTGCGCTGTTCGATCGGGCTGGCGTCCTCCGGCCTGCTCGCCAAGCTGGCCAGCGATCTGCAAAAACCCGATGGCCTGACCGTGATCGAGACGCAGGCGCTGCCCGAGGCGCTGGCCGACCTGCCGCTGCGCGCCATTCCCGGCGTGGGTGAGGGAATTTTCCGCCGGCTGCAGCGCAGCGACATCAACACCTTTACCGAATTGTGGAACTTGCAGCCCAAACGGGCGCGCGCCATCTGGAATTCGGTCAATGGCGAGAAATTCCTCTACGCACTCAAGGGCTATGACATTCCCGATCTGGCCGAGCCGAAAAAAGCGATGATTGGCCATAGCCGCGTGCTGTCGGGACCGCACCGCAGCCCGCACGGCGCGCGGATCGTGGCCCGCGCCCTGCTGCTTAAAGCCGCCAGCCGGTTGCGCCATACCGGCTATTATGCGGGCGCGATGACGCTGTCGATGAAGCTGCATCCCTATGGTGCGATCAGCCACGAGATGCGGTTTCGCGCGACGCAGAACAGCTGGCGCTTCCTGAAGGAACTGAACGATATCTGGGAACCGCTGGTGCGCGCGTTGCTGCGGCAGGCGGAACAGGCGAAAATGCGCGGGCCCGCCCATGACGGCGGCGGCCGGTTCGGCTTTAACCGGCGGCAGGGTCCGTCGATCAAGCTGGTCTCAGTCTATCTCCATGGCCTGCGCGATAGCCCGCCCGAAGCCGACCTGTTCGTGCCGCAATCGGAGGATCGGCGCGACGATACCGAAGCGATGCTGTGGAACAGAATCGACGGCCTCAACCGGCGCTATGGCATGATGACGGTGATGCCGGCGTCGCAGCACGGGCTCGACCTCAATTATCTGGGCGTCAAGATCGCGTTCAGCCGGGTGCCCGACGCATCCGAATTCGCCGATGTCGGCGGGGTTAAGAAAGCGACCGGGGCGGACGAAATGCAGCACGAGTCGCGCCGACAAAATCCCGCGCGGGCGCTGTATTAATATACGCTACCAAATAGTTACCAATCGCTGCTTGTCGGACCGCCGCGCCGCCAGTCGGCTAGACGCCGCAGCACCGAGGGCGCGGCGGTGTCGGGCAGGGCATCGAGCGCAAAGAAACGCGCCTCGGTAATCTCGCGCCCGTCAATCCGGGGCGCATCGCTGGTGCGCGCGGTAAAAACATGCACATGGTTGCGCGCGCCGGTGGCGGTGCCCAGATATTGCCCCAGAAATTGGACGTCGCGGGCCCTGCATCCGGTTTCCTCGGCCAGCTCGCGGATCGCGGCCTGGGCCGGTTCCTCGCCGCTTTCGATGCCGCCGCCCGGCAGCATGAACAGCTCGCTGCGCCCATAGCTGTGGTGGATCAGCAACAGATCGTCCGCATCGTTGAACGCCAGCATCTTGACACCGTACACCTCCGGCTTGGCCACGCGCCAGTAAAGCAACCGGATATGCTGGGCGAGGCGATAGGCGAGGTGGATCGGGTTCATCGGCAGGCGTCGTTTCCAGTAGCGGGTTTCAGAACCTACCTAACACAGCCGCGCCGCCATGGCATACGGAAATGGTAGGCCTATCTGCCAGGTGCCATCCCGGCAAAATTGACAGCAAAAGTGTCAAAAGCGTTTTTCCGACAATTTTGTCCGGCCCCGGTTTTGCAAGGGATGCGACGCCAAAAGTGACAGATAGCGCTATTTAGGGGGGAAATTTTTCCGATAGTATTTTCCCGACGCAACCACGACAAAACCTATATTCAGGATAAGAAAGAGCCGACGCGCATTCTATCAGACCGTCGGGCATGTAGGACAGAAATTTTTGCCATTTTCCGGCAAGTAATCGCCACCAGGGAATATGGCGGAACCTAGCTTCCCGATGGAGGAATAATGGCGTCGATGACGTAAATGACGCCATTTCCGGCCCGCACCGACTGTGGCATCAGCTGCGGTCCGCCCGAAATGCCTAGTATCAGACTATCGCCCGAACCGCCGATTTTCATATCCGATCCGCCGACATTGGCGACCGTGATCGGCCCGCCCATGCTGGCTATGGCGGATTTGATATCTTCGCGGATCAGGGTGCCCGGGGCGATATGGGTGCGCAAAAGCGCGATCAGTTCGGGGCGGCCTTCCTCGGTTTTGAGAAAGGCGAGCTTTTCCTCGCCCAGACCCTCGAAGGCCGTATCGTCGGGCAGGAAGATTGTATAGGGCGCGGGCCCGCTCAGGATTTCGTCGAAGCCCGCAAAGTCCAGCAACGATCTGGCTGTGCCGACATTATCGAGTTCACCAATGGCACCGGCAAGATCGCCGTTGATGACATTGGTTTCGGCCGCAACACGCGTATCGGCCTCATCGGCCTTGCGGCAGGCGGGCAGGGTGAAGAGCAATGCCGCGCCCGCAAGCGCGACCGCAAATTTCGATATTTCCATGGTCTTCCCCTATTAGCCCAAAAGCTCGATCGCCGCCGCGACCAGCCGCGTCTTGGGATCGATTTTGTATACATACCCGTCGCTATAGCGATAATTGGCATCGGGTCCGTCTGCATAACGGCTGCGATAATCATAGGGCACATTATAGACATCATATCCCGACGGTGCGCGCTGCCCCACGGTAAAATCGTTCCCGGTCAGCAGAGCGGCCAGACCGGTTATCGCCTGACTTTGCGGATCGACGCGAAAAATCGTGCGATCGGCATAGCGGTAATCATAATCGCTGCCGGTATTGCCGTAATAATTCTGGTAATATTGCGGTATGGTGTTGCTGGCATAAGAGGCGGGCCACCGGTTGCCCTCGAACAGCGCGCCGCCGATCAGCGGCAGAAACGCATTGACCAGCGGGCTACCGGTGTCGAGCTGATAGGCATAGCCGTTGCTCTGGTAAAAATTATCGCCCTGATATCGCGGGGAATAGCCAAGATAGCTGTCCTGACGATCATTATATAGTTTTTTTGCCTGTCCGGGCGGTAGACAGCCATTATTCTTCTTGGCCAATCCGGGAGGGCAATCGCGCACTGCATAATAATCGCGCGAACGGCGCACATCGCGGTCAATATCAAAACCAAAGCGTCCGTCGTTGCCAACGTAAAACATGTCACGTTCAAGTCGAGAGTTCCGATCGTCTTGGGCCCGGCGATTTTTATCGTATTTCTTGCCATCATATTCAGCCGTGCGATCGTCCCGCCGTTCCTCGCGATATGTGCGTTCGTTATCGGCCTGTTTGTTGCCAAAGTCGCGGACATCCTTGCGCGCTTCTTTTATGTCTTTGCGCAACGCCTTGCGCGCCTCGCCAAAATCCTTGTCAAGGGCCTTGAGTTCCTTTGCGCCTTTGTCGCGCTTATCCTGATTGCCCCTGTTGCCATCATCGCCTTTTCCGGATTTTCCCTTGTCGCCTTTTTCGGGTTGGCTGAAACGATATTCGGATCCCGAAGATGCGAAGTCGACGGATGCTGCGTCGGTCGCGAGCATATCTTTGGCGCCATTGGCTGCCATGCCGGGGGCGGCCAGAGCCATCGAAAGGGCTGCGGATGTCAGAATCATAGTTTTCATGGGAAATTCTCCTCTTCGGGCCTATAAAATCCCAATGAGAACAAATGTTCCCTCCGGCGCGGTTTAGCTGCCCGTATTACACATCCAGATTGGCCACATTCAGCGCATTTTCCTGAATGAATTCGCGGCGCGGTTCGACGACATCGCCCATCAGCTTGTCGAAAATATCGTCGGTAATGTCGCCGTCCTCGACCGTGACCTGCAATAACGAGCGCACTTCGGGGTCGAGCGTGGTTTCCCACAATTGCTCCGCATTCATTTCGCCCAGACCCTTGTACCGCTGGAACGACAGGCCTTTGCGGCCTGCAGCGAGCACGGCCTCAAGCAATTCGGAGGGGCGCGAGATTTGCGTGCCCTTGGCCGAAGCGGCGGCGTCTTCGTCGCTATCGTCCTCGTCGACGCTGCCTTTGACCAGCGTGCTGACATGCTCGTACATCGCCGCCTGTTCGGACGACAGTTTATGCAGCTTGAGCGCTTCGGCGGAATGCAGGAATTTCTCCTCGATCATATGGTGGTCGGTGACGCCGCGCCATAGCCGTTCGATATGATAGCCGCCCTCTTCGGACAGGCTGCCCTGCCACGTGCCGCCATCGTCGGCGGCTTCCATCCACATGGCCGCCTTTTCCAGCGCGGCGAGGCGCGTGCTGTCGTTGATATCGGGGTTGAGCGCGCCTGAAAGCGCCAGCGCTTCGATAATCGCGGCATCATACCGGCGCGGGATATAAGCCATCAGACTGCGCATCCGGCGCGCATGTTCGACCAGTTCGAGCAGTTCCGCGCCGCCGCGCGCGCCGCCCTGCGTTTCCAGGATGCGACCGTTCAGACCGGCCTCGATCAGATAGCGGTCGAGCGCGGCATCGTCTTTGAGATACACTTCGCTCTTGCCCTTGGCGACTTTGTAGAGCGGGGGTTGCGCGATATAGAGATGGCCGTTGCGGATGATCTCGCCCATCTGCCGGTGGAAAAAGGTGAGCAGTAGCGTGCGGATATGCGCGCCGTCGACATCGGCGTCGGTCATGATGACGATCTTGTGATAGCGCAGTTTGGCCACATCGAAATCGTCGCGGATGCCGGTGCCCATCGCCTGGATCAGCGTGCCGACTTCCTTGGACGAGATGATCCGGTCGAACCGCGCGCGCTCAACGTTCAGGATCTTGCCCTTCAATGGTAGGATCGCCTGGTAATGGCGGTCGCGGCCCTGTTTGGCCGAACCGCCGGCGGAATCGCCCTCGACCAGGAACAGTTCGGATTTGGCGGGGTCGCGTTCCTGGCAATCGGCCAGCTTGCCGGGCAGCGAGGCGATATCCATCGCGCCCTTGCGCCGGGTCAGTTCGCGCGCCTTTTTGGCGGCTTCGCGCGCGGCGGCGGCGTCGATCACCTTCTGGATGATCGATTTGGCATGTGCGGGGTTTTCCTCGAGCCATTCCTGCATCTTGTCGGCCATCAGGCTTTCAAGCGGCTGGCGCACTTCGGAGGAGACCAGCTTGTCCTTGGTCTGCGAGGAGAATTTGGGGTCGGGCAATTTGACCGACACGATCGCGGTCAGGCCCTCGCGCATGTCATCGCCGGTGAGCGAGACTTTTTCTTTTTTGAGCAGCCCCGATTTTTCGGCATAGTTATTGAGCGTGCGCGTCAGCGCCGAACGGAAGGCGGCGAGGTGCGTGCCGCCGTCGCGCTGCGGGATGTTATTGGTGAAGCAGAGCACGTTCTCATAATAGCTGTCATTCCATTCGAGCGCGACGTCGATGGTGATGTCGTCGCGGGTGCCGGTAATCGCCACCGGATCGGGCATCAGTGCGACCTTGTTGCGGTCGAGATACTGCACGAACGCGGCAATGCCGCCCTCGTAGAACAGATCGTGCTCGCGCCGCTCCTCGTGCCGCTCGTCGGCCAGAATGACGCGCACGCCCGAATTGAGGAACGCGAGCTCGCGATAGCGGTGCTCGAGCTTGTCGAAATCGAATTCGACAATCTTGAACGTTTCGGGCGAGGGCAGGAAAGTGACTTTGGTGCCCTTTTTCTGCTTTCCGTCCACCATCGGCGCGTCGCCGATGACCTCGAGCGGCTGGGTCGCATCACCGAATGCGAAGCGCATGTAATGCTCCTTGCCGTCGCGCCAGATATTGAGGTCGAGAAATTCGGACAGCGCGTTGACCACCGACACGCCCACGCCGTGCAGGCCGCCCGAGACTTTGTACGCGTTCTCGTCATTGGTATTGTCGAACTTGCCGCCCGCGTGCAGCTGCGTCATGATCACTTCAGCGGCGGACACGCCCTCGCCGGTGTGCATGTCAGTGGGAATGCCGCGACCATTATCCTCGACCGACACTGATCCGTCGGCGTTGAGCGTGATCCACACGCGATCGCAATGCCCCGCCAGCGCCTCGTCGATCGCATTGTCGGACACTTCGAACACCATGTGGTGCAGGCCCGATCCATCGTCGGTATCGCCGATATACATGCCCGGCCGCTTGCGCACGGCATCAAGGCCTTTCAGAACCTTGATCGAGTCCGCGCCATAATCGTTTTTATTGGGGTTGGCGGCGGAATCCGGCGCGCGTTCCTGCCGGGGAAGAGCATTCTCTTCCGGCGATGGATTTTCGGTGTTTTCTGTCATGCCCATTATATAGGCGCTGGGGGGCATATTCCCAAGCAAAAAGGGGGAGTTTTCCCCAGCCTTTTGCGCAGTATTTACAAAGGTTTTGCCGGGATAAAAACTTGTGGCAGTCTGTTTCACGCAAAGACGCGAAGATTTTTGAAGATGCAGGCGAAGTAATGAAAGATATCGAACAGCTAGCAAGCATAGTTATCAATGAAGCGATGGCGATCCACATCCATGTCGGTCCGGGCATGCTGGAATCGGTTTACGAAGGATTGCTGGCCCAGCGTTTGCGCCACGGCGGTTTGAAAATCAACCGTCAAATGCCAGTTCGAGTTCAGATTGAAGGTTTGGAATTTCCTGATGCTTTCCGCACTGATCTCCTTGTCGAAGACAAGCGTTTGATCGAAGTAAAATCGGTCGAAAGACTGATGCCAGTTCACGCAAAGCAAACATTAACCTATCTGCGTCTGATGAAACTGCCGCTTGGACTTCTTATCAATTTTGGCGACATCACATTAAAAGAAGGTCTGAAGCGCGTTGCAAATAACTACCGGCAAGGCATAGACTGATGTCTTTAAAATCTTCGCGCCTTTGCGAGAAATAATGGAGTACATTTTTGTCAATTGATTCACAAGCAGAACTCGAGAAGCCTTTTGGCTCTTATTCCGGCCTGATCAAGGCCTACGGCCGCGACCGTCCCGATCAGCCCGCGCTGATTTGCGGTGATGACAGCATCAGCTGGGCCGCGCTCGCCGCGAAGGTGGACCGGATTGCGGCGCAATTGCAAAAGGATGGGCTGGCCAGGGGACAGGCGGTGGCGATATTGGGCGCGACGTCGATCGCTTATGCGCTTGTTTATCTGGCGGCAGTCAGAGCCGGGGGCTGCGCGGCGCCGCTGACGACATCGGCCACGCCGACGCAATTGGCGAATATGACCGCCGATAGCGGCGCGATGCACCTGTTTATCGATACGCCCAAACGCATCGAACTTGCCAAAAGCAGCGTCGCATTTCCGCCCGTTACGCATATCATGCTGGATGCGTCCGATGGCTATGCCGCCTCGATCGACGAATGGATGGCGGAGGAAGGCGCTGTGCCGCAGGATGGCGGTGCCGGACCAAGCGATCCGTTCAACATCATCTATTCAAGCGGCACCACCGGCACGCCCAAGGGGATCGTGCATTCGCGGCAGATGCGCTGGCGGCAGACGACGGTGGGTAAGAAAACCGGCTATGGCGCAGACAGCGTCACCCTGCTGGCAACGCCGCTCTATTCGAATACCACGCTGGGCAGTTTCATTCCCAGCATCGGCTATGGCGGCACGGTCGTGCTGATGCCCAAATTCGATGCGGCAGACTATCTCGAGCTCGCGCAAAAGCATCGCGCCACGCACACCATGCTGGTGCCGGTACAATATCAGCGGCTGATGGACCATCCCGGTTTCGACGATTATGACCTGGACAGTTTTTTCCTGAAATACTGCACCAGCGCGCCGTTCGCGGCCGAACTGAAAGCAGAAATCGTCAAGCGCTGGCCGGGCGAGCTGGTCGAAATCTATTCGATGACCGAAGGCGGCCTGGTCTGCCTGCTACGCTGCCGCCAGCATCCGGATAAGTTGCATACGGTCGGACAACCGCATACCGGCAGCGAGGTCAAAACGATCGGTGAAAACCTGAAAGAGCTCCCACCCGGCCAAATGGGCGAACTTGTGGGGCGTTCGCCCACCATGATGAGCGGCTACAGGAACCAGCCCGGCCAGACCGACGAGGCGACATGGCATGATGCGGACGGCCATCGCTGGCAGCGTATGGGCGACATCGGCATGGTCGATGCTGACGGCTTCGTTACTTTGATGGGCCGGTCAAAGGACATGATCATTTCGGGCGGATTCAATATATACCCCCGCGATCTGGAAGAAGCGCTGATGCTGCAGCCCGGCGTGGCCGATGCCGCGGTGATTGGTATCGCCTCCGAGCGCTGGGGCGAATCCCCGCTCGGTTTCGTGGTCGCGCAACAGGGCGTGGCGCTCGATCCGGACGCGCTGCTGGCGGCGACCAATGCAGGGCTTGGCAAGACGCAACGCTTGTCCGGCTTGCGCGTAATAGACGAATTGCCGCGCAGCCATATCGGCAAGATCCTCAAAACCGAGCTGCGTGAAAGGGTTTAGGAAGCAACGCCATGCTGACAGTCCTTATCGTGGTCGCGGTCGTTTCGGGTGCGTTGCTGATCGGCGCGGCCTGGGGGATTTACGGCAAGCTGCCCGCAAAATGGGAGGGGTTCCTGATTGCGCTGGCGGGCGGCGCGCTGATCGTGTCGCTGATCAACGAATTGATCGAACCTTCGATGAAGGAAACCACATTGGCCATCGCGCTGGGTTCGGTTGCGGCGGGCGCGATCGTTTTTACCGTGCTCGATTACTGGATCGACGAGAAATGGGGGCCGGACGGCGGCGGCGGGCTGCTGGCCGCGATCACGCTCGACGGCATTCCCGAAAACCTGGCGCTCGGCGTCGCGCTGATCGGCGCGGGCATGAGCGAGGTGGCCGCTTTGGCCGGATCGATCTTCCTCTCCAACCTGCCCGAAGCGGCGGGCGGCGCCAAGGCAATGGCCAAGGGCGGCCGCTCGAAAGCCTCCGTGCTGGGTCTCTGGGCCGGAACCGCGGTCTTGCTGTCGGCGGCGGCGATTGTCGGCAATATCGCGCTGGAGGGCGTATCGGCGCACATCCTGGCGGCTACGCGCTGTTTCGCGGCGGGCGCGGTGGTCGCTTCGCTCGCCACCGAAGTCTTTCCCAAAGCCTATAAGGAAGATCATCATATGGCCGGTATCGCCACCGTTCTGGGCGTGATACTGGCCTATCTGCTCAGCAAGCCAGGAGGATAAATGAACAAGGTCAATCTCGCGAGAGCCTTTGCGCAAATAGACGAATATTGGCAGCCGCATATCGCGGGGTCGGTCAACGACGCGCACGTGAAGCTCGCCAAATTTTCAGGCAAGTTCGACTGGCATCGTCACGAGAACGAGGACGAGCTGTTCCTCGTCATCAAGGGGCGGATGCGCATGGGTCTGCGTGACGGCGATATCGATGTGGGCGAAGGCGAGTATCTGATCGTGCCGCGCGGCACCGAGCACCGGCCCGAAGCGCTGGACGGCGAATGCCACGTGCTGTTGCTCGAGCCGAAAACGACGCTCAATACCGGCAATATCGTCAACGATCGCACGGTGGCGGTGCCCAGACGGCTGGGCGAATAATCGCGCGGATCGTGGCCCGTGCCTCTGGACTCATGCACCCGTGCAAACTATCGCTTAATCCATGACCAGCACAGCTCTTTCCCCCGACATTTCCGGCGCAATCACCCCGGCCGAATCCATTCTCATCATCGATTTCGGCAGCCAGGTAACCCAGTTGATCGCGCGGCGGGTGCGCGAAGCGGGCGTCTATAGCGAGATCGCGCCGTTCACGAGCGCCGAGCAAACATTTGAACGCATGCAGCCCAAGGGCATCATCCTCTCGGGCGGGCCGGCCTCGGTCGGCGATGCGGACAGCCCGCGTGCGCCCAAAGCGATTTTCGACAGCGGAGTGCCGATCCTGGGCATCTGCTATGGTCAGCAGGTGATGATGGAACAACTGGGCGGCAGCGTTTCGGGCGGCGAGGGCGGCGAATTCGGTCGCGCCTTTATCGATATCAAGGACCGCTGCACGCTGTTCGATGGTTTGTGGAAGGAAGAGGAAAAGCACCAGGTGTGGATGAGCCACGGCGACAGAGTGGATACGCTCGCGCCGGGCTTCAAGGTCGTGGCGACGTCCGAAGGCGCGCCCTATGCTGTGATCGCCAACGAGGCGCGCCGCTATTACGGGATGCAATTCCATCCCGAAGTGGTGCACACGCCCGATGGCGGCAAACTGATCGCGAATTTCGTGCGCCACGTCTGCGGCTGTGCCGGCGACTGGACGATGGCGCAGTTTCGCGAGGCCAAGATCGCCGAGATCCGCGCGCAGGTGGGCGATGGCAAAGTCATATGCGGCCTCAGCGGCGGCGTCGACAGCGCGGTCGCGGCGGTGCTGATCCACGAGGCGATCGGCGCGCAACTGACGTGCGTTTTCGTCGACCACGGGCTGATGCGGCAAAGCGAGGCGGACCAGGTAATCAGCCTGTTCAAGGGGCATTACAATATCCCGCTGGTCCATGTCGCTTGCGAGACGCTGTTTCTAAATGGCCTGAAAGGCGAAACCGATCCCGAGAAAAAGCGCAAGTTTATCGGCAAGACCTTTATCGACGTGTTCGAAGATGAGGCCAAGAAAATCGGCGGCGCGGAATTCCTGGCGCAGGGCACACTCTATCCTGATGTGATCGAGAGCGTTTCCTTCACCGGCGGACCGAGCGTGACGATCAAGTCGCACCACAATGTCGGCGGACTTCCCGAGCGCATGAATATGCAACTGGTCGAACCGCTTAGGGAGCTTTTCAAGGACGAAGTCCGCGATCTGGGCCGCGAGCTGGGCCTGCCCGATATTTTCGTGGGGCGTCATCCATTCCCGGGGCCGGGCCTTGCTATCCGCATCCCCGGCGAAGTGACCAAGGAACGCTGCGACATATTGCGAAAAGCCGATGCCATCTATCTGGAAGAAATACGCAATGCCGGACTATATGACGCGATCTGGCAGGCGTTTGCCGTGCTGCTGCCCGTCAAGACGGTCGGCGTGATGGGCGACGCGCGCACCTATGACAGCGTGTGCGGGCTGCGTGCCGTGACCAGCACCGACGGCATGACCGCCGACGTCTACCCCTTCGATGCCGCTTTCCTGACCCGCACGGCGACGCGGATCGTCAACGAGGTGCGGGGCATCAACCGTGTGGTCTACGACTATACCAGCAAACCGCCGGGGACGATCGAGTGGGAGTGAGGCATGGCGTTGCGGCAGCACTATTGAGTGCCGCCGCACCCCAGATTACTTATCGAAGAAATTCACTTCGCCTGTGTTTAGGTCATATCGAGCACCGACGATTTTTAACCGCCCTTCAGCAAGAGGCTTTTGCATAAGCGGATCAGTCTGGTTGCGAAGTTGGTTTACAACACGCTTCACATTGGCGCGAACAGCATTATCCAATTCGTCCCCCTCTTGCCCCCTGCTTGACAATACGGCAGGAATAATAGGCTCGACCATTCGTCCGATGCTGCCAGGGAATGTCGCGTTTTTATTTACGACATCAAGCGCCGCCTTTACCGCACCGCAGCTTTCGTGACCCATAACCACGACTAACGGAACACCTAGAACGCCAACGGCATATTCGATGCTACCCAATGCTACGGTATCAACAGTATTTCCCGCATTGCGTATAATGAAGAGCTCACCTAATCCGCGACCGAAAAGCAACTCAGGCGGTACCCGGCTATCCGAACATGTAACATATGCGGCGAAAGGTGCTTGTCCATTGGCAAGATCCAGCCGCCGCTGTGCGGATGTGAATTCGTTTCTACGCTCGCCGCTTAGAAATTCTTTATTGCCTTGTTCAAGCAAGGTTAAAGCCTGATCGGGTGACAGGTTTGTTGGAAGAGGGGCCGCAGGGCCGGTCTTGACGTCGGAAGAAAGCGCGGAGGTTGATCCAAACAGGCCGCTCGCTCCTGCAGCGGTAAGAGAAAGCGTTCCAAGAAATTCACGTCTAGAATTATGCATTTTAAGATTTCCTCACTTATCAGAATAGATCGACTAAGGAGGCGTAATTTATCGGACACTCCTTTACGTCGCTTAGTACGTACGATCCGACATCACACTGCAAACGTTAATGTATTGCACAGTGCCAGAGGGCCCCGGCTCGTAAATGTTCAATAAATCAGTTTGATGCCAATTGTCAAACACAAGGCAAATATCCATTACATTGTAATGCAACTTGACCTTGGCCCCGACCCTCGCACAGAGAAACTGGAGAGGATGCAGGCCGCGCTGATCGAACAATATGGCCGTGTTGTGCGCCCGCCGGAAAAACGCCGCGATCCCGTCTGGACACTGGTGCAAGGCGTGATCGGCGCGCGAACGAAAACGGCGTTTTCCAATGCGAATGCCGATACGCTGCTGGCGCGATACGGGTCATGGGAAAAAGTGGCCGATGCCCCCGAAGAAGAATTGGCGGACATGCTGAAAACCGCTACTTTTCCGGCACTGATGGCGCAGCGGCTTAAGGCGTGCCTCACCGAAATCATCGCGCGCCAGGGCAGCGTCATGCTGCACCATCTGGACAATTTGCCCACGCACGATGCCATGCAATGGCTGGAAACGCTGCCCGGTGTCGCGCGCAAGATCAGCGCGGGCGTAATGAATGCCAGCAGTTTCAACCGCAAGGCGCTGGTGATCGACACGCATCATCGCCGCGTTGTGCAGCGTATCGGAATGGTGCCGCCAAAAGCCGATACCAAGCGCGCATATGAAACGCTAACCCCTATATTGCCGCCCGAATGGACAGCGGAGGATATTGACGAGCACCATCTTCTCATCAAGCGCCTCGGCCAGACGTTTTGCCGCCCGCAAAACCCCGATTGCGCGGGATGTCCGGTGCGCGCTGATTGCGAAACGGGAGCGCAGGCATGATATCGCAAGCCGAGGTCGAAACCGTCTATCGCCGCCTGTCTAAAGCCATGCCCGGCCGCACGGCGGATGCGAAGGGCCCCAAGGGCCAGCCCGACGCGTTCCGTTCGTGCATATCATGCATGCTGTCGGCGCAATCGCTGGATCGCAATACGGCCAAGGCGGCGGGACAGTTGTTCGCGCTGGCGACCACGCCCGAGGCAATGCTGGAGCTCGACGACCGCGATATTGCCGCCGCGATCAAGCCGTGCGGATTGTACAATATGAAAACGCGCAATATTCACAAGTTCTGCGAAGCGCTGCTGGCCGAGCATCACGGCGTGGTGCCGGATAGCCGCGCGGGGTTGCTGTCGCTGCCCGGCATCGGCCGCAAGTGTGCGGATATCGTGATGAGCTTTACGTTCGGCGCCGATGTGATCGCGGTCGATACCCATGTGCACCGCGTCTGCAACCGGATCGGGCTGACAGGCGCTAAAACAGCGGACAAGACCGCGCAGCAGTTGGAGGACCGCTCGCCCACATGGGCGCTACGCGACGGGCATTTCTGGCTGATTCAGTTCGGCAAGGCGATCTGCACCGCGCGCCGACCGAAATGTGCAATCTGCCCAGTCAGCGACATTTGCCTCTATTATCAGGAGAATGTGGCGATGGCATAACCGGGCGCTTGCGCATCGCGGTATTCGTCCCTATTTGCAGTGAAATTTCGCGCAACAGACGCGCGCACCATTCCCATGAAAAGAGACGAACCATGCCGACATTATACGGAATTGCGAACTGTGACACTGTGCAGAAGGCGCGCAAATGGATGGAGCAACGCGGCGTCTCCTATGTCTTTCACGATTACAAGAAATCGGGCGTTACGAAAGACATGCTGGAAAACTGGGCGCTGGAACTCAATGGCTGGGAGCCTTTGCTCAACCGCCGCGGCACCACATTCCGCAAACTGCCCGAAATCGTGCGCGACAATGTGAACGAGAACAGCGCATTGCAGATCATGGTGGAAAACCCGTCGGTGATCAAACGCCCGATACTGGAATATGACGGCGGCGTGATGATCGGGTACAAGAGCACCGACTACGAAAAAGTGCTGCTTTAAAACGCCGGTTTCTGGCCAACACTCCCGCTTACGGTACCGGCGGTATCGGTGCGGCGACTTCGTTTCGAGCTTCGCCAGTTTCAGGATGGTAATGCCGCCTGACAGTTAACTGGTACACAGCGATGCCGATGACCAGTACTGCCATGCTGAGCAGGAACGGTGCGCCGGGGAAATAAAACCCTTTATCGTCCGCAAAATGTGCGAACGTCATAGCCATCATTACCGGGCCGATGATCGAAGTGAGGCTGACCGCGCTGGCGATCGCCCCCTGCAATTCGCCCTGCGCATCATCGTCGATCTGGCTGCTCATCATCGATTGCATGACCGGGAAAGCAAGGGCAGTGGCAGCGCCAACGACAATGCCCGCCGCCATCCACCACTGGTTGGCGGCAAAGGCGAACAACAGATAGGCGGGAATACCGAACAGCAGGCTGACAAACACTGTGCGTGTTTCGCCCAGCCGTTTCTGCACCGGACCGACCAGGCTCCCTTGGACGATCGCGAACAGCAATCCCCAGAATGTGATGCTGAGCCCGATTTCGCGCGGCCCCCAATCGAATTTGAGCGTGCCATAATAGGCCCAGACCGAAATCTCGGTTTGCGCCGCGAGTTGCAGCAGGAAGATGACCGATATCAGCCCGATCACCAGCTTGTGGCGTGACATGATAATAAGATTGCCGAGCGGGTTGGCCCGCAGTATGGAAAAGGCACGGCGTTTGGATGCGGGTAAAGTCTCGCGCAGATAGAAATAGCCGAATAGAGTGGTGATGAGGCACAATATGCAGGCCGCAATAAAGGGCATGCGATCGCCATATTCGCCCAGAAATCCGCCCAGCCCGGGGCCGATGACAAAGCCCGATCCGCCCGCCGCGCCCATAATGCCGAAATTGCGGCCGCGATTTTCGCGGCTACTCATATCGGCGACGCAGCTGTTGGCCGCCGCCCATGTGCCGCCCATGATACCCGATATCGCTCGGCCCAGAAACAGCCACGCCAGCGTCGGTGCGACCGCCATCAGCGCATAATCGACGGCCAGCGCGCCGACGCTGAACAGCAATACCGGTCGCCGCCCGAAACGATCGCTTAGTCCGCCGATCACCGGTGCAAAGAAAAATTGCATGAGCGCAAAAATAAACAGCAGCCAGCCGCCGATCGTCGCCGCCTGCGCGATTGAATAGGCGCCCATGCCGGTGATCAGCGAGGGCAGCACCGGTACGATCAGCCCGAAACCGGTCATGTCGATAAATACGACCAGCGCGACGAACCACAACGTGCGGGTGTTGCCAGTGGAGGGCGGTGCAGTCATTGTGAACTTATCCGGACATGTGGAGTTGATAGCGAATATAGGCCTATGCCTGCATAGGTGAATGAAATGTGGAGAAAATAGCAATGCCGACAGCAAAATGGAACGGGGCCGAAATAGCCCGCAGCGACGATACCGTCATCGTCGAGGGAAATCACTATTTCCCGCGTGCCGCCGTAAATTCCGAATATCTGAAAGAAAGCGATACGACCAGCCATTGCCCGTGGAAGGGCAATGCCTCCTATTATTCGATCGAGGTGGATGGAGAAACCAACAAGGATGCGGCCTGGTATTATCCCTCGCCCAGCGAACGCGCGGCGGAGATCAAGGATCACCTTGCTTTCTGGAAGGGCG
Source organism: Sphingomonadaceae bacterium (assembly GCA_041746135.1). Taxonomy (GTDB): domain Bacteria; phylum Pseudomonadota; class Alphaproteobacteria; order Sphingomonadales; family Sphingomonadaceae; genus Alg239-R122. The sequence goes on along the minus strand of JBGTHQ010000021.1, from coordinate 59,068 downwards.
TGGAGGTCAGCGACGGATAATATTTATGGTCTGTCATTATCCATATTGACGAAACCATCAAACAGGCGGATGAGCGATTTTGTAGCTTTACCATAGCTGGCGGCGGTCCTGTTGCCCGTTTCTCGAAAGTCATGATCGATGTCGAACTTCTGGCGTGTCCGCCCGGTTGAATCGCTTATTTCCCATGCCGAAAAAAATGCCCTGCACCGCTCATTGAGCGCACTCGACCTCACCTTGCTGGGGATTGGCGCTATTATCGGTACGGGCATATTTGTACTGACCGGCGTCGGCGCAGCCAAGGCGGGACCGGGACTTAGCCTGGCATTCGTCGCAGCCGGCTTTGCTTGTGTATTCGCTGCGCTGGCTTATGCTGAACTGGCGTCAATGGTGCCGGTATCGGGCTCCGCGTACACCTACAGCTATGCGTCTATGGGCGAAGCAATGGCGTGGCTGATCGGCTGGAACCTCGTGCTCGAATATGCGGTCAGCGCCGGTGCCGTGGCGGCCGGCTGGTCAGGATATATGGTGGGGATTATAGAACAAGCGGGTTTGCAGATACCCGATGCATTGCATACGGTGCCGCAAAACGGCGGCATCTTAGATCTGCCCGCCGTGCTGATTTCGCTGTTCATCACCGGGCTGCTTGTGATCGGCACCAAGGAAAGCGCGCAGCTCAACCGGATACTGGTGGCGATCAAGATCAGCGTGGTGCTGATGTTTCTGGTGCTCGCGGTGGGTAAGGTCGACACCGGCAACTGGGACCCGTTCCTGCCGTTCGGATGGTTCGAACGCGTAGGCGAGGGGGAAACGCGGGGCGTATTTGCCGCCGCCGCGGTCGTGTTTTTTGCCTATATCGGGTTCGATGCGGTTTCGACCGCGTCGGAGGAAGCCGTCAACCCCAACCGCGACGTGCCAATCGGATTGATCGCTTCGCTGATCGTGTGCACAGTTTTGTATATCGCCGTATCGCTCGTGGCGACCGGCGCGGTGCCCTTCACCGAAATTGCAGCGTCAAAAGAGCCACTGGCGCTCATTCTGCGCGAAATCGGCTTCGGCTGGGCGGCGACTTTGCTGGCGCTCGGCGCCGTTGCCGGAATCACCACGGTATTGCTGGTGCTGGTTTATGGCCAGACGCGGATATTTTTCGTAATGTCGCGAGACCGCCTGCTGCCCGATTTCGTCAGCAAGCTGCATCCCAAATATGGCACGCCCTATGTCATCACCATCATTACCGGCGTGTTCGTCGCGCTGGTGGCGGGCTTCTATCCGCTCGACAAGATTGCCGAGCTTTCGAACATTGGAACTTTGTTTGCCTTTATCGCCGTCGCTATCGGGGTGATGATATTGCGCCGCACCGATCCCGACCGTCCGCGCGCATTCCGCGTTGCCGCCTATTGGCTGGTCTGTCCGCTGGCGATCGTCTCATGCGGCGCACTGATGTATTTCCTGCCGCTCGATACCTGGATACGCTTTGCGCTTTGGAGCGCATTCGGGATGGCGATCTATGCACTTTACGGGTACCGGCGCAGCACGCTTCATCCGCGCAACATTGCTTTGCAACGCGTCGCTGACGCCGACGCGCAACCATAGTCTGGCAAGATGCGGCATTAGCCGCTACGACTCTTCTCAAAATGCAGACAGGGGAGATTCGCGCATGGTCGCAGCAACGGATACGGGGAAAACGGAAGGCTGGTCTTCAAGGACGGCTTTCGTTCTGGCAGCCATCGGTTCGGCAGTTGGCCTTGGCAATTTGTGGCGCTTTCCGGCCGAGGCCGGAGCGAATGGCGGCGGCGCTTTTGTCATATTCTACATCTTGTGCGTCGTGCTTATCGGATTGCCGATTTTGCTGTCGGAGACTCTGATCGGACGCCATGGCCGCTCGTCGGCGGTGGAAAGCGCCAAAATCGTGGCGCGTCAATCCGGCGCATCGGAACATTGGTCGCTGCTCGCGACAATCGGTATGCTCGGATCGTTCATGATTTTGAGCTTTTACAGCGTGATTGCCGGCTGGGTGCTCTATTATGTCGGCGTGTTTGCGATCGATTTTTTCGGCTCTCTATCCGATCCCGTAGCAGGCGCGTTCGCGGGACAGACGGCCGAAGAGATTACCGCCTTGCTCCCGTCGCTGTTCGCGAATAACCCGCTTATGCTCTCCCTACATGCCGGGTTCATGCTTGTTACTTTGCTTGCTGTGTCGCGGGGCATAACCGGCGGGATTGAAAAGGTCGCGGTCTGGTTGATGCCGATATTCTTTGCGCTTTTTCTGGGCATCACCATCTATGGCGCGCTGACCGCCGACTTTGGCGCTGCTCTGTCTTTCATGTTCGATTTCGAACCCGCCCGCCTGTTAAAGGGCGATGTCATGCTTTCCGCATTGGGTCAGGCATTTTTCTCGCTTTCGCTGGGCTCCGCGCTGATGATCACTTATGGCGCCTATGCCGACAAGACGGTCAATCTTGCCAAAACGTCCACCACGATTGCATTTGCCGACACCGCCGTGGCCATTATTGCCGGGCTGGCTATCTTTCCGATCGTGTTCACGGCCATGGCACCGGCGGAATCCGTAGCTGTGCTAGCAGGCACAAGCCCGCCACCGGGCGGTCCCACGTTGATGTTCCAGACATTACCTGCATCATTTCAAGCTATGCCAGCCGGTTCGTTTATCGGACTTTTGTTCTTTATCATGGTGTTTTTCGCTGCACTGACCAGTTCGGTCGCTTTGCTGGAAGCGCCGACCAGCTGGGTCATCCACAAATTCGGTATGGCGCGCAGCAAAGCGGCGGTTATCGTTGCCGTGCTGGCATTCGCCATCGGCATACCGAGCGCGTTGTCGTTCAATGTGCTGGAAACCGTATTCCCTCTCGATTTCGGCATGCTCGCCGGACAAAATTATTTCGGGGTGATCGACGGGATTTCCGGCAAGATATTGTTGCCCCTATCGGGTCTGCTGACTGCTGTGTTCATCGGCTGGTTCGCCGACCGGCGGCTGACCGATAGCGAAAACGGGCTCGATGGCGCGATGCACTTGATCTGGCGCTTCCTGATCGCGTGGTTATGTCCTACAGCTGTAGCGGCGATCCTGATTGTCGGCATATTTTTAAGCTAGTGCCGAGGTGACCATGCGGCAAAAAGCGTGGCCATTGCTAATCGCGCACTGACATGAACGGGTAACAATCCATGTTTAGGATGGACATATGATGCGCCGCTTTATGTTCACGCTTGCTCTTTTAGGGGCTGTTATGATCGATTTCGAATCTTCCGCAGGCGCCGCAGCTCCAAATTCGTGCGATCGCACAGTCATCGTCATCGCGCACCGGGGTGCAAGCGGGGAGCGGCCCGAACATACACTGGCTTCCTATGATCTCGCGATTGACCAAGGCGCGGATTATATCGAACCCGACCTGGTGAGCACCAAAGACGGCGTGCTGGTGGCGCGGCACGAAAACGAGATATCGGAAACCACCGATGTGGCGGACCATCCCGAATTTGCAGACCGCAAAGCGACCAAGACAATAGACGATCAGGAAACAACCGGCTGGTTTACCGAGGATTTCACACTGGCCGAACTGCGCACCTTGCGCGCCAAAGAACGTCTGCCGTTGCTGCGGCCTGCCAATATGGCGTTCGACGGGCTTTACCCGATCCCGACCTTTGACGAGATTGTCCAGCTCGTGCGGGCACGCGAAATGGACACCGGGCGGCGCATCGGCCTCTATCCCGAAACCAAGCATCCGTCCTATTTTGCGGGTATCGGCCTGCCGCTCGAACACAAGTTGGTCGATGCGTTACATGGCGCGGGCTACCGCGATGCGGGCGAACCCGTCTTTATCCAGAGCTTTGAAATGGGCAATTTGCAAAGGCTGAACCAAATGACGGAACTGCGCCTCGTCCAGCTCATCCATCCATCGGTTCCGCCCTATGATAGGAAAGACACGGTATCGGCAAACGATCTGGTCACATCCGAATGGCTGACAAAAATTGCGCACTATGTCGACGGTATCGGCCCAGGCACCGACCTGATCGTGCCGCGTGACGCGCAAGGACGCTCGCTCGAACCCACCCGCCTTGTCGCCGATGCGCATGCCGCCGGATTACAGGTCCATCCCTGGACATTCCGGCGGGAGAACATATTCCTGCCGTTCGAATTGCGTAACGGTTACGATCCGCAGCGTGCCGGAGATATGGGGACGCAGATACAACAGTTTATCGAACTGGGGGTCGATGGCCTGTTCAGCGACAATCCGGGCGAGGCCGTAAAAGCGCGCGATGCCGCGTGCGGCGGCTGATCACTCCGCAGGCAGCAAAACCTTGCGCTGGAACAGTTTCCCTTTTTCCGCCCAGAACAATATCGCGAGCGCGATCATGTTGCACAGCAGGAAGCCGGTCGTGAGCGGGATGGTCGTGCCGTCGAAATACTGGCCGATAAACGCGCCCAGTCCGGCGGAAATAATGGTGGTCGAAAAACCCTGAAACGACGAGGCCGCTCCCGCCATCGCGCCAAACGGTTCCATCGCGATCGACGAGCAGTTGCTGTTGACGAACCCGGTCATGCCCAGGCAGACAGCGAGAATCGTCACATAAGGTATGAGCGAGGCGCCATGGTCGTAAGAGAGCAATAGCTGCAATGCCGAAAGCGAGATCGTCATCAATATTGCGCTGTGGGCGATGCGCCTGGCCCCGAATTTCATCACGATGCGGGCATTGAGGAAACCGCTGAGCGCCAGATTGGCTGAGATGATGGCGAAGATCAGTGGAAACCATGCGGCAATCCCGAAAGTGCGGTCGAAAATCTGTTGCGCCGAGGCGACGAAGCCGAACAGCGGTCCCATGATAAACCCGGCGGCGAGCATGTAACCGCTGGCGCGGCGGTGGAAAATGATCGTCTTCCAAGTTGCCAATATTGTATCGGTACGCAGCGGTATGACGCGTTCCGGCAAAAGCGTTTCGGGCAGCCGCATCCAGGTCCACACCAAAACCGCACTGCCCAACAGCGCCAAAGCGACGAAGATCCAGTGCCAGTCGGCAAATAGCAGAATGCCTGCGCCCAGTGTGGGCGCCAGCATCGGCGTGAGCGCGAAAATGATGAACGCGAACGACATGATCCGGGCCATCTGGTCGCCGACGAACCGGTCGCGCACCACCGATGTCGCGACGATTCGTAAAGCGCCGGCGGCGAACCCCGCCAGAAAACGCAGAATGACAAGTATCTCAAAACTGGGCGACAATGCCGCAAAACCCGCGAACAGCACGTAAAAGCCCAGTGCCGGTATCAGCACTTTTTTGCGCCCGAACCGGTCGCATAGCGGGCCATAGAACAGCGAACCGATCCCGAAGCCCAGAATGAACGTGACCACTACCCATTGCCGGTCGTTCGGGTCAGACAGCGCGTAGCTGTCGGAAATCATACCCAATGCGGGCAGCATAGCATCGATCGCGAGCGCGGTGAGCGACATGATTGCCGCAACCATTGCGACAAATTCGACGAAACCGAGTGCGAATACGGGCTTGTCGGCCTCTTTTGTGGGAGTATTGATATCCTGCATCGTGCCGATATGGGGTGGGGTTTCGAATTTCGCTACCTCAAAATGCTGCACTGCAAAATATTATCCTATCCCTGATCGGGGTTTCTGCTTTCACCTTCCTCGACCATTTTCTCGATCATGTCGGTAGCATCCTCGTAATCGTCCGCATCGGGATTTTCGGGATCGTCGTTTAACCGTTTGCCGAGACCGGGTTTGATGCAAAGCGACGCCGTAACCGGAAGATGATCCGATCCGGTATTTTCCAGAACCGATACGGCACGCACGGCGATATCCGGAGTAATGAACAGATGGTCAAGCGGCCAGCGGAAGACCGGCCAATAAGCCGGGAAAGTCGAGTAAAAGCCGCGGCCCACCCGCGGATCGACATACCCGCCGATGCGCTTGAACGTCTGCGACGTTTTCGACCAGGCGACGTCATTGAAATCGCCCATGGCCAGCACCGGCACGTTTTCTTCCGAAGCCATGTGCGCGGCAACGGCAATTTCCCCGTCACGATTCTGGGTATTATGTCCCGGTTGCGGGGGACGGGGATGAAGGCCGATAAAGTGGAATGTCTCGCCTGCCGGGGTTTCCAGCCAGACGAAAATCGATGGCGTACCCTTTTCGGCAATATAACGTACTTCGTGGCGGCGCACCGGCAGCCGGGAATAGAATGCAAGGCCGTAAAGATTATCCAGCGGTACTTCGAACTTGTGCGGATATTTTTGCGTGACCGGCGCCACCGCGTCGATCCATTGCCGGTCGGTTTCCAGCAGTAGCAACAGATCGGGATCCTCGCGCGCGATCATATCGATGGTCGGCTGGAAATTGCGGTTGTCTTGCAGCACGTTGAAGCTGAGAGCCTTGAAACACTGATTTTCGTCCCCGGCAGCGCCCGCTTTCGCGAACTCGACTTCATGCGCCCCGAGCGGCGTGTACGGATAGATCCGGTAGCATTGCCAGCCAATGACGCCCAGCAAAGCAGCCGTGCACATCCACCGCAGCGAACCCGAAGCCAGCAGCACAGTTCCGGCGAACGCGACCAGCGACACAAAGGTAATCAGCAAGCGGGGAAAATCCCAGATGCGCACCCACCAGTAACTGGACTCGATCGCACTGGCGGCCGTGATGATAAACAGGAAACTTGTACACACCGCGAGAATGATATTCGCCATGTTTGTGGCTCTGCGGTACGATGTCATATTTCTCTCGTCCCTGGCGATCATTGCTCCGGATAGGCTCATCTTCCGGCATTGCTGGCGTAAATCGCATGGCGCGGTTAAAGAACACTGAATTTCGGCCCAACAATCGGCTTTCGCACGGGCCGCGCTTGAGCTAAGCCTTGGGCATGTCCACGACTTTCAAACTCGATACCGCGACCAGCCGCGCCAATCCCACGCCGGCACCAATGAAACGCCTGACCGTACCGGCCATACGCGCACGCAAGGGCGGCGATCCGCTGGTTATGCTGACCGCCTATACCGCGCGCACGGCGCAGTTGCTCGATGCACATTGCGACATACTGCTGGTCGGCGATTCACTGGGGCAGGTCATTTACGGTCTGCCGTCGACTATTCCCGTGACGCTCGACATGATGTGCGCGCACGGCGCGGCGGTGGTGCGCGGCAGCTATCACAGCTTGGTCACTGTCGATATGCCGTTTGGCAGCTATGAAGCGTCGCCCGAACAGGCGTTCGCAAGCGCTGCCCGGATCATGCAGGAAACCGGCGCTGCCGCCGTCAAGATGGAAGGCGGGCTACATATGGCCCCGACGATCGCGTTCCTGACCGCGCGCGGTATTCCCGTAATGGGACATATTGGTCTGACGCCGCAATCGATCAACACACTCGGCAGCTATCGTGCCCGCGGCAAGGGCAATGCGGAAAGCGCCCAGTTGCTCGATGATGTAAAGGCAGTCAGCGATTCCGGCGCTTTTTCCATGGTCGTGGAAGGTGTGCTGGAAAATATTGCCGAGGAAGCCATGGCGATATCGCAAATCCCCGTCATCGGAATTGGCGCGTCGGCCCAGTGCGATGGGCAGGTGCTGGTCACCGAAGACATGCTGGGAATGTTCGAACGGACGGCCCGGTTCGTGAAGCGTTACGACAATCTGGCGGAGCGCATCGATGCAGCTGTGGCGCAATATGCGGACGAAGTGCGCGCGCGCAGTTTTCCGGGTGCGGACCAGACCTACCGGTCTGAAACAAAATAAATAGCCTCTCACTATCGCGCCATAAAGGATAAAAATGACCGAAGCCGACAAGAGCAAAGCCACCGGACCTTTGGCCGGGGTCAAGATCGTCGATATGTCGAGTGTCGTGATGGGTCCGTTTGCTACGATGCTGATGGCGGATATGGGCGCCGAGGTTATCAAGGTCGAAAATGACGACGGCAAGATCAAGGGCGACATGATGCGCTATGCCGGATATTCGCCGACCGGCGATCTGGGACCGATTTACATGGCGCTCAACCGCAACAAGCGCGCCGTTACGATCAATGCGAAGGAACCCGAAGGCACAGCGGCGCTGGCCGAGTTGCTGAAGGACTGCGATATATTTTTCCACAATGTCCGGCTCGCCGGGATGGAGCGTCTGGGGCTGGGGTACGAGCAGGTGAAAGCGATCAAGCCCGATATCGTCTATGTGCATTGTGCCGGTTTTGGCGACGGCGGCCCCTATTCGAAGCTGCAGGCTTATGACGATCTGGTACAGGCGGCTTCAGGCTATGCCGCGCTTGAGCAATTGCGGTCCGAAGGCGCGCCTGCCTATGCACCCTCGCTGATCGCCGACAAGACGGTCGGACTGTTTGCCACCTATGCGACGCTCGCCGCACTCTACCATCGCGAAAAGACAGGGGAGGGCCAGTTCGTGTCGGTTCCGATGCTGGAATCGTTCACGTTTTTCAACATGGTCGAAAATCTTTATGGCGCGACATTTCTGGAGGGCAATGGCAAGCTGGGCTATACCCGCTCCATCAACCCGCGCCGCCGCCCCTATCCGACGCTGAACGGCTATATCGCCATCGTCCCTTATGTCGATGCGCAATGGGCGCGGTTTTTCGAAATTGGCGGGCGGCCCGGCATATTCGAGGATCCGCGTTTTTCCACATACGAACAACGCACCCAGAATACCGGAGAGCTATATGCGATAATCGAAGAGGTGGCTGCGACCAAGACAACCGAGCAATGGCTGGAAATATTGGCGCGCGAGAATATCCCGGCGATGCGTTTCAATGCGATGCAGGACGTGCTCGATGATCCGCACTTGAAAGCCACCGGTTTTTTCGAACAACGCGAACATGAACTGGCGGGTGCTTATCGTGCGATGCGGCATCCGGTCATATTCGGCGCTACGCCGGCCAATATCCGGTACGATCCGCCGGTATTGGGGCGCGACAATGATGAAGTCCTGAAGGCCCGAAAGCCCTGAGTTTTAAGCGGATTATGTCAGGTAAAACGGACCCGCTCCTTTACAGGAATGGGGCGTACGAACCGGGGCATGACCTTGTCATCGGAATTATTCGCTACCGGTTTGCGGGCCAGCTTGGGGTCGATAGGTTCGTCAAAGGAAATGCCAAAAGAGCTCGGCTTGATCCAGGCGACCGTTCCGGGGACATCCCCGATATTGCGTAAATTAACAATGACCTGATCGCCTTGTACGACATTCGGCTTGGCTTCCGCCTTCATGCCGCCAGCGGACAAATTGCGCACCCGGACACTGATGACCTCAGTGCGACCCTCTACGGACACATCGGCCAAAAGAAACATGCTATCACGCAATTTTCCGCGGTTTTCACTATTTTGCAGCATGACGGTTTCCGGCTCCATTCTTATGTTATCGAGGATATGATGTCTTGGGACAACATAAATGTCTCGCATCAATTACACCGCTTTTCTATAAGGTGAGCTATGGAAATCAGGTTAAGACTATAGGTTAATTCTTTCATTCACTGCGTAGCGAAAAGGAAATTTTACGCCAAATTCAGCTGTCGCGCGAAATTTTTTCTTTGCGCTCGTGAGCTTCCTGCGCTTCGACGGTCATCGTGGCGATGGGCCGGGCGATAAGACGACCAAGACCTATATTTTCGCCAGTAACTTCGCAAAACCCGTACTCGCCCTGATCGATACGCCGTAGAGCCGAATCGATTTTCGCGATAAGCTTGCGCTGCCGGTCGCGCGTGCGCAACTCGATTCCCCATTCCGTTTCGCTCGAGGCCCTGTCGTTCATATCAGGCTCGCGAAGGGGGCCATCCTGCAGCTGCTGCAAAGTGCCACGCGCCGCCTCATGAATGGATTTTTTCCATGCTGTCAGCAGATCGCGAAAAAATTCCTGCTGTCTGTCTGACATATATTCTTCGTCTTCGGTAGGCCGGTAATCCTGCCCCACAGCTTCGCGTACTTTGGCCAGGATATCGATATCCTCAACACCATTTTCCCGTGTCGTCATGAGTGCTCTCCAAATTATAACCAGGGAACTCGTTCTGGCATATGCGGTGCGGATAATAATGCTTCACAATAGTGGCCGCGCTATAGCTTTGAGGAGTTTGATAGACAAGCGACAAATATATTGTTTTCAATTACAGTTTCGCGAAAATCCAGCGCGTTGCATAGCTGCACTTTGGACTTTAACCAGCTATGAATTCATATTTGATTCCCGCCTTCAGGTGCATCCGGACGAAAAGATCGTCACCCATCTCGGCCTGCCGGAAGTTCGGCAAGGCCGCAAAATCGTTAGGACTCGAACGAAATCGGTTTCAGATCGGGACATGTCGGCATCCGGCCGCATAAAATCGTTGTTTTCTGTCGGATTTTGCGTGGAAATAGGGTTAATGCCATTGAGCTTAATGTTTTCTTCTGCCTTCTAGAGGTAACAGAAAAGAATTGTCGGTTCGGCTATGCCGCATGACGGGCAATACTTTCGAAAAGCAGAAGAGAGTATGTAATCATGTCTGTACGGATGGCTTTAGCGAAATTATGTGCGTGTACATGCGGCGGTGCCATTGTTGGCGGCGGCGCGGTTGCCGTAACCGAACCTGCTGCCTACGCTCAGGTCCAGCCCAAAAAGTCGGTCAAACAAGTGCAGCTGAAGAAATCTGTTAAAAAGGTTCGTGCCCGCAATCTGACGAAAGGCCAGCCTACCCGGAAAATTCGTCGTACCCGCAAGATTGTGACGACACAAACTGCGGCGCGCCCGATCATTGTCAATGTCATAAGCCAAGCCGCCCCGGTTCCTGTTCCGCAAGCCAGTCCCATTCCATTGCCCGAGCGTCCCCGCGGCGAACTTGTGACATTTGGCGGCGGTTCTGTACCTGTCATTATTGGCGGTAGCGGCGGTTTTGGCGGCGGCGGTTTCTTTGGCGGATTTTTCGGCGGCAGCAGCGGCGGCGGGGGCGGCGGAAGCGTGGTTGTTTCCTCAACCAGCAGCGGCGGCTTTTCCAGCACGTCTACTTCTACCGGAGGCTCCACATCGACCGGTGGCTCGACCTCGACCGGCGGATTCTCCTCGACAGGCGGTTCCACATCCACCGGCGGTTTTTCGAGCACGTCCACTGGCGGATCGTCGAGTAGTTCGACGGGCGGCTTTTCCAGTACGGGAGGCTCTACCAGCACATCGTCAGGCAGCATCAGTTCATCGACGGGCGGTGTAAGTTCGTCAACATCGACCGGCGGGGTCAGTTCGTCCACCGGAGGCGTATCCAGTTCAACTTCGACCGGTGGCGTATCTAGCTCCACCTCTACCGGCGGCGTATCCTCTTCTACAGGCGGTGTCAGTAGCTCCACAGGCGGCGTTTCTTCGTCAACCGGCGGAGTTTCTTCTTCCACCGGCGGGGTCAGTTCTTCGTCCGGAAACGTCAGCAGTTCTACCGGCGGAGTCAGTTCCTCTTCAGGCAACGTCAGTTCCTCGTCCGGCAATGTCAGTTCTTCTTCAGGGAACGTTAGCTCGTCATCGGGTAATGTCAGCTCAAGCAGTTCCACTTCGTCCAGCAGCTCCACTTCCAGCAGTTCGTCGTCTTCATCTTCCTCTTCATCATCATCGTCCTCTTCGTCCTCTTCATCATCATCGTCCTCCAGCTCCAGCGGGGCGACCTCAACGGGCATGACTTCGACAGGAATGACCTCCACGGGCATGACCTCCACGGGCATGACTTCAACCGGTGGCACACCCGTTCCGGCTCCCCCCGTCCTGCTTCTTTTCGGTGCAGCCGCGGCAGCGTTATTCGCCCGTCGCCGTTTCGCCAAGCGAAGCGGTGGGGCAATCGGCGAATTGGCATAGGCTCTCGATACTATCCCGTTTAAAAAGGCGGGTCGGCAGGGATCCGACTTTTTGGTGGGGAGCATGTTGCAACAGAGACTTGCGCCAGCGGCCTGCAAATTGCATAGAACCGGCTTATGCATGACATTAAATATATACGCGAAAACCCCGACGCTTTTGACTCCGGACTGAAAAGACGGGGCGCAGATGCGGTTGCACAGGACATTATCGCACTGGATGCCGAACGCCGTGCCACAGCGACGCGTTTGCAGGAAGGTCAGGCGCGCCGCAACGATGCATCCAAAGCCATCGGCAAGGCTAAGGCGATGGGCGACGAAGAGACCGCACAAGCGTTGATGGCCGAAGTGTCGGCGCTTAAGGCTGAACTTCCCGCGCTTGAAGAACAGGAACGCGATTTGGGCGAGCAATTGCAAGCGATCATGGCCGCTTTACCCAACCTTCCGATGGACGACGTGCCGCTAGGTGCAGGCGAGGATGACAATGTCGAGCTGGCCCGCTGGGGCACGCCGCGCACGTTCGATTTCGATCCAAAGGAACATGCTGATATCGGCCCCGCCCTGGGGCTCGATTTCGAAACGGCGGCAAAGATGTCCGGAGCCCGTTTCGCATTTCTAAGAGGAGGTATGGCGCGGTTCCAACGGGCGCTTGGCCAATTCATGCTCGATCACCAGGTGCAGGCGAACGGCTATATCGAGTGTGCGCCGCCCTTGCTGGTACGCGACGAGGCGGTATTCGGGACGGGACAATTGCCCAAATTTTCCGAAGACCTGTTCCAGACCACCGATGGCCGCTGGCTGATTCCGACCGCCGAAGTCTCGCTCACCAATTCGGTGCGAGACAGTATCCTGGAGGAGCAGTCGCTGCCGGTACGTTTGACCGCTCTCACGCCGTGCTTTCGCAGCGAAGCGGGCGCGGCGGGGCGCGATACCCGCGGCCTGATCCGGCAGCACCAGTTCGAAAAAGTGGAAATGGTTTGCATCGCGCACCCTGACGACAGCGCGGTCGAGCATGAGCGTATGACCGAAGCGGCGGAATCGGTTTTGCAGGCGCTCGACCTGCCGTATCGCAAAATGCTGCTGTGCACGGGAGATATGGGCGCTACAGCGCGCAAGACCTACGATCTGGAAGTGTGGCTGCCGGGACAGGACGCCTATAGGGAGATTAGCAGCTGTTCCAATTGCGGAGATTATCAGGCGCGGCGCATGCAGGCGCGTTTCCGGCCCGAGGGCGAAACCAAGGGAACCCGGTTCGTCCATACGCTGAACGGATCCGGGCTGGCTGTCGGCCGAACGCTCGTCGCCATACTGGAAAACTACCAGCAGGCCGATGGCAGCGTAACGATTCCCGCATGCTTACATTCTTATATGAACGGGGTGGATAGGCTGGACCCAATCTGACGCGGATTGACGCTCGAAGAGGCTGGCGAAAAGGCTGGCCAGCATCGCAAATATCGCTAAAACGGCGTTCATGAAATTATCTGCGTTCAGACGATCCCCGCCTATCGTGCGCGATATAGTCTGCCTGAGCGCCTTGTGCCTGCTGGCGGCATGCATTCCGCAAGCCACAGTCGAAAATCGAGAGCGACCACGTGCCGGCAGCGCTGCCCCCCCCCGTCTGGAAACCGATGCCAGCATTCTGGGGCAGAGCGGAACGACCCCGACATGGGAAGCCCGCGAGGTTACCCGCAATGCTACCAGCGTTTCGGCGACCCGCTATATCGTGCAATCCGGCGATACCCTGCGCTCGATCGGCGACCGCACCGGGGCGGGGGCGGACATGCTCGCGCTCGTCAATAGTATAGCACCGCCCTATACGATTTATTCCGGTCAGAAACTGAATGTGCGGGCCGGACGCTATCACCGTGTCGGGACGGGCGAGACGGGAATTGCCATCGCCCGCGCCTATGGCGTGTCATGGCAGGATGTAGTGACGATCAACGGACTGACAGACCCCTATATCCTGCGCGCTGGACAGCGGCTGCTGCTTCCAGAAGTTGCCGGCGAAACGGGCGACCGGCTGGCAAAACGGGCCGCGGCCTTCAATCTGGGCATAGATGACATCGTGAGCGGCGGGCAGCCCGCTCTGGCCGAGGGGAAGAGCGCCGTTCGGCCGATTACCAAAGCGGTCAGCAAGCCAAGCGTACAGGCCCTGGCCGTTCCGAAAGCGTTTAGCGGGAATTTCCGTTGGCCGATGGACGGGCGGTTGCTTTCCGGTTTCGGCAGCAAGGGCGGCGGCAAGGTCAATCAGGGTCTGGATATCGCCGCACCGCGCGGGACGCCCATTCGTGCCGCCGCCAGCGGCGTCGTATCCTATAGCGGAAACGAGATAGCCGTGTATGGCGGCCTGATCCTGATCAGCCATGGAGCGGGGTGGGTAACGGCCTATGGTCATGCGGACCGTATCGACGTTGTGCGCGGTCAAGCGGTCGATGCAGGACAAGTCATTGGCTTATCGGGGGAGAGCGGCTATGTCAGCGAACCGCAATTGCATTTCGAGATACGCAAAGAGCTGAAACCCGTAAACCCCGTCCTGCACCTGCCTGCACGGTAGGCCCGGCAAAGTGGAAAAAGATCTGAGATGAGCGCACGCCGCAGCCTTGAAAAATTTACCACCCTGACCAGGCGTTCGGGCATGCCCGTTTGGGTCGATGTGGGTTGGCGCGTCCTGTTCGTTCTGGGGCTAATAGGCATTGCCATAGCCGTGCACTGGTTTGACAAGAGCGGATTGCGCGACAATTATGACGGCGATGTCAGTTTCCTCGACGTCATTTATTTCACCATGATCTCCATCACCACCACGGGCTATGGAGATATCGCGCCGGTAACCGAACGCGCACGCATGTTCGATGCGCTGGTCGTCACGCCGATTCGAATCTTCGTGGTTTTGATATTTGTGGGAACGGCGTATAATTTCGTTCTGAAACGCACATGGGATGTATGGCGCATGAAAGTTATCCAAAGGAATCTGCACAATCACATCGTCGTACTGGGCTTTGGCACCAGCGGGCAGGAAGCGGTCGACGAACTGATCGCGCGCGGCACGCCGCCCGAGGAACTGGTCATCGTCGATTCGAGCTCCACCGCCTTGCAGGAAGCAGAAAGCATGGGCTGCGCGGTGCTGGCGGGCGATGCGACCCGCGACACCGTGCTGATGAATGCCAAGGTATCGCGCGCGCGCGCGGTGATCGTATCGGCCGGGCGCGACGATACCAGCATCCTGATCGTGCTGACCGTGCGCCATCTGGCCCACCATGTACCGATCAGCGTATCGGTGCGCGCGGCCGACAACGAACTTCTGGCGCGCCAAGCGGGTGCCACAACGGTCATCAATCCGGTCAGCTTTGCCGGTCTGCTTCTTGCCAGCTCGTGTCATGGCGCCAACATTTCCGATTATCTCAGCGACCTGGCCTCGATCCATGGCCGCGTCAAACTGAACCAGCGCACGATTGACGATGACGAAATCGGACGCAGCCTGGCGCAGCTTTCCTCAGGCGGGCTCGGCGTACGCCTTTATCGTGACGGCAAAGCGTACGGATTCTGGCAATCGGAGACCAAGGCATTGATCGCGGGCGACACGATCGTCGAGATCATCCCCGGCAAGGGTGCGGAAATGGATCCGGACAGCGCCGAAGTCGCGCCGGTTTGATCATGGCATTTACACCGCGTAAAAATAGGCCATGACCAGCCCCATCGCGGCATAGAATAGTATCCAGTATCCCGAGTCGATCAGGAACAGGCCGATTTTCTTTCGCGAGAAAAGATAATTGGTGCCAATCGCGGGAATGATGAAGCCCAGCGCGATGCCGACCGAAATCATCATAACGCCGCGGAAAGACGGTCCGTCCAATCGCGCGAACATATGTGCAAGAGCGGTTGCCGAAAGGATACTGAGCAAGAATGTGGTACCATAGATTTTTAGCATGGCGGTATTTTTCATAGTTTCCTCGGTTAAGCCCAAGGCTGTCATCCAGTGCTTTCCCATAAGAAGTCCATACCACATCCCGCCGACCAGAAAGCCGCTCAGCGCAGCGAGAAATATTGATAACCAATTCATTTTGCGTTCTCCAATCATCGATACTTACAGCATAGACGGATTTCGCGGCATCCCTAAAACGGGCCTATGCCAAAACGCGTGACATTTGCAGCATGCAGGCGTATGGGCGCAGCCATATGGCAACACAAATCTCCGCACCGCCGAAAGTCGGCATGGTTTCGCTCGGCTGTCCCAAGGCTCTGGTCGATAGCGAGCGCATCCTTACAAAACTGCGGGCGGACGGCTATCATATGTCGCCCGATTATGCGGGCGCGGATGTCGTGCTGGTCAATACTTGCGGGTTCCTGGATAGTGCCAAGGAAGAATCGCTCGAAGCCATAGGCGAGGCGATGGCAGAAAACGGGCGCGTGATCGTGACGGGTTGCATGGGCAACGAAGCCGATCTTATCCGCAAACGCTTTCCCGGCGTGCTCGCGATAACCGGCGCGCACCAATATGAAGATGTGGTGGGCGCGGTACACGAAGCTGCGCCGCCGGCGCGCGGCGAATATGTCGATCTGGTTCCCAATCTGGACATGCTGGGCGGGCTGAAACTCACCCCGCGCCACTATAGCTATCTGAAAATTTCGGAAGGATGCAACCATCGCTGTTCGTTCTGCATCATCCCCAGCTTGCGCGGGGATCTGGTCAGCCGCCGCCCCGATGCAATCTTGCGCGAAGCGGAAAAGCTTGTGGCCGCGGGAACCAGGGAGCTGCTGGTTATCAGCCAGGACACGTCGGCCTATGGCGTCGATATCAAGCACCAACCGCGCGAATGGCATGGCCGCGAAGTACGCGCGCACATGACCGATCTGGCGCGTGAACTGGGCTCGCTGGATGCCTGGGTGCGGCTGCATTATGTCTATCCCTACCCGCATGTCGATAAAGTCATTCCGCTGATGGCGGATGGTCTCATCACGCCCTATCTCGACATTCCGTTTCAGCATGCGGCGCCGTCTGTGCTCAAACGCATGAAGCGCCCGGCGAATGAGGCCAAGGTGCTCGAACGCCTGAAAGGCTGGCGCGAGATTTGCCCCGATATTACTGTGCGCTCCACATTCGTGGTCGGCTTTCCCGGCGAAACCGAGGAAGATTTCCAGTATCTGCTCGACTGGCTTGACGAAGCGCAGCTCGACCGGGTGGGAGGCTTCCGTTTCGAACCGGTCGAAGGTGCAATGGCCAACAATCTGGATGGTGCCGTGCCCGAGGAAGTCAAGGAAGAACGCTATCAACGCCTGATGGACAAAACCGCCGCGATCAGCGCCGCCAAACTTGCTGCCAAAGTGGGCCGCACTTTGCCGGTGATTATCGACGAGGTTGGCGAGGCCGATGCGGATGGAAGCGTTGGCGCCACCTCGCGTTCGCAGGCGGATGCGCCCGAAATCGATGGCAACGTGTTCCTGCGCGATGTGCAACAGGGTATGGGCGTCATCCAGGTCGGCGATATTGTCGACGCCGTGATCGAGGATGCGGACGAACATGACCTGTATGGAGCCCTCGCACACTAAATGCGAACGATTGCCGGAGGAGTGAATGCCGGAGCTTTCCCGGCAGAGACCGGCCATTACGTCACCATGAAGAACAGTTTTCCTCACGAAAACTCCCTCCCGCCTGAGAGATTTCCAGCCTTTTTATTCTTGACACGCACAAAACAGCCGATTTCGGCAAAATACGCACGAGTTTATTGCAAATGGAAAACTTGGATGCCGTAACGTATTTTTGAAAAGACATTTTCGTTTTTTGCCGGAAAACTGACAAAAAAGACACAGTCATTCAGAATCGGTCGCGATTGCGCAACTTAATCTTGATTGGTATTATGGCATCGCTGTAAAACAGCTATGTAATAAATATAAAATGCCAGGAGATGATGCCATGAAGAAGACTCTGAGAATTTCTGCGTGCGTGCTCGCTTTATCCGCTGCGACGACTGCGCCGGTTTATGCGCAGGACGCGACGGACGCGAATACCACGCAAGACGAAAACGATACCAGAAACGTTATCGTGGTGCGCGCCCAGGGTCGCGACCAGGAACTGGCCGATGTGCCGGTCGCCATTTCCGCGGTCAGCGCCGAAGAGCTTCAGAAAAGCGGCGCGTCCGATATTCGCGAGCTGAACCAGCTTGCGCCTTCGTTGCTTGTCTCCTCCACCGGTAACGAAGCCAATGGCTCCGCGCGTATCCGCGGCATCGGCACCGTCGGCGACAATGCCGGCCTCGAAAGTTCGGTCGCCGTCTTTATCGACGGCGTGTACCGCTCGCGCAGCGGCAACGCGCTGGGCGAAATCGGGCCGATCGACCGCGTCGAAATCTTGCGCGGACCGCAGGGCACATTGGGCGGGCGCAATTCCTCTGCAGGCCTGATCAGCATCTACACCGCACCGCCGGAATTCGAATTTTCCGGTTATGGCGCCTTTACCTATGGCAATTACGACCAGATCCGGGCCGAAGCGGGCGTCAACCTGCCGATTGGCGACACGGTGGCTGCGCGTATTGATGGCGTATATTTGAAACGCGACGGTTTCTATACCGATCTGGTCAACAATACCGACATCAATAACAAGGACCGCTATCTTGTGCGCGGACAATTGCTGTTCGAACCCAATTCGGATCTCTCCATCCGCTTGATCGGCGATTATTCGAAAAAGGACGAGGCCTGCTGTGCCGCGACATTCGTGCAGCCTGATTTTGCTCCCGGCGCGCGGATCAGCCCCGGGCTCAACAGCTTTATTGAGCCGACGGAAAACGCAGCAGCGCTGACCAGCCGTCAAAACCCGATCATTCCCGTTCTGCTTGCCCTTGGCCAGAATCCCTTGGGACTGAGTCAGAGTACGTTCAACCGCAATATCTATGTAACCCCCGGACGTTCTTTTGAAGGCGAAACCGAAGATTATGGCGTATCGGCGGAAATCAATTACGATCTGGGCAATATCCAGTTTACTTCGATAACCGGCTATCGTGATTATTCGAACAATCAGGGTTCCGATACCGACTATACGCAAGTCGATATCCTCTACCGTGCACCCGGACCCAATGCCGGTGCGCGCGAGTTTAAAACCTTTACGCAGGAATTGCGTTTTCAAGGATCGCTGTTCGATGACCGGTTGGACTGGCTGGTCGGCGGCTTCTATACAAACGAAAAAATCACCGTTCGGGATAATTTGCGTTTCGGAACGCAATATGGTGCATTCGCCCCTTGCCGCATTGTCAACGCGGTCAATCCGGCACTGGCATCGCCTCTGTCCACCGGCTGCCTGAGCGCGGGGGGACGCGCGGCACTTGCTGGTGCATTCGGTCCGGCCACTCCTTTGATTATTGGCGGCTTGGACAGGCTGGCAACACTTAATGACAGGGGTGGTACCGGCGATCGCTACAATCAGGACAGCGAAAGCTTTGCGGTATTCACGCACAATATCATTCACATTACCGATCGGCTCGACCTGACTTTGGGTCTGCGCTATACGGACGAAACGAAGGATTACAGTTCGGTATTCGGCAATGACAACACGGTTTGCCCCGCGCAGCGTGCTGCGTTGTCGGGATTGCTGGCGGTGCCTTCGCTCGCGGGTCTTGCCGGCGGCCTGATCGCACTGGCGTGTCAGGGTAACTCGACATCAGAACTGGACGGTCTGGCACTTGTTGATACGCGCGGTGAGAATGAATTCACCGGAACGGCAATCCTGTCCTACAAACCAACTGACGATCTGCTGGTCTACGGCAGCTACTCGCGCGGATATAAAGCGGGCGGCTTCAACCTCGACCGGTCGGCATACAGCAACCCGGTAGCGGGCAATCCCAGACTGGTAGGTTCGACCGCCAATCTGCAATTCGACCAGGAAACGGTCGATGCATACGAAATCGGTGCGAAATATTCGACCAACCAATTCACTTTCGGCGTCACTGCTTTCCGTCAGGAATTCAAAAACTTCCAGTTGAACACGTTCAACGGTTCCGTGTTTCTGGTGCAGAATATCAATGCATGTGGAACGGACCTGGCGGGTGCGGATCAGGATGCGAGTCCCACTACTGGCTCCTGTAGCCCCGATGACGTCAAGCCTGGCGTCATTGCTCAAGGTGTCGAACTCGAAGCGACGCTCAGTCCGGTGGATTATTTCAACGTCAGCATGGGCATCACCTATGCCGACACCAGCTACGAAAACGACCTGATCGGAAGAGATACCGGTACTCCGCTCGATCCGGCCTTGCGTCTGTTACCCGGTGACAATTTGTCGAACGCTCCCGAAGTGACGGCGACGGCATCGCTGTCCTATACACCGCCCATCGGCAATAGCGGTCTGTCCGGTCTGTTCTATCTTAACGCCCGTTCGACCGGTGATTACAACACCGGTTCGGATCTGTTGTACGGCAAGGAACAGGACGGCTATTTTCTCGTCAACGGCCGTATCGGCATCCGCGGCCCCGACATGAAATGGGCGATCGAAGGATGGGTGCAGAACCTGTTCGACAAGGATTATACCCAAGTTGCGTTCAACACGCCGTTCGTGGCATCGCAACAGACATATTCGGCATTCCTCGCCGAACCCCGCACATATGGCATCACGGTACGCGGACGTTTCTAAACCGTCTTAACTAATATTTGTCATTCGAAAATCGCGCGATTTCCTGACCGGGGATCGCGCGATTTTTTCGTTCGGGGAATCTGTCCGGGAACGGTTGCAATTTGCAACGATGTAAGTAAGCTGTAGCTATCGGATGGCTTTAGGTAAATTCTGCGCATAGGGAACGGATCATGGCACAGCAAAATGCAGCCGACCATGTCGATGTACTGATTGTCGGCGCGGGTATATCCGGTATCGGCATGGCGGTGCATCTGTGCAAAATGTGCAAGGGCAAGAGTTTTGTCATGCTGGAACAGCGCGACAATGCCGGCGGCACATGGGATTTGTTCCAGTACCCCGGTGTCCGCAGCGATAGCGACATGCATACGCTCGGCTATAATTTCAAACCGTGGCGCGAGCAAAAGGCGATTGCCGACGGCCCGTCGATCCTGAATTACCTGAAAGAGACAATCTCCGAATATAAACTCGAAGACCATATCCATTATGGCCGTAAAGTGCTCTCTGCAAGCTGGTCGAGCCGCACCGCCCGCTGGTCGCTGACGGTAGAAAAAAAGGATGGCAGCCAGATCGCCATGCAGTCCAACTTCCTGTTCATGGGCAGCGGCTATTATAATTATGACGAAGCCTATGACCCGGAATTTAGCGGCAGCGAGAATTTTGCGGGGCAAATCGTACATCCGCAATTCTGGCCAGAGGATTTCGATTATTCGGGCAAAAAAGTCGTGGTGATCGGTAGTGGTGCGACGGCGGTGACGTTGGTGCCCAGCCTAACCGATAAAGCTGCCCATGTTACCATGCTGCAGCGTTCGCCTACCTATATGTTCCTGCGTCCCGCTACAGACAATCTGGCCAACTTCCTTCGCAAAATTCTGCCGGAAGAAACGGCTTATCGGTTCACGCGCTGGAAAAATGTGTGGTTGCAACGGTTGATGTTCAAACTCGCGCGCGGGCGTCCCAGCATGATCAGGAAAAATCTGCTGAAAAAAGTGCGTCAACAGGTGCGCGATGACGAGCAGATGAAACATTTCCTGCCGCGCTACAATCCCTGGAAACAGCGCTTGTGCCTCATACCGGATAATGACCTGTTCGATGCAATCCAGGCAGACAAGGCTTCGGTTGTAACCGATCATATCAAAAACTTCGATGCGCGCGGCATATCTCTGCAATCGGGCGACCATCTGGACGCCGATATTATCGTGACGGCAACGGGTCTGAAGCTGGCGATTGCCGGGAGTATCGACTTTGCTGTGGATGGCAAGAAGATCGATTTTCACGAGCATTTTTATTACAAAAGCTGCATGTTCTCCGATATTCCGAATATGTCGATCGTGTTCGGGTATCTGAATGCATCATGGACTTTGAAAACCGACATAGTCACCGAATATAGCTGCCGTATACTCAATCATATGGACGCGACCGGCACGCAGATCGCCAATCCCCGGCTGGACAATCCGGACGCGCTTGAGGAAGAGGACGTTTTCGATTTCTCCTCGGGATACATTCAGCGCGCGCTGGACGAGCTTCCGCGTTCTGCCGTAAAATATCCCTGGCGTCTCAATCAGGATTATATCGAGGATCGCAGATTGCTGCGCAAAGGGCCGATTGACGATGGCATATTGCAGTTTTCCTTGGCGCATGCGGCGGACGACAAGTCCGCATCAGATGCATTGGAAGCGGCGGAATAGGCTTTATTCCAATCGGTTCCCTTCATTAAGACAACCGCATCTGGTAAGACCATATTTATATCGAGCTATGTCTCGCACCGAATGCGCAATCTTGCTATATCGCGCGCATGAGCAAATTTGATGATATCCTGCGTTCCGACACGGGACAGGACGCCCGCGAAATCCATCTTGTAGATGTTGATGGTCTGAAAGACTGGCTGAAAGATAAATCGGGCCGCGTGCGTACTATGGTCGAGGCGCAGAAATTTACTGGCAAACCCCATGAAATAGCGATCCTGTCGGGCGACAAAGCCGATGACTGGGCCGTTCTCGCCGGGGTGGCCAACCCCGATAGTCTGAAAACATGGTGCCTGTCCAAAGCGGCGGAAAGCCTGCCCGGAGGCACTTACCGGATTGCTGGCGAAAAATCGGCGGGCCCCGCACAGATCGGCTGGCTGCTGGGCCATTACGCTTTTGACCGTTATAAGAAACCCGATAGTCCTGTCGGTCCGCGCCGCTTGTTGACCGGCAATCCCGGCCATATCGGCGATGCTGTGCGCGAGGCGGAGGCAACCGCTCTGGTCCGCGATCTCGTCAACACGCCGGCCGAAGACATGGGACCGGACAAGCTGGAAAAGATAGCGGCGGGTTTGTCGAAAAAATACAAGGCGCAGCTTGTCGTGACGCGCGGGGACGATCTGGAACAGGGTTATCCCATGATCCATGCGGTTGGACGCGCCGCCAAGCGGGATCACGCGCCGCGCCTGATCGAAATGACTTGGGGCGACCCGAAACATCCCCGGATCGCGGTCGTCGGCAAGGGCGTGTGTTTCGACAGCGGCGGTCTCGATGTCAAGTCGGCCACGGGCATGCTCATTATGAAAAAGGATATGGGCGGCGCGGCGCATGCGCTCGCGCTGGCGGAACTGATTATGCGATCCGGATTGAAGGTGCGTCTGCACATGCTCGTGCCCGCCGTGGAAAACGCAATTTCGGGAAATGCCTTCCGCCCCGGTGACGTGCTGATAAGCCGTGCGGGCCATAGCGTGGAAATTGGCAATACCGATGCCGAGGGGCGGCTTGTTCTCGGCGATGCGCTGACCAAGGCATGCGAAAGCGAACCCGAGCTGGTGATCGATTTCGCCACATTGACCGGTGCGGCCCGCGTCGCGCTCGGCCCCGACCTGCCGGCGCTGTTCAGCAATGCCGATAGTCTGGCCTCGGGTTTGCTGGAGAGCGGAAACGCCGTACATGACCCGGTCTGGCAACTTCCCTTATGGGGAGGCTATAGCGAATATCTGGCCAGCGACATTGCCGATACGGGCAATAGCGGGGGCAGTTTCGGCGGATCGATCCAGGCGGCGCTTTTCCTGAAAAAATTTGTCACCGGAGATACAGAATGGGCGCATTTTGATACATTCGCGTGGCGTCCGGCGCCGCGCCCGGGACAACCCAAAGGGGGAGAAGCTCTGGGGCTTCGCGCGACATGGAAGTATCTGCAAGGCCGGTATAGCTAGCTTGAGGCTTGCAAAGGTGCATGT
Organism: Sphingomonadaceae bacterium; assembly: GCA_041746135.1. Taxonomy (GTDB): domain Bacteria; phylum Pseudomonadota; class Alphaproteobacteria; order Sphingomonadales; family Sphingomonadaceae; genus Alg239-R122. Next base: position 35,462 of record JBGTHQ010000021.1, on the reverse strand, counting down.
TTTTAGACAGACCGGACGTATGCGGCCCTGGGGCATTATCGGGGCTAACCTTTTGGGGTAAAAAGATTTGAATAAACCGTTATCCACTATGGCCACCAGCCAGCCAGTCCGTTTTAAACTGTGCGGACCGATGGGCAAATATGACCCCCGCACGACGCCCATTCGCGGCGACCTGGCCGATGTCAAGCTGGCCGGACGGCTGTTCGCGCCGCATTATGTAGTGCCGCAGGTACGCAGTTGCACGGCTATCACGGCTTCGATAAGCGCACAGCCCAAGCATGAAGCCATAGCGGTGTCGCAGCTATTGCACGGGGAAAAATTTGCGGTGCTCGACATCTCGGGCGACTGGGCATGGGGATATGGGGCGCATGACGATTATCTGGGCTATGTCCTTCTGGAAGCGCTGGGTGAAGAATCCGAGGTCAGCCACGCAATTACGGCCCGCGGCGCGCTGGTTTTTGCCGAACCCGATATCAAGTCGCCTGTTTTGGTGCGTCTGCCCATGGGGGCAAAAATACATGGGCGTGTCATGGCGGGCGAAGACGCCAATGCCAGCTTCCTGCACACGGGCAAAGGATATATCCATGTGCGCCATGCCGAGAAGATCGGTATGGTACGCAAGGATCGTGTGACACTGGCACGCATGCTGACAGGGGCGCCCTATTTATGGGGCGGGCGCAGCGGCGACGGACTGGATTGCTCTGGACTGGTGCAGATGGTTCTGGGGCTTGCCGGGATCGCTGCACCGCGCGACAGCGATCAGCAGATGGCCGCGCTGGGCAGTGACATTGCAGACGGGGAAGCGTTGCAAGGCGGCGATATCATTTTCTTTCCCGGGCATGTCGGCATCATTGCCGATGCGGACAATCTGATCCACGCCAACGCGTATTGGATGCAGGTGGTGGAAGAACCCCTGGCGGACGTCATCGGCCGCTTTGGCGACGAAGCCGAAAAGCCGGTACTGGCGCGCAAACGGCTCGCACTGTGACCATTTCGGTATTTATAGACGGGGCGGCAGGAACGACCGGCCTGGAAATCGGCGAGCGGCTGGCCGGGCGCGACGACCTGACGCTGATCTGCCTCGACGACGCCGTGCGCAAGGACAGCAAGGCGCGCAGCGAGGCGATGAACGACGCGCATTTCGTGATATTATGCCTGCCCGATGATGCGGCGCGTGAGGCGATGACGCTGATCAGCAACGAGCATGTGCGCGTTATCGATGCTTCCAGCGCACACCGCGTCGTGCCCGGCTGGACCTATGGTTTTGCCGAAATGCAGGAAGGGCAAAGGCAAGCGATCGGCAATAGCTGGCGCGTCTCCAATCCCGGATGCTATCCGACCGGATTTTTGAGCCTGATCGCGCCTCTGATAGAGCGCGGGCTGCTGCCTGCGGACCATGGCTACATTGTCAATGCAGTGTCGGGCTATTCGGGCGGTGGCAACGCGTTGATCGAACGGTTTCGAAACGAGGAGCCCGATATCGGTTTTCGCACCTATGCGCTCAACCTCACCCATAAGCATCTGGCCGAGATGCAAGTCCATGGCGGTCTCGAGCGCGCGCCCTTATTCGCGCCATCAGTTATTCGCGCCTTTCGCGGGATGCTGGTCGAGGTGCCGTTATTTCTCGACAGCGAAGCCGGTTTCGCGGGCGCGACCGACTTGTATGATGCGCTAACCGCACATTATCTGGGCGAGCCGTTGGTTCAGGTCATGCCGATAGAGGATGCGCCGGCAGAAATCATCTTGGCCGAAAGCGACGCACCCAGTGATGCGCTGAAACTGCGCGTGCTGGCCAGCGAAGACGGCGCACAGGTGCGGCTGATTGCCACACTCGACAATCTCGGCAAAGGCGCGAGTGGTGCGGCCGTGCAGAATCTCAATATCATGGCCGGTCTCGATGAACTGGCCGGTTTGTGGATCTAGAAAAACGCCTGCAATCCGGTCTGTGCACGGCCCAGGATCAGCGCATGCACGTCGTGCGCGCCTTCATAGGTGTTGACCGTTTCCAGATTCACCATATGGCGCATTACCTGATATTCCTCGCTGATACCGTTGCCGCCGTGCATATCACGGGCCTGGCGAGCGATATCGAGCGCCTTGCCGCAATTGTTACGCTTGACGATGGAAATCATTTCCGGCGCTAAACGGTGTTCGTCCATCAATCGCCCCACACGCAGCGAGGCTTGCAGGCCAAGCGCGATATCGGTCTGCATATCGGCCAGCTTTTTTTGGAATAGCTGCGTCTGTGCCAGCGGCCGCCCGAACTGCTTGCGGTCGAGTCCGTATTGACGCGCGGCATGCCAGCAAAATTCGGCTGCGCCCATCGCGCCCCAGCTGATACCGTAGCGCGCGCGGTTGAGGCATCCGAACGGACCCTTCAACCCCTCGACGCCTTCGAGCAGGTTTTCTTCGGGCAATTCGACATCGTCCATCTGAATCATGCCGGTCGTGGAGGCGCGCAGGCTCAATTTGCCTTCGATTTTGGGGGTGCTGAGACCCTTCATACCTTTTTCGAGGATGAAGCCCTTGATCTTGCCATCATGCGCATCGGATTTGGCCCAGACCACGAACACGTCGGCGAAAGGCGAATTGGAAATCCAGGTCTTCGCGCCGCTAATGACGTAACCGCCATCGACTTTCTTGGCGCGAGTGGTCATGCCGCCGGGATCGGATCCCGCATCGGGTTCGGTCAGGCCGAAACAGCCGATCAGCTCGCCCGAAGCCAGACCGGGCAGATATTTCTCGCGCTGCGCATCATTGCCATATGCATTGATCGGGTGGATCACGAGCGAGCTTTGCACCGACATCATCGAGCGGTAGCCGCTGTCGACGCGTTCGATCTCACGGGCGATCAGGCCATAAGCCACATAGGACGCTTCCGCGCCGCCATATTGATCCGGCAATGTCGCGCCGAGCAGGCCCGCCTTGCCCATCAGCGGGAACAGTTCGGGGGCGGATGTTTCGTTGCGATAGGCCTCGATCACGCGCGGTTGCAATTCGTCCTGGGCGAATGCCGCGGCAGTATCGCGGATCATGCGCTCGTCTTCGGTCAACTGGTCTTCGAGGAAAAATGGGTCGTCCCATTGGAAAGGGGTCATATTGGCACTCCGCCGGGGTTAGATTACAGGTTCGACATCGCCATAGACGATAAAATTGGGATTGTCATAGCCGCGTTCGGATTTGTTATAGCGAAGAGGTTCACCGCTCTCGGTCAGAACCTTGCCGCCAGCAGCCTGCACGATCGCATGACCCGCCGCCGTGTCCCATTCCATCGTCCGGCCCATACGCGGATACAGATCGGCTTCCCCCGCCGCGACGAGACAGAATTTGAGCGATGATCCTGCCGATTTCAGTTCGCCTATGTCGAACTTTTGCAGAAACGCATCGGTCTGCGGCGTGCGATGCGAGCGCGAGGCGATCGCCACGATTTTTGTCGGCGCCATGCGGATGGTAATGGGACGGCGCGCGCTTTCATTGGGGACATTCATTCCAGGCTCGGCTTCGCATCGCCACGCGCCACTACGCCCTTCGGCCACATAGAGCATTTTGAGGGCAGGGGCATAGACGACGCCGCGTACCGGCATGCCGTTTTCGATGATCGCGATATTGACGGTAAAATCGGTATGGCGGTCGATAAATTCGCGCGTCCCGTCGAGCGGATCGACACAGGCGTACAGATTGCCAAGGTTGGGGATATTGCCCGCCGCCGCCTGTTCCTCGGCCAGTACCGGCAGGTCGGGCGCATATTCCGCGAGCCGCGCCAATATCAGCGCTTCCGCTTTCTGATCGGCTTCGGTAACTGGAGAATCATCGTCCTTGTAACCGATTTCAAACCCCTGATCGAAAATCTGCATGATAAGCGCGCCCGCTTCGAGTGCGATTTGCGCCAGTAGGTCGCCGGTCAGCTTCGATGCGGCATCGGTCATGCAATGCTATTCCAGTTCTTTAAGGATGCCAGCGCATCTGTTATTGTGTCTTTCCTGCAAATTGAAGAATAAAGGCGGCCCCATGTCCATCGAAATCCACCAGTTCCCCTGCCTGTCCGACAATTACGGCTTTCTGGCTCATGATCCCATCAGCAGAGAAACCGCCGCGATCGATACGCCCGATGCGGACGAATACCTGAAACAGGCGGCGGCGCAAGGATGGACGATTACGCAAATCTGGAACACGCACTGGCATCCCGATCACGCGGGCGGCAATCTGGCGATCAAGGAGGCAACGGGGTGCACTATAACGGCTCCGGCGGGCGAGGGCGGTAAGATTGCGGGTGTCGACCGCTCTGTCGCGGCGGGCGACAAGGTACATCTGGGCGAACTGAAGGCGCAGGTTATCGACGTGGGGGGTCATACGCTGGGGCATATCGCCTATCACATGCCACAGGAAAACCTGGCCTTTGTCGGCGATTCGATTTTCGCGCTGGGGTGCGGGCGGATGTTCGAGGGCACGCCGCAGATGATGTGGAACAGCCTGAAACGTATCCGTGCCCTGCCCGCCGATACCACGCTTTATTGCGCGCACGAATATACGCTCGCCAACGCGAAATTTGCCGAGAGCATCGATCCTGACAATGCGGCGTTGCAGAATTATGTCACCGATATCCGGGCGAAAAGGGCGCGAGAGGAATGGACCGTCCCGACCCGTCTGGACCGCGAAGTGGCCGCCAATCCTTTTCTGCGTGCCGACGATCCGGACTTACAGGCCGCTATGGGGCATTCGGGCGATGCGGTGGCGACCTTTGCGGCGATACGCAGCGCCAAGGATAATTTTTGAAAATTTGTGCATTTAACCCGGACCGAAATTTTGACCCGCCACGGCACAACAGTTTGTTAACCATAGAAAACAATTTCATACATAGTGAAGAATGCGTTAACAATTGCGTATGGAACATCGCAAAGCATATCCCGCCCTTTACGCCACGCATAGCTTTCGGCGCAGTCTGCCGCACACAGCTTGCTATGTGGAGTCCGATCAGGAAACCGGTCATCAAAGCGGCGATACGCGATTGTTTGTGATGAGTTTTATCGCCTGCTTCTTGGCGGTATCGGCTTTTATCGCCTGAACGCGCCTAATCGTGCGGGCGTTCCAGCCCGAATGCGGGTTCGTCATCGCACGCCTTGTGCAAGACCCAGCCAAGATAGGCGGCAACCAGGCACATCGCGGCGACCATGATCAACAGTCCGGTAACGGTAACGCCGATCAGTCCCAATCCCGATGCCGCCAGCGCCCCCAAAACCATGCCGCCTGAATTGACGACATTATTGGCGGCAATGGTGCGGCCGGTCTCACTGATTTTCACGGTTGTTGTCAAAAACGCATAGAGCGGAACCACAAACATGCCGCCGGTGACGGCAATACCGCCCAGGGCCGCGATGATGAACCAGCTGTGCTTGAAGCTGATAAATTCCCAGAAATTGTATAGCTGCTCGCCCGGTAGCCCTTGCCAACCGAGGCACAGAAAATAGAGCATTAAAGAAAACCCGCCCATCAGGATGACGCTCATCGGTGCGAAGCGTGCGCTGACCTTGCTTTTCAAAATCATGTTGATCAGAATTGAACCGACCGCAATGCCAATCGAAAATACGCCCAGAACGCCCGTGGCGACGCTGGGATCGGCGGTCAGCACGTTCTTGACCAGCGGGGGAAACAGGATGATCAGCACCGCGCCGATGGTCCAGAAAAAGCTGATCGCGACAATGGCCAGAAACACGGTACGGTTTTTTGTGGTGGCGACGATCAGATTCCACGACGAGCGCACGATATTGAAATCGATTTTCTGACGTGCCATTTGCGGCGGGGCATCGGGAATACGACGCGCCGCGAACCAACCCGCGATCGCGACGACAAGGACACATAGCGAGGCGATATAGACATCGAAATAATAGACGATCAGCCCGCCCAATATGGTGCCGCCCAGAATAGCGATATACGTGCCCGCCTCGACCAGTCCGGTCCCTGCCAGTACCTCTTCGCGCTTCAGATGCTGCGGCAGGATCGCATATTTGATCGGTCCGAAAAATGTCGATTGCAATCCTAGCAAGAAAAGCGCCGTCAGCATTAACGGTATGGATTTGAGTATCAGCCCGGCCCCGCCGATCAGAGCCAGAACGATTTCGATATTCTTGACGGTGCGGCTGATCATCGCCTTGTCGAAATTGTCGGCCAACTGTCCGGCCATTGCCGAGAACAGAAAAAAGGGCAGGATAAACAGTCCGGACGAAATGGCACTGAATTGCGCTTCGCGAAGCTCGTCGTTGTAAATGCCGTACACGACCAGAATGAGCATCGAAAATTTGAATAGATTGTCGTTAAAAGCCCCCAGCAACTGGGTGATGAAAATCGGCAAGAACCTCCTCTTGGAAAGGAGGGAAATTGCTGACGACATAAATTTTTGCCCTGATTTGCCCGGTGGTGCGCTACAAGCTAGCGACTAAGCCTGTTGCCGCCAAGCAATGTTTTCTACATCTTGCCGCAAAGCCGTTCCATCTGCACAAAAGCGGCAAAGACAATTCCATTTATCGATGTAAGCGTTTATGGCAGTCAGATATGCTCAATTTGCCCAACATCCTCACTCTCTCCCGTATTTTTACCGTCCCTGTACTTGTTGCGCTTTTGTGGTGGAATGATTGGGCGCTGGGATATCTGATGGCCTTTATCGTCTACTGCCTGATGGGCTTTACCGATTATTTTGACGGATACCTTGCCCGCTCACAGGGCACTGTGTCGAAACTCGGGATTTTTCTCGATCCGATCGCGGACAAAATCATGGTCGCGGCAGTCATTTTGATTCTTTGCGCCAACGGGAATATTGCCGGGTGGAGCGTGATTGCCGCGCTTATCATCCTTTTACGCGAGATTACCGTGTCGGGTCTGCGCGAATTTCTTGCCGGGTTGCAGGTGTCGGTGCCGGTATCGACACTGGCGAAATGGAAAACTACAGCACAACTGTTCGCGCTGGGCGGTCTGATCCTGGCCGGGGGATTGCCGCAATTTCCGATCGTGCACCTGCTGTCACTGATATTGCTGTGGACCGCTGCGGTGCTGACGCTCGTGACCGGGTGGGATTATTTGCGATCCGGCCTGAAATACATGGATTAGGCGGCTGCCCATCCGTCGCGTAGCAATCCTGCCAACATTTTGAACTCGTGCGCCCGCGGACTGTTCCGGCGCCAGACCAGCGCGATATCGCGCGAACTGTGCCGGGCCTTGAGCGGCCGCGCGACGACATCGGTTCCATCGAGTATGCCGCTATTGACCGCCAGCTCGGGCAACAAGGTGAGGCCAAGGCCATTATCCACCATCTGCACCAGCGTGTGCAGCGATGTGCCAATCATAGTGGCTGTCGCCTGCAGCTCGGGGCGATTGCAGGCGGCCAGCGCCTGATCTTTCAGGCAATGGCCGTCCTCCAGCAGCAACAGCCGTGATTCGTCGATCAGTTCCGGCTTGACGGTCGCGGGCGGATCGCGCGGATCGTCTTTCGGAAAGGCGACGTACAGCTGGTCGGAAAACAGCGTTTCACTTTCGACATCACCGCAGGCATAGGGCTGCGCCAGAAGTACGCAATCCACTTGTCCATGATGCAGTGATTCGCATGCCGCCTGGCTCGTCTCCTCGCGCAGGAAAAGCTTGAGTTGCGGCCGTTCGCGGCGCAGTCCAGGAAGCAGCCTGGGCAATAGAAAAGGCGCAATGGTCGGAATGACGCTCATCCGCAATTCGCCCGTTAGCGGTTGCCCGGCGGAGCGGACAAGGTCGGCCATGTCCTCGGCCTCGCGCAAAATGCGATGGGCTTTTTCGACCACCTTGTTGCCAAGCGGAGTAAATCGCATAACGCGGCGGGTCCGCTCCACTAGAGTGACATCCAGCAGATTTTCCATCTCGCGCAGCCCCGCCGACAGAGTGGACTGAGTCACGAAACACGAATCGGCCGCCCGGCCGAAATGCCCGTGTTCCTTGAGAGCGACCAGATATTGCAGCTGTTTCAGCGTAGGCAAATGGCCGCTCATGAGGTGGATTCGTCCCCTGCGGCCAATACAGCTTCGGTATTCACGCGCGTCATTTTCAGTTTGCCCTCGACAATCGCGAACGCCAGCTTGCCTTCGACCAGTTCGAGCGCGTCCCTGCCAAACTGTTCGTATCTCCAGCCTTCGAGTATTTCCAGTCCTTCGCGTTCGCCTGCCGCCAGCCGTTCGAGTACATCGGCCTTGGCGATCAGGCGCGAGGCCACGTCAATTTCGCGCGTGCGGATTTTCAACAGCAATTTGAGCAGATCGGCGACCAGGGCGCCTTCCTTGCCCATGCCGGGCCCACGCGCTCCGCGCTCGGGCATTTCTTCCTTTGGAAGCGGCGCTGCCTTGTTCAGCACGGCCATCATCCGCGCGCCGATATCGTTGTTTTTCCACGCTGCGGACAGCCCGCGCACCCGGCCCAGATCGGCCTGCTGTTTGGGCGGATGGGCGGCGATATCGGCCATCGTTTCATCCTTGATCACACGTCCGCGCGGCAGGTTCTTTTCCTGCGCCACATTCTCGCGCCATGCAGCAAGCGCCTTGAGCCGTCCCAGCACGTTGGGATTGCGTCCCTGTGCTTTGACGCGCCGCCACATGGTATCCGGATCGACGTCGTAATTGGCGGGATCGGCAAGTTTTTCCATCTCCATATTCAGCCATTGTCCGCGGCCGGTTTCCTGTAATTTTTCCAGCATCATCGGAAATATTTTCGACAGATGCGTGACATCGCCAATGGCATAATCAATCTGTCGGCCATCGAGCGGCCTGCGCGACCAGTCGGTAAAGCGCGCGCCCTTGTCGACAGGGATTCCCAGCCAGCTTTCGACGAGATTGGCATAGCCGATCTGTTCCGACTGGCCGAGCGCCATCGCCGCGATCTGCGTGTCGAATATCGGATGCGGCGTCTTGCCGGTCATGTTGAAAATGATCTCGACATCCTGTCCGCCCGCGTGAAAGACTTTTAGAATGTCCTCATTATCGGTGAGCAGGTCGAGCAGGCAGGTGAGATCGATGCCATCGGCCAGCGGATCGATCGCGGCGGCTTCCTTGTCATTGGCAATCTGCACGAGGCAAAGCAGCGGATAATAAGTGCTTTCCCGCATAAATTCGGTATCGACCGTAATGAAATCGGACTGGCCGAGCCGGTTGCACAATTGCACAAGTGACTCGGTTGTCGTAATGAGTGGGTGAATTTTCATGGAATACGCTCTTAATGCGCAACTCGCGCCTTGACAAATGCTTGCTTGACTTGTGTTAGCACTAGCAACCCATTTTGACACAAGCACATGGCTTCGGCCTGTAGAATACTGGTGATAAACATGCACGCCTATCGTACCCACACTTGCTCGCAGCTTCGCAAATCCGATGTTGGCAGCGAAGTGCGCCTCTCCGGCTGGATCCATCGCAAGCGCGATCACGGCCATTTGCTGTTCGTCGATTTGCGCGATCATTACGGCATCACGCAAATCGTGACCGACATCGACAGCGAAGCGTTCAAGACGCTCGACAAGGCGCGCACCGAATCCGTCATTACCGTCACCGGCAAGGTTGTGGCACGGTCGGACGACACGGTGAATAGCGGACTTGTGACCGGTGAGATCGAAGTTGGCGCGGCAACTGTCGACGTGCAATCTCCCGCAGAGGAACTGCCGATGCCGGTCGCGGGCGAGGCCGAATATCCCGAGGATATCCGTCTGCGTTACCGCTATCTCGACCTGCGCCGCGAGCGGCTGCACAACAATATCATGCTGCGGTCGAAAGTCATCGCAAGCCTGCGCAAACGCATGACCGACCAGGGTTTTACCGAATTCCAGACGCCGATCCTGACCGCATCGTCGCCCGAGGGCGCGCGCGATTATCTGGTGCCCAGCCGCGTGCATCCCGGAAAATTCTATGCGTTGCCGCAAGCACCGCAGATGTTCAAGCAGCTGATGATGGTTGCGGGTTTCGACCGCTATTTCCAGATCGCGCCGTGTTTCCGCGACGAGGACGCGCGCGCGGATCGCTCGCCCGGCGAATTCTACCAGCTCGATTTGGAAATGAGTTTCGTGACTCAAGAAGACGTGTTCCAGGCGCTTGAGCCCGTGCTGGCGGGCGTGTTCGACGAATTTTCCAATGGCAAAACCGTCACCAAATCGGGCGAATTTCCGCGCATCCCGTATAAGGAAGCGATGCTGAAATACGGTTCGGACAAGCCCGATCTGCGCAATCCGATCGAAATCCAGGATGTGACCGAGCATTTCAAGGGTTCGGGTTTTGGCCTGTTCGACACGATCACCGGCAACGGCGGCACGGTACGCGCTATCACGGCACCGGGTGCGGGCACGAAATCGCGCAAATTCTTTGACGATATGAATAACTGGGCGCGCGGCGAGGGTTTTGCAGGTCTTGGTTACATCAATATGAAAGACGGAGTTCCGGGGGGTCCGATCGCCAAAAATCATGGCGAGGAAGCGACCGCGAAACTGCTCGCGGATCTGGGCATCGGCGGAGACGATGGCGTGTTCTTCGCTGCGGGCAAGGAAAGCGATGCCGCCAAGCTGGCCGGTGCCGCGCGCACGCGTGTCGGCGAGGAGCTGGAGCTGATCGAGCAGGGCGTATTCAAATTCTGCTGGATCGTCGATTTTCCGATGTTCGAATATGACGAGGACGCCAAGAAAATCGACTTTTCGCACAATCCCTTCTCAATGCCGCAGGGCGAGATGGAGGCGCTCGAAAGCATGGACCCGCTCGACATTCTCGCGTGGCAATACGATATCGTGTGCAATGGCGTGGAGCTCAGCTCCGGCGCGATCCGGAACCACCGCCCCGACATCATGTACAAGGCGTTCGAGATTGCGGGTTATGACCAGGCGAGGGTGGATAAGGAATTTTCGGGCATGATCAACGCCTTCAAATTCGGTGCGCCGCCGCATGGCGGGTCTGCGCCCGGCGTCGACCGCATGGTGATGCTGCTCGCCGACGAGCCCAATATCCGCGAAGTCGTGCTCTTCCCAATGAACCAGAAAGCCGAAGACCTGATGATGAACGCGCCGTCGCCGGTGTCGATGAAACAGCTACGGGAACTTAACATTCGTGTGATAGAGCTGCAGAACGAAGGCAAGAAAGCGGGTTAGCCTGAGTACTCGCTTATCAATTTCGTCACCCTGAATGTATTTCAGGGTCCAGAGTTGCAATGCATGTTGTGGGCGCTCTGGATGCTGAAACAAGTTCAGCATGACGGGGTAAAGAGAGTGAGCGATGACGATAGACCTGTCCCATTACGAAAAGGGCGCCGAATTCGAGGGCGACTATAAGGATGCGCTCAAAGCGGCGCAGAAGCGGCTGGGACACATGCACTTCGCGCATATCATCCATAAAAAGCGTTCGATCATCGTGTTCGAGGGCTGGGACGCGGCGGGCAAGGGCGGGGTGATTCGCCGGATCACCGCCGAATGGGACCCGCGCTATTTCGAGGTCTATCCGATCGGCGCGCCCACGGTGCAAGAAAAAGACAAGCATTTCCTCTGGCGCTTCTGGCGCGACCTGCCCGGCAGCCGCAATATCAGCATGTTCGACCGCAGCTGGTACGGCCGCGTATTGGTCGAGCGGGTCGAGGTATTCGCCAGCGAGACCGACTGGAAACGCGGCTATGACGAGATCAACGAATTCGAGGCGCAACAGATCGACAGCGGAACCAATCTGATCAAGATTTTCCTGCACGTCACGCAAAAGACTCAGGATAAGCGGCTGACCGACCGTCTCGATACGCCTGCAAAGCGCTGGAAAGTGACCGAAGACGATTTTCGCAACCGGTCGAAACGCGCCGAATATCTGGCCGCTTATCATGACATGTTCAAACATACCGACACGCGCTGGGCACCATGGTCGGTATTTGACGGCAACGACAAGAAGTCCGCGCGGATCGCCATCATGACCCATATCGCCGATCGTCTGGAAGCGGCGATTCCGACCGATTTCCCCGATGCGGACCCGGTGGTTATGAAAATGGCGGAAAAGGCGTTCGGATATAAAGCGGCAGGGGATAGATGATGTTGAGAATATGTGTATTTTCGTCATTGGTATTTCTTTGCAATCTACCATTGCAGGCACAGGACGTTTTCGAAAATATGGACGCTGCAGTAAATGTTCAGCAATCAAGTGATGAGAAACAGGATGTAGACTGTACCGATGGAGGCGGGACGACATATGATATGGTGGTCTGCGGAGCAAGTGAACTGGAACTCGCTGAAGCGAAGATGGATCAATACTGGCAAGTTGCGCGGTCTCGTTTCGTAGGGGACGATCTCATGACAGAATATGATAACGATGCCGAGGATGATATAGCCGAAGCAACAGCCAAATTCGACTTTGCGCAGGAAAGCTGGCATAAATATCGCGAAAGCCATTGCGGCTCATTATATCATAAATATCGTGGCGGCACGATACGCGGACCTTTGTCAATTCGCTGCCATATCGATATGGTCGAAAAAAGAACATGGCAGATTTGGAATATCTGGCTCACCTATATGGACACGACGCCTCCAATGTTGGCAGAACCTGACTTTGGTTACTATCCTGACCGAGATTACAAGCCGAACTGAGACTACAAGGATTAGTAACTGATCGCCATCACTTCCCATTCCTTTACGCCGGACGGCAATCTCACCGTCCGCACGTCGCCCACCTGCGCGCGGCGCAGGCTGCGGGCAAGGGGGGAGTTCCAGCCGATCCGGCCCTGATCGGCCGCAGACTCGTCGTCGCCGATCAGGGTGACGGTGCGGCGAGTATCGTTTTCGTCGGCAAGTTCGACGGTCGCGCCGAAATAGACACGGCTTTTGTCGGATTGCGCCAATGGATCGACGACATGCGCGGATTTGATACGCCTGTTGAGCCAGCGCACTTCGCTGTCGATCTCGCGCAGGCGTTTCTTGCCATAGATGTAATCGCCATTCTCGCTGCGGTCGCCATTGCCGGCGGCCCAGCTGACAATAGCTACAACTTGGGGGCGTTCGATATCAAAGAGCGCATGATAACGCGCCCTCAGCGCCTCATATCCGGCGAACGTGATATAATTGGGTTGGTCGTTCATTCAGGGGGGCTTATAATAGCCGCCCCCTGTTACGAGGGCAGTGCGGCGGCTATTATTTCACTTTAACCCGGATCGCGTTTTCCGAGGTAATGGCTGGTCGGATTGGCGCCGCGATAATTGGCCTTGCCAGGCTGCATCGCGTCATAGACCACGGCATTCTCGATCACGCGCTGGACATAGTTGCGGGTTTCGTAAATCGGAATCTCCTCGATCCATTTGAGGATGTCGATTCCGCCCATGCGCGGATCGCCATTGGCGCGCAGCCATTTGTTGACGTTGCCGGGGCCCGCATTATAGGCGGCGACGGCCAGCGGATACGACCCGCCATAATAGTCCATCATCCGGCCGAAATAGCCTGAACCCAAACGGATATTATATTGCGGATCGCTGGTCAGCGCGTCGTAACTGTAGCTGAGACCCGTCTTGCCCGCTTGTTCGCGGCCGGTGCCGGGCATAAGCTGCATCAGCCCCTGTGCGCCGGCATGGCTGTTGGCATTTTGTGCAAACTGGCTTTCTTGGCGCGTGATCGCGTGGATCATGGTCCAGTCGCGATCATAGCCGGGCGGAACCGGCATAACGGGAAAGGCCACCATCTGAAACCGGTCGAGCCCTTTGGCACGGGCGCTGGAGCCCAAGATCACGGCCAGATCGCGGCGGCCGATATCGCGGGCCAGATCGGCGACCAGCACATGGTCCGCTTCGGTTTCTGCATCGCCGGCGATGGCGCGGAAAAACCGGTTCTGGGTCTGCCAGTCGGTATTGGTCCGTGAAATTTCGCGCACCGCCTGCACCAGCGAGCGGTTGTTGAAGGTACCACGCGCGCCAGGGTCGACCTGTACCGCGGGCGATGATGCGAACTGCGGGATCGCCCGGCCCAGCCGCTCGAGTGCGAGCTGGCCATAGAAATGATCTGAATATTCGCCCGCCATTTCGAAATAGCGGTTGGCGGTTGCCATGTCGCGCGCCTCTGCGGCGGCTTTGCCGGCCCAGTAAAACCCCTTGGAACGCGTCTGCGGTGTGCGGGCGGCGTTGCCATAGCGGGCGAACATGCTGATCGCATCGGCCGGATTGCGCAATTCCCATAAGGCGGTGGTTCCGGCGAGCCAGGTCAGGCTGGTATAATCGTCGCGTACGCCCAGGCTTTTCTCGCTGATATCGGTTCCGGCCGGAAAGGCGTCATCGACTTTGGAAGCGATATTATAGGCAAGCGACCACTGCTTGTCATTGGCCGCAGCTCGGGCGTTGACCAGCAAGGTTTCGTACCATTCCTCGACATCGACCGGATAGGTCTGTAGCGGCGGGCGGTTGGCGAGCAGCGATCGGACAGTCATGCTCTGTCCGCCCGTACGCAGCGCGCGGGCGCGTTGTTCAAGCAGTCCGGGATCGGTCGCACCCTGCATGCCCAGATTGGCAATCATGCTGTCCGCTTCGGGCGAATCCACCAATTTGGCATAGCGCGCCATGTATAACGTACGCTTGCCAGAGGAAACGAGACCGAGCTGGCGTTCCGCCTGGCTGCGCGCACCGGCCCATAACAGCGCGTCCATCCGCGCGTCATGGTCGTCGACGGTCAGCACCGAATTGAATATGCCCAACAGACCGTATTCGTCTTCTTCGGTCATCGTGCCGCCGCGCCATGCGTCGCGGGCCACGGCACCGGCTTCGTCAACCCGTCCTGCTCGTTGCAGGGCAAGCGCGTAGCGCGCCTTGCCGCTATTGGTGATGGGTGGGAATTTCTGGAAAAAATCGATGACCTTGGCATTGCTGAAGCTGTCCAGCATAATCGCAGTTTCGGCATTGCGGCGCATGCGGGTTTCGTCGGGCCAGCCGGGATTGGCCATCAGAAAATCGGCATAGGCGCTGAAGCTGTAGCTGTCAGAGGCGCTGAGCCGCTTCCATTCGTAAATGGCGGCATTCACATTGGACGGCTGCGATTGCAGCAATTCCATACGGGCACGGTCCCACTCGCTGCCATCGCTGGAAACTTGCGCGTGCGCGGTGCCTAGGGTGAAATTGGGAATGACGGAAAGCGTCAAAAGGGCGGTGGAGAGTGTTAATCGTTTCATCATGCTGGACATGATAGGCATATGCTCCTTATCAGGCGGTGAACAAAACGCCTTAATCGCTAAAAATGATCAAAATTATGTGTTCCGTCCTATGACGTCTTTAGAGGAGTAAATCCATGTTTTCCGGTTCAATTCCGGCTCTAGCGACTCCCTTTTACGACGGAGCGTTTTGTGAGGGGCTATTTCGCGACTTTATCGACTGGCAAATCGATTCGGGCAGCAGCGCTCTGGTGCCGTGCGGCACGACCGGCGAAGCCGCGACCATGTCGATTACCGAGCATAACCATATCGTCAAGGTGTGCGTCGAACAGGCGGCGGGCCGCGTGCCCGTCATTGCCGGTTGCGGATCAAACGATACGAAGGTCGCGCTTGACCATATGAAACATGCCAAAGACGCGGGCGCCACGGCCGCGCTGCTAGTGCCGCCCTATTATAACCGTCCCAGCCAGGCCGGCGTGATCGCGCATTTCGAGGCGCTGGTCGAGGGATGCGACCTGCCGATTATGCTCTATAATGTGCCCTCGCGCACCGTCACCGACATTAGCTGCGACACTATGGCCGCGCTGGCGCGCTTGCCGACGGTGGTGGGCGTCAAGGACGCGACCGGCGAACTGCACCGGGTGAGCGCGCATCGCAAGGATTGCGGCGGCGACTTTTGCCAGTTGTCGGGCAATGACGATATCGCGCTCGGCCACCGTGCGATGGGTGGGGCCGGGTGCATTTCGGTCACGGCCAACGTCGCGCCCGCCCTGTGTGCGGCGTTTCAAAAAGCGATGAGCGAAGGTGATATTGGCGGCGCGCTCGATTATCAGGACAAGCTGTTTCCGCTGCATGTCGCGCTGTTCACCGATGCTTCTCCGGGGCCAGTCAAATATGCGCTGTCGCGTATCAACCCCGATTTTCCGCCCGAATTGCGCCTGCCCATGACGCCGCCGTGCGAGGCCAGCCGCAAGGCGGTCGACAGCGCGCTGGAATTGGCCGGTCTGATCTGATTATCTTCATCGACCGGGCATTCGCCCATTGAAAAACGCAAAAACAGGTTAAATCTAAGGCCATGGCCCGTCCCCGTCCCACCACTTTCGACAAACTGAAAATCGTTGCCGAAAACCGGCGCGCGCGTTTCGATTATGCGCTGGACGAGATATTCGAGGCGGGCATCGTGCTGACCGGCACCGAAGTGAAATCGCTGCGTTTCGGCCAGGGCAATATCGCCGAAAGCTATGCCGAGGTGAAAGAGGGGGAGGTCTGGCTGATCAATTCCAACATTCCCGAATTCAGCCACGGCAACCGCCACAATCATGAGCCCAAGCGCCCGCGCAAATTGCTACTGAACGTGCGCGAGATCAACAAGATGCACGGCGCGGTGAACCGCAAGGGCATGACATTGGTGCCGCTCAACATTTATTTCAACAGCCGGGGCCGCGCAAAAGTGGAACTCGCGCTGGCCAAGGGAAAAAAAGCGCCGGACAAGCGCGCCACGGTCAAGGATCGCGACTGGAAACGCGAACAGGGCCGGCTGCTGCGAGACAAAGGATAACGGATTGGAGCGGCTATTGTGCTAGATGCGCTGGTATGAGCGGATGGTTTTCAAAATGGGTCGGCCGCAATATGCCGACGCGGGAGGGGATGGAGCAGAACCGCTTTCTCCAACCCATTGCCCATCGCATATTGAGCCCCGAATTGTGGCGCTTTACCCGGCGGTCGGTTCCGCGCGGCGTGGCCTTGGGTATGCTGGCGGCGTTTCTGATCCCGCTCGGGCAGATATTCGTGGCCGCTTTCCTCGCGCTGCCGGTGCGCGCGAACGTGCCGATCGCCGCACTGACCACGTTTATCACCAATCCGCTGACATACCCGTTCTGGCTTGTGGCCGCCAACCGGATCGGCAATTTCATCCTGCAAATCGATGCGATGACGCACGGCGCGCCCCTCAATGAACAGGTGCGCAGTGGTTTTGGCGAATGGCTGAGCTGGTTTCTGGAAGTCGCGGGCGTGACCGCATTCGGTTTTGTCGTGCTCGCGGTCGTGTTTGCGTCGCTGGGCTATGTCGTCAGTTCGTTCGGGTGGCGGATATGGATCGGCCGCAAGAGGCGCCGTAGCATATGTGTAAAACCGCTCGATTAACCCAATGGTTTGTGCCACAGGCTGGCATGTGTCGAACCTGAATTGATAAAGGCAATGCGTGCAAAATCCGGGGGAAATTTTGGCGGATAGAGGGCGCAGGATACTGCCCGATATGATGGCCAAGGAACGTGAGCGCAAACGCAGCCTGTTCGCGCTGGGCGGCGCGGTACTGGCGTCGGCGCTCGTCATCTACCTTGCGCTCGGCACGATCCTATTGCCATTGTTGTTTGCGGCGATGATGGCGGGATTGGCCGGGATGATCTTCTTTTTTCGCCGCACCTTTCCGCCAGCGACGGGCCAGGACAACGCCGCGCCCGACTGGTCGGTCACGTTCGCCGCGGCGGACCAGGCCGAAACGGCGATCGCCATAACCGACCGCGCGGGGCGCCTGACCTGCGCCAACAGCCGTTTCATCGCGTGGTTCGGACCGGATAGCCCGCCGCCCAAACTGGCGCTGGACAAGGGCGATATCGACCGGTTGATCGAGTCCGGACGCGCGGCATGGCGCGACGGGCGCAGCGATGCGAACGGCCTGCAAAGCGGCGACCGCAGCTATAGCGCGGAAATACACCGTGTCGGACGCGGCGAGGATTACCTGTTATGGCGCTTCACCCCGTTCATGCAGACCGATATCGTGTCGGAAGCGAACCGCATGCTCACCGGCACGCCCGGCAAGGTGCTCAGCGCATCGGCGATCATGGCGGCGGTGATCGGCGGCGAGGGGCGGATCCGTTCGGCCAACGCCGCCTTTGCCGCACGTGCGACCGGCGATGTCGATACCAATATCACGGGGCGCGATTTCACCAGTTTCCTGCGCTCGGACGAAAAGAACACCATCTTTTTCGAGCGTGAAGGGCGCAAGGGTGTGGCGTTGCGCATGCTGCACATCCCGCTGGCCGACGTCGGCGCGGACGGGTCGGTACCAACACGCAAATCACCTGCACTGATCGTCATGCTCGATCAGGATGCTGGCGGACAAAACCGCAGCACGGCTTTGTCTTATATCGAAAACCTGCTTTCGCTGCTGCCGTTCGGGCTGGCGATGGCCGACCGCGACGGCCGGTTTCTGTTTGTCAACGCGGCATTCGAACGGGCCAGCGGACTCGAGAACAAGACGATCCCACCCTATCCCGCCGACATTGTGGTGCGCGAGGACAAGGCCGCTTTGTCCGATGCCGTGCGGCGTTATGCCACCGGCGGAACCGGTACGGCGGCAGGCATGTCGGGCGATGTGGCCATCCGCCTTAAATCCGCGCCCGAAGATCCGGTTTCGCTGAGCCTGTCGGGCGTGCGCGGGATGGGGGAGGCGGCGGTGCTGCTCTCGCTCAAGGACTCGACCGAAGAGACCAAGCTCAAGCGGCAGGTGGCACAGGCGACCAAGATGCAGGCGGTGGGCCAGCTTGCCGGCGGCGTGGCGCACGATTTCAACAATGTGCTGACCGCGATTATCGGGCATTGCGACCTGATGCTGATGCGGCACAGTCCGGGGGACAGCGATTACGACGATATCCAGCAAATCAAGAACAACTCCAACCGCGCCGCCGCCCTGACCCGGCAGTTGCTGGCATTTTCGCGGCAACAGACGCTGCGGCCGCAGGTGTTGCAACTGCCCGACATTATTTCCGAAGTGTCCAACCTGCTCAAGCGTCTTCTGGGCGAGACGGTCAAGCTGGAAGTCATGCACGATCGCAATCTGGGGCATGTCCGCGCCGATCCCGGCCAGCTGGAGCAGGTGATCGTAAATCTGGTCGTCAATGCCCGTGACGCGATGCGTTCTGGCGGCACGGTCACCATTTCCACGCGCAAGGTCACCGCGACCGAGGTGCGTAAGATGCAGAGCGAGATACTGCCGGTCGGCGACTATTCCGCGCTGGTCGTGGCCGATACGGGCAGCGGCATCGCGCCGGAATTGCTCGGCAAGATATTCGAGCCGTTTTTCACCACCAAAAAGGTGGGCAAGGGCACCGGCCTCGGTCTTTCCACCGTCTACGGTATCGTCAAGCAGTCGGGCGGCTATATTTTTGCCGAATCGGAAACGGGTGAGGGGACACGTTTCACGATTTACCTGCCCGTGCACGATGCCCGCAATGTCGAGGCCGCGCCGCAGCAACCCGCCAAGCCCCGGCGCAAGGAAAGCTGGGGCACCGGCAACATCCTGCTGGTCGAGGACGAGGCCATGGTGCGCGCCGTGGCACAGCGTGCGCTGGAGCGGCAGGGGTATAAAGTCACGACCGCCAATGACGGTGAGGAGGGGCTAGAGCATCTGCGCGAGGACGATCCGTTCGACCTGGTCATCAGCGATGTCGTTATGCCCAATATGGATGGCCCGAAGATGGCGCAGCACATCCGCCAGTCGCATCCCAGGCTCCCGATCCTGTTCATGTCGGGCTATGCCGAGGAGCAGCTGCGTAAATCGATCGATATCCCCTATATGCATTTCCTGCCCAAACCGTTTTCCGTGGCGCAAATCGCCGAAGCCGTGCAGGACGCGCTGGCGATCCGCGAAGAAGATTGAACGCATATGTCCAAAAAAATATTGCTGATCGAAGATGAGCCGATGATCGCGCTGCTGCTTGAGGATTTTATCGATATGCTGGGCCATGAAACAGCAGGACCGGCGGAGACGGTCGATGCGGCGCTTGCGGCGGTCGAGAAGGGCGGGTTCGATGCCGCTATCATGGACATCAACCTCAACGGCCAGAAGGCCTGGGACGTGGCCGAAGCGATGCGCGCCCGCGATATCCTGTTCGCGATATCCAGCGGCGCGGCCGAGTCGGATATCCCTGAAGCCTATGCAGATGTGCCGCTATTGAAAAAACCCTATATGCTGGCCGATGTCGAAATCTTGCTTGAACAGGTATTTAAACGGTAAAACCCTGCGCAGCTGCGCCTTTGGACATATGCAAGGCGACTTTGAAAATTATTTATGTTCCGCTCTTGTTCTTGTGGAACAAAACATATACAAACTGTTTCATTGATTGATTGCCAATTGGCATATAGGTGAAGGAACAGGCACATGGCTGGACAATTGAAACTCGTGAATTCGGACAATCAGAAAAAAGATATGGACAGACAAAAAGCACTCGACGCGGCGCTGGCGCAGATTGACCGGGCCTTTGGCAAAGGGTCGGCGATGAAACTCGGTTCGCGCGAAACGATGAACGTAGAGGCCATTTCAACGGGTTCGCTCGGCCTCGATATCGCGCTCGGCATCGGCGGATTGCCCAAGGGGCGGATCATCGAAATTTACGGTCCCGAAAGCTCGGGCAAGACTACGCTGGCACTGCATGCCATTGCCGAGGCGCAAAAAGCGGGCGGCACGGCGGCTTTTGTCGATGCCGAGCATGCGCTTGACCCCGCCTATGCCAAGAAACTGGGCGTCGATATTGACGAGCTGATCATTTCGCAGCCCGATACGGGCGAACAGGCACTCGAAATCACTGACACGCTGGTGCGCTCCAATGCCATCGACATTCTGGTGGTCGATTCGGTCGCCGCGCTGGTTCCGCGCGCGGAAATCGAAGGCGAAATGGGCGATACCCATGTCGGTCTGCAGGCCCGGTTGATTAGCCAGGCGCTGCGCAAGCTGGCCGGTTCGTTCAGCCGCTCCAAATGTATGGTGATTTTCATCAACCAGATCCGCATGAAAATCGGTGTAATGTACGGCAGCCCGGAAACCACCAGTGGTGGTAACGCGCTCAAATTCTATGCGTCCGTCCGCCTCGACATTCGCCGCACCGGCCAGATCAAGGAAGGCGACGAGATTACCGGCAATGCCACCCGCGTCAAAGTGGTGAAGAACAAGGTGGCACCGCCTTTCAAGCAGGTCGAGTTCGATATCATGTACGGCAAGGGTATTTCCAAGGTCGGCGAAATTCTGGACCTGGGCGTGAAAGCTGGCGTCGTGGAAAAGGCGGGATCGTGGTTTTCCTATGATTCGATCCGCATCGGCCAGGGCCGCGAGAATTCCAAGCAGTTCCTGCTGGAAAATGACGAGGTGCGCGACAAGATCGAAGGTCTGATCCGCGGCAAGGAAGACGAAGTCGCCGAAGAAATGATGACCGGCCCGAGTGCCGACGATAGCGGGGACGAATAATCCCCGGTCCGGCCACGACCCATCCGGTCGAGGCCGGGTCTATTCGGGGAAGCTGCTGTTGCGGGGCGGTCCGGTTTGAACTGCTGGCCCAGCCCGACATGATGGCCACATGCCATTGCTCGCGCTGCCGCAAACTGGGGATCGCGACATTCGTGTTTGTGCAGGCAAAAGATTTCCGGCTTTTGGACGGCAGCGATTCCATTGCCGAATATGAAACGGCGGATTTTAAGTATACGCGCTGTTTTTGTAAGATGTGCGGCACCGCGCTTGGAGAAATCACCAGCAGCGATCCGTCTTTCCCGCTTGCCGCCAATTGTCTCGACGATCCCGTTGCCGCGCGCAACCGTTTCCACGAATTCGTGGCGAGCAAACCGGATTGGTACGAGATTTGCGACGCTGCGCGGCAGTTCCCAGGCCATCCGCACCGGGATTGACCGGGCGGTTGCGATTTTCTGACTGGCCGGAACCTCCGAGCCACCAAAATTCACATTTCGGTAAAGAAATTCTGGCAGAAGCGGTTTTGGAATTACGGCTTTACAGCGCTGTTTTTCTTACTTAGTTTTGAAATTCCAATATCAAGGGGGTCTTAATGCATAAATTAATTACAGCAATCGGTATATCCGCACTGTCTTTCGGTTTAGGTGGCTGTGCCACTGTGCTCAACGGCACTAATCAGGATGTTTCATTTCAATCGGAGCCCGATGGTGCCGTGGTAGCGCTCAGCACAGGCATGACCTGCGAAACCCCTTGCGAATTTCCGCTGAAACGGGGTAAGGATTTGCGCGCAGATTTCAGCAAAGCAGGATATAAATCCGAATATGTCTATATCCAAAGCCGCCTGAGTGGATCCACATTTGGCAATATTCTTGCCGGTGGTGTTATCGGGGGGGTTGTCGATGGTTCCAACGGCGCTTCCAATCATCTTTATCCCCGTCCGGTGTATATCCGGCTCGCGGCAGAAGGTTCGACCGAAGAAGCCATGCTTTTGGACAAGGACGGTGCAATCATAAGCTCCGTTGCAGACCATAATGCAAAAGTGGCCGAGGATGTCCAAAAAGGCATGCGCGAACAAGGCGTGGACCCGATGAAAAATTCCGGCAGCTGAATTTATCAGTCATCCGTTACAATTTGGGCCCGACACTTCTACATAAAGTGCGGGCCTTTTTTATAATCATATATTTTAGATATGATTCCATTTTCAAAACCGGATATTTCCATGACCATTATCGTTCACCATCTCGAAAACTCGCGTTCGCAGCGGATATTGTGGTTGCTCGAAGAACTGGCGCTGCCCTATCAAATCACCCGCTACGAACGCGATCCCCAGACGCAGCGTGCGCCCGGGGCGCTCAAGAAAATCCACCCGCTCGGCAAATCGCCAATGATCGAGGATGATGGCCGCGTCTATATCGAAACCGCGGCGATCGCCGAATATCTGGTGCGCAAGGCGGGCGGCAAACTGGGCGCACCATCGGGTGAAACCGACGCACAGCATTACCATGAATTCATGCATTATGCCGAAGGGTCGATGATGCCGCCCCTGTTCGGGCTGCTGGTGATCGGCAAACTCGGGATATTGGGATTGCCGGCGCGCAAACCCATCACCAAAATGGTTGAGGAGCATCTCGTCTGGCTCGACCGGCAGATGGAGGGCCGCAGCTATTTTGTCGGCGACAGCCTGACCGCGGCCGATATCATGATGAGTTTCCCGCTGGAGGCGAGCCAGAGCCGCGCCGGGCTGGACGACCGCTTTCCCAATCTGCAAGGCTGGCTATCGCGGATTCACGACCGCCCGCAATACCAGGCTGCCCTCGCCAAGGGTGGGCCCTATGCCTATGCCTGATACGGTGGCGCGCCATTAAATCAATACCCCACTCTGGGTGAGCGATATCTTCCACTTGTAAGCCATTTCGGCCTCGCCTAAGTCACATCCATGACTTCTACAAATGACATCCGCCGCTCTTTTCTCGACTTTTTCGCGTCGAAAGACCATGCGATCATTCCGTCCGCACCTTTGGTGCCGCATAACGATCCCACACTGATGTTCGTTAATGCCGGTATGGTGCCGTTCAAGAACGTCTTTACCGGCCTCGAAACGCTGGACAGCAGCCGCGCGACTTCGTCGCAGAAATGCGTGCGCGCGGGCGGCAAGCATAACGATCTCGACAATGTGGGCTATACGGCGCGGCACCATACGTTCTTCGAAATGCTCGGCAATTTCTCGTTCGGCGACTATTTCAAGGAAGAGGCAATCCTGAACGCGTGGACGCTGATTACCGGGGAATGGGGACTGGCGCCCGAAAAGCTGACGGCCACAGTCTATCATACCGACGACGAAGCGTTCGATTTGTGGAAGAAGATTGCCGGGCTTCCCGACGCGCGCATCATCCGGATCGCCACCAACGACAATTTCTGGTCAATGGGCGATACCGGACCCTCCGGGCCATGCAGCGAGATATTCTACGACCACGGCGCCGGCATTCCCGGCGGCCCTCCCGGCAGCCCGGTCGAGGATGGCGACCGGGTTATCGAAATCTGGAACCTGGTATTCGTGCAATATGACCAGCTGGCGGGCGGCGAACGCATCGATCTGCCGCGGCCCAGCATCGATACCGGCATGGGGCTGGAGCGCATTTCCGCGGTGATGCAGGGCGCACATGACAATTACGATATCGACTTGTTCCGCGCACTTATTGCCGCCTCGGGACAGCTGACCGGCACCGCCACTGATGGCGCCAATGAGGGCAGCCACCGCGTGATCGCCGACCATCTGCGCGCGTGCAGTTTCCTGATCGCCGACGGTGTGCTGCCCGCCAATGAAGGCCGCGGCTATGTGTTGCGCCGTATCATGCGGCGGGCGATGCGCCATGCGCATCTGCTGGGCGCGGAGCAACCGCTGATGCACCGGCTGGTGGGATCGCTGGTCACCGAAATGGGACAGGCTTACGGCGAACTCGGGCGCGCGCAGCCGCTGATCGAGGAGACGATGCTGCGCGAGGAAACCAAGTTCCGCCAGACACTCGACAAGGGTCTGCGGCTGCTCGACGAGGCAACCCAGAGCATGGACGAAGGCGGCACCTTGCCCGGCGAAATCGCGTTCAAGCTCTATGACACGTTCGGTTTTCCCTATGATCTGACCGAAGACGCCCTGCGCGCGCGCGCCCTTTCGGTCGACCGGGCCGGTTTCGATACCGCGATGGACGCACAGAAGGCGGCTGCCCGTGCAGCCTGGAAAGGTTCGGGCGACGCCGCCTCCGACGAAATCTGGTTCGATGTCGTCGAACGCGAGGGTGCCAGCGAATTTACCGGCTATACCGCGACCACCGGCGAGGGCCGTGTCGTGGCTCTGGTCAGGGACGGGGCGTTGGTGGACAGCGTCTGTGTGGGCGAAGAAGCGATGATCGTCACCAACCAGACGCCATTTTACGGCGAATCGGGCGGACAGATGGGCGATAGCGGCGCGATCGGCACGGCGGCGGGGCTGGCGGTCACCGTCACCGACACGTCCAAACCGCTCGGCCGTGTCCACGCGCACCACGGCAAGGTCGAGGCGGGCACGATTGCGATCGGCGATACCGTGCATCTCGATGTCGACGTGACGCGCCGCGACGCATTGCGGGCCAATCACAGCGCCACACACTTGCTGCATGCGGCCCTGCGCAACCATCTGGGCGGGCATGTCACGCAAAAGGGCAGCCTGGTCGCGCCGGACCGGCTGCGCTTCGATTATTCGCATCAGGCCGCGCTGAGCCCGGATGAAATCGACGCGGTCGAGGCCGAAGTCAATGCCGAGATCCGCGGCAATCAGGCCGTCAGCACGCGGCTCATGTCGCCCGACGATGCGGTCGAGGCGGGCGCACTGGCGCTGTTCGGCGAAAAATATGGCGACGAGGTGCGCGTGCTGTCGATGGGCAGCCTGTCCGACAAGCATTATTCGGTCGAATTGTGCGGCGGCACGCATGTTAATGCGCTGGGCGATATCGGCGTGTTCCGCATCGTTTCAGAATCCGCCGTGTCGAGCGGCGTTCGCCGGATTGAGGCGCTGACCGGAGAGGCGGCGCGCACATGGCTGGTAAATCGCGACGATACGGTCAAGTCGCTGGCGGCGCTGGTCAAAACATCGCCCGACGATGTCGAAACGCGCGTGAAGGCGCTGCTCGACGAGCGCAAAACGCTCGAACGCAATCTTGCCGAAGCGAAAAAAGCGCTGGCGATGGGCGGTGGTGGAGGTTCCGGGGCCGGTAGCGAACCCGAGATCGAGACGATCGGAGACATGAAATTCCTGGGCCAGGTCATTGAGGGTCTGAACCCGAAAGAATTGCGCGGCGTAATTGACGAAAGCAAGGCAAAGCTCGGCAGCGGCATAGTCGCCCTGGCGGCCATTAACGAGGGCCGCGCGACCTTCGGCGTGGGCGTGAGCGACGATCTGATCGGCCGCTACAGCGCGGTCGATCTGGTCCGCGCGGGCGTCGAAGCTCTGGGCGGCAAAGGCGGCGGTGGCCGCGCCGACATGGCGCAGGGCGGCGGACCGCACGGAGACAAAGCCGATGCCGCCATGGATGCGGTCCGAAAGTTACTGGAAGCCTAGAGGCTTTCCGCGGTCGTGCCGCGTTCGCGCGATTTCAGGGTCGGTTTCTCGCTCAGGCCGCCGTCTTTCATGATCTGCCGCCGGAACTCGTCGCGCTTGTCATGAACTGAAGCGATCACCGGTCCCATGGCGACACCCAGATCGACCAGCAAAGCTTCGGAAAGCTGCAACGAGCTTTCGAGTGTTTCGGGCACCGCCATGCTGGCACCGGCACGATAGAGTTCGGAGGCGTGATCGGTGTCGCGCGCGCGCGATATAATCGGCAGGTCAGGCACCCAGCCGCGTACGCGCTTGACGATTTGTGCGGCCATGACCGGCTCGTCCATCGTGATGACGAGCGCGTTGGCGTGCCCGAGTTGTAGCCGGTCCACCATTTCGGGCCGAGAGACATCGCCATAGACGACCGAATAGCCCCTGCGCCGCGCCGCCGCGACGGCATCGATATTGGATTCGACCGCGATATAATTCTGGCCATGGGTTTTCAGCATGTCCGCGACAAGAATGCCGACGCGCCCGAACCCGAATATCACGGTGCGGCGGGCGTCTGCGCCCTCGTCGAACTCGGAGTTGCGGTCGCTGCTGCGCATTTCTATACGCCGGGCCACATCATGGCCGATCCGTGCCAGCAAGGGGGTGATGGTCAGTCCGATCGCGGTCACGATCTGCCAGAATTGCGCCGTGCTGGCGCCGATCAATCCAGCGGTCGATGCTGCGGCCAGTACTATCAGCGTGGTTTCCGAAGGGCTGGACATCAGCACACCGGCTTCCGCCGATGTACCGCGGCCGGCGCCTGAAAAACGCAGCAACCCGGCTGTCACCACGGTCTTTACCGCGACAACGCCGAACACGGCCAGGGTGAGCGATACCCAGTTTTGCGCAATGACCTGCAGATTGACGCTCATGCCCACGGTGATCAGGAAAATACCCAGCGCCAGGCCCTTGAACGGGGCAGTGATGCTTTCGACCTCGCCATGATAGTCGGTTTCGGCGATCAGCAATCCGGCAAGCAATGCGCCCACGATCGGCGAAAGCCCGACCGCAGCCGTGGCCAGCGCGGCGGCGATCACGACCAGCAGGCTGATCGAAAGGAAAAGCTCGGGACTCTTGGTGCGCGCGGCCTGCGCGAACAGGCGCGGCAAAAGAAAGCGGCCCAGAATCAGCATGCCGACAATGACGAGCGCGCCCTGCCACAAGATCGCGGTAATGCCGTCAAGGCCTTCGTTGCCGGCCATGGGGCCGAGTGCGCCCAGAACGAAAATGATCGGCACGATCGCGATATCCTCGAACAACAGCATCGCCAATGCCGCGCGGCCGACGGGCGAGGTCGTCCCCGCCATCGGCAGCACCAGAGCGGTCGAGGAAAGCGCCAGGGCAAGCCCCAGTCCCATCGCGCCCGCCCAGGGTTGCCCCATCAGATAGAGCGCCACGCCGATGATCAGGCCGGAGCCGATCAGTTCCGCCGCGCCGACTCCGAACACAAGCCTGCGCATCGTCCACAATCTCTTGAAAGACAGCTCTAGGCCAATGGAAAACAGCAATAATATAATCCCGAATTCGGCAAAGGGTTCGATCGCCTCCGGGTCGGAAATGGTCACGTAATACAGCCAGGGCGCGCGGTCCACCAGCGATCCGAGCCCGGCCGGACCGACCAATATACCGACCAGGATAAACCCGATAATGGGAGTGATGCGGAAACGATTAAAGGCGGGAATAACGATTCCTGCCGCGCCCAGAATGACCAGAGCGTCCGATATCGCGGTATATTCGATTTCCCCTGCCATGCCGCCTTATAACCGTATAACGCCGGTCAAGTCAGCATCTTTTGTGCAGGTGCGAGATAATTTATCCGCCGCCCGGCGTGTGCGGTCCGGCGGGTTTGCCGTGCGTTGCCGTGGCCCCGTGATCGCCCGCATTCTGGTCCCATTCGATATGATACAGATCAAACCGGCGGTCGCGCAAGTTGCGCACCGTGCCCTCGGTCCGCGCCCAGTTGAGGTCGGCCAGATTGACATCGCTGATTGTCAGCGTTTCGACATTTTCCGAAGCCTCCGCCGCAATACCGTCGCGCGCGAACGGAAAATCGCAGGGCGTCAGGATGCACGACTGCGCATACTGGATATCCATATTCTCGACCCCGGGCAGGTTGCCGACATTGCCCGACATCACGACATAACACTGGTTTTCGATCGCCCGCGCCTGCGAGCAATAGCGCACGCGCATATAGCCTTCGCGGCTGTCGGTGCAGAACGGTACAAATATGATGCGCGCGCCCTCGTCGACCAGACGGCGGGCCAGTTCGGGAAATTCGCTGTCGTAACAGATGAGAATGCCGATCGGGCCGCAATCGGTCTGGATCGTGTCGATGCTGTCGCCGCCCTTGATCTTCCACCAGTAACTCTCGTTCGGCGTCGGATGTATCTTTTCCTGGCTATGCGTCGATCCGTCGCGCAGCGCGACAAACGCCACGTTCTGGATGTCGCCGTCATCGGCCCGCGTGGGGTGCGACCCGCCGATAATGTTGATGTTATATTCCATCGCCATCCGGCTGAGTTCCTCGCGCAGCCGCGGCGTGTACTCGGTCAGCGCCTCGATCGATTCCGCGGGCGACAGCTTGCGCGGTTCGAACGAGAGCAGCGGCAGCGTGAACAGTTCGGGGAAAACGACAAAATCGCTGCGATAATCGGCCGCGACATCAACGAAATACTCGCAGTTCTTGATAAATTCTTCGAAGCTTTCGACGGCGCGTGCCTGCAACTGTACGGTGGCGAGACGCACGCTTTCAATATCGCGCGGCACACGGAATTTGGGCGGCTCGTCGGGATTGATATAAGGATTGCGCCACACCATGTGCGCGGCATAGCCCTTGGATCTTTTGTCCTCGGGCAGGTAATTTTTTAATATGCCGATCGGCTCGAACCCGTTTGCCAGCTGAAAACCGATCACGGGATCGCGCACCTTGCCTTCGACGATCGCGTCAAGATAATCCTTTGGGCTCCCGATTTTCTTGGCAACCCGGCTGTATCCCGGCATGCGGCCGCCGAACACGATGCCGTGCAGGTCAAGCCGTTCGACCAGCGTGCGGCGCGCCTCGTACAACCGCTTGCCAATGCGCACGCCGCGGCGTTTGGGGTCGACGCACATTTCATAACCGTACAGCCATTCGCCGGTGGGATCATGGCGGCTGCCAAAGCCATTGCCGCTAATCTCTTCCCAGTCATGCGGGCCCAGCGCGATATCGCCCGAAATGCGCGACGACGCACAATAGCCGACAATGTCGCCGTCGAGAACGGCGACGAACTGGCCATCGGGATAATTGTTGATCTGCCCCTTGAGCTCGCCCGACTTGTAAGGGGGGAGCTGCGGATAGGCGCGTTTGATCAGCCGCGAAATTTCCGGGATGTCCTTGGGCGTGGCCAGCCTGACTTCGAGCCGCAATTTTCCTGTTCGCGCCATGCTTATACTTTCAATTTTTGCTTAAGGTTGCAGATCGGCCGCATCGCTTTCGACAGGTGCGGCATAGGTCAGCCGCAACCTGGTGTCGTCCGATATGGACGTGTTCCAAAGTTCCACCAGATAAGATGATTTATTAGGGGATAATCTTTGCGCCTGATCCTTGCCTTCGAATAGCGCGCTCTCGAGCGGTTGGTCAGCCGGATAGTATATCCCCAGATTCTTGCTGGTACAGCCCCCGACCATATCGACAAGACCGCGCAGGAATATATTGACCTGATTGTTGTAAAATCCCCAGAACACGCGGCATTGCAATCGAAGATCGCCCATACGGCGGTCGGTTGCGCTGGTGCCGGGCGAGAATACCAGAGGAAAGATTTTCAGCTTTCCCTTTACCTGGTTCATGGTCAGGTCCCATTTGCCATCGCCCATTTGCTCGACGGGAAGACGCGCCAGTCCATCGGCGCCGATGGGCAGTGCAATATTGTCTTTGCCGCGTTGCAGATTTGCTTCGATGGCCGCTAATTCCTGACCCTTTGCCGGTTTGAACTGGAGGAACAGCGCCGAATCGGGGGCATGTTTCGGGCCCCATTTGTGAAAGGCTTCCACCATTTCACGTATGTCCCCCGCGCCTACCACGTAATTGCCTTCGCGATTGGCGACGACGACAATTTCGCCAAAATCCTTGTTATTCCCGGCATCCATAGCATTTTCGCCATCGGCTGCCACAGTGGCTACGGCTTCATTCGGGTTCGCGATTTCCTGGCCTGCTGCGCCTATGGGCGCGAATATCAGCGCGCCTGCAGCGGACACTGCCCACGCGCGGCGCATCATTTCCAGCTGCCCATTTCGGTCTCGAGATTGACGCGCACGGCTTCGAAAAACTGCTCGGTCGTCATCCAGTTCTGGTCGGGTCCGATCAGGATCGCGAGATCCTTGGTCATGTTGCCGCTTTCGACCGTCTGGATACATACGCGCTCGAGCGTTTCGGCAAAACGCACGACATCGGGCGTCTCATCAAACTTGCCGCGATACATCAAGCCGCGGGTCCACGCGAAAATCGAGGCGATCGGATTGGTCGAGGTCGCCTTGCCCTGCTCGTGCATGCGATAATGTCGAGTGTCGGTGCCGTGCGCCGCTTCGGCCTCGACAGTCTTGCCGTCGGGCCGCATCAGCACGGATGTCATCAGGCCGAGCGAGCCGAAGCCCTGCGCTACCGTGTCGGACTGCACATCGCCGTCATAATTCTTGCACGCCCATACGAACTTGCCGCTCCATTTCATCGCAGAGGCGACCATGTCGTCGATCAGGCGGTGCTGGTATTCGATATTCGCCTTTTTGAAATCGGCTTCGAATTCGGCTTCGAAAATTTCCTGAAACAGGTCCTTGAAGCGGCCGTCATAGGCTTTCATGATGGTGTTCTTGGTCGAGAGATATACCGGCCATTTGCGATCGAGCCCGTAATTGAGCGAGGCGCGGGCGAAATCGCGGATCGAATCATCAAGATTATACATCGCCATGGCAACGCCGGGTGAGGGGAACTGGAACACTTCCTCGTCGATGTTCTTGCCGTCGTCGCCTTCGAATACAAGCCGCAGCTTGCCGGGGCCGGGGACGAGGAAATCGGTGGCTTTATACTGGTCGCCAAAGGCATGACGGCCGATCACGATCGGGTCGGTCCAGCCGGGCACGAGCCGCGGCACGTTGTCGATCACGATCGGTTCGCGGAAGACGACACCGCCCAGGATGTTGCGGATCGTGCCGTTGGGCGATTTCCACATTTTCTTGAGGCCGAATTCCTCGACGCGCTGTTCGTCGGGGGTGATCGTCGCGCATTTGACGCCGACGCCATGTTCGCGGATCGCATTGGCGCTGTCGACCGTGATCTTGTCGTTGGTCTCGTCGCGTTTCTGGATCGAAAGGTCGTAATATTTCAGGTCGATATCAAGATAAGGCAGAATCAGTCTTTCGCGAATCCATTCCCAGATGATACGCGTCATTTCGTCGCCGTCGAGTTCGACGACCGGATTTTTTACCTTGATTTTTGCCATAGAATGTCTGTCTTTCCGTGTCGGGGAGGAATTGCGCCTTGCGGCTGTACACGCAGCCTCTTAGCAAAGACTGGCGGGGTTTCAACCTTCGCATTACGGCAAATCACCGCGCCTTGCCAGTGGGTAAAGCGCCACAACCATATTGTAACTCGCCGTGACACGTCCTAGAAGAACGGCATGTCCAATAATATTTTAGATAATAGGGGCGGCGGCGAGGCTTCATGGAGCTTTCCCCCCGTCCATCCCGAAGGGCGCAAGTTCGCGGTCATAGCGGGCGCAATCTGCCTCTTGTTCTTTATTCTGGATTGGGAGTTGCTCGCTTGGCCGATGCTCGCGCTCACGATCTGGGTGCTGGCATTTTTCCGCGATCCGGTGCGCGTGTCGCCGCAGGACGAAAATTTTGTCATCGCGCCCGCCGACGGCTTGGTCACGCTGATCCAGGAAGTCGCGCCGCCGCCCGAGCTGCAGGGCGAGGGGTTTCTGGACGACCAGCCGATGATGCGCGTGTCGATTTTCATGAGCGTGTTCGACGTGCACATCAACCGCGCGCCGATCGGCGGCACGATCAAGCGCGTCGCCTATATCTCGGGCAAATTCCTCAATGCCGATCTCGACAAGGCGAGCGACGAGAACGAGCGCCAGCATTTCCTGATCGAGCGCAATGACGGTCTGCGCATCGGCTTTACGCAGATTGCCGGGCTGGTTGCACGCCGCATCGTGCCGTTCGTCAAGGAAGGCGATTTCGTCGCGGCGGGACAGCGCGTCGGCCTGATTCGCTTCGGAAGCCGGGTCGATGTCTATCTTCCGCACGGCACGCATCCGCGCATCGTCAAGGGCCAGCGGATCGTCGCGGGGGAAACGGTGTTGGCCGAGCTGGGCCAGAACCGCCTGATTACCGGCATCGGCCAGTAATGTCGGGCAAGAAACCGCGCCGCTTTTCGCCGCGGGCTTTGCGCGAGCGGCGGCTCAAGTTTCGCAAAGGACTGACGCTGCGGGCGATGGTTCCCAATGCCATTACCGCCACGGCGCTGTGCTTTGGCCTGACCGGCATCCGGTTCGCGACCGAGGGCCGGTTCGAAATCGCCGCTGCGGCGATCGTGCTGGCGGGCGTCCTCGACGGCCTCGACGGCCGCATCGCACGCATGATGAACGCGCAAAGTCGGTTCGGCGCGGAACTCGACTCGCTATCCGACTGCGTGGCTTTCGGCGTATCCCCTGCGCTGGTCATCTATCTGTGGTCGCTGCAGGACATGCCGCGGTTCGGGTGGATCATCGCGCTGATGATCGCGGTGGCCTGCGCCCTGCGTCTCGCCCGCTTCAACGCGCAAATCGATGCCGACGAACAGCCGCACAAATCGGCGGGGTTCCTGACCGGGGTGCCGGCGCCGACCGGGGCCGGCCTTGCGTTCCTGCCCGTCTATCTGTGGTTGATCACCGGCAACGAGCTGTTCCGCCATTACGCTGTGGTGGGGCCGTGGATCGGGATTATCGCGTTTTTGATGATATCGAACGTGGCGACTTTCAGCTGGTCCTCGCTGCGTCTGCGCCGCAACATCCGGCTCGAAGCGATTGCGGTGGCCGCGCTGCTTGGCGTCGCCCTGCTGACGATGCCGTGGGTGTCGCTTGCCGCCATCAGTTTCCTGTATATCGCGTCGATCCCGTTCGGAATTGTCAGCTATGCGAAAGTCAAAAAACGCCGCAGGGCGGAAATGGCGCAGCTCGGGTAGAGACGATCCTCTGCACGATAACGTCGGTCCTGTCGCCAGCGGCAAACCGCCATGCCCGCTTTATTCTGTCAGTCCGCCCGATCAAAGCGCATTCCTGTAAACTCGATTAAGGCCTATAATCTGGATTAAGGCCTATAATCTGGATTAAGGGTTGTGCGGTGCCCCCGTTCTCGGGCACATGGCTGGCATGATCAAAAGTTACTCGAAGACCGCAAAAAACAAACCCCCGGTCGAAATCGGATGGTGCGAACTGGTCGATCTTCCCGGCTTCGGCTTGTCTGATCTGCACGCAAAAATCGATACCGGGGCGGCCACATCGTCGCTCCATGCCACCGACATCGAACCGTTTGAACGCGGCGGCGAAATCTATGTCCGTTTCAAAATTCCTGTTGGCAAAAGCAAACGGGAACATGCAGGCGAGGCAAGGGTTTATGGACAGCGACGCATTCGCAGTTCCAACGGTATTATGGAGGTCAGATACGTGATAGAGACGCCGATGAAGCTCGGTTCACTGGAATGGATGGGGCATATGACACTGGCCAACCGGCACTCCATGATTTTCCCGGTGCTCGTCGGCCGCCGCGCCCTCAGGCGGGGATTTCTGGTCAACAGCGGCAAACGCTGGATGCTGGGTTCGCATACGGAGAAAAAAATAACATGAAAATCGCCATGCTCGCACGCAATCCCAAACTCTATTCGCACAAGCGCCTGGCGGAGGCGGCGGAAGAGCGGGGTCACACGCTGGATATCATCAACACGCTGCGCTGTACGATGAATATCACATCGCACCGGCCGAGCATTTTATATAATGGCGAGACCTTGAAAGGCTATGACGCGGTCATCCCGCGCATCGGCGCGTCGATCACGCATTACGGTCTGGCCGTGCTGCGCCAGTTCGAGATGATGGGCGTGTGGCCGCTCAACGAAAGCGTCGCCATCGGCCGCAGCCGCGACAAGCTGCGTTCGATGCAGATATTCGCCAAACACGGTCTCGGCCTGCCGGTCACGGCCTTCGCGCACGATCCCAAACAGACTGACGAAGTCCTGAAAATTGTCGGCGGCGCGCCTGCGGTCATCAAACTGCTCGAAGGGACGCAGGGGATCGGCGTGGTGCTGGGCGAGACCGAAAACTCGGCCAAGTCGGTGATCGAGGCGTTTCGCGGCGTCAACGTCAACATTCTCGTGCAGGAATTCATCAAGGAAGCCGGATCGAGCGATATCCGTATTTTCGTGGTTGGCGGCAAAGTCGTCGCGGCGATGAAACGCACCGGTGCGGAGGGCGATTTCCGTTCCAATTTGCACCGCGGCGGATCGGCGCAGATCGCCAAGATCACGCCTGAGGAGCGCTCGACCGCGATCCGCGCGGCCAAGGTGATGGGGCTCAACGTCGCCGGTGTCGACGTGCTGCGCGCCAATCACGGTCCGGTGATCATGGAAGTCAACAGCTCGCCCGGTCTGGAAGGCATCGAAAATTCCACTGGCAAGGATATTGCCGGCCAGATTATCGACTTTATCGCGGCCAAGGCCAAGCCCGGCGCGACCAAGACCAAAGGCAAGGGCTAGGCGGCCACGGTCAAGCCATCAGAGTTCCGCTACCAGGTTTAAAGATGGCTAATTTCCGAAACCGATCGGCGTGGAAACGGGCTGCTGCAAAATCGTCAGCGGCCCGCGGATCGCCTCGGGCAGATCGTCGGCAATAAGGCCGGTGCCCGCAACACTCCCCGCCTCACCGTGCAGCCACACGCCCGCACTCGCCGCTTCGTGCGGCGGCATGCCTTGCGCCAGCAATCCGGTGATGATCCCGCTCAGCACATCACCCGATCCGGCGGTCGCCAGCTGCGGCGGCGCATTGGTGTTGATGCACGCCCAGCCGTCCTCGTTGGCGATCACGGTCTCTGCGCCCTTCAGCACGACCACCGCGCGCAGATGCCGCGCCGCCGATGCGGCCTTTTCCGCACGCCCTACATCTTTATAGGTATCGCCGAACAGCCGCGAAAACTCGCCTTCGTGCGGGGTCAGCACCGGCGGATGCTTGCACTCATGCAATATTTTTCTCAACTCTTCCGCCCTGCCTGCGAAACTGCTGTATATGTCGGCATCGAGTACCATCGCCCGTCCGCTTTTCGCCACGGCGCGCGCCGCTGCGACGGTGTCGTCGCCCACACCATAAGCCGGGCCGATGCACAGCGCGGTGATGCGGTCGTCCTCCAGCATTTCCGAAATGCCATCGGCACCCTCGGCGCGGCGCACCATCAGCGCATCGGGGCCGCGGCCGGCATGCGCCAT
>JBGTHQ010000020.1:0-50601 GCA_041746135.1 Sphingomonadaceae bacterium | reverse complement strand
CCGGCTTCGCTGTCGTCGAAGCGCAGCAGCCGCTCGAATACCGTGCGGATCGAGGCAATGTTGGCGTCGATCGCGTCGGGGGTGAGCAGCTTGCGGCTCTGGTCCTTGCCCGACGGGTCGCCGATCTTGGTCGTGCCGCCGCCGATGATGATGATCGGCCTGTGGCCGGCCTGCTGCAGCCGGCGAAGCATCATGATCTGGACGAGGCTGCCGACGTGCAACGAATCGGCCGTCGCGTCGAAGCCGATATAGCCGGGGATCACCTGGCTCGACGCCAGGGCATCGAGCCCTTTGGCATCGGTAAGCTGGTGGATATAGCCGCGCGCCGCGAGAAGCCGGAGCAGATCGGATTTATATTCGGACATGCGATGGTGCGTTACCGTCTAGCTGCCGCATCGGCAATCATGGCTTTCGCGAGAGTGTCGGAATTGGCAAAGAAGCGCAATGAAGTCCCGCTTGTTCCTTCATCCCGATTTCATACCTTCGATTACCGGCGAAATCATGGTCGAGCTGGAATGGGGTTCGCCGGGGCAATTGTGGCTGCGCTATAATGCCGATATCCTGCCGGCCGAACTCGAAATTCCCGGCTCGAAAGATCAGAAGAGGGCAGACGGCCTCTGGCAGACGACATGTTTCGAACTGTTCCTGCGCGAACCCGGCGAGACACGATATTATGAATTCAACTTCTCGCCTTCGCGGCACTGGGCCGCATATGCGTTTGAAGACCTTCGGGAAGGCATGTCCAAACTGGACATCCCAAAGGCGCCGCAAATAAATTGCGATCTGAGCGCAACGCACTTCGCCCTGGAGGTAACGCTTGCGCTGCCGGCAGTGCTGGCGGACGCACCGCTCGAGGCGGCCCTGTCGGCCGTGATAGCCGATAGGACAGGCGGAAAATCATATTGGGCGCTGGTGCATCCGCCGGGTAAGCCCGATTTCCATCATCCCGATTGCTTTGCGCTCGAACTCGCGCCACCAAGCGCGCCATGAAATTTGGAATAGACAGACTTCTCGCCGAGCGGGAATTGCGCGCGCCGCTTGAAGGCCAGCGCGTCGCACTGCTTGCCCATCCTGCATCGGTGACGGCGGATTTGACGCATTCGCTCGATGCGCTCGCCGTCTGCGACGGCATCGACATCACCGCCGCGTTCGGCCCGCAACATGGGCTGCGCGGTGACAAGCAGGACAATATGGTCGAGACCGACGACTTCACCGACCCAGCCCGCAACATCCCTGTTTTCAGTCTCTATGGCGAAGTCCGCCGTCCGTCGGGCCAATCGATGGGGACGTTCGACACCATCCTGATCGACCTCCAGGATCTCGGCTGCCGCATCTACACCTTTGTCACGACGCTGCGATATATTCTCGAAGCCGCGGCCGAGCATGGCAAAGCCGTATGGGTGCTCGATCGCCCTAATCCAGCGGGCCGCCCTGTCGAAGGGCTGACGCTGCGTCCTGGTTGGGAAAGTTTCGTCGGTGCGGGAGCACTGCCGATGCGCCACGGATTGACGCTCGGCGAGCTTGGATCCTGGTTCGTCGACACGCTCAATCTCGACGTCGACTACCGGGTGATCGAGATGGAGGGCTGGGAGCCCGACACTGGCCCCGGCCATGGCTGGCCGCTCGGCGAACGTATCTGGATAAACCCGAGCCCCAATGCGCCCAATCTCGCGATGGCCCGTTCTTACGCCGGGACTGTCATGCTCGAAGGCACGACGCTGAGCGAGGGCAGGGGGACGACGCGGCCACTCGAGCTCTTCGGTGCGCCCGATATAGATGCGCGCACGGTGCTGGCCGAGATGGAGCGGCTGGCGCCGGACTGGCTGCTCGGGTGCAAGCTGCGCGAAATCTGGTTCGAACCGACCTTCCACAAACACGCCGGCCAGCTGTGTCATGGCCTGCAAATTCACCCCGAAGGCACGTTCTACAATCATGAGGCTTTCAAGCCCTGGCGGCTCCAGGCGCTGGCCTTCAAGGCGATTTGGCGGCTCTACCCCGACTATGAGCTGTGGCGCGACTTTCCCTATGAGTATGAGCACGACAAGCTCGCCATCGACGTTATCAACGGCGGTCCGGCGTTGCGCGAATGGGTCGACGACGGCGCGGCTGATCCCGACGATCTCGACGGCATCGCTATTTCGGATGAGCAGGACTGGATCGCAATGCGTCGGAACTATCTGCGCTACTAGCGGCGTCCGCGCGTTTCTCGACAGAGCTGCCCGAGACAGTTAGGGACGCGCGGCATGACCGACTATCTCCAGACACTCGCGAACCAAGCATCGGATCATTTGAATGCCGGCCGGTTTCCCGAAGCCGTGGCAGCGTTCGAACAAGTGCTCGAACGCGAACCCGACCATCCCGACCTTTGGTATAACCTCGGCTACGCCCAGCGCCGCATGCGACGCTTCGACGATGCGCTTGCATCCTATCGGCAGGCGCTCGATCGCGGCGTGGCCGAGCCTGAACAGGTCCACCTCAACCGCGCCGTTATTCTTGCCGGCGATCTGGCTCGGAACATGGATGCCGAGGCCGAACTCAAGGCTGCTCTTGCCATATCGCCGGGCTATTTTCCGGCGTTGCTCAACCTGGGCGGGCTTTATGAGGATCGCGGCGATCGAGAAGCGGCGAGAGCGGCCTATGAAGCTGCGCTGGACATCGATCCGGGCGATGCGCTGGTGTTGACGAGACTCGCCGTGCTTTCCCGCATCCAAGACGCCGCGCACCCGCTGATCGGGCAATTGCGCGAGCGCATCGCCGTTCGCGGCGCCAGGAAGGACCAACAGGCCGATCTCGGATTTGCGCTCGGCCAGGTTCTCGACGGGGCGGGCGCCTATGACGAGGCTTATGCCGCTTATGCGGCCGCCAACGCGGCGAGCGCCGCCAGCAGGGGACCGAACAACGCGCCCTATAGCCCCGCTGTCGAGCGTAAAATCACCGACCGCATTATCAGCTCTTTCGCAGCGCCGACTGCAACCGAACAGACGTCAGGCGACGGCGCGCAACCGCTCTTCATTTGCGGCATGTTTCGCTCGGGTTCGACGCTGACCGAGCAAATTCTTGCCCGCCACAGTCGGGTGACGGCGGGCGGCGAACTCGCCCTGATCCCGGCGATGATCAGGGCCGAACTCAGCCCTTACCCCGAAGCCGCCACCGCTGCCGAACCCGATAGGATCGCGCGGTTGCGGCAGAGCTATCTCGACGGGATCGCCGCGATTCATCCCGATGCCGACATCGTGACCGACAAGCGGCCCGTCAATTTCCGCTATATCGGCCTTATCAAGCGGCTGTTTCCCAAGGCCAAGTTCGTCGATACGATGCGCGATCCGCGCGACAATTGTCTATCTGTCTGGTTCGCGCATCTCGGTCCCGCGGCGCCCTATGCGCTCGACATCGACAACATCGTCCACTGGTACGGCGAGTACCGGAGGCTGATGGATCACTGGCGATCGCTCTGGCCCGACGACATTATCGAACTCGATTACGACGCCCTCGTCGCCGAGCCCGAGCCGCATATCAGGGCGCTCGTCGCAGCCTGCGGTCTCGACTGGGAGGACGCTTGCCTCGAACCCCATGCCGCCACCAATACGGTCCGCACCGCGAGCTCCTGGCAGGTGCGCGAACCGCTATACAAGCGATCCTCGGGTCGGTGGCGCAATTATGAGCGGCATATCGGCGGCCTGCTGAAGGCGTTTCCGCCGGCCTAGGTTTGCCGCGTCAGCTCCCGCATCGCATCATCGAGGCCATCAAGCGTGAGGCCGTACATGCGGTCGTTCATCAGCTCATTGATGATCCGCACGCTTTGCGAATAGCCCCATTGCTGTTCGGGAACCGGGTTGAGCCATGCCGCGGCGGGGTAGGTGTTGGTGACCCGCTGCATCCAAGCAGCGCCGGATTCTTCGTTGAAATGCTCCACACTGCCGCCCGGATGGCTTATTTCATAGGGGCTCATCGACGCGT
This sequence comes from Sphingomonadaceae bacterium, assembly GCA_041746135.1. GTDB lineage: Bacteria > Pseudomonadota > Alphaproteobacteria > Sphingomonadales > Sphingomonadaceae > Alg239-R122. The sequence goes on along the minus strand of JBGTHQ010000020.1, from coordinate 46,644 downwards.
CGCCGACAAATATGACTTTATAATCGTGCCCGTATTTGTGCAGAATATCCCATGTCGGCGTGCGCTGCGAAAAGCGGCGGCTATTATCCTTCCATACGCCTTCGTAAAGGCAGTTATGGAAATAGAAAAATTCCATATTCTTGAATTCGGTCGTGGCCGCGGAGAACAGTTCCTCGCACAATTTGACGAACGGATCCATCGATCCGCCCACGTCGAGAAATAGCAGCAGCTTGACCGCATTGTGGCGTTCCGGCCGCATCCTGATATCCAGCCATCCCTGCCGCGCGGTGCCGTCGATCGTGCCCTCGATATCAAGTTCGTCAGCATTGCCCACGCGTGCAAACCGGCGCAATCGGCGCAGCGCAATCTTGATGTTGCGCGTACCCAGTTGCTTGGTATTGTCGAGGTTCTGGAACTCGCGTTTATCCCACACCTTGATTGCGCGCTTGTGGGTGCTTTCGCCGCCGATACGCACACCCTCGGGATTGTAACCGCCATTGCCATAGGGAGACGTGCCGCCGGTGCCGATCCATTTATTGCCGCCCTGATGCCGCTTTTCCTGTTCTTCCAGACGTTTTTTCAAAGTCTCCATAATCTCGTCCCAATCGCCCAAGGCTTTGATCTTGGCCATTTCCTCTTCAGACAGGTATTTTTCGGCAATGGCTTTCAGCCAGTCTTCAGGTATGGGCTGTTCTTTTGTCCCATACCTTGTTTCGATGCCTTTGAAGACTTTGGAAAAAACCTGATCGAAACGATCCAACAACCCTTCGTCTTTGACGAACACGGCTCGGCTGAGATAGTAAAATTCCTCGGGCGAGAACGCGATCACATCCTTTTCGAGCGCTTCCAGAAGCATCAGATGCTCTTTCAGCGATGCCTTGATACCGGCACTTCTCAGTTCGTCCATAAACGAAAAAAACATGGGACCTTGCTCCGCAATTTCATCAACCAGTTAATATAATATCATGCCGCACTTTGCCGCGCTGCGCAATGTAACCGCTCCGAAATATTCAGTCATAATCAATTCGGTGCATGCGGATTTTACGCGATATTAACCTCGATCAAATATTTCATATCGGTATTCCAACGCTGCCAATGAGAAACGTTGCCTATGAAACAAGCATCCATCACCGTTCCGAACGTGGAGGTATTTGACAATATCTCAAGGAATTGCGGTGCCACGGTGACGGAATGTAGCAATGTTGCGGGCATAGTGAGCAATGTGATGGCAAAGTCCAATGCGTTGCAGGAAAAGCGGTCTTATCTCGAAGATATCGCCCGCATGCTTGAGGTCGAACAGTCGCAGGTGGGCCATGCCACCGACGAAGCCCGCCTCTTGTCCGAACGTGCCCATACACAGTTGAAGAGCGGCGCGGCGACAATCAGCGACAGCATTACCGAGTTTAACGATCTCATTGATCTGGTGGCCGCTATGGGTCAGAAGATCAATGATTTTGCATCGGCTATGGACCAGGTGATGCGCACCACCCAATCCATCGACGCCATTGCCCGTTCCACCAATATGCTTGCGCTGAACGCCGCAATCGAGGCCGAACGGGCGGGCGATGCAGGGGCGACCTTTGCGGTGGTTGCGGCCGAGGTGAAGAAACTGGCGCGCGATACGCGCGTGGCGACCGATGAAATTACTACCACCATGAAATCTCTGGGGAACGAGGCCTGCGATTTTGTCGAACAGGTGCAAACCGGTATCGACAAGAGCGAGAAAGCCAAGGAATCCTTCAAACAGATTGAAAGCACGATCCTGCAAGTTTCGGAAATCGTGTCGATGGTCGATACCCAGGCCGATGATATTGCAAAAAGCACAAGTTCGGTGCAGCTGAACACCGGCAAAGTGTGCGAGAATATCTTTGCTTTCATGGGCGCTGTGGACGCGAACGTGAAAGAACTGTCCGGTGCGCTGGACCGCATCAACAATCTGGAAATGATCACTAACGACATGTTCGACAGCATGGTCCATAGCGGCCTGTCGCAGGTCGATAACGACTTTGTCGATATCGCCAGGAATGGCATGGAGCATATCCGGGATATGGTCGAAGCGGCGCTCCAAGAGGGCAAGGTTACGAATGCGCAGCTATTCGATCGCGCTTATGTCGAGATACCGGCGTCCAATCCCGTTCGTTACGACAATATGTTCAATGCCTATGCCGACCGATATATCCGGCCCGAACTCGACCGGATATGTGCGTTGCGACCCGAAATTATCAGTGCGATCTGTTCCAACGAAGATGGGTATCTGCCGACGCATATATCCGCGCGTTCGCGCCCACCCGCGGGCAATGCCAAACACGATTCCGAATTTTGCCGTAACCGGCGCTTGCTGATGGACAGCATTACCGGCAAGGCCGTGCAGATGCGCAATCAGGAGTATATTGCCGCCGCCTACCGCTTCATGGCTTCCGAAGAAGCGGAGTTCCAGGTGGTCAAAAACATTTTCGTACCGCTCTATTTCAATGGACGCTACTGGGGCAATTTCGAGGTCGCCTATATTTGCTGAGCGGTATTTTGTGGGTGGGCAAGAGGCCGCGGCTTGTGCACGATTGACGTCAGCACGAACGAAATGATCATCAGCAAATACCATGCGCCCAATTTGCCGAGCCCAACCGGTTCCCAGACCTGTTCCTGCCCGGGATAATTCCATGCCCGCGCGAACGTCGCGATATTCTCGGCGAAATAGATGAACAATGCCACCAGAAGAAAGCCGACCAACAGCGGCATACGCCGGTATTCGCGCCAAACTTTAAAATATACCCAGGTTCGCACGAAGAGGACGAAGCAAGCGGCAAACAATATCACCCTTATGTCCGGCAGCCAATGGTGCGCGAAAAAGTTGATATAGATGGCCACGGCCAGCAGCAGACAAAGCCATTGCAGCGGATAATGCGCGTACCTCATGTCGAAGATACGGCTGACCCGCGCAAGATAACTGCCGACAGCGGCATACATGAACCCGGAAAATAGCGGCACATCGCCGATTTTAAGATAGGCAGGTTCCGGATAGGCCCAGCTGCCATTGACGGTTTTGAAAAGCTCCATGACCGTTCCGACGATATGGAAAAGCAGGATGACCTTTGCTTCCGCGACCGTTTCCAGCCGAAAAGTCAGCATGCCGATCTGAATGGCCAGCGCGCAGAGCGTTATGAAATCATAGCGATAAAGCGCCGCATTTTCAGGATATACCAGGAATGTGCCGAATAACAGGGCAAGCATTAGCCCGCCGAACAGGCAGGCCCAAGCCTGTTTAAAACCGAACAACAGAAATTCGTAAATCCAGCTTGCAGGGCCGCGAGGCGGTTCGAAATTTTCGAGGCGATGGCGTATCTGCGCAAAACGCGACCCCGGCATTTTGGGTCTTTGCTCCATCGCCCGTGGTTTACTCTCTTACGCCGAACCGCATCAGGCCGGCTTGCGCCGCGCCATGAATGCCAGTTTCTCGAACAGCATGACGTCCTGCTCGTTCTTGAGCAATGCGCCGTGCAGGGGCGGGATCGCCTTGGTCGGATCGCGGTCTTGCAGCACTTCAAGCGGCATGTCCTCATGTAGCAAAAGCTTCAACCAGTCGAGCAATTCGCTGGTCGATGGCTTTTTCTTCAGGCCGGGCACGTCGCGCACTTCGTAAAAAATATCCATCGCTTTGCTGACCAGCATTGTCTTTATGTCGGGAAAATGCACGTTGATGATTTCCTGCATCGTGTGACGATCGGGGAATTTGATATAGTGGAAAAAACAGCGACGCAGGAAAGCGTCGGGCAATTCCTTTTCGTTATTGGAGGTTATCACCACGATCGGCCGATCGGCCGCCTTGACCGTTTCTTTGGTCTCGTAAACGTGAAACTCCATACGATCGAGTTCTTGCAAAAGATCATTGGGAAATTCGATATCAGCCTTGTCGATTTCGTCGATCAGCAGGACGGGCAATTCGGGGCTTTCAAAAGCCTCCCACAATTTTCCGCGCCGAATATAATTGCCGATATCGTGCACGCGCTCGTCGCCGAGCTGACCGTCGCGAAGCCGCGCCACCGCGTCATACTCATACAGACCCTGTTGCGCCTTAGTCGTGGATTTGACATTCCATTCAATCAGCGGCGCACCGACAGCCTTGGCAATTTCATGCGCCAGCACGGTTTTGCCGGTGCCCGGTTCACCCTTGACCAGCAAGGGCCGGCGCAGCGTCACCGCCGCGTTCACCGCCACTTTCAGATCGTCAGTCGCTACATAATCCTGTGTGCCGTCAAAGCGCTTCATATGAAATTTTTCCTGCCAGATTTAATCATTCGGTTAAACGATAGGCAGATGCACGGAGCATGGCAAGACGATGCTTCCATGATAGGAAATTTTTTCCCCTGAAAAAAGCTTATAACAGCAGGTCGTTGCGACTGTCGCGGCGCGATTGCATCAGATCCCAAATGGCGCGGTGTTGGGCGAGCATCTGCGATATTCCGAATATGATCGCCCGGCGCATGACCGGATCGTTATCATATTCGCAAAGCAAGCCGTAGTTTCTGTCCAGAGACGGCATCGTCGTCTCGCGCGCATCGATACCGACGCGCAGAGCGATATAGTTCAAGATGTCGCGAAAATAGATCCAATCTATCGCCAGCGCGATCGCGGCACCGAAGGCGCATCCATTGCGGTCCGACTGGGCCAGCATATCCAAAGAGTTGCGGGCGCCGATCACGACGCTGTTGCACTGGTCCTGTCCCACGGTGCTGACGATCGCTCCGGCGGAAACGGTCAGTTTCCTTAAAAGCGCACGCTCTGCGGCAAATGCTTCGCCTGTTTGTCCCAGCCAGAAACGCATATGTTCGTTCGGACTGTGTCCCGCCGCATGATCGATGACCCCTGGAAAACGTCCATGCATCAGACAAAAGAAATGGGCAATATCAGCCAGGTCGGCGGACTGGGCCTGTTCAGGGTTCCGGCACAGCGCGCTGAAATAAGGGTGCGCAATACTGCCATCCTTCTCGAGCAGGACGACGAGGTCCGCGTTGGCAGGCGCGATACCAGGATTGGCTGGGTCAGGCGTAAAATTGGCGTCGCGCAAGTATACTACCTCGTCAAAATGGCAAAATGCCTTCGGCTTGGAAAAGGGGTATATCGCAATTTTCTGAAGAGTTCGTTTACGATTTCGAGCGAGCGGCGGCAAATTCGCACGAAAAAGCCGCTATTCGAAAAATACGAACGACGGCTTTTTTGCGATTGCTAAGATTACTGGTCGAGAAAACTGCGCATCTTGCGGCTGCGGCTTGGGTGCTTAAGCTTGCGCAAGGCTTTGGCCTCGATCTGGCGAATACGCTCGCGCGTGACCGAAAATTGCTGGCCGACTTCTTCCAGTGTGTGATCGGTATTCATACCGATGCCGAAACGCATGCGCAACACGCGTTCTTCGCGCGGGGTCAGGCTGGCGAGCACGCGCGTGACGGTTTCCTTCAGATTCGATTGGATGGCCGCATCGACCGGTATGATTGCGTTCTTGTCCTCGATAAAATCGCCCAGATGTGAATCTTCCTCGTCGCCGATCGGCGTTTCGAGGCTGATTGGCTCTTTCGCGATCTTCATAACCTTGCGCACTTTTTCCAACGGCATGGACAGGCGCTCGGCCATTTCCTCGGGCGTGGGTTCGCGGCCCTGCTCGTGCAGGAACTGGCGGCTCGTGCGGACCAGTTTGTTAATCGTTTCGATCATGTGCACCGGAATACGGATAGTGCGTGCCTGATCGGCAATAGACCGCGTAATCGCCTGACGAATCCACCAAGTGGCATAAGTCGAGAATTTATATCCGCGCCGATATTCGAACTTGTCGACGGCTTTCATCAGGCCGATATTGCCTTCCTGTATCAAATCCAGAAACTGTAGCCCGCGATTTGTATATTTCTTGGCAATGGAAATCACGAGACGCAGGTTTGCTTCGACCATTTCCTTCTTGGCGATCCGCGCTTCGCGCTCGCCTTTTTGCACCATATTGACAATGCGGCGAAACTCACGCAGCGACATGCCGGTGGCGGACGCAATATCGCTGATTTCAGTACGAATGCGATCGACGGCAGCGGTTTCTCCGGTCGCGAAGGCTTTCCATTTCGCATCGATCCTGGCAATGTCGCCAAGCCAGTTTTCATCAAGCTCGTGGTCAATGTAGCTGTCAAGAAACGCTTTGCGCGGAACCTTGTGCCGTTCGGCCAGACGCAGCATCTGACCGCCGAGCGCTGTCAGTCGGCGGTTGAACGCATAAAGCTGATCAACCAGATATTCAATCTTGGTCGCGTGAAACTGCACCGATTCGACCTGCGCCGTAAGTTCTTCACGCAGATCCTGGTATTTCTTTTCTTTCGAGGCCGGAAAATCGTTACCAATGCCCAGCACGTTGAGGCGTTCTACCTGGATCTTGGAAAATTTCTTGAACAGCGACGTGATATAGGCGAATTTTTCGAGCGCTTCGGGTTTCAGCGCTTCTTCCATCTGTGCCAGGGAAAGCGTGTTGTCCTCTTCCTCCTCGGCTTCGGCTTCGCGTTTTTTGCGGCGCGCAGCAGCTTCTTCGTCCTCATCCTCGTCGACGACGTCTTCCTCGTCGCTTACATCGTCTTCATCATCTTTAAAAGAAGGTCCGGCGGTCTTTTCGCTGATTTCGCCATCATCTTCGGAATCGTCTTCCAGATTTTCAGGCGCCGGCTCTTTTGAAAGCATCGCATCGAGGTCGAGTATCTCGCGAAGCTGCATTTCGCCCTCGTTTAGCGCGGTCGACCATTCGATAATCGCATGGAATGTGATCGGGCTCTCACACAGCCCCAAGATCATTGTGTCACGGCCGGCCTCGATCCGCTTGGCGATAGCGATTTCGCCTTCGCGGCTGAGCAATTCGACTGCGCCCATTTCACGCAGATACATGCGCACCGGATCGTCGGTGCGATCAACCGCAGCTTTTTTCGGCGCGGCGACGTTGGTTTTTTCTTTGCCATCGACGGCAGCGGGACCCTCGGGCGCGGCTTCTTCCTGGGCCTCCTCGTCATTCTCGACGATATTGATGCCCATTTCGGAAATCGCGGACATCGCATCCTCGATCTGCTCGGAAGACATCTGATCCTGGGGCAACGCTTCGTTCAGCTCATCATAGGTGATGTAGCCGCGCTTCTTTGCCTTGGTGATCAGTTTCTTGAGAGACGTCTCGTTCAGGTCGATCAGGGGTTCGTCGCCCTTGACTGCCTTGTTATCGCTTGCCAGCTTTTTCGCCAAAATTCGGGTTCCGTTCTATTATCAATCCACCGAGCCGCGGTCTGCAAGTTCAGCAAGCCGGCGGTCGAATTCCCGCTTGCGCGTCCTGAGCCTCTGCTGCTCGGCAAAATATTTCTCGTCCAGCTCGTTCTCGAACCTTCTCGTCGCCTCGGCCAATGCTTCCTCAAGCGCGGGCCGCGCCGTCATAACTGCAATCGCTTCCGACAGATCACGCCTGGCCGCATCTGGCTGTGCAGGCGTCAAATCCCTTGCGGGGCGATTAAAGGAAAAAGTCAGTTGGTCGGCACGCATGATGTGCCGGGCCGTCTCACTTAACCCCCGTTGGGCTAATATGGTAAGAAGTGCGGGTGTATCAAGTGTTTCCGTATCCATGGCCGAATCTAAAATTACCGACAGCACATTGGCGAGCTCAGGTGCTGAGGGATGATAGGCGGAAAGCGCATCCAGATGGGTTTGGGCTATCGCCGGATACTGGATCAATCCAGCCAAAACCGCCGCACAGAGAGCATCGCTTTTGCGGCGCCGACTATATGCTCGTGCATCGTCAGTAACAGGTTGTTTTAACTGGAATCTACTGGAATTAAAACCTTGTTTGTAGGCTGGCTGAAACGATGGTTTGCGCGCATAAAATGCATCGTCGAACCGGCTTTTGAATTCCTGACCATAGAGCCCACGAACATCGCCGTCGCCGATTTGCGCGACATGATCCATTACGCGCGATTTGAGCCCGGCTTTCGATTCCGGCGTGTCGAGCGGCATCTGCGCATATTCATATTGCCAGATATGATCGAGCAATCCGCGCGCCGAATCGAGCAATTCCTGAAAAGCCGAGGGTCCGGATTTTCTGACCAAATCGTCGGGATCCATGCCATCGGGCAGGGTTACGATTTTCAGGCTGTGACCGGCGCGAAGCATCGACAGGGCACGCCCCGCGGCGCGCATTGCCGCTTTCTGTCCCGCTGCATCGCCATCGAAACACAGGATCGGCGTTTCCGCCATTCTCCACAGCTTTTCGATCTGGAATTCGGTGAGCGCGGTGCCAAGCGGCGCGACCACATCCTCGAAACCGGCCTGAGCCAGAGCGATCGCGTCCATATAGCCTTCGACCACCAATATCCGGCTCGTCTGCCGCGAAGCGGGGGAAGCCTTGTCGAGATTGTAGAGCGTGCGTCCTTTGTCGAATAAGGGTGTGTCGGGGGAATTGAGATATTTGGGCTCGCCCTGTCCCAATATGCGCCCGCCGAACGCGATCACCCGGGCGCGCTGATCGCGGATCGGGATCATCAGCCGCCCCCGGAAGCGGTCATACGGCGCCTTGCCATCGACGGAGATCAGCAAACCCGCCTCGATCAGCTCCTCATCGCCATGGTCCGACAGCGCCTCTTTCAATCGCCCGCGCGCATCGGGGGCAAAACCGAACCCGAATTCCTTGATGATGCGCGCGGTGAACCCACGCTGCTCCAGATATTCGCGCGCCGCGCTGCCCTCCACATCCCGCAATCGCGCGACAAACCAGTCCTGCGCCGACGCCATGACGTCATGAAGGCTCGCGTGTTGCTCAGCTTTCTGCGCCGCACGCGGATCGGGGGCGGGGAGCTGCATTCCGGCTTCGGCGGCCAGTTCCTTGACCGCATCCATAAAACCCAGCCCGCGCTGCTCCGTCATCCACCTTATAGCATCGCCATGTGCGCTGCACCCGAAACAGTGGTAGAAACCTTTTTCATCGTTGATGGTGAAACTGGGCGTCTTTTCGTTATGGAACGGGCAGCACGCCTTGTACTCGCGGCCCGCTTTCTGGATTTTCGTGGTGCGCCCGATCAGCGTCGACAGCGTCACCCGCGCCCGTAATTCATCCAGCCATTGCGGAGAAAGCGCCATGGATCAGGGACAGACCGCTTTCTCGTTATTGCCCGCATCACCGCGCGTGGTGGGGGAGGGACCAGCACCGATTCCGGTTTTTCCGTCCGCTTCCAGAAGGAAGGCATCCATCGGACCCTTGGGCGGAAGTGTCGATTTCCAGAAGAACGTGATCGGCTCTCCGGTCGACCATTCGGTGCCGTTGGCCAATTCGAATGTCAGCCCCTCGGCGTTGCACGTCACTGTAAAAGCGCCGTCAGCGCCCAAGGCATCCCTCGCCTGATCTTTCGAATAGCCGGCTACGCCGGTATAGCCAAGCGCAGGCAACACCATCTTAAACGCGGTCGCCTTGGTCACCGGATCGATGGCTTCGGGCTGCGGAAATTTGTCGTCATTGGGCAGGTCGACGCCGGGCGTTACCGTGTAGACATAGGTATAGACCATCGATTTTGGTGCGGTTTTGGGATCGCACGTATCGGTGCCTTTGACGCAGGCGACATAGCCTACGATATCGCCGATCGCGGCCAAATCCGTAGCCAGCGATGCCTGCACTTCGGGGCCGACTGGTCCCACAATCTTGCCACCCAACTCGAGCGTATCGAAATCCAGCGCAGCCGTGCCTTTTACGGGCGCATCGGTCGGCGTGATCTGTGGAACATCGTTTGCTTTCCCGCCATTGTCGGAAGAGCTGTCATTATCGGCACAGGCCGAGAGCGCCAGTGCGGCCAGCGCGCATGCCATTGCGGGTATTTTCACGACAATGCCTCCTTGACCAGACCGCTGGCCTTGCTCATGTCCAGATTGGCGGCATGGCGGACTTTCAGTTCCGCCATCACCTTGCCCATATCCTTTAGTGAATCCGCGCCCAGTTCGGCCTTGATTGCGGCGATGGCGGCACGGGTGTCGTCCTCGCCCATTTGCGCGGGCATGAATTCGTCAATGATGCCAAGTTCGTATTTCTCGATTGCCGCGAGTTCTTCGCGGCCGCCATCTTCATACATTATGATCGATTCGCAGCGCTGTTTGGCCATTTTCTGTAAAACGTCGGTCACCATGGCGTCATCGTCCGACGGGGCGCCCTTGGTGCGAAATTCGATATCGCGATCCTTGATTTTGGCAAGAATCATGCGGGTGGCCGCCGTCCGGTCCTTGTCTTGTGCTTTCATCGCCGCAACTTGTGCAGCCTTGATATCGTCGCGAATCACGGGCGATCTCCATGGCATGGGAATTTGAGAATAAAGGAAAGATATAGCCGCAACTTTCGCAATTTCATAGATTGTTCCGGCATGCTGGATAACTTAGATACTCGTTCGTTTAGCCAGCAGAGTACGGCATTACCGAACCCGATAGAATCCCCGATTGAATTCAAGGATCCAGATCATGGCCAAAGCCAAAAAAACCGACCAACCCGAAGGCGCGACCGGGATTTTGGTATTGGCCGACGGTACGATCATCTGGGGCCGCGGTTTCGGCGCAACCGGCGATGCGGTGGGCGAACTGTGCTTTAACACCGCAATGACGGGCTATCAGGAAGTGATGACCGACCCCAGCTATGCGGGGCAGGTGATTACCTTTACCTTCCCGCATATCGGCAATGCCGGCACCAATGACGAGGATGTAGAGGCCGATAATGCGCACGCGCTCGGCTGCGTGGTGCGCGAAGATGTGACCGCGCCCAGTAATTTCCGCAGTACGTCCAATTTCGCCGACTGGATGGCGAGAAATGGGCGGATTGGCCTGTCAGGCGTCGATACCCGCGCGCTGACCCGCCGCATTCGCGAGGCCGGTGCACCTAATGTCGTGATTGCGCACCATGCCGACGGTGCATTCGATCTGGACGAGCTGCTCGGCAAGGCGCGGGCGTGGAGCGGGCTTGAAGGCCTTGATCTCGCCAAGGACGTGACGCGCGGCGAGAGCGGCGCATGGGATGGCGGCACGTGGAAACTGGGCTTTGGCTATGACAATGCCGGGCAGGGCGAACGGCCGCATGTCGTCGCGATCGATTATGGCGCAAAACGCAATATCTTCAGAAACCTTGTCAAGGCTGGCGCAAAAGTCACTGTGATTCCTGCACAAACGTCGTTTGAAGATATAATCGCATTGAAACCTGCAGGCGTGTTCCTTTCAAACGGCCCCGGCGATCCGGCGGCGACGGGCGAATATGCGGTGCCGGTTATTCAGGGCCTGCTCGAGCGCGATATTCCGCTGTTCGGTATCTGTCTGGGTCACCAGATGCTGGCGCTGGCCGCCGGCGCCAAAACCACAAAGATGCATCAGGGGCATCGCGGTGCCAACCATCCGGTCCAGCGCCTGACCGGCGACCAGGCGGGTCTGGTCGAAATCACCGCGATGAACCACGGCTTTGCGGTCGATGGCGCGAGCCTGCCCGATACGGTCGAGGAAACCCATCGCAGCCTGTTCGACGGCAGCAATTGCGGTATTGCGTTAAAGGGCAAGCGGGCGTTCGGGGTGCAATATCACCCGGAAGCCAGCCCCGGCCCGCAGGATAGCTTCTACCTGTTCGAAAAGTTTGTGGGAGGGTTGGAATAATGCGCAAGCTATCGTTAACGCTGTCGCTATACATTCTCACCGCTTGTTCTCAGAGTGAAAGCGATGATGAAATCCTGATTGCGACAAAATACGAAGAAGATAGTGAACCTACTGCAATGACAACGCCAAACGAGTTGGCTTACGACGGTCCATATCTGGTCTTTGAGTTTCCAGATGGGGTTAGGGGTGGGTTTGGGAAGTTTGTCGGCGCGAACTACGGAGAGCTTGAGGGCTCTAAAGATGGCAATTGTGGGGAAATTGCACCAGTCGTTTTGAATCACATCACTCATCGAACGTTCGTCGTAACGAAATCGTCCTCGCGAGATAAGGATGTCGTTAAATGCGTCCTTCGAACCAGCACCCGACATTTCAATGTTTATCATGCAGATGACAGATCAAAGCTATTTCCTCATGGAAATGAGGAGCCATTTAGGAATCTAATGAACAATCCTGATGCTCAACGACTTAATCGGGGCAACTAATGCCAAAAAGAACTGACATAAAATCCATTCTGATCATCGGCGCTGGCCCCATTATTATCGGACAGGCGTGCGAGTTTGACTATTCGGGGACGCAGGCGTGCAAGGCGCTGAAAGCGGAGGGGTACCGGATCATCCTGGTCAATTCCAACCCCGCGACCATTATGACCGATCCCGATATGGCCGACGCGACCTATGTCGAGCCGATCACGCCCGCAATCGTCGAGAAGATCATTGCCAAGGAACGTGCGCTGCGGCCCGATGACAAGCTCGTCATCCTGCCGACTATGGGCGGACAGACCGCGCTCAACACCGCGCTGACGCTCGACCGCGACGGGGTGCTGGAAAAATACGATGTCGAGTTGATTGGTGCGAATGCCGAGGCGATCGACAAGGCGGAGGACCGGATCAAGTTCCGCGACGCGATGGACAAGATCGGGCTCGAGTCCGCCCGCTCCGGCATCGCCAACAGCCTGCCCGACGCGCTGCAAGTTTTGGAACGCACCGGATTGCCCTCGATCATCCGGCCCAGCTTTACCATGGGCGGCACCGGCGGCGGCATCGCGTATAACCGGGACGAATTCGTCGCGATTGTCACTGGCGGTCTCGATGCCTCACCCACTACCGAAGTGCTGATTGAGGAATCGCTGCTGGGTTGGAAAGAGTATGAGATGGAGGTTGTGCGCGACAAGGCGGACAATTGCATCATCATCTGTTCGATCGAGAATGTCGATCCGATGGGCGTGCATACCGGTGATTCGATTACCGTCGCGCCCGCTCTGACGCTGACCGACAAAGAATATCAGATCATGCGCAATGCAAGTATCGCATGCCTGCGTGAAATCGGCGTCGAAACAGGCGGCTCGAATGTACAGTTCGCAGTCAATCCTAAGGATGGTCGCCTGATTGTAATCGAGATGAACCCGCGCGTGTCTCGCTCCTCCGCGCTGGCATCAAAAGCAACCGGCTTCCCGATCGCCAAGGTCGCGGCAAAGCTGGCCGTCGGCTATACGCTTGACGAGATCGACAACGACATTACCGGCGCGACCCCGGCATCGTTCGAACCGACCATCGATTACATCGTCACTAAAATCCCGCGGTTCGCATTCGAGAAATTCAAGGGTGCTCAACCTGTGCTCTCCACCGCGATGAAATCGGTGGGCGAAGTCATGGCGATCGGCCGCAATATTCACGAAAGCCTACAAAAGGCGCTGCGCGGCCTCGAAACCGGGCTCGACGGCTTCAACCGCGTACCCGAACTCGAAGGCGTGACGCGCGACAAGATCGTCGCAGCACTGTCGCAACCGACGCCCGACCGTATCCTCTATATAGCGCAGGCGATGCGCGAGGGTTTTACCGTGGCCGAAATCCACGATATCACGTCCTATGACCCGTGGTTCCTCGACCGGATCGCCGAGATTATCGCAGCCGAGGCGGAGATTATGGAAAATGGCCTGCCGATCGATGCGCCGGGCCTCCGACGTCTCAAATCCATGGGTTTTTCCGACAAGCGCCTCGCTACGCTGGCGGTGCGCTCGGTGCATGTTGCGGGCGGTATGGGCGAAACGCAGGCCAAGTCGAGCGGGCTTCTACATGACGCCCTGCAGGCGATGGCCGGTGCCACCAGCGAGGAGGAAGTGCGCAAATTGCGCCATAAACTCGGCGTGCGGCCTGTGTTCAAACGGATCGATACCTGCGCGGCGGAGTTCGAGGCGAAGACGCCTTACATGTATTCCACCTATGAAACGCCGATATTCGGCGCACCCGAATGCGAATCGCAGCCCACCGATCGCAAGAAAGTTGTGATCCTGGGCGGCGGGCCGAACCGGATCGGGCAGGGGATCGAGTTCGACTATTGCTGCTGTCACGCATGTTTCGCGCTGGAAGAGCAGGGGTATGAGACGATCATGATCAACTGCAACCCCGAAACTGTATCGACCGATTACGATACGTCAGACCGGCTGTATTTTGAACCGCTGACGGCCGAAGACGTGCTCGAGATACTCGACATTGAGCGCTCCAACGGCACGCTGGCCGGGGTGATCGTGCAATTTGGCGGACAGACTCCACTCAAGTTGGCGCAGGCGCTGGAAGATGCGGGCATTCCTATTTTGGGCACATCACCCGATGCCATCGATCTGGCCGAAGACCGCGAACGGTTTGCCAAACTGGTCGACAAGCTCAAGCTGCAGCAGCCCGAAAACGGCATTGCCCGCAGCCGCGAGGAAGCGCTCGCCGTGGCCGAACGGATCGGTTATCCCGTGCTGATCCGCCCTTCCTACGTACTGGGCGGGCGTGCGATGGAAATTGTCGACAGCCCGGCGCAGCTCGAAGATTATATCATTACCGCCGTACAGGTGTCGGGCGACAGCCCCGTATTGATCGACCAGTATCTGCGCGATGCGGTCGAGGTCGACGTCGATGCAATTTGCGATGGCGAGGACGTCGTCATTGCCGGCGTGATGCAGCATATCGAGGAAGCCGGTGTGCACAGCGGCGACAGCGCGTGCACCATTCCGCCCTACAGCCTGCCATCCGAAATCATCACCGAGATGGAGCGGCAGACCGTGGCGCTGGCACACGGCTTGAAAGTCCATGGCCTGATGAACATCCAGTTCGCGGTGAAGGACAACCAAGTCTATCTGATCGAAGTCAATCCGCGCGCCAGCCGCACCGTGCCGTTCGTAGCCAAAGCGATCGGCAGCCCGATCGCCAAAATCGCCGCGCGCGTGATGGCGGGCGAAAAACTGGCCGATCTGCCCGCTATCGACCGCCATATCGATCATATCGCGGTGAAAGAGGCGGTTTTCCCCTTCGCACGTTTTCCCGGCATTGATCCGGTCCTGTCGCCGGAAATGAAATCGACCGGCGAGGTCATGGGGATTGACGCCAGTTTCCCGATCGCTTTCGCCAAATCGCAGCTTGCCGCGAACATGATATTGCCCGAAAGCGGCACGATATTCGTGTCAGTCAAGGATAGCGACAAAACGGTGATCCTGCCCGCCGTGAAGCAATTGCTGGAGATAGGATTCGATATTGTGGCGACCGACGGTACCGCAAAATATCTTGCAGGCGAGGGGATTGATGTCACCCAGATCAATAAAGTGGCGCAGGGCCGCCCGCACATTGTCGACAGGATAAAGGACGGCGACATCGCGTTGATCTTCAACACCACGGAAGGCTGGCAGAGTCATAAGGACTCGCAATCGATTCGCGCATCGGCCGTACATGGGAAAGTACCCTATTTCACCACCGCCTCATCCAGCGTGGCCGTAGGACAGGCAATTGCGGCGCTACGTAAGCAAGAGCTTGAAGTTAAACCGCTGCAGGACTATTATAACAGTTCGCAAGCCTGATCCCCGAAATTTTGCTTAAGCCTGCGGTTCGTTTACCGGCGACCCGCGTTTCGGAATTTATGCCGCGGAAGCTATTGATAGTTTAGAAGGAATCGCCATTATGGCCGTCGAAAAAATGCCCATGCTCCAAGAGGGCTATGATAAAATGTCCGCTGAGCTCAAGGCTCTCAAAGCCGAGCGCCCGCGCATTGTCGATGCGATCGAGGAAGCGCGCGCGCATGGCGATCTGTCGGAAAATGCCGAATATCATGCCGCCAAAGAGCGGCAGGGCCAGGTCGAGGCAACAATTGGCGATCTGGAAGACAAGCTCAGCCGCGCACAGATTATCGACCCCACCACATTGTCGGGTGACAGGATCGTATTCGGTGCGACGGTGACTCTGCTGGATGAAAACGACAAGCCGGTAAGATACCAACTGGTGGGTCAGGCCGAAGCCGACGCCAAAAACGGCAAAATCAGCTATAACAGTCCGCTGGGCCGCGCCCTGATCGGCAAGCTGGTTGACGAGGAAGTTGAACTGACTGTCCCTTCGGGCGACAAATTTTATGTGGTCGAAAAAATAGAGTTTATTTAAATCCGGCGTATAACAAAACATTGGGGCCGCCCTGCAGATCGCGGGCGGCCCTTTTATATGTGGATTTAAGCTTTGGTGATGCCGTCCAGTTCAGGCTCCATTAGCTTGTGAAGATGGACAATAACATATTTCATTTCCGCATCGTCGACGGTCTGTTGCGCCTTGGTGCGCCATGCGTCTTCGGCTTCCTCATAACTAGGATAGATGCCAACCAGATCCATTTTGCCCAGTTCGATAAAATCCCGGCCCCTTGGATCCGAAACCCGTCCGCCCATAACCAGATGCAACTTGCCCATAATATATCACCTAAAATCATGTAAAAAATGTGTGCCGTTGGGCAAACGCACCGGTTACTCGTCCGGTTTTAGTGCATCGGCGGCCGCATCTGCAATTTTCTGCACACTGTCGCTAAAAATCTGCCCGACTTTGGAAACCAGCTTGTCTTCGTTACGGAATTTTGGAAGCAATGCTCCGACGACCAGACCCAAGACTACACCGGTTGCGATATACCGCAACGGATGTTCTTCAATATGGCTCAGCGCCTGTTTGCCGCCGTCGCTGGCCCGGCCGACAAGCGCGCGGCTTTTAGTGCCGGCCGCATCGGTAATATCGGCAGACTTGTCGAGAGCCCGGCCCAGCATATGCCCCGATTGCGTTTTGGCTTGTTCCAGCGCCCGGCGAGAAGCATGCCCGGCTTTTCTCAATCTTTCACTCATGTCCGCTCCTTTTATCCATCATATTCAAAATTGATCTGGATCGCGCAGATCCTCCACGAATTTCGTAATAGGTTTGCGGGCTATAAACAGTCCGGCCACGGCGCCAATGCCGATAATCGACCATTTGTTCTTTTTGGTGAAATCGATCGTTTCGTCGGCAACTATCGTCCCAACTTTATGTATCTTGTCCGCCGCTTCATGCGCCAGGTTCGCAAAAGTAAAACGTTGCTTAGCATGAGCCGCAGATTCCTTAAGGTGAACCCATGCCAGTTTCTTACGGACTTTTTTGCCACGAAGATTATCGAAATTATGGGCCATTAATCTTCCTCCTTGCCGCCGCGGAACAGCGATTGTATCCGCCGCATCTTCCAAGTGGCCAGAAAAAAGCACAGCGCCGCAATCGCCAGACAAGCCAGCGTTACGATGGCAATGGCAATCCACGGGCCATAAATCGGGATCAGGGCGATCAAAAGACCCAACACCAGCGCCATGACGGCAACGCTACCAAAAACTCCTACGCCGACCATCAACACCGATATATGCTTGGTTTCGCTAACCGTGAACGACAGGCGCGCCATATGAAAATCGATTTCCGTTTCAATTACTTTTTGAAAATCATCGACCAGCCCGCGCAATTCGCCAGACAATGTCTGGCGCGCAGCCATATCTTCCGGATTGCGATTTACGTCGGGAATAGTTTGACCCGGCAAGTCCTGAGGACTTACCGGGTCAGGAATTTCATTCATGTGTGTCATATATCCGGGCTTCAGCTCTTGTCCGAGCCGGACCTGAACATGCGGGTCAGCATAAAGCCGGCCACTGCGGCTATACCGATCGCGACACCCGGGCTTTTCTTGACAAAATCGCGTGTATCAGAGCCTAGCTCCCCAAAATCTTTTCTCTCAATCGTATCGCCGAAATCGCTGACCTTGCCGCTGGCTGTACGGGCGTAATTTCCATAACGCTCGCCTAGATTATCATCAATAACGGAAGCGGTATCGGCAATGACCTTACCGAGGCTGCGGAAGGCCTCGCCAGTTCGTGCTTTAGCGTCATTTGCGTAATTGCCCGCTTTATGCTTGGCATCACCAGCTTTGTCACGGGCTTGGGATTTGAAATCTTTATTTTCATGTGCCGCCGATTTCATTTTCGCGACTGTATTTTTCGGTATCGAATTTTCGATTGGCGTCTTTGCAGTCTTGCGCGCTGCCGCAGTCTTTTTGGCCGCTGCCGCGGGCTTTTGCTTGGCGGTCTTTGTCTTACGAGATGTAGATGAAACTGTAGAATTGGTGTTCATACCGATATCGGTAGCTTTACCAGTATCCGGATTGGTGTCGTTTTCCATAATTATTCCTCCTATAAATGTCCGCATGTCAGACAGATCGAAATTCTGAAATTGGATTTCAAATTGACGTTTTTGCAGGCATTTTCAAGTGAATTTTGAGTCGATTTATTATATTGCGACTGTACTATTGCCATGTTGCCAACAAACACGCGTGCTTATAGAGCGTGCAAGACATGTAAATGTTCCAATTTCCTTTACGGCACTTTTAACAAGGATATCCTCATGACCGCAATAATGGACCTTCACGCCCGCGAAATTTTGGATAGCCGGGGCAATCCGACGGTCGAGGTAGATGTTCTGCTGGAAGATGGGAGCTTTGGACGCGCTGCCGTGCCGTCAGGTGCGTCAACCGGCGCTTACGAAGCGGTCGAGTTGCGCGATGGAGACAAGACGCGTTATATGGGCAAAGGCGTTCTCAAAGCTGTCGCGGCAGTCAATGACGAGATTTTCGAAACTATTGTCGGACTGGATGCCGAGGACCAGCGCGATATCGATGAGGTGATGATCGAGCTGGATGGCAGTGAGAACAAGGAACGCTTGGGCGCCAACGCGATCCTGGGGGTCAGCTTGGCGGTCGCCAAGGCCGCTGCCGATGCACGCGGTCTGCCGCTCTACAGTTATATCGGCGGCGTCGGCGCGCATCTCCTGCCCGTACCGATGATGAATATTATCAACGGGGGCGAGCATGCCGACAATCCGATCGACTTCCAGGAATTTATGGTGATGCCGGTGGGTGCCGACAGTTTGTCCGAAGCCGTGCGCTGGGGTTCGGAAATATTCCACACCCTCAAAAAAGGTCTGTCCGATAAGGGTCTCGCTACCGCCGTTGGCGACGAGGGCGGCTTCGCGCCCAACTTGTCGTCCACCACCGCAGCGCTCGATTTCATTATGGCATCTGTCGAACAGGCGGGGTTTAAGGTCGGTGACGAGGTGGTGTTGGCGCTCGACTGTGCCGCTACCGAATTTTTCAAAGACGGTAAATATGAAATGGTGGGTGAGGGAAAATCGCTGACGCCCGCGCAAATGTCCGATTATCTCGCCGACCTGACGCGGCAATATCCGATCCGATCGATCGAAGATGGCATGTCGGAAGACGATTTCGAAGGCTGGGCCGCAATTACCGCTGCCGTAGGCGATGCCATACAACTGGTCGGCGACGATTTGTTCGTGACCAATCCTAAACGCTTAGCCATGGGATTCGAGAAAGGCCTGGCCAATAGTCTGCTGGTCAAGGTCAACCAGATAGGCACGCTTACCGAAACGCTCGAAGCCGTTACTATGGCGCACCGCAAGAATTACACCGCCGTAATGTCGCATCGTTCGGGCGAGACCGAAGATGCGACCATTGCCGATCTTGCTGTTGCGACAAATTGCGGGCAGATAAAGACGGGCAGCCTAGCACGCTCCGACCGGCTAGCCAAATATAACCAGCTGATCCGTATCGAAGAGCAATTGGGTAACAGCGCGCGCTATGCGGGACGCAGCATTTTTGCGAATTAATTCATCCGATAAAAGAATCACTTGGACGGGTCGGTGCGTGTCGCTCGACTAATTTTCTTGCGCTGCGCCCGAAATTCTGATTCAACACATAATTATGGCAGGCAAATGTATCAAGATGGAAGCATTGAAAGGATCGATCGGCGCTGGCTTTGCGCTTCTCGCGCTTCTTGCTATCAGCGCTTATGCCGTTCTCGGCCCGACCGGCGTGTTGGCTTGGAGCGAGTATCAGCAACGTCTCGAGCAAAGACAGATCGAACTTGCCGCGCTTCACGAAGAGCGCGATGCGTTGCGCAACCGTATCAATCTGCTGAGCCCAAATGGGGCGGATCCTGATCTTGTTGTGGAATTGATGCGCAAGAAATTAAATGTTGTCCATCCCGACGAGATCATCGTTCAGCTGAAATGATCCGGCCCACCGGTAAATCCAGCACTATAAAAATTGCGGCTTTTCCCCTGCACCATATTGTGCAATGACGTTGCGGTATCAGGCAGTTTACTGCATCAACGCCGTTGAGAATGATGGCACGAAAGGGACGCCAATTGGCCAAATCACCTACACCCAAATCCGCCGCTTCGCAAGCTGAGACACCGCGCAAGAAAGCTGCGACCACAACGTCATCGCGTGTTCCCAAATTGCCCGAGATAAAACGCTATAAAGCCGACAAAGAAGAATTATTGGGCTTTTACGAACAGATGCTGCTGATCCGGCGCTTCGAGGAAAAGGCAGGGCAATTATACGGTCTGGGGCTGATCGGCGGATTTTGCCATCTTTACATCGGCCAGGAAGCCGTCGCGGTCGGCCTTCAATCCGCTCTTCAACAAGGACATGACAGCGTCATTACCGGCTATCGCGACCATGGTCATATGCTGGCTTACGGTATCGATCCCAAGGAAATCATGGCCGAGCTAACGGGCCGTGCCGCCGGCATTTCCAAGGGTAAGGGTGGATCGATGCACATGTTCAGCGTCGAACAGAAATTTTACGGCGGCCACGGTATCGTAGGCGCGCAGGTATCGCTCGGCACGGGCCTCGGTTTTGCACACAAATATCGCGAAGACGGTGGTGTGTGCCTCGCCTATTTCGGCGATGGCGCCTCCAATCAGGGGCAGGTGTACGAGAGCTTCAACATGGCCGAATTGTGGAAGCTGCCGATGATTTTCGTGATCGAGAATAACCAATATGCGATGGGCACCAGCGTCAATCGCTCTTCGTCCGAGGATCAACTCTATCGCCGCGGCGAGAGCTTTCGCATTCCGGGTGTCCAGGTCGATGGCATGGATGTGCTGGAAGTGCGCGGCGCCGCTGAAATGGCGCTTAAATGGGGGCGTGCGGGCAAAGGACCGATTCTTCTAGAGCTCAAAACCTATCGCTATCGCGGCCACTCCATGTCCGATCCGGCCAAATATCGCAGCCGTGACGAAGTGCAAGGGGTCCGCGAGAAGTCGGATGCGATCGAACAGGTCAAGGGCGAATTGATGAAAATGGGGCTCACCGAAGCCGATCTTAAAGACATAGACAAGAAAATCCGCAAGACAGTCGCCGAAGCCGCCGACTTTGCCGAAAGCTCTCCCGAGCCGGAAGCGCCCGAGCTTTATACGGACGTGCTGGTGGAGAATTACTGATGGCGATCGAACTGAAAATGCCCGCTCTCTCTCCGACAATGGAAGAAGGCACGCTGGCCAAATGGCTGGTGAAAGAAGGCGATACCGTATCCTCTGGCGATATTCTTGCCGAGATCGAGACCGACAAGGCGACGATGGAATTCGAAGCGATTGACGAAGGCACGATCACGAAAATTCTGGTTGCCGAAGGTACCGACGAAGTCAAAGTCGGCACTGTCATTGCCACCATGACCGGTGAAGACGAGGAAGAAGGCGATGATACAGCGCAGGCTGCTCCCACGCCGACTGCATCTGAACCCAAAAAAGATAACAGCGACGACAAGGAAGAAGCACCAACGGAAAATGTCACGTTATCCGCGCCAGCTCCGCCCGTATCGCGCGCCAACGATCCTGGTGTGCCCGATGGCACGAAAATGATCAGCATCACGGTGCGCGAAGCGTTGCGCAATGCGATGGCCGAAGAAATGCGCAGCGATGACCGTGTGTTCGTTATGGGTGAGGAAGTCGCCGAATATCAGGGCGCATATAAAGTCACGCAAGGTTTGCTCGAGGAATTCGGCGCCAAGCGCGTGATCGATACGCCGATTACCGAATATGGTTTCGCCGGCGTCGGTGCGGGGGCAGCCATGGGCGGCCTGCGTCCGATCGTCGAATTCATGACATTCAATTTCGCCATGCAGGCGATCGACCACATCATCAACAGCGCGGCCAAGACCAACTATATGTCGGGCGGCCAGATGCGCTGTCCCGTCGTATTCCGCGGGCCAAACGGCGCCGCCAGCCGCGTGGGTGCGCAGCATAGTCAGAATTACGGGCCCTGGTATGCTTCGGTTCCAGGCCTGATCGTGATCGCGCCTTATGATGCGGCCGATGCCAAAGGATTGCTCAAAGCGGCGATCCGCACCGAGGATCCGGTGGTGTTTCTTGAGAACGAACTGCTCTATGGCAAGAGCTTCGAAATCCCCGATCTAGACGATTACGTCCTGCCGATCGGCAAGGCCCGAATCATGCGCGAAGGTGCCGATGTGACGATCGTCAGCTATTCAATCGGCGTCGGTCTTGCGCTGGAAGCAGCGGACCAGCTGGCGGGTGAGGGGATTGAAGCCGAAGTCATCGACCTGCGTACGCTGCGCCCGCTCAATACCGAAGCCGTACTGGCAAGCCTCAAGAAGACCAATCGGATGATTGTGGTCGAGGAGGGCTGGCCGACTTGTTCGATCGCTTCGGAAATCATAGCGGTGGCGATGGAGCAGGGCTTTGACGATCTCGACGCGCCAGTGCTGCGCGTTACCAACGAGGATGTACCTTTACCCTATGCGGCCAACCTTGAAAAACACGCGCTGGTGAGCACACCCCAAGTTGTGAAAGCGGCAAAGAAGGTGTGTTATAAATAATAGAGAGGCGATATTAAATGTTTGCGTTATATTTGCTGCACAATGCAGGATCATTGCCATCGCTTCTTAATCCAGAAGCCAAATCTCTGGAGTCGCGAACATTATAAGCAGCCTCCTCGAATAGTCGTGTGCTTTTGATGAACATATCGCCGAATAAAGGCTGATAATCATAAGTAATTTCGACATACATCACTGCATCGCCTGCCAGTGCTTGGATCTCGTTTCCGGGGCGGCCCATGCCGACGAAGCTTGAATCATCGGAACCGTTCTTCCCCTGACTGCCATATTTTGGAGGCACTACCGCTTTGCCCTTGCATCTTTGCCAGGCAATTTTCTGTTTGCCGTTGGCATTGACCTCCAGACTGGAAACTATAATACGGCCATTTTCCAGTATCTTGAGACTACCCGCTTGGATTACTGCACCGGCAATAAGCTGCCGCACATCGCCTTCATAGATTGTTTTGCTGATATCATCGTTAACAGTCGATCCCATACGAGAGGCGTTGTCAGAAAGCGATACCGCAACCTGCGCCAGCGCTGTTTTCTGTAAAGTTAGATTGGCTATTTCGGAGCCGTACATGCCGATTCCCAGAAAAATCGGTAGAGAATAAGCAAATTCGATAAACGCCAAGCCCGATTTTTCGGCTAGAAGTTTTTTCATTTTTTCCGTGAAAACAGTAATCATATGCAAATTCTCTTTGTTCAACTGCAGTCGCGAGACACGATATTTGCAGAACTTTCTTCGCCATAAGGCTGGTTCCGCAAAACCGTTGTTGCGGCAACGGTTTTGGACTGTTCCAAACCCACCATTTGATATAATGGAAACAAACTTTCGTATTTTACCGTGACAGTATACATAACAATATCGTTGGGACCACCCAGACCGGTTGTGCCGACATCTGGATCCCATGCGCCATTCCCGTTCTCGTCAGAAAAGCATTCGCCCTTGTCATATTTACCGTTTTTATTACCCGCTGCATCCGGCGCGTCTTCGAAAGCTTCGGGCCTGTCTACATCAGTAAATTGGAAATAGCTTTTCCGGTCAAATTCTAATTGTGCCGTAGGCATAACCGTCTTTACCCGATCTGTTACGAGCGTATCGATGGCGACTAAATCATTGGATGCGGATTCAAGTGTAGAATCACGGGCGGCTTCTAAAACCGCCCCTTTTAATACGCCTTGCAGGTAGACAGTGTGACCGATGTCGAACGAACCCAGCATGAGCAGGAGAAACGTGGGTGCGATAATCGCGAACTCGACAATGGTGGCACCTTTTTTTTGTCTGAATAGCTTTCCGATTTTATTCATCGAGCCAGCCTTAAGGAAGATACATTATTGGCAATCTCGGCAAAGTTCTGATTGAGTTCGGCAGAGTTCTTCGAAACGAACCAGCTATCCTTGGTGGCGCATTTTTTCAAATTATCCGTAATATCGACGCCGAAGGAAACCACCCAAAGCCGGATGCCCTTTGCTTTTACAGCTTCACAGATGGCCAGAAAACGGGATGCTGAACGTTTTTCCTGATCCGACTGTATTGCTCCCGCGTTGGTGCCATTATTATATCCCGTGATCCGTCCGTCATGGCGTTCGACACCGTACAAACTGTAAAGGCTGTCGCCATTGTCCAGCAAACCGTCGGTCATGAAGATCATATGCCGACTGACATAGCCTTTATTGCTAGCCACTTCCTTTACATTTGTGGAGAAAGGCCCGTCCGGAGAGCTGATGCGTGCACCCCATAAAAGGCCGACATCATGATAAGTACCGCCACCAGGCGTCAACGCTGGCTGCGTGGCATCACCATCGACATACCCATCGAACTGAATTTTGGACAGCGACGTCAGCAATTGCGCTTTTTTGGGGCAGTTTCTTTGCGAGGTAGAACCGGTTTCCGACTTGTTGACATTAAGATTGCGATAGTGAACGATTTCCGGCCAATACGGCTTCCACTTGGTTTTGTTCGTCCCGTCGGGCAGGGAGTCAATGTCCAAATCGAGCGGACGGGCGCTCGCCGTCGATTGGATACGCTTGTCGGTGACATCATATTCCCATGTAAGATCGCCCGCGGTTTCGCGTTCCTCGATACAACCAGCCCATTTGAACTGGCTGCTGGTCCCACCACGTGGATCGGGTGTATTGGCGAAAGTCTTGTATGTCGACGTATTGATCGGGCGTTTGTAATAGACATAAACCTTTTCAGTATACCGCTCTTCGGGATGATAGTCGCTCCAGTAACAGACATTATAAGCGGAACTATATTGCCCCACGATATTTTTACCGTGATACTGTTTAGTATATGTATTACAATTATTGTTGTAATCCGCTTTTGGCCCGTATTCGTGAACCACGTCTTCGGCGGGCTTGACACGTTCTACGTCTTCGTATTTCCTGGTCTGGTAATCGTGCTGATCGGCAAGCCATTCCGGTTTCAAGAGCGCCCCCACATTGACCGTTTGAACATAGGGTACGAAGGCATAGCGAATGCGCGCATTGCTGTTTTTGGCGGCCGTATCAACCACCCCGTAAAAGGACTTCATAGCTTTTTTCAGCGATGTTATACGCTGGTCGGCAATAGCAACACCGGATCTTTGCGAACCATCCGAATTCCACTCCATCGACCCGGTAACGTCGAGCACCATGGTGATGTCGCTGTTCGATACTTCGTAGATTGCGCCGCATTTGGCGGTCAGTTCGAAATCAGCTTGATCGAAAATGCCCATAATGACGGTCGGCAGCGTTACAAAAGCTTGGGCTTTATATTCAGTTGTACTGAACGTACCATTGGCCTCAGCCAATCGGGTTATTCTGCTATTTTGCGTACTGAGATAATCAGAGGGGAAATTAGCGCGAAAGAATTTCTCGGCAACAATTCCAGCAGTACCGGAAGTCTCAGGCTTATCGAGCGCTTTGCGTCCGGCCAGAGCGCCTGCATCGCATGCCTGTTGCAATTTGGTCTTTACCATATATGCACGGCTGGCATCGACACCGCCTCCGATCATTGCTGTCAGCGGAATGAGACCGGCAGCAACCATGACCAACGTATTGCCGGTTTTATCAAGGACCATAGCCCGGAAAGTACGTAAATAAGGCTTTCCCTGCTGTATGATGCGATTTTTCATTGCCCGGTCGACCCCATTATTTCCAAAGCAAATGCTATTGGTATGAGTGCATCTACCGCGAAACCGGTAAGCGAATTTCAAAGATTTGTGGTTACAACAATGTTAATCTTGTTAGACGGCGCCTTTTGGCCAATGTGCGGATGTGGATATGATCGAACCGGAACTTACCCCGCTGCAGCGGCTCGTCTTAGCTTACGCCGCGCCATCTGACCGGCAGGTTTACGCGGCCGTATTCGCTCTCGACAATCGCTGTGCCGGGATACTGCGCGGGACCAGCGAAACGATGCTCGGCCAGATGCGGCTGGCATGGTGGCGTGACGTCATGGCAAAACCGAAGGAGCAGCGGCCAGTGGGCGATCCTGTCGTGCATGCACTGGGTGTCTTGCAATCCGAAGGATGTGAATTGGCAGCCCTGACACCGATTGTCGATGCATGGGAATTGTTACTGGTCAGCGAAGAGTTGACGATGGCTCAGGTAGAGGAATATGCCGTTCAACGCGCGCACGTTTTCACCGTAATCGCACAACGCGTTTCGCGGGAAGCGAATATAGTGCAGATTGCGGAGGCAGGGAAAATCTGGGCGATATGGGACTTGGCGCGCCACGCTTCTGACCCAGCTATGCGATCCGGTCTTAAGGAGGAAATCGCGCTTAAACTGCAGGATATGTATAGGCTCAATCTGGAACGCTCATTGCGGCCGCTATCGATATTGTTGCGCCTTGCCGCCGCCGACGTCCGCAACGGCACGATTGAGCAAACGTTGATGCGCCCCGCCAGCGCAGCAAGAATAATATGGCATGGTGTCAGCGGTTTATGATGGTATAAGACTATATTCTAGATTCGATCAGGGGATTTGAAATGGCACGAATTCTTGTCGGCGGAATAGGCGCGATATTGCTGGTGATCGGCGGATGGTTCCTGTGGAGCGGTACCGCCAATCAGGACATCGAGATACCCCCGCCGCCGCCAGAAATTGCCAAGCCGCAGGAGGCCGAGCTGCCACAGGCGGATGTAGCTGGTATGAAAGGCCCCAAGCCGCCCGAAGCCACGGAGCTTACCCGTGAGCAACGGCGTTTTGCGCGTTACGACCGCAATTTCGATGCACGCATCACTCGCAACGAAATGCTCAGCAGTCGTACCAAGGCTTTCAAGAAACTCGACCTAGACGGTAACAACCTGCTGACGTTCGAGGAATGGGCCATCGCCACAAGCAACCGTTTCGCAGACGCTGATAGCAACAAAAATGGCGAACTCGATGCTGCCGAATTTGGAACTACTCGCCCAAAACCGGCAAAAATAGCAAAGTGCCGCTGCTAGTAACGCGTCTTATCGGCTATGGCGTCATGCTGCGAGATGGGTTTGCGCCCATGCTGCCAGGTCACTCCGCGCCCGCGATGTCAACGCTTCCTTGCGCTGCTTTTTGTGCACCTTCCCGTCGAGCGGAGCGAACAGCCCAAAATTGATATTCATCGGCTGATAATGGCTGGCATTGGCGTCGCCGGTAATGTGCGACAGCAGCGCGCCCATCGCGGTGGTTTGTGGGGGCAGGGGCAGTGTCTCGCCGCGCAGCTCCGCCGCCACCATGCGTCCCGCCATCAATCCCACGGCCGCGCTTTCGACATAACCTTCGCACCCCGTAATCTGTCCAGCAAAGCGTATATGCGGTGCTTTTTTGAGCCGAAGCTGGCGATCGAGCAACACCGGCGAATTAATAAAAGTATTGCGGTGTAGGCCGCCAAGCCGCGCAAATTCGGCTTTTTCAAGTCCCGGGATCGTACGCAGTAACTCGACCTGCGCGCCATGTTTCATCTTGGTCTGGAACCCGACCATATTCCACAGTGTACCCAGCCTGTTATCCTGCCGCAACTGTACCACAGCATGCGCCCAGCGCCCTGTGCGCGGATTGTCGAGGCCGACCGGTTTCATCGGCCCATAGCGCAACGTATCGAGACCGCGTGACGCCATGACTTCAATCGGCATACACCCTTCAAAATACGGGGTTTCTTTCTCCCAATCCTTGAACTCTGTCTTGTCGCTATCGAGCAAACCTTGATGGAAAGTCTTATATTGCGGCTCATTCATCGGGCAATTAATATAATCCTTGCCGTCGCCGTCGGGCCCGACCTTATCCCAGCGGCTCGCCATCCAGCAGATATCCATGTCGATACTCTCGCGGTGCACGATCGGCGCGATCGCATCGAAAAAGGCGAGCGCATCGTCGCCGGTGGCCGCGCCGATACTTTCGGCCAGTGCCATGGCGGTGAGCGGCCCGGTTGCGACAATTGTCAGACCGCTATCGGGTAGCCGGTCGATACGTTCACGCACGATTTCGATATTGGGATGTTCGGACAATTGCCTGGTGACGTTATCTGAAAAAATGTCCCGGTCGACGGCAAGGGCCGATCCAGCAGGAACCTTCGCCGTTTCCGCTTTCGCCATGATCAACGAATCCATCGTGCGCATTTCGGCATGGAGCAGACCGACGGCATTGCGGTCGGCATCGTCGCTGCGAAAGCTGTTCGAGCAGACCAGCTCGGCCAGTCCATCGCTCTGATGAGCCGCCGTCATATCGCCGCCGCCGCGCATTTCGGATAAACGCACTTTGACTCCGGCTTCGGCAAGTTGCCAGGCCGCTTCCGATCCCGCCAGTCCTCCGCCGATAATATGAACATCCTGCGTCATTCATCTTGCCTTTAGCTTTTATTGCCATATCCCTGTGGCTATTCGGCCATCGGTTTAGGCGCTAATATCACGGCGTCAATATAACAGCGACACAAAGGGGGGCAAATATCATGGTGAAGCGCGCATTCGTGGAATCGCGGCCCTATCTTCTGCTCAGCCTTATTTTCGCGATCAGCTATTATGTCGTGCGCGATAATTCGATCGGCGAACTGTTCCTGATGCCATGGAAGGGAGCAGGCACCTTCTTTCTCGCCTTATACGCGGTTACTCGTGCTCCTTGCACCGATGGGCGACTGCTGGCGGCGGTCATGGTATTTTCGGCGATCGGCGATATGTTGATCATGCTGGATATGTTCTGGGGCGCAATTCCGTTTGCAATTGCGCATGTTGTGGCGATCGTGCTGTACTGGCGAAACAGACGTGCGAGCCTTGCGCCTACCCAACTTGCATTCGCGATTATTCTGGTGCCGGTGGTTATTTTCTTAGCGTCCGTTTTGCCACAGGATTCTGACATAATGGTCGGCATCGGTATTTACGCGGCATTTCTGGCGATCATGGCGGCAATGGCGTGGACCAGTTCGTTCCCGCGCTACCGGGTCGGCGCGGGCGCGCTACTGTTCGTGGCATCGGACCTGCTGATATTTGCGCAAGACGGCCTTTTGTCGGGGACCGATATTCCTGAGTATGCGATCTGGCCGCTCTATTATTTCGGACAGTTCCTGATCTGTACCGGTGTCGTGCAGACCCTGCGCAAACGACTGGCTTAAGGTTTCAAACCGGATTATTCGGATGCCGTATCATCCGTATCTTGCGTTGGCGTCAACTCCTCTTCCAATTCGGCGGCGACCAGTTCTTCCGCTTCGTTTTCGGGCTCTTCTTCCTCATCGATTTTCGCGGCACCCACGACGGTTTCGCCTTTGGCGACATCGAAGATTTTCAGACCGGCTGAACCGCGTCCGATAATGCGGAAGCCATTATCGCTGTCTTCAAGCAGATGTCTGAAATCGATCCGCATACGAATAAGTTTTGCCTGGTCCGTTACCAGCATGAGCTGATCGCCATGCGTAACCGGGAAGCTGGCAACCACTTTACCGTTACGTTTCAGGAACTTGCCTGACAGGTCGATATTGGCGACGCCCTGACCGCCACGTTTGATCGTGCGGTATTCATAGGCGGAGGAAATCTTGCCAAATCCGTTGGCACATACGGTCAGGATAAATTCTTCCCGCTCTGCCAATTCGGCCATCCGCTCGGGCGAAAGCTCAGGTTCGTTATCATTATCCTTCCATGGTGCTGCGCGCAGATAGGCTTCACGCTCTTCTGCCGTCGTATCTGTAGTGTTTAATATCGCCAGCGATACAACATCATTGCCCTGTTTTAGCGTCATGCCGCGCACACCGATGCCTGTCCGGCTTTTCGTTTCGCGGGCATCTGTTGCGGCAAACCGTATCGATTTGCCTCCAGAGCTTGCCAGAAACACTTCCTGCGTTTCGTTGAGCAGGGTGACGCCGATCAGTTGATCACCGCTGCCCTCGACAAAGCCCATCGCGTACTTGCCGTTGGAGGGAATGTTGGTGAAGGCATCCATATTGTTGCGCCGGGCCATACCCTGCGACGTGGCGAACAAAATGTTGAGATTTTCCCATTCGGTTTCGTCTTCCGGAAGCGGCAGGACGTTGGTTATCATCTCACCTTCGGCCAGTGGCAAAAGGTTGACCATCGGCCGTCCTTTGGTTTGCGGTCCGCCTTCGGGCAGTTTCCACACTTTCAGGCGGTAAACTTTCCCGTGCGTCGAGAAAAACAGAACCGGCGTATGCGTGGAAGTCACGAACAACTCTACAACGGCATCCTCGTCTTTTGTAGCCATACCGGCGCGGCCTTTGCCGCCACGATTTTGCGAGCGGAAAGTGTCTAGCGCGGTACGTTTGATATAGCCGCCATGGGTGACGGTCACGACCATATCCGCGCGTTCCATCAAATCTTCGTCGTCAAGCCCGTCCCAGGCCGGGGCGATTTCGGACAGGCGCGGAGTCGCGAATTCGTCGCGCACGGCAATCAGTTCTTCGCGGATAACTTCATAAAGTTTGACGCGGTCACCCAGTATGGCGAGATATTCCGCAATCTTGACCGCGAGCTCTTTCAGCTCGTCGCCGATCTCGTCGCGGCCCAATGCCGTCAGGCGATGTAGCCTAAGGTCGAGAATAGCTTTTACCTGTATTTCCGATAGATTGTAGGTGTCGCCCTCGATCTCTGTCTCTATCGCTTCGACCAGCTGGATATACTGGGCGATCTCCGCCACCGGCCATTCGCGGGCGAGCAAGGCTTCGCGCGCTTCCGCCGGGCTGGACGAGGCGCGGATGAGGCGCACGACTTCGTCCATGTTGGTGACAGCAATAACCAAGCCGAGCAAGATATGCGCGCGTTCCCGCGCCTTGTTTAGCTCGAACTTGGTCCGCCGTGTAATGACTTCCTCGCGGAACTTGACGAAGGCCTCGATAATATCGCGCAGGTTGAGCACTTCGGGCCGTCCGCCGCGTATCGCAAGCATGTTGGCCGGGAAGCTCGATTGTGCGGGCGTATGCCGCCATAACTGATTGAGCACCACATCGGGGGTCGCATCGCGCTTGAGCTCGATAACAACCCGCACGCCCATACGGCTCGATTCATCGCGGATATCGGCAACACCCTCTATCCTTTTGTCTTTGGCGGCGTCGGCGATTTTTTCGACGAGCCCGTTTTTGCCGACCTGAAAGGGGATTGAAGTCAGAATAATCGATTGCCTGTCACCACGGCGCTCCTCAATTTCGTGGCGCGCCCGCATCATGATCGAACCCTTGCCATCATGATAGGCTGATTTCGCACCCGCCTGACCCAGGATCAGCGGCGCCGTCGGAAAATCGGGACCGGGGATAATTTCGATCAACTCGTCGATCGTAATGGCGCCATTATCGATATAGGCGAGGCAGGCGTTGATGACTTCGCCCAAATTGTGTGGCGGGATATTGGTCGCCATACCGACCGCAATACCGCCCGCACCGTTGACGAGAAGATTGGGGAAACGTGCAGGCAGAACCTGGGGTTCGCTTCGTGACGCGTCGTAGTTCGGCGTGAAATTGACCGTATCCTTGTCGAGATCGGCAAGCAGACTGTTGGCGACCTTGGCCAGACGAGCTTCGGTATACCGCATGGATGCCGGCGGATCGGGGTCCATCGAACCGAAATTGCCCTGACCATCGATCAGCGGTACGCGCAGCGACCAATCCTGAGTCATGCGGGCCAGGGCATCGTAAATCGCGCTATCGCCATGCGGGTGATAATTGCCCATCACATCGCCAACGATCTTTGCCGATTTACGGTAGGGGCGCCCTGCCACAAAGCCGCCTTCCTGCGATGCATAGAGAATGCGGCGATGTACGGGTTTCAGACCGTCGCGCACGTCGGGCAGCGCACGGCTGACGATCACGGACATCGCGTAATCGAGATAGCTTGTTTTCATCTCGTCGACGATATCGATCCGTTCGATTTCGGATGGAGGTGCGACGGTGGTTTCTTC
Organism: Sphingomonadaceae bacterium; assembly: GCA_041746135.1. Lineage (GTDB taxonomy): Bacteria > Pseudomonadota > Alphaproteobacteria > Sphingomonadales > Sphingomonadaceae > Alg239-R122. The sequence continues at coordinate 14,651 of JBGTHQ010000020.1, read as the reverse complement.
GCTCACAAACAGGCCTTTTCAGCTATGGAAATCTTGATTTGCGACTTTAGGGCAGGGCCAGGCATATTGCCAGCTTCAATGGCTAAAATCAGGCTTTTTTCAACAGTTTTTTATGCGCAGGGCAGGGCAATATTCTTTAGGGATGAATCTCTTCGCCATCCCATCCGAATATGCGTCCGCTATCCAGGGGTTTGAGGTTGTCCAGAACGCCGACAAGCTGCAAAGCTGCACGTTCGGTATCGAAGAGTTTGGGGCGCGGAACATTGCCCTGAAATGGCTTGCTGAGGGCCGTATCGACAGTGCCGGGGTGAAGCGCTACGGCAATGCTGCGCTCGTTCTTGCGGCGCCATTCGATGGAAATATTGCGGATCATCATGTTCAGCGCCGCCTTTGCCGCGCGATAGCCATACCATCCGCCCAGCCGGTTATCCGATATGCTGCCCACCCGCGCGCCGATGGCGGCGAAGACGCACTGCTCTCTGACGGGCATGAGCGGGAGGAAATGCTTCGCAATAAGGGCAGGGCCCACCGCATTGACGGCGTAATTTTGCAGCAGCCAGTCCATATTGAGTTCGCGCAGGCTTTTTTCCGGTCCGTTCGAGCCGTTGTGCAGCAAGCCGCTGGCGACAAGAACAAGACTGGGTGCAACGTTCTGGCTTTTCACGTACGATGCGGCCAGTTCGATACTGGACTCATCGGTAATGTCGATATGTGCGTCGCCATTGGCACTGCGCGAAAAACGTATAACGCTGCCATACTGGCCTTCTTCTTCAAGAGCATCGGCAATCGCCCCGCCGATACCGCCGCTCGCACCGATAATGACCGCTGAATTGCTCAAACGCGGATAAATTTCAGCAGATTGTCTTCGCTATTTTTCGCATCGAAACGATAGCTATCGCTCTCGAAACTTTTCAGGGATTCCACATCCGTCAGCCTGTGTTCGCAAATATAGCGCGCCATCATGCCGCGTGCACGTTTGGCGGCAAAGCTGATAAACCGAGGACCGTCAGGGCCGCTCTGCCGAAAGTCGACATCGACAATTCTGGCATCGAGCTTCGCCTTGCCCTTGCGCACGCTGGCAAAATATTCCTGAGAGGCGAGATTGATGATTGTATCGCTACCGGCTTCTTCCAGATCGCGGGACAGTTGCACTGCAATATCGTGCCCCCAGAAATCAACCAGTGATGTATAGCGTGGCGCCCACTGTGTGCCCATCTCCAGCCGATAGGGCCGAATCCTGTCGAGGGGCCTTAAAAGTCCATATAGACCAGACAAGATGCGCAGATGGTTCTGCGCAAAATTGATTGCGGGTTCATCCAACGTACGCGCCTCGAACCCTGCGTAAACATCGCCAGAAAAAGCATAAATCGCCTGGCGCTCCTCCTGCTCGTAAAAATCCTTGTATCTGCCATAATTCAGATCGATCAAAGCCTCTGATACCGGCATGATTTGCTTAAGTTTCTTTTTTGACAGGTTCGACACTGCCGACACCAACCTGTTCGTTTTAATCTCAAACCGTGCCTCGCTGACGGCAGCATTTTCCAAGCGGCTGTTAAAGTCCAAAGATTTGGCAGGAGAAATAAGTGCTATCATGAGGTCCTCAGTAAGACTGTTTGCGTGTGATTGCCAACCTCTTGGCGTACCAGCCTGGAAAGATTTTTGGAACTACCCAACACTATACCCGTTCAACCGTTATTAAGCGTGTTCCCCGTATCAAAAGCTGGTAACTCGATATTGTCAGCGCCGCTAGTGCATCATGGCAGTACGATAATATGATAAAAACGGCGGACAGGATATTCGCCACATTATGGAGATTTTTATGCGTCTTACTTCCCGGTTTTCATTGGCTTTAGCAATTGCGGTGGGTTCAACCCCTGCACTCGCCATTGTGGTCCCCACAGATGCTGCACACGCCTTTCAGAAAAAAGACAAAAAAGGCAAAAAAGATGCGCAAGAAGGACCCAATTATGAATTGGGCAAGGAATATCGCGCGCAGATTATTACAGTTCAGGAATTGCTCAACGGTACGGATCATGCCGCAACCGCTCAAGCCCTTTCTGTTCTAGAGCCTCTGACCACCAACGATGATGAGAAATACCTGACTGGTCAGATGTATCTAAACCTTGCAGCCAAAACGAACGATAATGGTTACAAGAAAAAGGGTCTGGAGTATGCGCTGGGTAGCACACGTGTGTCACAAGAAGATCGCGGCTTCTACACATCCATATTGGGCGAGATGGCGCTTGTCGACAACAAGGATTTTGCCAAAGCTGATGAGTATCTCACCAAAGCATTAGGCATGGGGTACGAAACTGCCCCACTTCTGTTTCAGTTGTCAGAAGTAAAATATAGTCGTGCCATCAACGCATCGGGCGGCAAGACCATCACCCCTGAAAACGCGCCGCTTGCACAGGAAGGCCTGCAATATGCTGCCCGAGCGCTGGCTCTCCCAGATCCGAAGAATCAGCTGGATAAGAACCGGATATATAGCCGCGCGATCGATATCGCTTCGGTTATGAATTCGCCCGACGCTGTGGTATGGGCGCGTAATTATGCCAAATTTGCGCCCGGCCCCGATAGCTGGAATACCGCTATCTCGCTGCTGCGTCGCCAAGCGAAATATGATGACCAAACCAATCTTGACCTAATGCGGCTTATGCGCAGAACGGACTCCTTAAAAGATGCCGGTGACTATGCGGAATATGTCACGAATGCCGATGCACGAAGTTTGCCGGGGGAAGTGGCGGCCGTTCTTGAAGAAGGCATGGCTAAAGGTGTAGTCAATACGAGCGATGTGTTTTTTAAGGAAGCATTGAGCACAGCAAAAAACACCATTTCGGAAGACCGCAATGGATTATCCGGTGCTGAAAGATCCGCACAATCATCGGCTACCGGCCGAGTTGCCTTGGCAACCGGCGATGCTTATCTGGCCTATGACGAGCCCGCCAAAGCGGCCAGTCTTTACCAGCTTGCGCTGGACAAGGGCCAGATAGACCGCGACCGGGCGTTAACTCGCTTGGGTATTGCCCAAGCGGATCTCGGCAATTATGTCGATGCCCGTGCCGCTTTCTCGCAAGTACAGGGTAATCGTAAACCACTTGCGGACATGTGGTTACTGTGGGTCGACCAGAACAATCCACAAGATGTGACGGGCAAAGATAAGGCTATAAAAATGCCTGCTGTCTGATATGCGAATCGTAATTGCAAAAAGGGGGCAAATATTGCCCCCTTTTTATTTGTTTCTTCGCATTCAAAATTTGCTCAGAAATCTATGGGTACACCAGGTTGATATTTCGCGGTGCGAATGGTGAGAGAAGTTTTCACGCTTGCTACATTGGGGGCTGGCGTGAGCTTTGACGTCAAAAACTCCTGAAATGTCTGAAGGTCGCGCGACACGATTTTAAGAATAAAATCTATTTCTCCATTCAGCATATGGCACTCGCGGACCTCGGGAAGATTTTTTATGTGATCTTCGAACTGACGCAGATCGTTTTCAGCCTGGCTTTTCAAACTGACCATCGCAAATACGGTAATGGCAAACCCCAGCATATTGGGTTCAATATGCGCATGGTAGGATTTGATCACACCCGCCTCCTCCAGCGCACGCACACGGCGCAGGCAGGGTGGGGCAGTCAGACCGACCCGTTCGGCGAGTTCGACATTGGTAATGCGTCCTTCCCCCTGAAGTTCCGCCAACAGCTTGCGATCGATATCGTCCAGATTTGTAGCAGCCATAGCCTGTTGTTACCTTACAGTTATTTTCGTATCATCAGTATGCCGAATTGGCATTTCTGATTGCAACATATTGTGGGTTTCGAGGGCATATCTATAATAATATTATCTTTTAACGCAATTGTCCCACATTGCAACGCCATAAAATCTCCGCTTTAAACGCATGCGCAATGCGCTAGTGCAATAGGATACGTAACGCTAAATTAACTTTGATATCGATTCCCAGCCGCCGATAAAGCGATCCGGGAATTCCTGCATAACCATATGGACCATAACGATTGATGCTCTTTGACGATCGCCTTGCAACCGTGCTCGACGGACCCGTGCCGACAGGCTCTGCCGCCCGTATACAATATGCGCAGTTGGTGGATATACTGGCACAGCGTTCCCATACGCTTTCTGTTTTACAATTGGCCGCAGGATTATCGCGTATCCATCAGTTGCGCCATATAGTAGACGAAAACGACCGCGTAAAAGCCATAGAAAATATTTTAGGCCGTCTCGAAAGCGCTCCCCTTGTACAGTATTTAGCAGCCGATACACCTTCGGTTGCAAGCGCAGCCATCAAGGCGGCACGGCTTGCCGACCAGACTTGGGCGCAATTAATTCCCGATTTTTCTGTACGGGCAAGAGGGTTTCTGCGTTCGCGAAAAGACATAGGCCGCCTGACATCGCAGACCTTGGCGCGCTACGGCATGACAGATATGGCGCTGACATCTTCTGTAGACGAAAAAGCGATCAAAGCACCAACCGGGCAGCGCACTGCCAATGAAACTTTTCCCTCACAAGAAGCGGCTTTGAACGGTAACATCGGCGGCCGCGAAATCGGCAAGATCGTGGCGAAAATCGAAGCGTTGCGCAAAACGCGCAGCACTTATGAACATGCCCAATTGCCGCTCGGCGATGAATATCTGATAGTAAAACCGCCTTTGCTCGACCGTTTCGCTTTCGAAACGGATGAGAGCGGTGAGATTATCTGGACAAATTATGAACCGGCTGGAGCTATAAACGGAACGAATATTTCCCGTGCCGCTCACAAGGATGGCTCCGGCCCGGATGGCTATGCGGCAGCGGCATTTCGTCAGCGCATGCCGATAGAGGGAGCAAGGCTGCAATTGCGCGGAGCCGCCGAGATTACGGGTGGTTGGCGAGTCGATGCGCAACCCTATTTCGAAAAAGCAACAGGGCGCTTCTGTGGCTTTCGCGGAAATATCCGCCGTCCGAATACGGGTGAGAGCACCGATATATTATATGGCGGACAGCGAAGCGATTCTGTCCGACAACTGGTGCACGAGTTGCGCACCCCGCTCAATGCGATCCAAGGGTTTGCAGAAATTATAGAACAGCAATTGTTCGGGCCCGTAGCTTATGAATACCGTTCGCTTGCGCGTGAAATCATGAAGGACGCTAATTTCATGCTTTCCGGTTTTGAAGATCTGGACACAGCCATGATGCTGGACCGCGATGTTGTGGAAACAGACAAAGGCCATACGGATGTGGCCTGGCTGTCCGCACGGATCGACGATCGGCTGGGCACTTCCAGTCCCGATTCGCTGGATCAGCGACTGATATATAAATTCTCGAACGATTTCGATGGCTTCGGGTTGGATCATGCCACCAGTGAACGGATGATCATGCGGCTATTGTCGACACTTGTGACGTCTGCGGCACCGGGAGAAACACTTTATGCCGCTTTTCACGGTAGGGCCAATATGCAAAGCGCACTCATGCTGGTCACCTTGCCCTCTTACATGAGCGGTCGTTCCGAAGAGGAGCTATGCAGTCCAGACTTTGCCGCCGATCAGGATGGCAATGCCCCTTCGCTACTTGGGGTCGGTTTTTCTCTGCGCCTGGTGAGAAACCTGGTAAGGAAGACGAAAGGAGAAATGGACTTCCGCGCGAACACGATCTGTGTCACGCTTCCATGCGGGAACAACAGACCGGATAATCTTTTTGAAGCTGTCGCCGATTAAGACTAACGCAATCCATATATGCTAAAAACCCGTGACATAGTCAGGGACAGGTTTTGCAGAAAATTGATATTTCCAAAGCGCCGCAGCCCGTTGATTTTTTATCCGTGCCCATATGCTACGGCCAAAAATTTGTAGTCACTGTCGATACCGAAGAAGAGTTCGACTGGGACAAGCCCTTGCGACGTACGGGTCACAGCCTGGATACGGTACCTTCGCTTACGAAATTTCAGCAATTTTGTGAAGGACAGGGCATAAAACCGGTGTATCTGGTCGATTATCCCATCATAACGAACAGAAGCGCCGCTGAAATCCTTGCCGATTTTGTTCATCGCGATGCGGCAGAAGTGGGGATACAATTGCACCCATGGGTCAACCCGCCGCATGATGAAACGGTCAATGAAGGCAACAGCTTTGCCGGAAATTTGCCGCGTGAACTGGAACGGGCAAAGCTGCATGTCCTGTGCGATCTGATTGCAAAGGCGATCGGGCGCGATCCGGTAATATACCGGGCGGGACGATATGGAGTCGGGCCGCACACGCACGAATTGCTGCGCGAGGCGGGTGTCAAAATCGATACTTCGGTACGTGCGAATTTCGACTATAGTGCGGGCCATGGTCCGGATTTCAGGCAGCATCCGCTTCGGCCCTATTGGATCGACCGGGATGCGCGATTGATCGAAATCCCCCTCACATCGGTTTTTTGGGGTTTAATGCGAAAGCAGGGCCATATTCTTCATCCGCTGGCAGCGCGGTTCCCGTTTGCCCGTGCGGTATTGTCGCGCACGGCCATGCTGGAACGCATCGCGTTGACGCCGGAAGGGATCAATATCGACGAGGCTATCAAGGGCATTGACATGGCCCTGGACGACGGTCTCCCCTTGCTCAATTTCTCCTTTCACTCGCCGTCGCTCCGCCCGGGATATACACCCTATGTTCGCGAGAAACGCGACGTCGACAGTTTGTACGACTGGTGGCGCAGCATTTTTGCTTATCTGGAACTGCGTAACATCGAGCCCACCAGCATGAGCGAATTTTACGCCGCGACCGTAGACTAGTGCGCGCAGCATGAAAGAAATTGCCCGTATCGGGTGCGTGATGGCTTGCCAAGTCGGGCATGACTCGGCTATCCGCGCTGCACCATCTGTCGCATGCGGTATGTGGAGAATGTTTATGGCTATGGGCCTGTAGCTCAGTTGGTTAGAGCTGGCCGCTCATAACGGCTAGGTCGGGGGTTCGAATCCCTCCGGGCCCACCATAAAGCAGCCATGAATATTTTGCTTTCGCTGCTATGCAGAGGCTGTAAAATAAAAGTGGAAATATGTTTTGCCTTCCCGGGCATTGGCGATTAGGGGAGGCGAGCGTCGGGGAGTGGCGCAGGCTGGTAGCGCACCTGGTTTGGGACCAGGGGGTCGCAGGTTCGAATCCTGTCTCCCCGACCATTTTATGAAATGGTTTTACTCGGCGGGTTCTGTAGATTCAGGCCCGCGTGTTTCGTCGATAATTTCCTGCGTCGTTATGTCTATTTCCGCCTCGCGGATGGCGACCGCTTTGGCTGCGGCTTCTTCGAGCGTATCAGCCCTCTCACTTACTTTTTCATCCACTTCGCGTTCCGCGACTTCGGGGTCGTTGGAGAGTTTTTCATCGCCGCAGGCTTGCAGTGTTAAAGTCAAGCAGCCTGTAACGATCAATGCGTAAAGATTAGGACGCATCGGGGGTGAAGTCCGCATCGCTATTGGCGATTATCGACAATACCGTTGTCCAGGCGGCGACGTTCTGTTTCAACTGCTGCCGGTCGATCTTGTCGAGCGTATCGTCGGGCGTATGATGCAGGTCGAAATAGCGCGTCCCGTCCTGTTGCATATCAATCACGGATACGCCGCCATTTTCGATCGTCGCGCCAATATCCGCGCCGCCCGTCGCCTTGTTTGTGCCGCGGCCGATGCCAAGTGGCAACAGCGCTTGCGCAATTTTGTCGGCAACCGGATCTGCCGATTTGGGCAGGTCGAATTCTATCCGCCAGACCTTGTCCGCACCGAAATCCGATTCCATGGCGATGGCGTGCTTTTCGGTCTTGTATTTCTCGCTGTAGGCATTGCCGCCCCAGACGCCGACTTCCTCCGCGCCCGCCCACAGCACGCGGATCGTGCGCTTGGGTTGGCCTGCGTCCATGACATGCTTGGCGGCCGCCGCGACGATACCGCAGCCCGCACCGTCATCGAATGCGCCCGTGCCAAGGTCCCAGCTGTCGAGGTGACAGGCGACCAGTATCTTGGGCAGGCTGGAATCGCTGCCCGGCACCTCGGCAATCACGTTGCCCGATGTCTGCTGCCCCAGATTTTGCGGCGTCAGTGTCAGTTTCATGCGCACCGGCTGTCCGCGTTCGAACATGCGCACGAGGTTTTCCGCATCGGGTATCGACAGCGCCGCCGCCGGGATCGGCGTCACGCTGTCCTGGAAATTCATGTTGCCGGTATGCGGATTGCGGTGGTGGTCGGTACCGACCGACCGGATGACAATGCCTGCCGCGCCTTTGGTCGAGGCGACATTGGGGCCAATCCACCGGGTCGGGCCATATGTGCCATAGCTCGATCCGTCCTGCGTTCTGTGCATCGCATGGCTGACAAACGCGATCTTGCCGGTCAGGCTGCCTTCGTGTGCGGCTTGCAAATCGGCCAGCGTAGGGAAGTACACGACTTCGGCTTCGAGGCCATTGGGCCCGGTGGCGGCGCTGTTGCCGAGCGCGGTCAGGATAACTTTTTGCGGGAACGGACTGGTAATCTCGCCGGTTTCTATACCGCGTACCCAGGTCGGCATCTGGTATTCCTCGATCCGCACGTTCTTGAAACCCAGTTTCTTGAGTTTCGCGACCGACCATGTCCGGGCGCGGGCTTCCGCTTCGGTGCCGGCTTGACGCGGGCCGATCTCTGTCGTCAGCCCCTCGGTAATGTCCCAGGCATATTCGTCTTCAAGCGCAGCTGCCTGCAATTTGGCCGGATCGTTCCGGTTTTGCGCGAAAGCGGATGTGGAAAGGGACAGGGCGATAAGAGGAAGGAGGATGTGTTTCATGCCGCGCACTTTAGCTGCGCCGCCGCGATTTGCAATCCTGTCTTGCGGGTAGCGACGCGGTTGGATAAAGAGCCTGTCAAACCAGCGCATTGCCGCACGAGGTTCCCGCTTTCGCCGGAACGCCAACAGAAATAGGAATTACGCAAAATGGCCGTCCAATATAGTTATGTCATGAAAGGTCTGTCCAAGACTTTCCCCGGCGCGCCCAAGCCGGTGCTCGACAATATCCACCTGCAATTCCTGCCGGGAACGAAAATCGCGATTATCGGTCCCAACGGTGCGGGTAAATCGACGCTGATGAAAATCATGGCCGGCATGGACACCGAATTTGTCGGCGAGGCATGGGCGGGCGAGAATATTCGCGTCGGTTATCTGTCGCAGGAACCGCAGCTCGACGATAGCAAGACGGTCAAGCAGAACGTCATGGACGGCGTGCGTCCCGTCGCCGATCTGGTCGACCGGTTCAACGAAATCAGCACGATCATGGCCGATCCGCCGGAGGATGCCGATTTCGATGCGCTGATGGAGGAAATGGGCGACCTGCAGGAAAAGATCGACGCGGTCGATGGCTGGACGCTCGACAACCAGCTCGAAATAGCGATGGATGCGCTGCGCTGCCCGCCGGGCGACGCCTCTGTTACCGACCTGTCGGGCGGCGAGAAGCGCCGCGTGGCTTTGTGCCGCCTGTTGCTCGACAAGCCGGAAATCCTGCTGCTCGACGAGCCTACCAACCATCTGGATGCCGAATCGGTGGCGTGGCTGGAAAACCACCTGATCGACTATCCCGGCAACGTCATTCTGGTCACCCATGACCGCTATTTCCTCGACAATGTCGTCAGCTGGGTGCTCGAACTCGACCGCGGCAAGGGCATCCCGTTCGAGGGCAATTATTCGCACTGGCTCGACGCCAAGGCCAAGCGCATGGCGCAGGAAGACCGCGCCGACCGGGGCCGCCAGAAAGCCATCGAACAGGAGCTGCAGTGGATGCGGCAGTCGCCCAAGGGCCGCCAGACCAAATCCAAAGCGCGGATCAAATCGTTCGACCAGCTGGTCGAGGCGCAGGAAAACCGCGTCGTCGGCAAGGCGCAGATCCTGATCCAGACGCCCGAGCGCCTGGGTTCGAAAGTGATCGAGGCCGAGGGTCTGAGCAAAGCATATGGCGACAAATTGCTGTTCGAGGACCTGACCTTCACGCTGCCGCCCGGCGGTATCGTCGGCGTGATCGGCCCGAACGGCGCGGGTAAAACCACGCTGTTTCGCATGATTACCGGGCAGGAACAGCCCGATACCGGCAAGATCGAACTCGGCGATACTGTCAAGCTCGGCTATGTCGACCAGAGCCGCGACGATCTCGACGCCAAGAAGAACGTGTGGGAAGAAATTTCCGACGGGCTCGATGTCTTCACGCTCGGCAAGAACGAAGTGCAGACCCGCGCCTATGTCGGTGCGTTCAATTTCAAGGGCGTCGACCAGCAGAAAAAAGTCGGCCAGCTGTCGGGCGGCGAACGCAACCGCGTGCACATGGCGAAAATGCTGAAAGAAGGCGGCAACGTGCTGCTGCTCGATGAGCCGACCAACGATCTCGACGTCGAAACGCTGCGTGCGCTCGAGGATGCGCTGGAAAGCTTTGCCGGCTGCGCCGTGGTAATCTCGCATGACCGCTTTTTCCTCGACCGTCTCGCCACGCATATCCTGGCGTTCGAGGGCGACAGCCATGTCGAATGGTTCGAGGGCAATTTCGAAAGCTATGAGGAAGACAAGAAACGCCGCCTGGGCGACGCTGCCGATCGGCCGACACGGGTGAGCTACAAGAAGCTGACGCGGTGAGAACAATTTGGGCCGCATCCGTCCTTAGCTTCGCATAGCTTCGCACCAAGAAAGGTATGTCCCAAGCCAAAAACGCGCTTTTCGTGTAGGATATATCCATCATTTTCACGGCGTAAGGTGACAGTCGGCGCTTAACTTCACACATAATTGCGCGGCGATTTGCCATGTCTTTGTTTTTTAACGGATTAACAGGCCGTGCGCCTTTCCAACTTCACACGACCTCGGCAAAAGTGACACGGGTATGGAGTTAGGACCATTTCAGTATTCAAGATGAGGAAGAGCCGGTGCAGCTGATAGTTTTTCAAAACGCTGCTGAATAGGAACATATCATAAACATTATAAGTAGGAAAGAACAATTCACTGCACTGATATTCGATTTGAATGTCCGTTTGTGGGTGGAAAGGCCACAGGCGGCTACCGTTAAAATGAATTGAGAAGCAGACGCTGGCCTCGTTCGGCATCGTAGTGCAAAATAGCGAGCTAATTGTTGCATTTGATGTCTAATTGTCCATTATCAGTGACTATTCATCAGGGGAACGCAACATGCTTGGCTCAGCTCTATACTTTCCGCACATTGATATCGAAGACCCTGTTTGGCTGCGCTCGGCCATTCTATTTTGGGATGAGATTCAGACTATCGCGCCGAGCTCGATTCAAAACCCTTATCGAAATGAAGATACAATGATTTGCGAAGCAGAGGGATATCTCAAACCTTTACGATGTGATCTTCATCCTAACGTCATTGATGATTTAGGCCGAAAGGTCATTCGCCTCATGGACCCAACCGACCCATTTCTTCGCGCAATGCGTAATTGCGACCATCCGGCAGCGGAAGCTGTCGGAGCGTCAGAGCAATTTGGTTGGGATTTGAACGATGCCCTCGTTATGGTCGGTATGAGGCCTGACAAAATGTCTCCTGAAATTCGTGAGTTAGCATTGCGATTTGGTCTGACCCGATTGAATGGTGGCAAACTTCCTCTGGAAATTCGAGGCATGTTTCGTGACTTTGAGATGGCAAGAATGCACCCTGAAAAGTTGCCCCATATACTTCGGCGCGCGATGGAATTGGACAGTCGTTATCATGACGAGGACGGTGACTGGCTTTTGGTCGATGGGCGATTTGCCGACGCCTACATGGCAGCAATGGCCTCACAATTGGCTCAGCAACTTGACATTTCCCCGCTTACGTCGAGTGAGCCTACGCATGGCCTATCGTTCCGCTTTATGTTCGATGACGTGGTTGAAAGTTCCAATCAAAGCCCAGCCGGTGCGTTAGTAAGCATTGCGATGAGAGGCCTGCGGGTCGACACTTCAGTCTCGGTCAAACGATTGATCGCCTTTCGACGTGATCGGAAGGACCAATATCTTGAGATGGCACAGCAATTTGGCGAGCTTTCCGATGAAATTTCGCAGAGTGGAAACGGCGAAGATGGTGAAGCCCTGCTTGCCAAGGCGCAGAATACTTACGACTGCAAGATCGAACCACAACTACGCGCCTTGAAGCGGGAGTTAGAAACAAACTCAATTCAAGCTGTCTGGGAAGGCGCATTTAGAGCGTTGACCGTTTCAGTGCCTTCTGCAGGTGCTTTGGGTTACTTTACTGGACTGACAGGTGGCGCGCTGCTGGGGGCAGGTGCACTGTTGACCGTTGCAGATGTCGGGGTTCGTTCATATCTTGCTGGTCGGAAAAGCCGCAATGGGAACCCGTTTTCATATTTGCACGATGTATCAGCTAATTTTGGGTTGCCGACCTTCCAAGAGGTTTGAACGAGCGTTGTAAATGTCCGCTTTTGATGTCCCTACCTGAGCAACTAACGACCGCTATTGGGTCGTTAACAGAAGGGCCGCTTATCGTGCAAAAGCCAGCAGTTCCCTAACAACATATTTTATCCACAACCCCCTCACAGCATAAACCGCATCTGCCCATCGGTTTCGGGCGGGACGAACAGATCGCGGCGTAGCGCAAAGCGGGGATTTTCCAGACCGTAGCGCTTGCGCGCCTTGATGGTGCGGGTGCGGAGCAGGTCGGCCCACGGGCCCTTCCCCTGAAAGCGGGTGTGGAAATCGGGATCGTTATTGCGCCCGCGGCGCATCGACTGGATGATGTGCATCACCTTGTCGCGGCGATCGGGGAAATGCGCTTCCAGCCACGCGATAAACAAAGGCGCGACTTCGTGCGGCAGGCGCACCGGAATGGCAGAGATGCCGAGCGCGCCATGTTCGGCCGCTGCCTGCGCAATCGCCTCTATCTCATGGTCGGTAATGGCGGGAATGACCGGCGCGATATTGACGTGGGCGGGAATGCCCGCATCGCGAAGCTGGCGCACCGCCGCCAGCCGCTTATACGGTGCGGGCGCACGCGGTTCGAGCAACCGGGCGGTGCGCCGATCGAGCGACGTCACCGATATCGCCACCGCGGTCAGGCGCAGTTCGGCGAGCTGCGCCAGCAGGTCGATATCGTCGCACACCCGGTCCGACTTGGTGGTGATGCCGATCGGATGCCGCGTCTCCAGCATCAGTTCGAGCACTTGACGTGTAATCCGATAGTCGCGCTCGATCGGTTGGTAGGGATCGGTATTGGTGCCGATTGCGATCGGCTGCACTTTGTAAGTGCGCGAGCCCAGCTTTGCCCGCAGCAATGCTGCCGCGCCCGGTTTGGCGAACAGCCGGGTTTCGAAATCCAGCCCTGGTGACAAGTCATGATAGGCATGAGTCGGCCGCGCGAAACAATAGACGCAGCCATGTTCGCAGCCGCGATAGGCGTTGACGCTGCGGTCGAACGGAATGTCGGGCGAGCGGTTGAAAGTCAGGATCGATTTGGGAAATTCCTCGGTCACGGTGGTGCGTATTTTGGGGGCAGGGCCGTCAATCGCCTCCGCTTCGTCGCGCCAGTCGCCATCGGCCTCGCGGCCGGGCAGGTTAAACCGCTGCGATGGCGCGTTGCAAGTGGCCCCGCGGCCTTTCATGATATACGTATCCTTGTCCACAATCCCTCCGCCTTTTCGTGCGGAACAGGATAGAACATAATAAGAACATATTCAATCGGCCAGTGCCGTTTTTCCTGAAATCAGTTTTCCTGCAATCGCGGCATCAGCTCGACGAAATTGCACGGGCGATAGCGGTTGTCGAGCTGATGCACCAATATATCGTCCCAGCCATCCTTGACCGCGCCGTTCGAGCCGGGCAGCGCGAAGATATAGGTGCCGCGCGCCAGCACACCGCAGGCGCGCGACTGGATGGTCGATGTGCCGATCTTTTCGTAGCTCAGCATCCGGAACAGTTCGCCGAATCCGGGAATATCCTTGTCCTTGACCTGATCGAGCGCTTCGGGCGTAATATCGCGCCCGGTCAGGCCGGTGCCGCCGGTGGTGATGATGCAGTCGATCGCGCGGTCGTCGATCCAGTTGTGCAGCCGCGCGACGATGCGGGTGCGGTCGTCCTTTTCGATCGCGCGTGCGGCCAGACTGTGACCCGCCTTCGTGATCCGCTTGGCCAAAATATCGCCGGACGTATCGTCCGCTGACGTGCGCGTGTCGGACACCGTCAGAAGCGCGATATGGACTGGGGTAAATGTCCGTTTTTTATCAATAGCCATTGCCGGTGCCGCCCTCTGCCGGATCGTTATAGCTCAGCCGTACGTTGGTGCCGCCCTTGGCTCCGGGGAAACGCGGCCACAGACCCTGGGCCAAACCGTTGGCGCTGCCCGACCGCACGCCGGCCTGTCCCTCGTACATCCAGTAATTGCGCAGGATGATGCCGACATAGGCACGGGTTTCGCTATAGGGAATCGATTCGATGAACAGCAGTGGATCGCCCTTGTCCTTGATTTCGTAATTCCAGCGCTCGACCGGTGTCGGCCCCGCATTATAGGCGGCGATCACCTTGGGCAACAGGCCCTGTGTCTGCGGCGTGTTCTTGAGATACTCCAGATAGGACTGGCCATATTCCAGATTGACTTCGGGCTTGTACAGATCGCTTTCGCTGAACATTTCGCCGCGCGACCGCGCGACATCGCCGGCGGTGCCGGGGCGGACCTGCATCAGCCCGCGCGCA
>JBGTHQ010000019.1:0-104260 GCA_041746135.1 Sphingomonadaceae bacterium | reverse complement strand
GCGCTGTGCATGGCGGTTTTCATGGCGATCGTGCTGTGGCACGGCCCCCCGCCGGGCGCGGCGGCCATCCCGGTGCGCGCCGCCGATCCGTTCCGCGCGCATTTCGCGCTGTGCGATTCGGGCCCGCGAATCACCTGCGTTGTCGATGGCGACACGATCTGGTTCCAGGGGCGCAAGATCCGCATCGCCGACATCAACACCCCTGAAACCGGCCGCCCCGGCTGCGCCGCCGAGGCGCGGCTGGGCCGGACCGCGACCAACCGCCTGCAATTCCTGCTCAACCAGGGCGCGTTCGCCCTCGATCCGATCGACCGCGACACCGACCGCTATGGCCGCGAGCTGCGCATCGTGACGCGCGAGGGCGCGAACCTGGGCGACATATTGGTGGCCGAGGGGCTGGCCGAGCAATGGCAGGGCACCCGCCGCGACTGGTGCTGAGTGCCGCCGCCCGCCTCGACCATCCCGCAAAAGCGACACAACCGGCAAGAGCGACCGCAAAGGTGACACCCAAAGCGACAAAAGCGTTTTTGGTGACAATTTTACCGACCCGCACATGTCCGCGGGCTGGCGGTGTGAAAGTGACACCAAAAGTGTCACATCCCTGTTTTTTGCCCCATTTTTTGGGGGCTGTTTTTCCGCCAGCGAACCCCTGCCGCGCGCACGGCAAAATCCGGGCCGCCGGGACACACGGCCGCGCGGGCCGGAAACGCACCTGGAACCGTGACGGGAATAGCAATGGGGATCGTAACGGGGATTGCAAAGAAAGCACGGGCATTTTTCCGTATCCAGCCGGGAAACAGTCCGACCATAATACATCCGGCATTGTGTAGGACAGGCTTTTGTGAAGGGGGCGGTTCCATATGGCTTTGGCAACGTTAATTTTTCTGTAAATATTTTCTACTTATGCTGCTAAGATGACATACAGGCATAAGTCGGCAAAATGGAAAAGAAAGCGCGTGGAGATGATTCTGGCGCGGGATGGCCCGGCATGCTGGCTATGTGGTTTAGACCTGAAAGCACGCCGCGGATGTATCAGTACCAAAGCGCAAACGACTTTGGAGCATCTTACGCCCCAATGCCTGGGCGGCAGCGACGAGCTGGACAACCTAGTCCTGTGTCATGCTCCGTGTAACCGGCATTTGAAAAATCACCCACATGCCAAGAAGCTGGAAATCCAGAAAAAATGGCGGTTGGAAACAGAGCGTGTGCTGGCGCGAAGGACAGAAGCAAAGCGCCGCCGACAGTCAAAACAGACAAGCACGCACCGCTTGTTAGCGGGTTCAGCGTGCTGTCATCCGCGCGGCGGCACAATGCCGACCTGCACACGCACGGGCGCGCGCACGCGATTTTTTAGCTAAGGCGATACGGGCATGAAGACACGAAACCGCAAAATGGCATGGACGCTGGCACTGGTCGGCCTGACACTGGCGACGCTGACCGCCTGCAACACGGTCAAGGGGCTGGGCGAGGACGTCCAGTCGGTCGGCCGCGCGGGCGAACGGGTGATCGATTAGGGTTCGGTCAAAGTGGTACTTTGACCGAGTTTTTGCATGGACGGGATTCATCCTCATTCACTAACTCAACCTATCGTTCGTCATGCTGAACTTCATTAGCTGCGCTTGCCCTTCGGGTCAGCATCCAGAGCAACACGGCGCCAACCTTCCGGTTGGTTACGGCGTACCGCCGATTGTCACCGAATTGCCCGCCGCCCTGGACCCCGGATCACGTCCGGGGTGACGAGAGGGAAAGCTCCGGGTACCGCATGATGCCGATCACCCCTCCAGCGCCTCGAACCCGAAATCCTCGGCCAGATCGCGCCATGTCGGATTGTCGGCCTCAATCCGCGCCAGCTTCCACGACCGCCGCCAGTTCTTCCACCGTTTCTCCGCCGCAATCGCCGCTTCCATTGTGTCGAACATATCATAGGCGACCAGCCGGTGCACCTTGTGCTGCGCGGTAAACCCGCCGAACGTACCTTCGCGGTGCTGATGGATGCGCTGCATCAGGTTCGACGTGACGCCGGTATAGATCGTCCCGTTGCGGCCGCTCGCCAGCATATAGGTGCAGGGCTGTCTGCTCATACGGCAGGTATGCGATAGCGGCGAGAATAAGAAAAGCCGCCAATGGCTTGCCCTTTTAAGCCCGTCACTCCGGACCCGATCCCGATTCCAGTGGCGACACACAACCTCCAACCCGTCACCCCGGACTTGATCCGTGGTCCAGTGCGGCACATTGCAACACTAGATTTTATTTGGGTCGGAGTGCCCGTCAGAACCGGCATACCTTGCCGCTCTGGATGCCGGATCAAGTCCGGCATGACGAAAGGGGGGATGACGCACCCAAAAACCGTCACTCCGGACCTGATCCGGAGTCTAGCGCGGCGCAGCGCACCGTTAGTGCTCATCTTCGCCAGAGCAACCCATCACAACCGGCCCACCTTGCCGCTCTGGATGCCGGATCAAGTCCGGCATGACGAAAGGGGAGGATGACGCACCCAAAAACCGTCACTCCGGGCTTGACCCGGAGTCTAGGGCGCCACAGCGCACCGTTAATGCTTGTCTCCGGCAGAGCAACCTACCACGACCGCAGCGTTTGCCGCTCTGGATGCTGAAACAAGTTCAGCATGACGGAAATGTATGTTTTTTACTTTTTCTTTTTGTCTGGCCGTTGGCTTAAGGCGGAACCTGCCGCAGTTTTTGAGTCTTTTCCTGTACGCTTGTCTTTCAACACTTTCGATGCAGCCTTACCAGCCTTCACACCAGTCTTTTCATTCTTTGCCATGATCAAACATCCTTTTTTATTGAAGTCAGTAGCAATTTTGATTTTAATTTATCGAATTTATATTTTTTAAATAAGCAAACTGAAAGCAACCTAATAGTTTATATTATTTACCATTATATTTACTGCCTCATATTGAGATATCTATAATCGAGGCAATTTTCTTTCCTCAATAAATTTTTTGAGTTCTTTGAACGTAGTTTCAGCTGATCGACATCTGTCGATTAAGTTTTTTCCATAATCGCTAGATTGTAGCTTCACATATACCTCTTCAATGTGATCTCCTAGAATATCTGTTGCGGCTTTGGTCAAAATCCTATTGCGGAACATGTTAGCAGCAATTTCAAAGTATGCTAAAATTTGTCCAAGATTATAGTCATAATCACTATCTTTATCATTAAGCCGGTCCCAATATCTGTTGATTTCAGCAAAAATATTCAAAGCTAAGTTTACATCATTTACAGTTCGCTGATGACTGAATGTCCGCAACCCTATCCAAGCAGCGATCACAGCGGTAGCCGCACCAATAACTGCTGCGATTGTTGTTAACCATTCCGTCACTTCACAGTAAGCCAATCATTTCTTATCAGGAGATGGTTTTGGAGTTGGCTTAGGTTCTGGTAAATGCCCAGTTGGCACGGTAGCTCCCGGGTCTGGATTTTCCGGTATTTTGGGTAGATGTCCAGTTGGCGCAGTTTTTTTAATTACTTCAGTCGCTACTTTTGTTTCGATGTTTTTGCCTTTCGCGATTTTTTCCGTTCCTTGTAGAATTTGAAGATGCCCTGTTGGAACAGAGTCTTTTAGGAATACTGTTAGTTTTTGAGGTTTATCTTCTTTATCGCTCACTCCGCCGCGACCCCCGCCTGTTCAAACATATCCGCGCCCTCGTCCTCGGGCGTGTCCTCGTTCGCGGGCTTGCCCTTGCGTTTGTCGAAGCTGTCCCACACATCGTTCCAGTTGCCGCGCGTCGCGGCCTTGGAATATTCGGTGGCGCGGGTTTCGAAGAAGTTCGCGTGCTCGACCCCGTTCAGCAGCGGCGCAAGCCAAGGCAGCGGGTGTTCCTCGGCCATATAGATCGGCTGGAAACCCAGCTGGCCCAGCCGCCAGTCGGCGATATAGCGGATATATTTCTTGATCTCCTTGGCGGTCATGCCCGACACCGGACCGTCGGCAAAGGCAAGGTCGATAAACGCGTCCTCAAGCCGCACGACTTTCTGGCAGCAGTCGATAATATCCTCCTTGACCGATTTGGTCAGGCAGTCGCGTTCGGCGCAGAACGCGTGGAACAGCTTGGTAATGCCTTCGCAGTGCAGGCTTTCGTCGCGCACCGACCAGCTCACGATCTGGCCCATGCCCTTCATCTTGTTGAAGCGCGGGAAGTTCATCAGCATCGCGAAGCTGGCGAATAGCTGCAACCCTTCGGTAAAGCCGCCGAACATGGCGAGCGTGCGGGCGATATCGGCATCGGTGTCGACGCCGAATTCGTTGAGATAATCGTGCTTGGCCGACATTTCCTCATATTCCAGGAACATGCCATATTCGCTTTCGGGCATGCCGATCGTATCGAGCAGATGCGAATAGGCGGCGATATGCACGGTTTCCATATTGGAAAACGCGGTCAGCATCATCTTGATCTCGGTCGGTTTGAACACGCGGCCATATTTGTCGTGATAGCAGTTCTGCACCTCGACATCGGCCTGCGTGAAAAAGCGGAAGATCTGGGTCAGCAGGTTGCGCTCATGATCGCTGAGCTTCTGCGCCCAGTCACGGCAATCCTCGCCCAGCGGCACTTCTTCGGGCATCCAGTGGATCTGCTGCTGGCGTTTCCAGAAATCATAGGCCCATGGGTATTCGAAAGGCTTATATTGCGTGCGGGCTTCGGTCAGGGACATGGACTTTTCCTTTTGGGATGAAACAGGATTATAGGCGATGGGCGGGCGTTTGAACAGGGGCGGGCTGTGTAAAACCGGGTGAAAAATGGCATGCCGTGCGCGGTGCCGCGAAAGGAACGGGCGCCGGTCATGACGCGGCCCCCCGCCGCGATTTGCGCACGAACCGGTCCGACAATGCGATCGCGGCAATCGCGATCAGCCCGGCATCGGCCGGCTGGCGAAAGCGCCAGCTGCCCCAGCTGATCAGCGCGACGCCCGTGACGAACAGCGCGAGCAGATAGAAGCGCGCGCATTCACGGCGGATTCGCGGCGAGCGGAGGAGCGCCGCCAGGCACAATAGCTGGAGCGCGATGATCGGGATATTGCCGAACAGAACCTGGGCCACGCCGTTGCGCTCCCACGGATAATATCCCCACAGATAGGCGATCTTGCGCACCGCCAGATAGACGGTCAGATCGGGGTTGCCGGTCATCCATGCCAAAGTGCGGGTGCGCAGGAGGCGGTCCTGTTCCTCATAGGACAGCGCACTTTCGCGTGCATCGAGATAGCCATTTTCGCCGACCGATATCCATTTGCCCGGCCCCACCCATGCGCTGCGTTTTTCAAGGTCGATCGTGGCGTTTTCCATCTTGAGAATATTGGCGTTAAAGCCCCCGGACAGCGTTTCCCCGCCGTTGGAGCTCAGCAACACGAAATGCCCCGTCTGCGCGGTGACATAGGCGCTCCACGGCAGGACCGTCAGCGCGAACCCGGCCAGCGTGATGAGGAATGCCCGGACGGTGGCGGCGATGGAGCGGCTGTCGAGCAGGAACAATAGCGGCAGGATCGGCAGGAACAGCTGGTACATCGGCCGGACCAGCGCGCATATTCCCAGCACCGCGCCGATCGCCAGATAGCGCCGCGCGCGCGCCTGTGCATAGGCCGAAGGACGGGGAAGCAGCAGCAGAAAAAGCAGGAAAATCGGCAGAGCGAGCGTTTCGCTGTACAGCGATGCGCCGAAAAATATCGCGGAGGGCCATAGAGCCATCAGCAATCCGGCCAGGATCCCGGCGGGCAGCGAGCGCGACAGGCGGTAGACATTGGCCAGCAGCAAGGGCGCGGCCGTGGCCGAAAGCACAGAGAGCACGACCGAGACGAAACGGATCGAGGGATCGATCATCTGCAGCACCGCAATCGTCGCGGGAAAACCGGGCGTGCGCCGCCCGGCCGGAAAGGCCTCGCCAGCGAGCATGGCACGGGCAATGCGCCAGTATTCCAGCTCGTCCTGATCGAGCATGGCCACCGAGCTGCGGAATCCCGACGCGATCCCGAACGCCAGATTGGCCGTGACGGACAGCGCAAAGACTGCCAGCGCCCATATATAGGGGGAACGGGTATAACGCCCCGCCCATCCGGACGACATGCCGGGATGGCCGAATGCCACCGGTTCGGGAACCCCCGCCGCGCGCGTCATTTGCGGCGCCAGATAAACATCGACGATGCCGCGTAGTTCCAGATCGTGCCGATGAAAATGCCGACCGCGGCCGCCGCCCACCACTGATAGCGGGCGTTGAAGATCGCGCTGGCCACGCCGACATTGCCGATCAGCCCGACCGAGCAGATCAGATAAAACCCGAACAGTCCCTTGAAGAAAGCCAAGCCGCTTTTCGACTGGTCGCGATAGGTGATGATATTGTTGAAAATATAGTTGGTGGTCATCGCGGTCATGGTGGCGAGCAGCTGCGCGACAACAAAGGTCAGATTTGCCACATATAGCGCGACCGACAGGACGGCAAAGTGAATGAAAACGCCGATCCCGCCCACCAGTGCGAACAGAAACAGCCGCGCCGGGATATAATCGCCCATCCATTTGTCGATGATGAGCAGCAGATAGCCCCATAAAACGGCACCATCGAGCTTGCTTTCCCCATGCTGCCGCGTGCGGAAGGTATAGGATAGCTCATCAAAACGCAGCGGCGGCTTGGCGGTCGCGAATATATCCAGCAATATCTTGTATCCCTCGCCGGACAGGTCGCGCACCACCCGTTCGAACGCCGTGCGCTCTATCATGAAAAATCCGCTCATGGGATCTTTCAGATCCGCCTGAAAGGTCAGGCGCGACAGGCGTGTCGCCAGCGAACTCATCGACGCGCGCGTCTTGTCCCATTCGCCGATCCCGCCGCCCTCGGTATAGCGCGAACCCACCACGATGTCGGCGGCGCCTTCCCTCAATCGGTCCAGCATTTGCGGAAGTATGCTCTCGTCATGCTGCAAATCGGCGTCAATCACTGCAAGCTTGTCGGCGGTCGTGGCCAGCATACCCTCGATCACCGCCGTCGAGAGGCCGCGCCTGCCGATGCGCTGGAGTATCCGGATATTATCGTGATGCTGCGCCATTTCGCGGACGAACTTTGCCGTTCCATCTGGGGAATCATCGTCCACGACTACCATCTCCCAGCGCACATCGCAGAGCGCCTTTGCCAGCAGACTATACAGCTCGCCGATATTGGCGAGCTCGTTATAGGTGGGGACAATAACTGCCAACTCGAGCGGTGCATGAACCGATAGCGCCTGCGTATTTTGATATTCCATTTATATCCCGCTTCTACATAAAGTCAGATCAGTTTTGCAGCAGTCCAAGAAAAAGCTTTTTGTGCGAACCAAAATCAAAGATAATCAAAAAGAATGGCGAAACAGTCTGACAAAAACCTCATTGACGACAGTCAGATTTGCCGGTGCTACAGACACGCCAAACTTTCGTTGCTGTTTAAACGGCGTGTACTGGACGAGAATCTCGGTCCGTAACATGGGCCTTCCTTTCTTTGAGTCTATTCATCCGCGTTCGCAGTTATGGCAGTCAATAATTTAACGCTTTGCGTCTTTTATCATCCATGAAAACAACGTTGCTCGCTTTCTGCCACTCATGGTCGAGCTGCTGATCGATAAGACGATACGCCTCCAATCCTATTGTTTTCATGAGAGCGACCAATTCGGTCGATGGCGCCTCTATAATGCAAAGCGGCCGGAAGCGCCGGAAAGTTTCCAGCCCGCCTTTTACGACCATAAGCTCCTTGCCCTGCACGTCAATTTTGACATAATCAGGTTCCAGCCCAAATTCGTCGAGCGTGCGGACGGGAACGCTTTGCGACTGGACCGTGAGCAATGCAGGATCGAATCCCATCATGCGTTGCGGGTTTAGCCAATTGGTTGCTTCATCGCGATCCAGCGAGGCAAGCCCGTCATAAACATAGGAGCGATATTGCGGCACATACAGATCGAATTTACCCTTTTTCTGCGAAAGCGCGCATGCGTGGATCTGCACTGTCGCGTCGTTGGCAAATTCCTCCTTCAGCCTGTCTGCCAGTATCTGGTTGGGTTCAAAGCTTGTGATGTACGACGGTTTGGCCATGCGCTGGAATGCCAGGATGCTTTGCCCCCAATTGCCGCCAATATCTATCGCCACGCCGCCGGGCGGCAGGCGTGACAGCATCGCGAATTCCGGTTCGATCATTTTGCCAAAATAGCGTGTGGCGAAATTACAAGCCCCGAATTTTATCGGCCTTATAAACGGGAAAAATGTCTGCGCATTGCGCAACATCCGTTTCATGGCATCACCCTATCAGACATCGAACAATGCCGAAAATCAATAGGATTTTGGGATCTTTTGGCCAGCGTTACTGACATGCCAAGCATTCGTCATAATCGGTGCTGCCGGCGGTGGTCATCATTTCGACTCTGGCCGGGTCGAGCGTGTTGTCGGCTTCGACCCCGCCTCGGCTTTCCGCCGTACTGACCGCGTCCTCATGATTGGCAAAGCCCGCGCGCTGCACCGATTTTGAGCGCAGGTAATAGAGCGACTTGATGCCGAGTTCCCAAGCCCGGAAATGCAGCATCAGCAGGTCCCATTTGTCGACATCGGCCGGGATGAACAGGTTGAGCGACTGTGCCTGGTCGATAAAGGGCGTGCGGTCGGCGGCGAGTTCGAGCAGCCAGCGCTGGTCGATTTCGAAGCTGGTCTTGAACGTGTCCTTTTCTTCGGCGCTCAGGAAATCGAGATGCTGGACCGACCCGCCTTTTTCGAGGATCGAGTTCCACACATTGGCGCTGTCTTTCGATTTGTTCGACAGCAGCTTTTCCAGATGCGGGTTCTTGACGACAAAGCTGCCCGACAACGTCTTGTGCGTATAGATATTGGCCGGGATCGGTTCGATGCACGCGCTGGTACCGCCGCAGATGATCGAGATCGACGCGGTCGGCGCAATCGCCATCTTGCAGCTGAAGCGCTCCATAGCGCCCTGATCGGCGGCATCGGGACACGGTCCACGTTCCTTGGCCAGCATCATCGAGGCTTCCGATGCCTTGCCCGAGATATGCTTGAAGATTTTCATGTTCCACGATTTGGCCATCGCGCTTTCGAAGCCGAGCCCGCGGGCCTGCAGAAAGCTGTGATAGCCCATCACGCCCAGGCCGACCGAGCGTTCGCGCGACGCGCTGTATTTGGCGCGCGCCATTTCTTGGGGGGCGCGGTCGATATAATCCTGCAACACATTGTCGAGCATACGCATGACGTCCTCGACAAACATCTTGTCGCCGTTCCACTCGTCCCATTTTTCGAGGTTGAGCGAGGAGAGGCAGCAGACCGCTGTGCGGTCGTTGCCCAGATGGTCGGTGCCGGTCGGCAGCGTGATTTCGCTGCACAGGTTCGACGTGGAGACTTTCAGGCCCAGATCGCGGTGATGCTTGGGCATCATCCGGTTCACGGTGTCGGAAAACACGATATAGGGCTCGCCGGTGGCCAGCCGCGTCTCGACCAGTTTCTGGAACAGGCTGCGCGCGTCGACCGTGCTGCGCACTTCGCCGGTCTTGGGCGATTTGAGAGCGAATTCGGCGCCATTGCGCACCGCTTCCATAAATTCGTCGGTCAGCAATACGCCGTGGTGGAGATTGAGCGCCTTGCGGTTGAAATCGCCCGACGGCTTGCGGATCTCGAGAAACTCCTCGATCTCGGGATGGTTGACGTCGAGATAGACCGCCGCCGAACCGCGCCTGAGCGAGCCTTGCGAAATGGCCAGCGTCAGGCTGTCCATCACGCGCACGAACGGAATGATCCCGCTGGTCTTGCCATTGAGGCCGACCGGCTCGCCGATACCGCGCACGCTGCCCCAATAAGTGCCGATGCCGCCGCCCTTGGACGCGAGCCAGACATTTTCGTTCCACGTATTGACGATACCGTTCAGGCTGTCGTCGACGCTGTTGAGATAGCAAGAGATCGGCAGGCCGCGTCCGGTGCCGCCATTGGACAGCACGGGCGTCGCGGGCATGAACCACAGTTTCGAGATATAATCGTACAGCCGCTGCGCATGTTCCTGATCGTCGGCATAGGCATCGGCGACGCGGGCGAACAGGTCTTGATAGGATTCGCCGGGAAGCAGATAGCGATCGGTCAGCGTTTCCTTGCCGAATTCGGTCAGGTTGGCATCGCGCGCTTCGTCGGTGACGATATCGAAACGGCGCGCATTGACCTTGTGGCTGTCGGCGACGGGGGTGTCCGCTTGTGGAGCGCCGCCCTCGGGTGCGCTTTTTTCGATAAGGGTGTCTTCATGGCTCACGGCGCGTGCGTCCTGTTTTGTCGTTTCGGACTCACCTGTGTCGATAGGGGTGGTGTCCGGCATATCCAGCGTATCGGTCTTCATAATATCTGTGGTATCCGTATCTCTAAAATCCATTACTGCCCCCAAATGTTCCCTAAACGTTCGATTCGGCCGGCCAGACCTTGCGAATAGCATTTTATCGGTCAGCCGGGCGAAAAACTTATCCCCAACCTGTCCCCAAACAGCGCATTGTGCGCATTCGAGGCAAGCTTTGTCACCAACGCGCAACCTGCTGTCCGCGCGACCCGGGGGTATCACGGTTTCAACAGATATCTACTAGCAGTAGTGCACCCCCAATGGCCCAACACTATCCATAGTGCCTGAAAGATTTTGAGACGCAAGAGGGTAAATGCCGGATTAACGCAAAAGCGTGACTCGGTTCGTCGCACTTCTGATTCGCTTCACCGCACCCACTTGCGTCTGTGCCGCCGCGACGCATGGACCAAGCTGTCACACGCGAATTGCAAGAGTCGATCGGATAAAAATGCCGGACCGGAATTTTTGCCGGCAAAACGGGATAGTGCGGACTCCACTTTGCGCACAGAGTTGGTATTTGATGTACAAAACATGTTGAGTAGAAGCATAAACGCAGGACGGGCGCGTTTGTAAAAGCCTTTCTCGCCCCGCGTCTAAGCGATCCTCGCCCACACAAGATCGTGGCATGCAGGGCAGCGCAGGTGCCGGCGGTTGCCGCTGGTCAGCTTCTAACGGTGGGCGGCGTCTGCTGGTGCTGGACCACGACCCAGTCTTCCTCGCCTTCGCGCAACAGCGTCGATGTGCAATAGGCGCTATAGCTTTCCTCGCCGCGTTTGGCTTCGGCTTTGTAGGCGATCACGATCAGCCCGCCCTCGGGCCCATCGGGACGGGCGACTTTGGTTTCGCTGAAGGCGACCTCGTCCCAGCGCGGCGTTTTGGCCATCGCATCGGCGGCTTCATGTCCGGCCATCACGAACGGAGCATTTGGCACGACCATAACGCCATCGCGGGCGATCTTGTGGCGATATTCGCCTTTATCGGCGGTCCACAGGCTTTTTTCGAATTTCCAGATGCGCTCGTCGTTCATGGCCGTCTCCTTTGGGGCTATGATGAATTAACTGGCTGGGGCAAGCCAAGGTTCCAAATATGTGAATGCCGCTTGGCGCTGGAAATCGCTGGCCGCATGGCTTAAGCGGAGCGCAGACACTGATTGCCGCCCAAACAAGGACCGAGAATGACCACCACCATCACCACCGCCGACCTGATCGACAGCGTCGCGGACGCGCTGCAGTTTATCAGCTATTATCATCCGATGGATTATATCCGCGCGCTCGGAAAAGCGTATGATGCGGAAAAATCGCCCGCGGCCAAGGATGCGATCGCGCAGATCCTGACCAACAGCAAAATGTGCGCCGAGGGGCACCGGCCGATTTGTCAGGATACCGGCATCGTCAATATCTTCGTCAAATGGGGCATGGATTGCCGGCTCGACGACACCTCGAAATCGATGCAGGAAATTGTCGACGAGGGCGTGCGCCGCGCCTATCTCCATCCCGAAAACAAGCTGCGCGCGTCGATACTGGCCGATCCGGCTTTCACGCGCCGCAATACCAAGGACAATACGCCGAGCGTGCTGCACGTCGACATGGTGCCCGGCAATACGGTCTCGGTCGATGTCGCGGCCAAGGGCGGCGGTAGCGAAAATAAGTCGAAATTCAAGATGATGAACCCGTCGGACAATATCGTCGACTGGGTACTCGAGATGATTCCGCAAATGGGCGCGGGCTGGTGTCCGCCGGGCATGCTGGGCATCGGTATCGGCGGCACGGCGGAGCGCGCGGTGCTGCTCGCCAAACAGTCGCTGATGGATCCGATCGACATGGGCCAGTTGAAGGAACGCGGGCCGCAAAGCGATCTGGAGGAATTGCGGATCGAGATATTCGATCGTGTCAATGCGCTCGGCATCGGCGCGCAGGGGCTGGGCGGCCTGTCGACCATATTGGACGTGAAAATCCACGACTGGCCCTGTCACGCCGCGGGCAAGCCGGTGGCGATGATTCCCACTTGCGCCGCCACGCGCCACGCGCATTTCACGCTCGACGGCAGCGGACCCGCCTATCTTGAAGCGCCCAGGCTCGATGAATGGCCCGATGTCAACTGGACGCCATCGTCGCAAGCGAAACGGGTGCAACTGGATACGCTGACGAGCGAGCAAGTGCAGAACTGGAAACATGGCGACCGCTTGCTCCTGAGCGGCAAGATGCTGACCGGGCGCGACGCGGCGCACAAGCGGATCAAGGATATGCTCGATGCGGGCGAGCCGCTGCCGGTCGAATTCCGGGGCCGCGTCATCTATTATGTCGGGCCGGTGGATCCGGTCGGCGAGGAAGTGGTCGGCCCCGCCGGTCCCACGACGGCGACGCGGATGGACAAGTTTACCAAGATGATGCTCGATCAGGGATTGCTGGCGATGGTCGGCAAGGCCGAACGCGGGCTCGACACGATCGGCACCATCGCCCGCTATAAATCGGCCTATCTGATGGCGGTGGGCGGCAGCGCCTATCTCGTCAGCCGCGCGATCAAGGGCAGCAAGGTTGTCGGTTTCGCGGATCTGGGCATGGAGGCGATCTATGAATTCGAGGTGCAGGACATGCCCGTCACCGTCGCGGTCGACAGCGCCGGCGACAGCGTCCACCATCTGGCGCCACTGGTATGGCGCGAGAAGATTGCGAAAGAAGGTTTGCTGGAAAAAGTTTGACGCAACCTTTTTTCTTGTCGCGGCGTTGCGCTGTATGACAGGAGAAATATCATGGCTTTTACGCAGCTTAACCCCCCTATTCCCGTGACCGTCATCGACCGGGGCGAAGGTCTTGCCTTTGGCGTGATCGATTACGGGCCCGAGCATAATCTTCTGTGGGTCACCGCGATCGACGCCAGCGGCGAGATATGGTGCGCGCCCAATCCCAAGGTGCGGATGCAGAAAAACTGGAGCATGGGCCGCGGCGCACCGAACCTGAACGCCGCGCCCGATATTCCGGAGCTGAACGGGTCCGGCCTGAAAAGCGTGCCCGACGCCGGCTGAATCGATCGGCCATTACGCATGCTGTCAGGGGCGGTAATAGCACCTGGGGACCGCGTGCATATAGACGCGGCGGAGCATCGTTCCTATTTTAGGAGCATGACCGCTGCGATATTCATCATCTTCCTGTGCGGCATTGCCAATTTCGCGATGCAAAAAGCAACCATGGAAAGCCGCCACCCGCTGGTGCAGCACATGCGCGCCAGCATGGGTAAGAGCGTCGGCAACTGGGGCGGCTATGCGCTCGAATTCGCGGTGTTGCTGGGTGCCTTGTTCTTCGCCAATATGGGATCGCTGCTCGCGGTCGGCGTCTATGGCGGCTATACCGGCTTCAACGCGGTCGCCGCCTATATGCTGCTCAGCGGGCGTCTCTGATCCGGGCACGCTGCCGCCCCGCAATTGGGCATGGCAGCACGCGTGACAGCAATTATTTGGTCAGGAAGCTGTAAAGCGAATAGCAGCTGGTCAGAGTCAACACGATACCGACCAGTATCAGCAGCGTCTTCGGCGTAAACTTTCGCGCAAAAAAGGCCCCCAACGGTGCCGCGGCCACCCCGCCGATCAGCAGGCCCAGGGTGGCCCCCGCAATATCGGCAAGGCCGAGCTGCGTGATGAACGTAATGGAAATGCTGAGCGTCAGGAAAAATTCCGCGCTGTTGACTGTACCCACCACCTTGCGCGGTTCGGCGCCCTGTAACAGCAGGTTGGAGGTCACCACCGGACCCCAGCCCCCGCCGCCCGCCGCGTCGAGAAATCCGCCGATCAGGCCGAGCGGTGCGACCACCTTGGGCTTTTGCAGCTTGGGAGGGTAAAAAATCCCGCGTACCAACAGCCAAATGCCGATGGCAGCCAGATAGACCAGCACGAAAGGCTTGATCAGCGCACCGTCGATGCTGGTCAACAGATACGCGCCCGACACGCCGCCGATCACGCCGGGAATGACCAGCCGCATGAACAGGCCGAAGTCGATATTGCGCTGAATAAGGTGCGTGATCCCCGATACCGCAGTGGTAAAGGTTTCCACCACGTGCACTTTGGCCGATGCCTGTGCCGGCGGCACGCCCAGCACGCCCACCAGCATGGTGTTGGTGATGACACCAAAGGCCATCCCCAGCGCGCCGTCGACCAGCTGTGCACAAAAGCCGACAAGGATGAAGGGCAGAAGGGCGGCGAAATCGATCGAAGCGATAAATTCAATCATCTGCAGGACTTTCAACGTTGCCGGGACAAATTATTTACTTTTCGCACAGGCGCCAAGATAGTTTTGCATCGCCTCTCCAAAGCGAATATAATTTGCGATATGCAAAGAAATTTCGAGGGGCTTGGCGCTCGGCGCAAATATGCCGGCCGGATCAGCTCCTGCCCAGCCCCATTTTTGCCAGCACCGGCACCTTGTCGAAATACTGGTGCTTGAGTGCGCCTGCAATGTGCAACAGGATCAGCACGAACATCGCCTTGCCCATAATCTCGTGAAATTCGTGCAGCGTGCCCGCCGCGCTGCGGTCCTTGGCCAGCGGCAGGCCGGGTATGTCGAACAACCCAAACCAGCTCACCGGACCGCCGCCCGACGCTGCCGACGACATCATCCAGCCGGTCAGCGGAATTGCAATCAGCAGGATATAGAATAATGCATGCGCTGTCTTGGCCAGCCGCGCTTCCCATGGCTTGACCCCGCGCGTTACATCGGGACGCGTATGGGTGAGCCGCCATACGATGCGCAGGATGGTCAGCACCAGTACCGTAATACCGATCGCCTTGTGCGGCCCCATGAAATCGCCCTTTACCGCCTTGTCCACTTCCTCGGCAATTTTCACCAGCACGTAATTGGTGATGACCAGAGCGGCGATGATCCAGTGGAATGCGATGGCGCCTTTGGAATAGCGGGACAGCGGTGCGGACATGGTCGATCCTTTGATATAGGTACGGCTGGCAATCTAGGGGCAGAAACCGGTCGGGCGCAAGACGCGCTTTTGTATCACATAGTATTGACGCGGATTGCCCTTGGCATCCCATCCATGCATAACGGTGCCAGCTATTGTCCCTGGTGTCCCTGGAGCCCCCTATGATGCGCACGTTCAAAACCGCCTTTACTCTTGCCACCGCCACTTTCATCGCCGCCAATATTGCAGGCGTCCCGGCGCTGGCGCAGGATCAGGTCATTCTGGCCGGCAACCTGATCGCTGATGCCGATGCGGGCGGCACCGGCCCGGCGACTATCACGGTGCGCGACGGCAAGATCGTGTCGATCGCCCGCGGCCTGAACCGGCCGGACGGCGGCGATGTCGTCGACCTGTCCGGCAAGACGGTATTGCCCGGCCTGATCGACACGCACGTTCACCTGTCGGGCGATCCGGGCGGCGATTTCTGGAAAGAGGCGACCGAGCCCGACGCATGGGGCGTGGTCGTGGGCGCCAAGAACGCGCGCATCACCGCGCTGGCCGGGTTCACCACCGTGCGCGACGTCGGCAGCGCGCCCGATGTCGGGTTCGTGCTGCGCCGCGGCACCGCGGAGGGCTATATTCCCGGCCCGCGCATCCAGTCGTCTGGCCCCGCGCTGGCGATCATCGGCGGTCATGGCGACGTGTCCGGCTTTCGGCCCGAGGTCAACGACCTGCTGTCGAGCGGGTTTACCTGTACCGGCGCCAACGAATGCGCCGCGAAGGTGCGCAAGGCGTCGAAAAACGGGTCCGACCTCATTAAGATCACCGCCACCGGCGGTGTGCTGTCGCAGCAGGCGCGCGGGCTCGACCAGCATTTCAGCAATGCCGAAATGAAAGCGATTGTCGAGACCGCACACGGGCTGGGCATGAAAGTCGCCGCGCATGCGCACGGGCCGCGCGGCATTGAGGGCGCGTCGAGCGCGGGCATTGATTCGGTCGAGCATTGCACCTTTGCCGACGACGCATCGATCCGCGCGATGAAAGCCGCCGACACCGTGTGTGTGCCGACGCTGCTCGCGTTCGTCGGCGTCAAAGAAGGGCTGGGCAAAGGCATTTACACCGCGCCGGTCGAGGACAAGATCCGCGCCACGCTCGACGCGCTGGGCAAGGCGCCGACCGCGATGCACAAAGCGGGCGTGGGCATTGTGTTCGGCACCGACAGCGGCGTCACCGCGCATGGCCGCAATGCCGAGGAATTCGCATTGATGCGGCAATATATCGGCATGAGCAACCGCGAAGCGCTGGCCAGCGCCACCACCGCGGCGGCCCGGCTGATGAACCTGGAAAACGAGGTCGGCCGGATCGCGCCCGGCTATAGCGCCGACCTGATCGCGGTCGATGGCGATCCGCTGGACGATATCCGCGTGCTGGAAAAGGTCGACTGGGTGATGGTGCGCGGCCGCGTCATCGAATAGGGAGCCGTGCGGCATGATCAACGATCCCGACCATTTGATCCCGCACAACAAGATAGTGTGCCTGGCCGACCATCCCGCGTTCCAGGATCGCATCGCGCAGATGGTCGAACCGCT
Organism: Sphingomonadaceae bacterium; assembly: GCA_041746135.1. Classification (GTDB taxonomy): domain Bacteria; phylum Pseudomonadota; class Alphaproteobacteria; order Sphingomonadales; family Sphingomonadaceae; genus Alg239-R122. The sequence continues at coordinate 87,436 of JBGTHQ010000019.1, read as the reverse complement.
GCGCGGGCAAAGCCAGCGCGAGACGCTGGGCCGGCACAGCTTTCACTGCCTGCCCGTCGTGATCGGCAACCAGTACGGCTTCGCGCTCAAAAGCATGGTGACGTGGAGCGCGATCTGGTCCGGCGGCGCCGATGCGCGCCATACTACCATACGCATCGACGAGGCCGCCAGCGAAAGCGACCTGCAGGTCGTGTCCTCGCATTTCGGCAGCGGGATCGTGACGGTGCAGAACCGGTTCAGCTTTCGCACCGCCCCCGGAACCAACCTGATCGTGCTCGACCCGCCCAATTATTTCCATGACGGCCTTTCGAACCTGTTCGCCGTGGTGGAAACCGACAATCTGCGCCGCGATTTCACGTTCAACCTGAAAATCACCCGCCCCAATGCGCGCGTGCGCGTGCGCAAGGGCGATATCATCAGCGCGGTCATCCCCATCCCGCGCTATTATATCGACGATTTCTCGCTCGAGATGGCGACCGACTATTTCGATGCCGACCAGATTGCGCTGGAAAACGAACAGGGCCAGAAATTTGCCCGCCTGCGCAGCGAGGTCGACGTCGGCAAGCCGCAGGCCGTGGGCAAGCTGTACTGGCGCGGTGTCGATGCCGACGAACGCGAATTTGGCGATCATCAGCGGCAATTGCGGCCTGCCGGATGGTCGGACGAGAGCGGCGCCTGACGTAATCTTAGGTTTTTGCCGAAACCGTTTGCGATTCAGCCGTTTGGGAATTGCGCGCCGGCATGCGCGCATGCTAGGGCGCGGCACACATTGCAAAGGACCCATATCCCATGAAAATTCGCGCTCTCCTGCTGGCCTCGGCCTGTACCGTTTTTCTCACCGCCTGTGCCGCCACCGATAGCGGCATGGCCACGGGCGCGGCATCGGCGCGTGCGGGCGACGACATGGCCGTCCCGGCGCAGGGTCAAAGCGAGAGCGAGAAACTGCACGCGCTGTTCGCCGCCAGCGATGAAGCCAGCCTGAAACGCAATCCGCTGAGCGCGCTGTTCCGCGGCGACATGCGCTATGCCGACCAGTTTGGCGACGGCATTACCGACGCCTATTACGATGCCGAACGCGCCGCGGCGCAAAACGATCTGGCTGCGCTCGCCGCCATCGAGCGCAGCCAGCTGAACCGCGTCGACGCGATCGCCTATGATGTGTTCAAGCGCGATACCAATGACACAGTCCAAAGCCTGTCGGACGAGATATTGCCGCTCACCAAAGTGCGCCCGTTCAACCATTTCTATGCGCTGCACACATTCTATCCGACTTTCGCCAGCGGCAAGGGAGCGGCGCCGTTCAACACGTTGGCCGATTACCGGAACAACCTGAAACGCCACAAAGGCTATATCGTCAATATCGACCGCAGCATCGCGCGTTTCCGGCAAGGCATGGCGAGCGGTGTGGTCGAAACCAAGCTGACCACCCGCAACATGGTCGAACAGCTCGACAACCAGCTGGCCCAGAGCGTCGAGCAATCGGCATTTTACGGCCCGATCCTGCAATTTCCAGACAGTTTCACCAAGATGCAAAAGGCCGAACTGGCGCGCGAATATCGCGAGATGATCGCCCAGGAAATCTATCCCGCGCACCAACGGCTGCGCGATTTCCTGCAGAACGAATATCTGCCGGCGGCGCGCGAGGGCGCGGGCCTGTCCTATATGAAGGGCGGCGCGAAGCTGTACGACTATATGATCGAAAGCACCACCACGCTGCCGCTCAAAGCCGCGGACGTGCATGCGCTGGGGCTCAGCGAGGTGGCGCGGATCAAGGGCGAGATGGAAGCGATCAAGAAAGAGGTCGGTTTCACGGGCACATTGCAGGAATTCTTTACCTACCTGCGCACCGATCCCAAATTCCAGCCGGCCTCGCGCGCTGCGCTGACGCAAGGGTTTTACGCCATCGGCAAAACCGTCGATGCGAAAATCGCCAGCCAGTTCAAGGTGCTGCCCGAATCGCCGCTCGAGATCAAACCCTATGACGAGACGATCGAAAAATTCCAGGCAGGCGGTTCGTACAGCAGCGGCACCGCCGACGGTTCGCGTCCCGGCATATTCTATTTCAACGCGTACGATCTGCCCTCGCGCAACGTTTCCGGCATGACCACGCTCTACCTGCACGAAGGCGCACCGGGCCACCATTTCCAGATTTCGCTGGCGCAGGAAAACGAGGCGCTGCCCAATTTCATGCGTTATGGCGGCAACACCGCCTATGTCGAAGGCTGGGCGCTTTATTCCGAGAAACTGGGTTTCCCGATGGGGCTCTATACCGATCCGTACCAGCGCTTCGGCCATTATGACGACGAAATGCTGCGCGCGATGCGGCTGGTGGTCGATACCGGCCTGCACAGCAAGAGTTGGACCCGCGAACAGGCGATCCAGTACATGCTCGATAACAGCTCGATGGGCGAAACCGATGCCACGTCCGAGGTCGAGCGTTATATCGCCATTCCATCGCAGGCGCTGGCCTACAAAATCGGCGCGCTAACGATTCAGCGGCTGAAGGCCAAGGCAGAGGCGCAGCTGGGCGACCGGTTCGACGTGCGCGAATTTCACGACGAGGTTCTCAATACCGGCGCGCTGCCCATGGCTATACTGGAAGAGAAAATCGACGCGTGGATTGCCAGCAAGGGGTGACAGAAAGCGCGCTCCATGTCGCCGCGCGGGCGATCCTCGAAACGCTGATCGCCTTTGACACCACGTCGCGCAACAGCAATCTCGATCTGATCGCGTGGGTGGAGGCGTATCTGGCGCAGCACGCCGTCACTTCCACCCGCGTGACCAATGCCGATGCGAGCAAGGCCAATCTCTATGCCAGCGTCGGTCCGGATGTCGCGGGCGGCGTGATCTTGTCGGGCCATAGCGACGTGGTGCCGGTCGACGGGCAGGACTGGTCGAGCGATCCGTTTGCGCTTCAGGAACGCGGCGACAAATATTTCGGGCGCGGGACGTGCGACATGAAAGGGTTTATCGCGCTCGCGCTGGCCGCCGTGCCGCTGTTCAAGGATGGCAGTCGTCCGGTGCATCTGGCCTTCAGCTATGACGAGGAAATCGGCTGTCTCGGCGCGCCGGACATGATTGCCGAGATCGCCAAAAATCTGCCCGCCCCCGCGCTCGCCATTATCGGCGAACCGACATCGATGAAAGTCGTGACCGGCCACAAGGGCATAACCGTGCACCGGGTCGATGTGCGGGGCCACGAGGTGCATAGCAGCCTCACGCATCTGGGCATATCGGCCAATATGATCGCCGCCGACCTGATGCACGATCTGACCGAACTGGCGCGCAATTTATGGGAGAATGCCGACCCTTCTTCCCCGTTCGTGCCGCCGCATGCAACGCTGACCATCGGCACCATGCAGGGCGGAACCGCCTCCAATATCCTTGCGCGGGGGGCGCAGTTCGTGTTCGACTTGCGCTGTCCGCCCGGCGACGATCCGGTCGCGATTCTCGCGCCGTTCAAAGCCAAGGTCGCCGCGCTCGATGCGCAGCTGAAAGAAGCATTTCGCGATTGCGGCGTGACCATCACGCAAATGTCGAATGCCCCGCCGCTCACGTCGCATGGCAGCGAGCAGGCAGAAGCGTTCGTGCGCAAGCTGACCGGCGACAATGCGCCCGCCGGCGCGGTTTCCTATGCCACCGAAGCCGGGCAGTTCCAGCAAGCGGGCTTTCCCACCGTCGTCTGCGGCCCCGGATCGATCGAACAGGCGCACCAGCCGGACGAATATATCCTGATCGACCAGTTCGCGCGCGGCGCGGCCTTCATGGAACGGCTGGCCGAAGAGCTGGCATAATAGTGGCGATATAGAAGCGATCGCCGCCTATTCGATCGGGCTGTCGCTATCGAGAATATCCTTTTCGCCCGATTGCGCACGTTCCTCCGCTACCTTTTGTTCGATATCGTCATCCTTGCTGACATCCATGTCTGCACTCGCAATCTTTTTCGCGGGCTTGGCGCTGGCTTTTTGCGATGACTGCGCAGTCTTTGTCTCTTCGGTCTCATGCCGCGAAGACCGCGCGATTTCCAGCGGATCGCTGCGCCCGTCGAAACGCAGCCGGTAGATCGGTTCGGGCAGCCCGAACCCGGCATCCTCCAGCACGTTCTTCACCACGCGGATGCCCGCGCTGCGCGCCTTGTAGAAATCGGCCTCGCGCTGGTCGACCCAACCGAGGAACTTGATGACGATATTTGAGTCGCCGACCTGTTCGATCCGCGCCGTGGCCTTGGGCTCGTCCAGCACGAACGGCATGTCTTTGAGCGCGGCCAAACCGGTGGCAATCGCGTCGGCGGGATCGTCATCGGCATCGATCCCCATTTCAAATTCGAACCGCCGCTCGGGATTGCGCGTATAATTCAGTATCTCGGCCTTGTAGACGGTCGAGTTGGGAATGCGCAGATGGTTGCCGTCGAGCGTCATCAATATGGTCGCGCGGCTGGTCAGGCGGATAATCCGGCCCTCGTTCTGGCCGATCAGGACATGGTCGTTGGCGCGAAACGGCTGGCGGATCGACAGCATGATCGAGGACACGTAATTCTCGATCGTATCACGCACGGCAAAGCCGATCGCGAGACCAATCACGCCGGCACTGCCCAGCAGCGCCCCCATCACCGCGGTCGCACCCAGCACGTCGAGCGCGACGAACATGCCGATCAACAGGAAGATAAAGCGGAAACCGACCGCGAACAGTTCGGCCAGAAAAATATTGGGCGCGACCGTCTGCCAGAATTTGGTGCGCCGCGACAGGAAGCCGCCCAATATCCAGGCAATCGCGATAATGACGAGCGCCACCGCCAGCAGCGGCAGGCTTTTGAGCAGATCGCGCGCGCCAGTCTTCATGCGCTCCAGCACCGGAGCGAGGTTCTGGCTGACATCGAGATTGCGTTCGACGCTGCTTTCCACGGTGACCACGCCCGCGACCCGGGCCGCAATCGCTTCTGCACGCTTGCTGTCTTCCAGCGTGGGCACTTCGCCTGACAGCGTGACGACGCCCCTTCGCGCGGTAACCCCTATTTTCGACAGCGCCGGTATCTCGGCAAAAATGCCCTCGATACGCGTTTCGATATTGGCATCGTCCGGCGCGGTATCGGGGGCTTCGATTACCGGTTCGGGATCGGTCGGGGTTTCGGGCGCGGCATCGGCGGACAGCAATTCGATCTGCGCCTGCGCGGCACCGGCGGAAAAGAGCAAAAGCGCCAGAGCCAGAAACACCGGCGCCCATAAACGTGCAAAAGGATGATAGATATCGCGGTGTGCAGGCATAAATCTCTTTCAAAAAGATGTCGTCGCGGTGCGCCGAGTCGGATCCGATCGGTGTTGCCCCCCCGGCTGATGAACGACGCTACGGTCCGCTGGATATAGCGGCGAGTTTTGCACAATCGCAATAAAAAGCGTATATTATGACAATAAGGAGTGCCCCGATATGCCCGCCGTAAAAGCTGCCCGACCCACCGATATCTTCGGCCGCGAGCAATGGGCCGCGCTGACGCAGGTGTCGCGCTGGAAAGGCGCGGCTTTGGTCGTGCATGCCTGGGCGGTGATTGTCGCGGCGATTGCGCTCGCGCTGTGGACGGGGCACTGGCTGGCATGGATCGCGGCCATTGTCATTATCGGCGGACGGCAACTGGGACTGGCGATCCTGATGCACGATGCCGCGCACGGGCATCTCCATCCCAAACGCAAGGCCAACAATTTCCTCGGCCAGTGGATGACCGGCGTGCCCGTCGGCACCGACCTGCACGCCTATCGCACCTATCACCTGACCCACCATAAATATACGCAGCAGCAGGAAGACCCCGACCTGATCCTGTCGGCGCCGTTTCCGACCACGCGCGGCAGCATGGCGCGCAAGGTGCTGCGCGATCTGTCCGGCCTGACTTTTGTCAAACTGCGCGGCGCGCAGGTGCTGATGGCGCTCAAGGGTATTTCGCCGGGCGCAAAGGAGCAAAATATATTCGTCGGCAAATCGCTGTTGCGCTTCCTGGGCGCGCAAGCCGTGCTGATCGCGCTGTCCTTTGCCACCGGCCAGGGCATCCTGCCTTACCTGCTGTGGCTGATCGCGCTCGCCACCACGTTCCAGCTGTTTTTGCGGATCCGCAATATCGCCGAACATGCCTGCACCGAAACGGGCAGCGACGATCCGTTCAGCCATGCCCGCACGACGCAGGCCGGCTGGCTCGCCCGCGCCACCGTCGCGCCCTATTGGGTGAATTATCACAGCGAGCATCACCTGTTCATGGGCGTGCCATGCTATCACCTGAAAGCCGCGCACGACCATCTGGGCGTACAAGACCGGCACCGCACGATGATCATTTCGCCGGGATACTGGCATGTGCTCCGCCTGGCCACGGCGCGGGCCGCCTAGTCCGTCCCGTCATTCCATTTGCCAAGCGCCGCAGCCGACAGATGCCCGGTTTTCGACCAGACCACAGCGCCGTCCGTGGAATAGGGCGCATGCGCCGAACCGTCCGGATGGCGTATCCATGTGCCCGCCGGATAATCGCCGTCCTCGTCGGATAATGTACCGCTGATGATATAGTTTTCGCTGCCGCCTGCATGCGCATGGCGCGGATAGCTGCTGCCTTTGTCCCAGCGGATCATTTTCACGCTTTCGTGCGGTGCCTGATGCAGGTCCATGACCGACACCCCCTCGCCGCCATAATATCTATAGTCGCCCGCGCGGGTATCGATCGTCTTTTGCGCGCTGTCGTCCGGCTGGAACTGGTGCAGCTTGACCAGGATGGTGCAGCCGTTCGTGCTGAACGGCTGGTGCCGACTGCCGGGCGGATTGCGCACATAGGTGCCGGCGGAATAGTCGCCGCGCTCGTCGGAAAACACGCCGTCCAGCACCAGATATTCCTCGCCGCCGCCATGGCTGTGCGGATCGAAAGCGCTGCCCGCCGCATAGCGCACGATCGAGGTCGCGCGCGCCACTTCCCCGCCGATCCGGTCGAGCATCTGCCGTTCGACACCGGGCAACGGCGAAGCCACCCAGTCCGCATCGCCCGGAAGGATTACAACTTTTTGCGAAAAATCGGCATGAATGCGCATGCGGCTATCCTTTCTGCGAAACACTGGCCCGCGCTGCGGCTCACGAGGAGGAAGCTTTTGCGGTCGCCTCCGCGATCAGCTTGCGGGTATTGGCAATGCCGTAGAGCGAGATGAAACTGCCCATGCGCGGCCCCTGCGAGCTGCCCAGCAACGTCTCATAGAGCGCGGTGAACCAGTCGCGCAGGTTTTCAAAGCCGCCTTCTTTGCCGATCGTATAGACGATCGTCTGGACGTTTTCCGCCGGTGCATTTTCGGGTAGGCCGGCCAGTTCGCGGTCGAGCCGTTCGAGCGCGGCGACTTCATGGCCCACCGGCGGGCGGCGGTCGAGCGTCGGCGCGATAAAGTCGCGGTGATAGGCCATTGCATTGTCGATCAGCTCGTCCAGGTCGGGATATGTGTGCGCGGTCGCATCGGGCGCATATTGCCGCAAATAACCCCAGACCTGTTCCTTGCTCGCTTCGCCCATCACCCCGACCAGGTTGAGCAGCAGGCCGTAGGTAACCGGGATAACATCGTCCGGCACCTCGCCATTATGGACGTGATGCACCGGATTGCCGAGCCGTTTGTCAGTTTCCTGATCGTGCCAGTTGGCGCGGAACTGGAAATATTCGTCGACCGCGCGCGGGATCACGCCCATATGCAGCTGCTTGGCCGATTTGGGATCGCGGAAAATATAAAAGGCGAGGCTGTTTTGCGAGCCGTATTCGAGCCATTGCTCGAGGCTCAGGCCATTGCCTTTCGATTTGGAAATCTTCTCGCCCTTTTCGTCGAGGAACATCTCGTAGATCAGGCCTTCGGGCTTGCGCGCGCCCAGCACCTTGGCGATCTTGCCCGACTGGATACCTCCTTCGATGTGATCCTTACCATACATTTCATAGTCGATGCCCAATGCCACCCACCGCATTGCCCAGTCGACTTTCCATTGCAGCTTCGCGCCGCCAGACAGGATGTTATGCTCGATCGTCTCGCCGCCATCCTCGAACCGGACAATGCCCGCCTGCGCATCGACCACCTCGACCGGCACCTGCAGCACATGACCGGTTTTCGGACTGATCGGCAACACGGGCGAATAGGTCGCCTGCCGCTCCTTGCCCAGCGTCGGCAGCATGATGTCCATGATTTGGCCATAGCGCGCGAGCACCAGCTTCAGCGTGTCGTCGAATGCGCCCTTTTGGTACTGCTCGGTCGAGGACAGGAATTCGTAATCGAACCCGTAGCGGTCGAGAAAATCGCGCAGCATCGCGTTATTGTGCGCGGCAAAACTTTCGAATTTTTCGTACGGATCGGGCACTTGCGTCAGCGGCTTGTGCAAATGCTCCGCCAGCATATCCTGATTCGGCACATTGGTTGGCACTTTTCGGAAGCCGTCCATATCGTCGGAAAAGGCGATCAGCCGCGTCGGATTTCCAGTTAGCGTCTCATACGCATGGCGCACCATAGTGGTGCGCAGCACCTCGTTGAACGTGCCGATATGCGGCAGGCCCGATGGACTATAGCCGGTTTCGAACAGTATCGCTTCGCCATCTGGCTTGGGCGCGGGCGCGCCGCGCTCGCCGCGATAGCGTTTGAGCAATTTGCGCGCTTCCTCGAAAGGCCATGCTTTGGACTCCATTGCTATGCCCTGCATATCGCTCACTGGGTACGTTTCCTTTTCGTTCTTGTATCACCGCCACGTTTGCGGCAGAGTTCCGTTCAGTCCTTTAGACGGAATTTCTGCCAAACTCTATGCCCATTTCCCTATCCTTTCCCGCATTGCATGCAAGCCATAGTGGGATATGGCTTGCCGAAGACGGCCAGGTGCAGGCGATTTCAAAAGGCGAAGCGATCGGCCGCGCCGCGGAAACGCCTGTCATCCTGATGAATGCGCCGCTTTTGGGACAGCGGCTCGGCTATGGTGAACTGTCGGGGCTCGATCTGCTGGAACTGTTCGCGTTCGTGCATCCGGCACGCTTCATGGTGCCGACCGCGGCGGGGCTGGTAAAGGCGCTGGGCCTCGATTTTGGCCCTCCGGAGGAAATCGAGGAGCATAGCATTCCGCTTATCTACCACGCCGCCGCCGAAAAGCTGCTGACCACTTTGTCCGATCCCGTATGGAAGGAACGCGAAGGGGCGTGGGACAGTTGCCAGGCGCTGTTCCGCCTGCGCTGGCCATGGGCGGGGACGGTTGTGGACCATCTGAAAAAACCGCAAACACCCGAACGCTGGCTTTTCTCGAAGCTTCCAGAATGGGAGGAGAAACCACCGCGCCCGGCGCCGCGCACGATCACGCTCGATAGCGGCGATGTCGAATCGCATCTCGATCACCTGACCGGCAATGGCGCGGAGCGGCGACAGGGGCAGCGTGATTATGCCAAAGCCGCCGCGCATATTTTTGCGCCGCGCGATAGCGAGAAACATCCGCATATGCTGCTGGCCGAAGCAGGTACGGGCATCGGCAAGACTCTGGGCTATCTTGCGCCCGCATCTTTATGGGCGCATTCGGCGGGCGGCGCAGTGTGGATATCGACTTACACCAAAGCGCTGCAGCGCCAGCTGAGCCGCGAGAGCGAGCGCATCTATCCCAATCCGGACGTTTTTAAGAAACGCGTCGTGGTGCGCAAGGGCCGCGAAAATTATCTGTGTCTGCTCAATCTGGAAGACGCACTGCAGGGCGGGTTTACCGGACGCCCCGCCATCCTCGCGCATCTGGTCGCACGCTGGGCCAGCTATTCGCGCGACGGCGACATGATCGGCGGCGACCTGCCCGGATGGCTGACCACATTGTTCCGCCAGCGCGGGGTGACGGCGCTGACCGACCGGCGCGGCGAATGCGTCTATGCCGGTTGTCCGCACTATCGCAAATGCTTTATCGAACGCTCCGCCCGCGACAGCATCGACGCCGATATCGTCATCGCCAACCATGCGCTGGTGATGGTCAATGCCGCCAGAGAGTCTAATATTGGCGGCCGTGAACAGAACGGTCGGCCCACCCGCATCATCTTCGACGAAGGCCATCATCTGTTCGATGCCGCCGACAGCATGTTTTCCGCCGCACTGACCGGACAGGAAACTATCGAAGTGCGCCGCTGGATCATGGGACCGGAGGGCAAGGCCAAGGGGCGCCGGCGCGGACTGGCCGCACGGCTGGCGGATGTCGGCAGCTATGATGAACAGGGCGGCGCGGCGATCGAGGCCGCGCGCACCGCCGCCGAAGCACTGCCCGGAGAAGGCTGGCTGGCGCGGCTGCAGGAAGGCGATCCATGGGGGCCGGTCGAAAAACTGCTCGCCGCGATCCGCGGCACCGTTTACGCGCGCGACGAAAGCAAGGGGGCGGATGCGGGCTATGGCCTGGAAACCGAACTGGTCGGTCTCGACGGACCGCTGATCGAAGCCGCCGCGCGGGCGGCCAAGGCGATGGACGACCTACTCAGGCCGCTCATCATTCTTGGCAAGCGGCTCGAGGCACTGATCGAGGATGGCCCCGATTGGATGGATGCGGCGGCGCGGGCGCGGATGGACGGGGCGCTGTTCGCGCTCGGCTGGCGAGCCGATATGCTCGGCGCATGGCTGTCGTTGCTCAGCCGCATCGGCGGCCCGGCCGATCCCGATTTCGTCGACTGGATGGCGGTGGAGCGCTTTGAGGGCCGCGAATATGATATCGGCCTGCACCGCCACTGGCTTGACCCGGCACGTCCGGTGGCAGAAACCGTGATTAAACCCAGTCACGGCGTCATGGTCACATCGGCCACATTGCGCGACGGGCATGACTGGGCCAGCGCCGAATTGCGCAGCGGGGCAAGGCATCTGGACAAACCGGCCGACCATTTTGCGGTGCCCAGCCCGTTCGCGTACGGGCAGCAATCCGAAGTCCTGATCGTCACCGATATCCGGCGCGGCGACATGCCCGCGCTGGCTGGAGCCTCTGCGCAGTTGTTCGAGGCCGCGGGCGGCGGCGCGCTCGGCCTGTTCACCGCGATCCGGCGGCTGCGTGGCGTGCACGTGCGCATTGCCGACCGGCTGGCCGAAGCAGGGCTGCCGCTTTACGCGCAGCATGTCGACCCGATCGACACCGGCACTCTGGTCGATATCTTCCGCGACGATCCGCACGCCTGCCTACTCGGCACCGATGCCTTGCGCGACGGCGTCGATGTGCCTGGCCATTCGCTGCGGCTCGTGGTGATGGAGGGCGTGCCGTGGCCCAAACCCAGCATCCTGCACCGTGCGCGCAAGCTCGCGGGCGGTGGCAGCAAATATGACGATATGCTGATCCGCGGCAAGCTGGCGCAGGCTTTCGGCCGCCTCATCCGCAGCCGCGACGATCATGGCCAATTCGTGATGCTGAGCGCCGCTTTTCCCTCGCGTCTGCTATTGGCTTTCCCCGATGGCATCCCCATTCGCAGGGTGACGCTTACGGAAGCTTTACAAGCCGTGCGTTCTGGGCTTTCAGTGGCGCGCAAAGAGCTCGACGATTCCATTCCGATCTAGTCACAGGCAGGCCGTTATTACCAAGACACTCACCCTGCTGCGCCACGCCAAGTCCGAATGGGGCGACAGCGGCACGCGCGATTTCGACCGTCCGATCAATGCCCGCGGTATTGCCGGTGCGAAGCTGATCGGAACATGGATGAAACGCGAGAATATACAGTTCGATCTCGTCATTGCCTCCCCCGCGACGCGCGTGACCGAAACGATCGACCAGCTGGAAAACAGCTATGGCCGTTCGCTGAACCAGGAATTTGATCGCCGCATCTATCTGGCCTCTTCGGTCACATTGATGGACATAATACGCGGCATCAAGGACGAGCCAGAACGCGTACTGATGGCGGGACACAATCCGGGACTGGAAGACCTGATTTTCGATCTGGTTGCCGATGACGGAACACAGGGTTTGCGCGATGTGGTCGAGGAGAAATTTCCGACCGCGGCACTGGCCGTGCTGGAACTGGATATAGACAGCTGGACAAATATCGGCAACGGGGATGTGCGCATCGTCAAGCTGATCCGGCCGCGCGACCTCGATCCTGCATTAGGCCCGCAAATGGACTGAGCTAGGCGGCCGCCAGCGCTTCCGCCAGTACGGCCCGTATGTCCTGCAACTTGTGAATTTTATCAGCGTCCAGCGCGGCGGGCGCAGCTGATCTCGAAGACGGGAAATCCTGGGGCATTTCGCCGCTTGATTTCAGAAATTTTACCGCGCCTTTGACGGTATAGCCCTGCCGGTTGAGCAAATCGTCGATCCGGGCCAGCAAGGCCATATCTTCGGACCGGTAATAGCGGCGCGCACCCGCACGCTTGAGCGGCCGCAGCATCGGGAATTGTTCTTCCCAGTAGCGCAGAATATGCGATTTCACACCCAGTTCGGCCGAAGCCTCACCGATCGTGCGCAACGCACCACATGATTTACCGCTTGATGAATTTTTCATCAGGTCCATGGTTTAGCAAGAAAAAACGATATGTGCAAATTCCGGGGCTATCGAACATCGACCGGTTCAATTGCCAGCGATAATTCGGTCTTTCAGCATCTGGCTTGCCCGGAATGTCAACACCCGGCGCGGGGTGATCGGAACTTCGATTCCGGTTTTCGGATTGCGCCCGATCCGCTCGCCCTTGTCACGCAACAAAAAGGTGCCAAAACCCGAGATCTTGACATTTTCACCATTTTCCATGGCGTCTGTCATGTAATCGAGAATGGCCTCGACCATTTGCGCTGAATCGGCGCGTGATAATCCCACTTGCTGATTCAACGTATCGGCCAGATCGGCTCTCGTCAGTGTACCCACAGATCGCATATCGTATAACCTCCCAATTATATTCACGCTGTTTCTAACCCATATTAACATCACTGTAAAATGGCTTCATCCCAAATACGAGCTAATATGAACAAAAGACGCTAAAAAATATGTATTATTGCGCTAATCTCAAGAGTGCTCCAAATCGGGACATTGAAATCGCAGTAAAAACCGCGTTCAATAGCGAACGATGCAGGCGCCCCAGGTAAATCCGCCGCCCATTGCTTCGAGCACCACAAGGTCTCCGCGCCGGATTCGCCCATCGCGCACCGCGGTATCGAGCGCGAGCGGAACGGACGCCGCAGACGTGTTGGCGTGGACGTCCACGGTCACGATCACTTTTTCGGGCGCGAGGCCCAGCTTGCGTGCGGTCGCGTCCAGTATCCGGGCATTGGCCTGGTGCGGCACGACCCAGTCGACATCGCTGACTTCAAGGCCGGCCTCTGCCAGCGTTTCGTGCATGACCTCGGCCAGATTCACGACGGCATGACGGAACACTTCGCGGCCCTTCATGCGCAGCTTGCCCACGGTTTTCGTAGTCGACGGGCCCCCGTCGACATAGAGCAGGTCGTGATGGCGTCCGTCGGCATGCATCCGGCAGGCAAGTATGCCCTGCTGTTCCCCTATTATATCCTGCGCGCTCAGCACGACCGCGCCCGCGCCATCGCCAAACAGGACGCAGGTCGTGCGGTCTTCCCAGTCGAGAATGCGGCTGAACGTTTCCGCGCCAATCACCAGCGCGTTGCGGGCGCTGCCCGCGCGGATCATGCAATCGGCGATCTGCATGGCGTACAGAAAACCGGAACACACAGCCGCTACATCGAACGCGGTGCACCCGAAATTGCCGAGCGCCGCCTGGACTTTCGTGGCGGTGGCCGGGAACGTCTGGTCGGGCGTGGCAGTGGCCAGAATGATCAGGTCGATCTGCTCGGCCTGCATGTCCGCAGCCTCGAGAGCCCTGCGGGAAGCGTCTATCGCCAGCGTCGAGGTATATTCGTCATCCTCGGCGATGTAGCGCGCGGTGATACCGGTGCGTTCGCGGATCCAGGCGTCGGTGGTATCAACGCGCTGGCTCAGCTCCGCGTTGGTCACGCGGGTACGCGGCAGGGCGGAACCGGTTCCGGCTATGACCGCGCGCAGCGTCATGCGATGCTGTCGACCGACACCGCAGCGGCCAGCGATTGTTCGAAATTTTCCAGATCCTCAGCAATGCGCTCGGTGATCGATTCCTCGACCAGCCGCGCCGCGACCTTGACCGCATTGGCCACGCCCTTGGCGGTTGCACTGCCATGGCTTTTGACGACCACGCCGTTCAGGCCCAGAAACACGGCACCATTGTGATTATTGGGGTCGAGATGGTGGCGCAGCAATTCGGTGGCCGGGCGCGAAATCAGGAAGCCGATCTTGGAGCGCAGCGAGCTCATGAAGCTGCGTTTGAGCAGATCGGTCACGAACCGTGCGGTGCCCTCCAGCGATTTGAGCGCGATATTGCCGCTGAATCCGTCGGTGACGATCACGTCGGCATCGCCGCGCGACAGCTTGTCCGCTTCGGTAAATCCCTTGAAATCCATGTGCAGGTTGGTGGCCCCGCGCAGGTTTGCCGCCGCTTCCTGCAGCGCGCCCGTGCCCTTTTGCTCCTCGGTGCCGATATTGAGCAATTTAACGCGCGGTTTGTCGAATCCGAAAATGATGCGCGAATAGGCTGCGCCCATCACCGCGAATTGCGTCAAGTTGCGGGCGTCGCATTCGGTATTGGCACCCAGATCGAGCATCACCACGTCGGTTTCCTCGATCGTCGGCATCAGCGCGGCGAGCGCGGGCCGGTCGATCCCCGGCATGGTGCGCAGCGCGACTTTGGCCATCGCCATCAATGCACCGGTATTGCCCGCGCTGACCGCGGCGCTGACATCGCCCTGCTTAACCGCATTGATCGCCAGACCCATCGAGCTGTTTTTGGATTTGCGCAGCGCCTGCGAGGGCTTGTCCTCGTCCTGCACTTCTTCGCTCGTGTGCAGGATTTCGGATACGGCATTGAGGTTCGGATGATTGTCGAGCGCCGCCCGGATGCGGGTCTCGTCGCCGACGAACAGGAAACGGAAGCGGTCATGCTGGGCGCGGGCCAGTGCGGCCCCTGCGACCATGACGCGTACGCCTTCGTCGCCGCCCATCGCATCGATCGCGATTCGCGGCTTCATTCCCACCGACATTTCCCCTTAAATACACTACGGCAGTTCATTCCGCCGATGCGAAAAGCCTAGCCTATTACAGGCCGGATGGCAAAGTCGTAATTCCGTGCAGCGCCCGCCGTATGGGCATCACGCAATCTGGCTTTTACAGACCGACGGCGATCACTTCGCGGCCGTTATAGTGGCCGCAGGCATTGCACAAATTATGCGGGCGTTTCAGTTCGCCGCAATTGGGGCATTCCTGATGCGCCGCGACGCTGAGCGAATCATGCGACCGGCGCATGCCGCGCTTGGACGGTGTGGTTTTTCTTTTTGGTACAGCCATGACAGACCCTTACAACAATGAAATCATATGTGTTTGTGCGGCTTACCCATGGTGCCCGCCCCCATGACAAGGACCGCCTGAAAAAGGTGCGGCCGCATAGACTGTCCGGGGCTGGGCAAGACATAAAAAGCCTCGCGAAGCGCGGGCTATACCGATTTTTACGTGCGTTGCAAGTGCGAAGGCGCTAGGCCCCCTGAAAATTACGATTGCCGATTTACCATGTCAGGAAAATTTATGACCGATTTACCGATTACACTCACCATGGCCGCCGCCGCGGCGCTGATCAACGTGTGGCTGATGGTGCGGGTGGGCCAGGTGCGGCGATCGCAGCAGGTGAGCGTCGGCGACGGCGGCAACGATCATCTCATCAAACGCATGCGCGCCCATGCAAATTTCGGCGAAAGCACGCCGATCCTGCTGGTGCTGATCGCCGCGCTGGAACTGTCGGGATGGGGCGGCGCCTGGCTGTGGGCCGCAGGCTATATCTTCATGCTCGGCCGGATCGCGCACGGTTTCGGCATGGACGGCGGCAAGCTGGGCAAGGGCCGGATGATCGGCACGCTTATTACCATGCTGCTGCTGCTCGGCCTGGCCGGGGTGGCGCTCTATGCCGCCTATGCCGCCGCCTGAAACCTATTCGGCACAAAAGCGACAAAGGTGCAGGGGCGACACTTTTGCTATCGGGCCGCTGAAGCGGGATAGAGCCGCCAAAAGTGACACATCACCGTTTTTCGACGGTGTTCTCCGCCGGGTAATCGCATACATATGTTCGCACATGAGAAAGAGCCGGTGCGGGGATATCCGCCCATCAATCCTCTATCACAAAACCTTGCGTGTAGGACAGAGCGCGATCACCCGCGCCAGCCCGCGCCGATAAATGCTCCCCCGCATGCCATGCAAAAACGATCTAAAATCGCGCCGCTTCTTATAAACGGGAACGCAAGCGACTATATAGGTAGCACGTTGCTGTAACCAGCCGGGCCCGTTACGCTTTGGGTCGGCACATTCAGTATCTACACGGCCTTTACTATCGGTCTCTCTGCGCGAGACTAGAGGCCGTTTGCCTTACCGAAACACATATCGCGAATAGTGCCGACGCCGCACCTGCATTTTCGTTACCATCCGGCGCTTGCAACATTGCCGGTGCGCTCACCCGAAAAGGACATATCATGGCCAAGTCACAGAAAAAGTCGAACCGCGAAATCCGCAAACCCAAAGCGCCCAAGGTCAAGACCAACGCCTCGCAGCCAAGTGAAAAACAGGGTGTAGTGCGTGGCCTTGAACACATGAAACGCTGAACCTGAAACCCTTAATCGCGAAAGACCGTAATATGCAGATTTCCGCCGTCCATTGCCGCACGCAGGAAGCGGCGCAGCGCCAGCTCGAAGCCAGCGAAACATTGCAAAGCCGTAAAGCCATGGCCGCCCGCGCCGCACAGGCGTGGGGCAAGCAGGCTGACTTTGCCGAAATGCGCGACGCCAAGACAAAACGCAGGCAGGAGGCACATGACGCCCGCATGGCGGAAAAGGCTATCGCCGGGTCAGCTGAAATCTAACTTTCAAGAAAGTCTGGCAATTACCGCGCCGCCAGCACGTCGTCGGCTACGAATGCATTATTCTGCCGCTCAAACCCGAAATTGCTGGTCGGACCGTGACCCGGCACAAAAATGGTGTCGTCGCCCAGCGGCCACAGTTTCTGCGTAATCGCGTCGAGCAGGTGCTGGTGATTGCCGCGCGGGAAATCGGTGCGGCCGATCGATCCCTGGAAAATCACATCACCGACGATCGCCAGCTTTGACGGCGCATGGTGGAACACAATATGGCCGGGTGTGTGACCGGGGCAGTGATAAACGTCGAGCGTCAGATTGCCGACCGTGACCTGGTCGCCATCGTCCAGCCAGCGGTCGGGTTCGAACGGCTCGCCCGCAACGCCATACTTTGCGCCATCCTCGCCCAGCCGGTCGATCCAGAAAATATCGTCCCGGTGCGGCCCCTCGATCGGCAGCCCAAGTTCCTTCGCCAGCGTGCCCGCCTCGCCGCAATGGTCTATATGGCCGTGGGTGATCAGGATCTTTTCCATCTCCACGCCGGCCTGCTTGATCGCGTCCTTGATCTTGTGAAGGTCGCCGCCCGGATCGACCAGCGCCGCCTTGTTCGTTTGCGTGCACCACATCAGGGTGCAATTCTGCTGCAGCGGCGTCACCGGTATGATCGCGGCCTGAAGCGGCGGTTGCGGAGGCGGCGCGGCGGGCGGCATATTGATATTCGAGGTGATGTTGGTCATGCCCGTCTATGTGGCGATATACGGCGCGCGATGCAAGGCGGCGTTGCTGGGACAGGTGTGCTCGGGAACATAGCCGTGGGGCTTTCGCGTGAATGCCTAATGCGGCTATGGGAAGGGAGAGTATTCCGCGCAACCCGCATCCGGTAACAGCCTTATCGGTTTATTAACCACCATGGCCGATAATCCTCCCATGGGTTTCACGCATAATAGACACTGGTATACCGTGCCCGGCCCATGGGTGATGATGGTGTGCTATTTCGCCCTGGCCAGCCTGTCGCTCTATGCCACCCAGGGGGACAACGGCACCGCGACGATGTGGCCCGCCAGCGGGCTGTTGCTCGCGGCCATGCTGCTGTCGCCCGAACGCGACCGCGCCACCTATTTGTGTGCCGCGGCAATGGCCAGTTTTCTTGCCAATATGACGGCAGAGGTTCCGGCCTTTATGTCCGCGATATTCACGTTCGCAAACATGTGCGAAGCAATTCTGGCCACATGGATATTACGGTCGATAGACGGCCAGAAACTGTCGTTCATAGATCCCAGAAACGTTCTCAAATTCTGCATCGCCGCATTGGCCGCCAGCGTGCTCAGCGCAAGTTTGGCAACTGTGCTGACGCTGGGCGACTGGAATTTTTTCATATCCTGGCTAACAACGGTGGCACTCGGCATGCTGATCGTCACGCCGATTATCATCGTGTCGGCTCGCCTGTTCGTATCGAGCCAGCGCAAGAAAATACGCCGCAAAGACATTGCGGAAGCTTTTCTGCTGCTTGGGGCAACTGTCGCGATTACGACGGGCGTTTTTGTCCAGTCATCTTATCCCTTATTGTTTCTGCCGATGGTGGCGGTATTATGGGTGACCTACCGTCTGGGGCCGTTCGGGGCCGCATCGAGCGTGTGCATTATCGCCGTCTTGACGAGTATCTTCACGCAATATGGAATGGGGGTTGTCCCGTTCGTGGAAGGCGGACAGCAGGTCACGATACTCTTTTTGCAATTCTATCTTCTCGTGCTGCTTATTTCCGCCATGCCGCTGGCTGCACTGCTGACCACACGAAAGCGCCTGACCCGGCAGCTGGAAAATAATATAGCTTTGCTTGAACAGGCCGAGGCCGCCGCGCATGTCGGGCATTGGCGGTTGAATGTCGTCAAAAACCAGCTTCATTGGTCACGGGAAATTATTCGGATACACGGCCTTCCCGAAAATCATGTTCCCACTCTGGAAAACTCGATTCTCGCCTATCACCCCGATGACCGCAAGCGTATCGAAAAGCTGTTGGGAAAAACGATGGCAAAGGGCGGAAATTTCGAATTTACCGCGCGGATCATATGTCCCGGTAACGAAATACGCCATATATTTTCGCGCGGCACCGCCAGTCAGGACGCGTTCGGAAAGGTGACCGCCCTATTCGGCATGTTGCAGGATATTACGCAGCAGACCGTCGATGCCCAACGGTTGAAGGTCGCGCAGGAACGCGCCGAAAAAGCCGCCGAAAAAGCCAGAACGCTGGCCAATACGGACAGTCTGACCGGGCTACCCAACCGCCGCCGGATCATGGAAATCATGCACAGCGCCGCCGAAAAATGCCATTCCGGCAACACCTGCCTTTCCATAGCCATGCTCGATATCGATCATTTCAAATCGGTCAACGACCGCTATGGGCACGATGTCGGCGACAAGGTGATCATTCGGGTCGCCCGAAATATCTCTTCCATTCTGCGTTCCACCGATGCCGTCGGGCGGTTTGGCGGCGAGGAATTCGTGATCGTCCTTCCCGGCGCTCCGTGCGAGCCCGCCACCCATGTCGCGGAGCGTATCCGCCAGGCGATCGCCAATGTGCACCCCTCGCCGACAAGCCCTGCCCGCGTGACGGTGAGTATCGGTCTGGCGACGATGGCCCCGGGCCAGTCGATAGCGGATCTGTTGAGACAGGCCGACAGCGCGTTATATGTCGCCAAAAATGCCGGAAGAAACCGATTGCAGATCGCCGCATGATAGCAACGCAAAAGCCCCGCCGGACTTCCCCGGCAGGGCAAATGCACCTTTATCGAATGAAATCAGGCGTAGCTGACAGTCACGTTCGTTTTGCGGCGACGGCGCATCGCAAATCCAATCGCGCCAAAGCCCAGGATCATGAATGCCCAGGTGGCGGGTTCCGGCACGGCGGCTACAGCGCGCGAGATGTTCAGCGTGCCGTTGCTAAAACCGGTAAAGTTGAACGTACCCGGGGTGAATACCGGCGCATCGAGCGGGCCGGTAAACACTCGGGGGCCGCCAAACTGCGCAAAACCGGCGGTTGTGCCTGAGAACTGAAAAGCGGCAATCGACCCAAATCCGAAGCTGATGGTGGAGGCAGTTTGCTCCACGCCATTGAATGTGCCCCGGATATTGTCGAAGAATATCTGGCCGGAACTTATGATCGGCTGATTGTTGATCCGGTCCGGGGTCGGATTGCTGTCGAGCTGGAAATTCGCGGTGACCGCTCCCGACGTCAGCGTTCGCCCGGTAAAATCGAATATCAGAGTTTCCGCATGCGCGGGTGTCGCCATCGCGAAAATGCTGGCGGCCATCGGCAGCATGAGTGCTTTAGTAATGTTCATGGAGATACTCCCTCAAAGGTTTTTTTATTAACAAATGGTTAATCTTCAAGCAACGCGCGGGTTGCGGAAAAAGATGCAGGGCAAATGTTAATAATGCTCGCGAGCTATTACTGTCCCACTTTGGGACGGAAATCGATTGCTTCCGCCTACAGATACTCTTTTGGTGCAATGCTGGAGTGCCATTGGCGCGCGTTATCCGCGAACGGCCGCTTCGATTGCGGCGATGTCGATTTTGGTCATCGCGCCCATCGCCACCATTGCCCGGCGGGATGCCTCTGCGTCGGGATTGCGGATCGCGTCCATCAAGGCGCGCGGGACGATCTGCCAGTGCAGCCCGTATTTGTCGCGGCACCAGCTGCACATGCTCTCCGCGCCGCCATTGCCGACAATAGCGTTCCAGTAGCGGTCGGTTTCCTCCTGCGTATCGGTATAGACCTGCAGCGATATCGCTTGGGTAAAAGGAAAGCCCGGACCGCCGTTAAGCGCGAGATAGGGACTGCCAAGCAAGGTGAACTCGGCGGTGATGACGTCGCCCGCCTTGCCGCCGGGCCAGTCGGTCTGTATGCGATTGATCCTATCCACCGACGAGTCCGGAAAGATACCGGCATAGAAATTCACCGCCTCTTCGGCATTGCCGTCGAACCACAGGCACGGCGCGATTTTGGGTTTGGAATCGGTTTTGGACATAGGGATTTTCCTTTCTTTCGTCATTCGGGTTTGTGGCACACTGCCTCGATATTGTGGCCATCGAGATCGTGCACGAAGGCGGCATAATAATGTTCGTGATATTGCGGTCGCAGCCCGGTCGCGCCGTTGTCGCGGCCGCCTGCTGCAAGCGCCGCTTCGTGAAAAGCGTCCACCTCTGCGCGGCTCCCGGCTGTAAAGGCCGCATGAAAGCCTTCACCGATCCGTTCATTATCGCCGAACCAGAAAAACGGTTGATCATTCTTGCCATAGCCACAGGCGTTGCCGCCGCTTTCGGTCTGATTACCTGGTATCTCGGCAATCAGAGCGATCCCGATCGGCGCGAGTGCCGCATCATAAAAGGCCTTCGATAAGGCCACATCAGCCACCGCAATACCTACATGATCAAGCATGATATTCCCTTTCGATTACACGGTTTAGACCTGTTTGCCGACCAGCGCAAAATGCGCGCCCTGCGGATCGATGCCGTTGATGACATATTCGCCGCCGGGAATTTCCTGTGGGCCCATGATGACCTGCCCGCCGCCCGCTTTCACCTGCTTCGCCGCCGCGTCGATATCGGGCACGCGGAAATAATAGCTCCAGGCCGATACCGGCATTTCCTTCGGCTTGGGCATGATCGCGCCATTCATATGGTCGCCGTGATACAGGAATTGGTAGGTGCCCATCGGCCCCATATCCATATCGCCCTCCTGTCGCCAGCCGAACTGCCGCGTATAAAATGGTACGGCAGCGTCGGGATCGCTGGTAGCCAGCTCGTTCCACGCACAGTGGCCGACCTTGGGTTCGGTTTCGGCAAAGGCGGCGCTTTTGTCATTACCTTCGCCGCGCATGATATAGAACATCGCGCCCTGCGGGTCGGCCACGAAAGCCATGCGGCCGACGCCGTCGATAGTCCACGGCTCCTTATGGACCGATCCGCCCGCACCGGTGACAGCCTTGGCCGCGGCATCGACATCGTCGACCGCGATATAGCCGAGCCAGGCGGGCCGTGCGCCATTGGCGGTCATCTCTGCGGTCAGCGGCATAAACCCGCCAACTCCGCCATCGCTGCCGCTGATCATCCGGTAGTCCATGTCGCTGCGCGTCTCAAAGGTCCAGCCGGTCAGTTTCCCATAGAAATCCTGCGCCGCATCGGCGTCCGATGTCAGCAGTTCGTACCAGATAAAATCGCCATGTTTATTGGGCATTGTCTCTCTCCTTAGTTTTGCTTGGGTGAAATATCGAAATGCAGTACATCTTCACGCTCACCCAGTTTTGTATACAGGGCAATCGCAGGGTCATCGCCATAATCAGCCTGAACAAATATTACCCATGCTCCGGTTTCCCGTGCAGTTTTCCTGACTTCGGCAATCAGCGCTATTGCTACGCCCCGTCGCCGATATGTCTGCGCTACAGCGAGATCATAAATGTAGATTTCGCTGCGTTCCTGTTCCAGCTTGGGTAGAATGTAAGCTGTAAGTCCTCCAACAACCTGACCGCGAACCGACGCAGCTACGGCAATGACATGCGGATCGGCCAATTTTTTGGCCAGCCACTCATCGCTGGGATGATCCGGTGGATAGTCCTGCTGTGCTTCGAACGCTTCGGCAAACAGAGCATTGATCTCACGCATAAATCGGATGTCCGCGGCCCCGAGCCGACGGGTAGAAAACGATACATCCATGATCACTTTTCCAGCGTCGCGACCGGCGTGAAGCCGCCATAGATCACGCGCTTGCCGTCGAACGGCATCGGGTTTTTCTCCATATTCATGCGCGGATCGTCATTGTCCGGGTCCATCATCTTCGCCATCGCGGCGTCGCGCGTCTTTTTGTCGGGCCATTCGATCCAGCTGAAGACCACCTCTTCGTCCTCGGTCGCTTTCACCGCCTTGCGGAAATCGGTCGTTTCGCCGTCGGGCACATCGTCGGCCCAGCATTCGATCACCCGCGTCGCACCCATATCCATAAAAGCGCTGTCGGCATTATGCGCGTGGTCGATAAATTTCTGCCTGTTCGCCTTGGGAACCGCAATCACAAATCCGTCAATATACATTTTTTCTCTCCTCTGTGGTTTTTCAAACGACTGTCTGCGGCTCGTGCGCCGCGTAGGTTTCCTTCTGCGTCGCCAATGCCCGCTGGAATGCGGGGCGGGCTTCGCAGCGCCTCACATAGGCGGCGAGATTTTTGCGGCTTGTGACGATATTGGTATTTTCCGCGATCCGCAGCACGGTGGCCATGCCGATATCGCCAACCGTAAATTCGCCATCCAGATAATCCTTGTCGCCCAGCCGTGCCGAGAGGCGGTCGAGTCTTTGTCCGATAAAGTCCATCAGGCCGGGTCGGCGCAGCTTCGCCCATGGCTCGTCTTTTGCAAAAATGTCGATGGTGGCAAGCTGCATCATCAGCGGCTCGATGCTGTTAAGGGCAGCAAATAGCCAGCTGATCGCACGGTTCCGCGACTGCATATCTGCCGGAAGCAACCGGTCGTGCTTTTCGGCGATATGCAGCAATATCGCTCCGCTTTCGAAAATGGTGAGGTCGCCTTCATGCATTACCGGCACCTGCCCCCAGGGCTGCTCCTCATAATAATCCGCTGGACGGTTGGCCGTCGCGTCGAGCAAACGCTCGGCATAATCGAGCCCTGTTTCCTTAAGCGCCCAGCGCGGGCGAAGATCGCGCACCTGTCCGCGGGCAAAATCGGGCACCCATTTAAACCCGGTTATTTCTATCGCAGCATTGGCATTTACGGGCATGCGGCTCTCCTTTTAATCGTTCGTTATTTTGGCCATCGCACCGTTGCGTGCGGGCCAGCATCTACGCGTCGACGGCAGCCTCGTCTTCCACCATCGCCGCCATGTCCATCCACATCGTTTCCCAGACGTGGCCGTCAGGATCGGCAAAGCTGCGGCCATACATCCAGCCATAATCCTGCCGCGCGTTGATGTCGGCCGTGCCGCCATGCTTGCCGGCGGTTTCGGTAATGCTATCGACCGCATCCCTGTCATCGCGCGAGATGGCGAGCATAACCTCGCCCGATTTGTGCGCGTCGGCGATCGGGCGGCTCGAAAATTCGCGCCATTTGTCGTGAGTGAGCAGCATCACATGCACCGCTTCGCTCAGCACCATGCAGGCAGCCGTCGCGTCGGTGAACTGCGGGTTGTTGGTAAACCCGACGGCTTCATAGAAAGCCATCGACTTTTTCAGGTCGGTCACGGGAAGGTTCACGAAAATCATCTGCGTCATTTTAAAGCTCCTTTGCGAATCGGTAGTTGCATGATTATGCATAATGAGTTAGTAAAAACAACTATGAAGTTAAAAAAACTAACCAAGCCTTCCTCGCCGCTCCGCAAAAACCGATATGAAGATGCTTGTGCGGCGACGCACGGGATGGACATTATCGGCGAACGTTGGGCCTTGCCGGTCATGCGCGAACTGATGATGGGGCCGCGCCGGTTCGGCGAATTGCGCGCAAGCCTGCGCGACATCAGCGCCAATATCCTGACGCAAAGGCTGGCGGGGCTGGAGGCGGTCGGCATAATCCGCCGCCGCACCCTGCCGCCACCCGCATCGGCGCAGGTGTACGAGCTCACAGACTGGGGCTATGAAGCCGGGCCGATATTCCAGGTGATGGGCCGCTGGGCGGTCAAATCGCCGCTGCACGATGCGACCGCGCCATTCAGCGCGGTCTCGCTGATGCTCTCGCTGCGCACCATGGCCGCGCCGGACCGGATCGCCGGGTTGGTGCTGCGGATCGTCTTTCACCTGGACGGCGAGCTTTTCCACTGGATCGCGGATGACGGCGCTATCGCCATTGGCCGCGGCGAAATCGGCGATCCCGATTGCCGCATGACCGCCGACCCTTCGACGATCGCCGCGGCGGTTTATGGGGCACAAAAGCTGTCGGAGCTGGAGAAAGACGGAGCCTTAACAATCGAGGGCGACCGGCACGCGGCGCAAAAATTCGCGACCCTGTTTCCGATGCCCAAGAAACCGTCTGAAAGCTGAACCCCGTAGGCGTCCGGATGCGTGTCAGAAACCGTAGACCAAGCTAGCCCGCGTGATGGTGTCGGTGTTTTGCCGACCGAGCGGCGGGTCGGTTTCGTGCAGGATATCGAGCGACGTGCGCAGCGCCAGATTGTTGACCAGCGATGCGGTCAGCGCCGATTTGGAAAAAAAGCTGCTATTGCCGCTCGACAGGACAAAGCCGGCCGCTTCGGTGATTTGCACGCTGTCGGACACTTTCCAGTGAATATCGGAGCGGCCCAGAAAATCGGCCTTGTTCAAATCGCGGCCGTCGGTGAATTTGGTCTGGCGCAGCGCGGGTCCGCCCTCGACCGTCAGCTTGAAGGCGTCGCTGTCCGACAAGCGATAGCCTAAACCCGCAGATTCGGTAAAACGGCGATCGATACCTGCAAACCGGTCGCGTTCGAAACTGGCGAGGCCGAACGCGAAAAACCAGTTGGTGCCCAGATCCCGGCGCGCCTGATAGCTCGCATAGATCCGCTCGCGCTGTGTGCGTCCATCGCTGCGCAGATAGTCGAACGACAGATTGAGATTCTGTTCCCAGTCGGGATCGCGCTTGGCCAGCGCCACCGACGATGAAAACCCGATCTGCTCGGTATTGCCGGTGGAAAAACTGCCGCCCAGCGCCGCTTCGCCTTTCCACGGCGCCGCAGCCTCGGGACTTTTCGCCGCCAGCTGCTTCTTTTCCTTCGCCTGTATTTTCGCCGCTGCGCGCTGCGCGGTCTTGCTGTCCGCATCGAGCGCCGCCACGAGCGCATCGATTTCCGCGCTGCTATCGGGCGTTGTCCGCTTGGCGACCTTGGCGATGACCGCCCTTTCCTTCGGCGTCGCATCACGCAGCAAAGTGTCGATGTCCGGGGGCACAGGCGCGGCAAAGGCGGGCGCGGAAATGGCAAGCAATAAGAACAGGCGGAGCAGCAACAATATATCCTTGGATTACGGGGCGTAACCGCGATAATCTTCTGCCCGTTAGAATATAGTTAAATATGACAGGGCGTGACGGAAATTCGGCAGACCGATGGTCATACAGCTTTGGTTTCCCGCTCCACCGCTCACACTTTTTCCCCGCGCCACACCACGCGGCCGATGATAGAGATGCCGTCCGCCGCGATATTTTCGTAACTGGGATATTGCGGGTTGTCAGACAGCACCGAAAGCTGTCCGCCCGGCCCGAAGGCGAGCCGTTTGACCATCAGCATGTCGTCCATGCGGATCACGTATATGCCATCGCGGCGGCGGGTGTCGCTGCGGTCGACCAGTATGTCGTCGCCGTCTTTGAGGCTCGGCTCCATCGAATCACCTTCGACCTGAATGATCGAGGGTTCGCTCGACACCGACACGCCGATTTTCTTGAGCCACGCATCGTCGCACGCGATCCTGCCGGCATGGAGCTCGTCCTCATTATACGCGCCCGGACCGGCCGAAGCACCGACCGACAGCCGCGGGATGAAATGCATGCCCGAAAAAAGGCTGCCATGAGATTTATCCTGCGCGGTGACCGCCCTGCGCAGCAGCGGCGCGCCCAGTGCCTCCTCCCTCACCCCGAAAAATTCCGCCAGAATACGCCGGTCGGCCTCGTCGAGCTTGCGCGGTGAGCCCTTGCGGATAAACTGTTGTATATAGGCGGCATTCCGGCCCAGCATTTCGGATAGTCTGCTATAGCTCACGCCGCGTTCGCGAATCAGCCGGTCGAGTGTCTCGCGGGTTTCGATCATATCCATGCCTTACTTATAGCATAAGATTTTTCCTAGACAAGTTGGATTTTGAAATTCATCTAGGAAATATCTTACATCCGCGCACGAGTCGCGAACCCAAGACGAGGAGAATTGCCATGCATATCGGATACCGAGTGGAGAGGTTCCTGCGCGAAACGGGAATGCCGCAGACCAAATTCGGACGGCTGGTCGCGCGCGATCCGCGGCTGGTCGGCGATATCCGCAACGGCCGCGAACCGGGCGCTGAAATGCGAAAAAATATAGAACATTTCATGAACACTTATCCGGAGAACGGACAATGAAGCATAAGCGTATCAAGCCCGATGCGAGCGACCCGCTGTAGCGCGCCATTTATTCCGCACCACTTATTAAAAGGTATTATGATACCACAAGCCACTTATTGATCGTTATTTCGGGGCGGTTTCAACACCGTTTAACGAGGCTTGCAACTGTTCTTCAGACAGGCATGGGAGGCCTTCTATTCCCTGCTCTGCGAACCACCCGCAAATATCGTTTACTGTGGCCCATCCTCGCTTGCCCCATTCGTCCTTGTCCCGCTGGTGCTGGCGCGCTCCCTCGCCACTATTATCGATCAGTATCCGGACGCTGGGAACTGGCTTTCTTTCCTGGGCAAATATCGCTGCATTCGGCGATGAGAGACGTGTCGGTCCCGGCGTCGTGCAGCTCACCGCAAAGATCGATACGCTGGCGGCAAGTAAGGCCTTCATCAGGCAGGTCGATCGTGGCATTTTCAAACTCCTTTCGGGCGGCCCGGCCGACGCGATCACGAGCTGCGCTGCGGGCCACAATATTCTGGTCGGCGATGCGGCCGCCGCGTTCGATATCGAGGGCGATACCGGCCTCGTGATCAGCCACGGCCTCGCTGCCGATCGTGCGATAGATCGCCCGCCCGCCAAAGAACAATGCCGCGCACGTGAGGACGACAATAATGACCCAAGCGAGCGGCCGCGTATAACGCTCCGCGATCCGCAAGCCCGCGAGGCCGGATGCTATCACGGCGATCACGGCCGGTCCTCCTTACTCTCGCCGCTTAGCTCGGCACCCCGGAATTTTGCCGACCAGCGCCCGACCGGGCCGCCCAGCGCAAAAGCACCGGCGGTGAAAAACGATCCGACGAGATAGGCACCGAAAGCGGCGGCGATATAGTCGAGCCGTTTTTCAGTCAGGCTATCGGGCCAGCTGCCCAGCCATAGGACGAATGTCAGCACGATGGCCATCACCAGGCAGACCAGGCCGAAAGCGAACAGCGCATCGATCATCCAGTGACGCTTGCGCTCGGCCGGGGTGCGGGTATCGATCATAGAGCGGATACGCGCGGCATCAGCGCAGCGGGAACAGTCCAGAAGCGAACCGCGTCCAGCCACGGGTTAAGCCAGCCCGACACGACGCAATATCCGCATGCGTGCGGTGGGCGATGGTGACGGTAATGCACGGCGGGCGATGTAAAGAAACCGGTCGCTTGCGCAGCCCTTACCGGCAAAGGCGCGGACGGCACATGCGCCCAGTAGTGGATCTGGCTGGCCATCAGCATGCCGATCGAGGCCGACAGCCAGACGAACGAAAAGCCTGCTACCCAGAACCAGATGGCGACCAGCGGCAATGCAGCGAGCCAGGTTGTTCCGTTGCGCGACAAAAACCCGTCCCTGGCAAAGGCGAGCGGGCGATCGTGATGCCGGCGGTTGGGTGCTATGATGAGCGGACCGATGACCGGCCAGTGTTCGATATCGAGATTGTCCTCGAGGAAATGGGCAAAGCCGCTGACAATATCAGCGATCAACCATCCTATGAGCAACTGGCCGACAATTTCGAACATCAGCCGGTCTGCCCGATCCGGTTGGCGAGCCAGCCATAGAGGAAGGCCTCATTTGCCGGCCGGGCCTCGGCCAGTTCGAGATAGCGTGCGCCCTGCAGCGCCTCGACGGCTTTCAACATGACATCCTCGCCGCCGATACCGCGCCGCGATGCGAATGCCTGCAGCACCGCGATCGTGGCGTTGCCGATGCGCCGGTCCACCACGATGTCGCGATAGTCGGTCGCATTGCGGTTCAGCGCATTGAGCGCCCGCTGCAGAAAACCTGCAGCCACGGGCGGACCCATGTTGATACCGGTATCGAACAACTCGGCGCCTAGCCTGGGATAAATGGCGGCTACGCGGTCAAAGCCGGGCCGCACCCAATAGGTCTTCTGATAAACCTGCGCGGCCGTATCACGCGGATATTTCCGCATTTCGCCAGTATAGCCGAATTGGCGCGCGACGGCGATGGTGATGCCCCAGCGTGTCTCGCCGCCACGATCGGCGGGATGGTTCGAATAGCCGCCCTCGCGGTCGATGACTTCGTCGATGAGCGTGTTGATATCGAGTTTCATGACGATATAAGTAACGCCGAAAGCGCCTTTCTGTGGGGGTGACCGGCGTTACCGGCACGGGCGCGTTTCATATCCAGTCCGTGATGCCCAGGCCCCAGCGCGTATCCTGCGGATCGTTACGCTCATAGGGCTCGAACTTGTCGAACAGGCAATGGTGGATCTGCCGGAACGCGGGCGCTTCGGCATAGCCCTCGATCAGCAGGATCGGGCGGTGTTCGCCGACGCGCATGATGATCTCGTACAGCTCATCGACATCGCCATCTTCCAGATCGGCCAGCGTCAGCCGGAACGAGGATTTTATCGCGGCCGCCTCGACCCCGAAACCACCATCGAACAGATCGGTGCGGCGGGACAGATCGACCGGACGCCGCCCCGATTTATACTCGTAGGGCTTTTCGAATGCGTTCCCGGCAATCAGGCGGCCGATAAAGAGCGGATCGGCCGTTGCGGGCTGCGTCACCGAAATGCGGAAATAGCGGCTCGATACCGCTTGCGGCAGCTGCATGAAAGCATGGTGGCGCGGACCAGGTGCCTCTGCCACGCGAAAGGGCACCGCACCTCCGCCAATCGGTGTCACGCCCTCGGCAGCCGGACCCGTCTTGCTGAAAATCGCCCAGGTCGCGGTGGCGGCAGCGTTGGCAAAGCCGAGAAAGAAACTGTCGATGGCCGCGGCGGTCCCGAAATCGAGATCGATGTCCGTCGTGCCGGTGGCGGCGGCCGCCCACACTTCCTTGGGCGGGTGCGACAGCATGTTCTGCCCACCCGATCCGTTGGATGTGGTCAGCAGCGCCGGCGGGATCGGTTCGATGATGGTTAGACCGTGCACCATCAATTCCCGTGCACATGGACAACGGTGGGCAGGTTCGCCGTGTCCGGAAGCAAGACCATCAGCGAGGGATCGGATGTTCCAAAAGTACCATTAGTAACCTGCGGAAACCGTCCATCGGGCGCAGCGTCACTGACGATAAGAGCCTCGGTATCGCTAAAGGCGCTATTGTTACACTCATGGGGAGAGTTATTCTCTGCGCCGAGGCAATAGCTGTTGACCTCGGTCCATACGCCGCCATCCCAACCGCCGAACCAGTCGGTGTGAAATGTGCTGCCAGGCAATACCGGCTGTCCAGTAGCAGTCTGCCGCGCATTGTCGGACGATAGCCGCCAGTTGCCATAGCCACGCGGGCCAGCAAAGCCTTCATGGGAAAACTGCGTCTGAATGTTCAGGTGCGCGATCTGGTAATAGTTATTGGGGCAAACGAATTTGCTTTGCACCGTGTCCCACACCCGCATGATGACATGATCGTAACCAGTGGGCGACCAGAGGTTTTTGCCATCCCAACAGGTCTGCCCCACTATCTGAATGTTGATTTGCTGACCGGGCTGGCAGGTTCCGTTGAAAGGATCGGAGCCGTCAGCGTTTTTCAGCGTATAGGTGCTTATTACTGAACCCGTGCAGCCCCATTGCATCTGCCTGTCGTTGTCATCATACGGGTTACCGTCTTGCGTAAGGCGATAGCGCCCTGCCGTTCCAGCCTGAGCGTTGGCGGCATCGATATAAGGCTGGAAGCGGCTCTTGGACGGATCGTCCATATCATAGCCGATGATATAGCGCATTCCGAGTGGCGGAGTTGTTAGAACGAAACCGGGCTCCGCCTCTTCCACATAATAAACGATATTGGTATCAGCGACAATCGCGTAGTTTTTACCGTCGCCAAAAGCATTGGCTATCTCCATGCACGGTCGCCAATATCCTGTTGCATTTAGCTCTGCCCCCGCCGCGAATGACCGGGCGTTGGTGCGTATGCTACCGTAAATCGAATATGAGTTGATGTTGTAATTGCCGAAAAAGCTATGGCAATGTGCGCCGCCTGGCTGTCTCGCGTTGCGGATCGGATCGTCATATTTGACAGTCGTATCGTTGACGCCAGTCCGAAATTTACGCTCGTTGCAGGTACGCGGCTCATTGTTTGGGAATGGGACTGCCTGTGTTGGACATTGCGGTTCGCCCACGACAACGCGGCCTATTCTGGAAGTCGGAATATCCGGCAGTCCCTGTTGGACCGGCGGTGTGATTGTCGGGTCGAGCGGCTTGTTGACAGCTGTTCCCGCTGCATATGTCGGGATGACGCGGACATACTCGTCCACATCGGAGGGTTTGGTTTGTTGGCCGAAAGCCGTGCCGGAAAGCGCGATCAGGCCCAGAATGAATGTGAAGAATTTACCCATAGATCGAGTATCCTGCTGTTGGTGTTTTACGGAAAGGTGAGCCGCCGAAATTGGCCAGAAAAGCGTCACCGCCGTTGGCACCGGTGCCAAAGGCAATGAATTCGGCGGGAATAAGCGATGTCAGCGTGAAGGCTTCGAGCAAGGTCGCCGTGCCATTTGCACGAACAAGCCATATGGAAGCGGTTTTCACGGGAGTCGGCGCGCCCACGTCGGTATCAAACTCGACCGCAAAGCCATCGCCAATAACCATTGGCGTGCCAATATTATAAGGCACCTCGACACCATTGCGCTTGATGTTGACGAAGTTATCGTTTCGTCTCCACGAAGCTGTAAAGCCAGGCGATGAGTTGCCCATGCCGCTTGGAAACGAGCTTGGCCCAAAGATGGTCGCCGCATCCACAACGCCGCACGCGAATGTGCCATTGGGTGCAGTTACGCTGCTGTTAATCCCCACAAGATCAATTTCAAAATGCACCCTGCCGGTTGCTGAAGCATTCGCTTTCACAGAGTTCCCGGCGTTTGTGTCGCCATTAACGGTCCCCTTCAGCCCGCTCGCGTCGACTGTGATAAACTGGTTTTTAGAAGGCCCGTTTTCGGTGGCGAATTTGGTGGTGGAAACAACAACGGTATCGGTAATTTCCGCCGACCAGGGCCCGATAGCGCCATCATCGCGCTCAAGCCGGTATTTCTGGAAATATATGCCAGATGGATTGACATAGCCGTCATAGGTCAGCTTTGAATTGGCAATGCCCTCGGCCAGATCGGCTTGCTGGATCTGGTACAGCACCGACATGGTGGGCGTGGTGTAGCTGCCATCGGGAATGGTGACGCCGTCTGCCGAGCGAATGATGCGCAGATAATATCCAGCGGTAAGCTGCGCGGTGTTGAGGTCGATCTCTGGCGGCGATCCGGCGGGCGATGTGATGGTGAATACGAGCTGGGGGAGCTCGCCGGGGCTTGGGGTCGGCGTCGGAGTGGGTGTGGGTGTCGGGGTGGGTGTCGGAGCGGGCGCAGGCGTGGCCGCTGCAATCACCGGAATGTTGAACCGCACCCGGCCTTTTGCGCCATCGGGCGCCGTGATTTCGGCCTCGACGCTGTGCGAATTGCTGGTCGCGACATCGAGCGTGCCGGGCACCGGGTGCACCGCCCCGCTATTGTCGATCGTGAAGCGGCCGCCGGCATCGTCGACGAGCCTGGCAATATATCCGGCGGGTAAAGGTGCGGGCATCAGGTATTCCCTATCTGGGCGGAGACGAATTCCGCGGGTGCGTCGTCGGGCGTTTCATATGTCGTTACTGCGACCTGAAGGCTCTCCGCAAAAATGCCCACACGCGCCGATACGAAGGCCGCATCCGCATTTTCAGGCGTTTCATAGGCAGTTTTGAGCAGTGTCAGCACCGGCTGTACCGCAGCGGTCATGCGCCGCAATACGGTGAGCTGGGTCACGTTTCCGGCCTGTTCCTGCGCCGTAAGAATGAACACTGTCGGGCCTCCGGCATAACCCGCCCGATCGCAGAACAGCCGCTGCGACGTGCCGACAAGATCGCTGCGCCGGCCTGGAACCAGCACGGTTTCGCGTGCCAGCGGCTGCGCCACGAACGCGAATTGCCGGTCGCCCTCGATCGCGGCATCGGCGGCCAGTGCCAGGCATGAGGCGATTTCGCTTTCGACCGCGATATCGCCCCACGCCGCACGCACGGCCCCATTGTCCGCCGATGCGTAAAGCGCGCCCGATTTGAGCCATTCGGCAATTGTGGAGGGAACCAGACTCATGACAGCGGTGTCCCGGCGCCCTGGATAACCGCCGCCCAGTCGACCGCTGCTTCGGTTGCCTTGGCATTAAAGCCCGATGCGGCGGACACGGCACGTTTGGCCGCCATGCGCGAAGCTTCCAGCGCGATTTCGATCCGCGACCAGCTGTCGCCGATAGCCTTGACTTCCAGCGCCAGCTCGATCGGGGTCATTCCCGATGCGAGCGCTTCTGCGTCCAGCATCGGATAATCTTTAAGGACCGGAACACTGGCAGCGATCAGCGCCTGCGCCTCGGCATATTTGTTGGCATAACGCCGTGACTGTCCGGGCAAGTCGGAGATTAACGAGCGGATAGCAGCGGAAAATTCTTCATCGATCACGGTGTGGAAATGGGCATCCATGCGCGCCGTGTGCGGCGCAAACTGGGCCGTCTGTGCATCCCAAGCCGAAAATTCCGGGTAATCGCCGGGCACATCGCGCTCGATCGCGCTACCGGGCGCGGTATCGCTTTCGAGTATTTCCGCAATCTCGCCATTACTATCGAGGACAAGGTATTTTATCGTCATGATATACCTGCCCCAAATATACCGTTTGAACTGACCAGTTCCAGCCCGCCATCGCGCAGCATATCGAGGCGTACCTCGTACACTTTGAAATCGCCGGACGACGTGAATGCCGCATCGCCCGACACCGATCCCTGCACAAACTCGGGCTCACCGGGAAAGACATTATACGCGGCTACGGCATAGGTGCCGACAATCTCTGCCCCGGCCTGCGTCCAGGCACCGCCATCGGTCAGATTGCGGTACATGAAGCGCGCACGCTTGCGTGCGGCGGCGTTTTGCTGCGATCCGCCCTGCGGGTTATAGCCTTCCGACATGCCGAAATTGAGGGTTTTTCCTGCCGGCAGATTGATCGACAGGGGATTGGTCACGGTCACATATGACTGGCTGGTCGTATTGATCAGCGTGTCATCCCGGACCTGGTTGGCCGCGTCGCCGTCTTTCAGCCGCGAAATCGGTATCCTGATCGTCTGCGCATAGCCCTGATAAGTCGCCGTTACGCTGAAACTGGCGGCAGCATCCGAAACCGTATCAAGCCGGTAATTGCCGCCGCCCAGATTGGCGACTGCACATCCGATTGCGCTGGCATTGCTCCAGGTCGCCGCACCCGTCACGTCGGCATCGGCAAGCTTGGCCGTCATTTTGATGGCAAGCGGCAAACCCGATTTGATCACGCCGATCGATGTCGCCGGCAATGCGATCGCCGGATAGGAAGATGTGACGACAAAGGCGTCGTTGCCGTCTTGCCCGTCGCTGCCGTCCGCGCCTTTGACCAGCGACCAGGCATAGGCGGCGGGATTGGTGCTGTCGGTGACAGTCTGATCGACATAGAAACCGACATATGTCCGTCCCACGGGATCATCGACACTGAAACCGGTGTCGCCATTGGGGGAGGTCGCATAGGCGATATGCACATAGGTCGGCTGACCGTTCGCGCCGGGCGCGCCGGGCGTGCCGTTCGCACCATTCAGTCCGTCCGCACCCTTGATCAGCGACCATGTGTAATCGACAAAGGCTTCACTGTCGGCCACATTGAAACTGACCAATATGCCCAGATATTTGCGGGTTCCGGGCGCGCCGGTGGTAAAATCGGCCGAGCCATCCGGGGAACTGGAATAGGCGGTATGCAGATAGCTGGTCTGGCCATTGGCACCCGCCGCACCCGGCGCGCCGTTCGTACCGTCCAGCCCATCGCGGCCGTTGGTTCCTGGAATGCCATCCGCACCGGCAGCCGCCCATGTGATTTTTTCGATGCGGAAATTGTTATAATAAATACTGGTGTCCAACCAGAATGTCTGGTTGGGAGCAAGTCCGCTCACCTCGCGCTTGACAACGCCGTTATGCAGATATTGCACTTTGGTGTTGCGGTAGATGATTTGCAGCGTATCGCCGATGGCGTAGCTGCCAAAAATGCCAAGATCAACGCCGTTTTCGAAGATGTAGAGGGCATTATTTGAGTGGTTTGCCGGATGCCAGGTATAGTCGATCGACGTGAAATCATTGTCGGTCGTGGGATCCGTATTCAACCCGAACATATAATGGGTTATTTCAGTGATTGTGACACCGGCAATGGCACCGCCGGTATAGCTTTCCGAGCTATAGGCAGATGCATCACCCCAGGCATCGGGGCCGCCCACTTTCTGGATATAATTCGGCCCTACAATGGCATTCCCGCTAGCCACCAGCCCGAACAGCGCGGGTCCGGTATATTGCGCCCATGTGTAATCCGCCGGGTTGTTGCTCTCTATGGCAGTGGACTTGTTGCTCGCTCGGCCAATAAACGCACGGCCATCGGGAGCACCTGTGGTGAAGCCATGCAGCCCATCCTTGTCATAAGCATAGGCAATCCATTCGTAGAGCGTCACGCCATCGGCGCCTCTTTGCCCCGGCGCGCCGTCACTTCCGGGTGCACCGGGTGCGCCATCCGCGCCGGGCGGCCCGTTATGCCGGATCGGGATTGACCAGCTCGCGCCCTGGACAAGCGAGCCATCGAGCTCCTGCTTGACCTGGCTCATCCATAAGGGCAACGATCCGGCAGGCGGATCATCGGACCAAGGCGCGGGAATGCCGGGGCCACTCGGCGCGGCAGGCTGCGCTTCGGCGCGCTGCCATACGAATTCGATGAATTTGCCGTCTTCGCCATCGATCCCGTCAATGCCGTCCTGCCCCGCGACACCGGGATTTCCGTTTTGACCGGCAGGTCCGGCTTGCCCCTGGATTGCGGTGGCAAGCGTATCGATCGCGGAATTCGCGTCGATGAACTTGCCGTCGAACACCGCCGGGTCGATCGGCGTATCGACTGCGTCATCGTTCCAGGCGGGATCAAGCCCGATCAGATAGGCGTTCAGAGCGTCGACACTGGCCTGCGCGGCCTGTTTTTCCGCTCCAACATTACCGAGCGCCGCCGCGCGTGTATTGAGGATGCTGTGGCGGTTGATCAGGATGGTGTGGATCAGGACGAGCTGGTTCTTCTCGCTGCGGTCAAGGATATCGTCGGCCGAGATCGCGGCGATCCGCTCCGCCGCCGCCTGCGCTGCGGCCTCGAGCTCGGCGCGGACAAAGTCGAGCGCCTGATGGTCGGAATAGCGCAGCACTTCCGCCAGTTCGCTGTCGCTGTGCTGGCGGCCCGCCTTGCGGTAACCGACACGGCGGCGATGATGCGGTCCGTAGGTCGCTTCACGGCCGATAAACTGCCCTTGCAAGACCTCTGCACCGGCGTTGAACGCCCATTGCCGCAGCACGATCACGCCATCGGCGCGCGGGATCCACAGCAGCGACACACCCAGCGTCAGCCGGTCGATCGCCTGCGCGGCGGTTTCATTGCTGCTATCGACATGCACGCCCGCCACGCCGGGGCGCAGCGCATTGGCATTGACCAGGCCGGTTACCGGCGGACCGGCAAAACCGGTCGATAGCGCATCGATCAAAGCGGCCGTCTGCATCGAGTTGCCCGTGCCGGGCGTGCCGATAAAGTCGGCCGTCAGCGGTCCGGCAGGATCGGTCCACCATTTGGCCATGGCGATCGAGGGCGCGACCACGCCGCCGCCCGGCACCGCCACGCTGGCCTTGAGCGCTGTCAGCGTCGCGGCGGTACTGCCCTGCCAGGCGATGACGGTAAATGCGCCGTTGCGGCCCTTGTCGCGCAACGCCGACCAGCTGGTACAGGCAAAGGCCGGATCGCCGAATTCATAGATATTGTCGGCCTTGTTCAGCAGCCGCCCTTCGATATTATAGACATAGCCAAAGCTGCGGCGCTTGATATGCCCCTCGATCTCGGTATCGCCCTCGATCCCGCCCGATCCGGCAAAGCGTGCCGGCGCGACCGGCGTGTCGAGCCGAGCGGATAGATCGGTGATGGTCAGTTTGAGCTTGCCATCGGCAACCGCGCCCTCGACGATCGTGCCGGTGAGCAGGCGCGGATAGATGCCGCCGGCCTCTTCGCCGCTGTCGACGATAACCGGCGCGCCCTTCCAGAAATAGGCGCCAAGCTCGGTCAGCAACGCATCGCTCGACGGCGCGAATTCCAGCACGGTGGTTTGCGGCACGGTCGATCCGGTCCAGCCATTGGCGTCATAGCCCAGCCCGCCCGCGAACAGCGGCGCCGCCACCATCCCCGCACGGTAATGCTTCCCCGCGCGCAGATAAGGCGTATCAGTGCCGCCGCCGGCCAGATATATCTCGGTCGGCGCGGCCGTGTCGGCGCGGCGCGGCTGCGCCTCTATCCAATATATATCGGTCACAGCCGTACCTCGCGGCCCGTAAGGCCGAAACCGCCGTCGTCAGCGCCGCCGGACGAACCAAAAGTGAGCCCGGCCAGCCCGGTTTTAATCTGCGCCAGAATATCGTTGGTCTCGCTGGCAAGCCGGTTTCCCGCTTCCAGATGGTTGTTGGTTTGCAATACCGCATCCTGCGCGGCGCGGATGCGCTCGTTCTCGATTTCGATAATGCGCTCGGCCGACGATATCGCCTGCGCCCGGTCGGCGGAAAATTCGCCGCCCGCCGTGCCATAGGCATCGCGCGACAGCGCGATCAGGCGGCGGTTGAGATCGGCAAGGCGGTCGGCCGCGCCTTCGGTACCGGCTTCGGCTTTCGTTTCGGTATCGGCAATTTCGCCGAGCAGGCGCTGGCGTTTTTCTGCCGGCGTGCCTTCGGCCAGATCGCCAAAAGCCAGATCCTCGAGCAGGGCCTTGAGCGCGCCGACCCGGTCGGACAGGATGTCCTCGACCAGCTTGGCGCGTTCCTGCGCATTATGCTCCTCGATCTTGAGCACGTCGAAGCCATATTGCCGGGCAATGCGCACGCGGTCGCCCGCCTGTTTCTCGAAACCGCGCACTTCCTTTTCGATCGCGCCGCCAATACCGCCCAGAATATCCTCGATCTCGCGCACCTTGAGCGCTTCCTTGACGGCCTTTTGCAGGTCGGTGCTGGAGCCAAGCGCCTGTTGCACGGCGGCGGACAGGCCTTTCAACCCGCCATCGGAAATCGCATCGAGCACGGCAAAAGCGATCGCACCGGCTTCGTCGTCGCCAAAATCCCTGGCACCCTTGCTGGTTTTGGTAACGCCGCGTCCGCTGGTGTCGACCCGGAAATTGTCCTTGCGCTGGCCGATGCTGACCGCGAAATTGCCGATTTCGGCGTCGAATTCCTCGGCCAGCGAACGCAGCGCGTCCTGCACCGAACCGGCCAGGCCCAGCGACGCTTTTTCGCGCTCGCTGCTATTGCCGCGCGACGTGGCCGCGCCGTCGATGCTGGTGATGGTGGCGGATCCGCGCTTGGTGCCTTTGATTGCGCCGCCGATCAGGCTGCCCGCGAGCGAACCGACCAGGCTGCCGACGCCGGGCGGGAGGCCGGGTATGAAATTGCCGATCGCGCCGCCGATCGCGCCGCCGGATTTGGACGATTTGATCCCGACGGCATCGAGTATGGCGGCGTTGCGATATCCGGCAACCGCGCCTTCCCCGGCCTGACCCAGCGTTTTACTGACTGTTTCGGCTAGGCCCTTGCCGATAATGCCGTTATCGCCGAACAGCTGTGCCAGTCCCTGCGCGCCGCCCAGAATGCCGCCGACCGTGCCCGCCTGCGCATAGCCGCTCAAGGCCCCGGAAAACACGCCCTGCATCTGGCTGAAAAAGCTTGTGCCGAATGTCGCGTCGAGTTCGCCCGCGATGCCGCCCACCATTTTGTCGATCAACCGGTCATAGAATTCGCGCGCCGACGGATCGCGATAGGAAGCGCTGTCTGGTCGTGCTTGCACCACGATTACACCGGTATCCGGATCTACGCCGCTTGCCTGATTGCCCTGCGGTCCTATGCCCACGATATCGGGGTTGGCAATGCGATCCGCCGCATTGCGCACCTTGGTCACCGCATCGTCGAACGTATCGGCGAGCCGCTGGCTGGCATCGCCGACCGTCTTGTGATCCTGTTCCAGCTGTTCGATCTGCGCATTGAGACCGGTGCGGCCGTTCAGGAAATCGTCCAGTTCGCGCTCGACCGGCCCGAATATGCTTTCGGTCAGCAGGCGGCCCTGCAGGTTCTTGAACGTGCTCTGGATATTCGACAGGAAATCGCCCGCCTTGCCGCCCGACAGCAAATCCTCGAGCGCCGCACGCGTATCGTCGACCGCGGCGCCATAGATCGATAGCTTGCGGCCGCGCTCCTCGATCAGGCGGTTAATCTCCTCCTCGGCAATGACCTGCGCATAGATTTCGGCGCGCTGTTCGGCCTTCAGGTCGCCGTTGCGCTCCTCGAACTGCGCGATCCGGGCCAGTGCCTCGGCCTCGCGCTCGCGGCCCTGCAGCACCAGCGACTGCTGTTCGAGGAAACGGTCATTGGCGGCGCGCAGGTCGTTATACGGCCGTTCGAGCGCTTCCTGCGCCGCGATCCTGGCGGCATTGGCACTTGCGATCGATTTCTCGAAATTGGGCGGTTTGCGCTTTTCCAGGTCGGCGATCAGATCGTCGAGCTCGCGCGTCGCCTGTGCCACCTGATTGACCAGACGCGGCTGCTCGCCGAAACGTTCGTTGATACGCTGGATTTTTTCCGCCGCACTCTCGCCGAATTCGGCCAGCGCCTTGAGCCGGTTTTCCTCGGCTGTGTTGGATTTGGGCTTGGGCGGTTTCTTGGGGTTAGGCGGTTTTTTTGTTCTGCGAAAGGAATTGGCAAGTTCGCCTTTATCGAGCGACTCGTCGATCTTTCTGGCTGTCTGTTCCTTAAAATCTGCGCTGATATCGTCGATAAGAGCTTGCTGAAACTCGGTTCTGGTAGTGGAAAGACCGCTAAAATCCAGCTTTTCACTCTTTGCAAGGACATCTTCGAGAATAGCTTTGCGGGCGCTCGGGTCAGCCAGGATTTTCGCTGACTGTGCCCTGGCCGCCAGTGTCTGTGCATCTTGCAATCTGCTGTCGAGTGTGTCTTTGCCAGCGCCCGTCAAAGTTCGAAAATACGGGTTCTGACTGAAAAAACCTCCGACTGTTTTCGCGCCAGCATCCACGAAGGCGTCTTTTGCGCTGGCGCGTTGCGCCAAAGCTTCGCTCCGGAGATTGATGGCCAAAAGGCGGGCATTCAGAACCAGCAGCTCATTTTGCGCTTTGATTTTGCCGCTTGTCAGGTCGAATATTTCTCCCAGCGTAGACTGTGCATCAGCAAGCCCGTCGGCACCTTTTTCAGCGGCTTCCGCCGCGGTTTCGGCCTGGAGCAAATTCTGCACCAGAAACCCGACAATTGTGGCCGCACCGAACAGCGCCGCGCCCCAGGGGCCAGACAGGAATGTGGCGAAACGAATGAATTTATTCTGCGTGCCCTCGGCACCGGCACCCATCAAGGCAATCGCGCTGGCGGTCTGGCCGCCTTGCTGGGCCAGAATGACGAGCGGGTTCACACCCAGCGCGAACTGCTGGAACGTGTCCTGCACCTGGAAACCGAGCTGCTGGTACCCGGCCCGCTGCGCACCGGCCTGTTTGGTGTTGCGCGCCATCGCGCCGGTCACCTGCTCGACCGCCGCTTCCTGCTTTTTCGACGACTGCGCGGCTCGGCCCTGCGCTCCGGCCAGCGCGTCGGTTTCGCTTTTCAGCTGCGATGTCCCGCGCGTCGCGCCCTCGGCCGCCTTGCCCACATTCGCGACTTTGGCGGCGGTCTTGTCGAGTTCGCGGTCGGTATCGCCGCTATCGGTCTCGATCCGGGCTCCCACGACCAGCGTCATGACCGCACCGCCCTGGCAAACTGGATCAGCGCGGCGCTTTCCATCATGCGCAGATCATGAAAGCGGTCCGGCCCGACATCGATGCCCAGCATCGCCGCCGTCGGGGCGATGGCGGCATAATCCAGCCCCAGATGCAGTCCGGTCATGGCGTGCCGGTTCCATTGCGTGCCGAGCGCGAGGAACAGGCTGGCGGACGGCGCTTCGGTTTCGAACAGCTGTATCTCGGCATCGTCGCTTTCCTCCTTTTCCATCCAGGCCGGCAATATCGCCCGCTGCGTTGCTATATCGTCCGACCGGACCTTGCGCCCGCCGCGCCCGCCCGCCCACCGCGACGCGACGGCTTTCAGTTTCCCGCGCGCGTCGCCTTTTCGCCGCGCGCGCAGGCGCGATATGCTTCAAGAATGGCGTCGAACACGCCCGGCATACGCATCACGGTGCGCACGTTCTCGGGAATGAACGCGAGCGCGGTCTTGTCGGGCATTTCCACGTCTTTCCAGTCGCAGGCGAGCTTCTCGACGAACTCGGCCGCGATCTCCGACTGCTTTTTCTCGTCGCCATCATCATCGACCCGCGCAACCGCATAGCCTTCGCTCACGAGCGCCTGAATGCCGTCGACGTCGCGCAGCCGGAACTGCATCCGGAATTTTTCGGTCACGACCTTGCCATTATCCTGCGGCACCGGCACCGACACCGGCCACCAGATTTTACGCTCATCGACAATTACAAACATGGGTTTTGATCCTTTTGGGTGATTGCGGGCCTGTCCGGCGCACCCGCAATCGATCTCGGCCATATCCGGTATTTGGCCCTCGGGTATTACGTGTCGGGGTTATTTGGCGACGATCACCAGATCGTCCGCACCGCCATCGACCGTCAGCGACACGTCGATCGTGAACATCAGCACATCGTCCTCGTCGCTCTCGCCGATCGCGGTGATCTGCGCCTTGGCGCCGCTCAACTCGACGATATTGCCGGCGGTCTTGCCATGGACGAATTGCCACGGCACCAGCGCGCCGGTCTGCAGCGTCTGCAGATAATCCTTGGTCCCCAGATCCGGGGCCTCGATCACCAGTCGCATCGAGCTGCCGTGATTGCCGCGCTTGATATAGCGTGCGCCAACCAGCGAACGCAGGTTGACATTGACCGCCGCCGTGATCGACAGCGAGCGCATCAGCGCCGCATAGCCGCCGATCGTGAACGTGCTGTTCTCGTTATTGACTTCCTGCGGCTCCTGCCATCCGGTCATGTCGGCGGCGTCGGCCACATTCACGTCGCGCGGCGCGACAGCCGGGATCAGTCCGGTCATGTCCAGACCGATGAAAGGCGTCTGACCCGCCGTGGCGTCCAGGCTGAACGTCCCGCGCTGGCCGATCGCCTTGCGCCGCTGGTTGCCGCCGACCCAGTTATATTCGGACAGCGAAGTTGCGCCCTCGCCCGGCTTGGCGAACTTCTGGGTCGCACTCGCGGCCGCGACCAGCACCGGCGGGGCCAACCCGCACGCCTCCAGCAGAACCATCCATTTGGGCGCGGTACCGGCAGCGCCCGATCCGGCCAGCTCGACTTCGTAGGTCGAGCGCGTCCGCGCATTGCTGGGCTTGCCGGCCGTAGCGCCATAGGCGCCGCTGTCCAGATTGCGCTGGATCTGGTCGACCTCGACCGGAACCGCATTGTAATTGCGCGTCAAAATGGCATTGGCCGCCAGCGTGGGCGCGGCGTCGGTGCCGTAAGTGACCTCTTTTTTTGCGGCGATCACGCGGACATCATCAACCATAATATTTCTCCATTACGTTTTTCACATCGGTTTTCGTGAAATCGCGCTCCGTATCGTGCGGGCCGGTTTTCTCAAAACCGGCATCGGCCAGCTCGATCAGGACGTGGGTGCGGACCGGGCCATTGACAGGGAGACCGAAATCATCGATCTGATACCCGTATCTATCGCGTTTCGGCTCCTGCGTAGGGGCGTCCTGCGTCACCCCCTCTTGATTATCCGGACTGTCCGCAGGCAGTGTTTTCTGCGCAGGTCCAGCGGACGCGGCGGCGGTTTTGGACTTGGCTTTGTCGGTCATTCAGATCTTCCTTTTGCGGGTTGCGGTGCGAAACCGGGTTTGCCAGGCCAGCACGCTGCCCCCGGCGGCGAGCAATTGCCCGCCCGAATAATAGGTCGGGCCGATCGCTTCGGGATGCGCCCAGCCCAGCAGCGCATCGCACACGGCATCGATGCGTTCTTTCAGATCCTCGCGGATCCCGTCCTGGTTGCGGCCCGCCGCATCGATGACAATGATGACCGCGAACTCGATCTCGATTTTCTGCGAGATGCCGTTCACCAGCTCGTTCTTTCCGGCACGCTCGTTTTGCGGCACCACGAAATAGGCGGGCAGTTTGGCCGGCGGCCGCGTAAGCCCGGCAAATTCAAGCGCACCGCTGACATGGCGCATGCCGGCAGCGGTCAGCCGGTCGGTAATGGGGGAGAGCGCGATCATGCCGGCACCGCCGCCGCGCCGCTATCGAACAGCTTTTGCAGATGCGCGGACAGGAACTCGACCGCCATCACTTCGTCTTCCTCGGCAAACCCCACATAGGGGCGGGCCGGGATCGTGACCGATTTGAACGGACCATAGGGCGTATTGAGCGCCTTGCCCCTGGCGGCGGTGATGACCGCGCCTTCCTGGTGCACCAGGGCATAGATGGCCGGACCGGCTGTCTCTTCCACGCCGATCTGCGCAAAATTCGCGCCGAACGCCTTGTCGATCGCGTTGAACAGCGCGCCGCTCTTGAACAGCGTTGCATTGCCCTCCGCGATCGCGCGGCGGTTTTTGTCCCAGGGAACACCGGCGGGCGAGATTTCGGCGCGGAACCGGTCGTGCGTGTTGATCAGCCATTTTCCGGCGATATCGGCCATCGGTTCCGACAGGTCGGAAACCCCTTCTGCGACCTTGCGCAGCGCGGGCGTCAGGTTTTCGGTGATGGTGATCGACCGGATCATCGCCATGGCTCAATAGTCCTTCAGGCGATTTGGATAGGATGCACGGCCAAGCGTGAAGCGCACCGGCGCGTTCGATCCGCCGCCGTCGGCGAGCGCGGCCGCGCCCAGGCTGATCTGCCCGGTCTGCAGTTTTTCCAGGTTGCGCAGCGCAATCCGCGCCGATGTGGCGACATTGTCAGGCGGCTCGTTGGTATAGAGCCGGGCGCGGGCCATATCGGCGATGCAGGTTTGCACCAGCAATGGAACGATGTTGAAAGGCAGTTGATAGCGGTCTGCAAGATAGGCCTCGGCCATAGCCTGCGCGTCGGTGAGCGCAGCGACCAGCAGATCGCGGTCGATCCGCCCGTCGCCGGCATCGGTCATGCGCACAGTTTCCTCGAGCCCGAACTTGCGTACGAATTCGGCGATCGTCAGCATCGGCGCGCCGCCGTCGGGCATGGTCCAGATGAGATCGGTAACCTGCAGCTCGATCTCGGCCTCGGGCCGCGTGCCGTCCAGCAATGTGACCAGTACGGTGATGAGATAGAGTTCGCCGTCGCTGCCGCCCGACAATGTCAGCACCAGCTTGCCGCCCTCGACCGCTTGCGCCGCGACCAGCGGTCTGACGTCTGGC
This sequence comes from Sphingomonadaceae bacterium, assembly GCA_041746135.1. Lineage (GTDB taxonomy): Bacteria > Pseudomonadota > Alphaproteobacteria > Sphingomonadales > Sphingomonadaceae > Alg239-R122. Next base: position 43,074 of record JBGTHQ010000019.1, on the reverse strand, counting down.
CGATACTGGCGGGCGATGACGGTGATATCCTCGACGCTGGCGATATCGGCCAGGCCGGGAACGGCATAGGCCAGCGTTTCGGCCGGTTGCTTGATCACTATGCGGCTCATGCGACCGCGGTCCACACGAACTGGACGGCCGCGATACAGGCGCACAGGAACCCCGCCACCATCACGTAACCGGACGTCTGGTCCGCGCGGGCGGCCCAGACAGGAGGCACGATCGCACGGACCGCCTCACTTCCGATCATCATCGCGGCCGAAGCAACGATCAGGATGATGGCGAGCACTCCCATTATTCGGCGGCGGCGAGTGCTTCGCGCGCAGCGATGGCATCGGGATCGCGGTGCGCGGCGATCGCGGCGATCATGGCATCGCTCGCCGCATTCTTCTTGATATCGACCGTTTCCGCCTCGATGATGTCGATCAGCGCGGCCCGCTCCAGTCGGCCCAAAGCTTCGCTTTCAGCCTTTGCATCATAGGGGGCGCCCGGATCGGGTACGGGAAGCGCGGCGGGCATCACCGAGCGCACGGGCTGTTTTTGCGAGACCGGCGCGCGGTTCTGATGGGTATTGTCGGTTTCTACGGTCTCCAGCGGGAGCGCCCTGGTGGCCGAGGGGCGAATAGCGCGGACCGCCAGCAGTTCCTGCGCCGCGTCATCATCCAGATCGATCGTTGCGCCGGGAAGGACGGGTTTCTTGCCGCCATCGCGCAGCGGTGTAATCACTTCATAGCTTTTCATCACATTTACTCCGTTAACTTGGGTTGAGAGGGGAGGCTGTGGAGGGCGACGGCGCGTAACCGCCGCCGCCCGCCAGTATCGGCCAGACGTCAGACCGCGTTCTGGATCAGGAAGCCTGCATCCTGGCCGACGATTTCGGGGGCGCTTTCGTTGATGACGTTATTGGCCCAGGACCGCTTGTTCGCATTCCATTCGACGGCCTCGACGAACGGATGGTTGTTGAGCTGATAGGTGTAGCCGTAGCTCGGCAGGCGCATGTTGCGCATGTTTTCGGACGGCACATAGGCCAGCACCGCGTCATTGCCCCACACGTCGAGCGTCGAACCGTCGAACAGATCGTAGATCGCGTTGCCGACCACGACTTTCTCGACATCGAAATAGCTGGCCAGCATCTCGTCCGAGATGGTCGAGCTGGTCGTATGCTTGTAATGCTCGCGGATCCGGGCGTGGGTCTTGAGCTTGCTTTTGACCGGGGCGGACAGCGCCAGCACGTTGGCGCGGCGGCCGGTGCGGGCGCGCACCGTTTCCTTGCCGTCCTCGATGAGGACGCCGGGATCGCTGGCGCCGTCCGACCATTTGTCGGTGCCGGTCAGCGCAACCTTGTTGGTCAGCGCATAGGCGTCGGGATTGCGGGCCAGCTCCGCTTGCTGGATTTCCAGGCTCAACGCGATGACCGCGAGCGCCACATCGACGCTTTCCTGTTGCAGGTCGATGCCGGGGATCGCGCCGGCTTCCTCGATAAACTCGACCGGCGTGATCGCCTGCAGCGCATCCTGCGTCAGGTTCACCGGTGCGCCGTTATACGTCATGGTGATTTGCTTGATATCGGTGCCGGGTGCCCGCACCGTCAGCACGCGCATCAGCGCCTCGCGGTTGAACTCGATGCGCTTGGCCGCGCGGGTCGGCATGTTGACGCGCGGGAACAGTTCGAAGCCGATAAATTCGCCGTTGCTGTAACCGCGGGCGTGTTCGGTAAGAATGGGATCGACGACGCGGACCTGGCCAGCGTTCATATTGGTTCCGGGTATCATGGTGAATAGTCTCCTGGGTAAAATCGTTAATGTGACTGGGTTAGTCCGGTGGGGCGTCGCGGGCCGGTATTGGCCAGCCCGCAATGCGGCTTATGGGGTGAGCAGGATCTCGGCGATCTGGCCGGCGACCGCATCCTGCAGCGCGTATCCGGCGATTTCGCCCACTCCGGCCTGCCCGATGGCTTTGCCTGTGGCATCGGATTTGACCGGATCGCCGTCATTGAACGCGGCGCCCGCCTCGATCTTGGCGGTGCCGAGCGTATTGACGGCAAAAGCCTCGCCTACGCCCGCGCCATAATCGGCGACGCCCATGGGCTTGGCACCGGCAACGCCGATATTGGTATTGTCGAAACCGACGAAGCGCTGTGGAAGGACGGCGGCGGCGGCGATGCGGGTGAGTTTCAAGATCGGGATCTGTTGCATATCAATTTACCTTTGTTTGTGTGGGTGACGGGATCGGACGGTCAGCCCGCCTCGGCTTCGCGGACGGCATCCATCCAGGACAGTTTGGGATTGCTGCGCTGGACCGCCTTGGCCCGCGCATAAAGGTCGGCCTTGTCGTCATCGACCTGATATCCGGCAGGCGCGGCGAAGCTGACGGCCGATGCACCGTCTTTCGGCTTGCCGCCGCGCTCGCCCAGATCGATCAGCGGCTGCGCACCGCCGATCAGCTTTTTCATGGCGGCGGCGGGCGTCATGTCGCCCGCGCTTTCGCCGAAGCTGACCGTGGCGGTCGTTTCCAGCTGGTCCATCACGCCGACCAGCAGATCCTTGCCGGCGGGTGCAAGCTTGCCCTCGGTCTGCAGCTGCTCGGCAAAACTCACATTGGCGTCGTGCGCGGCCTTCTGGGCGGCCTCGGCAGCAATCTTGTCGCGCTTTTCGGCGGCCTTCTCGCGCTCGGCCAGCTTGCGCTCGCGTTCAGCCAGGCTGGCTGCATCGGTGGCGGCTGCGGCATCGGCCTTGGCTTGTTCGTCGGTTTTCTTGGGTGTATCGGTCACTTTGGGTTGCTCCTGTGTTGGCGTGGAAAACGAGATGATGTCCAGCGTGGCGAGATCGGCATCGTCGCCCGCGCTGAACGAAACGGTGCCCAGCCCGCGCACACCGGGCGCATGCGCGCCCAGAAATCCGACATGCTTGAGATAATATTGGCCGGGCTTGGGATTGTTGGGATGCTGCGGCGGGTACCAGGACGCCGACACCTTGCGGTATTTCTTGGCGCGCACGTCCTCGGCAAAGCTGGCGTCGATATCGTCCGCATCGGCGATCAGCTCGTCGCCTTCGACGCGCAGCGATCCGACCCAGCCCCAGGCCGGGTGGTCGGCACGCGGGTGCCCGATCACGAGCGGCGCGGGATCCGCGTCGGCATCGTAATTCTGCGCGGCGGAGATCAGGTCATCGCGGGTAAAGGCGACCTGCGCGCCTTCCATCGACGTAAAGGTGCCGGGCCGCATGATGCGGATGGTGGGCTTTTTGGGGAGTGGGTTTCGATCCATGCCCGGTTGATAGGCGGATGCGCCTGGGGCAAATGGGGTAACCCGTGTCACCCCCCCCCCCCGCATTATCGGATCGGTGCATATCGATTGCAGCGGACGGGATAAAAAGCAAGCGCCATATTGGCCCTGGTCAGACGTCCCCGATTTGCAGAACCGCGCCGTTGATCCAAACTGCGGCGATAATTGATAGGGAAATATTATGCCATTTGAAAACATCGAACGCGTCGGACCGCCTCCGACATCGCAGACACCCGCCGGCGGCGTGCTCGTATCGCCAAAATCAATGAAGATAGCCAAAACCGGCAAGACTTCGACATTCATTACTATCCGCATCGGCGCGGCACTGGCACGCAAGGCCGCGTTTCATCTGGACGCGCAGCCGGTGGCCATCCAGGTCGGCACCGGCAACGATGCCGGCAAGATCGCCATCGCCGTCGATATGCAGGGCGATTTCGTGGCGCGCGGCAAAAAGGACAAGGCCTATCAGATCAGCATCAACGCCGGGAGCGCAGAAGGCCTGTTCTCGCTCAAATTCGACAAATTTGCACGGGATGATCTCGAGCTGATCGATCCCGTTGCGGGGCAACCGCGGTTTTTCGTGTTTCGGGCGACCGATCAGTTCCTGAACCCGGAGGATGCTTAGAGATTGCGGTCCTGTTTCGGCGGCGCTGGCATGCATGGCATGCAAAAGCCCCGCAGACAGGACCGTTTTCTGGCGATCGCCGCAATTGCCAACCTGGTGATAATTATCGGCGGTTACATACTCATGGTCGTTTGAGCGCATCGGCAGAGCGACCGGCCGGGTAAATGGGCCGCACAAGCCCGTGTGCACGATGCACACGGCAATTTCAGAAACGTCCGGGGGGATTTGAGGGTCGTGGCGATTTCGACGCTCTATGGGCGTTATTTGGGGGAGAGCTCAATTTCCATTGCGGGAGGTGGGACTGCCGCCGGTTCAGGCTGGGAAATTTCCCACCTCACTTTTTCGATTAATTTACCTTCTATAGCATTGCCGCTTTCGTCTAGTGCAGAAATATAACGCCCACTACGATTGAGTACTTCACAGGTTTCTTTGTCGAGCAGTTCATGGCCGCTGCTACCAACTATCTTGCATTTGAGAACGTTATCGCGAAGGCCGATGGTTAGCTCGGCTTCCACGCTGCCGCTCAATCCGGCTGCTTTTGAGGCAGCAGGATATTGCATTCCGAACATACGGGAATATCGATGGCTGACATCCCGCGCTTTTGTATCTTGAACTGCAGGCTCCGAATTGCCGAATGGATCGTCAGGAAGATGCTCGAATTTTCGTTTTTCGGCAAGTTCAGCTTCACGGTCTCTCCGCACAGCTTGCAAGCACTGGTCCATCCGCGCTACTGCGATCGCCGTACCGGTGAGGCTCAATTGATCTATAAGCTGGTATTGGGACTCCGGATCGTCAGGGTTTTTATCGTAAAATACATTGAGAGAACTTCCTGCGGCAAAAGCGCTCAAAAATTTTCGATCATAGATCGTCATGAAACCGGGTTTATACTTCAAAATTGTTCCTACGGACATTTTGGGGGGATTATATGCCACCCCGTCGATACTGTAGGCGATCGAGTATTGCTTCTCATCCAATACAGACCAATCATCATTCGCCACCGTAATAAACACATTGTCATCACGATGTTGCATCAGGATTAATTCTGAGGATCCTTTACCGTCATATTCAAGCGTGATTGCGCAGCTCTCGCCCAGCTCGATCACATTCCAGCCACCTGCTGTGCCCCATTCACGAGCAGACGCAGACGTAGACAAAAGTGCAGATGCCGATATTAAAACCGCCGCTTTAATCAATATTCTCATCCAACCTCCTGCTACATTGCATTCCCCGACCAGACAGCGCGCCCGATCAAGCGTAGCGCTTCTCGATCGGCATTGTTCGACAGGTCGATGATAGTGTCATGGTAACTGGCATTTTCACTCGATAGCCGCACTGTCTTTCCTTCGAACTGTACGCGCTTCACAAGCAACTGATCATAATAGCGCACCACATAAAGACCATCACTATTTTCGGTTAGGTTAATGTCGATCATCAAAAGCGATCCATCGACCAGCTTTGGTTCCATACTGTCGCCCTTTACCCGCATGAGGCGAAGCCCCTCGATACGCCCGAAATTCTCTCGAAGCCAATCTTCGGGGAATTCCAGCGCCTCGGTGCTTTGACCAGCCTCGAGAGCTTCTACGCCATCGCCGGCTGATACCGAAATATCGAGCAGCGGTATTCTGGATAAGGAGAAAACCGCCCGCATCCCTTCGACCTGACCCGTCAGAATATGGTCAAGGGACACATGAAGCTCTTCGGCGATCCGCGTGATCCGCGACAGCCTGGGCTCGTTGTCACGATTTAACAGATGATTGAGCGTGGCAGGTGAAATACCCAGCTTATTCGCAAATTCAGTCTGCGTGTATTTCGCTTCAATCAGCGTTTTCAGCCGTTCGCGAACATCTTTTGTCCATAGGGAATGATTTTCTTGCATTTCTGACTTGACAGATTTGTAGTGTTACCCGATACAAAAACTACAGATATAGGAATTTGTAGTGAATGATTGGCACCCCGAAGACATCAAGATGGCAATCCGCAAACGCGGTGCCACTATGGCGTCGATCGGGCGGGACAATCATCTTTCGCGGCAAGTCGTTGCGAACGCATTGATTGAACCCAACAGCAAGGCAGAGCTCGCTATCGCATCGTTCTTAAATGTACCGGCTTACCTTATCTGGCCCTCCCGTTATGGCAACAATGGCAGGCGACTTACACCGCAACCATCAGAAAATTACGAACGTAAAGCGCGCTTCCATCACCAGGGAGCGGCCGCTTGAAACTCCGTTATCACAGTATATTTCCAGAGTCATGCACCATGTTTGTTCTGTTCCGTTCTGGAGCAGCACTATGAGCGCGGCCATCCCCGAATATATTGCGGCCGCTGATCTCGCCGATATGGAACTGGAAGGACTGCCAGCTACGAAGAGAGGCGTAAACAAGCGCGCCCGGACTGAAAATTGGGAGTTTCGGGACCGCCCCGGCAAGGGCGGTGGGCGGCTTTACAAGTTTACCGATCTGCCCACTTCGGCGCGCGCCGACTATCTGGGTCGCCGCAAGGCCGCCAACCGGAACATCCGCGATCGCGGCCGTCCCAGGGGCAGCGGCTATTTCGCCGAACATCCCGAATTCGCCAACGCGGTCGAGGCGGTGATCGCCGATCGCAAGCTGTCCGCACCGCGCGTGCTCGAACTGTTGCAATGCGATTTCGACACGCTGCCGTCGTTGCGTTCGCTGCAGCGCTATATCGCACAGCTCGAACGCCGCAAGTGCGCTGCCTTTGCCTCGATGCGCAATCCCGACCAGTATAAGGGCAAATACCGCCTCGCGCTCGGCAGCGCCGATGGCGGCGTCACCGCCGCGCACGAGGTGTGGGAACTCGACACCACCAAGGCCGACGTGCTGACCATCGGCGGGCGCATCATGGTCCTCGGCCTGATCGATCGCTGGTCGCGCCGCGCACGCTTTCTGGTCGTGCCGTCCGAAAGCGCCCAGTCCGTCCGGAGCCTCTTGATCGATACCATCCGTGCCTGGGGCGTGATGCCCGACGCGGTCGCCACCGACAACGGATCGGGCTTTATCAACGCGTCGGTCAAGTCCGCGCTCGAAACCCTGGGCATCGAACAGCTGATCTGCCCGCCCGGATCGCCCGAAAAGAAACCGTTTGTCGAGCGCCTGTTCGGCACATTCACCCGCGAACGCGCCGAGCTGCTCGGCGGCTATGCCGGCCATAGCGTCGCCGAGGCACAGCAGCTGCGCGCCCGCGCCCGCAAACTGCACGGCCGCGCCATCGTCGTTCCCGAAATGACCAATGCCGAGCTGCAGGGCGTCCTCGATGCCTGGACCGACGGCGTCTATCATCTGCGCGCACATTCGTCGCTGCGCATGTCGCCGATGGCCAAGTGGCAGCAATCGCCGCGCCCGGCGCGGGCTGCACCCGGTGAAGCCGTGCTGAAAATGGCCTTGAGCGCGCTGGTCGGCACCCGCCGCGTCGGCAAGCGCGGCATCCAGTGGAAGGGCGGACGCTATTGGGCCGCGCCGCTGGCCGCCTATGCCGGTCGCGACGTGATCGTGCGCCGCGACGAGGACGATCTGGGCGCATTGTTCATCTTCGACGAGGATGGTAATTATATCGATACCGCCGTCAATGCCGAACGCGCCGGCCTGTCCGAGGAACGGTTCGCCAGGGCCGCACGCGTGCACCAGGACACGTTCATGAAACAGGCGCGCGCCGAACTGCGCGACAAGCAACGCGGCTATTCGTTCGAAAAGGCACGCGACCAGTTGCTGCGACAGGATGCCGAACGCGCCGGCAAGCTCGCCTATCTTTCCGGCCCCACCATTCCGCACAGCACCGATGCGATGGACAGCATGGCCGATGCAAATCCCGCGCGCATACCTTCCGCTCCGCGCATCGCTGGCTCCGCACCCGCCCCCAGGACCGCGCACCGCACACCCGCACAGAAAATGGCCGAAGCCGACGCCGTGATGGCCGCTGTGGCGCGCGGCGAGGATGTCGATGAGACCGACCTGCGCAAGGCGCGCGCTTACGCCCAGTCCCCCGAATATCAGGCCGAGAAGATCACGACCGGATATTTCGCCTCGCTTCCCGACACACCCAACCCGATCCGCATGACGCGGCGCGACTGACGAAAGGATAATATCATGACCCACACTATCGCAGCCCCCCCGGCAAGACTGCCGGACCAGGTTCCGGGGCAGGCGCAGCTGACCAACATGTCGCTCGCCCTGCAGACGCTGATCGAATGCAAGAATGCGGGCGAAAACCTGCCGCGCCTGGGCCTGCTCTACGGCTTTTCCGGATACGGCAAATCGGTCGCCTCCGCATTTGCGGCCGCACGGACCAACGCCGCCTATATCGAGGCGAAATCGGTATGGACGCAGCGCTCGCTGCTGGAAAATATCGCCAGGGCGATCGGCGTGACCGCGCTGCAGCGCAGCGGACCGCGCATACTGGGGCAGATTATCGACCAGCTGAACCACGATCCGCGTCCGCTCGTCATCGACGAGATGGATTATCTCGTGAAACGCCAGTCGGTCGAGATCATCCGCGATATCCACGACGCCACCAGCATCGGCATCATGATGATCGGCGAGGAAGCGCTGCCCGCCAAGCTCAAGGAATGGGAGCGGTTCGACAATCGCATCCTGGTATCGACCGCCGCGCAGCCGGCCAGCCCGGACGATGCGCTCAAACTGCGCGACAATTACTGCCTGCATGTCCGTATCGCCGACGATCTGGCGCTGATGTTCGCCGACAGCTGCAACGGGATCACGCGGCGGATTGTCGTCAACCTGCAGAACGCACAGCGCACCGCGATATCGGAAGGCGTCGAAGCGATCGACGCCGCATGGTGGGGCAATCGCTCGGTCGCCAATGGCGACCTCCAGACACGCCGAAAGGGGGCCTGACATGAGCTATGTCGATGTCACCCTCGATCTGCCGATGGATGTTCGCGTCTGGCGCGAGCTGCGCTTTGCGCGCGCACCGATGACGCTGTTCGAACTGTGGCGGTCTGTCCGCCCCGATTTCAATCACCTCGTCGCATGGCTGGATGGCTGGAGCGCCGCCGGAATGATCGCACTCGGCAAAAGGAGCCAGACAATCACGATGAACAAACAGGTCAAGGCGCGGTGCGCAAATCCGCCCAGGCAAAAAGCAACGCCGCGAAATTTTCACCCCTCGTGCGCCTACCAGCGCATCTGGACGGCGATCCGGGTGATGCGCACTTTCGACGTGCCCGCGCTGCTGATGGCGGCCGAAACCGGAAAAAGGCACGCCACCAACTATTTCAACCAGCTCGAGCGCGCCGGCTATTTAAAGCGGATCGACACGCCGGACGAATTCCACCGCCGCTATCGCCTGTTGCGCGACACCGGCCCGCGTCATCCGGTGATGACCCGCACAAAACAGGACGGCTTTCCCGCCATGCGCATCACCGATGCCAATACCGGCGAGCAGACCAGCTTCGAACTCACCCCAAAGTCCTTGCGCAACCGTGACGCCTATTCTTTTGCGCTGGAGAATTAACCATGTCCATTAAACATAGTTTAACCAATATCGACCGCGCGACCGCCGCCTGGGGCAGCGATATGCCCGGATGGGTCAAGCTGCTCGCCGGGGCATGTGATGCCACCAACCAGCGCGCGACCGCCGATAAACTGGACAAATCGAGCGGCTATGTCAGCCGCCTGCTCAATTGCTCCTATACCGGCAGCTACGAAGAGGCCGAACGGCTCGTGCGCGCCAAATATGGCGATGAGGATGTCGTCTGCCCGATCTGGGGCCCGATCCCGCTGGCAAGCTGCATGACCAATCGCCGCCGCAAGACGCCGCCGGTCAACCAGTTCGAACGGCAGTTCGCGAAGCGATGCCCGACCTGCAGCAACAATAGCGATGTGGGAGAAGCGGCATGAACGCGTGGAAAATCGTTCGTTTCTGCAACCGCTGCAATGGCCGCGGATGTGCGGACTGCCTGGGCGAAGGCACGATCTATTGCACGTCGGTCGCCACGGTCCTGGGCGAGATTGCCCTGGTTGCCGCACTGATCGTGTCCGCGACCGTTCTGATCGCGGTGCTGACATGACCCGGCTGCGAACCGACCTCGTCGCGCAGATCAGTGAGCGCGGTTATCTTATCCTCTTTCGTCCGGGCGAGGATAATCACTGCCCCGGATGCGGGGCCAGCAACTGGAATGTCGGCCGCAGCATGGCCGAATGCGCCGTATGCGACACCGCCATCCAGATGGTCTCTCCGCAATCACCCACCATCACCAGCATAAAGGACTAATAACATGCCACCAGCCAGACGAAAATCACCCCGCCAGCTTGCCCCGCAAACGATCGAGGAAGCGACCGAGATGCTCGGCAAGTACATGCAGCTGCTCGGCTATGCCGAACAGGCCAAAGCCGATGCCGACGTGTCCATCCAGGCGGTGCAGACCGCACGGGACGGCCTGATCGCGCCGGTGGAACAGCAGATCAAGGAATATTTCAAACAGCTGCGCGCCTGGTGGGCGGTGGCCAAGGATCAGATGACCGATGGCAAGCGCAAATCGGTCGAGTTATCCGGCTGCCTGATCGGCGAGCGCACCGGCATGCCCTCGCTCAAGCTGCCGCCCGGCATGAAGGTCGACGAGTTCGTGAAAGCGATCGAGGACGCATTCGACCAGACCGAGGATTTGCTGCGCACCAAGGTCAGCCTCGACAAACAGGCAATCATCAAGACGATGCGCGGTGATGCGGACAACCCGGTCAACCAGAAACTGCGCGGCATGGGCGCCAGCGTCAAACAGAGCGACGAGTTCTTTATCGACCGCGCCGGCAAGAAGGATGCGGATCCCGAGCTGGTCGATGTCGAGGACGGGGAGGAAGCGGCATGATCAACGCGTTCCAACGTCACGGTGGCGGCACCAATATCCGGTTCCGGCTCAACAATGGCTGGACCGTTTCGGCGGCTATCCGCGAACCGACCGCCGCGCTCATGGCGTGGTCGAGCCACGACGAAAAACCCGAATTCGGCAAGGATACGCATGTCCAGCGTGAGGTCGGCGAGAGCGAAGCTTTCGCCGAGGAAATTGCCGCTTTCATCACCGAAATATCGCAAAAGGAGAAAATATCGTGAAATTCCGTACTTCCGCACAAGGCTTGCTGCAGAATGCAGCAGACAGCCTCGACTGCCTTAACACACGAAAGCATCCGCATGCTGGCGGTACTGCATTTGCCCTTCGCGAACTAGCTGACAACCTGGCCTTTTTGGCAAAACATCCTGAAAAATGGACTGAATTTGCAGAAGTCTATTCGCTCAAACCGGGTGATGACGCTCACACTGGATCAGGGCGAGTGGTCGCAATTCATGGACGCCATGGTCGATCAGGCAGACCTGCTCGCTGTAACCGCAAACTTTGCTCCCAGTACCGCCAAGCGGACTGTAAACTGATGGACCGGACACCTATCAAAATCCCGCCCGTTCTCGCGCTGATCATCGATGCGGCGCAGTATCGCGGTTGCCGCTGCAGCGATATCCTGTGCGACCGCCGCACCGAAGTCCGCACCCGCTTCGCCATCATGTGGGTTGCCAGTGTGGCGCATCGCTTGTCCCTGCCGAAAATCGGCAAGGAAATGGGCGGCTTGCACCACACCACCTGCCTGAACGGAATTCGGCGCGCAGAAACATATCGCCGCACCGATAAAGACTTTCACCAAATGGCGGAATGGCTGCTCGACCGCGCGATGAAACGCATCGAGCTCGAACAGATGGAAATGGAGATGGCAGCATGAGCCCGATCCAGAAAACGACGCTCGACTTTGTCACGCTCTATTTCGAGGAGCATGGCATCTCGCCGCCGATCCGCACGATTGCAAGCCATCTCGGGCACAGGCACCCCGGCCATGCGCATAAAATCGTCAGCTCGCTGGCCGAATATGGATATCTCAAGAAACTGCCCGACAAGACCGGAAAATACGAGCCCGCTACCCTGGCCGGTCTTGCCGCTATCCCGACCGAGCGGCTCCGCGCAGAACTGGCGAAACGGGAGCGCGACAATGGCTGAACCCGCCAAAGCACCCGCTCGCAGCACTGCCGCGCCCGACGATCCGCGCAAACGCAAGATGCGCGCGGTGCTGGCCGCATGCCGGCGTCTGCATATCGACCAGGACGATCGCAAATCCTTGCAAGCCGAACTGACCGGCAAGGCGTCAATGGCCACGATGTCCGCCGCCGATCTGGGCAAGTTGCTCGACCATCTCAATCGCGACTGGAAACGCGCCATGGCGCACCGCCCGCATGTCGCAAAGGTCAAGGCGCTGTGGTGGACGCTATACTGGATCGGCGAGGTCGCGGATCCAGCCACCAAAGCCCTCGACAGCTTCGTCAGACGGCAAACGGGTGTGAGCGCGCTGCGCTTCGTCGATCACAAACAAGCCATGCCGGTGATCGAAGCGCTCAAGGACTGGGCTGTGCGTGCGGGCATCATCTGGCCCCTGCAGGCCGATGTCGATGCGGTGAAGCGCACAATCGGCGACTATACAACCGCGCGCGCCGAACGCTTTGCCGTGCTGAAATGGCTGGGCGACAAGCTGCGCGGCGCGCGCGTGATCCATGGCAATGAAAACGCCTATATCGCATCGTGCCTGAAGCTGCCCGATGCCCCGATGCTATGGGACGATCGCCAGCTTGACGACGCGATCCGTCTGCTCGGCCGCAAATGGCGGGACGTAAAGTAACGATCGTGGCGCCCGAATATCATCCCGATATGAAACTGGCCGATCTGCCGATCCCGGAGACGGTGACCGTCACCGATAAGTGGCCCGAACAGATGCAGGAAATGGCGGCGCATATCGGACCGTACCACACGCTGCGTATTATCGAACGTTTTGGCGGCCAGCAGGTCTATATCGCCAGCGATCCGGAAAAAAACCTGTTCCGCGTCATTCTCGATGCCAGCCTGACCCGGACCATGAGCCAGATCTATGGCCGCAGCGAAATGGAGCTGCCGACCGGCAAGGGCGCCTTGAACGAAGCCAAACGCGCGCCGGTACTTGCATCGGTGCGAAATGGCGATATGACGGTGCGCGAGGCTGCCCGCATACTGGCGAGCGCCCGCAGCTATATTTCCCGGTTGGTCAACCAGTCGGAAGAGGGGCAGAGCGCACAGCCGCTCCGCCGTCCTGGCAAACACGATCCGCGCCAGATCGACATGTTTGAGACCGCCGAAAAATAATTCCGCCCGTGAACCGGGTCACCCCGTCATACGGCGGCGTCTCCCGTTAGCGTGCAAGGCTCTTAAATGCCAATTGCAAAGCGGGTTAAAATGCATTTTCACACATGGTTGACGGCGGTCGCACATGGTTTGGTCTGAATATATCCGGATCATCTGGCCGATACTCACGGGTATCACGCCGATTATTCTGATCGGCGGATTTGCCTGGTTGCAGACCAAATTCATCACCAAGGCCGAGCACGACAAATACGAGGCTTTGGTCAAGCGTGAGCAGGATGCGCACCAGGAGGCGATGGCAAAGCTCGAGCTGCGCATCGAATGGGTGCGCGAGCGGCAGATATTCAATGAAGGTCGCATCGACCAGAACGCAAAAGAACTCTCATCGGAGCCCAGTAAATCGGAACTCGTCAACGCTATCAGCGGTCTGCGTGAACGGATCGGATCGCTTGAAAGCGGCTTCCGGATGATCGCGGGCCAATTGGATACCCAGAACGGGTATCTGCAGACGCTCGTCGAACATCGGATGAGCAAATAATGATCGCGCCGATTTTTCTTCCTATTGTCCGCCGCGCGCTGATCGATCTGCTGCACGACATCGGCGGCGAGCATAGCGATCACGAACTCACTCTACTGCTGGTTGAGCTCGGTCACCGGGTCGCAAGACGCGATATCGCCGAGCAGCTGCAATGGCTCTTTGCCGAAAACCTCATTTTGCTCGAGGATTGCAAACCGCTGCTCGTCGCCGAAATCCTGCCCGACGGCAGCGACGTTGCCGAGGGGCGGCTGCGCTATGAGGGCATTAGTCGCCACCGGACGGGCCGCTAATATGGCGCGCCGCTCATCTATTGATCGCCTGCCAGAAACTTTGCGCGTCGCCATTGCCGATGCGATCAAAAGCGGGCTGACGATCGACGAGATATTCGTGCTGATGCAGGAGGAAGGCGCGGACGTGTCACGCTCCGCTGTCGGCCGCTATGCCAAAAGCTACCGCGAGATCGCATCGCGCCAGCGCGAATTGAGCGCTGTTGCCACCTCTTTTGCCGGGGAATTCGGCGACACCGACAATAAACATGGCAAGCTGTTGATCCAGATGTTCACCAGCATCATGACCCAGCAGTCGATGACGATGGCCAGCGGCGATGTCGAGGATTTCGATCCCAAGGATCTCCACTTTTTCGCGCGCGCCATCAAGGACGTGGTGTCGGCCGCCAAGATCGACACCGACCGCGATGCCAAAGTCCGGGAGGAAGCAATCGCGAAAACCCGCACCGAAGCCGTCAAGGCTGCGGAAAAGGGCATGCGTGGCAGCGGTGCCAGCGAAGAGACGATCCGGACCGTGAAAGAGCATTTGCTCGGCATCGGAAAGCACTGATGGTAAGCCAGCGGATCCTCGCTGGCCGCAACAGCGGCAAACATGGCAACATTGCCAATCTCGCCATTGCCGTCGCGGCGGCTGCGCAGAAACACGGATTTCGTGTCGTCGCCGTCAAATCCTCCTCTGTCAAAATCTCCGCTTCCAAATATATCGAGCTTTGCGCATGGGACCGCACATGGCTGATCCGCGTGTCCGATCACCACCGGCCTTCGCGAACCTGGCACGAACAGCCCCATCTCGACCTCGTGTCGCTCGACGGGCAATCCGGGATCGGCCAGGCCGATCTGTGGCTTGCAAAAGCGGCAATCGGGCAAGTTCCCTGGACAGATCCCGCATCATCAGAACATCCGCCCGCTATGAAGCGCCGCAACAAGAAAAAGCTGCGCCGTATCAACAGATCACAGCGCAAATGATCGAACTTCCCAATCTGTTGCTGCCCTACCAGATCGAGGCGCTCGAGATGAGCGAGGCCAATGCGCTGTTCGTTTCCGAAAAGTCGCGCCGCACGGGCCTGACCTATGGCTTTGCCGCCGACGCCGTTCTGACGGCCGCACCGGCCAGGGGCGGCATGGATTTCTTCTATATTGCCTATAACCTCGATATGACCCGCGAATTTATCGGCTATTGCGGCGAATTCATGAAGGCGTTCGACCAGCTCGCCGATGCGCCCAAGGAATTTCTCTACGATGACGGCTCCGACCAGGGCATAAAAGCCTTCCGGATCGATATGCCGTCCAGCCACTCGATCGTCGCTCTGTCCTCGAAACCGCGTTCGCTGCGCGGTAAACAGGGCAAGGTCTGCATCGACGAGGCGGCTTTCCACGACCAGCTCGACGAACTGCTGAAAGCCGCGCTGGCATTGCTGATGTGGGGCGGACGCGTTGCGGTGATTTCTACCCACGATGGCGCGGACAATCCTTTCAACACGCTGATTGAGGATATCCGGGCTGGCAAGAAAGCGGGCGCGGTCCAGCGCGTGACGCTCCGCCGCGCGCTCGGCGAAGGCCTGTACAAACGCATTTGCCTGGTGACCGGCAAGACCTGGTCGCAGCAAGCCGAGCAGAAATGGGAAAGCGATCTGCGCAAAACCTATGGCGAGGCTGCCGAGGAAGAGCTCGACGTTATCCCGGCGCGCGGATCCGGTGTCTATCTGGCCCGCGCGACGATCGAGGCGGCCATGTCGCCTGCTTTGCCCGTTATCCGCCTGAAATGTCCCGACGGCTTCGAACGCGAGAGCGATGAATTCCGGCAGGATTTTGTACTCGAGTTCCTGCAGGAAGAGATCGCCCCCTGGCTGGTCGATTTCGACCGTCGCCGGCACAGCTATTTCGGGCAGGATTTCGCGCGATCGGGTGACGTGTCGCCGCTCGCGTTCGGCCAGCGCGATGACAACATGGTACTGCGCGCAAAATTCATCCTCGAAATGCGCAATGTCCCGTTCAAGGAACAGGAGTTTATTCTCAACTGGATCATCGCCCGCGTGCCGCTCTTTACGTCCGGCAAGATGGATGCGCGCGGCAACGGTTCGGCGCTGGCCGAGGCGATGCAGCAAAAATGGGGTTTCGACCGCATCGAGGCGGTCCAGACCAGCGACAAGACGTATCTCGCGTTCATGCCGAAACTGCGCGCCGGTATCGAGGACAGGACGTTTATCATCCCGCATGACGAGGGCGTCATGGAAGATATGCGCATGATCAAGCTCGTGCGCGGCGTGCCGAAAATACCCGACCGTTCGGTCATATCCAAAGCCGATGGCGCCAAGGGCAAACGCCACGGCGATACCGCCATCGCGTTGATGCATCTTGTTGCGGCCGCCGACGAGAATATTGCGCCGCTCGAATTTTATTCCGCCGGCAAACGCACCGCGCAGATCGAACCGGCGCAAATTTCCCGGCGCGGCTTTGGCACCGCCGGTTCGCGTTACGGATTTATAGGATAGACCATGGCCCAGAAACCCCGCCCCTATGCCTCGAAAATAGCCAAGCGTGCCGGAACCAGGACCGCTGGCATGCGCGAGCTCGCGAACGTCATCGCCACCACCCGCGACGGCCGTGATATCACCCGCCCTTATGTCCATGGTCTGCAACAGCCGCGCGATCCGCGTCTGCGTACCGCAATCGACTGGGGCGTCTATGATGTCATCCTCGAGGACGATCAGGTTATGTCGACGCTCCAGCAGCGCCGTATGGCTGTCGTGTCCCGCAATTGGGACGTTGTGCCCGGCGACGACGAGGATCCGCGTTCAGTCGCCGCGGCAGAGGCACTGAAGGACAATTTGTGGCGGATCGGGTGGGACCGCATCACCGACAAGATGCTATATGCCGTATTTTTCGGATATTCGGTCGGCGAGCTGCTGTGGCAGGTGCCCGAATTCGATTTCGGGAATATCAAGGTCCGCCATGCCCGGCGGTTCCGGTACGATGCCGACGATCGGTTGCGCATGCTCACCCGCGCCAATATGGCGGGCGAGATCATGCCCGATCGCAAATTCTGGGTCGTGACTGCCGGCGCCAGCGATGATGACGAGCTTTATGGACGCGGACTGGCCGAATGGCTCTACTGGCCTACGCTGTTCAAGCGCAATGGATTGCGTTTCTGGAACAACTTCCTCGATAAATTCGGTTCGCCCACGGCGAAAGGCACCTATCGGCCCGGCACGCCCACATCGGAAATCGACAATCTGCTGGCCGCGATGCAGGCCATATCGACCGATGCCGGCATTGCCATTCCTGAAGGCATGGCAATCGAGCTGCTTCAGGTCGCCAAATCGGGTGTAGCCGATTACGAGCAGCTGTGCCGGTATATGGACGAGTGCATCGCCAAGGTAGTGCTCTCGCAGACCATGACGACGCAGGACGGCTCGTCGAACAGCCAGGCACAGGTGCATGCCGGCGTCAAGCTGGAGGTTATCAAGGCCGATGCGGATCTGCTCTCCGACAGTTTCAATGCCGGACCGGCCCGCTGGTTTACCGATTTCCTGTTCGGGACCGACGTCGCCAGTCCGCGTGTCATGCGCGATGTCGAGGAAGAGCTCGACACCAAGCACCAGGCCGAAACCGACAAGGTCCACCGCGAAAATGGCTGGGAGCGCACCGATGAAAGCTTCCGCGATACATATGGCGACGGCTATGTGCGCAGCGCTGCGCCAAAGCCTGCCGCGCCAACAGGACGCAAGGACGGTCTGCCGCTCGATGACGATGAAAGCGATGCCGATCCGGAGGCGGCAAGTTTCGCTGAATACCGTTTTGCCGACGATAATGATGAGCTGGTCGAGGATCTGATCGCGGCAGACGGCTTTCGCGTCGCGAACGACATGACCGGATCGCTGTACCGGCAGATTGCCGACGCGCAAACCGCCGACGATCTGCAGGCGCTTCTCGATGGCGACGCGCTCGCAGCGATGAACGATGCGCCGCTGCGCGAGAGCCTCGAGCGCGCCCAGTTTGCCATGCGACTGGCCGAAGAGAATGCAGATGTTTGATCCGTTAGATCTTGCTGGTCCGATCCGAAAGACGCGCGTTGCCAAGGGGAATTGGCATGGCTCCAGACCAGAGCCTGGTGACGTGCTCAAGTCGGCTAAAACGACTTATGGCGTGATCCAAATCATCGAACCTACTGCCCGAGCTGTGAAGACTGATTTTATAATTATGCTGGCTAAACTATCAGTTTCGGCAGATTTGTCTGGGCGCTCAGTTTGCCATTTTGAATGGTGCCGCTCGTGAAAGCTAACATTCCTCCATATCCTCTACCTCAAAATCGGCCCCAGCACTGGACCATTCGCCCTGGCTGTGTCGACGAGCTGGCTAAGCTCTTCGCCAGCTGCGAATTGCGCCTCGCCAAAGGCGCTTTGGTCGAAGCGCAGATATTTTACGATGCTTGCGGTGTCCGCCGCAAGCTGCAAGCCCGCTACGAGAATAATGCTTTGGTCACGCTGAAATTCGTGCCGGGAAAAAGAGGTTTTGTCGATGTCGAGGTCGGTGAGCAACTGTGCTGGCGCGGTCAGCTATCGGCGGACGAGCTTGCCGCATAATGCCTGAAAAACGCACCACAATCTTTTTGCCGCCGACCGACACCGTCAAGGTGTGGCAGGAGCGCGGCGAGCTCAAACCGACCGTGCGCTGGTCAGAGATGATGCATCAGGAGCATGCATCGGCCTTCACCGTGGCAAAGATCGCCAAACTCGATCTGTTGCGCAATATCCGCGCCTCGCTCGACAATGTCATCGTCAATGGTGGCACGTTCGAGCAGTGGAAGGCGGACATTCTGCCCGAGCTCAAGAAACAGGGATGGTGGGGCGTCGTCCAGGACGGGGAACTGACCGGTACCGATGAGAAGATCATCGTCAACGATCGGCGCCTGCGCACCATCTACCGCACCAATACGCGCATGAGCATCGCTGCCGGCCGCTGGCGCAGATATCAGGCCGAGAAAAAATCCTTTCCCTATTTGCGCTACCGCTCCGACCACCCACGCAAACATCCAAGACAGCAGCATCTGGGCTGGCACGGATTGATACTGCCGATCGACGATCCTTGGTGGCAGACGCATTTTCCGCCCAATGGCTGGGGCTGCAACTGTATTGTCGAACAAGTCAGCGAGGCCATGATGAAGCGCAGCGGGTGGCATGTGTCGCAGCCGCCTGCCGAAGGTCCGCGCATACCATTTTATCCCGCCGGCAAAAGCCAGCCCATCATGGTGCCGCCCGAAATCGATCCGGGCTTCAGCTATAATCCCGGTATCGCGCATCTGCAGGCTGTCGCGGCAAAGGCGATGCGATCGGTGGTCCAGGCCGAGCAGGCTGGACTGCGCGGCGCGGCCAAAATGACCGTCCGCGAGCTGGTAGCGGATCCGGCATTCGAGCAGTTTGTAGCACTACCCGATATCGAATTTCCGTTTGCATGGCTCGATGATGCCGGACGCAGCGCTTTGTCGGCTGAAGGATCGCTCGTGCGGTTTTCATCGGCCACACTCATAAAACAAAGCGCTCCGGCGCGCAGGCGCAGCGATATCGGCATGGACGAATATCGCGCCGCCGCCGATATCATCGCCGATGCAGTCATCGCCTTGCGACAGCCCAATTCGCGGCTCGTGCTGATCGGCCAATATGATGGCGCGTGGATGCGCGCCGTGGTCAAAACCACCGCCGATGGCCGCGAGAACTATCTCTTGAGCCTGCACCGGCTGCGCGCGCGATCGCTGGCGGCGGAAATCAGGCGCAGCGAACTGCTCTGGGACCGGCGATGATGGGAAAATGTACGATGCGCGGCGGGGACTGCCATCCCCCGCAACGCGCTCCGGCCGGGGCCGTGCTACGGCAGGCAGTTTCACCGTGTCGCGCGCATCGTGGCTTTCATATAAGCCATCATGCGCGTCAATGCAATTGCCCCGCTGCGAGGCGGGGGAAAAGGCGCGCCAACGCCTTTTACCGACGGCAACACCCCGTCATGATCCAGCTGGCCATTCACCGGGCCATCCCGCCACTCGCATACGAGCAAGCGGAACGTATAAGGAACATCATGACAGAGTCGAGTCCCAATTCACCCCCGTTTAACAAACCGTTCAATCCGCATGAAACGCACTTGCAGCCCGTATCTCCTGTGCATCCTGCCGCCGCCTATGTCGGCGGCAAGCGAAACCTGTCCAAACGGCTGATAGAGCTGATTTCGCGCACCCCGCATCGCGGTTATGCCGAACCGTTCGTCGGCATGGGCGGCATTTTCTTCAAGCGTACATCGCGCCCGAAAACCGAGTGCATCAATGACTGGTCGATGGACGTGAGCAATTTCTTTCGCATCCTGCAGCGCCATTATATCGCCTTCATGGATATGCTCCGGTACCAGATAACATCGCGTGCCGGTTTCGAACTCCTGATCGCCACCGATCCGTCGACGCTGACCGATCTCGAGCGCGCGGCGCGCTTTCTCTATCTCCAGCGCCTGGCCTTTGGTGGCAAGGTTTCCGGTCGCCATTTCGGGGTCGATCCGTCGTCGCCGGCCCGCTTCGATATCACCAAACTGGGCCCTGTTCTCGAGGCTATTCACGAGCGCTTGTCGCCGGTCGTTATCGAGCGATTGCCGTGGCGGACATTCGTCACCAAATATGACCGCGAGGGCATGCTCTTCTATTGCGATCCGCCCTATTTCGGATGCGAGAACGACTATGGCAAATCGGATGGCGGAGAGCCGCTTTTCGGCAGCGATCAGTTCGCCGAAATGGCCACCCTTTTTCATGATCTGAAAGGCCGGTTTATCTTGAGCCTGAATGACACCGAAGAGGTGCGAAAAATCTTCGCCGGCTTCGCCATATCGGAGGTCGAAACCACCTATACCGTGAGCGGTGGAAGCCGGGCCAAAAGAGTAGGAGAATTGATCATACGAAACTAGCCGCAATATAACTCTGCCAGTTCCCAGTTACGGTTCAAGATGTGCCTGAAATTTCGTTCGGTTGGCCTGTCTGTCCGTGTTCAATCCCCTGATTTATGCGGGTTTCACAAACTGGGAACTACAAAACGACACAACTGGGAACTGGCGACGCATTTCTGCGGGTTACAGGGCATAATATGGCCTGATTTGCCTGTTGAAACTTCGCAACGCGCCAAAAATTATTTGCCTGTATTGGTCATTGTGCTCAACAGCAAAACCCACGCAATACTGCGGCCTCCGTCCCGTTATATCCCGCTATCTTCCGCCATATCCCGGTATTTCCATCACACACTAATAAGTGGCGCGTCACACCCGCTGGTGCGGGCGCTGGCGGAACTCACCCCGCCCGATGCACGGATCGTGCACTATAAGGGCGCTGCCTGGGCCAGCGCCACTTTTACCGGCATGCGGCACGAACTGCGGATAGAGTGTGTCGGCGCGCAGGCGATTGCGGCGGGCAAGATGCTGGCCGCGCGCCTGCCCGCGCACGAATTCGACCTGCGCGGACATGTCGTCGCGGATATATTTGTCGCACGGTCGGTGCAGACCGCTCAGACGCTCGTGCTGGAAATAGAAGCGTTGACGGTGGAGGATTGGTGACGCCCGCCTTTTTTGCTGCCGGAATGCCATCGGCATCGCCGATTAAAGTTTCGCGCTCAGTTCCTTGATTTCCCGGTTTAGTATGCGGTCATTATCGGCATAATCGACCGGGCAGTCGATCAGGTGCACACCTTTGCCGTTCAGGCAGGTCTCCAGCGTCTCGCCCAGATGGGCGGCGCTTTCGATCCGGTGGCCTTGCGCACCATAGCTTTGCGCGTGCTGCACGAAATCGGGATTGCCGTAAGTAAGCCCGTAATCGGCAAAGCCCATATGGCTCTGTTTCCAGCGGATCATGCCATAGGCATCGTCGCGCAGCACCAGCACCGTGAGGTTGAGGCGCAACCGCACCGCGGTTTCCATTTCCTGCGTATTCATCATGAACCCGCCGTCGCCGCAGATCGCCATGACCTTGCGCTCCGGATAGAGCATCGCCGACATCATCGCCGAGGGCAGCCCCGCGCCCATGCTGGCCAGCGCGTTGTCGAGCAATACGGTATTGGGCATGTGCGCGTCGTAATTGCGCGCGAACCAGATCTTGTAGATGCCGTTGTCGAGCGCAATAATGCCCTCGTCCGGCATAGCTTCGCGCACTGCCTTGACCAGATGCGGCGGGTAAATGGGAAAGCGGTCATCGTCTTCCATCCCAGCGCTGTGCGCGACCTGCGCCGCGCGCGCTTCATGCATGGCCGCGAAATCCCAGCCTTGCGACGGCGTTATATCTTCCTTCATCTGCCAGATCGCATTGGCGATATCGCCGATCACTTCGACTTGCGGGAAATAGACCGGCTCGACCTGCGCCATGTTCATCGACACGTGAATGACCTCGGTGCCGCCATGCTGCATGAAAAAGGGCGGCTTTTCGATCACGTCATGCCCGACATTGATGATCAGGTCTGCGGCTTCGATGGCCACATGCACGAAATCGCCCGACGACAAAGCCGCGCAGCCCATGAATTGCGGATGGCTCTCGTCGACCACGCCCTTGCCCAGCTGCGTCGTGACAAAAGGTATGCCGGTGCGGTCGATAAACGCGGTCAGCATCTTGCCGGTCATTGTCCGGTTGGCGCCGCCGCCCAGCACCAGGATCGGGGCCTTGGCCGCTTCGATCCGCTTCACCGCCGCACGCACGCCTTTGGCCTCCGCCACGGGACGGCGCGATATGCTCGCCCTGATCGGCTTGCTGTCGGTCTGTTCGTCGGCAATATCCTCGGGCAGCTCAAGGTGCACCGCACCCGGCTTTTCCTGCTGCGCCAGCCGCATTGCTTCGCGCACCCGGCTCGGGATGTTGTCGGCGGAAGTCAGCTGCTGCGTATATTTGGTGATCGGTGCCATCATATCGACCACGTCGAGGATCTGGAACCGTCCCTGTTTGGACGATCTGATCGGTTTTTGCCCGGTGATCATCAACATCGGCATGCCGCCCAGCTGCGCATAGGCGCCGGCGGTCACCAAATTGGTCGCCCCCGGCCCCAGGGTTGCAAGGCATACGCCTGGCTTGCCGGTATGGCGGCCATAAGTCGCGGCCATGAAACCCGCGCCCTGTTCATGGCGGGTCAGCACGAAACGGATCGTGTCGGAGCGCGACAGGCTGTCGAGAAAGTCCAGATTCTCCTCGCCCGGAACGCCGAATATATATTCGACCCCCTCTTCCTCAAGGCACTGGATGAAGATGTCGGATGCCTTGGTCATGCTGTGTCTCTCTTTTCATATGGGGTGCACTGCCACAACGGCTCGCGACCGGATATGTTGCGGGAAAATCTGGTCTGCTCCGGCTGAGACAGCCAATCCGCGTCAGTATCCGAGCGACAGGTCCACCATATTGGTCATCGGCTCGCCCTTGACCCAGGCATGGGCGTTGCGGATGAAGAGGTCGGCGGCGCGCTGGAACATTTTCGACTGGGCGCGGCCCGACAAATGCATGCTGAGCTGCGCATTGGGCAGCGTCCATAACGGATGACCGGGCGGCAGCGGCTCCGGCGTCACCACGTCGAGAAACGCGCCCGCGATTTTCTTTTCGGATAAAGCGGCCACCAGCGCCTCCTGATCGACGCACGACCCGCGGGCGATATTGACGAGATATGCGCTGCCGTGCATCGCGGCCAGCTGCGCGCGCCCGAAAACCTGCTCAGTCTCGTCGGTCGCGGGCAGCGCCAGCACGATCCAGTCATATTCCCCGATCCGGCCCTGCCAGTCATTTGCGCCGAGTATGCCCTGATCGGGCCGCGCGGTGCGCGCCACGCCGGTCACATCAACGCCAAAACCCTTGAGCCGCTCGCCGATTGCGCGGCCGATCGCGCCATAACCGATAATGAGTGCTTTCGTTTCATACAGTTCGATCGTGCCGGGCGAGCTTTGCAGCCATTCCTGCCGGTCGGCTGCGTGCACCACGGCGGGATAGTCCTTGGCCAGCGCGAGCATGCCCAGCACGGTATATTCCGCCACCGCGATCGTGTTGATGCCCACGCCATTGGTGACGACCGTCCCCTGCCGCGCCAGTTGCGCGACCGGAAAATGGTCGAGCCCGGCATAGATGGTCGACAGCCATTTCAGCCGCGTTCCCGCCGACACGATTTCGCGCATCGCTTTGGGATCGTTCATATCGGCCCAGGCGATAACGGCATCGGCCATTTCCACCTTTGCCTCGTCGGCGGACATGAACCAGTGCGGCTCTATTCCCGGGGGCAAATGCGGCTCCACCAACGGGCGCACCATCGCGGACAGAACGGCTTTGGTCATGATGTTTCCAATATCCAGTCCCATTGCAACGGATCGCCGTCCATGACTTCGACCCGGTTGCCAACCAGTGTATCGCGTATTTCGTCGGATTTGGCAAAATCCTTGTCGGCCCGCGCCTGGGTGCGCTCGGCCAGTCGCTCCTCGATATCCGCTGGCGACAACAGCGTCCCCATCGGCCGAATGCGGAGCGTTTCGCGGATGGTTTCGGTCAGGCGAAAGCCCAACACCTTGTCCATTTTCAATAACGCGCCGTATTTCTCTTCCACATCGACTTTTTTCGTATCGAGCAACTGTTCGAATATCGTGAGCGCTTTGGGCGTGTTGAGGTCGGCGCTGATTGCCGCGTCGAAATCGGCCAGCGCCTGCACCACTTTGGCGTCGCCGATAGTCGGCTTCGCCTCTGGCCATTCGGGCAATCGTGCGCGCAGATTCTGCATGCCCATCAGGATGCGCTTGAGCCGCGTCAGCGCCGCAAGCAAATTATCCCATGTAAATTCCAGTTCCGACCGGTAATGCGCCTGCAGGCACAGCATCCGATAGGCATAGGAATGATAGCCGCGCTCGACCAGTTTTTCGAGACGCAGGAAATCGCCGCTCGATTTTGACATCTTGCCCGCCCCGATATCCTTTGAACGATCGATCAGGAAATTATTGTGCATCCAGATATTGGCGCCGCTATGCGCGGTGCAATTATGCGCCTGGTTCTGGGCGATTTCATTGGGGTGGTGGATCTCGCGGTGGTCGATGCCGCCGGTATGGATATCGAATTTCTCACCCAGATATTTCATGCTCATGACGGAGCATTCCAGATGCCAGCCTGGCGCGCCCTTGCCCCACGGGCTGTCCCATTCCATCTGGCGTTGTTCACCTTCGGGGGATTTGCGCCAGATTGCAAAATCGCTCTGGTGACGCTTGCCGTCGACCGTGCCGATTCGACCCTCTCCGTCCTCTGTCACCGCGCGTGCCAGACTGCCGTAATCGGGAACAGTAGCGCTGTCGAAATAGAGGCCGCTTTCGAGCTCATAGCAATGTCTGTCCGCAATTTTTGCTGCGAACGCGATCATCTCTTCGATGTGATCGGTCGCGATCGACCATTTGGCGGGTGCGGTAATGTTGAGCGCGTCGATATCGGCCCAGAACGCATCGGTATAATGGCGCGCGATTTCCCAGATATCCTTGCCGCTTTGCGCCGCTGCCTTTTCCATCTTGTCATCGCCCGCATCGGCGTCGGACGTGAGATGCCCGACATCGGTGATGTTGATGACATGGGTAAGCTCATAGCCCTTCCAGCGCAGCACGCGGCCCAGAGTATCGGCAAAAATATAAGCGCGCATATTGCCGATATGCTGGTAATTATACACGGTCGGTCCGCACGAATAGACGCGCGCCTCACCGGCATGGACGGGTTCGAAAGTCTCAAGCGAGCGCGTCAGGCTATTATAGAGATTGAGCGGGGTTTGTGCGGCGTCGGACATGACTTTATCCTGTGTTGCATCGCATGTGCGCGGTCAAGCCTCGCACGATCAAAAGCCGATATAGCGTGTGGTTTCGTCATGCGCCGCGCGCGGCACCGCGAACCTGTTGATCGGCGCTTCAACGTCGCGATAGCCGATCGCCATGCCGCAAAAAAAGATATGATCGTCGGGCATGTTGGTCGCGGCGCGCACCTCTGCCCCGTACATCGACCAGGCCTCCTGCGCGCAGCTGTCGAGCCCGGCTTCGCGCAGCAGCAGCATAATCGTCTGCATCCACATGCCGATATCCGACCATTGCGGCGGACCCATGAACCGGGGCGTATGCACGAACAGGCACACCGGCGCGTCGAACGCGCGGAAATTCTGCGCCATCTGCATCATCCGGCCCATTTTATTGTCGCGGCCGATATCGATCGATGCGTACAGCGCCTCACCCACGCCGAACCGGCGGCTGCGATAGGGTTCGGGCAGGTTTGCAGGGTAAATATCATATTCGGGCGATTGCCCCGCCGGGCCCTGCGGCAGTTTCGCAGCGACACTGTCGACCAGCCGTTTAAGCGGTTCGCCCGCCAACACGCCGGCGCTCCACGGCTGCACATTGCCGCCCGAAGGCGAGAGCTGCGCGGTATCCAGAACGGTTTTCAGGATGCCCGGATCGACCGGCCGGTCGCTAAAGGCGCGGATCGACCGGCGGGTTTGGACGGCTTCTGTGACGTTCATCGGCTAAAAACCAGCCTTTTGAGGCGACTTAACCAGTGAATTTTGTATTTTGCGGGCTCTTCTTCTATCGCTAACACTCTTTTTTCTTGGTGATATATTTTCAAGACTTCCTCCCTGCGCTCGTTTTTCGCTATGTGCAAAATTGTTACCAGCGGAAGCTCGATAGTTGGATGGAAAGCACACATTAGACAATAAAAGAAGACTTCCGACATTGGTTCATCATTATGCCAGGTTGTCAGTACGAATTCTTCGTCTGGAATTTTATCAAAATCATAATCGAATCGACGAAGATTGGCATGATCCACACTATCGTCCCATGATGAACAATTGATTCCCCAAGCCATCATGGAAAGACATCCAGAGTCCACGATCCAGTTGCTTACCTCGTCTTGCCAGCTGTCCGACACAGTTTGTTCGACAAGTACAACAACTCTACGAGGGAGCGATTTCATCTTGGGCAAAGCGCTTTCACTGGGAAGATGGACATATTCTACAATTTCCGTGTCTTCCCTCCTATCATTCCTCATCGAACAATCCCGCCAATTGCTCGACCATCGTGCCGCCCAATTGTTCGGCGTCCATGATCGTCACGGCTTTTTTGTAATACCGCGTCACGTCGTGGCCGATGCCGATGGCGTTGAGCTGCACCGGCGACTTGGTCTCGATCCACTCGATCACCTTGCGCAGATGCTGTTCGAGATAGGCGCCGTGATTGACCGACAATGTGCTGTCGTCGACCGGCGCGCCGTCTGAAATCACCATCAGCACGCGGCGTTCCTCGGGCCGGGCGAGCAGGCGGTTATGCGCCCAGAGCAGAGCTTCGCCGTCGATATTTTCCTTGAGCAATCCCTCGCGCATCATCAGGCCCAGATTCTTGCGCGCGCGCCGCCACGGTTCGTCGGCGTTTTTGTAGATGATGTGGCGCAGGTCGTTAAGCCGTCCGGGCATGGCAGGACGGTCGGCGGCGAGCCAGCTTTCGCGGCACTGGCCGCCTTTCCATGCCTTGGTGGTAAAGCCCAGTATCTCGGTCTTGACGCCGCAGCGTTCGAGCGTGCGGGCCATGATATCGGCACAAATTGCGGCGATGCTGATGGGACGGCCGCGCATCGATCCCGAATTGTCGATCAGCAGCGTGACGACCGTATCGCGGAAATCGGTATCGCGTTCGATCTTGTAACTGAGCGACTGCATCGGGTTGATAATGACGCGCGACAGCCGCGCCGCATCGAGCAATCCCTCGTCCTGGTCGAAATCCCAGCTGCGGCTCTGCTGCGCCATCAACCGGCGTTGCAGGCGGTTGGCAAGTTTGGACACCGCCGATTGCAAATTGGTCAACTGCTGGTCGAGATAGGCGCGCAGCCGCAGCAGCTCGTCCTCGTCGCACAGCTCGGTCGCCGCGATAATCTCGTCATATTCGGCGGTCCATGCCTTGTAGTTGAAATCGTTCGGGATATCGGTCCACGGCCGGTTGGGCCGCACCGGCATCATGCCATCCTCCCCCATATCGCTGGGGTCGCCATCGCTGGCATCGTCCATTTCGGACTGGCTGTCCTGCGCCTCTCCGTCCTCGGCGTCGCTTTCCTGCTCTTCGCCGCGGGCGTCGGTTTCGCCTTGGTCGCCGCTGGCTTCCTCCTCGCCTTCGCTTTCCTCCTCGTTGCTGTCCTCGTCCTCGCCTTCGCTTTCGTCGTCCTCGCCCTCTTCCTCCTCGATATTGCTCTTGGTGAGTTCGAGATGCTCGAGCAATTGCTGGGTCAGGTCGGCAAAGCTCGACTGGTCATCGAGCGTGAGCGGCAATGCGTCGAGATCGGCGCCGGCTTTCTCCTCGATCCAGCTGCGCAGCAACTCCATTCCGCCCGCCGCGCGCTGCGGCACCGGCTTGCCGGTCAGCCGCTCGCGCACCATCAGCGCCAGCGCGGTCGCAATCGGCACTTCGTCGCGCTGGGTCGCACGCGCGATCGGATCGGCTTTCAATCGCATGTCGAGCGCGGCATCGAGATTGCGGCCTACGCCCGCCATATTGCGCGATCCCAAAGCCTCGACCCGCGCCTGTTCGACCGCATCGAACGCCGCCCGCGCCACCGCTTCGCGCGGCGCACGCGCGCCATGTTTCGCCTCGTCATGGTGCCGCATTTTCAGCGCATAGAGATCGGCATAGCCGCGCGCTTCGGCCACCTGGTCTTTGGGCAAATTGCGTCCCGGCATCGGCACCTTGATATTCTTGCCCGATCCAGACGGCGCATCGGCGGTATAGGCCAGCTCGACCTCTTCCTCGCGCGACAGCGCACGCGCTGCGCCGCCCAGCACGGATTTCAGGTCATCTAGGGGCGTGCGGTCGGTCATCTATCGCTTAGCTGGCGTTGCCGACGACGCTTTCCGGCAGATCTTCACCGAATACACGCTGGTAATATTCGGCGACCAGCATGCGTTCGGCCTCGTCGCATTTGTTGAGGAAGCTCAGGCGGAAGGCAAAGCCGATATTGTGGAATATCGCCGCGTTCTGCGCCCAGCTGATCACCGTGCGCGGGCTCATCACCGTCGAGATATCGCCATTGATAAACCCCTGCCGCGACAGGTCGGCGACCTGGATCATGTTGGCGACCGTTTTCGGATCGGTATCGCCGACCTTGGACAGAATGACTTTCGCCTCGGTTTCTGCGGGCAGGTAATTGAGCGTGCACACGATATTCCAGCGGTCCATCTGGCCCTGGTTGATCTGTTGCGTGCCGTGATAGAGCCCGCTTGTATCGCCGAGACCCACAGTATTGGCGGTCGCGAACAGGCGGAAATAGGGGTTCGGGCGAATGACGCGGTTCTGGTCGAGCAGCGTCAGCTTGCCCTCGGTTTCCAGCACGCGCTGGATCACGAACATCACGTCGGGCCGGCCGGCATCATATTCGTCGAACACCAGAGCGGTCGGCGTTTGCAACGCCCATGGCAGCAAACCTTCGCGAAATTCGGTTACCTGCTTGCCATCTTTCAGCACGATCGCATCGCGTCCGACCAGGTCGATCCGGCTGATATGCGCGTCGAGATTGATGCGGATGGTGGGCCAGTTGAGCCGCGCCGCCACCTGTTCGATATGTGTCGATTTGCCGGTGCCGTGATAGCCCTGCACCATCACGCGTCGGTTGTGCGCGAAACCGGCCAGAATCGACATGGTGGTTTCGGGATCGAACACGTAAGACGGGTCAAGATCGGGCACGCGTTCGTCAGCCTGCGAAAAGGCCGGGATTTCCCAGTCCATGTCGATACCGAATTCTGTGCGCGCATCGATAACTTTGTCGGGCGCGGCGAGCAGGGTTTCGCCCTGGTGGCCGGGGGTGGTGTTTGGGATATCTGTCATAGTCTTGCCTTAGGGGTTTGGGGCCGCGAGGTCACGAAAAAGCCGCCGCGTTTTTCAAATGGGTATAGGCCGCAATCACGTCTTGCAACGCCTTTTCATGGGCGCGGTTGCCGCCATTGCGGTCGGGATGATAGCGACGCACGAGTTCGCTATAGGCCTTGCGGATCGTTTTGCGGTCCGCATGCTCGCCGAGCCCTAGCGTCGACAGCGCCAGCCGGTCGGCCTTGCCCAGTCGCGCGGCGCCGGCGCCCGCCTGTGAACCGAAATGCATTTTTTCGCGAAAGCGCGCGCCGATCGCGTCGAGCGGATCGGCAAAACTGCTCCATCGCGGTGGCGGATCGCCGTGATTGGCATAAACCCGCCTTTCCGATTCCCACCCGGATGCCCAGCTGTTATGCGGGCTTTGCGCGTCGTAAATTTCCTCGCTGCTCATACCGGCAAAGAAATTATAGCCGGTATTGAAATCGCGGATATGGTCGAGACAGAACCAGCGCCACTGGCCCGGTCCGTCACAGGATGCCCCGCCATAAGCCGGGGGCGCGCGAAACTCGCCATCCTCGTGACAACCCTGTACGTCGCAGATGTGGCCATTGCCCTCATAGCGGCCATTAAAACGCGCGCTTTTGCGGGCGCGTCCGGACGGGTTGTTATCGGAGGAAGACAAATATATCTCTTTGGGCAGGCAAGGCGTTGGGATTGCGGGCGGAGATGCTATATAAGAACCGGACACACAGAATCAAAGGGCAAACCATGGGCGAAACCGAAACCGAAATCACCCGGCGGATCACCGCGGCGCTGGCCCCCACCCGCCTGATCGTCAGCAACGACAGCGCGGCGCATCACGGCCATGCCGGCGATGACGGCAGCGGAGAATCGCATTTCTCGGTCGAAGTGGAAAGCGCCGCTTTTGCCGGCAAGTCGCGCATCCAACAGCAGCGCATGGTCAACGCCGCGCTCGGCGACCTGATGGAAAGCCGTGTGCACGCGATGCTGATCAGGACGAAGGTGCCTAGTGAATAGGATTTGAAGTGGGCAGCAAGCTTCTCAAAATAGTTAGGTTCATACTGTCCATTCCATTATGGCTGGCTGCAATTTTTTGTGTGATCGTCGGGCTATTTCCAACCGATACCGAGAACACTCGCAGGAGTTTGGAAAATCAACAAGCAATCTACAGTGATATGAAAAAAATGGGCGAATTTACCGAAGAATACAGAAACCAAAATGCCCATCCTCCCAATACTGAACAGCTTTTGGAATGGATGATTAAACAGAATTTCAATTATATATGGTTTGATAAATATAAAGATGATCCTGATCCAAGCCGGTTGAGCCTTGCGATTTCAGCAAGAAATGAGGCTTTTATATTAGGTCAAGACAGTTCGCTGCCGGAAAGCAGTGACCATACTTACCGAATAAGTTACTGGAATAACTGGACCGATGAATATGCGCCGGAAACTGGAGTACACACTTTTGCGACGTCACTGGATGATTATGGGCCCGTAATCTGGCAAAGAGTGTTGATATTAATGTTGGCTATAGGACTAGCAGCGCTCGGCTATGTCGTTGGATTGCGCCGAAAAGCGTCGATGGAGTCCCATTCACTATGATGCAAACCATCACCCCGGTTACTCATGATCTCGGCGGCTTTCAGGTGCGCCGTGCCTTGCCCTCGAAAGAACGCACGATGGTGGGGCCGTTTATTTTCGTCGACGAATTCGGCCCGGCGCAGCTGGAAATCGGCCGCGATCTGGGGGTGCGGCCGCATCCGCATATCAACTTGGCCACCGTCACCTATCTGTTCGAAGGCGCAATTGACCACCGCGACAGCATTGGCACGTTCCAGACGATCCAGCCCGGCGCGGTCAACCTGATGACGGCGGGCCGCGGCATCGCGCATTCGGAACGTTCGCCGCAGGCGGAACAGGACAAGGGCGCAAAGCTGTTCGGAATGCAGACCTGGCTGGCACTGCCCGACGGGCGCGAGGAGATCGACCCGGCATTCGAGAATGTGGGCGCAAACGACCTGCCGATAATCCGCGATACCGATACCGAGGCGCGGGTCATCATGGGCTCGCTCTGGGGTGAAACCGCCCCCACCACCTGCCACAGCGAAACGATCCATGCCGATATCGTGCTGGCGCGCGGCGGGTCGATCCCGGTCGACGCGGAGGCCGATGAGCGCGCGGTGATGCTGGTTTCGGGCGAAGCGAAACTCGATGCCGCGCCGCTCGAGCTATATAAGCTCTATGTCCTGAAACCCGGTGCGGCGATGACGCTGTCCAGCATGGCGGGCGGGCGCGCCATGCTGCTCGGCGGCGAAGCTTTTGCCACCGGGCGGCACGTGTGGTGGAATTTCGTCTCCTCGAGCAAGGAGCGCATCATGCAAGCGCGTGACGACTGGAAAGCGGGCCGGTTCGATAAAGTGCCGGGCGATGAAGACGAATATATCCCGATCCCCGAGGGGCGGCCCAAAACGGTAAGCTATCCGTAACGCATGCGCATTCCGGCCAGCGCCGGAATTTCCTGGTATAATGTATAGGGTGCCGCAGGAGATTTCGGCTTTAACCGGAATGACGAATGGGTATAGTGTTCCCCATGACCCATCCCCTTTTTCAACAAACCCGCATCGCCCTTTCCACCGGTGTCGAACTTGATGTCGTGATCGAGGGACCTCAGGATGGCGCGCCGATCCTCTTTCTGCACGGCTTTCCCGAATCGCACCGCACATGGCGGCATCAGATCGCGCATTTTGCGGACCGGTACCGCTGTATCGTGCCCGACCAGCGCGGCTATGTGGATTCGTCCAAGCCACAGGAAAAAGACGCGTATAAAACGCACAATCTGGTCGGCGACGTGTTCGCGCTGGCCGACGCGCTGGACATCGACCGGTTCACGCTTGTGGGCCACGACTGGGGCGGGGCGGCGGCATGGGCGGCGGCACTGACCCGGCCCGAGCGCATTGAGCGGCTGATCATCGCCAATGCGCCGCATCCCTATACCTATCAAAAGGCATTGTTCGACGATCTGGAGCAGCGCGCGGCGGCACAGTATATCACCGCGTTCCGTGGCAGCGGGTTCGAGGATTATATTGAGCGCAAAGGCTGGGACGCCTATTTTGCCGAGAATTTCTCAAGCGCGGTTGAGGGGGGCGTGCCGAAAGAAGAGCGCGCCATCTATCTGCAACAATGGCAGATTCCCGGTGCCTTTCATGCCATGCTCGCCTGGTACCGCGACAGCGCGATCATCATCCCGCCAATGCCGGACAGCGGCGAACCCCAGCCCGAACGGCCCGCCTATTTGGAACGCCCGTTTTCGATGCTGAAAATGCCGGTGCTGTTGATCTGGGCGATGGATGACAAGGCCTTGCGCCCTTCGCTGCTCGACGGGCTGGACGCGGTGGTGGACGATCTGACGCTTGTCAAAATACCCGGCGGGCATTTCGTGACGTGGGAAAATCACGCAGCCGTGAATGCAGCGATGGAGGCATGGCTCTAACGGCTAGGCCAGCCACTCCACCCAGAAACCATGCGGATGCGCGTCGGCCAGATGATATGTTTCGCCGTCCCCCGGCCAATGACGTACAGTCAGTTCGTGCCGGAAATTATCACGGTTCGCCTCCAGCGATATCCATGCCAGCGGTGTGTCGGCACGGGCCGCCGCGCTCGCCTTTTCCATCGCCGCCGTAATCCGCGCCTTGCTGTCATCGGGCAGATATTGCCAGACGATCGAATGCAGCAGCACGCGGCACGTGCCATCCTCCTGCGGTTCGGCGAGCCGCGCCTCGATCCAGTCTGCCGCCTCGGCCTGTTCGAGCGCGGGAGGGTGTTCGAGATAGAGCGTGCGCGCATTTTCCATCCGCGCGACGCGTTGCGGATGGTCGGGCCAGATATAGGCGCGCAGTTTTTGAAATACCGCATCGTCGGCAAGGTCGAGCGGCCGGATATCGCTGCCGCGTATGCTGGCAAAGGAAAACGCCGTGCCGGGCGGCGGAGCGCCGCGCCATTCGGGTTCGATCGACACCGGTGAGCTGGCCGGTCCGCTTTCGACCCCGCCCAGATTATAATGATAGAACGGCGTCAGCAGGTTCATGCCCGCGCTCGACCCGATTTCCAGTGCTTCGATCCGGGCAGTCCCATTGCGCGCCGCCAGCCAGTGCAGCGCCGCGACATAGGTGGCGGATCGTCCCGCCTCGTTGGTCTGCGGCGGCCCGTCGAGCCAGGGCAGCAACTGCACGTCGCAGCGTGCGATGACGCTGCGCAGCTTGTCGGCGATAAAGCCCGGATCGAGTTCGCGCGCGCCATAGACATGATTGAGCTCGGCCGCTTCGCCCGTCAGATGCAGATGGTGCAGTCCGCCCGCGAGCCGGAGCGGCAGCGCATCGGCAAGCGGTTTTCCGGCCCAGTTCAGCACGCGCCGCCCGGTTGCGGTGCTGTCATCGAGCGCCGCGACAAGACCGGCGCATATCGCAGAGGTCACGGGTGCGCCATTGCCGGCACAATAATCGCGCTGATTTTCGAAAGCGGAAATTACGGTATCACGGGTCATATCCATCCTTTCATAACCGATTTTCTGGGCATTGCTCTTTCTCGCGCATAGCCCTACATCCGCGAACAATATGTCACAATCCACCATCTTTGCGATTCCCAAGGGCCGGATCCTCGACGACGCGCTGCCGATCCTCGAGCAGGTCGGTATCGTGCCCGAAAAAGGCTTTTTCGACAAAGCGAACCGCGCGCTCAAATTCGGCACCAACCGCAGCGATATCGACATTATCCGCGTGCGCGCATTTGATGTCGCGACATTCGTGGCGCATGGGGCCGCGCAGATCGGCATCGTGGGCTCCGACGTGATCGACGAATTTCAATATTCCGACCTGTATGCGCCGGTCGACCTCAATTTCGGGCATTGCCGCCTGTCGGTCGCTGAGCCGTCGAATAATGCCGGAAACGACGATCTGGCCGGGGCCAGCCATGTGCGCGTTGCCACCAAATATCCCAATCTCACCCGCCGCCATTTCGAGGCGATGGGCGTGCAGGCCGAATGCGTGAAGCTGAACGGCGCGATGGAATTGGCGCCTTCGCTCGGCCTGTCGCGGCGGATTGTCGATCTGGTCGAATCGGGCCGCACGCTGAAAGAAAACGGGCTGGTCGAAACCAGCAAGATCATGGATATTTCGGCGCGTCTGATCGTCAACCGCGCCGCGCTCAAGACCAACCATGCCGTGCTCGCGCCGCTGATCGACAGGTTTCGTGCGGTGGTCGCATGACACAGCGCCTTTCCATTACGGACGCCGGGTTCGAGAAGGCTTTCGAGCGTCTTGTGCATGGACGGCGCGAGGCGGACAGCGATGTGGTCGGCGACGTCGCGCGGATCATTTCGGACGTCAAGGCGCGCGGCGACGCGGCATTGTCCGACTATACCAGCCGGTTCGACGACCATAGCCTGTCGGCCACGGGCTGGCAGGTAGATATGGCCGATTGCGCGGCCGCCTATGACGCGCTCGAACCCGGCCTACGCGCGGCGCTCGATCTCGCGGCCTCGCGGATCCGCGCCTATCACGAAGCGCAGCTGCCCGAGGATCGCGATTATCGCGACGCGCAGAACGTGCGGCTCGGCGCGAAATGGAGCGCGGTCGATGCGGCGGGGCTGTATGTTCCGGGCGGACGTGCCGCCTATCCGTCCTCGCTGCTGATGAACGCCATTCCCGCCAAGGTCGCGGGCGTAGGCCGGCTGGTCGTCACCACCCCGACGCCCAAGGGCGACATCAATCCGCTGGTGCTGGCTGCCGCGCATCTGGCCGGGGTCGACGAGGTCTGGCGCGTCGGCGGAGCGCAGGCGATTGCCGCACTCGCTTATGGCACCGATCGGATCAAGCCGGTCGACGTGATCACCGGTCCGGGCAATGCCTGGGTCGCGGAGGCGAAACGGCAGGTATACGGCGTTGTCGGCATTGATATGGTCGCCGGCCCCTCGGAAATCGTCGTCGTCGCGGACAATAAAAACGATCCTGACTGGATTGCCGCCGACCTGCTGAGCCAGAGCGAGCATGATCCCAGCAGCCAGTCCATCCTGTTCACCGATGACGCGGCCTTTGCCGATATCGTCGCCGATACAGTCGCGGTGCAGATCGAAGCGCTGGATACGCGCGATGTCGCGCGCAAAAGCTGGGCCGATAATGGCGCGATCATTGTTGTCGGCAATCTGGCCGAGGCCATGCCCTTGTGCAACCGGCTGGCGGCGGAGCACCTGGAACTGGCGGTGGACGATCCCGAAGCCTTGTTTGCTCAGGTCCGGCATGCGGGCTCGGTTTTTCTGGGACGGCATACACCCGAAGCGGTCGGTGACTATGTCGCGGGCCCCAACCATGTGCTGCCCACCGGGCGGCGCGCACGGTTTTCGTCCGGCCTGTCGGTGCTCGACTTCATGAAACGCACCAGCTTTATCGAACTCGACGAAGCGAGCATGGCCGCGATCGGACCGGCGGCGGTGAAACTGGCCGAAGCCGAGGGTCTGCCCGCGCACGCATCAAGCGTGCAGCGGCGGCTGGACAAATAACATGGGGCAACCATTGCCCCAATATCGCAGTGTGATTGGCTATGCCGACACTTTTTAAAAACCATCACTCCCAGCTTGACGGGGAGTCCATTTCCTGACCATGCCACTCTTTGCAATTTCAGGAAATGGATTCCCGCTTTCGCGGGAATGACGCAACATTATAAACGGAAATATGACACAGAACGCAAAATCGAAATCGCGCAGTGCCGCACGGCTGGCTGCGGTGCAGGCCGTATACCAACAGGATATGGAGGGCACGCGGCTCGCCCGTCTGTTGCACGAATTTCACGAACATCGGCTCGGTGCACAGATTGACGATGATCAATATGCCGACGCCGAAGTCGACTTTTTCGACGATATCGTCAGCGGCGTCGATGCGCGCCGCGCGGAAATCGACGCGATGATCGAAGACCGGCTGGCGGGCGGCTGGTCGCTCAAACGTCTCGACAGGACGATGCACCAGATTTTGCGCTGCGGAACCTATGAGCTGATCGCCCGCAACGATGTCGAAGTGGCGACGGTCATCACCGAATATGTCGATGTCGCGCACGCATTTTTCGACAAAAAAGAGGCAGGATTCGTCAACGGTCTGCTCGACGCGATTGCGAAAGAAGTTCGCCGCTGACCAGCGAGTCCGCCTTTATCGAAGCCCTGCGCAAAATTGCGACCGATCCGGCCGCGCGTGGGCTGGTCGATGATGCGGCAGTTCTGGAGCTGGGCGATATGCAGCTGATCCTCACCCACGATATGCTAGTCGAGGGCGTGCATTTCCTGCCCGGCGATCCGCCGCACGATGTGGCGTGGAAACTGGTGGCGGTCAATTTGTCCGATCTGGCCGCCAAGGGCGCGAAACCGGTCGGTGTCCTGATGGGCTACGGCCTTACGGGCGATCCCGCCTGGGACGCAGGTTTCGTGACAGGTCTGGAATCGGCGCTTGCCCATTACAATGTGCCGCTGCTGGGCGGCGACACCGTGGCGCAGCCCGCGGGTGACGCGCGCGCACTTGGCATGACCGCGATCGGCAGCAGCGATCTGCCACATCCGCCGGCAAGATCGGGCGCAAGACCGGGCGACATTCTCTATGTTACCGGCCCCATTGGCGATGGCTGGGCCGGGTTGCAACTGCTGCTGGAAGGGAAAAAAACCCCCGCATCGTTAATCACCGCCTATCGCCGTCCCCGCGCCCTGGTGACAGAAGGCCGCGAACTGGCCCCGCACGTCCATGCCATGATGGACATGTCCGACGGCCTGTTGGTCGATGCCGCGCATATGGCCCGAGCATCAGGGCTTGCTGTCGAGATAGATCTGGATGCCGTCCCCCTCTCGGCCGATTATGTCGCGGCTTTCGGAAGCGATGCCGACCACATCGTGGCGGCTGCGACGGGCGGCGACGATTACCAGCTCTTGTTCGCCGCCCCCAAGGATGCAATCCATCCCTTTCCTGCCCATGCGATCGGGAAGTTCGTAACCGGGCACGCCCTGTCACTGCGGCATCAGGGCGAAGATTTTCCGCTTCCCGAAAAGCTCGGATATCAGCATTAACCACGCTGCAATTATCTGTTGCGCTTTTCCGTAAAGGCAACCTATAGTTTTCCCCAGCTCCGCGTTCGATGGAGTAAACATAAGTTCATCAGGGGGAATTCGGTATATGCAACTCAATGCTGTAACCATTTCGATTTTATGCGGACTGGTGGCCATCTTATATGGCATTATCACCAGCCGCCAAGTGCTCAGCGCATCCGCGGGCAATGCGAAAATGCAGGAAATCGCCGGCGCCATCCAGGAAGGCGCGCAAGCCTATCTGGGCCGCCAATATCGCACCATCGCAATTGTCGGCGTCGTGGT
Organism: Sphingomonadaceae bacterium; assembly: GCA_041746135.1. Taxonomy (GTDB): domain Bacteria; phylum Pseudomonadota; class Alphaproteobacteria; order Sphingomonadales; family Sphingomonadaceae; genus Alg239-R122. Next base: position 4,913 of record JBGTHQ010000019.1, on the reverse strand, counting down.
TGCGATCATTGTCGGCATTACGCTGGGTCCAATTTCGGCCACCGGTTTCGTGATCGGCGCGGTGCTTTCGGGTGTGGCGGGCTATATTGGCATGAATATTTCGGTGCGCTCCAACGTGCGCACGGCGCAGGCAGCGAGCGACGGTTTGCAGCAGGGCCTGACGGTTGCGTTCCGCGCAGGCGCGGTCACGGGAATGCTGGTGGCGGGTCTGGCGCTGCTCGCGATAGCGGGCCTGTTCTGGTACCTGACCGCGATGGCCGGTTATTCGCCCGCTGGTGAGGACCGCACAGTGGTCAACGCACTGGTCGCGTTGGCATTTGGGGCATCGCTGATTTCCATCTTCGCCCGGCTTGGCGGCGGTATCTTTACCAAAGCTGCCGACGTCGGTGCCGATCTGGTCGGCAAGGTTGAAGCCGGCATCCCGGAGGATGATCCGCGCAACCCGGCCACGATCGCCGATAATGTCGGCGACAATGTTGGCGACTGCGCCGGCATGGCCGCCGATCTGTTCGAAACCTATGTCGTCACCGTCGGTGCCACCATGGTGCTGACCGCATTGCTCGTCACCGGCCTTGCCGGCGAGCAGCTCAACAACCTGCTCAGCCTGCCCTTAATTGTGGGCGGCGTGTGCATCCTGACCTCGATCATCGGCACCTATGCCGTGCGCCTGGGCAAATCGAACAATATCATGGGCGCATTGTACAAGGGATTTATCCTGACCGCTGTGCTGTCCATTCCGGCAATCTATTACGTGACGATGCAAACGCTGGGCGACATGTCGACCGCCTATACGATTGAAAGCGCGCTGGCATCGACGACCTTTACCGGCATGGACCTGTTCTGGTCGATGATGGTGGGTTTGGCGATTACCGGTCTGATCATCTGGATCACCGAATATTATACCGGCACGCAATACCGTCCGGTGCGTTCGATCGCCAAATCGTCGGAAACGGGACATGGTACCAACGTTATCCAGGGCTTGGCCATTTCGATGGAATCCACTGCATTGCCGACATTGGTGATTGTTGTGGGGATCGTCATTTCCTATCAGCTGGCCGGCTTGATGGGCATTGCCTTTGCCGCGACCGCAATGCTGGCGCTTGCCGGCATGGTCGTCGCGCTTGATGCCTATGGCCCGGTAACCGACAACGCCGGCGGTATTGCCGAGATGGCAGGCCTCGACGAAAGCGTACGCGAGAAAACCGATGCGCTCGATGCGGTCGGCAACACCACCAAGGCGGTGACCAAAGGCTATGCGATCGGTTCCGCCGGTCTGGCGGCGCTCGTGCTGTTCTCGGCCTATACCGCCGATCTGCGCGAGTTCTTTCCCGAGCTGACAGTTAATTTCAGCCTTGAAAACCCGTATGTGATTGTCGGCCTGCTGCTCGGCGCGCTTTTGCCCTATCTCTTCGGAGCCATGGGCATGACCGCAGTGGGACGAGCGGCCGGCGATGTGGTGAAAGACGTCCGCGCACAGTTTGCGGAAGATCCAGGCATCATGGCGGGCACGACACGACCCAATTATGCACGCACGGTCGATCTGGTCACCAAGGCGGCGATCAAGGAAATGATCATTCCCTCTTTGCTGCCGGTACTGGCCCCGATTGTAGTCTATTTTGTGGTCAATGCGGTGGCGGGGCAGGCCAATGGTTTTGCAGCATTGGGCGCATTACTGCTCGGCGTGATCGTCTCCGGTCTGTTCGTGGCCCTGTCGATGACCGCCGGCGGCGGCGCATGGGACAATGCCAAGAAATATATCGAGGACGGCAATCATGGCGGCAAGGGCAGCGAAGCCCACAAGGCCGCCGTCACCGGCGATACCGTGGGCGATCCGTACAAGGATACCGCGGGCCCGGCGGTCAATCCGATGATCAAGATCACCAATATCGTGGCGCTGCTGCTGCTTGCCGCGATTGCCGGCGGTGGGGGCTGAAACGGCACGATAGAATACAAGACAAACGCAATGCCCGGATCGATTTTCCGGGCATTTTGCTGTCGCGGGATTTTTCGGTGAAGCGTGCGTTAACCCGATCTTTGCCACTCCCGTCTAAATAGGAAAGACCCTGTTCGGTTTGCGAGGCACTATTGCGGGCAATGCACAATTTCGCCAAAATATCACCTGAAAACAGGAAACTAGTCGCACCTCAAGCCAGCGCCCAATGCGACAGCGCCGCGCTTCGGGAAGAGCTGCAGACACGCATATTTTCCTGCCGCGAGATCGCCGACATTCCGGCTGCGGCCTGGCAGGATCTGGCCCGTCACGCCGCCGAGCCCAATATTTTCTACGAACGCGCGCTGCTCCTTGCGGCATGCATGCATCTCGAGACGGACGAACCGGTGCGGATTTTCACGCTCTGGAGCGGCAACGCGTCAGACAGTCAACTGATTGCGCTGGTGCCGCTGGCGCACATGGCGCGCTATAGCCGCTGGCGCATACCGCACGTGCAAAACTGGAAACATCCCAATTGCTTTTTGGGCGCGCCCCTGGTGCGCGAAGGATGTGAGCATTTGTTCTGGACCGGATTTCTCGCCTATCTTAACGGACAGGACCGCGGACACGGATTCCTTCATCTCAACGGTCTGGTCGAGAACGGGCCGCTGATCGGAGCGCTGCGACAAATCGGAAGCGCGCAGCGGCGCCCGGTCGACATCGTGCACCGCGAACACCGCGCATTCCTACGCCAAGTCGATAATGCCGAAAGCTATTACGCGGCCACCGTGCGCAAGAAGAAACGCAAGGAACTGGCGCGCCTGCGCAACCGGTTGGCCGAAGAAGGAGAATTGACCGTCCATGACAGCGCCGATACCGTCCTGACCGCGGCATCGCTGAAAAATTGGGCCGACTCATTTCTGGCGCTCGAGCATGCAGGGTGGAAAGGCGAGAACGGGAGCGCGCTGGGCTGTTGCAACAGAACCCGCGCCTTTTTCATTGAGGTTCTTGAAACTGCCCATGCTGACGATACGCTGCACTTGGTTGATATGCGCCTGAATGGAAAGCCCATTGCCATGCTCGTTAATTTTCGCGCGGGCCGGGGCGGTTTTTCTTTCAAAACGGCTTTCGACGAGCATTATGCGAAATATTCGCCCGGCGTCCTGTTGCAGATCGAGAATCTGGGCGTGTTGCAAAAGCTCGGCATAGACTGGATCGACAGCTGCGCCGCAGAAGGACATCCGATGATCGACAGCCTGTGGGCGGATCGCCGCACCATCGTGCGCGTATCGGTGGCTTTGGGCGGTGCGCGCCGCCGTGCCTATTTTGCCGCCATCCGTCTGGCGGAAAACGCGATGGCCACACTCCGTTCACTCTCGCGCAAGGACGCATCATGAACTATATGACCGACAAGAACGCGCTGTCCGGAGGCACAGCACACGCTATTTTTCTGAAGGCATCGCGGGCGGCATTCGCGCAATGCTATCCCGAAAAGCCCCATATGTTCGCTCACCGGCTGGAAACGCACGAACTGCTGACGCTCGACAGCCTTGCGCGGCTCGGAGAAAATCTGCCGCCCCGATCGCGCGAATATAATCTGGGCAACCTGCCGATCGGCGTGGCAGCGGACAAGGTCCAGGCCAATGGCATGGGTATCGGCGACACCATCCGCAATATCGGCAGCGCAAAGTCGTGGGCGGTGCTCAAGAATATAGAGCAATCGCCCGAATACGCATCTCTGCTGCACGAACTGCTCGGCGAGTTGCTCGGCGATATCGAGGCGGCGACGGGGACGATGCTGCGTCCGCAGGGCTATATATTCGTATCGTCTCCAAACGCCATGACGCCGTTTCATTTCGATCCCGAACATAACATCCTGTTACAGCTGCGCGGACACAAGACGATAACGGTCTTTCCTGCCGGCGACACGCGCTATGCCCGCGACGAGGCGCATGAAGCCTATCATACCGGCGGTGGGCGCAATCTGGAATGGGCCGACCATTATCTGCCCGGCGGAGCGGCGCATGCTTTGACCCCCGGGGACGCGATTTACGTGCCCGTGATGGCACCGCATTTCGTGCGCAACGGCACGCAGCCCTCCATATCCCTGTCCATAACCTGGCGATCCGAATGGAGTTTTGCCGAGGCCGACGTGCGCGCATGCAACGCGATGCTGCGCAAGATCGGCTTGCATCCGAAGCCGCCCCGCCGCTTCCCGGCGCGCAACCGGGTGAAAGCCACTCTATGGCGCGCGCTGCGCAAGGCGCGTGTGGTCGAATAGCGCTTTCGCGCAGGGTCGGATCAGAAGGTTTTGCGAAAACTCATTTCCACAAAGCGTCCGCGCGGATCGACAAACCCCGGCTGATAACTGAGCGGAACCGAGCCGCTTTTATCTCGCACATCCTGAATCCCGCCGAAAATATTGTCGACGCGCAGCGCAATCCGGCTGCCCTTCAGCAACGGCACCGCACCGACAAGTTTTTCGCGCGATCCCAAATCAAAGAACATCCGCATGTTGGCGGTAAAAATTTCACCGAACCTAAGGTCGGATGACCCCGGCAGGCCGGACCCGTCCGCGCGCGTCGCGCTTTTGTAATCGGCATTGACCCGCAGTCCGATACCGTTGTGAAACCAGCCGCCGCCCAGGTCGGCCCGGTGGCGCGGCACCCCGCCGCTGCTACCGATCGCGGACCCGTTCAAAAGATCGAGCGGCGCCACCCCGGAGCGGATCAGGATTGTCTCGTCGATTTCGACGGTATGATAGGCATAGGCGAACCAGCGCCCGCCGTCACGTCCAGGTCCGCGGCCCCCGCCCCCGCGAGCGCCGCGTCCGCTTCCTTCCGAACGCTGCGACACCGCATTCTGCTGTCCGTCACCTTGCGGCCTTGTTTGTTCTGCAGCCGGCTTTCCCTCTGCCGGTTTATCCGCGGACGCGGGTGTGTCGCCCGACGGCGCCTCTTGCGGCAACGCACCCCCGGAACGC
>JBGTHQ010000018.1:0-21556 GCA_041746135.1 Sphingomonadaceae bacterium | reverse complement strand
GTTCCCCGATGTCGGCGGCGGCTGGTACCTGCCGCGCCTGCCGGGCCGGGTCGGACAGTTTCTGGCGCTCACCGGCGCGCGGCTCGACGGGTCGGAATGCTATGCCATGGGCCTCGCCACCCATTACCTGCCGTCCGAAAGTCTGCAGGAGGCCAAGGACCGCATCGCCATAAATCCCGCCCGGATCGGCGGCGTGCTCGGCACTTTGTCGGTCACCCCGCCCGAGCCGCGGATCGAGGCCAATATGGACCCGATCAACAAACTGTTCGCCAGCGACGTCTATGAGGAAATTCTCGCCGCGTTGGAAGAGGACGGCTCCGACTGGGCGCTCAAGGAACGCGACACGCTCGGCACCAAATCGCCGCAGACCTGTAAAGTCGCGCTGCGCCAGCTGAAAGAAGGGCTCGACATGCCCGATTTTGCCGCCGAAATGGCGCAGGAATATACCATCGGCGCGCATGTCGTTGGGCGGCACGATTTCCTCGAGGGCGTGCGCGCGCTGATCATCGACAAGGACAATGCGCCGCAATGGGATCCCGCGACTCCCGAAGGCGTGACCGATGCGATGCTCGACGAGATTTTCGCGCCACTGCCCGAGGACGAACGCTGGAAGCCTCTGGACTGAGTGCGCCGACATATTCAGGAGATAGATTATGAGCTACGAAACCATCCTTGTCGAACAGCGCGGCCGCGTCACGCTGATCACGCTCAACCGGCCCAAGGCGCTCAATGCGCTCAACAGCCAGGTGCTGGCCGACCTGATCGCCGCGCTGGCGGCGTTCGATGCCGATGACGGGCAGGGCTGCGCCGTTTTGACCGGCAGCGAAAAGGCTTTCGCCGCGGGCGCCGATATCAAGGAAATGTCGTCGCAGGGTTTCGCCGAGATGTACGGCAGCAATTTCTTCGGCGGGTACGACCGCGTCACTGCGACGCGCAAACCGGTTATTGCCGCGGTGGCGGGCTATGCGCTCGGCGGAGGGTGCGAGCTGGCGATGATGTGCGATATCATCATTGCCGCCGACAGCGCGCAATTTGGGCAGCCGGAAATCAAGCTGGCCGTGACGCCGGGCATGGGCGGATCACAGCGCATGGCGCGCGCGATCGGCAAGGCGAAAACTATGGACATGTGCCTGACCGGCCGGATGATGGGCGCCGAGGAAGCTGAGCGCAGCGGGCTGGTGGCGCGCGTCGTCGCGGCGGATGTTTTGCTCGACGAAGCCATGAAGACCGCCACCAAAATCGCCGAAATGGCGCCGCTGGCGGTGCTGGCGGTCAAGGAAATGGTTGACGCCGCGTTCGAGACGACTCTGCAGCAGGGCGTGCAGTTCGAGCGCCGCCTGTTCCACGGGCTGTTCGGGACCGAGGACCAGAGCGAAGGCATGGCGGCGTTCGTCGAAAAACGCCCCGGCAAATGGACCGGTCGCTAGGAGGCCTTAGCTAACCCGCGTTACGGCACGGAGAATTTGCGCTGCGCCCGCCGGGACCCCATGTCCGCGCCCATTTGACGTCGGCATCGATATGGAATTTGCGATTGCCGTAAAAGCCGAGGCCGATAGCCTGGCGCGCGGGTTTGTTCGATTGCCAATGACAAAGTAGCGCCGCAAGCCGCGATTCGGACATACCGCTATCCATCGCATAGAAATCGAGCGCGCCGAACTGCATATGCGCGCTGGTAGTCGCGCCGCCCGCACAGGCATTCATGGCCGGATCGCGATAGCCGGACACCGCCTCGATCTTTCCCACGAGCGGAACGATCTCGTTCTTGACCAGCGCCAGCGTGGCGAACATGCCGCTCCAGCTCGCCCGGTCGGGCAGCGCGAACGGATCGCCGCATTCCCGCCAGTCGCGGGCGGTCCGCAAAATCTGGTGGGTGGGCAGGACATCGTTTAGCCCGCGTTTGGCCAGATCCCGCTCGAAATCGCGTACCCGTGCAGCATTCCCCTCCTTGGCAAGCCACTGTCCGTACAGACCCAGCGTGGCGGAACTATAGCTTTGCGCATTCGCGGATGTTGTCAAACAGGCCAGTAAAGTGAATAAGAGCATTCTGATCATCGCGGCAACATAACAGAAAGCACGGCATCATGAAAATCGGATTTATCGGCCTGGGCAACATGGGCGGCGGCATGGCCGCGAACCTCGTCAAGGCCGGGCATAGTGTCACCGCGTTCGACTTGTCGGGCAAGGCTCTGGCCAAAGCGGGCGAGGCGGGGTGCGAACCCGTGTCCGATCCGGTGCAGGCGGTCAGCCATATGGATGCGATCGTCACCATGCTGCCCGCCGGCAACCATGTGCAATCGGTTTATCAGGAAAGCGTGTTCGCGCATGCCGCGCCGGGCACATTGCTAATCGATTGTTCGACCATCGACGTCGACACGGCGCGCGCGGTTGCGGTCGCGGCCGAGACAAAAGGCCTAGCCGCAGTGGATGCGCCGGTTTCTGGCGGCATCGCCGCGGCCAATGGCAGCACGCTCACCTTCATGGTTGGCGGCCGCAAAGCCGCATTCGAACGCGCCGAACCGATTCTGTCCGACATGGGCAAGGCGGTGATCCATGCCGGCGACAATGGCGCGGGGCAGGCGGCCAAGATCTGCAACAACATGCTGCTCGGATCGACCATGGCCGCAACGTGCGAGACATTCGTTCTGGCGAAGAAACTGGGGCTCGACCTTCAGACTTTCTATGACATATCCTCGGTCGCTTCGGGACAGAGCTGGTCGATGACCAGCTATTGCCCCGTGCCCGGCGTGGGCCCGCAAAGTCCCGCCGATAACGGCTATCAAGGCGGGTTCGCCGCGGCATTGATGCTGAAGGACATGCGGCTGGCACTGGAAGCGGCCCGCGCATCGGATGCGGACGTGCCGATGGGAACGCGCGCGGCGGCGATTTACGAAGCCTTTGTCGAAGCCGATAGCCAGGGCCTCGACTTTTCCGCCATCATCCAGACGCTCGAAGGCACATAAGCCGTTTTCAAGGTGATGGAGTTTCTGGAGAGTATCAATGTCTGGGGCGAAATCGCGCTTGCTGCCGTGGTGGTGGTGATCGTCGCCTCGCTGGCGGAGCGGCGGCGCGAGCGCCGGGACGATATCGACAAGGTCGGGTTCATGCCGTGGACCTTTCTCACGGTCATGGGCGTGCTGACCGCCGTATTCGCGGCAGCGCTGGCGCTCAAGGGCTAGACAGCACGAATAGGCTGACCGGAGCGGACACTGCGATATCCCTCACCGGGTCGACCGGACCGAAAGGGCGGGACTATTTCGAAAGAATGAGGATTATCGCAGCAACGATCAGCACGGTCGCAGAGAGATAATATATCTGCGTGTAATCGGCTGTGGGGACATTATCGCTCGGGTCATGAGCATCGGATACTGCCGGACTGTCATTTAATGCCGACACTCCGATCGATTGCGCCGGGGGGATAGGGCGTAACTCCCGCCAGTCAGAGCTTTCCGCAGCCACCGCTTCCTGGGCCGTTGCCGGGCTACTCGCAAACAGAGTATCGTATTGGGCGCTGTCGGATGAGATAATATCGAAGCGGTATTGCCCGTTGGGCAGGTGCAGGCGCGTTACGTGCGGATGGCCCGCATAATAGGTATTCATGACCTGGCGCAAACGTCCGACCTGTACGCGCGCATAGGCATTGGCGTCATTGCCGACCTCGCTTTTTTTGCCCAGCGCTTCGCTTGCAATCTGATTGGATGTCAGTTTGCCGATACCCGGCTCCAGCTGTTTTTGCACAAGATATTTCAGCAATATCGTCATAAGCGGTGAGCGCGAGAATTCCTGCGATGCCAGGAGCCGGTCCCGCTCCATGCGGAGCTGCATCTCATCCAACTGCCATATTCCAGAATGCTCTGCCGGGCAGACAAGTTACGGTTCCCCCGAACGTATCTGCGTCCATTTCCTGTACTGCCAAAGCACATTGCAGCATTCGTGATCCGATCTTGAAAACGCGTCGCATTACCGTCATGTCACATGCGTGCATTATATCTAGATTCGAAATTGTAACAAAGCGTAAATGTGGCAACCAGATATGCTGGGCTTGTGGATAGGTAAGGCGGCAATTTCTGTTACAGGCAGGCTTCCAGATAAGGCTGGTCGAAACCGTATTGCCGCGCTTTTTCCAGCGTGTAGGGGCGCAGACCGGAAGGCCGGAACTCGCCATGGATCTTGCCGTCGGCATCCTCGTCCAGATATTCGAACTTGAACAGTTCCTGCGTTACGATCACGTCGCCCTCCATGCCGATCACTTCGGTGATGTTGGTGGTACGGCGCGAACCGTCGCGGAGACGCTTAACCTGCACGATGAGGTCGACCGATTCGGCGATCTGGCGCGAAATGGCTTCCTTGGGGATTTTGATGTCGCCCATCAAGATCATGTTTTCCATGCGGCCCAGGCATTCGCGCGGGCTGTTGGCGTGGAGCGTACACATCGAGCCGTCATGGCCGGTGTTCATTGCGGCGAGAAGATCGAAACATTCCGCGCCACGAATTTCGCCCAGAATGATACGGTCGGGACGCATACGCAACGCGTTCTTGACGAGGTCGCCGATCGTAATCGCGCCCTTGCCCTCCAGATTGGGCGGGCGCGTCTCCAGCGGCAGCCAATGCGGCTGTTGCAGCCGAAGCTCGGCAGCATCCTCGATCGTCAGCACCCGTTCGCCCGGATCGATCATTTTCGACAGCGAGTTGAGCATGGTCGTTTTACCCGAACCGGTACCGCCTGAAATAACGATGTTCATCCGGCTGGCCCCCGCGATCTTGAGCGCGGTGCACATTTTGTCGCTCATCGAGCCAAAGCCCTTGAGCATATCGAGTGTGATCGGTTTTTCGGAGAATTTGCGAATCGAGATCGCCGTGCCCTTGAGACTTAGCGGCGGCACGATCACGTTGACACGGGAACCGTCCTTCAGACGGGCATCGGCCAGCGGTGTGGTTTGGTCGACGCGGCGGCCGACCTGGTTGACGATCCGCTGGGCGATCTGGAACAGGTGTTCCTCGTCGCGAAACTGGATCGGCGCGATTGTAAGCTTGCCGTTTTTCTCAATATATGTCTGTTCGGGGCCGTTGACCATGATATCGGAAATTTCCGGATCGCTCAGCAATTCTTCCAGCGGGCCGAAGCCGAGCAACTCGTCGATCAGCACTTTTTCGAGCGCAAACTGTTCGCGGCGATTGAGCGTGAGTTTGAGTTCGGAAAGGACTTCGAGGATGATCGGGCGGAATTCTTCCGACAGTTCTTCCTTGGTCAGCGTGGCCGCGGCTTCGGGATCGACGCGTTCGAGCAGGCGCGGCAGCACCTGTTCCTTGATCTTGTGAACCGAGGCTTCGAACCCTTCGGCTTTGGCATCGGGCGCGTTGATGGCATTGGCCCGGTCGGTGAGGCGGGACATTGCGTTTTCTGTCTCGGCAGACGGTGCGACACCGCCGAGCAGGTCCGCTTCGTCGATTGGCGGGAATTGCTCGCCGCCCTGCGGCGGTTCGTCTTCCTTCTTGGCAGGCGCACCGCCGCCCTGCATGGGCCGCGCCACCCCGAATGCAGGACGTGCAGGCTGGCCGATGCCGTTTTTCTTGCCGAATGCGCTCATAACAATCTACCAGTTCTGTGCTTATGCTTCAGGGTGTGTGTCACCGTATGGAACGGGAATAGCGGTCAAACTTTACCAATTCACTAATCGCGCGTGAAAATTGATGGCTTGGTAACCATTATTTTGCCAAGGGGACTGCGGCATTGCCGGTTTTGCGGCGATTTTATTAACCATGGAGGACAACCAGCACGATGAGCGCAACCCCGAAGCCACAGGATAATATCGCGCAGGGCATGGTGCTGGCGCTGATCGGATTTTCCTGTCTGTCGGTTGGCGACGGATTCATGAAATCGCTGAGTGGGGAATGGCCGGGAACTGCCGTCGCCGCCTTGCGCTACACCATCGGCGCCGCGGGCCTTGGCATCCTGTTATTGCTGCGCGAGGGCAGGACGGGCTTTCGTCTGCCGCGGCCAGGCGCGCAACTGGCGCGCGGGTTTTTCGTCGCACTGGCTACCTTGTGTTTTTTTTCGAGCATTTTCCTGATGCCGCTGGCCGAAGCGACCGCGATCATGTTCGTCAACCCCATGCTGACCGCGCTGATATCCGCATGGTTGCTAAAGGAACGGGCGGGCGCGGTTACATGGGGCGTGACGATAATTGCCTTTATCGGCGTCATCATCGTGCTGCGGCCCAATATCGCGACATTGGGATGGCCCGCGATATTGCCGCTGATCGCGGCATTCGGCATGGCATTCGTAATGATTTACAACCGTGCGGTATCGAATGCCGGCTCGGTGCTGCTCATGCAGTTCCTGATTGCGTCCATTGCGGCGCCGTTTCTGGTCGTGGCCGCAGTGCTGGGTCATTTCAGCGGGTTCGAACCATTGCACGTTCCCCCGCTCAATTGGCATGTTCTGGCGATCTGCACGCTGGTGGCGATTACGGCGTCATTCAGCCACATGATCGTCTATCTAGCGACCATACGCGCCTCTGCGGCTGCGATTGCGCCGATGGTCTATGTCCAGTTGCTGATGGCCATTATCATCGGCGTTCTTTTCTACAACGATTATCCCGACGCGATATCGCTTGGCGGCGCGGCGCTGATTATCGGCAGCGGATTGTTCCTGTGGCGCTACAGCCGCCGCAAACCGGTGCAACTGGCAGAAGAAACGGCGCGATAAGCATCGCGCCGTCCGGGAAACGTAAAATTGTGAGACCGATCAGGCCGCGATTTTTTCCGCGAGGATGGTCAGGCCCTTTTCGTTGACCTCGGCAAAGCCGCCTTCGATCTCGATAATCTCGGCTTCGGAATTTTCCGCCTTGAAGATGCTGACCGCGCCGTTGCGCATGGTCGACATCAGCGGCGCATGCCCTTCGAGCACACCGAATTCTCCCTCGGAGCCGGGAACCTGCACCATATAGACCTCTTCCGAACGGACGAGTTTTTCAGGTGTTACGAGTTCGAAATGCAATGCCATATCATCTGCCTTAAAACCCATTTCCGATAGGAGACGGGCTAATGTGTTAAGCCGCTTCCGCCGCCATTTTCTTGCCTTTTTCCATCGCTTCGTCGATACCGCCGACCATGTAGAAAGCGTTTTCGGGCAGATGGTCATATTCGCCGTCGACAACCGCCTTGAACGATTTGATGGTGTCTTCAAGGTCGACAAACTTGCCGGAAATACCGGTAAAGACTTCGGCCACGTGGAAAGGCTGCGACAGGAATTTCTGGATCTTGCGCGCACGGGCAACTGTGAGTTTGTCTTCTTCCGACAGTTCGTCCATGCCCAGAATGGCGATGATATCCTGCAGCGACTTGTATTTTTGCAGCGTTTCCTGAACTTTCCGGGCGGTCTGGTAATGCTCTTCGCCGACAACGCGCGGTTCGAGAACGCGGCTGGTCGAATCGAGCGGATCCACAGCGGGATAGATGCCGAGTTCGGAAATTGCGCGGTTCAGAACGGTGGTTGCGTCAAGGTGGGCAAACGAGGTTGCCGGGGCAGGGTCGGTCAAGTCATCGGCCGGCACATACACGGCCTGAATCGATGTGATCGAGCCCTTGTTGGTCGATGTGATGCGTTCCTGCAACTGGCCCATGTCGGTCGACAGTGTCGGCTGATAGCCCACGGCGGAAGGGATACGGCCCAGAAGTGCGGACACTTCGGCGCCGGCCTGCGTGAAGCGGAAGATATTGTCGACGAAGAACAGAACGTCCTGGCCTTCGACATCGCGGAAATATTCGGCGATGGTGAGACCCGACAGGGCAACACGTGCACGCGCACCCGGAGGCTCGTTCATCTGGCCATAGACCAAAGCAACCTTGGACCCTTCGGGGGTCGCATTGCCGTTCTCATCCTTGGCGATCACATCGGCGTCGAGAAATTCGTGATAGAGATCGTTACCCTCACGGGTACGTTCGCCCACGCCGGCGAAAACCGACGTACCGCCATGGCCCTTGGCGATATTGTTGATCAGTTCCTGAATCAGCACGGTCTTGCCCACGCCAGCGCCGCCGAACAGGCCGATCTTGCCGCCTCTCGCATACGGCGCGAGCAGGTCGATGACCTTGATGCCGGTGACCAGAATGTTGCTTTCGGTGGACTGGTCCACGAACGGAGGCGCTTCGGCATGGATCGGCGCGGTCGCCTTGGCATTGATCGGGCCGAGTTCGTCGATCGGCTCGCCTATCACATTCATGATCCGGCCGAGCGTTTCGGGGCCGACGGGCATCATGATCTGGCTGCCGGTATCGCGCACGTCCTGGCCGCGGGTCAGGCCTTCGGTCGCGTCCATGGCGATCGTGCGCACGGTGTTTTCGCCCAGATGCTGCGCCACTTCGAGGACGAGGCGCTTGCCGTTATTGTCGGTCTCCAGCGCATTCAGAATTGCGGGCATTTCGCCTTCGAACGTAACGTCGACGACGGCGCCGATAATCTGGCTGATTTTGCCTGTGCTTTTGGATGTTGCCATGATGTGTGTCCTTGCCTTCTTACAGCTTTACAGCGCTTCCGCGCCGGAGATGATTTCGATGAGTTCGGTGGTGATTGCCGCCTGACGGCTGCGGTTATATACTATGGTAAGATCGTCGATCAGGTCGCCGGCATTGCGGGTCGCATTGTCCATCGCGGTCATCGACGCGCCCTGTTCGGATGCGTTGTTTTCGAGCAATGCGCCGAAAATCTGGATGGTGACGTTGCGGGGCAGCAATTCGGCGAGAATTTCTTCCTCGTCGGGCTCGTATTCCACAGCCGCGGCGGAGTCGGGTGCTTCTGCCGCGTCCAGCGCCACCGGAATAATCTGCCGACCCACAGGATCCTGCACCAGCGCGGATTTAAACTCCGAATAGAACAGGTGGGCCACGTCGAACTGGCCTTCGTCGAACATCATCATGACCTCTTCGGCGATCGCCTTGGCTTCTTCGAAACCGGGGGCCTTGGGGCCGCTGGTGTCGAAATGCTTGACGATCTGGTCGGGATATTCGCGTTTGATGACCGGGCGACCCTTGCGGCCGACGAGATAGAACAGGACTTTCTTGCCCTGTTCTTCGAGTTTCTTTGCTCTGGCGCGGGCGGCCTTGACGATGTTGGCGTTGAAAGCGCCGGCCAGGCCGCGATCGGAATTGCAGACGATCAAGAGGTGGGTATCGTCCTTGCCGGTTCCGGCCAGAAGTTTCGGCGAGGATTCACTGATCGTCACTTTGGACGCCAGCGAAGCCATCACGTTTTCCAGCCGTTCGGCATAGGGACGTGCCGCTTCGGCCGCGGCCTGCGCCTTGCGCAGCTTGGCAGCAGCGACCATCTGCTTCGCCTTGGTGATCTTCTGGGTCGATTTGACCGAGGCGATCCGGCCTTTGAGTTCTTTGAGACTAGCCATGACGAACCTCTAAATTCGTCATCGCGGACTTGATCCGGGATCTCCTGCAACTTGGCATGCCAATGCAAAGAAGATTCCGGCTTTCGCCGGAATGACGGTATGATATTGATAGATTAGGCAAAAGACTTGCCGAATGAATCGAGTGCGTCCACCAGTCTGGCCTTCACATCGTCTTTCAGATCCTTGCTCTCGCGGATATCGTTCAGAATATCTTCGTGATCGTGGCGCATGAAGGACAGCATCATTTCTTCATATTCGGTGACCCGGTCGACGGCGATGGGATCGATATAGCCGTTGGTACCGGCAAAGATCGAGACTGTCTGTTCCTCGAACGGCAGCGGGCTGAACTGTGCCTGTTTCAGCAATTCGGTCAGACGCGCACCACGATTGAGCAGTTTCTGGGTCGAGGCATCGAGATCGGAACCGAACTGCGCGAATGCCGCCATCTCGCGATATTGCGCAAGCTCCAGTTTGATCGAACCCGACACTTTCTTCATCGCCTTGGTCTGCGCAGCCGAACCCACACGCGACACTGACAGGCCGACGTTGATGGCGGGGCGGATACCCTGATAGAACAGCTCGGTTTCGAGGAATATCTGGCCATCGGTGATCGAAATTACGTTGGTCGGGATATAGGCGGATACGTCACCGGCCTGCGTTTCGATGATCGGCAGCGCGGTCATTGAGCCGGAACCGTTGTCTTCGTTCATTTTCGCGGCACGTTCGAGCAGACGGGAGTGCAGATAAAAAACGTCGCCGGGATAAGCTTCGCGGCCCGGAGGACGGCGCAGCAGCAACGACATCTGGCGATAAGCGACAGCCTGTTTCGACAGATCGTCATAGACGATCAGCGAGTGCATGCCATTATCGCGGAAATATTCGCCCATGGTGCAGCCGGTATAGGGTGCCAGAAACTGCAGCGGCGCCGGTTCGGATGCGGTCGCGGCGACGACGATGGAATATTCCATTGCGCCGTTTTCCTCGAGCTGACGCACGATCTGCGCCACGGTCGAGCGTTTCTGGCCGATCGCGACATAGATGCAATAGAGTTTCTTCGACTCATCATCGCCCGCGTTAATCTCTTTCTGGTTGATGAACGCGTCGATGGCAACGGCGGTCTTGCCGGTCTGGCGATCGCCGATAATCAGTTCGCGCTGGCCGCGGCCGACGGGAACGAGGGCGTCGATGGCTTTCAGGCCGGTCTGCATGGGCTCGTGCACCGATTTGCGCGGGATGATGCCCGGCGCTTTTTGTTCGACGCGCTGGCGTTCGGTATATTCGATCGGGCCTTTGCCGTCGATCGGATTGCCGAGACCGTCGACCACGCGGCCGAGCAAGCCTTTGCCTACTGGAACGTCGACGATCGTACCGGTCCGCTTGACCATGTCGCCTTCCTTGATCTCGGCATCGGAGCCGAAAATCACGACGCCGACATTGTCGGCTTCGAGGTTGAGCGCCATGCCCTGTACGCCGTTCGCAAATTCGACCATCTCGCCGGCCTGAACCTTGTCGAGCCCGTGGATACGGGCGATACCGTCACCGACGGAGAGAACCGAGCCGACTTCGGAGACGGTGGCTTCTGTGCCGAAATTGGCGATCTGGTCCTTGATGACCTTTGAAATTTCTGCTGCGCGAATATCCATGGTGCTTCTTCTTAGCCTTTCATCGCTTGCGATAGCGTATTGAGACGGGTCTTAATGCTGGAATCGATCATCTGGCTGCCCATCCTTACGATAAGCCCGCCGAGAATTTCGGGATCGACATGTGTTTCTACTTTGACGTCACGGCCCGCGCGGCTTTTCAGCTGCGCGCCGATTTCCTTGATCTGTGCGGGCTTGAGCGGGAATGCCGATGTGACTTGTGCCGTCACTTCGCCCCGGTGATCGGCCAACATTGTTTCGAATGCGGCGAGGGCGGCGCCAAGCTGGTCGAGGCGGCCGTTTTCGGCCAGTACACCCAAAAAGTTCTGCGTGATCGGATCGAGCTGCATCGGTTTGCCGAGCGCGGCGACGGTTCTGACCGCTTCGTCGCGGGTAACGATCTGGCTTTGCGTCAGGGCCGCAAAATCCTCCGAATCGTTCAGCGCACCGCGCAAAGTCGAAAGGCTGGCCTCGACGGATTCCAGAGCGTTTTTCTCGGTCGCCAGATTGAACAGCGCCGTGGCGTAACGTCCCGCTAAACTGGCCTGAATTCCGCTGGAACTGTCCACGCGTCGCATCCTTTTATATCACAAAATAATGGGCAAGCCTGCCCGCTGGCGTCCATCTGAAGCGCCGTGTCTCGCGCGGCTGCTAGCATGCACTATGTTGCATTGCAAGACGGGCTTTCGTATCAATTTGTTCCGGCCCCAGTACATTGCGTATCGCCGCGCGCCGATCGCAGTTTTTTGGTTTGAACGCAAGAAACGGGACGCCGGGAATGCAAGTATCGGGTATCTGTGCTTAATATGAAAAATATGCACGAAGAAATTATGGCGATAGATGACGCGCAAGCCTGGGCTGCCGTAATGCGGCGCGACCGCGGTTATGACGGACAGTTTGTGACGGGCGTGCTGAGCACCGGGATATATTGCAGGCCCTCGTGCGCGGCGCGGCATCCGCTGCGCTGCAATGTCCGGTTTTTTGCGCAAGCCGGGGATGCGCGGGAGGCGGGGCTCCGGCCCTGCAAGAGATGCCGCCCTGACGATGTGGCCCGGGACGAAGCGGCGATAAAATGCGTGATCGATGCTATCCGGTCTATGGATGCGCAGCCAAAGCTGGATGAATTGGCGACGCTTACCGGCTATTCATCTACGCATCTGCAGAAACTGTTCAAGCGCGCAATCGGTCTGTCACCCGCTGGCTATGCCCGTGCTTTGCGCGCCGAACGGGCGCAGCATGCGCTGGAGGGCGCAGCCCGGGTGACCGATGCGATATATGACGCGGGATATTCGGGACCGTCAAGATTTTATGCCGAAAACGAAAAGAGGTTGGGAATGACGCCGAGCGCATGGAAGAACGGGGGCGCTGGCGTCACAATACAGTGGAGTGTTGTCAGCACCTATCTCGGCAGAATGCTGGTGGCCGCCACCGCAAAAGGCGTGTGCAGACTATCGTTTGAGGAAAGCGAGGCTGACCTTCAAAAACGGTTCCCCGAAGCCCAGCTGGAAGAGGGCGGCAGCGAATTTGCTGCCCAGCTGGAAACCGTCATTGCTGCCATTGAGAAACCCGGTGAAGCACGCACTATTCCGCTGGACATACAGGGCACGGCCTTTCAGGAAGCGGTCTGGCATGAATTGCAGCGCATTCCGGCCGGCGAAACGCGCACCTATGCACAGCTGGCTGCTGCAGTGGGGCGTCCCAAAGCCTATCGTGCGGCAGGATCCGCCAACGGCGCCAACAATGTGGCGGTACTGATCCCGTGCCACCGCGTCATCGCCAGCGACGGGTCGCTGGGCGGCTATGCCTATGGGCTGGAGATCAAACGCAAGTTGTTGGACCGGGAAAAACCCGGCTAGTTTTCGGATACCAGTGTTTTGGCCAGCATCCTGCCCCTACCGGCAAGGGCATAGTGCGTTTGGGGTGGATAGGCATTTTCGACGGTACGCAAGACCAGTCCAGATTCTACAAGTTTTTTGAGGCTTTGGGTCAGCGCGCGTGGAGAGGCTGCTTGCAAAGCCGCTTCCAGATCGGAAAAACGGTGATTGCCTGACATTATTGCAACTAGCAACGGATAGGACCAGCGCGTCATATGCGAAGGTTCCAGTTTCAACTGGCAGAGCGCGATGGATATATCGGATGCTATTTTCGAGACTTTCACTCCCTGATCCGTCAACAGATACTCGGGGCGTAGCGGATGACCATATCCTGTGTTGCGTTCGACCCAGCCCATCAGGATCAATGCATCCAAGGTTCTTTTCAGGCTTTCCGAACCGAGAGAAAGCCGGTGCGTAATTTGCGCAAAGCGAATTTTGCCATCCTCTTTAAATGCACCGAGTACCGGCACGATCCAGCGGCGGCTCCCCAGGTTAGCGTATAAAGACAGGTCGCCAATTGACATATATTTATACTAACTATACAAATAGGAGTGAAATGCAAGGATAAAGGAGAATGAGGCTATGAAAATTCAATATGTAAACGAACTGACCTGCGTGATTGGGGTCAGTGACCTGGATGTCAGCATAGGATGGTACGAAAAGGTGCTCGGCTTTAAAGTGCTGCGGCGTATCGATGAAATCCAGTGGTGCGAGATGAAAACGGGTGTCACTGACGTTGTGCTTGGATTAAGCGCCATCGAAAAAGTGGAAACGGGCGGCGGGGCGACGCCGACTTGGAGCGTGGTTGATATGGAATCCGCCAAGCGCCAGCTTGATGCGAATGATGTCAGACAGGATGGCGATATCCAGACGATAGACGGCATGGTCAAATTACTGACTTTTTACGATCCCGACGGCAACACCATGATGTTTGCACAGCCACTCGCTTAAGGTTTCGGCTTGCAGTCATAGACCAGCACTTCATTGGGCTGAGCGGGCAGGGTTTGGCGAAGCGCTTTCTGCATGTCTTCGAGTTCGCTTTGGCGATCTGGGTCTGCGGTGCAGCTTTTGTTGGAATAGCGTTGCCGCACCGTGCGGGCGTCCGACATGGTGTCGAGCCCGAGCAGATAGCGCTCGATGCGAAATGCGCCCTTGTTCGGATCGAAGCTGCTGACGGAAACCGTCTGTTCGCTGTTGGGCACGAAAATCCGCGACCAGCGGGTGCCCTCGCGGCCATATTGCGTGCGGCCGTTAATGCAGCCGCCATCGGTCCATTGCAGTTCGATCCGTTCCGTTTCGCTGACCGTGATACGGCTGCGGTCCTTGTTGAGCATGCAGATATTTGTTCCTGCAAAGCTGGTCATGCCGATCTGCACAGAGGGAGCGGTTTCCTCCAGTATCGCGGCGATACGATCCTCGCGCTCGGCATAGCCGGGGCGGGTGATGAAAATCAGGGTCGCACCGATCAGCAGCAGGCCGGCCGCGCCCATAGCGGCCAGTCCCGCATTGCGGTTTCCGCGGTCGTAGAAGATGAAGCCCGCGCCGCCCGCAACGACCGATAGGGCCAAAAGCAATGCGGCGATCGCCATGCGGTTTTCGCGCGCGGACATGATTTCCATATCGGCCATCCGTCCGGCATTCTGCTGCGCAAGCAAACGTTCGGCATTGGCGGTGCGGTCGATTTCGGCCTGCCGCTGGAGTTCGGCCATCTGGCGGCGTTCCTCTTCGCGGGTGAGGTCGGCATTCGAACGGCATACGGCATCGCTGCTGCTGAAACGGATTTTGGCGTTACGCAGGAATTGCGCGATTTCGCGGGCGGATACGGCGAAACCAAATTCGGCATCGTTGCCGTCCGACAGCGAACCGAAGCTGTTAATGCCGATGACGCGCCCGCAGGTGTCGACCAGCGGTCCGCCGCTATTGCCGCTGGCGATCGGTGCGGTATGCAGCAATGTATCCATGTCGCGCGACGCGCGCCCGCCAGAGATCACGCCGGGCGTCTTGACCGGAGCCATCGGCGCGATCATGTCGCCGATCTGCAGGCCCTGCGCCCTGTCCACGGCGGCGGGATAGCCGATTGCGACGACGCTCGATCCGTCGACGGGGGCAACCGGATACAGCGTGGCGGCGGGAAGGGTTCCGCCTTCGATCTGGATGACGGCCAGATCGTTGGCAGGCGAATAGGACAGGATTTTGCCGCCATAGCTCTTGCTGCCCTGCGACGGGATGACGCCGATCACGACGCTCGGATCATCGCGGACCATCGCCACGACATGCGCATTGGTGAGGACCTTGTCGGGCGCGATCACGACACCGCTGCCATGGCCTATAAAATGCGTGCGCTCGCCATCCCTTGCCACCAGCACGATACGCACGACCGAGCGGCTGGTCGCACTGATATCGGCGGGATCGGCCTGTAGCGGTACAGCTGGCAGGATCAGGGTCGCGAGCAGGCCAAGCCACAATAAGGTGATTTTCAGTATGACGCGCATATAATGTTCCCGATCCTATTGGCGTACAGGCCCGCTTTTCTGACAGTGCGGCGCGCTGCGCACAAGGGCTTTATCGTCATACGAAGCTGTACGGATCGACATCGACGGCCACCCGCACGCCGCGCGGCCACTCGATCTGGCCGAGCCAGTCGCGGATGATTTTCTGCATTTCCACGGTCCGGCCCGCATGCACGAGCAGCCGGTGCCGGTGGCGTCCGCGCAGCATCGCCAGCGGCGCAGGGGCGGGGCCATATACGTACAAACCGTCGGCGGCGGGAGCGCAGCCACCGATAGCACGTGCGACGCCAAGCGCCTCGGCATTGTCCTCTGACGAGATAATGATGGCAGCCAGCCTGCCGAAGGGCGGTACGCCGGCACTGCGGCGGCTCTCTGTTTCGGCGGCGTAGAATGCCTCGCGGTCTCCCTTGACCAGCGCGTCGATGACCGGTGCCTGCGGACTTCGCGTCTGGATGAAAACGCGGCCCGGTTTGTGGGCACGTCCCGCGCGGCCTGCGACTTGCGCTATTTGCTGGAAAGAGCGCTCGGCGGCGCGCAGATCGCCGCCTTCAAGACCGATATCCGCGTCGATCACCCCGACCAGCGTGAGATTGGGGAAGTGATAGCCCTTGGTCACCAGTTGCGTGCCGATAATGATATCGATTGCGCCGTTTTCCACATCCGCGACGAACTGCGCGGCTTTTTCAGGCGACCATATGGTGTCGGATGTGATGATGGCGATGCGGGCGCCGGGAAACAGTTCGCGCACCTCGTCGCCAATGCGTTCGACGCCGGGGCCGCAGGCGACGAGGCAATCGGTTTCGCCGCATTCGGGACAAGCCTCGGGCGGCGGCATGGTGTGGCCGCAATGATGGCAGGCGAGCCGGGCCACCAGCCGGTGCTCGACCATCCATGCGGTGCAATGGGGACACTGGAACCGGTGGCCGCAAGTGCGGCACAGCGTCAGCGGCGCAAAACCGCGCCGGTTGAGGAACAAGAGCGACTGTTCGTTCTTGTCGAGCGTTTCCTGCATCGCTTTCACGAGGGGCGGCGCAATCCATTTGCCGCGTTCGGGCGGGTCCTGCGTCAGGTCGATGGCGGCAAGCTCGGGCAGAGTCGCTCCGCCGAAACGCGCGGGCAATTCGAGCGCGCGGTATTTGCCAAGCTCCGCCATGTGACGGCTTTCTATCGCTGGCGTTGCGCTGGCCAAAATCACGGGGAATTTTTCGAAATGCGCGCGCATCACTGCGACATCGCGGGCATTATAGCGCACGCCTTCCTCCTGTTTGAAACTGGCTTCATGCGCTTCGTCGACGATGATAAGGCCGAGATTGTCATAGGGCAGGAACAGCGAGGAGCGCGCCCCGACAACTACCCGGGCGCGTCCCTTGGCCACTGCGCGCCATGCGCGGCGCCGCTCCCCCTGTTTGAGCCCCGAATGCCAGGCAACCGGGGCTGCGCCGAACCGCGCTTCGAAACGCTTCAGGAACGGCTGGGTCAGCGCGATTTCGGGAAGCAGCACGAGCACTTGCCGGTCTTGTCGCAGCGCCTCTGCCACAGCCTCGAAATAAACTTCGGTCTTGCCCGACCCGGTGACGCCGTCGAGCAGGAAAGGCGCGAATTGGCGGTCTTTTACCGCTTCGCGCATCACTTTGGCGACGCGTTCCTGTTCCGCACTCAATTGCGGCGGCGCGAAATCCGCCTGCGGCAGTGGATAGGGCCTGTCGACACTGACACTGAACGCTTCCATAATGCCTGCGTTGACGAGACCGCGAATAACTCCGTCCGAGACGCCTGCCATTTCGGCCAGTTCGCGCACGGTGGCCTGTTCGCCCCCCAGCGCATCGAACACGTTCTGCCGCTGCGGTGTCATGCGCGTCGGCATCTCGCCGGTCAGGCGGTATTCGGTCATGGTCAGACTGCCGCGCAGGGCCGCGCTCGACGACAAGGCCATGCGCGCCACGCCCGCCAGGCTGGCGAGATAGTAATCCGCGGTCCATTCGATGAGGCGGCGGAGCTCCGCTTTCAACGGTGGGACGTCGAGCACATCGAGCAGCGGGCGCAATTTGTCCGCCGGTGCATCCGCCACATCGAAAAATTCAGGGTAGAACTCCCCGTCCCAGACGATCCCGATTATCTTGCGCGGACCGAGCGGCGCTTCGACAATAGAGCCATATTCGACGTCCATGCCGTCTGGTACTTTGTAATCCAGCGGGCCGAGCGCGGCGTTGAGAATGAAGAGGCGGACGCGATTCATATGCGGCATATAGGGCGCATTTTGGCTTTCGTCATCGTTTGCGCGTGCCGCAGGTTTTTGATCGGGTCCATCCGTAAGCAAGCCGAACCGCCAATCCGCAATTTTGCGCAAGGCGAACAGACTTTGTTCATAAGTGCGGTTTTATGATAATCATGAAAAAATTACAGGAGAAAGATCGATGCCCGCAATAAACCGCCGTATTGTATTGGGGGCTGGGGGTGCAGTCGCACTGTTGAGCCTTCCCGGATGTGCGTCCTTGCCCGGATACAGCCTGACCGAAGCGATCCGCCGACTGCTCACCATATCGTCGCAAAATGCGTTCGCCGCGCTGCTGCAGCCGGGCGGTTTTTATGACAGCCAGTTGGCGCGCATCGACCTGCCGCCGGAACTGGGCGGCGCGGGCAGCCGCAGCATATTGGCAACGGTGCTGCGCAGCGGCGCATTTCGCAATTCCTTGCAGCGGCAGGTCAATCTGGCGGCCGAAAAAGGCGCCGAACGCGCGGCACCGTTGGTCGCCGACGCAGTGCGCAACATATCCATAGCCGATGCTGCCGCGCTGATCCGCGGCGGCCCACAAGCGGCAACGTCGTATCTCCGCGGCACGATGGGCCGCGCGCTGGTGGACGCCATGCTGCCGGGTATCGGCGAAGGATTGCGCCTGTTCGACGACGGTATTATCAGCCGTGCGCTCAGCGTGGCATCGGGCATAGATTTTACCGGGCTCGTCCGCGATATTTCCGCACGTGCGGATAATGCGATCTGGGATGCAATCGGTGCGCAGGAAGCCAATGTCCGCGCCAATCCGCGCAGCACGAACGATCCGTTGTTGATCGGGGTTTTCGGCACGGGAATTATATAGGCAGTTGCGGATAACCGGTCCGCAGCAAGCGCAATCCAGATTTTTATGGCATCGCTGCTGCCATAGCGGCGTTGCCGCGCTATAGTGCGGCGCGACTCGATTGCCATTTATCAGGAGACCGCCAGCACCATGAAATTTTTTGTCGATACAGCCGATACTGCCGAAATTGCCGATCTTGCCGCCACCGGTATGGTCGACGGTGTCACCACCAATCCATCGCTGATCAAGAAATCGGGCCGTGACATACAGGAAGTTACCAGGGAAATCTGCGGGCTGACCGATGGACCGGTCTCTGCCGAAGTCGTTGCGCTCGATCATGATACCATGATGAAAGAAGCCGAAATTCTGCGCAAAATCGCGGACAATGTCTGTGTCAAGGTGCCGCTCACCATAGACGGGCTTAAGACCTGCAAAGCGCTGACCGGCGAAGGCACGATGGTCAATGTGACCTTATGCTTTTCGGCCAATCAGGCACTGCTCGCGGCCAAAGCCGGGGCGTCGTTCATCTCGCCGTTCGTGGGCCGCCATGATGACAATGGCTTCGATGGCATGAGCCTGATCAGCGATATCCGCCTGATCTACGACAATTACGCGTTCGATACCGAAATTTTGGTGGCCTCGATCCGCCATCCTATCCACGTTCTGGAAAGCGCGCGGATCGGGGCGGATGTCGGCACGATGCCGCCCGATGTGATCCGCAGCCTGTTCAAGCATGTGCTGACCGATAAGGGAATTGAAGGCTTTTTGAAGGACTGGAAGGAAACCGGTCAGAATATCGGCTAGACTAATCCAGCAGAACGAAAAAGCCGCCCCGACATACCGGAGCGGCTTTTTTTATGCAGTAACCGATGTTTTTTAGAAGCTTCCAGGTGCGGGCGAGACCACGGCGAAACGGCCGCTGCGCACTTCCTGCACTTCCAGCGCCCGCTGCGCCGTTCCGTTGGGCATGAAGCGGAACGCTCCGTCAATGCCCATGAACCCATCTTGATCGAGTAACCGATCAATCGGAAAATCACGTCCCACCTGCCAGTCGCGTGCGATGCGGATGGTCAGCAATACGCTGTCATAGCCCAGGCTCGACAGGCGGTAGGGCGCGGCCCCGAACTGGGTCTGGTATTTGCTGGCATATTGGCGGTATAAAGTGTCGGGAACGCTGGCGAACCACGCACCGTTCATGTCTGGCGAAGCCGCAAGATCGCTGTCCGTATTCCACAATTCGGTGCCCAATATACGCGCGTTGCTACCGCCATTCTGGCGGATCAGCGGTTGTGCGGCAATTGCCGTGCGTCCACTGTCGGCGATCAAAACCGCGTCATATTCGCTATCTTGCGACATGCGCTGTATCGCCGCGCGCATCGAGGCGCTGCTGCGGTCGAATTTCTGCAGAGTGACCACGCTGCCGCCCGCATCCTTGACCGAGCGCAGCAGCGCGGAAGAAGCCCGCTGTCCGTATTTACCGTCGGGGACTAGCCCGGCAAAGCGGCTATGTCCCTTCGACCGTGCATATTCAACGACCCGGTCGATTGCCTGATTTGGCATAAAACCCATCAGATACACGTTGCCGCCAGCCACGCTGATATCGTTGGAAAAACTGATAAGCGGCACACTGGCGGAGTTCGCAATTTCCGCAGCGGCGATGACGTTTTCGCTCAAAAGCGGGCCAAGGATCAATTTATTGCCGTCGGCAATCGCTTTTTGGGCGGCCGCCCGCGCACCGGTGGCGGTGTCATAGCTGGTGATGCGGATATTGCTGGCTCCGGCATCCAGTATCGCCAAGGTGGTAGCATTGGCGATCGACTGGCCGATGCCCGCATTGCGGCCCGACAGCGGCAACAGGAGCGCGACGCGGTGACGGTCATTATCGTTGGTAACGGCATTGGTGACGGGTGCGGGGGTGGTGACGACCGGCCGTTCCACTTCCGGGCGCGCTGATTCGGTAGCAACGGGCCCTTTGGGAATGAGCGACTGGCAGCCCGGCAGCGCGACTATCGCCAGCAAACTGCACAGCATGGCCCATATCGGCTGTCGCTTTATAGTTCGATTTTCAGGATTTCGGCCAGAAAATAAGATCGTTACCCGTTTCATCGCTTGCCGCTCCCTTGTGAATTGGTCCATGAACACATTATTATGTCCGCACCGCCTGACCCCCAAACAAAAATTCCGTATCCTGCGGGGCTTTATATCGTTGCCACGCCGATAGGCAACCTTTCGGATCTGACGCCGAGGGCAGCAGATGTGCTGCGCGGATGCGACCTTATTGCCTGTGAAGACAGCCGTGTCACGGGCAAATTGCTGCATCATATGAAAATTGCCACGAAAATGGTGCGCTATAACGATCATAGCAGCGACCGCGACCGCACCGCATTGATTGGCAAGATGCACGATAGCGCGATAGCTTTGGTCAGCGATGCGGGCACGCCGCTTATATCCGATCCTGGCTATAAACTGGTGCGCGATGCCCGTGCAGCGGGGATTGCGGTTACGACGCTGCCCGGTGCAAGCGCAGTCATAGCGGCGCTGACGCTTTCCGGACTGCCCACCGACCGGTTCATGTTCCTGGGTTTCCTGCCCTCCAAACCGGTCGCACGTGCCCGCGAACTTGAAACGGTAAAGGAGTTGCAGGCCACGCTGGTCTTTTATGAGAGCGGGCCGCGGCTGGCAGCCTGCCTGACGCAGATGGCGACGATACTGGGGAGCCGCGAAGCTGCGGTATCACGCGAGATCAGCAAGAAATTCGAGGAGACTGTGACGGGTAGCCTGACAGAACTGGCGGCGATTTATGAAACCGCGCCGCCAAAGGGGGAAATCGTCATCACGGTGGGGTCGCCGGAAGACGAGGATATCGAGGCAGACCCCGAAGCTGTCGAAGCCGCGCTCATCGAGGCCATGCAGTCCATGTCGACCAGCAAAGCGGCGGGGCAGGTGGCAAAGCAATTCGCCGCCGACCGCAAGGCGCTATATGCGCAGGCGCTTACGCTGAAATCATGAACGGTGCGCGCCAGGCCGCCGAAGCTGCAGGCCGCCGCGCGGAGGCCAGGG
>JBGTHQ010000017.1:0-128317 GCA_041746135.1 Sphingomonadaceae bacterium | reverse complement strand
GCATACATATACCATGATCGCATATTCCTCTTGATTGAGGCGGTGAAACATGCGAATCTCTTACTGCAACGTGCGAGATAAGCGGTATTTCACCGCAGATTTCCATAGAAAAGGTCGGCCCTATGGTCGGCCTTTTTGCTTGGGGATTATCCCCTTGACCCACCCTAGGCTTATACTATTGCTAGACGCACAAAACCCCGCCACTAGGACGGGGTTTTGGGACTTTGTGACATTATCTAGGCTGCCCCGCGCTTGTCATCGCACTTTGGACAGCCTGCCTAGTAATCTAGGTCTTAAAGCCCGACTTTCGGGTATGTTTTTTATATAGTCTATTCGTTTCCATTTAGCAAACGATCTAAGTTAAGGGTAGTGTCTCAGTTTGAAATTGTCTTTTTGTATGGGCCGCGCTTTTTAGGTGCTGGCTCCATTTCATCAACTCTAGTGACAATGTCCTCAAGTGACCATAGCGTGTCGGTGATACCAACGGCCATAGCTGGTGATGTTTTGAGCGTTTTGTGGATGCGCGTGAAATTGTAAAACACAAAGTAGATAGCCAGCGCGTAAATGTGATTGTCGAGTTTCTTGCTGAAAGCATTGGTCAGGCGAGTAAAGCGCCTCATGGACATACGCATTGTCAAATTGCTGCGCTCAACATAGCTTGTCGATACGTGTTTAATATCGGGATCGCCTTCGCGCTTGATCTTTTTGATGCCAGTGCAGTCAGCGGGCGAATAGCGGCCTTTTGAACTATCTGGTGAAGCGCCATACATCTTGACCAGTTGCGCATAGTCCACGTCACCACCGAAAGCGCCTTCAACAGCTTCCAGATATGCTTTATGGCCATCTGTGGTCAATTGAACGCGGTTGCTTAAACGGCTGCGCAGATCGTCCATGAACTCCATTGCATATTCGCTGTCACGACCACCGACCAAATAAGAAACTATCAGCTTTGTGTCCGCATCAATCGCAGTCCATGTCCATACATCGCCAGCGCCTTCCGGTGCGTCTTTTGCGTTTTTGACATTTTTCTTTTTGGCATAGCAGAATGACCAGATTTCATCGCACTGGACGCGGCTTGCCTTGACGTTCTGCACATTGTCATTGTGGATAGCGATACACGCCTCACCAGCCTGCACTAAGAGCTTGGAAACCGTGTTTATTGATACATCGCACACGCGACTAATTGAACGCATAGACGAGCCCTCACAAAGCATTGCTAAGATTTGGGTGCGTTTCGTGAGGGGCAACTTGTTCATAAATATTGTATATGAACATTTATGCTTACCGTCAAGCAATAAGTTCAGTTATCATCTATTAATTCTATGGGGGCAAGGCTAATCAAAGTGTGTTTCTCAACACGGTCTCCGGTAGCATATTTGACAAATGATGATTGGAATATTCTGGCGCTATAAAGCCTGTCAGTAGTCCACGCTCGCGACAATTCAGACGACAAATCTCCTTTTATATCTAGTCCGTCTGTTGTCTTTAGGTGAAAATAAGATGTGTCGCCATCAAAGCCAACTAAGTTTCCTGTCATATCCAAAGTTGTTTCAGACTTATCGCTTTTGTTTTCAATCAACTCTTTTACAAAAGCAGCTTCGCTATGAGTGATTTTAACTTCGCGCATATCTCTCAGGCTTTTCCCCCACTTTATTTCAGTATCTAAACCATAAGTTTCAGCTTCCTTAGCCCAGATATAGGCTTTAGTTATTGAGGCTACTCCAATTTCATTTGCCAAAAGCTTCAAGTCTTCGCTTTCCCTTGCACTTAGAGCGCGTTCCACAAAACTGAATGTCCTATCTAAATCAGTTTCTCCTACCAATAGGCGATCATTCGGGACAGCTAATGAAACAATTACCGACCCTGCCGCAGCACCAGCAAAATCGAAAGTTGAAAGTTGCTGGCTTTCTATAGAAGGCCGGTAACGCTGTTTTGGTTGAGTGTTCAGCGCATCAAACACGGATGTAAACAGTTCTTGGAATGCCGTGATTGCCGCAGCAACCGCCTTCGCTGGATAGGTCTTTGAATGATCGCGAATAATTCTATAGCTAACCAGCTCAGATTGGGTTGCATTGAGCGCATAGTCAAGCCGACGGGCGAGATCATTTCTGCGTTTTTCAATAGAGGCTCTATTACTCTTTAAGATTTCATCCGAAGTATCTTGCTCTATAGCCTCGCGCATTTGACGGATCATAGCATCCGTGTCTTGTAGCTTTTCCACTAATGTTTGTAGTTGGCTCATAACGTTACCAAAAATGGAACTTTAATTACGGCGAGGCCTTTCATTTGGTCAGCCCTGCTAAACCCAAATTGCCGGAGCCAGTATGCATAGTTCCATTCCCCAAATGCCGAATTATCTCTAATCAACGTGTAATTATCGCACCTGAAATTATCGTAAAGACTAACGGCGTTGAACCAGTCAAAATATTTTCGCTGATTTGCATCCATTTTTGAGTGCTCACTGCTATCCACAACCAAAATTATATCTGAGTCGTCAGGATTAAGTTTTTCAGTTAGAAAACTGCCGTCGATCCATACCTCTCCCTTCATTCCGTTTTGCTGAATTTGCGAGACAATTTTACTCAGATTATCAAAAATTCGCTTCCTAGTGACGGATTGCGGAAATCGCGTGACGCATAATCGTTCCAGTCCGTCTATGCCAAGATCATAGAATCCAGGCAGTAATAGGGGCGGAAATTCCTCTTTGCCACTATCCCCCGCCACTCGTCTTAGTCTTTTTTCTTCGAATAACGAGCCTGAGCAGCTTTCTTTGCTATCTCTGAGCGCCGATCCGCCGACATATTTTTTGCTCGCGCCATGCCACCTAGTCGCCCCAGCTTCGCTGCCGCACTGGACGCCTCTTCTTCTTCCTCTATTTCTCCAGTCGCGATTTGTGCAACTTTGATTGCTGCGCCTATCGCGTCTGCGGGGCGTTTCTGTCCTTGCGGTCCAACTGGCATGATTGCATATCTCCTGCTTAACGCTAAGCATACACAAACCATATGGCGATTGCCATGCCATTAATTTTTGTCCAGATATTCAAAGTGAGACACTACCCAATAGCTATTCTGATATTCTTTCCAATGCGTCAATCGCTATGCAGAAATTGTCCATATCCGCTTTTAACGGTTCGCGCGCCAAACGTTTGGCAACAAGCAGCCGATCGAGCCACGCTGGCCCTCTGTCTGGATTGACATCAATAACCAGTGCATCAAATATTGATCTTGTGCTGATCTGGCCTAGTTTGTCGTTGAGCCATTCCTCTTGTCGCTTGATACGTTCATGATCCGGCTCGTTCCCGCCACCGGATGTTCCGCCTGTGGTGCATCGTATCGGGCCTACCTCGTATGATTGCCAATATATGCGGGATACCTTTCTGGCGGTGTCCAGCAATGGCTTTGCATCTTCACCCAGCATTCCAGCCATGTAAGCCCGACCGATGGCATCTGATCCGTTCGAACCATACATCGCAATCTTTGCTTCGGTTATCTCTGTCCCACGGTCTATGCGCGGCAATACACCCTTCCGGGATAGCTGGCCTGATTTGGTGCGCGGTCCTTTTTTACGCTTGCGTCCCGCCATGCGTTATTCCCCTGTGTCCAAAAATCGTGGCGCTATCACTTCATTTGCTGTCATGGGGTGGGTTCCTTTGTTCCTGAGGCGGTTTTCACAGCCCATGCGATGTAATCTTTCATCGTCCCGTAATCGCCAGCGCGGTATCTGTTTCGTATTGCTTCCATCGTCATGTTTCCCGTCTGGTGTTTGATTAGGTCGGTGTGGAGATCGGTTAGGCTCATCTGCCGTATTTCCGGCGCATCGCTTCAAGGTCGTTGGCAGGTGGGGCAGGTCCGCCATTCCGGTTCGATTGCCTGACCCAAACCTGCCAGGTTTTGCGCCAATCGGTCTTTCGGGCCTTCGCACCGCCGCAAGCTTGCCAGTAATCTGTGAAATTAGCGGATTCTTCGCCAACAGCCTTTTCACTCCAGCCTTTTTCCGATCTAGCCCAAGCTAACCACGATGCTGGCATGGCAAAGTCGTCCGGTAGCCGATGTGCGGTTTTTCGTTTGGGGGTATCCCCTTTAGGGGATGGGGGTAGTTTTTCTTTTAAGGGGGTCTGGGGGATTTTTTCTTTTTGCTCATCCTCGTCCGTTGTGACATCTGCGATGTCACGTGACATAACGCTATCTAACTTATCATCACGATATTTACGCTGCCGCTCACGGTCTTTTGTCCGACGTGTTTCTATGGCTTGCTGGTTTGCATCCGCCTTAGCCAGCTCAACAGCAATATCAGCTATCAAGTCTGCAGGCGTGCCAGCTTCCACCAATCTCTGGATAAGTGAACTATCCACTACCGCACCGCCTGAAACGCGCCATAGAACCGGCCTGTAGCCGTTCCTGCAGGGCCATTGCGACGCTTGGCGATAATATACTCGATACCGTTCTCGACTGCCTTTTGCTTTTCCAGCCATGCAGGATATTCAGGGCTGCATTCCTCAGGCTCGGTTTGCTTGTGATAATATTCATCGCGCAACAAGAACAGCACAGTATCGGCATCCTGCTCGATCTGCCCGCTATCGCGCAAGTCTGACAATTGCGGTCTTTTCCCCTCTCTGCTCTCGACCTGCCTGCTTAACTGCGCCAACGCCATAATCCCGACATTGTGGGTTTTGGCAGCAGCTTTCAGCGCCATCGATATTTCGGAAACCTTTTCGTAAAGTCCGCCGGTTCGCGTATCGGGCGAAAGCAATTGCAGGTAATCAACCACTACCAAATCAAGTGATTGGCCTTGTGCTTCCATACGCCGCTTTGTCCGCATGATAATCATCGACAGCCTACCCGTGGTAAGCTTGCCAGCATCGACCACCCGGAACGGCATATCATTCATCATACGGCGGGCGTTCTTGATCGCGTCCCGGTCTCTGCCCTGGCATTTGTTATCCCGTATCTTGCTGTAGAAAACACCGGTCTCGTTATGCGTATTGAAACACATATCCGAAACCATGCGTGCAGCGAGTTCCGTTCCCGACATTTCCAGCGAGACGAACAAGACACCATACCCGCCCTGCGATGCGCCGATCGCATATGACAGCGCACAAGCTGTTTTCCCCATGCCGGGACGTGCGGCCAGTATGATAAGCTCTTTCGGACGTATGAGACCCATCACCCTGTCCAGCGCGGGGATAACATTCGACTTCACGCCGTAATTGGGCTGGTTATAACTATCGAACAGGTTGTCGATGCATTGGAGACCCGTGAGCTGCTCAACGCCATCGCTGCCATGTTCTGCGCTCACAGCTGCGTCAGCGGCGCTTACAATCGCTTCTATGGGCTGCTCCATGTCCACAGCCAGCAAAACGGCTTTCTCCAGCCCGTCCTGCATCTTGCGTCGCTGCGACATTTCCTTGACCTGAGCACATTGCGTCTCGAACCCGATTCCCAATGACGTGTTGCCAGTGAGCCGGGCCAGATAGCGAAGCCCGCCGAGTTCTTTTAAACCCTCGTCATTCTCCAGATAGGGTTTGAGCGTGACCGGCGAAACAGTGTTGCCTTTCGCGCTTTCCTGCACGATGATCTCAAATATAGTCGCATGTGTCGGCTCGAAAAAGTCAGCGGGTTTTAGCCTGTCGGCGGCATAATCAATCCACCGGCCATTCACCAGCATCGCGCCGAGCAAATCCGCTTCCGCCTCAATATTGCGGACGGGTTGGAAGGGCTGGCCCTCAATCATGGCTTCGCCGCGTTGAACTGGAAAGCGTAATTGCAATGCGCGGATTGCACCGCCTCTTGATAATAGCTGTTTTCCAGCATTTCAGGCACTCTTACATGATGCAACTGGATGGCACGCAGGATTTCCCACGCGGCCGTCAATTCGGAATTTGATTGAACGCCGGGCGCAATTACCCTATCGGCAATTAAAGACATGCAGTCCTCCTTTGACTGTTTATGTTCAGGGCCGGAGCTAGTGTTGTCGCACTTTTCCGGCCCGAATTGTTTACCACTTGCTGATTCGGTCGCGCAACGGGGGAATGAAAATTATTTCCCGTCCGCAGTCTGTGAACGTTGGGGATAACTTTCACAGCCACCCCCATTCCGCGATCGTCTCTTTTGCATCATCGACAGAACGAACAACCGCATACTTATGCCCGTCGCGCAGCATCCAGTTGCGGACCTGATTTTGCGTCTGTGATAGCTTCCCGCCTTCGGTTTTTATCTCCATGAAGCCAACTTGGCCACGGTTGTTAAACACAATGAGGTCGGGGAATCCCGGACGCAGCCCTTCGGCCTTCAATTCCATCATCTGGATAGCCCGTCGCGTCTTGTCGCCAGCCAACACCGCACCGTTCGGCACAGCAACGCTTTCAAAGCCGTTGACAGCCAGGTATTGCCGGACAGCCTTTTGGGTTGCGCGTTCTTCTTGAACATAGGCTCTAGCCACAGCCGCACCCCACATCTCCCCGCACGCCGCACCTCCTGCACGGATCCCGGCGAACGATACGCTTGGCTATGTCATCGGATGATAACAGGTGGTTTGCGTGAGACCGGCCCACGATCTGCGAACAGCTCAGCATCAATCCCTCCCCCGCACGATAGGACAGCGGATATAGACACGCTTGCCGATCTCGCGTTCTGTTAGCCCATGTGCGCGTAATGCTGCCTGATCTAGGCTAGGGGGCCTTACGGGGCTGCGTTTGGCGTATTGATCGGTCATGCGGCGTCTCCGAATAGCTGTGCGGGTTTCTCTGCCTTCACGCGCTCCGGTGTGATAAACATGTCGCTTTGGCGCTGTGCGTCCTCAATTCTGCGACATGCGATGTCGAAATATTTGGGTTCTTTCTCGATTCCGATGAATTTGCGGCCCATTTGAACGGCTGCTACGCCGGTTGTGCCAGATCCTAAAAATGGATCCAGCACGGTTTGGCTCAATACGGTACTGTTCCGGATATAATGCTCCATAAGAGCAACTGGCTTTTGGGTTTCATGAAGTCCGTTCAGCACATTTGGGCATTTGATGAGCTGGCGTGCGCCGCAATCGTTTATGTGCTTTGCGCGCCCCTTGAATACGAACAGAGTGAATTCGCAATTTTTCATATACCATCGGTTTGGAGTGCATGTACCTTTGTCCCAGACGAGCCAATTGTGAAAACGGAACCCCGCAGCGAGTGCTGCATTTTCGATATTGGCGACATGGCGATTGTTGACCATGAAATATCCGTGGCCAACCTCCAGAAGGTCCGAGATCAGCCCCATATATTCCCAAGGTTCAATCTCGCAATCGATTATGCTGCCACTATTGTCATATCTGGATTTCGCAAACTTACCGCCCATTTCGCCGGTAGTGTTGCCACCCGACTCCAGCGGGTAAGGAATGTCAGTAATTACAGCATCCACCTTGCCGAGCATAGGCAGAATATCGCGGCAATCCCCTTCATACAGGGTAGCGTTTCCTATAATGACAGGCTGGCTCAACGCACCGCCTCCAGTCGCTCGACCAGATCATCGCGCTGCATGGATGACGCCAGTTTAACGGCTGTCTCGATACGTTTCAGACGGTCCCGCGATACATAGCGGCCCTCATGGTCGCGTAACGGCTCTACGGGCTTCTTGCGGGAGAATAGGCTCATGCGGCTTGCCTTTCCATGCTCAGGAAATCCCCCCACTGACTCGCCATTGCGTCGGCAAATCCGGTGTAGAATTTCGACCGCAAGTGACCGCGATGCTCTCCAGGCGACATGTAGAAAATCCGTTCCCGCTGCGATATTGGCAGGGTTATCATTTGCTGATAAACGTTACTGGTTTCAGCCAATGGATTGAGGCCCCACAAGGCAAGCCCGGTTTTCTTCTGTTCGGGATGACCGAATTGCCAAGGCTGCACATACTGAACATGCGCGCCCAGATCATTTCTCAATATGGGGAATATTACGCTGGCCGGGTTTTCCAGCACTACGCACTGCGCTTCATTCAATGCCAGCCTGACTGTCTCCAGCGTCCAGTCAATGGCCGCAAGACGCTCATGATGTAATGGCTTGCCCCGCCCGTAATGTCTGTTTCCGCAGAGAGCCATTTTCGTGCACGGGACGTTCAGTATAATCATATCCCAATGGCGTGACTTGATTGCGTCGTGGCAATCGCCCTGGATATGCCATTCCGGATTGCCTTCGGTTTCCAGTATGTCATTGGACCATGCATCATGGCCCCGCGCGCGGAAAGCATCGCGGATAGTAGCGGAATATTCGCATGCGACAAGAATTCGCTTCACGCCCCGCCCTCCCAGTCAATATCGTCATCCCTGCGCCGTGCTACCCACCACATGCCGGTTACAGCACCGATGCAGAACGATACCGATGCGATGCATAGGATGATGATTATATCCTGAGTGGTGGTCATGCTTTCCAAATCCTTTACAAACGTGGCCAATAAACGTGGTTACCGTTTCATTACGGCACAGTGCGATTTTACAATTACTTACAGGCCGTTACCTTGCTATTGTGCGAGTGTGATTGAGCGAATTAAGAAACTAGTCGAAGCGGGACAGATTGTGATCAGTGCGCCGGAGGCTCTCCTCAACACAGTCCAATATGCTTTCAATTTGAAAAAGAAAGGCGACTTCACTCTTTTTATCGCTAGAAATTTCGGAGTTAATTTCGGGGGAGCGACCAAATACCATATCGGCAATCAAGCCGGACGCTCCTCTATTTTTTGCGGCTCCATCGGCAATCATTTCAAGACGCTTAATTACGCTGTCAAAAGTAGGCTTCCTGCTTACATGTTCGGGCGATGCGTTCATCCTGTGAGCGTCCGATGTGTATTCATATTCTTTTTCCATAATAAGTTATCCTTGTGGTTGAACGGGAATGAAGCGCAGCGGGACAACCTCTCCATGCGTGCGCAGAACCGCGAAAACAGGAAACGTATTGCTGGCCATTCGCACACGAGCATTATGACCGTCCCCCGAGTGCGCTTGATACTGCCGCCGGCCAGCCTTCGAAGCCGCTACGTCTGTCGGCTTTTGAAAGGTCGGGTTAGGTATCATGCAGCACACCATGCGGCTTGTATGCCGTTGGCAGCGTATAGTCCGTTGCGCGTAAGCTGGCGTTGCCAAGCGCCCTCACGAGGCGACCAGCGGAATCCGGATCGTTTCAAATCTTTGCGGAACTCTTCGTCTGGCTTTTCAGGGAATATTAGCTGGACGCGATCCAACGCAGTATTTTTGCGGAGAATAAGACCATTTGTTTCGATCTCTTCAAACGTCTGTCCTTTGGCCGCTTCGCTTTTTGCGGCGCGGGCGGCTGAATTTTTCCTGCGCGACATCCAGCTACCAACCGAATTTATAAAATCGAGATATTCGCCAGTTCGCTTATGCTCAATTGCCATAGCTTTTTCATTGCGCGCTACTGGAAACCGCGCGGGACCGGTAATCATCCAATTCACCGTGCGCGCACCGGCAGCTTCCATTGCTAACCATTTTCGGGATAGTTGTTCGCGCCACGCTGATATGTCTTCATCAGATGCGCCAGATGAACGCAATTCCGCGCTGGCCTTATCAAGAACATCGGCAACCTCATTTAATGACGATGACGCCTGCCTCTCTGGCGAGAAAGTGCGGTTCGAATAAGATGAAACAAATCGCTCACGCCCGCCTAACTTCTCCAGCAACTCGATTGCAAACTCATGTGTCGGTTCAACGAACGTCATACCTGCATTCCTTTTCCAATAAATGGGCGGGGAGCGAACCCCCCGCTAGTTTCCGCAAAGGGGAGAGGGTTACTCTTGCGGGTTTGTTTGCCGGGGCAAGTCATGTTTCCGCAGACTGTTCCCGCAGGATAATGATGGCATTTGGTGCATTGGGTCATGTTATGCCTCCAATGGCATGGATTGACTCCGCACCACTTTCAGACACAATCGAGTTTTCATTAGGAGAACACGACATATGGACGATTTCGAAAGGCTCCAAAGGGACGCCAGAACAACCACCACAACCCTACTTATCGAACGGTTATGGGCTGGCATACTTGCGACAGAGCGAGACCCGCTTAAACGAGCGAAATCACACAGAGACATCATGCTTTCAGATGTTAATGACAGAGAAATGCGCGTGCCTGAGGGGGCTGATCCTGAATATTGCGAGAACATACGACAGCTCACTCTTTCTTATCTTGAGGAGTTTTGGGATCGGGTTGATTGCTGTTTGGAACCGTATCGCTAACCACGGCTATACGAGGCTGAGCGGCAAGCTCCTCACGAACAATACGGCGGATATCCGCTTCGCAAATATCCGTGATCGTGATAGTGAATGTGACGGGGCCGGTTATTTCGGTCATGCTGCGACATCCACCGCCTTGCGGGGGGGCATGGTATCGACAAGCCAATTGGCGTCCACGGCAAATCCGCTTTCCGACGACAAAGCTGACAATTCCTGCCAATGTTCTGGCGGGATGCGATTGCGAAGCATCCATTGCCTGACATTTACAGGTTTGATTTTGAGGAACTCAGCAATCTTTGGCGCACCGCCCAAGTGGCTGATTAGTGAATTGTGATCGACAATATGTTTCATAATGCACAGACGCTATCATATGTAACGGCACAAGACAATATGATTCGTAGCGATATCATGTGCGATAGCGATTTTATGGAAAATGAATCGCTATTATCGCCCGCCGATCGACTTTTGTGGGCAAGAGAAAAGGCTGGCTATGAAACAGCCGCCGACTTTGCACGCGCAATAAACATGAAATCCGTAACCTATCGGTCTTATGAAAGCGGCCAAAACGGGTTCGCCCGGCATTCTCATCAATTTGCCGACAAACTAGGCGTGACGAGTAAGTGGCTTATGCAAGGCGGTATGCTGCCCACAGCGCCTTCTCCCGATGTATCACTCGAAAGTCTGGCTAAAGACGTCGGTATGGCCCTTATACCGCAATTAGAGCTGGGCTACAGCATGGGTGGGGGTTCGATTTTTAACGAATACCAGCAAACTGGTTTCATACCTTTCCAGCGCGACTGGCTGAAAACTCTCATGAGAGGTTCTTTCGACGACTTATTTGTGGCACGCGGTTCCGGCGATTCGATGCTCCCTACGCTTATGGACGGTGATATAGTTTTAATAGATACCAGCCAAAGAAGGATTTCAGCTCAAGACCAGATATGGGCAATTAGCTATGGTGAACTGGGAATGATAAAGAGGGTGCGGCGTACGCCATTAGGCAGCTATTTATTGATGTCGGATAACCCCGCAATTTCAGTTATTGACGCAGCCGATGAAGAAATGCACGTTGTCGGAAAGATTATCTGGCTGGGGAGAAGAATGTGAAAAAACGCTATATGGCCTTGATTGGTTTTGCCGTTCTTGTAGCGATCGGGGTGGCAGTTGAACCGCCCGAAAAAATAGATGATTCCAGTGTTGCGGCCAATATTGAGGCTGCGGATGCGACTGTTAACGAACCCGAAATAAATATGACTGAATTTACGAATATACAGCCAGGAATGAGCCAAACGGAAGTTCTAAAAATAATTGGCGGCGCTGGGGAGCTGATTTCTGAAAACGAAATTGCCGGAATTAGAACATCCATGTATCAATGGGATGGAAACAGCTTTGGCGGTAATGCCAATATTACTTTTCAAGCCGGGAAGGTTGTTTCCAAAGCTCAATCTGGCTTAAGGTGAGTTATAACTGACCTTCGGAGCCAACTATCGCAATCGGGCGCTTTAGGTCCGGTGATGGCCTAATGCTCAGTGGTTACGTACAGGACTATTCACCGTCCTGCCTGACACCCTTCCACCTTTCGGACTGGGCTATTGCTACGTCAGGCCCCTTCTGGTAACAGCATTTTGTCACACGCCAGAGTTTCTAACCAACCCATGTGACCGCTCCCGGAACGTCTACGAAACGTTGCCGGGATTTTTTTCTACATTTTTATATGGAACGTAACAAGCCCAAAACGTAACATTGTGGAAAAAAAGATAACGCGACGTTACGAAACATATTGAAAACTACGAAACATAGCGGTATACCACTCCTATCAACCCGATAGGAGCTACCATGACCGTACAATCCCAAATCATCGAAAGCCGCGATGCCATTATACGGCGCATGGAAGAAGCGGATCGGCGTAAAGCTGCACGTATTGATGCGGTTTGCCGGCTTGGCTATCTCGACAATCAGGATTTCAGCAAGCCTACATTCGGAACATTGGACTGGACGCCAGCACAGCGGCGGGCATCGTATATCGACTTTCTGCTGCAAATGCCGGACGTGGACCGCAAAGTTGCTGGCATGATTGATCGGGAGTTGGCAGCATGACGCATACACCGACACTTTGGCGGGTAGGATACAGAGGCGCTACTTCAACTGATATTGACACAGTCAATTCTGAATTTGTTGCGACCTGCTATGCCTATAAGAAAGGTCTGTCAAAGGCCAACGCCGCCCGCATAGTCGCCGCTGTAAACGCAGTCGAAGGCATCAGCAATGAATCACTGGAAGCGGGTGCAATAGCGGAGTTAGTTGAGGCTGCGCAGTTTTATCGCGAGCAGTTTGGCATGCTTGTAAACCAGCCTTTCGGCGGCGAATTGCCATGTTCCGATGAGGAAATAGAAAAGATGGAACGGGCCGAAGCCACTCTCGCCAAACTGGACGCGCAATCATGAGCGCCCTTCCCGACAGCATAGCCGGTATGCATGAAAAGCTTGGCAAATTTTGTCAGGATGCAAAATGGCCTGAAAACACCAGCACCATTGCCCGTGAGACAATTGGCAAGGACTCCCCGTTTCGCGGATTGCAGATCGACGATGTTGTCCGCGCTGTCACGCCGATGCCGATACCCGATACCGAAACAGCCCGTAGATGTCAGGCGGATTATCAGGAAGGCGACGAGCTGCAGGATGCCGCGTGGGCGCAATTTCTGATCACGAAAGACATCATTCAATACCGCGCTGCCTGCAAGGAAATCCGCAACAGGCCGCATGTAGGAGCAAGCTCATGACCAAGAAAAAAACGACCCCAAAAGAAATAATCGCATTCAAGGCTTTCGATAGAGACATGTCTTGCCGTGGCTTCAAGTACGAAGTTGGCAAAACTTATACCCATAATGGCAATGTTTCAATCTGCGATAGCGGGTTTCATTCATGCACCGATCCGCTGGATGTTCTTAATTATTACGACATTACAACATCACGCTTTGCGATCGTAAAAGCGTCTGGAGAAATATCACAAAAAACAGATGGTGACACAAAACTAGCCTCTGCTTCGATTACAATTGACGCAGAACTTTTGCTACCTGAATTTATCGCCAGGTCGATAGATTGGATAAAGCAAGCATGTAAAACATCTGTTGATGGCAATGCCAGCAGCGGACGCTACGCCAAGAACGCCAGCAGCGGGTACTCCGCCAAGAACGCCAGCAGCGGGTACCACGCCAAGAACGCCAGCAGCGGGTACTACGCCACGAACGCCAGCAGCGGAGACCACGCCACGAATGCCAGCAGCGGAGACTGCGCCAAGAACGCCGCGACTGGCAAGAACGCAGTAATTGCAGCCGCCGGATTACATTCAAAGGCGAAAGGTGAAATCGGAGTTGCCATCGCGCAGTCTTATGAAGATAAAAAGGGCCAAATCCGTTTCGCTACTGGCGTCATCGGCGAGGACGGTCTGCTTCCGGATGTCTGGTATAAAGCCGAAAACGGCAAGTTGGTGGCGTCATGACCAAAGCCGCATCACCTGAGATAGCCGAACTGATAGAGGCGGCGGACCGGCTTTCATGGGTAATGGCAGCCGCTCCCGAACTGAACATGGGCAATTACAGCGATTACGACGTTTCCAGCTTAAACAATGCGATGATTGAGTGTTGGAAAATATGTCAAGAAATGCAAGCCGCCCTCGCCAAGGTGCAATCATGACCGACCCTCGATCCGGCACTATCCGCATAATCATTATGTGCGCTGTGGCGATGGCGGCAAGCCCGTTTGTTGTGCTGGTGATGTCGTGAAGCATTCCGGCGGCTTTTACGGGCTTTCGTCCTACGGACCGAACCCTGCGGTTTCGGCGGTTCCCGCTTCAATCCCTAGCCGGTTATTTTAAAGAAAGGCAATATTATGGAACTGAATGAATTACATACAGCTCTGGCTTCGGCGCAAGGTGAAATGTCTGCTCCGCATAAAAACAAAGAAGTTACGGTTAAAATGAAATCAGGCGGTTCGTACAAATTCAAGTACGCCACGCTTGACGGGATAATCGAAAACACATTGCGCCCGACCCTGCCTAAACATGGCTTATGGTTTGCACAGCGTGTTGAGAATGGCCAAATGGTCACCCGTATAACCCACGCCAGCGGGCAGTATATGGATTGCGGGATTCCATGCCCTAATCTGCCGAACGCACCACAGGAAGCTGGCTCACTGTTGACGTATTTTAAGCGTTATTCGCTATGTGCGGCATTTGGTATAATGGCCGATGAAGATGATGACGCCAATATTGCGCAGGGCAATGATTACGATAAATCATCCAGCCAGCCCCAAAAGCAGGAAATGACAAAGTCAATAACCGATGCGCAATCAGCATTGCTGGTAACGCTGTGCAGCACGTCCGGCACGGATGTGAAGAAAATCTTAAAAGCCTATAATATAGGTGCGCTTCCCGAACTCCCCGCTTCCGCATTCGATAACGTCAAGTCCCGTCTTGAAACGACACTGGCGGAAAAGCCCAAAACTAAGCAACCCGAAATGGAGAACACATAATGTCAGAACAGGGCACTAGCGAATGGCTGTCGGAACGGGCGGGCAAGGTAACGGCCTCTATGTTTACCAACATCATGATGAAACCATCCACTGCGGGTTATCAAAGCTATCAGGGCCAGCTTATCGCGGAACAACTGACCGGCATTCCGCATGAAGGCTATACCAACAGCTATATGGCTTGGGGTACAGAGACAGAGCCGCAAGCCCGTGCCATGTACGAACTGGAAACCGGCAACACGGTTGATGAGGTTGGTTTTATCAACCACCCGTTCATCAAAAATAGCGGTGCCTCGCCAGATGGTCTTATCGGCGATGACGGGCTGGTCGAGATCAAATGTCCCGCCACGCATACGCATATCAAAACGCTAACCGGCGCGCCGATCGACAAGAAATACATAATGCAGATGCAATGGCAGATGACATGCACTGGCGCAAAATGGTGTGACTTTGTCAGCTTCGACCCACGTATATCTGAAAGCATGCGGATACATATCACCCGCGTTGAGCGCGATGACAAGTTGATAGCGGAAATGGAGGCAGCGGCATCTGACTTTCTTGCTGAAATCGATGCCACGCTGGCTCAGCTTCGCGACAAATACGAAACACAGAAAGAGGCGGCATGACCTGCAAATACCCCAACGCATGCAAAAAATTGCCCGATAAGCGGTATGATCTATGCCGGTCTTGCGCATTATCAGCTTATGCAAACCGGCCAGATGCAAAAGCAAAATTCAATGAGCGCATGGCGGAAGCCAATGAAAAACGGTGGGCATGGTGTCCCCCGGGAATGCGTGACGAATATAATAACTTGAAAGCCAAAAAATTCAGCGCAGCCGAGGCTAAGGCGATGATTTTTGAATTGCTGAGGAAAGCCGCATAATGGGCTACACCCCTGACCATAAACGCATGAAGCCGGACATCAACGCCGATCCCGTGGTGAAATTCCACAAGGACCGGATTGGCCAGATGAACTGCGTCATAACCGGCAACCCCGTGAAAGCATTGCACCATATCATGCATGTGGCTGGTAAAGACACGCGCCGCGATGACCGGTATATCGTCCCGCTTGCACATTCTTTGCACAACGGGCGTTCGGACAGCGTGCATTTATTGGGCAGCGAGGCGGCGTTTCTCGATACGCACGGTTTTGATCTTGTGCACTGGGCGGTGACCGAATGGGAAATTAGCCAGCGGCTTTATCGTGAGACGATGGCATGACGGACATATGGCTCAAACGCACACCCGCTGGTGTCACGCCGGTTGAAATGGACGACTTGCCGAAAGGTTGGCGGATCGGTGACGACTTGCTGGCGAACATACGCAAGCCGCGCAATATCCGGTTGCACAAAAAAGCGTTCGCACTGGCCAAGGTGGTTTACGGACATAGCGATTATCCGAGCATAGAGGCGGTCAGGAAGGCCCTCACGATAGGCGCTGGCTATGTTGACGACATAATCAACCCTACAGGCAAAATCATGGGCTTTTGACAGCCTGGACGATGCCGAGTTTCAGGACTTGTATGGCCGGATGGTTTCGGTGGCGATCAAGATAGCTGGCGGGACGGAAGGTGACTGGAACGCAGCGGTTGACGAGGTAGCAAGGTTTTAACCCGGCCCATGCCGAAATGCCTCTCCTGCTTGGGTATGGTGGAGAGGCGAAAGGAATTGATATGCAAAGGACATACCAGATTGGCAAAATGAAAATTGCGCGCTGTATTCCAGTGCCTGGCAATATTGTTATGTCCTCACGCGGCTATCAGAGAGTGATGCTAGACGGATCGTATTATCCTGAAACGCCTGTCGCTTTGCCGTTGGCCAATATGGGAGGTGGGTATGCAGAATAATAACGGGCGTCCGGGCGGGCTTTCGTCGCAAGCGACGGAGCCTGTAGTCTCCGCCCTTCGGGTTTCAATCGGGAACGCGGAGCGGTATCATAATACCATTACGGGATCTAAAAATGACAATTAAAACCGCTGGTGACCTACGCAGTTTTTTGGCTGGTATAATGGTTGATATAAAAAATGGGAATATTGACGCCGAGCAAGCTGGCGCAATTTCCAAGGTGTCCGCACAGATCAACCAGTCGCTTGCCGTTGAGGTAAAGGCTGCAATCGAAATGCATAAGCTCGGAAAGGGAGGCCACTCGGCGGGTTCAATGCTAATCGGCACTGAAAAACCGTTAGAACTCGATACGGAACTCTGGTGCGAACAATGTGACGCAATGGTTGACCGCTCGGATGTGCCAAATTGCAAGTCAAAGTTTTGCAGCGTGAAAGATAAACTCTGATGCCTCACAAAGACCCAGAATTGGCCCGTGCTTACAGAAAAGAGTATAACCGTAAGTTGCGCGGACGCGATCCCGAATACCAAAAAAGATTATATAAAAAGCACCGTTCTAAAAGGCTCGCAGCAAAAAAAGCGGAATATGAAGCAAACCGAGAAAAATATCGCGAAAAAAACAAGAAAAACTACGCCAATAACAAGCAGAAGAATGTGGAATATGCGCGCCAATATAGAGCGGATAATCGTGAAGAAACAAACAGAAAGGCGCGTGAATCACACTATCTCAATCGAGAGCGGAATAACGCCAGAACCCGAAAATACCAAAAAGACCATTATGATAAAGTATATGCTGCAACTCAGGCGTGGAGGAAGCGCAACCCAGACCGTGAATTATTTTACCACGCGAAAAGGTTGATTGCAGAACAAACGGGATTGAAGATCGCAGATGTAGCCGATGATGTTGCGCTCGCAAAATGCACCGAATTGATGGTGACGCGATGGGCTAGAGACGGACAGGAGCCAGATATTGATATGTTAAATATTATCGCGAAAGCGATTGAAGCCGGAACGGCGGAGACAGGAACTGGCTCCGTTCACGAAAGCGCGGGCCGCAAGGATTTGCCCGGAGGTGACCATGATTAACCTATCAGAACTAGCAGAACGTATAGAGGCGCTGCATGGATCGGATCGTGAGATTGATTGTCTGATAAAACAGATAGCAACGCCTGATCTGGAGATCATGACAGATGGCGGCAGTTACGATGGCAAGAGAAATGCCGAATACGTCAA
This sequence comes from Sphingomonadaceae bacterium, assembly GCA_041746135.1. Lineage (GTDB taxonomy): Bacteria > Pseudomonadota > Alphaproteobacteria > Sphingomonadales > Sphingomonadaceae > Alg239-R122. The sequence continues at coordinate 110,514 of JBGTHQ010000017.1, read as the reverse complement.
ATTGAAAGACTTGGACCTATCGGACTGGGAAGATTGGCAGGGGATGGGCATCCAGATCGAAGCGCCAGCCTACACGGCATCAATAGACGCAGCCATGACGCTTGTGTCTAACGATAATCTCACACGCGAAATTGTCTACGGCCCGTGGATTCCAGGTTGGGTGACGATCACAAATGCGGAAACCGGCAAGACATACGATGGCGAGGCGATAACCCCCGAACTTGCCCTGTGTGCAGCCGCTCTACGCGCTATGGATAGATAAACATGACCGCACGAGAACTCCCATGAGATTGCCCACCGAAAAACAGATCAAGCGCATATTGCTAATCGCCAAAGACACGCTTGGCGATATTGGCGCTATTGACATTTCAGTGAATGGCATATCCGTTGCCCGCAAAGGTGAATCGGGGAGTGCTTTCGATGCGTGGAAAAAGAACAAAGATAGTGACCGGCATACACATAATTAAAAAACCCACGAAACACGGGCCTTGCTGGTATATCTATGCTTGGCGCGGAGGTCCACGTATCGATAAGAGGTTCGGGCCAAAACCAGTGGTCGATCAAAATTTACTAGCGCTGGTCGCTAAGGCGCGAACGGCACATCTGCCAGGTGACGAACTTGCCGCAACCCTTTTGGCTTATCGTCAATCCCCGGAATATACAAAACTGGCCCCGGATACCCAAGCCGATTACCGCGCATCCATGGATATAATAGAATCCTATTTCGGCGATGCTCCATTAGCCGCTTTCAATGACTGGCGAATACGCGGCGAGATAATTGCGCAGCGGGACAAGATGGCCGCCAACCCGCGAAAGGCCGATAAATACACGACCATGTTCGGGACAATATTAAACTGGGCCATGCAGCGCGGCCAGATCAGCATAAATGTCGGTGCCGGAATCCCAAAGCTTCACCATGCCAACCGTGCCGATCAGGTATGGGAGCAATCCGATATGGACGCTTTTGAGCCGCAAGCAACACCTCAGTTATGGCGAGCGATCAAACTGGCATCGTTGACGGGGTTGCGCCTTGGCGACCTGTTAAAGCTGTCATGGGACCATATCGGGCAGGATGCTGTTGTCATGGTGACAAACAAGCGCGGGAAGCGCGTCGTTATCCCAATGCTACCCGAATTGAGAACCTTGCTTGCCAGTATTGAGGGCGACGAGGGTCCGATCCTGCGAAACAGCTATGGCAATCCGTGGTCGGCAGATGGCCTGAAAACCGTATTTCAGCGCGCGAAAAAGAAAACGGGCATCGCCAAGCGGATCCACGATTTGCGCGGCACCTATGTCACTTTTCTGGCCGTGAAGGGTCTAACCGATCAAGAGATCGCCCGAATAGTCGGTTGGTCGGAAAAGAGAATATCGGAGATACGCGCACGCTATGTCGATGAGGCGCGTGTAGTGATTGAACTTAGCAAACGATTATCGGCAAAATAGGTCTTGTATGCCCCGCGCTTCTATGGCATATATACTGACATGAGCAATGGTAAGTGGCGCGAAATGATGACAGACGAGGAACGGGCGACCGTTGCTTATATCGAGCAGACGCGAAAAGATTTTGCGGACGATATGAAGGTCATTCGGGACCGCTGCTACAAGAGATTAGAAAGGGCCAGAAAGTGAAAAGTTTACAATCCAGTGTAAACTTGTTTTATGCGCCATCTCAAAAATGGCGGTTTTCTGGTGACCCCGGCGCGATTCGAACGCGCGACCTCCGGATTAGGAATCCGATGCTCTATCCGGCTGAGCTACGGGGCCATGACACTGTATGGGCACAAGCTCTAATCAGCATGGCCGTGCTTTTCAATTGTTCAATTGGCGAACGGCAAGTCAGTTATTGGATTCGGGCGGGATTACCGGCAACGGCAGGGGCGCGATCGATATGCCCTCGTCGAGCAGGTCCTGCGCTTCTTTCTCGCTCGTCTCGCCGTGGATCAGTTCGCTATCCGCATCCCCATAATGGATATCGCGCGCCCTGTCGGCAAATTCCTTGCCGACCCATCTGGAATTTTCCAGCATTTGCGCCTGCGCCTTTGCGACCGCACCTATCATTTCGCGCAGGCGTGCATTCATTTCCGGCACGTTCTGGACCGCAACCGCTCCGGCAGATGGAGCATCCTGCACCGCAGGCGGTTTTTCGGATTGCGGGCGCTCGGCGATCGCGCGTGCCTGATTGCCCTTCGCCCCGACATTGGGTGCCATCACGGCCTTGCGCACATCGCTGTCGTTGCAGACCGGACAAGTCAGCAGGCCACGCTCTTTCTGCTCGGAAAAAGCGGCGCCACAGGCAAACCAGCCTTCGAATATGTGGCTGTGTGCGCCGCAGACGAGATCGAATACAATCATGACGACGTGCAGTTGCGTATTTCGCGGACATTGGCAAGCGACGGCAATTTACGGCGTATATTGCCGATGTCGGCCAAGTCGATCTCCGCAAAACCCAGATCGATAGTATTTTCCATATCCAGCAGCACCTTGCCCCACGGATCGACGACCAGACTGTGCCCATAGGTGCTGCGACCATCCTGATGACTGCCGGATTGCGCTGCCGCAACCACGAAACATGACGATTCGATAGCGCGGGCGCGGAGCAGGACATGCCAGTGGGCCTGACCTGTCGGCACGGTGAACGCAGCCGGGATGGAGAGTATCTCCGCACCCCCATGCGCCAGCATCTGGTAAAGACGTGGAAAGCGGATATCATAGCATATGCTCAGGCCGATCTTTGCGCCCGCGCCTTTGGCAATGACCGCACAGTCACCGCCCGCATAGATATTGGATTCGCGCCAATTGTCGTCGCCGCCCAATTCCGCGTCGAACAGATGGATTTTATCATACCGGGCGGTAATATTGCCGCCGCGATCGATCATGAAGGCGCGGTTGCGGTTCTTGCCGTCGGCATGTGACAATGCCAGCGAACCGACCTGCACATAAATCCCGTGCGCTTTTGCGGCCGCACATAGGGCGGCCAGCACAGGGTCGCTTCGTTCGTCCGCTATAGCATTGGCGGCCCGGCGCCGATCCTGGTCGAGCAGGTTCGACATTTCGGGCGTAAAGAGTATCTGCGCGCCTTGCGCCGCCGCATCTGCAACGGCAGCGACAATCTGCCGGGTATTGGCAGCGGGGTCGATCCCTCCATTCATCTGCAATACGGCTATTTTCATGCGATTTCAGGCGCCCAGCATGGTGTCGAGTTCGCCTCTCGATTCGAGTGCGAACAGGTCATCGGAGCCGCCAATATGCCTCCCATCGATAAATATCTGGGGAACCGATGTCCGGCCCCCGGAACGTTGGAGCATCTCCGCGCGTTTCGGTCCGTCCATGGTAATCTCATATTCCTCGAAATCGGCACCCTTGCCGTTCAAAAAATGTTTCGCACGCACACAATAGGGGCAGAATGTCTTGGTATAGATTTCGATCTTGGCCACGATATTCCCTTGCTCAACTTGCACTTCCAACATTTTAAATGGGTGCAAATCGCACGAAACGCAAGGGGTCAGCCACCCCGTCCTTCCTCACCTTCGCGCAATACGCGGGCCCAGCAATATATCGTGACCGACCGGGCACCCGCTTTTTTGAGCTGGACCACACAGGCATTGGTGGTGGCGCCGCTGGTATAGACGTCATCGACCAGCATGACATCCCTACCGCTTATCCGCCCCGCAAATTTCGGATTGACGGCAATCGCGCCCCTGAGCAGCTTTTGCCGCTGTCTGCCCGTCATCCCCTTGAGTGGCGGGGTCGCTTTCGTGCGGATCAGCGCGGGCAAGGCCAGCGCAATATTGTGGGTATCATGCAGTGAACGCGCGATCAGGGCAGCTTGGTTGAACCCGCGCCGCCAGATCCGGGTGCGATGCAAAGGCACCGGGACCAGCAAAAGATTGCCGGTATTCTGCGGCACGTACCGGTCCAGAAAATGCGCAATCAGCTTGGCGAGACCGATACGACCGGCATATTTCAGCCTGATCGGAATCCGGCGTGACACGTCGTCATAGACAACCGCAGCCCTAATGCCATCATGTCTGGGCGGTCTGGCTAGGCAGATCGCGCAGACCATATCATCGGCGCGGGCAAATTCGAACGGGCGCCCGCACGCGGTACAGGCTGGTTCGGTAATGAAGCGCAATTTCGGCCAGCAGATCTCACAAAACTGTAAATCGTCCGCCACCATTTCGCCGCAGACCGGACAGCGCGGCGGAATGATCACATCGAGCGCCGGTTTCAGTATTCTGCGATACAATTCCGGCACCGTCGCCATCCATCTTTCCTCATACCCTCTTGTCGTCACGCCTTGACCAAGGCACAAGATATATATGGCTTCTCCCCCTACCCCCCCCGCCGAACCGCTCAGAGACATTTTCGACCGCAAACGGCGGCGCCTGGCGCGCGACCGCGCGGTCCGAATGGCCATCCAAAATAGCGGGCATGATTTTCTGCACCAACATATGGCAGAAGAAATACGCGAACGATTGCAATGGGTAAAGCGCGATTTTACCAAAGCGCTGGTCATAGGTGATGGAGCGGAGCCGATCATGGAGCATCTGGCGAGCGCGGGCATTGCGGTTACCTATGCCGACAGCAGCGCCGTGAATGTAGCGCGTTGGGGTGGCATCCAGTGCGAAGAAGATCGCCTGCCCTTTACCAAAGACCAGTTCGATCTGATCATCTCCAACGGCGTGCTCGACAGCGTCAACGACCTGCCCGGTGCGCTGATACAGATGCGGCGGATATTGCGGCCCGACGGACTGATGCTCGGCGCTTTTATCGGGGCTGGTTCGCTGCCCCGGCTCAATGCAGCGATGGCTGCGGCCGATGGCGAACGCATGGCCGCGCATATCCACCCGCAAATCGACGTGCGTGCCGCCGGCGACCTGCTTTCGCGTACCGGCTTTGCGCTGCCTGTGGCCGATGGCGAGCGGCTGACCGTACGCTATTCCGGCCTGCCGCCGCTGGTCCGTGATTTACGCGGCATGGGCGCCAGCAATGTGCTGGCCTCTGCGCCACCTTATATCGGCAAGACAGGCCTGCTCGCCGCCGCGACGCATTTTGCCGGTGCGGCAGATGAGGACGGCAAGACCAGCGAAGTTTTCGAACTGGTTTACTTGAGCGGCTGGGCACCTGATGCCAGCCAGCCCCAACCCGCACGGCGCGGGAGCGGGAAGACATCTCTGGCAAGCGTGCTGAAGCCTAAAACTTAGACGATTACTACTAGTCCTGTGCCAACGCCGCCTGCGCCGCCGCCAATCTTGCAATCGGCACGCGATAGGGCGACGCGCTGACATAATCGAGGCCCGCTTTTGCGCAGAACGCAATTGATGCCGGATCGCCGCCATGTTCGCCGCAAATGCCGAGCTTAATATCGGGCCGCGTCGCCCTGCCCTTTTGCACCGCAATCTCGATCAGCTGGCCGACGCCCTCGATATCGAGCGAGACGAACGGGTCGCGCGCATAAATACCCTTGTCGACATACTGACCCAGGAACCGCGCCGCATCGTCGCGCGATACGCCCAGCGTGGTCTGCGTCAAATCGTTCGTACCGAAGCTGAAAAACTCGGCCGACTGCGCAATTTCGTCGGCCATCAAGGCAGCGCGCGGCAATTCGATCATCGTGCCGACCAAATAGTCGACGGTGCGTCCGCGTTCGGCAAATACCGTTTTGGCGGCGCTATCGACTACCGCTTTCATCAGGTCGAGTTCGCGTTTGGTGCCGACCAACGGGATCATCACTTCGGGAATTGGAGCCTCTCCCGATTTTTCCACCACGTCGCAGGCCGCCTCAAATATCGCGCGCGCCTGAATCTCGTATATTTCGGGATAAGTCACGCCCAGACGGCATCCGCGATGGCCGAGCATCGGGTTGAACTCGTGCAATTCATTGGCACGGCGGCGCAGCGCTTCGACGCCGATGCCGGTGGCTTTGGCGACATCGGCAAACTCGCTCTCGCTGTGCGGCAGAAATTCGTGCAGCGGCGGGTCGAGCAGACGGATGGTTACGGGCAGTCCGGCCATCACTTCGAAAATCTCGGTAAAATCCTTGCGCTGTTCGGGCAGCAGTTTGTCGAGCGCCTCGCGGCGTCCGGCCTCGTTTTCCGCCAGAATCATCTGGCGCACCGCGGTAATACGCGCGGCGTCGAAGAACATATGCTCGGTCCGGCACAGGCCGATACCCTCGGCGCCGAAGTCCCGCGCGACGCGGCAGTCCATTGGCGTTTCGGCATTGGTGCGTACGCGCAGCTTGCGAACCTTGTCGGCCCACACCATCAGCGTGCCGAAATCGCCGACCAGCTCGGGCTGGATTGTGGCAACCTCGCCCGCCATCACTTCGCCGGTCGACCCGTCGAGCGTAAGCATGTCGCCCTCTTTCAACTCGCGGTCGCCGATTTTCATCGTTCGCGTCGTCATGTCGATGATCAGCGCGCCGGCGCCCGATACGCAGGGGCGTCCCATGCCGCGCGCCACGACGGCTGCGTGGCTGGTCATGCCGCCGCGTGCGGTCAATATGCCCTGCGCCGCGTGCATGCCGTGAATATCCTCGGGCGAGGTTTCGGTACGGACGAGAATGACGTTCTCGCCCATTTCCTTGCGCCGCTCGGCGGTATCGGCATCGAATACGATCACGCCCGCTGCTGCGCCCGGAGACGCCGGAAGTCCGCGCGTCAAAACATCGCGGATCGCATTGGGATCGAGCGTGGGGTGGAGAAGCTGATCGAGCGCCATCGGGTCGACCCGTGCCACCGCTTCCTCCTCGGTTATCAATCCGTTCGCCACCATATCGACCGCGATTTTCAGCGCTGCCTTGGCCGTGCGCTTGCCGCTGCGCGTCTGCAGCATCCATAATTTGCCGCGTTCGACGGTAAATTCGATATCCTGCATATCGCGGTAATGCTTTTCGAGCAGATCGAACACGCCCGCCAGTTCGCCGTAGGTTTCGGGCATTGCCTCTTCCATGCTCAGCGGCTTGGCGTTTGCTTCCTCGCGTGCAGCGGTAGTCAGATATTGCGGCGTGCGGATTCCCGCGACCACATCCTCGCCCTGCGCGTTGATAAGATACTCGCCATAATAGAGGTTTTCCCCGGTCGATGGGTTGCGGGTGAAAGCCACACCGGTGGCCGATGTCTCGCCCATATTGCCGAACACCATCGCCTGAACATTGACCGCGGTGCCCCAATCGCCCGGAATATCGTTCAGGCGGCGATAGACTTTCGCGCGCTCCGCCTGCCAGCTGCCGAACACGGCGGTGATCGCGCCCCAGAGCTGGTCGTTCACATCCTGCGGGAACGGCTTGCTCCATTCATCTTCGACCAGATTTTTATATTCGCCGACGAGCGCTTTCCAGTGCTGCGCCTCCATTTCGGTATCGCTGAAAAAGCCGTTATCTTCCTTGGCAATTTCCAGCGCATCCTCGAACCCGTGATGGTCGAGCCCCAGCACGACATCGGCATACATCTGGATAAAGCGGCGATAGCTGTCCCAGGCGAAGCGTTCGTCGCCGCTCACTTTGGCAAGACCTTCAACCGTTTCGTCATTAAGGCCGAGGTTAAGCACGGTGTCCATCATGCCGGGCATCGACACGCGCGCGCCCGACCGGACCGAAACGAGCAGCGGATTGGCGGTGTCGCCGAATGTCTTGCCCGTCACTTTCTCGATATGCGCGATCGCAGTCGCGACTTCGCCGTTCAACTCGGTGGGATAGCTCTCGCAATCGGCATAATAGCGCGTACACAATTCGGTCGAAATCGTAAAGCCTGGGGGAACCGGAAGGCCGATCGACGCCATTTCAGCGAGATTCGCGCCCTTGCCGCCGAGCAGGTTCTTGTCGCGTTTTTTGTCTTGCTCGCGCACGCCATCCGACACGCCGCCGCCAAAACGAAATACATATTGAGTCATAAACATCTCCCTCTCCCCTCAAGGGGAGAGGGTCGGGGAGAGGGGAATTCCTCCGTCCCGACCCTTATTGTAAAATTACCCAGGGGCAGTCCCCTCTCCCAACCCTCTCCCAACCCTCTCCCCTGAAGGGGAGAGGGTTGTTCTCATCCCTCGATTTTCGAAAAATCCGCCACCGTATGCACGGCATCGCGCACGCGCGCGAGCAGGCCCAACCGGGCGCTGCGCTTGTCCGCATCGGGATCGTTGACGGTCACTTCTTCGAAAAACCGGTCGATCGGCGTGCGCAGGCTGGCGAGCGCGGCCATCGCGCCTTCGAAATCCTCCGCCGCAATCGCCACCGCCGCTTTTGGTTCGGCAGAATCGAGCGCAGCAATCAAATCGGACTCGGCTTTTTCGGGCGTATAGAACAGTTCCGTCGCTCCCGCGGAGGCGGGAGCCGCTGCACTGTCCAGCGCTTCCCCGCCAACGGCCCCCGCCTTCGCGGGGGCGACGGATTGGGGCGCTTCCTTTTTCAGAATATTCGACGCGCGCTTATATCCGGCGAGCAAATTGGTGCCGTCTTCGGTTTCGACAAACGCTTGCAACGCCTTCACCCGCGCGAGCAGGCGGACAAGATCATCCTCGCCGCCAAGCGCAAACACCGCATCAATCAGGTCATAGCGGACGCCTGCTTCGCGTTGCTGGACTTTGAGGCGCTCTGCGAAAAAGTCGAGTAGGTTCAGAACAGAAATGCCGTATTCATTACCGTCGACTAAACTTACAAACTTTTCTTTTTCGCTCACGACCGCATCTGAGCTTGCTTGGAAACCAAGTGATTGTGCCTTTCCAACCAAATCTTTTCTGACAACTTCGGAAACAACTGCCAGACTTGCAACGACAGCTTTATTGAAGACTTTTATAGTTGAAAACCTCAATTCATTAAGAATTATAATCAACAAAATTCCTAAAGCTGAACGCCTAAGTGCAAAAGGATCTCTCGATCCTGTAGGATGCTCATTTAATACAAAGAAACTTGCGACTGTATCCAACTTATCTGCCAAACTCACTGCCACCGTGACCGGCGCGGTCGGGACATCATCGCCCTGCCCGACCGGTTTATAATGGTCGCGGATGGCTTCACTGACTTCTGTTGGCAACCCTTCTTTTGCGGCATAATAGCCGCCCATCAAGCCTTGCAATTCGGGAAACTCGCCGACCATTTCGGTGACGAGGTCGGCCTTGCACAGCCGCGCGGCCTGTTCGGCATGGTCGGGGTTTGCATCCTTAACTATGCCCTCTTCCACCAGCCACCGCGCCAGTTTCGCAACGCGTTCGACCTTGTCCGCAACCGTGCCCAGTTTTTCATGAAACACGATATTTTTCAGCTTCTCGGCATGTTGCTCGAGCGTTTTTTGCTGGTCGAGTTCCCAGAAGAATTTCGCATCAGCCAATCGCGCGGCGAGGACTTTTTCATTACCCGCAACAATCGCTTTGCCGCCGTCATGCGCGGCAATATTGGCAGTGCAGACAAATGCCGGGGCAAGCTTGCCCGCTGCATCGCGCACTACAAAATATTTCTGGTTGATCCGCGTGGTCAGCTGGATCACTTCTTCGGGCACATCGAGAAACGCGGCGTCATAGCGGCCGAGCAGCGGCACCGGCCATTCGGTCAGCCCGGCATTTTCGATCACCAGCCCCTTGTCCTCGACCAGCACCAGCCCCGCATCGGATGCAGCCTTGGCCGCCCCTTTGCAAATGATATCCTGACGTTGCGTATGATCGACGATCACATGGCAGGCGCGCAGTTTTTCGACATAATCGTCCACGCCGCCGATGGTGATGACGCCGCTATGGTGGAACCGGTGGCCGACAGTATCATATCCGGAGCGCACTTCGCCCGCTTCGCATTCCACCAGCGCATCGCCGAATATCGCGACGATACCCTGCAATGGACGCACCCATTTCAGGCTTTCGGTGCTGGTGCTGGCATCGCCCCAGCGCATCGATTTCGGCCATGGGAAGGCCGCCATAATTGCGGGAATGGCTTCGGACAGAACGTCTTTGGTCGCACGGCCGGGCGTGTCGATCACCGCAAACCAGGTGGGACGGCCCTTTACGTCGCGCACTTCCAACTGGTCGCGGCTGACGCCGTTCTTGCGGGCGAAGCCCTCGACCGCCTGATCGGGTGCGCCTTCGGGTGGGCCCTTCGCTTCCTCGCTCACCGCCTCGGTCCGGTCCGGCAGGCCTATGGCCATCAGCGCAAGACGGCGCGGGGTGGAATAGACAGTAATACTATCGGCTTTCAGCCCCGCATCGGAGAGTTGGCCCACGAATAGTTTTTCCAGATCGGTGCGCGCCTTTGCCTGCATCCGTGCAGGGATTTCTTCGCTTAAAAGTTCGAGAAGGAAGCCGGTCATTTCGCCTCTCCCGATACTTTGTCGTGCTGAACTTGATTCAGGGTCCAGGGTGTTTGGCAAAACATTACGCCTGCCGCTCTGGATGCTGAATCAAGTTCAGCATGACAGTTAGGGATGTCGTACATCATCATACGCTCCATCCCTCGTATTTCTCGGCCCATTTCGCGCTATTCTTTTCAATCCATGAGGCACATGCGCCTTTGGCGAGATCGCGGACGCGGCCCATATAGGCCTGCCGCTCGGCCACCGAAATCACGCCACGCGCCTGTAGCAAGTTGAAGATATGGCTTGCCTTGATCGCCTGCTCGTACGCGGGCAGCGGTAGTTTTGCCTCGAGGCAATTCTCGCACTCGGCGGTCGCTTTTTTGAACAGGTCGAACAAAGCATCGGTATTGGCAACCTCAAAATTCCAGGTGCTTTGCTGCACTTCGTTTTCACGGAATACGTCGCCGTAGGTCACGCCCCCGTTCCCTTTTGGGCGGCCATTGAAATCGAGATCGTACACGCTGTCGACGCCCTGGATATACATGGCCAGCCGCTCGAGCCCATAAGTCAGCTCGCCCGCAACCGGCTTGCAGTCATAGCCGCCCATTTGCTGGAAATAGGTGAATTGCGTGACTTCCATGCCGTCGCACCACACTTCCCAGCCCAGCCCCCAAGCACCGAGCGTCGGGCTTTCCCAGTCATCCTCGACAAAGCGGATATCGTGCAGCAAGGGATCGATGCCGATTGCGGTCAGGCTGTCGAGATAGAGCTGTTGCAAGTTGGCGGGCGACGGTTTCAGGATCACCTGATACTGGTAATAATGCTGCAGCCGATTGGGGTTTTCGCCATAGCGCCCGTCGGTCGGACGGCGGCACGGCTGCACAAACGCGGCATTCCACGGCTCGGGCCCCAAAGCGCGCAAGGTGGTGGCGGTATGAAACGTGCCTGCGCCCATTTCCAGGTCATAGGGTTGCAGGATCAGGCAGCCATGATCGCTCCAGTAATTGTGCAGCGTCAGGATCATGTCCTGAAAGCTCAATTTCCCGGTCCCGTTGGCCTTTTGTGTATCTGGCAGTGTTTCGCCCAATTCGCGTATCCCGATATTTTGCGTTCGCATGTGCAACATAAATGTCGCACACGCTTTGGCGGAACCGGCGCTTGCGGTCAAGAAACCATCGGATAAATTGCTTGACGTTTTGCCGGCTTCGGGCTCCATTCGGCGCGTTATATTCTGTGGAGAAACCATGTCGTTCCGTTACCTGATGCTGCCACTCGCTATTCTCTCGCTGTCTCTATCATTTGCGGGGCCCGCGCATGCTTTCGTGCAGGAGACTCGCATCGCGGCCGTGCAGGAGGCAGCAGAGTCGCCCCGAAAACTTGACGACTATTCTCAGGAAGAGCTGGACGCGATGCCAATCGCGCAGCTTGAACAGCTCCTTGACGAGGAAGAACTATACGCTGCTGCGTTTCCGCCCATAGTTCAGGATTACGAGCCGAGCCCGGCAATCTGGAAATTGTCGGACGATGACACGGCTATCTATATGTTCGGGACTATTCACATTCTCCCGCCCGGTTTTAAATGGCGCTCGGCCGCGCTCGACGCGATCATTGCCAATGCCGACGAGTTGGTGCTCGAGACCACCGATGAAGACATGGATGTGGGCGGGTTTGCCGCCATTCTCGAATTGCTCAAGCAGACCAAGGGAAAGCCTGACCTGAGCGACCGGATCTTGCCGCAAAACAAGGAAAAACTCCGTATAGTCGCGGAGATGATGGAGCTGCCAATCGCCTATCTCGACCGCATGCCGGTGTGGATGATGCCATTCATACTTTACTATGACATGGCGGGAGAACGGGGCTCGGTTAATGAATATGGCGTGGAAATGGTGCTGGAACGGGTGTTCGCGCAAGCCGGCAAGCCGGTGCGATCGATTGAGGATGGCATGGCGGTGTTTCGCGCTATGGGCGCGATGGACGATACTGTGCTGCTCAAGGATTTGAACGATACACTTTCCAACTGGAGCGGCAAAGGCCCGCTTTATGGCGAAACACCGGATGATAGAACCGATTCCGCCGAAGAAAGCGCAGATTTCTTCGCCAGCGATCACGACTGGGCCCGGGGCAAAGCGGAAAAATTGTCGGACGGGCTGACCCGTGAGGACATGGGTGACAGTTTTTACCAGATCTTGCTGGTCGACCGCAACACAGCCTGGGCCGAATGGCTGGAGCAACGCCTGGATCAGCCCGGCAATATCCTGCTGGCGGTCGGTGCAGGCCATTTTGCGGGCGATGATTCGGTACAGATCATGCTCGAGAAACGCGGACTGAAAGCCGAGCGCATTCATTAAGACAGTCGGGCGTATCAAGTCGGGCAAATGTGCCGCGAACTGAAATTCGAATATAGTGTCGTTCCATATTCAATTAAACGTGAATCACTAGGAAAAACCATGCAAAAATATACGTTCACAACAACCATCGGCGCACTCACTTTGGCCATTGCATCTTTTGGCAGCCCGGTATCGGACGCCGCGCTTGCGCAGGAGGCCGCGACCCCGGCACCGGTGTCGCCAGTGCAAACCATCGATATCGACCCGGCGCTATGGGTCGTGAAAGATGCGGATACGACCATCTACCTGTTCGGTACCGTGCATTTTCTGCGGCCTGGACTTGGCTGGTTCGACGAGGCGGTCAAGACTTCGTTCGATGCGGCGGATGAGCTCGTCGTGGAAATCATTGACCCCGATGGACCGGATGCGCAAATTGCGGTGTCGAAGCTGGCGGTCGACAGGAGAGGCACGTCGCTGCGCGACAAGCTGGATGCCAAGGACCGCACCGATTATGAAAAGGCCATGACGGATATCGGGCTGCCGGTCGAGGCATTCGACCAGTTCGAACCCTGGTTTGCTGCCATCACTCTGGGCGTGCTTCCTGTCATTAAAGCCGGCTATGATGCCAATAGCGGCGCCGACAGGGTGCTGCTCGCCGCGGCTACAGAATCTGGCAAGACACTGAGCGAACTGGAAACGGTGGAATATCAGCTCGGCCTGTTCGACAACGCGCCCGAGGAAGGACAAATCGCGTATCTGAATGCTGTCGTGGACGATATCGATCAGGCTGTGCGCCAGATTGATGCGATGGTCGACGCATGGGGCAAGGGGGATCCCGGCACGCTGGCGAAAATCATGAACGACAGCTTCGTAGACGGTCGCTTGAAAGATGCTCTGCTGGTCCGCCGCAATGCCGCGTGGTCGCGCTGGATCGACGAACGGCTCAAACGGCCGGGTACCGTATTCATGGCCGTGGGTGCAGGCCATATGGCCGGCGAAGGTAGCGTGCAGGAGCAGCTGAAATTGCGCAATATTGCAACAACGCGGGTCGATTACTGAATTTACACAGCTTCTACACGTCCGGGACCGGCTTTTTTGGCGAGTGGCGTGGGCATAGGCTATTTGCATCGCGCCTTGGGGTGGCTATGGATGCGGCGATGATGATGCGGCTTTTTCTTTTATTCGTCCTGACCATACTCGCCGCCTGCAACAGCGAGCGCGATACGGCATTCGAACAGCCCAAACAGGCAAAGCCCGCTTTATGGCTGGTCGAGGGGAAAGGCGGATCGGCCTACCTGTTCGGGACAATGCATGCGCTGCCCAAAGACGTTGTCTGGCGCGTCGATACGCTGGACACGGCGATCGAACGTGCCGACTGGCTGGTATTGGAACTGGACCCGGCCGACGATACCGCACAAATCCGCAAGATATTCGGGGAAATGGCGGCATCGCCGGATCAGGGAACATTGGAAGATCGGATCAGGCCAAGCCTTCGCGACACGGCCCGGGATGTCATGAACGCCGCCAACCTGTCCGGCCATGTTTTTGAAAATATCGAAAACTGGGGGGCAGCGTTGATGATTGGGTCGTCCACCGCAGCGGGCGTCGGTGCGAGCGGCAATTATGGCGCCGAGAAAATACTGACCCAGGAATTCGGGCGGCGCGCCAAACCAGTCGCCGGATTGGAAAGCGCGGCGCAGCAATTGGGCTATTTCGACACAATGCCCGATGCCGACCAGCGAGCGATGCTGGAAGCCGTGATCGAAAGCGCGGATGAGGCGGTGCCCGATTATCAGCGCATTTTGACAAGCTGGCTGTCGGGCGATCTGGATGCGCTGCGCGACGCCACCCGTACCGGCTTTCTTGCCCGCCCCGGCATACGCCAGGCGCTTGTGACTCGGCGCAATGCACTATGGGCGGACAAGATTGCCGCTTTGCTCGCGAAACGCAAGACAAGGGGCTTTATTGCCGTCGGCGCAGGGCATCTGGTCGGGGAGGACGGTGTGCAGGCGATGCTGGCCGCGCGCGGATTGAAAGTGACGCGGGTGCAGTGATAGGGCGGGCGTAGCTGTGCCAGCATGCGGACTCTGTGCTTGCATTCTTCCCCCCCTCCCCCTATAGCGCCCGCTTCCCGGCCATGTTCATCCCTGGAGGTGTGGCGGGAAAAACCATGAAACATCTATTCCATTTGGAGACTGACTATGAGCGACAAGCTTAAACTGTCGGCTGAGACACGCGAAAAAGCAGGCAAGGGAGCCTCTCGTGCGCTACGTCGCGAAGGCCGCATTCCTGCTGTAATCTATGGCGACAAAAAAGACCCCGAAACCATCCACGTTGCTGAGCGCGACTTGCAAAAGCTGCTCGACACCGGACACATGATGAACTCGCTGGTGGAAGTGTCCATCGGCCAGAACAAGTTCCGGACGCTGCCGAAAGACGTGTCCTTGCATCCGGTTACTGATCGCCCGCTCCACGCCGACTTTCTGCGGCTTTCGAAGGACGCGACGGTCGAAGTCGAAGTGCCCGTGGTCTTCATCAATCAGGAAGACTCTCCCGGCCTGAAACGTGGCGGCGTTCTCAACGTTGTACGCCATGAAATCGAGCTGATCTGCGATGCGGCCCGTATTCCCGACCAGATCGAAATCGACGTGACCGGCATGGAAGTCGGCGATTCAGTGCATATCTCCGCCGTCAATCTGCCCGAAGGCAGCAAGAGCGCGATTACCGACCGCGACTATACCATCGCCGGTGTCGTCGCTCCATCCGCGCTGAAGAAAGCCGATGGCGAAGGTGAAGACGCAGATGAAGGTGCTCCACAAGAGCCCGTGACCGAAATCACCGAGCAGAAAGCCGAAACAGCCGAGGGCGAAGATACAAAAGACTAGTCGCCCGGTATAAGTTTAAAAAGCCGCTCTCATTGAGCTTGTCCGCATGTGCCTGTAAGCACGGAGCAGGCAAGCTCAATTGGGCGGTTTTTTATTGGTCGGCTTTATGGGAGTAGCATGCATGCAATTGTGGGTCGGGCTGGGCAATCCGGGTGCGCAATATGCGCTGCACCGGCACAATGTCGGCTTTATGGCAATGGATGCGCTGTGCCAAGTGCATGATTTTCCCGACTATAAGAAAAAATTTCTCGGCTGGACGACCGAAGGACAGCTGGGGGGTGAGAAAATCGTCATCCTCAAACCCGCGACTTTCATGAACGAAAGTGGACAGGCTATCGGCGAGGCCATGCGGTTCTACAAGCTGGGCGAGCAGGACGTTACCGTTTTCCATGACGAACTCGATCTCGAGCCGTTCAAGATCAAGGTCAAGCGCGGCGGCGGTCTTGCGGGGCATAACGGTCTTAAATCCACAGCTGCGCATCTCGGCCCCGATTTTCGCCGCGTGCGCATCGGTATTGGCCATCCCGGCCACAAAGCGCGCGTACACGGGCATGTGCTGGGCAATTATACCAAGACGGAAATGGACGATCTTGCGGACATGTTGGGCACGATTGCAGCCGAGGCGCATTGGCTGGCCGAAGACAACGATCCGCGCTTCATGAGCGATGTAGCACAGAGACTAAACGGGTGAGTCCATCAACGAAACGGATGTTAGCGGCGTAACTCACCCAAAATAGCAAAGCAATCAGCTATAGCTGACCCGCACATGCGGGCGTGCGGCGGAGCGGCGGCGCAATGCCGTGCCCATGACCAGAAATCCAAGGATCATCATCGCCCATGTGGCCGGCTCGGGAATCGCTGCCGTCAAGTTGAATTGCCGGTTGATATCGCGGAAAAGCGCAGCCTGGATCGGTGCAGTCGGGTGTGTCCCGTCAAACGAAAATATGCCGTTACACCCGCTTGCAATTGCGGCAGTGCCCGCCTGCTGGCAGGTTCGGCTAAGATCCTGAACCGGCAAACCGAGAGAACCGGGTGCAGTCCTAACTCGCTGGAAAAAATCGAGATAGCTGAATTGAAAAAAGGAAGTGTTGCTAGCCAGATTTAGCCGGGCCAGTTCCGTATTGAGATAGCCTTCCGCAGTAAAGCTCAAAGGATTGTCCAATACGGGAAAGCCGGTGAGCAAAATGTTGCGGAAGCCAAGATCGTTAAGCGTTTGCACGCCGTCCACATAATTTTGAGCCGCCTGCCGAATGAACATATCCCGGGCAGTCGGATTAGTCGGTGCATTGAAAATGTCATTGCCCCCGAAGTTGAGGATGACTAGACCGTTCGAATCGACACTTTTGCCTGTAGCTAAATATGCGCCAAATGCTGAAAGCTGTTCGGTTAAATCGGGAACGGAGGAAGTGGTGGTTGCGCGCGCCCCGCCAAAGGCGAAATTCGTACCGCCTTGTAAAGAGGCAACCGTCGGTGTGCCGAACAAATCAATACTGAGGAGATCGGTATAGTCATAGCCATTCGTGAAACGGCCGTTGAAATAACCATTAGCAGTTGCGGGTACCCTTCCGCCCGTCAAAGTGAATATATTGCCGGCATCGACTAGGCTATCTCCGAACACAGTCAGTGATGTATACTGGGCAGTGGTCCGTTCGGCTTGTGCCGGTGCGGCCACGGCCAGTGCGAGACCAGCAGCAAGGGTGCCAATAAATCGTGCCTTCATATTCACTCTCCCGTTTTTTTATAATTATTTATTAACCAGTAATGCGCCGAGAAAACTGGAAAGACAATCTCCTTTTTATCTTGTCTCTGGTATTCGAAATTCATAGCCGCTATCGAGCGGTTATTTTATTTCACGGAGCAATATAATGGGTTTCAAATGCGGTATTGTCGGCCTGCCTAATGTCGGCAAGTCCACGTTGTTCAACGCGCTGACCGAGACGCAGGCGGCGCAGGCGGCCAACTATCCGTTCTGTACGATCGAACCCAATGTGGGACAGGTCGCGGTGCCCGATCCGCGCTTGTATAAAATCGCCGAAATTGGCAAGAGCGCCAAGATTATCGAAACACTGCTCGGCTTCGTCGACATCGCGGGTCTCGTCAAGGGCGCGTCCAAGGGCGAAGGGCTGGGCAACCAGTTTCTCGCCAATATCCGCGAAGTCGATGCGATCGTGCATGTGCTGCGCTGCTTCATCGACGACGATGTCCAGCACGTCAACAACACGGTCGACCCGATTTCGGATGCCGAAATTGTCGAAACCGAATTGCTGCTGTCCGATCTCGAAAGCCTTGAAAAGCGTGTCCCCAACCTCATTAAAAAAGGCCAGCAGGGCGACAAAGAAGCCAAAGCCGCTGCGTCGGTTCTGGGCCAGGCGCTCGAGCTGCTGCGCGAAGGCAAGCCCGCACGACTGACCGTTCCCGACGGCGAAGAAGAGGAGCGGCTGTTCGCGCAAGCGCAGCTCATCACCTCCAAACCCGTATTGTACGTGTGCAATGTCGATGAGGGCAGCGCGGCAGAAGGCAACGAATTCAGCGCCAAGGTGTTCGAAAAGGCTACGGCCGAGGGCGCCGAAGCGGTCATCGTGTCCGCCGCGATCGAATCCGATCTGGTCGGTATGGAACTCGACGAGAAGATGGAGTTTCTCTCCGACCTCGGCCTCAGCGAAACCGGATTAGCCCGGATCATTCGCGCTGGATATGAACTGTTGCACCTGATCACCTTTTTCACCTGCGGGCCCAAGGAAGCGCGCGCATGGACGGTCGAAAAAGGGTCGAAAGCCCCGCAGGCCGCCGGGGCAATCCACAGCGATTTCGAACGCGGTTTCATCCGCGCCGAAACCATCGCCTATGACGACTATGTTGCGCTGGGCGGAGAAAGCGGTGCGCGCGATGCGGGCAAGCTGCGGCAGGAAGGCAAGGAATATGTGACGCAGGACGGCGACATCATGCTGTTTAAGTTCAATGTATAACCCCTCGCATCATTTCTCGGGATAGGCATATTTAAAAGGATCGGTCGCATCGGGCTGCGTCGGCAGCGGCGGCCGTGGCAATTCCTCCTTGTCGTTCGCCGCGGCGAGTAGCACGCCCGCCAGCACCACCGATGCCTGCCGCAGATCGTCGGATTTCAGATGGTCGAGCGTATCGACATTGGTGTGATGCAGACGCGCGAAATAATCGAGCGGATCCTGAATGAACTGGTATCCCGGCAGACCAATTGATTGCAGGAAAACGTGATCCGTACCGCTGGTTGGCCCAGCAACTACTGTTCCCGCACCCATGCTGGCATAAGGCGACAGCCATTTGCGCAGGAGCGGCACCGCCGCGGCATTCCCCTCGGCATAAATTCCGCGCAGCTTGCCCGAACCGTTATCCATATTGAAATAGGCTTTCAGCTGCGCATGACCCGGTTTGGGCGAAATCGGATAGCGGTTTGCCCAGCCGAATGTGGGCGACGGCGCATCGACAGACGCGGGCGGGCGTGTCGCCAGATGACGCTCGACATAAGCAAGCGAGCCGAGCAGTCCTTGTTCCTCTGCCGCCCACAGCGCGAAACGGATCGTGCGTTTGGGACGGGCGTTCATTTTGGATAAGATCCGCGCCGCCTCCATCACGGTAACCGTCCCCGCGCCATTATCGGCGGCCCCGTCGCCCGCAGCCCAACTGTCATAATGCGCGCCCGCCATGACATATCCGGCACCCGGATCGGTACCGGGAATTTCGGCGATAATATTATATGCCTTGCTATCGGCATCGTGAAACTGAACGTTGCTGTTAACAGAAATAACCGGCGCTTCCCCGGTTTTGGCCAGCCGTGCCAGCCGCCGGTAATCCTCCGCCGCAATTTCGATCGCGGGCAGAGTCGCCGTGCGTCCGGCCAAATAGCCGTAGCCGCTGCCATGCAGCAATTTGCCGTCGCGATAGGACATTTTGACCATTGCCAGCGCGCCCTCTGATTTCAGGAAGGCGTCGAGCTCTTCG
Organism: Sphingomonadaceae bacterium; assembly: GCA_041746135.1. GTDB lineage: Bacteria > Pseudomonadota > Alphaproteobacteria > Sphingomonadales > Sphingomonadaceae > Alg239-R122. The sequence continues at coordinate 91,053 of JBGTHQ010000017.1, read as the reverse complement.
GCGAATACTACACGCTTGACGCGGCGATCGTCGGCTTCCGGATCATATTCGGGCTGCCGGTACTCATCATAACCGGTAATATCCTTGCTTTCGAGACGGCGGAAAGGAACCCTATCCGGTTCGTCGCCTGTGCCCGGAAGGCTGACCATCACGATCTTGCCGGCCAGTTTGCCGCGATAGGCATCGAAATGCGCTTTTTCCGAAATCGGCGCCACGAACACTGGTGCGGTTATTGTGCCATTGGTACCCGGCGTCCACGCCACCGGAATAGCGGTCAGCTGCATCGGGCGCGGCGAGATCATGCGTACGTCCGATGACGTTATCGACCAGCCCCGGCCAAACTCGAAACCCTCGCGGTGTACATTGACGAGATTCCAGCCCGCAAATTTGTCGAGCGCCCATTGTTCGGCCGCACGCATCTGCGGGCCGTTCGACAAACGTGCGCCAATGCCGTCCATCAGTTCGTGCGCGGTCAGCATGACCTGCGACCGGTTCATGCCCTCGTCGATAATGCGGTTCTCGGTATTTGCGTCCTGGGCGGCGATAGGCGCCCCGGCCACCGCCATTGCCAGTAAAGATGCCATTGCCAATGTGCCGAATTTTGCCAGTCGAATCATGTATGTCCCCGTTCCTTATTTTTGCCGCATGACACCATTGCAAGGCGATGTTGACAAGAACAATATGGTGCAGACACAATTCGCTTTCTCCGCCAGCGCCCATTTGCTAGCGGATCGGATATGAAATATTTTGAAGATATCGAGGTCGGCACTTTACATAAATTCGGATGCTATCGCGTTACGCGCGAGGAAGTGATCGAGTTTGCCGGCAAATATGATCCGCAGCCTTTCCATCTCGACGACGAGGCCGCATCGCAAACCTATTTCGGACGATTGTCGGCTAGCGGCTGGCATACCTGTGCGATAACGATGCGCATGCTGGTCGACAATATGAAAGAGAATGAACAGGCCGGACTGGGTTCGCCCGGAATAGACCAGCTACGTTGGCTCAAGCCCGTCTATCCCGGTGATACGCTCCGCGTGGAAAGCGAGACGCTGTCCAAGCGGCAGTCGCAGAGCAAACCGGAAATGGGCAGCATGCAGGGCAAAACCACCGTTTTCAACCAGCATGACGAGCCGGTCATGACGATGCTCTCGGCCGTATTGATCCGCGTCCGCGGAGACGCCGTCTGAATTTTCAGAAATCGCAGCTATATTCGCCGCCGCGATAGACCCGCACAGTTTTGCCGGTGCCGCGCACGACGATCGCCGCATCCCAATTCTGCGTCTTCGCATTGGTACGTTCAGCCGGGCCTTCTTCGGGCGTAACTTCGATGGCGATATTTTGCCCGCGAAATTCGGGGCCACCGGCGAGATAGCCCAGGCCGCCCTTTTTAATCGCATCGAGTATGATGGCTTCGCCGCCCATCCGGACGATTGCTTGCGGCGGCGTCCTACCATTGGCATTCGCGCTGGCGACCAGCAGCGTCTCCTGCTGTCCCTTGATCTTGAAGCTACAGCCCTTGAGCGGGCCGATCATGCGCTTGAAATCCTCCAGGTCGAGTGCGCCGAGCATCAGGTCGTCGCTGGAATTCACCACATCCTCAGCCGGAACGATACGCTTGCCTCTGCCTTCACGCGCATCGCCTTTGGGATCGACATAGACCCCGACCGCGCCGTCACCTTCATCCATACCAATGCGCGCATCGTCGGTCACCGGTTCGGCCGGTCCCCCACACGCAGACAATGCTGCGCATAATGCCAGCGTGAGCAGGGAAAAGGAGATTTTGGGCATGAGCATATCCATTTATTTTCGGTTATGAAAACTACTGGAAACATCCTAAACGCCGACCCGTAAAGATATTGTCAATTTCGCTTTAACGCTACGTGACGAGAACGATACCATCGGATTGGACAGGTTCATTTGTTTGATCGCAAAATATAGGCTTGGAATTTTCGTGAGGTCTAGACAGCGACCCTCATGAAAACAAAATCGCCAAACCCGCAATAATGCTGGATATCTTAAAGACAAATTCGATCAAAATGTTCAGTCCCGTTCATATACAAAAACCGGGGATGGTTCGAAAGGGGGTTGGCTGACCGAAGCGAACCAGTTTTGATCAAACCCGGATAACGTGTTGAGGAGTGCGATTAGCGCGTTCCAGCCCGGTGCTTCCTCGTGAAAGAAGAGCACGCCGTTGATGGTTTCTATATCGCAACAGGTCAGATCGGTCGTGATCTCATCGCGCTTATAAAAAGTTATCCGCTGAATGGTATCCAACGCCACTGTATCGTTTATGCATCCTTTCCTGCGAAACATCATTTCCTCCCGAACAGTTTTTCGATATCGCCGTGCGCCAGCTTGACCCAGGTCGGGCGGCCATGGTTGCACTGGCCCGAATGCGGGGTCACTTCCATTTCGCGCAGCAATGCGTTCATTTCGGCCACATTGAGCACGCGGCCCGCGCGCACCGATCCGTGGCAGGCCATGGTCGCGGCGACAAGATCGATGCGCTCTTTCAGCGACAGGCTCTCGTCATAGGCGGCCAGCTCGCCCGCAATATCGGTGACAAGCCCTGTAATATCGCCATTGCCCAGCATGGCGGGAGTGGCGCGGACCAGCACCGCGGATGGTCCGAACCGTTCGAGTTCCAGCCCGAATTCGGACAGCTCAGCGGCGCGTTCCTCCAGCCGGTCGCACGCGCTTTCGTCGAGTTCGACCACTTCGGGCATCAGCATCGCCTGCGAAGCGACGCCGCGCGCGCCGTCTGCTCTATTGGCCAGCGCCTTGCGCATGCGTTCGAGCACCAGCCGCTCGTGCGCCGCGTGCTGGTCAACGATCACCAGCCCGTCCTCGGCTTCGGCCACGATATAGGTTTTCGCCACCTGGCCGCGCGCGACGCCGAGCGGATGCTGCGCACCGGAAGGCACGGGCTCGGCGGCCATCCCAGCGCGGCCCATGATCGGCGCGATATCTTCGGCTGTCGGCATGGCGGCAAAATCGGCCCTGCCCTCGGCCACCGATGGAGCCGTAAAAGCACCGCCCGATTGCGCCGCCCCGAACGGGCCTTGCGCAGTGAATATGTCGGGATGGCGCGGCGCAACCGGTTCCGACTGCCAGTTGGATAGTGCCGATGCGGCGGGGCGCTGCACGCTGCGGAAACCGCCTTGGTCGAGTGCCTTGCGCAAGCCGCTGACGATCATGCTGCGGATCATCGCGGCATCGCGAAAGCGCACTTCGGTCTTGGCCGGATGCACATTGACATCAACCGCATCGTTCGGCACGTTCAGAAACAGCGCCACGATCGGATGCCGGTGGCGCGCCAGCATCTCGGCATAGGCACCGCGCACCGCTCCGGTCAGCAGCCGGTCTTTGACCGGGCGGCCGTTGACAAACAGGAACTGGTGATCGGCAACGCCGCGATTATAGGTCGGAAGCCCGGCAATACCGGTCAAGTGCACGTCGTCCCGCAACAGATCGACCGGCACACTATTGTCATGCAAAGCACGGTGGGTAAGCGCGGCAACGCGGGTCAGGACGCTATCGCCCGCCTGCACCCCGATCGAGCGCCGCCCGTCATGTTCCAGCGTAAACGCCACATCGGGCCGCGCCATGGCGAGCCGCCGCACCACATCGGCGCAGGCGGCATATTCGCTGCGCGGCGTGCGCAGAAATTTACGCCGCGCGGGTATCTTTCCGAACAGGTTGATGACGCGAACACGCGTACCCTGTGGGATCGCCGCCGGCCCCTGTTCAACCAGCGTGCCGTGATCGATCACCCTTTGCCACCCGTCGCCACCGCTCGTCCGGCTTTGAATCGCGATATGCGATACGCTGGCAATCGAAGGCAAAGCCTCACCGCGAAAGCCCATCGTGCTGACATTTTCGATATGCTCGTCAGGCAGTTTCGATGTGGCGTGACGTTCGAGCGCGAGAGCGATATCGTCCGCATCCATTCCTGCGCCGTTATCGGTCACTTCCACCCCGTCAAGCCCGCCGGATTTCAGGGTAATGTGAATGACATCCGCACCGGCATCCAGCGCATTTTCTACAAGTTCTTTCAACGCACTGGCGGGTCTTTCCACCACTTCACCCGCTGCGATACGGTTTATTAACGTTTCGGGGAGCCTTCTTATTGACATGGGTAGATCTCTACCCCAAGCGAACGGACAGGACGACCCCCATTCTTCCCCATAATTTTTTTGCTATTGCCGTGAATTTTCGGCTAGGGGGAAGCCACAGTTTTATTCGGCTCGATATGGCTTCTCCCATGCCATGCTAGCGGACAGTTGAAATGGAAGTTTACATACATGTCATTTTTATCAAAATTGTTGAAATTCGGCTCGCACAACATGGCTATCGACCTCGGCACCGCCAACACTCTGGTGTATGTGCAGGACCAGGGGATCGTTCTTAACGAACCTTCCGTGGTCGCCATCGAAACGCTTAACGGCATCAAGAAAGTCCGCGCGGTCGGTGACGATGCCAAGATGATGATGGGCAAGACCCCCGATTCGATCGAAGCCATCCGCCCGCTCCGCGACGGCGTTATCGCCGACATCGAAGTGGCCGAGCACATGATCAAGCATTTCATCCAGAAAGTGCATGGCAAGAAAAGCCTTTTCAGCTATCCCGAAATCGTGATCTGCGTACCCAGCGGATCGACATCGGTCGAGCGCCGCGCCATTCGCGATGCCGCATCCAATGCCGGTGCGAGCGAAGTGTTTCTGATCCTTGAGCCCATGGCCGCCGCGATTGGCGCGGACATGCCGGTGACCGAACCGATTGGTTCGATGGTGGTCGATATTGGCGGTGGTACGACTGAAGTCGCGGTGCTTTCGCTGCGCGGCCTCGCCTACACGACCTCGGTGCGCGTCGGCGGAGACAAGATGGACGAAGCGATCGTGTCGTACGTGCGCCGGCACCATAACCTGCTGATCGGCGAGACAACTGCAGAGCGTATCAAGAAAGATTTCGGCGTCGCGCAAAAACCCGAAGACGGCGAAGGCCTTAGCATACAGATCAAGGGCCGCGATCTTGTCAATGGCGTGCCCAAGGAAATTACGATCAACCAGGGGCAGATTGCCGAAGCACTGGCCGAGCCGATCAGCACGATCGTTGAAGGGGTTCGTATCGCGCTGGAAAATACCGCACCCGAACTGGCTGCGGATATTGTCGATCAAGGCATTGTCCTGACCGGCGGCGGCGCGTTGATCAGCGGACTCGACACGTTCCTGCGCGAGGAAACCGGCTTGCCTGTCACCGTGGCTGAAGATCCGCTTAGCTGCGTCGCGATCGGCACCGGCCGCGCGATGGAAGATCCCATTTTCCGGGGTGTTTTGACGACCGCGTAACTGCGTTTGCAAATGGCCGCGCATGTCGGGCGGCGTGATCTAATAACGGGGAGATACAGGCTATGGCGCCGCCGGATTCACGGCGTCCGGGATTTTCCCGCAAGGCGCAATTCAGGATTTTTACCGGCTATCTGGCGGCTTTTATCGGCGCCTTTGGCGGGTTGTTCCTACTCGTCTTGTCCTATCTCGACCCCACCGTATTTTCCGCGATACGCACCACCGCCAATGAGGTGACGGCGCCGGTATCACGTGTTTTGACTGGTGCGCGCGTGACCGGGCTAAACAGCGGCAGCGAAGTTGCCGCCTATTTCCAGGCGGCTTCCAAAAATGCCGCCATGGCCCGCGAAATCGAAGCCAACCGTACCCAGCTGATCGAAGCGCGCGCCTATAAACAAGAAAACGCGCGGCTGAAGAAACTGCTCGGACTGGTCGAGGCAGAGAAGCAGCCGGTGGCCGTGGCGCGCCTGATCAGCGCGTCGTCGTCGAGCAGCCGGCGCTATGCGATTCTGGGTGCGGGGCGGAATCAGAATATCGAACCCGGGCAACCGGTACGTGCGCAACAGGGACTGATCGGCCGCGTCCTCAGCGTGGGCAGGAACACATCGCGAATATTGCTTATCACCGATGCCGATAATGTCGTGCCCGTCAAACGCGCCCGCGACGGACTGGTCGCATTCGCTCAGGGCCGCAGCGACGGACGGATCGACATTCGTCTGATCAATATCGGCATCAATGATCTGAAGCCCGGCGACATCATGGTAACGTCGGGAAATGGCGGGTTGTACAGGCCGAACACACCGGTCGCGATCATCGAGAGCAAGACGAGCGATGGTGCGCTTGCCTATCCGCTCAGCAACCCCGCGGCTAGCGATTTCGTTATTGTCGAACCGGTTTACTTGCCTGAAATCGTCGCGGAGGAAAAACAGCTGGAGGAGGACGAGGAAGCGCGTGCGAAAGCTTCCAAAAGCACCGCGAATAGCGATGTCGAACAATGAGCACATCGTACAGGCGCAGGCTTAACCGCGAATCCTCTCCTTTCCGCGCCAATATCATTCCCGCAGTGTCGGTCCTGCTGGGCTCGCTCACCGTATTGCTACCGGTCATATCCACCATGCCGGTCATGCCGCCATTCGGTTTGATGTTCCTGGTCGCGTGGCGGTTGATCCGTCCGGGTCTGTGGCCGGTTTGGGCGGGTTTTCCGTTGGGCCTGTTCGATGATATTTTCAGCGGCAACCCCATCGGCACCGCCGCTCTGCTCTGGTCCACCGTGTTCATCTACATCGAAATCGTCGATCATCGCTATTTGTGGCGCGGCTTCTGGCAGGACTGGTTTATTGCATCGACTTCCCTTATGATTGTCCTTGCGGGGGGGGTGTTAATTAATAATATCATTGCGGAAAATGTCAGCTTGCTCGTTATCATACCCCAGCTCATCCTATCGATTTTTCTCTATCCCCTGATGCTGCGCATAGTTGCAGGTCTCGATCGCCGACGGCTCTCATGAGCGTGGATTTCGATCTGGCGGGAAACGGCACATGATTTTTAAAAACAACCGCAGAAAAAAGCGCAAGCTCGTGACCGCCGCGTCGCAGAGCATAGTTTTCAACCGCCGGACAGTTTTCCTGGGCAGCATACAGGCATCCGTCGGTCTCGTTCTGGCCGCGCGGATGACCTATATTTCCGTTGCCGAGAAAGAACGCTGGCAGACATTGTCGGAAAGCAACCGCGTCAACCTGACGCTCATTCCGCCGCGACGTGGCTGGATCATCGACCGGTACGGCAAGCCGCTCGCAAACAATCGCGCCGATTTCCGCGTGGATGTCATTCCCGACCGGATGCAAGACAAGGACGCCACTGTGGACAAGCTGGCCGAACTGCTCGATTTGAGTAATGACCAGCTTGGCCGGATTCGCAAGGATTTGAAAGAATCGCGCGGCTTCGCCCCGGTCGAGATCGCCTCCGGGCTTGGCTATGACCAGTTCGCGGCGCTCAGTGTGCGCCTGCCCGACCTGCCGGGCGTCGTCCCCTTGCGCGGCTTTAGCCGACAATATCCCACCGGGGCTGCGGTGGGGCATTTGCTCGGTTATGTCGGCACTGTGTCTGCGGAAGAATTCGATGAAGGCGGCAAGGATCCGCTGCTGATTACGCCGGGTTTCAAGATTGGCAAGGACGGACTGGAAAAGGAATACGAAAACAGATTGCGCGGCAAGCCCGGCGCAGCGCGCGTCGAAGTGACCGCGCGCGGCAAGATCGTGCGCGAACTGGAAAAACGCGAGGACATACCCGGCAATCCAATCCAGCTGACCATCAATGCCGATCTTCAGGAATATGCCGCCCGGCGCCTGGGTCCAGAATCGGGCTCGGTAGTGGTGATGGATTGCAAGACCGGCGAACTGCTGACCATGGCTTCGATGCCCAGTTTCGATCCGGGCAGCTTTTCCGACGGGATCGGCGTCAACGAATATGGCATGCTGCGCGACGACGATCATGTGCCATTGCGCAACAAGATATTGAAAGGGCTCTATCCTCCCGGTTCCACGGTCAAGCCGATGGTCGCATTGGCATTTCTGGAGGCCGGTCTGAACCCCGATGACAGCGTCACTTGCACCGGCGGATTGCGTGTCGGCAACCGGCGGTTCAACTGCTGGAACCGGCGCGGGCATGGACGGGTCAATATGGCGAAGGGCATCTATCAAAGCTGCGACGTCTATTTCTATTATTTCGCGCAGAAAATCGGCATGAATGCCATCGCCGCCATGGCCCACCGCCTGGGCATGGGGGAAACCTTTCCCCTGCCCGTCGCCAGTCAGTTTTACGGCACCGTTCCCGATCCGCAATGGAAGCAAAAGAAATACGATCAGTCATGGCAGGCATATGACACCGTCAACGCCACCATCGGGCAGGGCTATATGCTCGCCAATCCGCTGCAACTGGCGGTGATGTCGTCGCGCATTGCATCGGGCCGCAAGCTGATGCCGCAATTGTTGTTCGACAATAAGCGCAAGCCTGCGCCCAGCCTGGAAATTTCGCCCGAACATATCGCCTATGTACGCAACGCGATGTCCGACGTCGTCAACGGTCCCGGCACGGCCGGTCGCGCGCGGTTGCCCTTTCCAAATGTGAAAATGGCAGGGAAAACCGGAACGGCACAGGTGGTCGGACTGAATTACGGGGACGGTAAAAACGTACCTTGGAAATACAGGGATCACGGCCTGTTCATCTGTTTTGCACCGTTCGACAAGCCGCGCTATGCGGCCGCGGTCGTCATCGAACATGGCGGCGGGTCGGGGGCGGCCTATCCGGTCGCGCGCGATGTTATGACATTCTTGTATGACCGATCGCTGGCAATGGAACAGCTGTTGTCCTACGAAGAACAATGGGGCGGCACGATTGAGCAGCGCATGGAACGCAAGATGGACGCATATGTCGCACGTAAGAATGCCGAGAAAACGGGCCCTGCCGCCACACAATCGCCAGAGCCGTCCAGCGAACCCGCCGCCTGATGTTCCGCTTCATTCCTGCGCCGATTGCCCGCCTGCCGTGGAAAATCATTCTGTTGATGATAATCATTGCCGGATTCGGCGGGGTCATATTGTACAGCGCCGCAGGCGGGAGCATGAAGCCCTGGGCGACCAACCATCTGATCCGGTTCGCCATATTCCTGATCATGGCGCTGGTTCTGTCGCGCTTCAACGAGAATGTCTTCAAGTTTTTTACCTATCCGGTCTACATCGTCATTGCGCTCATGCTGCTCGGCGTGGAGTTGTTGGGCGCGGTCGGCGGCGGCAGCCAGCGCTGGCTTGATCTGGGTCCGATCCGCATCCAGCCTTCCGAACTGATGAAACCCGCCATTATTCTGGCTGTCGCGCGCTTTTACGATATGCTCCCTATCGGACAGATTCGCACATGGTCGGCAATCTGGCCTGCATTGGTGCTGATGGGAGTTCCCTCGGCCCTGGTTCTGTTGCAACCCGATCTGGGTACCACGCTCACCATATTGGCGGGGGGAATGACCGTGGCCTTTCTGGCAGGGTTGCCGATGCGACTCTTTGTTACGGGCGCGGCATCGCTGGCGGTGCTGGGTCCGCTCGCTTTCTTTTTCGGACTGGAAGAATATCAGCAGCGCCGCGTCACCACATTCATCAATCCGGAAAACGATCCGTTGGGCGCGGGCTATCATATCACGCAGTCGAAAATCGCGATCGGTTCGGGCGGCATATCCGGCAAGGGCTTTCTCAACGGATCACAAAGCCATCTCGATTACCTGCCCGAGGGGCATACCGATTTCGTGTTCGCGACCATGGCGGAGGAATGGGGTCTGCTCGGCGGACTCGCGGTGATTTTCGCATTTTTTCTGCTGCTTCGCTGGGGCCTCGGGCTCGCGGTCAAGGCCAAGTCGCGTTATTCGCGGCTGGTCGCGGCGGGACTTACCACCACCATGTTCTTCTATATCTCTATCAACTTGCTGATGGTCATGGGTTTTGCGCCGGTGGTCGGCATTCCGCTCCCCTTTCTCAGCTATGGCGGCTCGTCGATGCTGACGATCATGATTTGTATCGGCATTTTGATGTCGATCGAGCGCGAGCTGAAACACGGTCCGCGCGGAAACAGCCTGAACTAGATTTTTTCGGGATTATAGGGCTGGCTATTTTGATAGAAATCCCTATCTGCATCCTCGGTGGGACGCATAGCTCAGTTGGTAGAGCAGTTGACTCTTAATCATCTGGTCCTTGGTTCGAACCCAAGTGCGTCCACCAATACTCCTTAACCTTAAACTGTGCCTGCGCAAAATTCTGACCCGGATTCTGCCAGTGGGTATGCGGGTTTATATGACTTGTGACACTGACCCGAATTGCCAGCGGCAATCGGGCCAGTCTGTATGGGCGGTTTTCCCATTTTTCAAATTACGTGCAGAACCCGCAATGGCACTGCCCATCATTTTTGTACGTATTCTAGCTTACAGGCTAATTTTACGATCAAGCGAGAAGTTTGCGCGACAAATGTGATTGATATAATATAACATTAAGTCTAGGCCGCACTTTCATTGCTCATCCCCTTAAAAGCAGGATCGCTTCCATGACACCCAAAAACAGACTTATTGTTTCCAGCGCATGTCTCGCCCTTGCCGTTTGCGTATTGCCCGCCACCGCGCACGCCCATACAGCGCCGGACACGAGCGAAAACCAAAACTCCGGCAGCGCCCCGGCCGACGATCAGGCACCTGCCGAACCCAACAGCCAGGACGCCGACTATCACCGCCAGCCCGATGACACGATCGTCGTCACCGGCAGTTTCCAGCGCAACCGGATAGACGTGCTTTCGGGCACTTCGGTGCTTGCGGGCACCGATTTACAGCGCAGCCTGCGCACCACCATCGGTGAAACCTTGGCGAGCCAGCCGGGCGTTTCAGCCACCTCGTTCGGACCCAATGCGTCGCGGCCCGTATTGCGCGGATTTCAGGGAGAGCGCGTCCGCGTGCTGACCGACGGGATCGGCAGTTTCGACGTGTCCAATACCAGTGTCGATCATGCGGTTGCGATTAATCCGCTGACGGCCGAACGGATAGAGGTGTTGCGCGGTCCCTCTGCGTTGCTGTTCGGATCCTCGGCGATCGGAGGAGTGGTCAATGTGATCGACAGCCGCATTCCCGTGCGCATTCCCGACGAGCCTTTCCATGCCGAAGCCACCGCCACTCATGGCAGCGCCGCCAATCAGCGATCGGGTTCCGCAGCGATCGATGTCCCGCTCAGCGATCAGATTGTGATCCATTTGGACGGCACCTATGCCAAGACGGACGACCTGCGAACCGGCGGATTTATTCTGACGCCTGCACTCCGTGCCGAGGCAGCGATGAGCGATGATCCCGATATCGCCAGCCTTGCCGATCTGCGCGGACGTCTGCCCAACAGCGCAGGCCGCAATTACGAATTTGCCGGCGGGGTCGCGCTGATTAACGAGGGCGGAAATCTGGGAATATCGGTTAACCATATCGACAATCTCTATGGCGTTCCTGTTCGCTATTCGCTCGACCCCGATGCGGATGCGGAGGCCGAAGCGGTGCGACTCGATATGCGGCAAACGCGCGCCGATGTGCGTGCCGGGCTGAACGTGGACGGCGGCTTTGTCGATAAAATCAAATTCCGTGCAGGCTATGCCGATTACCGACATGACGAACTGGAGGAAACCGGCGAAATCGGTACCAGTTTTTTCAATCAGGCATTCGAATCTCGGTTCGAAATCGTTCAGGCGAATCGCAGCGGATGGAGAGGTGCGAGCGGTGTCCAGTATCTTTCGCGCGACTTTAACGTCATTGGCGAGGAGAAATTCATCCCTCAAAACGACACCAGCCAGCTTGGTATATTCACATTGCAATCTTTCGATTTCGGGGCATTCAAAACCGAAGCGGGGGCGCGCTACGAACATACCAATGTGAAAGCCCGCGCCGATGCGGACCTCGGCAACCCCGACCTCGAACGCCGTTTCGATGCTTATTCCGGATCGATCGGTGCCAGCTATGCCCTTGCCAAGGGCATCAGGTTTGGCCTTAGCGGATCGCACAGTGAACGCGCACCTTCCGCCGAAGAACTGTTCCCCAATGGCCCCCACGCGGGAACCCAGGCATTCGAAGTCGGTAATCCCGATTTCGTAAAAGAGAGAAGCTGGGGGCTGGAAGCGACTTTCCGGATGGAGAAGGAAAATTTCAGTCTGGCCGCTTCGGCATTTCACAGCTGGTTTGACAATTATATCTATGACCAGCGGACCGGAGAAGTTGCCGATGACTTGCCGGTATTTGAGTTCCGGCAGGCCGATGCCCGATATTATGGTTTTGAACTGGAAGCGTCGGCCAATCTGGCGACATTTGGCGACTATAACGTAAAAGCCGACGGAGTGGCCGATTATGTTCGCGCGACGATCGATGCCGTGGGCCCGGCACCACGTATTCCGCCGCTTCGTTTGCTGGGCGGTATTTCAACCGAGTCACCCGGGCTCGATGGCCGTGTCGAGGTCGAATATTCGGACGGACAGAATCGGACCGCGACATTCGAAACGACGACAGACAGCTTCACGTTGGTTAACGCATCGCTGACCGTGCGGCCGTTCGGGGCGGACAACCGCACCAGCATAGTCTTATCGGCCAATAATATCTTCGATGTCGTTGCACGCCGGCACGCAAGTTTTCTGAAAGACTATGCGCCGCTCGCCGGACGCGACTTGCGGGTGTCGCTGAACGCCAGCTTTTAAAAGAAAAGAGGGAAATTCGGCGCACAAAATGCGCCGGTTATTCCTTGAAGCCGAAGGAGAGGAACTCGGGCATCGGTCCGTTCCAGCCGTCATCGGCTTCGTTATTTTCGCTTTTGCCGCGGCGCGGTTTGGGTGCAGGTTTTGCGCGCTGCTTTTCATCTGCCTGTTCTCGCGTTGGCGATGAAGCGAGCGCAGGAGCGGAAGAAGACTTTGCCGGTTTGCGCGATTGTTTGGCGGGCCTGTCTTCGGACTGCACGTCCGTTTTACCGACAGGATTTTTGGACGCAGTCCCTTTGTCGTCGGAGCTTTTGCCCGACCCCTTCAATACCCTGATCTTGCCGCCGATTAATTTTTCGATATTGTCGATCGCCTCGGCATCGGCGCGGGTTGCAAATGTATAGGCTATGCCTTTGGCCCCTGCCCGGCCCGTCCGGCCGATGCGGTGGATATAGTCGTCAGGATGCCATGGCGCATCATAGTTGAAAACATGGCTGACGTCTTTCACGTCGATGCCGCGCGCGGCCACATCGGATGCGACCAGAATGTTGATTTTGCCCGATTTGAACTTTTCGAGCTCCGACTGCCGCTGGGACTGGTCGATATCGCCGTGAATTTCGCCCGAATCGAATCCGATGCTGCGCAGTTTCTTATTGAGGTCGCCCACAGTCGTCTTGCGATTGCAGAACACGATCGCGCTCTCCACCCCGTTATCGAGCATATGGATCAACAGATCCTGTTTCTTTCGGGGCGGCACGTTGATCAGGAATTGTTCGATCGCGGTGGCGGCGGTGGCAGGACGCGCCACTTCGATATGCTTGGGGTTGGTCAGGAACTTGTCCGCCAGTTTCTTGATCGGCGGAGGCATGGTCGCGCTGAACAGCAACGTCTGGCGAGTGGCGGGCAGCTTGTCGCAAATCGATTCGATGTCCGGAATAAAGCCCATGTCGAGCATCCGGTCGGCCTCGTCGATTACCAGCAGATCGCACCCGTTGAGCATGATGTTGCCGCGGTCAAACAAATCCATCAGGCGGCCGGGCGTCGCGATCAGGACATCGACGCCTTTTTCCAGAGCCTTGATCTGGTCGCCCATCGATACGCCGCCGATCAGCAACGCCATGGAAAGATTGTGATTCTTGCCATATTTTTCAAAATTTTCCGCGACTTGCGCCGCGAGTTCACGTGTCGGCTCGAGGATGAGCGAACGCGGCATACGCGCGCGGCTTCGTCCCTCAGCCAATATATCGATCATCGGCAGCACGAAACTGGCCGTCTTGCCCGTACCCGTCTGCGCGATGCCGATAATGTCTTTCATCATCAGCACAGGCGGGATCGCCTGTTCCTGAATGGGTGTGGGTGTATCATAGCCAGCATCAGCAACGGCGGCGAGTAATTTGTCAGAGAGGCCGATATCGGCGAATTTCATAAGCTATCCGGGAAAAGGTGCGTAATTGCGCGGCGTTGGCGCGCGAGTTTGATGCACGGCAAAACCAAAAATGCGCTTTGCGGCGAAACGTGGGAAATGTCAATATCTCCCAGTTAGTCGTCGGCTGGCGCGGGTAAGTGCGCCTCAATCATCCACCACCATTTTGCGAATTTTGTCGAGCTCGCATTGCTGTCCGGACCGCGCCAGCAGAAGATCGCGTTCTACGCACAATTGTCCATCCGCGCTTTGTTCCAGATAGAAGCCGGAATAAAAACTGCGGGCCGGACAGTTTTTCTCCAAATCCGCGCGAATGATGCTGCGGTCGCGCATATAGAGCATTAGCCGGTTTTCGGAGGCATTAATCTGCACCCCGGAAATACCGTTCATCGCAATGCACTTACCGATCTTGCGCGCTTTCATCTTGGGACGTTCAACCGACTGTTCCGGCAACGAAGCCAGGGTCTGGCGCGAATTGCCATTGCGGCGCGGAATACGGATGCGGATCCGCTGTTCGATCCGGACCTGATACAGGATATTCGGTCGCGGAGAAATCGCCTGTTCGATAAACTGCCGGTTGATGCGCGCGTTATCATCGACGCTTACGCGAGTCATATACCCATGCGCCACCCCTTTGCCGGGAGGCATGGCACTCCAGGCAAGCATCGCGATCATAGGCAGGGAAAACAACATGCGTCTGAAAAGCCGCTCCGTAAAATGGAAAAGTGACGGGAATTACCCCCCCGTCCTTACGTGCTGTCTTGTAACCGATCCGTTTGAACAAGCGATTAACTGACGCCCATGCAGCCCGCACTCTGGTCATTTTCGCATGTGCCTTGTTGCCGAAAAGCCATATCTTGCGTAAATAAGCGCATGACCGCTTTCATGACACAGCTTGCTGCGATCGGCGATTCCCGCACCACGACCTGCAATGCGCAGGATATGGCACCTTGGCTGACCGACTGGCGCGGACGCTATCACGGCGCGGCGCGGGCGCTGGTATCTCCGGCGGATACGGATACTCTGGCAGCCGTTGTCAAATTGTGCGTTGAGCACCGCGTGGCGATCGTTCCGCAGGGGGGAAATAGCGGCATGGTGGGCGGAGCGACCCCCGACGCCAGCGGCAACGCCATATTATTGTCGCTGCGCCGCATGAACACAGTGCGCAGTTTCGACGTTGCCTACAAACTGATCGTCGCCGAAGCGGGTTTGATCCTGCAAAATCTTCACGATATCGTTGCAGAAAAACAGCTACGCTTTCCGCTCACCCTCGGTGGCAAGGGGTCGGCCACCGTAGGCGGACTGGTTTCCACCAATGCCGGCGGAACGCAAGTGCTGCGCCACGGCACGATGCGGGCGTTGGTGCACGGGATAGAAGCAGTGCTACCGGACGGATCAATATATGACGGGCTGAGCGCGCTCAAGAAAGACAATCGCGGTTATGACATCCGCCATTTGTTAACCGGGGCCGAAGGGACATTGGGTATCGTTACAGCGGCATCGTTGCGCCTCGTACCCGCTCTGATCGACCGGGCGGTGGTGTGGGCGGGTCTGCGCTCGACTGCCAAAGCGCGAGAGTTACTTGTTTTCCTGCAGGACAAAGCGGGAAATGCGATGGAAGGGTTTGAAATCCTGCCGCAACATTGTCTGGGCAACGTCATCGCCCACATACCCGGCACCCGCTCACCGCTCGCCGGGGCCGCACCATGGCACGCGCTAATCGAACTGGTGCGCGACGATGCCGATGCGGCATCGCCATCGGTGCTTGCCGAAACGCTGCTGGCCGAGGCAATGGTGCACGGCCTGATCGAAGATGCGGTCATTTCCGCCAGCGAAGCGCAGGCCGAAGCGTTCTGGAAAATCCGCGATTCGATTGCCGAGGCAGAGCGTGCTGCCGGCCCCGCCATGCAGCATGATATCAGCGTGCCGCCTGCGCAGATGGGCAGGTTTATCGACGTGGTCGCGCCTGCCATCGAAAGCGCTTTTCCCGGCACGCAGGCAGTCGCTTTCGGGCATATGGGCGATGGCAATATCCACTTTCACGTGATGGCTCCCAGGGGCGCAGACGCGGAACGCTGGAACGCCAATGACGGTCAGCACATCAGCCGCCTGATGCACGACTACGTGACCGAGTGGCAGGGCTCGATTTCCGCAGAGCACGGCATCGGCCAGATGAAGCGCGAGGAACTCGCCCGCCTCTCCAGTCCGGCGCGCATGATGGTGATGACCGCGATCAAATCCGCGATCGATCCGCTCGGAATCATGAACCCCGGTAAGCTGGTGGAATGACCGGTTAACCCTTGCGTATCGGGCTCGATCCACCTAATGCGCTGGTTTGAATTTCAACGGACATCAATGTCACACGACAGATATGGGAGATAGACCATGGCGAGTGCGCCCCAGCAGGCAGGATTGCCGCTTTTTTACAAGGATCTGGTTCCGCTCAACAGCAATGACCATGGCAAGTGGAAATCGATCGGTCTCGAAACCGCGGAATTTATGGAAAACCAGCATGCGGTTCCCGTCACGGTCGAGGAATTCCCGCAGGCGCAGCGCCACTATCCCATCGTGTTCTCGGCAGGCGACAATCCCGTTCCGCTCATCCTGATGGGCATGAACGAAGGCGTGAATGTCTATATGGATGGCAAGGGCAAGCTGACAGATCCCGTCTATGTCCCCGCCTATGTCCGGCGCTATCCTTTCATGCTGGCCAAGCTGCGCCCCGATTCGGAAGAGCTGTCCTTGTGTTTCGATCCGACCGCAGGCGGCATTGGCGAATCCAAAAAGGGCGACGCGTTGTTCGACAAGGACGGCAAGCCCACCGAAACGACCCAGAATATCCTCACATTCTGCGAGAATTTCGAACAGGCCGGGCAGCGCACGCAAGCGTTTATGGAAGAGTTGAAAAAGCACGACTTGCTGATGGAAGGCGAAGTCGCGATCCAGCAGGAAGGCGTGGAAAAACCATTTATCTATCGCGGCTTTCAAATGGTCAACGAGGAAAAGCTGCGCGAATTGCGCGGTGACGAGCTGCGCAAGATGAACCAGAACGGCATGCTGCCGCTGATCCACGCACATTTGTTCTCGCTGCAGGTTATGCGCGAAGTTTTTAGCCGTCAGGTCCAGTCGGGCAAGGCACCTCAAATCACCGAAATGCCTGAAGTTCCGGGTGCGGAACTCAACTAGGGCTTGGGATTTTATTGCAACTATTCAGGGGAGCTTCGGCTCCCCTAATTTATAGAAATCCTATCCGTCATGACTCCACCAACGACACAGGCGCTGTTTCTAAAATGGTTTGCGAGAATCGCCGAAATAGCCCGTAAAGGAAGTCGCGCGAATCCTCAGCCAGCATGTCGCACAGTAATTCATTGAAAGCAGAACGATCTGGCGCCGCGACAGTACGCACCATCCCGATTAGCGTGACTTCGTCATAGGTCAGCGTTCCGCAACAGGGACGTGACAAGACAAAGGGATCGGCCCATACATCGCCAATTGCCGCGACTATCAGACCAAGTTGTCTTGCAAGTATGTGTGATCCAAGTTTCTGCGCGGCATGGTCCGACAAACCCTGCAAAGTATCGCCAGCTATTGCTGTTGCGCGAAAACTCGTCAAAATCGCCAACTCACCCATTTTCAGAGACCGCACACACCTGATTGCACCGTAGACTACCCGTTGCTGCATTATCTTCACCTCATGGTATCGGCTGCACATCGCCGTTTTGAGTAAGTTTTTTCAAAAACTTTGAGAAGTGAAGAAAGCATAATTGATAATGCTTCGCAATACCAATTATGCTTTCTCGGTCCATATATTTTTTCAGCTTTGGCTATTGAAACAGGCTTAACGATCCTTATTTACTTTTTGCAGGGTCGTCCTTCCCCCTCTCTTAGGCGGCCCGGCAGGCACTATGTGCCTCCTCCCTGAACTTGGCCATCCTGGGGCATAGCCCACAGGATGGTCTTTTTTTCACGGAGCGCGGACCGTGCTTTACCCCCGGTGATGTGCGGTCCGCTTCATTCCGCCGCCTGCACATATCCCTGTGTGTAGATCTCGTCCGCCAATGCCAGCGCCATTTCCCTCACCATAGTTCCAACGGCGTGTACGCCATTGACCGGCTCGCGGCCGGCTTCATCGAGATAGAGTGCGCGGTCGATCTCCAGCTGAATCGCGTGTACGTTGTTTTCCGGTCGTCCGTGACGTTCGAGTGCATAACCGCCCGCATAAGGATGATTGAGACGAGTCTCGAACATTTCGGGACTTTCGTTCGAACCGCGTTCCGCGAGTGCGAGGACGGTTTCAGACATACGTCCCGATGCCGCGCGGCCGAACCTGTCGCCGACGACAATCCGCACGGGCTTTTCATCGTACCGGGAAGGGATGGACGGCATTGAATGCAGGTCAAGAAGCACTGCTCCCCCACAACGGGCCCGCATATCCCCAAGTAATTGCGAGATTTTGTGATGATAGGGCGTATGATATCGCGCCACGCGTTGCGAAACATCCGCGCGCGTCCATTTGGCTCGCCAGATATCGCCATGGCCCGACAACCGCCGGGGTATGAGACCCAGACCGCCGCGGGCCTTGGCGCTCATCTGACCGAAATCGCCGGTATCGGCATCGGACAGCATGTCGGCATCGATATCGCCGGGCGCGCGATTCATATCGATCCATGCACGCGGCGCTTTGGCGGTCAGGACGCAAATTCCCGCCCCGGCCGCCTTGCGCGCCAACAGGTCGGCATAGCGATCCTCCAATCGCAACAAGACTTCGGCGGGAAGCCGCAGGTTGCGGGTCAGCGCTTGCGGATAATGGCGCGCGGCATGAGGCACGCAGATCAGTACGGGAGGGCATTCCAGATTTTCGTTCTGCACCATATATGCAGGGTGCACAAGGGTGCACGCTGCGTCATTTTCTATGCCCGGTATTGTCTCTGGCTCCAAAATAATTTTCCGTCTGTCCGCAATATCTCTAAGAAAATTAACCCATTCAAGCTATAAGCTCCTTGGGAACGATGACAAGACTGCATCGGCGTTTCCGCCGCACGCGACTAACATAAACATCCAACGGAGTAGATACGATCCGCATTTTATTGGCAGAAGATGACGGCGCGATGCGCGCATATCTTAAGCGCGCGCTGGGAAATGCCGGCTATCACGTCACCGACGTGGACCGCGGCACGGCGGCTTTGCCGTTGCTGGAAACCGAGGATTTCGACCTGCTGCTCACCGATATAGTCATGCCCGAAATGGACGGCATCGAGCTTGCACAGCATTGCGCCAGTGTCGCCCCCAAAACCAAAGTCATGTTCATCACCGGATTTGCCGCAGTCACGCTCAAGGCCGGGCAGACGGCCCCTGATGCCAAAATATTGTCAAAGCCTTTCCATCTGCGCGACCTAGTTATGGAAGTCGATCGGATTTTCGAAAAGACCAGCGCCACCGGCCTGATTTAATACTTGCCTTCCCCTTATACGGGGGCTACTTGACCGCTTCTGTCCTGCCCACTAGTGGCCCAGGCGGCAGTGAAAATGTGGGCGTATAGCTCAGTGGTAGAGCACTTCGTTGACATCGAAGGGGTCGGGAGTTCAACTCTCTCTACGCCCACCATTTTCCCCTTATTCATATTAATTCTTACATATATTCTTACATATAACGTCTCCATGCGGAGTGTTACCCTGTTTTTTTGAAGACTATGCGCTAATTTCGATTACTCTGACAAAATTAAGTGATTGGACAACTTAGTCTCGATGCGTCATCTTCTTCTCCTAGACCAATTACAATCTGGAGTGGAAAGATCATGAACGCCGAAAGCAAATGCCCCGTGGGGCGCGGAACCAATATCAGTGCAGTCGTCGCCCAGATGACGAACAATCTGTGGTGGCCGAACAAGCTCGATCTTACGATGCTGCACCAAAATCCTGTAGAGGGACGCCCGACTGGCAGAAAGTTCAATTATGCCGAACAATTCAAGAAACTGCCGCTGGCCGATGTGAAGCGCGATCTGACCGCGCTGATGACAGATTCACAAGAATGGTGGCCAGCCGACTGGGGCCATTATGGCGGGTTCTTCATCCGTATGGCGTGGCACGCGGCGGGTACATATCGCACGCATGACGGGCGCGGCGGTGCGGGCTCCGGCCAGCAGCGTTTCGCGCCGCTCAACAGCTGGCCCGATAACGGCAATCTCGACAAGGCGCGCCTATTGCTGTGGCCGATCAAACAGAAATACGGCAAAAAGCTATCGTGGGCCGATTTGCTGGTTCTGGCGGGCAATGTCGCGCACGAATCTATGGGGCTGGAAATGGCCGGATTTGCCGGCGGCCGCGAAGACGTGTGGGAACCCGAAACCGAAACCTATTGGGGTCCCGAAAACGAATGGCTGTCGACCGAAGACGCACGTTACAAGGGTGAGCGCGAGATGATCGGACCGCTCGCCGCGGTGCAGATGGGGCTGATCTACGTCAATCCGGAAGGCCCGAACGGCAATCCAGATCCGCTTAAATCCGCATACGATATTCGCGACACGTTCGGCCGCATGGCGATGAATGATTATGAAACCGTGGCGCTGGTCGCAGGCGGCCACACGTTTGGCAAATGCCACGGTGCCGGCGCGCCCGACGATTATGTCGGCCCCGAACCCGAAGCCGCGCCGATCGAAGCGCAAAGCCAGGGCTGGCTCAACAGCAAGGGCAGTGGCAATGCCGGTGACACCATCACCAGCGGCCTGGAAGGCGCATGGACCAACAACCCGACGCGGTGGGACAGCGGCTATTTCGACAATCTTTTCGGTTTCGAATGGGAACTCACCAAAAGCCCCGCCGGTGCACAGCAGTGGAAACCGGTCGGTGCCAGCGGGGACGGCACCGTGCCCGACGCGCATGATCCGACCAAGCGCAATGCGCCGATGATGAGCACCGCCGATATGGCATTGAAAATGGACCCTGAATACGCGAAGATTTCGCGGCATTTTCACGAGAATTTCGATGAGTTCCAAAAGGCCTATCAGGAAGCCTGGTTTAAACTGACGCACCGCGACATGGGGCCGCCTGCTCGTTTTCTGGGGCCTGAAGTGCCCGCCGAGCCGCGCATCTGGATGGACCCCGTCCCGGCCGCCGATTACGAGATGATCGGCGACGCCGAGATTGCCGATCTGAAAGCAAAACTGCTGGACTGCGGACTGTCGTTATCGCGTCTCGTCACCACGGCATGGGCATCGGCATCCACCTATCGCGACAGCGACAAGCGCGGCGGGGCCGATGGCGCGCGTATCCGTCTTGCGCCACAGAAAGACTGGCAAGTGAACGAGCCGGCCGAGCTTGCCAATGCGCTGTCTGCACTCGAAAAAATCCAGAGCGATTTCAACGATGCGCAGGGCGGAAGGAAAGTCTCGCTGGCCGACCTGATTGTTCTCGGCGGCTGTGCGGCTGTCGAAAAGGCGGCGAGAAATGCCGGTTACGACGTGACCGTGCCTTTCACGCCCGGCCGCACTGACGCCAGCCAGGAACAGACAGATATCGACTCGTTTGCGGTGCTCGAACCCAAAGCGGACGGTTTCCGCAACTATCTCGACAAGAATGCCGACTTTTACGGACTGTCTGCCGAAGAACTGTTGGTCGACAAGGCCCAGTTGCTGACGCTTACCGCGCCTGAAATGACAGTTCTTTATGCGGGTATGCGGGCGCTGGGCACGAATTATGGAGGCAGCGATCTTGGTAGATTTGTGGATAAAGCCGATACACTCAACAACGACTTTTTGACCAATTTGCTGGAAACCAGCATGACGATGAAATGGACTGCCGATGGCGAGGACGGCATGTTTACCGCGTATGACCGCAAGAGCGGCGAAAAGAAATGGTCGGGCTCGCGGGTCGACCTGATCTTCGGATCAAACTCGCAGTTACGGGCATTGTCCGAAGCCTATGCCGAAGACGATGCGCAGGAAGATTTTGTCCATGCCTTTGTCGATGTCTGGGACAAGGTCATGAATCTCGACCGGTTCGATCTGGCCTGAACAGGTCCAGCCTAAAAATAAAGGGGTTCCGGCCAGTTATGACCGGAACCTTTTTTCGTGCGCGTTTCAGTTCTAACCGCGATCAGAAGTTAATGGCTACGCGCCCGTATAGAAACCGGCCGCTAAAGCCGAACGGCGATTGCGAGCTATAGGGCAGGAACGAGTTGTTTGTGCCAAAATTCACGCCATTCACAGTACCAAAAGGCAACCGGTCGGGATAGGTATCGAACAGGTTGTTGGCACCGATGGCGAATTCCAGCGCATCAGTGGGTTTCACCCGTAACTCCAGATCGGTCACCCACTCGGCACCAAGCGTAATGTCGCCGGGAGCACCGCCCTTGTCTACCGTAATATCATCACGCTGCGGAGAGGCCACACCCGACGGCAAGAACACTTCGCCGAACCGGTTGGCGCGCGCCGTAAAACCGAATGTACCGTAATCGTAATCAAGGCCGATATTGAGCTTGTTCTGCGGCTGGCCATCGGTCAGCCGAAACGATTCCTGGCGCGAAAACAGCCGCGCTGCGGTAAAGCCGGAAAAGGTGCGGCGATCGGTAATCTTGGTATCGGTCAAGTTGAAACCGACGGTGAAACGGAGATTGCCGAAACCCATATCGGGCACCTGATAGCTGCCTACGATATCCAGACCCTGCGTCCGGGTATCGATGCCATTGATGAAGAAACGTGCCGAAGTGACGCCCCGTATGCCCGCCGCCAGGAGTGTTGCAACGACATCGGCCCCCTGCAGGTTTTCGGTTAGCGTGATCCGGTCCTTGATCCGGATATTGTAATAATCGACCGTCAGGCTGAGCCCGTCAATCGGATTGAGCGCCACCCCACCGCCGAAATTCAGCGATTTTTCCGCTTCAAGTGGCTGCGATCCGAGTGCGATTGCTACAGGGGAAGCAACTGGGAAAGTCCCCACTTCAATCAGAACCCCGCCAATGTTATTTGTGGAAGTCGTCGCGAAAAACTGCTGGGCCAAACCGGGCGCGCGAAACCCAGTGGAGACGGAGCCGCGCAACGCTATCCCGTCAAACGGTTCGAAACGGGCGGCCAGCTTGCCGTTTACGGTATCGCCGAAATCGGAAAAGCGTTCGTAACGTCCGGCCACCTGTACGCTGAGAGCGTCGGTAATGTCCGTATCAAGTTCGACATATCCGGCGATACTGTCGCGCGAAGCATCGACTGCATTATTGGGCCGGAAACCCGGAAATACCTGTGCCCCGCCAGGCGCGCCATTCGTGAAGGAAAACGGGCCGTTGATATAGCTTTGCACTTCGCCGGGAATGATCTTGTAATTTTCGTCGCGATATTCAGCCCCGAAAGCGAGCGACACCGAGTTAGCAAAACCCAGGTCGATATTGCGCTGGATATCCAGATTGACCGATGTCTGGCCCGCACGCAGTCCGCCCGAGTCGAACCGCCGATTGCTGACCAGCCCGCCCAGCGAGGTGTTGAAGCTGTTTTCGACGGTATAGTTGAGCCGGTTGGTGCCATACACGACCGACAAGTCGGTATTGAAACCCGATACTTCGCCGCGCACGCCCACCGCGCCCGATAAATCGCGAATTTCGCTGACGATAAGCGGAAGAAAACCATCCGCGTAAAAAGGCTGGCCCCCATTTGCGAAATCGCGGTTGCGGGCATCGAGCGAGCGCCGATAAAAGCCCGCGCCATTGGCATCGCGCACGCCATAGGTCCCGAAATAATAGAGTTCGAAATCCCCGATTTCGGTCCCTGCATTGACGACAAAATTCAGGTCTTTGGATTCGCCATCACCGAAACGGTGCTGGTAGCGCGTGAGAGTCGTCTCGCGCGGATCGCCGACGCCGCTATACTGACGCCGCAAATCGGGGCCGGACCGATTGGTGGGCTCGCGGTCCTTATATTCCGCAGTAAAGTTCAGATAGCCGACATCCCCGACCGGCAAACCGATATTGGTTGCGAACGTATAGGTATCTCCGTCGCGCCGAGTCCGGTCCTTGCCGGTAAAGGTTAGCACCGGATCGTCCCCCGTTCCTAATGTTGGGGCCACGCTAGCGACCTGGTCGACATCGCGCAGAGTCGTGATATATTTGCCATAGGAAGCCTGGGCACGGCCGCCCTGTCTTTTTTTCAGCTGTATGTTGATCACGCCGGCAATGGCATCGGAACCGTAAAGCGAAGAAGCCCCGTCGCGCAGCACCTCGATCTGTTCGATCGCAATGGCAGGCAGCGTGTTGAGATCGACCGCGGAGGAACCCCGTCCGATCGAGCCGTTCAGATTGAGCAGCGACGACATATGCCGCCGTTTGCCGTTCACAAGCACCAGAACCTGATCTGGAGAAAGCCCGCGCAAAGTCGCGGGGCGCAGCGAATCGGTTCCATCGGTCAGCGAAGGCTGGGGGAAATTGAAAGATGGCACCAGATTGTTGAGTAAGCGGTTCGTTTCGGTTGCACCGCTATTTTGCAGCGCCTCGCTTCCGATCACATCGATAGGGACCGGGCTGTCGGCGATCGTGCGGTCGGTACGGCGCGATCCCACCACAACAATCGTGTCAGCATAATCGGTCGCTGCGGCAGACGTGCTATCGACATTTTCCGGTTCCGGCCGCTCTTGCGCATGCGCAAGAACGACGGAAGACCACGCCAGACAGACTAGCGAAGCTGAAACGCGAACCAACGTGGAGTGAGCAACAGATTTGATCATCATGAACCCCTATGAAAGGCACCGATATTGCGATGCACAACAGGCATATAAAATTTTAGACTATTGGGAAGTCTGTAAATGACATAAAATTGCAATATATTTTACGATGGTGCCATTTTATCACATATTGCGTTTCTGCTCATGTTTGCGAATTAGGGTGCGCATCGCGCCTCGCCTTATCTAGGCGACTGCTCCGATAATTTGGAAAACTCGTGATTTACCCACGAATATTGATGACGGAGAATAAATGGCCAGAGGATCTGTAAGCCGGGTTCTGTTCCCCTCAAGCGAGGTTCGACAACTATTCATCTTGGCGATGCATTGCTGCACCGCTCCAGCAACCAACCCGGGCAGCGGGCCAAAACGAACCCCTAATGCCGCCCCTATTCGGTTTTGCTCCGGATGGGGTTTACCATGCCGCACCTGTTGCCAGCTGCGCGGTGCGCTCTTACCGCACCCTTTCACCCTTACCTGCCAAGACCACGAATGGCCAAGGCAGGCGGTCTGCTCTCTGTTGCACTGTCCCTGGGGTCGCCCCCGCCGGTCGTTAACCGGCATCCTTGTTTTGTGGAGCCCGGACTTTCCTCGGACTTGCGCCCGCAGTTGCCCGATCCTCTGGCTAGCCCGCGCTACCATGTCTCTTGTCGCGGTCCAACAATAAAGCGAACAGGATGGCGCGGATTTCGCCATCAACCACGCCGTCCACATTTTCGGGCCGAAAACGGCGCTGGAACGCGGTGGCAGCGGCTTCACCGTCTTCGATATCGTAACCGAAGCGTTCGAGCGCGAGATAGAAACCGCCGTCGCTCCAATAGGGATCGACCAGCCTACCATCCGGTATCTTCAGCGCAAGGCCCAGCTTTGCCAGCATCGGCCAGTCGAACAGCTCGCCCGGGTCCTGCTTGCGACCCGGCGCAATATCGCTATGACCGACAACATAGCCGGGGCGGATATCATGACGCCGGACAATGTCGCCAATCAGCGGCACGAGCGCACTCATCTGTTCGGGGGGAAAGGGCCGATATCCGTATTCGTGACCGGGGTTGACGATTTCGATGCCGATGCTGGCGCTATTCACATTGGTGATGCCGCGCCAGTGCGAACGCCCGGCATGCCATGCGCGTTTGTCCTCGCTTACCATCTGGATAATCTGGCCGTCTTCGGTCACGACATAATGCGCGGAAACCTTGCTGTCGGGATTGGCCAGCCAGTTGATCGCCGATGGCGCGTCTCGCATTCCGGTATAATGCAGCACCAGCATGGTGACTGGCTCCGTCCGCTCGTCGAAATTAGGGGATGGGGTATGGATATAAGGCTGGTCTGGCATAACATGCCCCTCTGTTACATAACCGCATACGACAATCGATATTTCAGACGATAGAGAGGGTTGGCGCGGCAATCAATGGCTATGCGGAGGGGACAGGAAAACACAAGTCAAGCCTGGCTGGAAAACGGCCAGTTTGCATTTTGTGCGTTATCATCGCTCCGCCGACGACGTTCAGGTCCGCTGTAGAGCGGCGTGATTACATCAATGTCGGCGCCCTGCAAAGTATAGACGCCGCGAATGTTCCTGTCGGAAACAAAACTGGTCGTTTGACCGATCACGGTTTCTGCCGCGCCGAGCATCAGATATCCATCCGGCTGCATCGAACGGGCCAGGCGCGAAAACGCCACATGGCGCGTTTCAGGCGAGAAATAAAGCAGCAAGTTTCGGCATAATATGAGATCATGCTCCCCCGCCCTTCCCGTGGGCCGCAGAACATTGTCGCTGCGAAACTGCACCCTATCACGGATTTCAGGCTTGATGCGCCATTCCTCGCCATCCTGTTCGAAATATCGTAACATGTGCGTAACCGACAGGCCGCGCTGAATCTCGAACTGGGTAAATCGTCCGCTGCGCGCTTTATCAAGCACCGTTTGGGATATATCCGTGCCGGTTATCTCGATTTTCCAGTCCGCCCATCTGGTAAGGTCGTCCGCAAATTGGATGGCCAAAGAATAAGCTTCCTGGCCCGTCGAACAACCCGCGCACCAGATTCTCAGCCGCTTTGCGTCGGCGCGCTTTTTCTGCAAGTCGGGCAGCACCTGTGTTTGCAACACGTTAAACATAGCGCTGTCGCGAAAGAAATAGCTCTCGTTGTTGAGCATGGCCTCGACGCTCGCCTGCACCAAATCTTCATTATCCGCGCCCAGCAACGCCGCGACCAAGGAGTCGATGTCGGGAATGCAATATTGTTGCAATATGGTTTTGAGCGACGTTTCGATATGCCAGAAACGGTTCGGCGAAATGATCTGTCCGGTCCGCGCCTGCAGCAGGCCCGCCAGTATCTGCGTTGCACCGCTGTGTTCCGCGCTTCCGTTCATGATTTCGTGTTCCATATAGTATTCAGATGGGCGGCAATTTGGGCGGGCGGCATGATCCCACAGGCCAGTCCGGCACGCGCCGCCTGTCCCGGCATGCCCCACACAACGCAGGATTCGGCATCCTGCACATAGATTGTGGCACCGTGTGCGCGCATTGTGTGTGCCCCTTGTGTTCCGTCATTGCCCATCCCGCTCAATATGACACCCAGCGAATTCCTGCCGAATACTTGTGCCACCGATGCGAACATCGGATCGACAGCCGGCATGTACCGGGAATTATGACTATCGTTCGATATGCGAATGCGCGGACCTGTGCTGCTCATCTCGACGGTCAGATGTCCTTCGCCCGGTGCCACATAAATGGTACTTTGCTCGATCCGCGTGCCGGTTTTGGCAAGTTCGATAAGCCGGGCGTTGACGCTGCCCAGTTGTCGAACCAGAAACGGAATAAAGGTGGCGGGCAGATGCTGCGTGACCAGAATGGGCGCGTTGACCATCGAATCAAGCCCGCTCAGAAAAGCCTGGAGTGCAGGAATGCCACCCGTCGATGCACCGATGGCGATACAATTGAACCGGCCACGTGCAGATTCGGGGCGTAGCGCGCGCATCGCACCCGGCCCGGGCGAATTCCTGACTTTCTCGTTCGTAAGCTGGCGCAGACGCGCGGCAAGTGTTTCGGCGAAACGGCCCGCAAAGCTGTTGCGTCCCGGTTTGGCCAGCGTATCGCACGCGCCCAGTGACAACGCGCGCACGGCAGCTGGACCGCCCGCTTCACATATTGATGAAAGCACTAATACCCGTGCTTTTCGCCCATATGCCAATATATCGGGCAGCGCCTCAAGACCGCTGCGATCGGGCATCTCAATATCCAGAATGACGATATCGACGCGATTGGTTTTGAGAAAGGCGACGGCGGCCGCCGCACTGGCCATCGATGCGGTGACTTCGAAATCGGCATGGGTAGCGATGATCCGTTCCAACACGCAGCGCACCACCATGCTGTCATCGACCAGCATAATTCGCACCGGAGACCTTCCCTCATCGTCCTGCGGCGACCTATTCCTTTTTTCAATGGGCGCGACGAGGTGCATTTTACTGTTGCGCGAAACCTACTAACTGGAGCTTCGATTGCAGCGTTTCGCGATCGAATGGTTTCATGACATATTCGTCCGCGCCCGCATCGACCGCAGCCTGGATATGGCCCATGCCGTTCTCGGTCGTGCAGAACACCACTTTGGGGGCGGACCCCTTTTCCATAGCGCGAAGAGCGACCAGAAAATCGATGCCGCTCATCACCGGCATATTCCAGTCAAGCAGGACAACGCCCGGCATCTCACTTTCGCAAAAATCAAGAGCTTCGCGTCCGTCGGCCGCTTCGTGAACGGTAAACCCCAGAGCTTCCAAAATATGACGTGCCACTTTCCGGATGACTTTGCTGTCATCGACCACCAGACAAGTTTTCATAATATGACCCTCTATCGTTAGTACTGCGCGGTCACTGTAACCTCGGTTTGGTAAGCGCCCGGTTAATTTCTGTTTGTATTTCTGCATCTTCCCAGCATATCGGAAATTTTCACCCTGTTTTCTTTCGCGCAGGCTCGATCATGCGGCCCGGATCGACCACCAGAGTAGACTTTCCATCGACGTTTAGCATGGCTGAGCCGAGCGATTGCCAGGCGTCCGAAAGACGCGCGGTTATTTCGGTTTCCCTTTCCTGCGCTTCGCATACATCCTTGACTGTATCGACCAGAAACCCATAGAAATGCCCAGCCACTTCGGCGACAATCGCAGTCTGGCCGTCTTTGGCTTCGGCAGTTTCGCCGGTGATGAAATACTGGCAATCGATCAGCGTCAGCACGCGGCTGCGCAGCGCAAACAGCCCGGTCACGAAAGGTTTGACGGCTGGAATTTTTACGACATCCTTAACTTTGACTACGCTTTCCACCTGATGTGCGGGAATGGCAATATCTTCGCCTGCAATCGTGGCGACGAGATACAGATTGCTCATGCCCGTATCCTTTCCGAAAGACCGGTTTCCAGCGCGTGCATCAAAGCCTTGCGATCGTAACGGTAGATTGCAGCGTTCTTGCCCCCTGCCCCGGCAGGATCATAGGCCAAGCTTATCATCGTTTTCCGGGGCGGCATAACAAAGTCCTCCTGGTCTTCGCCCTGCATCGAAATGAAGATGTCGGCATCCGCATAATGCTCTTGCCCGCGAACGATTTCATAGCCCGCCGCTTCAACCAGCGGGGCGAGTATGTTCTGTGTCCAGATATCGTCGCCGCCAACGATGCAGCATGTGGGTTGCGCTTCGGGCGGGGCGCGCCGGATGCCCTCGCAATATTGCGCAAACAGCCAGTGTGTATCGATAATTTCGACCTGCCGATCGCCCATCATGGTCACGCCGGCAACCACTCCGGGCTGCATGGCCTTTTCCAGTTTTCCCGACAGTTCGAAAATATCGACGACTTCGTCTATCGCATAATAGAGAGATACGGCCCCGTCCGACAGCAAGAGCGTTTTGATGAAAGTATTTTCAGGGATGGCTTTCAGCCCATAGATCGGAAGAGTGGCGTCGTCGACGCTCAATCGCATCTGTCCAGCAGTGATCGCTACACGCGCACTCGATATATCCTCCACCCGTTCGATGACCCCCAGCCGAATGGCTCTGTGCTTGCCTTCAAAATCGTGAAAAACGAGCGCAGATGCCAGTTTTTTACGGGGACCAGTATGATGTGCATCGCCGCTGGCTTTCATATCCTGTTTGCTTCTCAACTTTAGTTGCACCGCCAGGCCGGAGGGATCCAGCAACAGCATGGGCCGCCCGTTATCGGGCAGGGTCGTTCCTGCATACAGGCCGTTCTCCATGATGAGCGGCGCGCCCGGGCGGATGACCAGCTCTTCATGGTCAAGCACATTGGCCACACTGAGTGCGTATTTCTGCTGCGAACCGGCATCGATTGCGATAATGGTGCGGTCGCTGCCACGGATATCTCTCGTGATCGATTGGCCGAGAACCTGTTCGAGCGCTATATGCGGAATCTTCACGCCGCGGATAACGGCAATCTCGCCGCCACCGATGGACTCGATCGTGACGTTTTCATTCTCCGCATGCAATATTTCCTGAATAGCATTGCGCGGAAGGGCGAACAAATTCCCTCCCGCCTCAATGGTCAGACAGGCGATGATCGTCAAAGTGAGCGGTACGCGCAAGATAATCTTGAGACCTGCACCCTGATCGTTTTCCAGATCGATCGTTCCGCCAATACGAGTAATGTTCGAATGGACCACGTCCATGCCGACTCCGCGGCCCGAAACCGAGGTGACTTTTTTCGCTGTGGAAAGCCCCGGCGAAAATACCAAATTGAGCTTGGCAGCTTCGCTCATGTGCGCAACTTCCGACGCACGCAGCACTTTTGAAGCTATCGCTCTGGATGTCAGCGCGTCGACATCTATACCGCGCCCGTCGTCGGAAATTTCGATAAGTATCTGATTGCCCGACTGGCGCGCTTCGATTTTCAGCTTGCCGTCGGCGGGCTTGTTCGCCCGGGCGCGCTCGTGTGGACTCTCGATGCCGTGGTCGATCGCATTGCGAATAATGTGCATCAACGGATCGCGGATCATATCGATCATTTCGCGGTCCATTTCAGTGCCCGCTCCGACCGTTTCGAGCAGGACGGATTTGCCAAGCTCCCCATTCAGATCGCGCACCAGTCGCGGCAGGGGTGTAAAAACCCGCTCGATACGCTGCATCCGCGTCTTGCCGATCATGTCGCGCATATCGGCGATACAGGACGAGAGTCGCTCGAACGCCGCATCTGTAGAGGCTGGATTATCGGCATCGCGCATTCGCCGTGCCACCTCGTTTCGCGCCAATACCATATCGGATACGCCGTTCATCAGATGGTCGAGCAACTCCAGCGGAATCCGGACGGCACGCAGCGGCGTGTGAGCATCCGCGGGAGCTTCCCCAGTCGGTGCCATCGCGGGCGCAGGATCGAGACTCGCCTCGGTTTCAGAACACGCATTCCGCAACTGGTCCAGCAAATGGCTATCGTCAGCTTCCGGCATTGCGTCCCCGCTTTCGAGAGCGTTGGCGAGCGCAGCAATCCGATCGATTATCGCCAATATGGCTGTCACGATTTGAGGGCCGGGCGTGATAGCGCCGTCACGCAGTTTGCTCAGCACATCTTCCGCCGCGTGGCTGAGCCGTTCAAAGCGCGGGAGGCTTAGAAAGCCGCAACTGCCTTTGACGGTATGAAAGAAACGGAAAATATTATCCAGCCGTTCACGGTCGGACGGGTCGGCTTCCCAGGCGACTAACTCTCCGCTCAGCTTATCGAGCGTCTCGAATGTCTCTGAGATAAAATCCTGAATAAGTTCGTCCATTATTTCCGTCCGTGGCCTGTTCACTGGCAGGAATACGAAAATATGGTTAAAATCCTCTTTAACCGAAGAAATTTATAGTTTTGCGGCGATATCCTAGTGTGCCACGACCACCCCCATCACAAGCGAGGTGCCATTTCGGACAATCTGGATCTCGCCATCGCCCGATGCAGCCAGTTCGGCAATCATATAGGCAGCCGCGGTGCGCGAGGTCAGTTCGCCTTCCTCAAGGTCGCCGGTAAGCGCCCGCCCGATCACTTCGTCGAGCGCGATTTTGTCGCCCGACGCCCGTACGACGATTTCCGCACGATCGTCCGCGGACTCCGCGCCGATATCCAGTTGCCCCCCGCGCACCAGCGCTTCGATCGCAATCAGCGCGAGATTGAGCAATATTTTGACCGCAGGCTTGGGCAAACTCTGATCGTCCAGTGTCCAGTTCATCTGGATGCGCGGCTTGTCATGCAACAGTCCGTCTATTACCGATTTAGGTTCGCGATTGTCGACCCGGTCTCCAAATCCGCCCGCGGCCCCGAAGGCGAGCCGGAAAAACTTCAGCTTTTGCGCCGATGCGGTTGCGCTATCGGTCAAAAGTTCAAAACAGCGCGCCCGCATTTCCGGATCGGTCTCGTCAGCCAGCAGTTCCAGACCGTTGTTGAGCGCGCCCACAGGGCTCAGTAAATCATGGCAGAGGCGAGAGCATAACAAGCTGGCGAGTTCGACAGGTGAAGCGGTCATATTAAATCCATTATTGCAAATCCGGGAGAGAAATCGTCGGCTGGCCATGCTTTGGCAAGTGTGGCGGCGATATACAAGTGCCCGCGTAACAGAAGCACATGTTATAGCGGCAATTCTTCGAACATCCCGTGAATCTTTCCGCCCTTGATATTGCGCCACAGCCGAATGTCTTTCCGCGCAATGATCGCCCATATGCGTCCGTCGGCCGCCGAGAGTGCCGCGTCGGTGCGTGAAGGAACAGCCCCTCCGACGGGATGCGAGTGATAATAGCCGATCAGTGCCCGGCCCCCTGCCCGCGCCTCTTTTTCGGCGGTGATCAGTATGTCCGATTGTATTTCGAAATGCCGCGCAGGATTGTCGGCAATGTTGCGGCTGATGACGATTTCTGTGATATGGCCCGGATTTTGCCCCAGCAACAATCCGCAACATTCGTGCGAGCCCGCCTTGGCGGCTTCGACACGTAAAGCTGCACGCACATGCCAGGCAAGAATTACTGGGGTTGATAAGGGATCTACCATCGCCCAATGATAGCGCATGAATGCGCAAAATTCCATGCATGAAGGTCAGTTTGACGACCGCCATATCGGCCAGCGGGTCGATCGCGCGCTGGCCGATATCATTCCCGACATGTCGCGCGAGCGCATCAAGGCGCTTATCAAGGACAAGAAGCTGCGTATTGATGGCGTGGTCACGCCTGGAGCGTCGACCATGCTGCGTAGGCCGGGCCGTTTCCGTCTCGACCTGCCGCCGCCTGAACCCAGTAGCCTGATCGCACAGGATATATACCTGGATATCGTCTATGAGGACGATCACCTGCTCGTGCTCAACAAAGCGGCAGGCATGGTGGTGCATCCTGCATCCGGACATGCCGACGGCACGCTGGTCAACGCGCTGCTACATCACTGCAAGGGACAACTTTCCGGCATCGGCGGCGTTGCCCGCCCCGGTATCGTGCATCGGATTGACAAGGATACGTCGGGATTGCTCGTGACCGCTAAAAGCGATATCGCGCATGCGGGCCTTGCCATACAGTTTGCCGACCACAGCATCGAACGCAAATATTTCGCGATCGTGCAAGGTCATCCACGCCCTGCCAATGGCACGGTAACAGGCAATATCGGGCGTTCGCGCCAGGACCGCAAGAAGATGGCGGTGGTGGACGAGGAACAGGGCAAACATGCCGTCACCCATTACGAAACGGTGGAACGCCTGCATGATGCGGCTTTGATGCAGTGTCGGCTCGAAACCGGCCGCACGCACCAAGTGCGCGTGCACATGAATTCGCTGGGCCACAGCCTGCTGGGCGACCCGGTATATAGCCGCACGCACAAAGCGCATCGAAATCTGCTGAAAAAGACGAATTTCGCGCGTCAGGCGTTGCACGCCGCTACGCTCGGCTTTATACATCCGGTATTGGTCGAAAAGATGGTTTTTTCGGCTGAAATACCTGCTGATATGCAGGAACTTTTAGATGCTCTGAGAGTTTGAAAGTTAACTGCGCATGCAAATGCAAATCCGATCTCGAAATGTAACCGATGTGGCCTAAAATGCGAATGCTTGATGAGGTTCGCGCACAGGCTGACAGATAAAGGACATAAAAACGTGGCAAAAACCAAAAAGACGACGACAATTCCAGCCCTTGGCGGAGATGCCAGTCTCAATCGTTATTTGAGCGAAATCCGCAAATATCCCGTCCTAAAGCCCGAGCAAGAATATATGCTTGCCAAGCGCTATGAGGAACATGAAGACTCCGAAGCTGCCGCGCAACTTGTAACCTCGCATCTGCGACTCGTTGCAAAAATTGCCATGGGGTACCGCGGATACGGTCTTCCTGTGTCGGATCTCATTTCCGAAGGCAATGTCGGCCTGATGCAGGGCGTCAAGAAATTTGAACCCGATCGCGGCTTTCGTCTCGCCACCTATGCAATGTGGTGGATCAAAGCATCTATCCAAGAATATATCCTGCGCAGCTGGTCGCTCGTTAAGATGGGAACGACTGCTGCCCAGAAAAAACTGTTTTTCAACCTGCGCCGGATGAAGAATAATCTCGAAGCTTTCGAGGAAGGCGATCTGCACCCCGACGATGTGGACTCCATCGCAACCAAACTCGGCGTCGCGGAACACGAAGTGGTCAACATGAACCGCCGCATGTCGATGGGAGGCGATGCGTCGCTTAACGTGCCTATGCGCGAGGATGGTGACGGACAGTGGCTCGACTGGCTTACCGACAGCGAACCGCTGCAGGACAAGGCTGTAGCTGATGCACAGGAAGCCAGCGTGCGTCACGAGATGCTGACCGACGCGATGAGCGCGCTCAACGAGCGTGAAAAGCATATCCTGACCGAACGCCGCCTGACCGACGATCCGCAGACTCTTGAACAGCTGAGCCAGGTTTACGACGTCAGCCGCGAACGTATTCGCCAAATTGAAGTGCGTGCTTTCGAAAAGCTGCAAAAGGCGATGCACCGTCTGGCAACCGACCGCAACATGTTGCCCGCGTCCTGAGCTTTTAAAATTTGAATGACAGACTATTGGCCATGCCCTATTCCTAGGGCATGGCCAAATCTATACCCAAATCCCGCAATCGCGGGATCATCGCCCGTTTCTTCATCTTTCTCCTAAAACTGGTTTTATGGTTCGTGATCCTCTCGGTAGGAATCGTGACCGTGTACAAATTCGTCAATCCGCCCACCACGATCACCATGTTACTCGACCCAAATGGCGCGAACCGGACATGGTTGCCGCTCGAGGCCATCGACCGCGACATGGTTTCCGCGGCAATCGGCGGGGAGGACAGCAAATTCTGCACCCATGGCGGTTATGACCAGCAGGCAATCGAGCAGGCGATGAAACGCAATGCCCAAGGCAGCGCCCCGTTACGCGGCGGGTCCACAATCAGCCAGCAAACCGCGAAAAACGTATTCCTGTGGCAGGATGGCGGCTATTTCCGCAAGGCACTGGAGCTTTGGTTCACGGTGCTGATCGAGAATATCTGGGGCAAAAAACGGATTATGGAAGTCTATCTCAACGTCGCGGAAACCGGCATCGGCACGTACGGCGTCGAAGCCGGGGCGCAACGCTATTACGGCAAAAGCGCGCGCGCGCTCAGCCGAACCGAGGCAGGCCGGATCGTTGCGGCGTTGCCGCTCCCCAAAAAACGCTCGGTTAAGGCACCGACCGGTTTTGTGCGTCGCTATGGCAATTCTATCGCCGCCCGGATCAATGTCGTACAGGGTGACGGCATGGACAGCTGCGTGTTTGAATAGACAGGCCGGTAAACGAAAAAGGCGCGGCACCGATACGGGGCCGCGCCTTTTTTTGGTTGGCTACGCGTTAGAATGCGTAGCTTACACCGACCTGTATGCGCCACAGTGAGCTGCTGGTCTGGATACGGTTCAGATCATCCGGAAAGAAGCCGTTCAGGACATAACGACCCTGGCCATCGGGTCTTTGGGCGTTGATGATTGCGGTCGTATATTCCTGACGACGAAATACATTTGCACCGCTGTCAATCAGGTTCAGGAAATTGTCAAAATCGGCATATAGCTTGATCTTGTCCTCAACACCGAAAAAACGTCCGGGTCCAGGAATTTCCTGGCTGAAGCGCAGATCCAGATCGTAGAAAGACTCGCTGCGGCAACTGTTGCGCGGAAGTGTCTGACCGCGGAATTTGGCAATGCACTTATTGGCGTCGATATAGCTGTTAAAACCGGACTCCGCTTCAGCTGCGGTTTGAATAACCCGAGTGCCCGCCAATGTATTGGTATAGACAACATTCGGGTCACCCGGGCCGGTCGGTACGTATAACAGCGCGTTATCGCTGCCCGAAGCGCTGTCGTTGAAAATACCGCCATTGTCGAATGTCGCACTGTACGGCCGACCCGAACGGGCCACGAACACGAAACCGAACTGGGTATCGTAATCGCCGAAAAACTGCTCACGGACGTTCAGACCGAGTGTGAAGTTGTGCCGCGTTTCGTATTCGGACGTGGCGATGGCATTATTCTGGCGATCGGCCGATGCCACGATGTCATAGCTCGATGTCGCGGTCGAACTGTTATTGTACCGGTTACTATTGGCGTCTGTGAACGCATAGCCCAAGCTGAAATTGATGCCGCCGCCATCGGTCAGCAACCCACGATCGAAGCGTTTCGACAATATGACCGAAGCGACATGGCTGTCATAGCTTGCACCATTGGTCAGCTGAATTTCATCGTCACGGCTGGTGCCGAAGCACGCCGGGGTAACACCGGTATATGTCAGCGGTATACCACCTTGATTTTGCAGCTGCGCGTTACAACCGGCCCGTGTGGGTTCGATAGCAGCGTAGATCGGGCGACCATCGATAGTAAAGCCGCTCAGTCCGACCGAAGGATTCACAACCTGTGACAAGTCGACGAAATCGATCGGATTTTTGAAATGGCTGTAGATATAATCCACATTCAAACGCCAGTCGTCAAAAAAGCCCCCGCCCGTACCAAATTCGGTAGCAAAACCCAGGTTCGCACGAATCACCGTGGGCGATTTGAAATCCGGGTCGGTCGATTGGGTATCGGCCAGCCCGCGTGCCGATTGCTGGCCACCGACGGTTACGATACATTGCGGGACGCCAGTAAATTGACCGTTCTGAAGGACGTCGATACGTCCGTCCGCACCTTCAGCCGAATCGCAGGCCGCGTTGTCCGACGCGCCAAACCCGACAGCGAAGCCGTTGTTCGAAAAGGCATTGGAGAAATAGACCGTCGGATCGCCGCCGGTAAAAATGCCCGCGCCGCCCTTTATCTGGGTACCACGAAAAAAGCCTTCGTTTTCGACATTATAGGTAAAACCGAACCGCGGCAGCAATACGGGATCCAGTTTGCTGAAAGGTGTGCTGTTGCTAAAGCCGTAGCGGTCGAAAAATGCGGGGTTCTGGGTCGCACCGTCGCCATCATACCAGTCGACGCGCAGACCCAGAAGCAGGTTCAGTTGCGATGTCGCCTGCCAGTCGTCCTGACCGTATACAGAAAAGATCGTGCGCTTGAAAGTGGCGGCCGCGTCGTTGATATCGCCCGACGCGGTGAAATTGCCGTATGCACCCGCAGCCTGACCCGACAGGATGGCGGCTGCGCTTGGGAAAGTATTGGTGCCGCCCGACAGCACACCGTTGCGAAGGTCAGTGACGTTCGCAAAAGTCAGCGTCCCGGTCGAGTTCTGTGCGAACAGGTTGAATACTCTGAGTTCGTTGACTTCGACGCCCAATGTCAGACTATGGTTTCCGGCCAGCAGGTTGCCCTGGACCTTGCCCTGGGTGATACGCGTATTGAGTTCGTTCGAGGTGCGCGAGAAACCGGGTCCAGCTTGTACACTGCCGATATTCCCGTTTGCCGGGTTGATTACGCCAACAATAATGCGAGGGATCGGATTGTCGGATTGGGCCTCGCCGCCGCCGACAGGCCCCTGGATATCCTGTACGTCGGAACGCGAAAGGCGGACTTCGGTCGAGAAATTGTCGGTCCAATTCGAGTAAAGCCGTGCCGAATAATAATCGGACTCGGTTCCTTCGACCTCGAAAGTGTTGAGACCGGTGAAGTTCGAAGTATTCAAATCGTCCGGCTCGACATTTTCTTCCTCAAGCCGTTGGTAGGTGACTTCCAGACGGTGATCGTCGTTAATGTACAGATCACCGCGGCCAAAGAAACGGCGGCTCGACTCGGGCAGCGAACGCGCGATGCCGCCGGTGTCGATGCCATAGCTGTTCTGTAGAATAGTTGAAATTTCGTTGAACTGTTCGGTTGTGATGAAACCGAGCTCGTTGGCAAAGCCGGCTCCGATCGGGCCATCATCCTGGCTGTCGCCCAGATCGGTTTCTTCATAGCCGAATGTAAAGAATAGACGATCCTTGAAGACCGGCCCGGACAGGGTGGCACCCCAACGATAACGGTCGAAAGGCGCGGGCGTGACGTCCACGCCATCGACTGTATCCCCCGTCAGACCATCGCCGGTATAGGTAAAGAATGCCGTGCCGTGAAAATCGTTGGTGCCCGATTTGGTGACCACGTTGATCGCACAACCGGTAAAAGCGCCGTATTGTACGTCGAATGGCGCAAATTCGACTGACGTTTCGGCGATTACATCATAAGGGAGCGGCAAGTTGTTGCGCGAGGCGAAAGGCGTGCCGTTCAGGCCAAAATTGTCCGATTGCGCAATACCATCGACCGTAAAGGCGTTCGAACGGTCGTTACCACCAAGGCAGGAAATGCGATCGACTTCGTTGGACCGGTCCAGGCTGACGCGCGGGTCGATACGAATTATGTCGCGAATATCGCGCGTTATCGACGGAAAAGCTTCCAGCTCTTCGGCGCCAAAAGACGTCCCGGGACCGATGGCAAGTTGTGAAACGCCTGCCTGCGTAGCGGTCACGACAATAATATTGTCGTCCGCACCGGCGGAAAGCTCGAAGCTCAAGGACGTATTGCCCGACAGGTTGATATTGACGTTATTGACGGTCTGGCCCTCAAATCCGGGCGCCGTTGCGGTTACTGTGTAGGGCCCGCCGGTGACAAGGCTGTCGGCGCGAAAATATCCGTCCGCACTGGTGGTCAGGCGACGAACCGAACCGGTGCGTGTATCCGTAATGACAACGCTCGCACCCGAAATTGTGGCGCCGTTGGCATCAGTCACATTGCCTTCGATACCCGACGTGATCTGCTGCGCATGGGCAGGAGCGGCGAGACCGGCTGCCATCGAAAGAGATGCGGCAGACGCCGCGAGAAAATATTTAAGCTGCATTTCCATGTTCCTCGTTGCTCCGCATGCCCCCATAGGCTTGGTGCGGGTTCAAAAGCGTGAAACTCCCCTAAGAGTTGATAGCGCCTCTAACCGGATGCGGAGACAGCGCAACTGCAATTTTGTTGCACTTTTGTTACGAAAGAACAAAACGACGTAACAATCTTTCCAGTTTTGAAAGATTGGCGAGCAAATAGCTTTGTTATAAGGGGAAAATACAAAGTGCGATTGCCTTTGTTATCCACAGATCACCCACCGCATTTCTACGGACACAGCAGTTTCAAATACTGGTGCGTCAAAAATGCCACAAGCAAACGCCCCTATCCCAATTCTTATCTAGAACCCGGTCGCGATTCGAAATTTCATGAACACATCAGAAGGGGGTGTCGCTTTTTACGCGGCGTTTTCTTTAGTGGCTTTTCGTTTCTCGGCAAAAACTTGCACGGGTTCCTTGCGTCCTTCGACCACGTCCTTGTCGACCACGACTTCGTCGACTCCTTCAAGACCGGGCAGATCGAACATCGTGTCCAGCAGGATGCGCTCGACAATCGAGCGCAGGCCCCGGGCGCCGGTCTTGCGGGCAATGGCTTTTCTGGCAATCGCATCGAGCGCATCATCGGTGAATGTCAGATCGACATCCTCGAGTTCGAACAGTTTCTGATATTGTTTCACCAGCGCGTTTTTCGGCTCGCGCAATATCTTGATGAGCGCATCGATATCCAGGTCTTCGAGCGACGCGATCACCGGCAAACGCCCGACAAACTCCGGAATCAAACCAAATTTGAGCAAATCTTCCGGTTCGCCGTCTTTCAGCAATTCGCCAATTTTGCGTTCTTCGGGCGCAGCGACGTGCGCGCCGAATCCCATGGATTTGGCTTCGAGACGGTCGCCGATGATTTTTTCAAGACCCGCGAATGCGCCGCCGCAGATAAACAGGATGTTCGTGGTATCGACTTGCAGAAATTCCTGTTGCGGATGCTTGCGCCCGCCCTGCGGAGGGACTGAAGCGGTGGTGCCTTCCATCAGCTTGAGCAGGGCCTGCTGCACACCCTCGCCGCTGACATCGCGGGTGATGGACGGATTTTCCGCCTTGCGGCTGATCTTGTCGATCTCGTCAATATAGACGATCCCGCGCTGTGCCTTTTCGACGTTATAATCGGACGCCTGCAGCAATTTCAGGATGATGTTTTCCACGTCTTCGCCGACATAACCGGCTTCGGTCAACGTGGTGGCATCGGCCATGGTGAAGGGAACGTCAAACGTGCGCGCCAGTGTCTGCGCCAGCAGCGTCTTGCCGCAACCCGTGGGGCCGACAAGCAGGATGTTGGATTTTGCGAGTTCCACATCGTCATTCTTGCCCATGGCATTGAGGCGTTTGTAATGGTTATGCACGGCAACCGACAGCACGCGTTTCGCGCGGTCCTGCCCGATCACATAGGCGTTGAGCGTATCGAATATCTCCAGCGGCGTCGGGACGCTGCCGTCCTTTTTCCCGCTAATGCCGCCCGCCTTGGTTTCCTCGCGAATGATATCGTTGCAAAGCTCGACACATTCGTCGCAGATAAAAACAGTTGGCCCAGCAATGAGCTTGCGCACTTCATGCTGCGATTTGCCGCAAAAAGAGCAGTAAAGCGTGCTCTTTGAATCCGAGCCAGTCAACTTCGTCATAAAATTCCTTACGCCCTCTGTCTCGCGCGAAACCATTTCCGCAGCAAAGACTCACACGGGGCTGTTTAGTGTCCAAATCCTGTCGCCCAATCCTAAAGCGAAGTGGACAGATTTCAATACCAACCTGCATATTGCCATTCATGTGGCGATATGCGCCGCAAAACCAAAAGCCTGCCTGTCATTATGGGGCGGGCGAGGTTCAGCCGACATGACGGGTAATATGCCATGCCGACTGAACAATCGGTTTACCGCAAAAACGTTATGATTTGCTTTCGTCTTCAGCCGGCTTGGGCCGCTTGTCGAAAACTTCGTCGATTAAGCCAAAAGCCTTGGCTTCGTCCGCTTCGAGAAAAGTGTCACGGTCCATGGCTTTTTCGATTTCTTTCAAGGATTTGCCGGTATATTTGACATACAGATCGTTTAACCGCTTGCGGATGCGCAGAATTTCCTTCGCTTGGATCTCGATATCGGATGCCATACCGCGTGCGCCGCCGGACGGCTGATGCACCATAATGCGGGCGTTGGTGGTCGCCATGCGCATGCCGGGTTCCCCTGCCGCGAGCAGAAAACTGCCCATCGAAGCGGCCTGGCCAATGCACACTGTGCCTACGCGCGGGCGGATATATTGCATGGTGTCATGGATCGCCATACCGGCCGTCACTACGCCGCCGGGCGAATTGATATACATATAAATGTCTTTTTTGGGATTGTCCGCTTCCAGGAAAAGCAGCTGCGCGGTGATCAGCGAGGCCATATTGTCCTCGACCTGACCCGTCACAAAAATGATGCGTTCGCGCAGCAGGCGGGAGAAAATATCAAAGCTCCGTTCGCCACGGTTGGACTGTTCGATCACGATGGGAACCAAGGCGTCGTGAATGGGGCTGTTGATCGGATCGTACATAAAGTGTTTCTTTCCTGTCTGAATACTCGAAGCCCCTAAATCGGAGCAAACGCGATAATGTTCAAGGGCGTTGATGAAAAAGGCACCGGAGAGCGAGTCTCCGATGCCTTTTTTAAGTATAACAGTTAAGCGCCCATTAAGGCCGCCCGGCCCCCAGGGGCATTATTCCTTTGCAGCAGATTTCTTGGCTGCCGGTGTTTTGGCAGAGGCCTTCTTGGCAGGAGCTTTTTTGTCGGACTCGTTGGCTGCGGCCACTTTCTTAGCGGGCGCTTTTTTCGCGGCTGGCTTTTTGTCGGTGGGATCCTTGGCCGATGTTTTTTTCGCTGCCGGCTTTTTGGCCGCTGATTTTTTTGCGGGCTTTTTCTTTTTGGCGGGCTTGGCTTCGGGCGTGTCTTCGGCTTCGATCGCCGCCTGCAACTCCTCGCGAGACACTTTGCGATCGGTCACTTCGGCATTTTCGAACAGGAAATCGACAACCTTATCTTCGTACATGGGCGCACGGATTTGCGCTGCCGCCATGGGCTCCTGCTGGATATATTCTATAAAACGCTTGCGGTCCTCATCGCGATATTGCTGGGCCGCTTGCTGGACGAGCATGTTCATTTCCTGCTGGCTTACCTCAATGCCGTTGGACTGGCCGATTTCGGAAAGCAATAGGCCCAGACGGACCCGGCGGACCGCAATTTCGCGATACTCTTCCTTGTCGTCTTCCATTTCTTTACGCGCCGCCTCAGGATCTTCCTCGTTCTGAAGCTCCTGTTCCAACTGCGCCCAGATCTGGTCGAATTCGGCCTCGACCATTGCGGGCGGAACATCGAAATCATGATCCGCGGCAAGCTGGTCGAGCAGGCCGCGCTTCATCTGCGTGCGGGTCAGGCCATTCAGTTCCTGTTCGATCTGGCCTTTCAGCAGCTCGCGCAGCTGATCCATGCCTTCAAGACCAAGCGATTTGGCAAATTCGTCATCCGCCTTGTTCTCTTTAGGTTTCTGAATTTCGCCGACGACGATATCGAAAGTTGCATCCTTGCCCTTCAGGCTGTCGACATTATAGTCCTTGGGGAAAGTGACGTTCAGGACTTTTTCGTCATTGGCTTTCAGGCCTACCAGCTGGTCTTCAAAACCGGGAATTAACCGGCCCGAGCCAAGCTCGACCGCCATGGATTCGCCCTTGCCGCCCTCGAACGGTGTGCCACCCACTTTGCCTTCGAAATCGATCAGGACCTGGTCGCCCATTTGCGCTTTGTAGGATTTGGCAGCGGTTTCGAAACTTTTCTGGCTGGTGGCGAGACGTTCGACCGCCTCGTCGATTTCGCTCTCCTGTACTTCGGCGGTCAGACGCTCAAGTTTCAGGCCATCGACCGAAGGCGTATCAATCTGCGGCAACACTTCCATAGCGACAGTCAGCTCGGCATCCTTGCCGTTCTCATAGCCCTTGACCAGATCGACCTTGGGCTGCATCGCGGGACGCAGTTTGTTTTCGCTGATCACCGCATCGACACTTTCGCGAATTGCGGCATTAAGCGCATCCTGCGCCAGCGCGTCGCCGTGCATCTTGCGCACCAGATTTGCGGGCACCTTGCCCGGACGGAAACCGGGCATGTTCACCTGCGGCGCAATCTTGGTCACTTCGGCATCGACGCGTTTGTCGATATCTTTTGCGGTGATGGTGATTTTATAGGCGCGCTTCAGGCCCTCGTTCAGCGTCTCGGTGGTTTTCATGTGCTGTTTATGCTCTCTTTGCTTAGCTTATCTGACGGCCTTATAGACAAGGCCCAAAATTCTGCCCTCACCGGTCCGGTCGGGCCGATGGTGCGGGCGAAGGGACTCGAACCCCCACACCTTGCGATACCAGAACCTAAATCTGGCGCGTCTACCAATTCCGCCACGCCCGCATGTCGTCGGTCAAGCGCGTGCGTCTATACAATGCCACCCCAAAGGGCAAGAGGGGAAAGCCGGGAAATATCGTCTATGGAACTCGTGCGCAACTGGCTGGTTGATGGGAGGAAAGGAATTATCATGCCCATCAAATATTCTGACGAACCCCAAGTTCCCAAGCCGGACAAGATCGAGCCGCAGTCGCCGCCGGAAACTCCGGTGCAGCCTTTTCCGCTGGAAACACCGAATACGCAGCCCGCCGAAACGCCCGGTATTTCTGAACCGAACGAGTTGCCGAACACCCAGCCCCAGGAATTGCCCGAAATCTAGGCTGTATCAGCCCAGCATCTTTTTCAGGAGTTCGTTCACCACTTGCGGATTGGCTTTGCCTTGCATCGCTTTCATGGTTTGACCTACAAAAAAGCCGAACAGCTTGTCCTTGCCGCTTTTATACTGCTCGACCTTATCAGCATTGGCGGCGAGGATTTTTTCGATCTCAGCTTCGATCGCACCGGTGTCGCTGGTCTGTTTCAGGTTGTTGTCTTCAGCATATTTTTTAGGGCTTACAGATGTTCCAACAACACCTTCAAAAACCTGCTTGTAAAGAGGTCTTGATAGCTCTCCATCAAGGAGCATAACTAGCAACTCAGCAGCAGATTCGCCTTTTAAAACCCCTATTGGTTCTCCGGTGACATAGTCTACACCATTTTCAAACCCAGCAGTTTTTAAGAAACCAAACACTTCATTATTTACATAATTTGCTACTAAAGTGCTGACATCTCTAGCAGGCAGCCCAGTTTTTTCTACTACGGCTCTCATTACGGCTTCGAAATGAAGCGCCCATCCTTTTTCAGCTGTAATCACAGCAGCATTGTATGCAGATAGTCCAAGTTGTTCCTCATAGCGTTTACGCTTGGCATCAGGCAGTTCGGGCAGCGAGTTTTTGCAATCCGCAATAAATTCGTCGGTCAGTTCGAGTGGCAACAGATCGGGATCGGGGAAATAGCGATAATCATGCGCGTCCTCTTTCGAGCGCATCGAACGGGTTTCGTTGCGGTCGGGATCATAGAGCCGCGTTTCCTGCACAATTTCGCCGCCAGCCTCTAGCACATCGACCTGGCGGCCCGCTTCGATCTCGATCACCTGCTGCACGAACCGCACCGAGTTGACGTTTTTCGTCTCGGTCCGCGTGCCCAGTTCGCCGCCCGGCTTGCGCACACTGACATTCACGTCGGCGCGCATCGATCCCTGCTCCATATTGCCATCACATGATCCGACATAGCGCAGGATCGACCGCAGCTTCTTCACATAAGCCCCTGCTTCGGCAGGAGAACGCATATCGGGCCGCGACACGATTTCCATCAGCGCGACGCCCGACCGGTTGAGATCGACATAGGACATGGTCGGATGCTGGTCGTGCATAAGTTTGCCGGCATCCTGC
The DNA here is from genome assembly GCA_041746135.1 of Sphingomonadaceae bacterium. Lineage (GTDB taxonomy): Bacteria > Pseudomonadota > Alphaproteobacteria > Sphingomonadales > Sphingomonadaceae > Alg239-R122. The sequence continues at coordinate 46,202 of JBGTHQ010000017.1, read as the reverse complement.
TCGATATGAATACGCTCGACGCCAATGCTTTTCACGTCACTGTCGGGGTCTTTCTCGTCGAGCGCGACGTCGATCACGCCCTCGCCGACAATCGGATGGTAAAGCTGCGAAATCTGATAGCCCTGCGGCAGATCGGCATAGAAATAATTCTTGCGGTCGAAGCGAGAATATTTGTTGATCTGCGCATTGAGCGCAAGGCCGGTGCGCACGGCCTGACGCACGCATTCTTGATTGAGCACGGGCAGCATGCCGGGCATCGCCGCATCGACCAGCGACACCTGTGTATTCGGCTCGGCCCCGAACTCGGTCGAGGCCCCGGAAAACAGCTTGGCATGGCTGGTAATCTGCGCATGGACTTCGAGACCGATCACGACCTCCCAGTCCCCGGTTGCGCCCTGTATGCGATATGTTGATTCTGTCATATTAGCTTCCAATTTCGTCATGCTGAACTTGATTCAGCATCCAGAGCGGCAAACACGGCGCTTGTTACTCTGGACCCTGAATCAAGTTCAGGGTGACGGTTATGTTTCTTACCACCATTTGTCCGGTCGCGCTGTAAATCCGGCGCGTTGTTCGATGGCCAGACCTGCGTCGAGCACGCTCTGCTCGTCCAGCGCCTTGCCGATAATCTGCAGGCCGAGTGGCAATCCCTGCCCGTCCAGACCGCCGGGGACCGACATGGCGGGCAGGCCCGCAAGCGAGGCGGGTACCGCGAACACGTCATTCAGGTACATGGCGAGCGGATCGTCGGCTTTCTCGCCGAGGCCGAAAGCCGCACTGGGCGCGGTCGGCGTTAGGATCACATCGCATTGTTCGAACGCCTGCGCGAAATCACGCGCGATCAGCGTGCGCACCTTTTGCGCCTGCGTATAATAGGCGTCGTAGAAACCGGCGCTGAGCACATAGGTGCCGATCATGATGCGGCGCTTGACCTCTGGCCCGAAACCGGCGGCGCGGGTGGCAGCGTACATATCCTGCAATCCCGCGCCATCAGGCAGCTCGCGCTGGCCATAGCGCACGCCGTCATAACGCGCGAGGTTCGACGACGCTTCCGCTGGGGCGATAATATAATAGGCAGGCAGCGCATATTTGGTGTGGGGCAGCGAGATTTCGACAATCTCCGCCCCGGCATCACGCAGCCACTGCGCGCCCTGTTCCCAGAGGTCATCGATTTCCTTGGGCGTGCCGTCGATCCGGTATTCTTTGGGAATACCAACGCGCTTGCCTTTCAGGTCGCCGGACAGAGTCGCTTCCCAATCGGGAACGGGCAAATCGAGCGAGGTCGAATCCTTGGGATCGAAACCGGCCATGGCTTTCAGCATGATCGTGCAATCAGTGACATCGCGCGCCATCGGTCCGGCCTGGTCGAGCGAACTGGCAAATGCCACCACACCCCAGCGTGAACAGCGGCCATAAGTTGGCTTGATACCCGAAATCCCCACGAACGCCGCGGGCTGGCGGATCGAACCGCCGGTATCGGTACCGGTCGCTGCAGGACATAAGCGACCCGAGACCGCAGATGCGCTGCCGCCCGAAGACCCGCCGGGCGCAAGGTCGGTATTGCCGCCATCGCTGCGCCGCCACGGCGAAATCACATTGCCGAACGCGCTGGTTTCGTTGGATGAGCCCATCGCGAACTGGTCCATATTGAGCTTGCCGAGCATGCCTGCGCCCGCTTTCCACAAGTTCGCAGACACGGTCGATTCAAATTGCGGCACGAAACCTTCCAATATGTGGCTGCCCGCCGTGGCCGCCACGCCCTCAGTGCAGAACAGGTCTTTCATGCCGATCGGCACGCCCGCCATCGGTGCCAGTTCTGCACCCGACGCGCGGGCGCTATCGGCCGCATCGGCCGCAGCCAGCGCATGATCCGGCGTTTCAACCAGAAATGCGTTCAACTCTTTGCCTGCTGCGACATTGGCGTTAAATGCTTCGGTTACTTCGCGCGCGGAAAACGTGCCTTCGCGCACGCCGTCACGAATGGCCTTGATGCCAAGGTCAGTGAGATCGGTCATAGCTGCCCCTTTTCGTCACCCTGAACTCGTTTCAGGGTCCATTTTGCAGTTGCAGAACCTATATCAAGAGGATCAATGGACGCTGAAACAAGTTCAGCATGACGGACTAAAAGGTTTTGCATAGCGGCCATTATTCGATCACCTTCGGCACGCCAAAAAAGCCGTGTTCGGGCGCGGGGGCGTTGGCCATTACCTTGTCGCGGATATTGCCGCCGGTCAGCGGATCGGCATTGACGACATCTTCGCGCAGGCGCAGGGTATTGGAGATGACGGCGGTCATCGGCTCGACCCCGGTCACGTCGACCGCACCCAGTTGCTCCACCCATCCCAGGATATTGTTGAGCTCGGGCACCAAGGCCTCGACCTCGGCATCGTCCATGGCGATCCGCGCGAGCGAAGCGATTTTTTTGACTGTTTTACTATCTACTGACATGGTCCCATCGGCTAGCATCGCTTCGCACCGGCTTCAAGATATTACGCCGCATTGCAGCAAATATATTGCACATATGCAAAGCCGCCTTATAGCCTGCTTCAGCAATCGGGGCTGGGATTCAGCGCACGTTTAGGCGGACCCGTCTATACGCGTGCGAAGCCGGACATGAGCGGAGGTATTTTTGGCGCGTAAGTTTTTGTATTTTATTGTGGTCTGTGTATTTCTGGTTATCGCATCGCTGGCGGCGCTCGCCCTGTTTCCCAAACAGGCGGCCGAGATTGCATTTGTCCCCCGCACCGAATTTGTGCCGCAACAAACGGTAGCCATGAGCGCCTACATATCCGCCGACATGTGGTATGCGCGGCCCGACATAACCACCGGCAATCCGGCTTTATGGGCGCCCGAAGGGTTTGCGCCCGCGACCGAGAATAAAGTCGCCGTATTTTATGTGCACCCGACATCCTACCTTACCCGCGACAACTGGAACGCCCCGCTGGACGATGCAAAGTCGCAGGAGCGCGCGCGGATTTTCATCCGCAGCCAGGCCAGCGTGTTCAACGGCATTGCCGATATCTGGGCGCCGCGCTACCGGCAGGCCACGCTCGGTGCGTTCCTGACCGAAAAACCTGAAGGCAAACAAGCGCTCGATGCTGCCTATCTGGACGTACAAAGCGCGTTCGAGGAATTCCTGTCCGAAGTGCCCGAAAATATGCCGATCATCCTGGCGGGCCACAGCCAGGGGTCGCTGCACCTTACCTATTTGCTGCAGAATTTTGTAAAGGACAAACCGCTCGCGGATCGGATCGTCGCGGTCTATATCGTCGGGTGGCCAGTTTCGGTCGAAAACGACCTGGACGCGATGGGCCTGCCCGCCTGCAGCACACCCGAACAGACGCAATGCATCCTGAGCTGGCAAAGCTATGCCGAGCCCGCCGATCCGTCGCTGGTCACCAGCGCATACGATCTGACGATCGGGTTCGACGGCCAGCCGCGCAAGGGTAAGCGCATGCTGTGCACCAACCCGATTACCGGCACAATCGACGCGGATGCGCTGGCAAACGACAATCTGGGCACATTGGTTCCCAATGACGATCTGACCGACGGCGAAATTACGCCGGGGTCGGTGCCCGCGCGCTGCGACGATCGCGGTTTCCTTCTGATCGGCGATCCGCCTGAACTCGGCTCCTATGTCCTGCCGGGCGAGAATTACCATGTGTACGACTATCCGCTGTTCTGGGCCAACGCGCGTGCCGATGCGGAGCGGAGGGTGGCAGCATTTTTGGCGCGCTGATTACCGAGGATAAGGCACCTTTTTGCGACGCGCTGCCCCAGGCTGGACGGCTGATGGGGCTCGATGTCGGTAGCAAGACCATCGGCACCGCGTTTTGCGACGCCGACTGGACATTTGCCACCGCGCATAAAACTATCAAGCGCCGCAAATTCGGGCAGGACAAGGCCGTCATTGCCGAGCTGATCGCTCCACAGCACATCACCGGACTCGTGATCGGCCTGCCGCTCAATCTCGACGGCAGCAACAGCCCGCAGACGCAATCGGTGCGCTCGTTCGCACAGAATATGAAAGATGTCGGCCTGCCGATCCTGCTCTGGGACGAACGCTGGTCGACACAGGCGGTGGAACGGGCGTTGATCGCACAGGACGTAACCCGTGGCAAACGCGCCTCGCGTATCGACAGCAGCGCCGCCGCCTATATATTGCAGGGCGCGATCGACGCGTTGGTAAATTCGTAACTATTTATCAATTAAGCTGCTCTTATGGCTGTTAATATTCATGAAGAACTGGTGAAAACTTACCTGCAGACGCAGGGTTATTTTATCATGGAAAATGTAAGTTTTGGGCTAAAAAATGATACAGCTAGCGACAACCAATTTAATGGTGCTCCTAGTGATATCGATATTTTGGCCATAGCACCGCGAAAAATGAAACTGCCTGTTTTGGCAGTAAGTTGCAAAGGGCATACCGCACCTTTCGATGCGTGCTCGGCTGCAAAGAAAATTCTTGATGGTGGGAAATTATATAACCGAGAAGCTTGGCGGTCATTTCGCGAACTTGGAGATGATGATTGGGCCGCATCTTTTCGGAAAAAAATATATGATTTATCTGGCTCTAAATCTTTTCAACATAAAACTGCTGTCATAAAACTTACTGGAAACCACACGTTCTGGCGTAAGCATCCTGTTTTTGTGAGAAGAATGGGTGGAAACGAACTGGGGTTCTTAGAATTCGGGCTTATGACGAAACAACTTATTGTATCTGATAAGATGCCGCATAGAAGTTCAGCTATGACCCAGTTTCTTGAAATGGCAAAAGCCGCTTGAGCAACCACTGACTTTCCCCTACACGCTCCCCTTTAATGACATTGCCAAACGATATATCGAAACGCGCCTATCCGTCCGGGTCGGACGCGTTCCCGCATCGCAACCTACTAGGCATAGCGGGGTTGCAGCCGTGGGAGATTGAGTTCCTGCTCGACGAGGCTGCGCAATGGGTCGATCTGAATCTCAAATCCTCCAAGCATGACGACCGGCTCGCGGGGCTGACCGTCATAAATGCGTTTTTCGAGAATTCGACGCGGACTTTGCTGTCGTTCGAAATTGCGGGCAAACGGCTGGGTGCTGACGTGGTTAATATGCATGCCGCGCAATCGAGCGTGAAAAAAGGCGAGACGCTGATCGATACCGCCGTCACGCTCAACGCCATGCGCGCCGATGCTATCGTCATCCGCCATGCGAGTTCCGGCGCGGTGCAGCTCATCGCCGACAAGGTCGACTGTCCCGTACTCAACGCCGGCGACGGCAGCCACGAACATCCGACCCAGGCCTTGCTCGATGCGCTCACCATAAAACGGCGCAAGGGCAATATCTCTGCGCAGACCGTGGCAATTTGCGGCGATATCCTGCATAGCCGCGTGGCCCGATCAAACATTATCTGTCTGCGCACATTGGGTGCGGTGGTGCGCGTGGTGGGTCCGCCCTCGCTGCTCCCGCCCGCCATCGCGGAAATGGGCGTCGAGGTGTTTACCGATTTCGATGCTGCGCTGAAAGGCTGCGATGTGGTGATGATGCTGCGGCTGCAAAACGAACGGATGCAGGGGCAGTTCATCCCCTCCCCACGCGAATATCATTATCTTTATGGCCTGACCGAAGAGCGTCTTGCGAAAGCAGGCGGCGACATATTGGTAATGCACCCCGGTCCGATGAACCGCGGCGTGGAGATTGTCAGCTCAATTGCCGACGATCCGGCACGCTCGACCATTACCGAACAGGTCGAAATGGGCGTGGCGATGCGCATGGCCTGTCTCGACATATTGACGCGAAGATCGCGCGGCGTGGAGGGCTGGTCATGAGCCTGGTGATCACCAACGGCCGCCTGATCCTGCCCGAACAGGACGATCCGGTGCCGGGCGGCATTATGGCAGACGGTCACAGTATTTCCGCCGTCGGCGATATTTCCAGCGACGATGCGATTGATACGGCGATCGATGCAAAAGGCGCGATCATAGCGCCCGGCATCGTCGACCTCGGTGTATTTGCGATCGATAAACCGGCATTTCACTTTGGCGGAATTACGCGCGTGGCGCTGATGCCCGATCAGCCGCCCCCGCTGGACCATCCAGCGCGCGTGCGGTTTGCCGCATTGTCGGGCAAACCCGATTTTTGGGTACATCCGCTCGGCGCGGCGACAGTGGGACTAGCCGGCAGCGAGATGGCTGAAATCGCGCTGATGCAAGAGGCCGGTGCCAGGGCTATTGCCACGGGCCGCAATTGGATTGCCGACAGCGGTATGATGCGCCGCCTAATGCAATATTGCGCGGCGCTGGACCTGACCCTGATCGTCCACAGCGAGGATAGCGGCCTCATCGGCCATGCGGTCGCCACCGATGGCGAAATGGCTACCCGGTTGGGCCTGTCCAGCGCGCCTGCAGAAGCAGAGTCGATTGCCGTTGCGCGCGATATCGAATTGGCGCGCATGACAGGCGCAAAAGTGCATTTCCGGCAAGTGACCACGGCCAGGGCACTGGATCTTGTACGGCTGGCCAAGATGGAGGGATTGAACGTGACCTGCGGCATCACACCCGCGCATTTGTTCCTATCCGATCTTGCCATGGGCAATTTCCGTACATTCGCGCGGCTCTCCCCGCCACTGCGCTGCGAAGACGACCGGCAAGCATGTCTGGCGGCTATTACCGACGGCACGATCGACGTGATCGGTTCGGGCCATGATCCACGCGGTCCCGAGGACAAACGTCTGCCCTTCGCGGACAGCGCACCGGGTATGGCGGGCGCCGAAACGCTGCTTGTGCTATCGCTCGGGCTGGTGCGGGACGGTCATATCGGCATGGGGCGGCTGTTTGATCTTTTGTCGCGGAGCCCCGCTCAGATATTGGGCGCGCCGGCCGGCGAGCTGGCAAAAGGCAAGGATGCCGACATCATCCTGATCGACCCCGAAGCGCCGTGGCAGATATCTTCGGACACCATGCGTGCCAGTGGCGGTAACACGCCGTTCGATGGCCAACCGGTGCAGGGTAAAGTGACCGCCGTCTATAAAGGCGGAAGGCCGATCCAGCATTAAATTGAACCGGCCCACCTTCTGGATTTAACTATATAGTCAGTCGCGTGCGGCAAGTCGCGTGCCCGCCTGTACGGGCTGGCTGTTGCCTACCTGCCGAACGATGCAATTGCCGCCCTTCGCCCTGATATCGTTGCACAGCGACATGGCCGCATCGGCATTACCGAAACCGGTGGCGGCAAGGCGGTGCAAAGTGCGACCTTTTGAAATGACGATCGAACTGGCATTGCCGAAATTGCGCAGGTTTGCGTAGCGTTGGCTATAAATCTTCCACGCATTTTTCGTATTGCTCTGCGAAGAGAATGCACCGAGTTGGACGATATAGTCGCCTTCGGTCACGCGGCCCGCCTGCGGGGCTTGGCGCACCGGCGATACCGCTTTCGCGATTTCGACCATAGGCACCAACTGGGATGCAGGCGCAGGATCCATGGCGCGTGAAGATGCTGGTATATCAATGGATTGGGCCGTCTTTTTCATCGGCGATGCCGTTGCAGCAATCAGCGGCGTGGCCAACCCCACCACGCTGACATCCTTTTCCGCAGCGGTGGCCATAGCCAATTGCACGGGTTTATCCTGCACCTGGTCGGACATCGGCATTTCAAACGGATCGGCTTCGGCCATGTAGCTGTCCGACGGTTCGGCGATATCGGCCACCAGTTCGGCCATGGCCGGTGTGTTCGACAGCGCAAGCCGCGCTGGCTGGCCCGCGTCCGCCTGCGGCGTCACGCCGAGGATCGAGGCAACTCGCATCTGATAATATTCGGGGCGCGCCATTTGCACCCATGTCAACAGGCGCTGGTCCACCTGATCGGGCGATACGTCCTGCATAGCCATCGTGCGCGCTTCGCGCCAGCGGCCCTCAAGGGCATAAGCCAGCGCCAGATTCTGCCGCACCTTTGAAGTATTTACTCCCGTGCGCACTTCGTCTTCCAGCACATTGACGCCCTGACGGGTCTGCCCGGCCAACGATAAAGCCAAACCGTAATCGCCATTGGGGATCATCGTCCGGTATTCGGACAAGGTGGACAGTGCCGCGCCGTTATTGCCGCTCGCGATCTGGGCCAGCGCCAGGCTGATAACATTACGCGCGCTCACATCGCCCAGTTCGATCGCGTCTTCGAAACTGCTCTGGGCCGACAGGAACCTGCCGTTTGACAAATAAGTCTGGGCAAGAGCGGCGCGGTAGGCGGCGTTGCGCGGTTCGGCGGCAACCGCCGCCTCCGCGAGCACCAGCGCTTTTCCGAACTTGCCATTTTCCGCGGCTTTTTCCGCTTTGGCGGAATAGCTGGCAGGACGCTCGCCCGAGAATGTACAACTGACCAGCGTCGCACCGATGATAATCGCCGACGCCGTCATTTTAAGGACATTCTGTTTCAGCGCAGATATGCGTGTCATAGTATTTTCCTTGTTCATCTCATCACTTTTTTACAGATGTGCATGCACATCCGTATCCTTTCAATTGCCCCGTCCGTTCGAGGTGTTTCTGGTCAGACTGCCCGTGGAAGGCAGCTTGGCTGACAGTTCGGTCAATTCCGGAATGCCTGCCAGATATTCGTCCAGTGCCCGCGTCACGAATTGCTGTGCCGACACGTTCTGTAACGCGCATGCGAGCCGCAACTGCAGATGCCGTTCGGGATCAACGCGCAGCGTGAAAGCAGCGCGTCTACCGGCGTTTGCGCCAAGTTTTGCTGGCTGCGCGGCAATTGTGCGCGACGGTACGGACATTGCGACCGGTTTTTTGTGCGCAGCGATGTTCGCGATATTGGGCATTTCCCGTTGCGCGGATTGTCCGGCATTTTCTTCGGGTTGCGCTTCGGTCCAGTTCACTTGCGGTGAAGCGGATTTCTTTGTCGAAAGCGGACTGTTGGCCACATTGATCGGGGCCCCGGTCGAACTGTCGGGATGCTGCTCTTCAGCAAAAGAGCCCAGACCCGTTTCATCATCCTCATTATCTTCATAGTCATATGCAGCGCCGTCTTGCTGGAGCGACTTGATAAAATCGCCGCGCACCGGTGCCTCATCTGCCTCATCCTCCCCATCGAATTCGCGCGTATCTTTTTGTACAGAATCTGCGGGCTGTGCCGGATTGGCGCCATCCTCGCGCGACCGCTCGCTGGCAGCCGAGTCGCTTGCTTTCAGACGTTCGGCCAGGTCATCACGCTGCCGCACGACTTCTGGCACGGCAGCCATCAAAGGATTGGCAGGTTTCTCGTCTTCATTTTCTTCCGGTTTGGGGTCGACATCGTACCCCATGTCGTTCCAGCCCAGATCTTCTTGCATGGACGATGTGTCTTTATCGCTTGCCGGGATGAGACCGGAGAGCCCCTGTCGCCGCATCGCGGGCGTCGCAGTGCCTTTTCTGGCAAGCAGGCCAGAGGACAGCGATGCTAAGGGTTTGGTATCAGACATTATATTCATTCCTTCCTGTACCGTCCTTCATTCACGACCCGGCCACGCGGCGGCCGAAGCCACCTGCGGGACGCGGGGCACCCATTGACGGCTGGGCGGCCGCGGGTGCTGAAAAGACGGTACGGCGGAAATTCTTTTCCAGCCGGTCGGAAATATAATCCCATAATGCGATGACTTCCTGGGACGAGCGCCCTTGCTTGTCGATCTCCATCACAGTGCGGCCATCGATCATAGACGCGGCAAAGTCGGTGCGGTGATGCAGCGTTATGGGAGCAACCGTGCCATGCTGCGAGAGGGCGACTGCAGCTTCGGAGGTAATTTTGGCTTTCGGCGTTGCGCCGTTTACCACGAAGATGAGCGGTTTGCCGGCGCGGTCGCACAAGTCGACCGTCGCACCTACGGCTCGAAGATCGTGCGGACTGGGGCGAGTCGGGACCACGATCAGCTCTGCCACCGAAATGACGCTCTGGATCGCCATGGTGATGGCGGGCGGCGTATCGATTACCGCCAGTTTGAAACCCTGTTGCCGAAGAATCGCCAAATCTGATGCCAGCCGTGCCACAGTCGTTTGCGCAAAGGCAGGCAATTCCGCCTCGCGCTCATTCCACCAGTCGGCAAGCGACCCTTGTGGATCGATATCGATAAGAACAACCGGACCGGCGCCAGCTAACTGGGCCTGAACGGCGATATGACCGGACAAAGTTGTCTTTCCGGAGCCGCCTTTTTGTGATGCCATTGCCAGAACGCGCACATTAATCCCCTTGAGTTCACGAAACATGTCTTGGCGACTGAGATCGCAGAACAGGACTAATATCTGGTTAACGCACCAAAATGTCCGAAGAAAAATATCATTTCGGCAAAAATGGGCACCGCCATAAACATTTTGCTAATATTGTGTTAGCTATCTGTATTGGCTAATCAATGCATCGCAAAAGCTGCGATTGCCGCAATAGCATGTTTTAGGGCACCGTGATATTAACCCTGTTGGAGCCCGGAACCGTAACTGCTGTAACAATGCCTTTATTCAGGCAGGAGTGACGAAGATGATGAAACTTTCACACATGATGCTGGCCGTGCCCTTGTTTTCCATGGCCATGGGTATCCCGGCCCCGGCTTTTGCGGATGTCAAAGCGGGTGTGGAGGCATGGGAGCGCGGCGATTTCGCTGGCGCTATCAAACAATGGCGCGGCCCCGCACTCAAAGGGGACGCCGATGCGCAGTTCAACCTTGGACAGGCGTATAAACTGGGCCGCGGTGTTCCGATGGATCTTGCCATCGCCGAAGACTGGTTCAAGCGCGCTGCCGACCAGGGGCATTTGCAAGCGGCCGACAATTACGGACTCATCCTGTTTCAGGGGAACCGGCGCAGTCAGGCCATTCCTTACATCAAGGCTTCGGCCGAACGGGGCGAGCCGCGCGCACAATATGTTTTGGGCACCGCCCATTTCAACGGCGACCTGATGAACAAGGACTGGGTGCGCGCTTATGCGTTGATGACGCGGGCGTCCGCCGCCGGTCTGCCGCAGGCATCGCAAAGTTTGTCTACCATGGACCAGTATATCCCGCTTGCGGACCGGCAACAGGGGCTGGCCCTCTCCGCCCAGCTTGAACGCGATGCCGACCGCTTACGCAATCAGCAATATGGCGGGCTGTCCGCGCCTTCCACCGCTTTGCCGCCGGTTTCCGGCACAGCTCCCGCGCAGGCATTGCCGACACCTGTGCAGACGGCTCAGTTGCCAGCTTCCCAAGTCGCGCAGCCCGCACCTGCCGCAGTCTCGATTTCGGCACCTGCACCCGCCTCGCCTATCGTCCAGCCCATAGCCGCAGAAGATGAATCCAACCTTCCATTGCCGGACGGCTATATTCCCTCGGTCCCTGCGCCAAATGCGAATACAGCTGTAACCGCCGGTGCTGATTTTGCCCGTCCCGCGATGCCGGTATCTTCGGCCAGCGCGCCCCTTGCCGCTGCGCCTGACGCCTCCGTGGCTACCTCAGGTGACTGGCGCATCCAACTGGGTGCGTTCAGTACGCAGTCCAAAGCTGAGGCTCTTTGGAACAGTCTGGAAGCGAACAGCAATTCACTGGACGGGCTGCAACCGTATCTCGTTAAATCGGGCGACATCATCCGCTTGCAGGCCGGACCCTATGCCAGCAAAGACGCCGCCGACCGCGCCTGCGCCGCTTTGAGCGGAAAAGCATGTTTTGCAGTCAAAAACTAGAATCTGCCTTGGTGTGCGCGCCCTGTATGGTCGGCATTCTATCGTTCCGGAATAACCACCCATTCGTCTTCGTCTATGCCCTGTGCCCATAAGATAGCGGTCAGGTCGTTATGTGCCACAAAAGCATCCGCCGCTTCGCGTGCCGCGGGTTTGGCGTGGTAAGCGATACCGAGCGCCGCCGCCTGCAACATCGGAATGTCATTCGCCCCGTCACCGATGGCCAGTGTACCGGCTGCCGCGATTTTCCGCGCACGCATGACCTCTGTCAGCTTTTCGGCCTTGGCCTGCGCATCGACGATATCGCCAAGCAGATTGCCCGAAAGCTTGCCATCGCAAATTTCCAGAGCATTGGCGAAAACCTGATTGAACCCAAGTCCCGCCCCGACCGGATCGGCAAAAGCATGAAATCCGCCGGACACCAGCACGGTGAATGCCCCCAGACTGTGCATCGTTGCCACGAGGGTTCCCGCACCCGGTGTCGCGCGAATGCGTTCGTGCAGGCAAGTGTCGATCGTCTCTTCGGGCAGGCCTTTCAATAAAGCGACACGCTCTTTCAACGCGGCGGCAAAGTCGAGTTCGCCCTGCATCGCGCGGTCGGTAATGGCGGCAATCTTGTTTTTCACGCCGGCATAGTCGGCCAGTTCGTCGATACATTCCGCCGCGATCATGGTGCTATCCATATCGGAAATCAGCAATGTCTTGCGACGGTGCTTCACAGGCTGGATAAAGATATCGCATTTGCCCAGATAGGGTGCGAGAATGCGTCTGGCCTGACCCGGCGAAATACCGAATGCCACATCGATCGCCCGGCCCGATCCGAAAATTCGTATTTCGCCCGGTACGCACCCCGCCGCTTCGAGCAGCGCATGCACGGCATTTTCCATTCCGGTTTCATGGGGATTTGGTGCTACCAACGTGGCGATGAACATGGAAACTCTTTCAGAATCGGACGAAGCGAGGGATGCAAGGCCCTTGGTCGCGCTTATCGCCGGACCGACCGCCAGCGGCAAGAGCGGATTGGCGATAGCTTTGGCAAAAAACTATGTGGCGCAGGGGCGCGAAGCGGTCATCATCAATATGGACAGCGCGCAGGTCTATGCGGACTTGTCGATCCTGAGCGCGCGCCCCCGTCCGAGCGAGATGGAGGGCATCGCGCATAAATTATACGGATATATTGATGGCGCGCAGGCCTGCTCCGCCGCACGCTGGGCCAAGGATGCTCGGCACGAAATCGCGAAAGCGCATCGGGCCGGGGCGGTGCCGGTACTGGTCGGCGGCACGGGCCTGTACATGCGCACCTTACTTGACGGTATCTCGCCCATTCCCGCTATCGATCCCGGCATTCGGGCCGATGTCCGCGCCCTGCCGACGGCCGATGCTTATAGCGCTTTGCAGGCCGAGGACCCCGAACGTGCGGCCATATTGTCCCCCAATGACGGCAGCCGTATCTCCCGCGCGCTCGAAGTCATCCGTTTCAGCGGCAGAACGCTCGGCCACTGGCATAGCGTGACGGAGGGCGGGATTGGGGAAGATATAAATCTAAAACCGCTGGTGCTGCTGCCCCCGCGCGCATGGCTTTACGAACGCTGCGACCGGCGCTTCGACATGATGTTCGATAATGGTGCAGGCGATGAAGTCCGCGCGCTACTGGGTCGCGGACTGCCCGACGACTGCCCGGTCATGCGCGCGATCGGCGTCCCGGAAATCGCTGCCTATCTGGAGGGCGATATATCCCGCGACCAGGCCGTGCAGTCCGCGCAAATGGCGACGCGCCGGTATGCGAAGCGGCAATATACGTGGTTTCGCAACCAGCCACCGCCCGCATGGCCACGGTGGGAGGATAATATAAATGACAATGATATGGATGATATTGTAACTTTATTTCAATAATAGTCGTTGACATAGTATTTTAATATTCATAACAGGCTGCCCAAGCCTTAGGTGTTGCACTGCAACGTGAAGGTTAATAGGCCTGTGGCCTGGTAGGCGATCAGGCTCTGGGTTTCAAAACAAGGGATAGCGAATTGGCCGAAAAATGCGGCGCGGATATATTGGTGGATACGCTGATCGAACAGGGCGTCGAGGTGATTTTCGGCTATCCCGGCGGCGCGGTACTGCCGATTTACGACGCAATTTTCGAGCATCCCCAGTTGCGCCACATCCTCGTACGGCACGAACAGGCAGCGACGCATGCAGCCGAGGGCTATGCCCGTTCCACCGGAAAACCCGGCGTCGTGCTTGTCACCTCCGGCCCAGGCGCCACCAATGCGGTGACCGGTATTACCGACGCTTTTCTCGATTCGATCCCGATGGTCGTCATCACCGGACAAGTACCCACCCCGCTGATCGGTTCGGATGCATTTCAGGAAGCCGATACGGTCGGGATCACGCGGCATTGCTGCAAGCATAATTATCTCGTGAAAGATCCCGCCAAGCTCGGCGCGGTCCTACACGAGGCATTTTTTATTGCTACCCACGGACGTCCCGGCCCGGTCGTGGTCGATATTCCCAAAGACGTGCAGGTCGCCAGCGCCGAAATGGATGCCGCTCCCGTCAGCAGCCACAAAAGCTACCGTCCCAAAACCTCCGCCGATCCGGAAGAAGTCGATGCCGCGCTCGATCTGATCGCCAAGGCCGATGCGCCGATATTCTATACCGGCGGTGGCATTATCAACAGCGGCCCGGCCGCCAGCGCGGGCCTGCGCCGTCTGGTCGAACTGACCGGCGCGCCCGTCACCTCGACGCTGATGGGTCTTGGCGCCTTTCCCGCCACTTCGCCCAAATGGCTGGGCATGTTGGGAATGCACGGCACGTTCGAGGCCAATATGGCGATGAACAAGGCCGACCTGATTGTCTGCCTGGGCGCGCGATTCGACGATCGCGTGACCGGACGGCTCGACGCGTTCGCGCCGCATTCCACCAAAATCCACGTCGATATCGATCGCAGTTCGATCCACAAGACTGTGCGTGTCGACTTGCCGATTGTTGCCGATGTCGGCGATTTCATCGATGCGCTGTGTGCGCGGTGGGAAGAACGCAAAACAAAGCGCCGGGATTTGTCGGAATGGTGGGCGCGGATTAAGGGCTGGCGCGCAACCGAATGCCTCGCCTATCCCGAACCCGAAGGCCTGATCATGCCGCAGCGGGCGATAGAGAATCTGTACAATGCCACCAAGCATCTCAACCCCATTATCTCGACCGAAGTCGGCCAGCACCAGATGTGGGCGGCGCAGCATTTCCATTTCGACGATCCCAATAAATGGCTGACCAGTGGCGGCCTCGGTACCATGGGTTACGGTTTGCCCGCCGCAATCGGCGCGCAAGTCGCGTTCCCCGATGCGCTGTGCATCGACATCGCCGGCGAAGCGTCGATCCAGATGAATATCCAGGAACTGGCCACCGCGACGCAATACCGCCTGCCGGTCAAAATCTTCATCCTCAACAACGAAGATATGGGCATGGTGCGCCAGTGGCAGGAGCTCACTTATGAAAGCCGTTATTCGAGCAGCTATTCCGACGCCCTGCCCGATTTCGTCAAATTGGGCGAAGCGTACGGGTGGACCGGTATCCGCATCGACAAACCGGAGCATCTGGACAGCGGTATCGACGCTATGATCAACACCGACGGCCCCGTCATAGTCGATTGCCGCGTGGCGAAACTCGCCAACTGCTTCCCGATGATCCCGTCGGGCGCGGCGCATACCGACATGATTTTGCAGGCCAATGAAGTGTCCGGCAAGATGGACGACGAAGCAAAGGCGCTGGTATAATGCACATTCAACAAGACGCCTCCGACCGCCATGTTCTGACCGTTACGGTCGATAACGAAGCCGGTATATTGGCGCGCATTGCGGGCATGTTCACCGCGCGCGGCTATAATATCGAAAGCCTGACCGTGGCCGACATTACCGAAGATCACGGCATCAGCCGGATCACCATCGTCACCAATGGACCGCCCCACGTGATCGAACAGATTATCGCGCAGCTCGACCGGCTGGTGCCCGTGCACAAGGTCGCAGACCTCACCGACATCGGCCCGCATGTGCAGCGCGAGCTGGCGCTCGTCAAAGTAGCGGGTATGGGCGAACAGCGGATCGAGGCGCTGCGTCTTGCCGAGGTCTACCGTGCCAATGTCGTCGATGCGACGACCGAAAGTTTTATCTTCGAAATTACCGGCGCGCCCGACAAGATCCAGTCGTTTATCGACCTCATGCGCCAAGTCGGCCTGGTCGAAATCGGCCGCACCGGCGTCGTCGCCATCGTACGCGGAAAAGAGGCGAGTTAATGATGGCATGGTTGGGTATAAATAACGCTGTCATTCCCGCGAAAGCGGGAATCCATTTCCTGCACTTTGCAAATAGCGGAACGTCAGGAAATGGACTCCCAGTCAAGCTGGGAGTGACGGAGAGCTAACGTAGCCAATAAGCGCTATCTTCAATCACCTCATTCAATCCAGAAAACCGGAAAGCGAATACAATGAAAGTCTATTACGACCAGGACAGCGATCTCAGTCTCATCACCGACAAGAAAGTCGCGATTGTCGGCTATGGCAGCCAGGGCCATGCCCATGCACAGAATCTGCGCGACAGCGGTGTCAAGAATATCGCCATCGCCCTACGCGAAGGCAGTGCCACCGCGAAAAAAGCCGAAGATGCCGGTTTCAACGTGATGCGCAATGCCGATGCTGCGGCTTGGGCCGACGTCGTCATGATCCTCGCGCCCGACGAGCATCAGGCCGCGATCTATGCCGCCGATTATCATGACAATATGAAAGAAGGCGCGGCGCTGGCTTTCGCGCACGGTCTGAACGTGCATTTCGCCCTGATCGAGCCGCGGGCCGATCTGGACGTCATCATGATCGCACCCAAAGGCCCCGGTCATACCGTGCGCAGCGAGTATCAGCGCGGCGGCGGTGTCCCCTGCCTGATCGCGGTGGAACAGGAAGGCAGCGGCAACAGCCGGAAAACCAACGGCTATGCCAAGCAACTCGCACTTGCCTATGCCAGCGGCGTCGGCGGCGGCCGCAGCGGGATTATCGAAACCAATTTCCGCGAGGAATGCGAAACCGACCTGTTCGGCGAGCAAGCCGTGCTCTGCGGCGGTATAACCCACCTGATCCAGGCGGGTTTCGAAACGCTGACCGAGGCCGGCTATGCGCCTGAAATGGCCTATTTTGAATGTCTGCACGAAACCAAGCTGATCGTCGACCTGCTCTATGAAGGCGGCATCGCCAATATGCGCTATTCGATCAGCAACACTGCCGAATATGGTGACATTGTCACCGGCCCGCGCATCATTACCGAAGAAACCAAAAAAGAAATGAAGCGCGTACTCGAGGACATCCAGTCCGGCCGTTTCGTGAAGAATTTCGTGCTCGACAACCGCGCCGGTCAGCCGGAACTCAAGGCTGCCCGCAAACGCGCACAGGCACATCCCATTGAAAAGACCGGCGCGGAACTGCGCGCGATGATGCCGTGGATCGGCGCCAACAAGCTGGTGGACAAGGAAAAGAACTGACCGCCTGCCGGCTTGATATTTTTGCAATGGCCCGATATGATTAAAGACGAGGCGTTTTACGCGCAAGATCTACATCGTGCGTCGATTTGTTGCAGAATCCTAATACCACTCGAAACAATCGGGAGCTATCCATGAAAAACATCATTGCCACCGTCTGCCTTCTTGCCGCGACGCCTATTATTGCGCAATCGTCCGCAATACCCGAACTGCCCGGCAATATGGATGTCAGCCGGATCACAGGCGGAACGTATAAGGTCGACCCCGCGCACACATTGGTGGGGTTTACGGTCAATCATTTCGGTTTTAACGACTATTTCGGCCTCTTCGGCAATATCAAAGGCACGTTGACACTCGATAGGGCAAATCCCGAAAATTCGTCGGTCGATGTGACCATCCCGGTCGGGCAAGTTACCACGGCAAGCGCCGGACTAACCAAACACCTCAACAGCGCCGATTTTTTCGATACGGCCAATCACGATAAAGCGACCTTCAAATCGACGACCGTGGAATTGGACGGGACGGATTTCATCATTACGGGCGATCTCACCCTCCGGGGCATTACCAAGCCGGTTACGCTTCGCGGCGCGCTCACCGGAGTCGGCGCGAACCCGATGAACAAGAAGGAAACGATCGGTTTCGAAGCGGGCACCACTATAAAACGCAGCGATTTCGGTGTGGATTACGCACTTCCTGCGGTGTCCGACGAAGTCGAGTTGAATATAAGCGCCGCATTCGAAAAATAACGACCGGATATTCCTCTTTTGGGCATTTTCACGAAAATATCTTGCGCGATTTGCCGATTTTGAATTGATTGTTACGCCCATAAGGAGCACACAGCAGGAATGTTGCAAAACATTGCCCATCTGCTGCTCCGACTTAGACGCCCTTAGGCGTATTTCAGGCTGCTTGTCGCAGCGCTCCGCCTGAGGGCAAAAATCTTCATATATTCCTACGATGAACAAACACGGCCTTAGCAGCGCCCTCTGTTCGAAGATATTTCAAACGAGATTTATAATGGCAATGCTTTCCGATCCCTCCCGCAAATACCGGCCTTTCCCGCAGGTCGACCTGCCCGGCCGCACATGGCCCGATGCGCAGATAACCAAAGCGCCGCGCTGGCTGTCGACCGACCTGCGCGACGGTAATCAGGCGCTGATCGACCCGATGGACGCAGCCAAGAAACAGCGGTTTTTCGACATGCTGGTGCGGATCGGCGTGAAGGAAATCGAGGTCGGCTTTCCATCCGCCGGAGCGACCGAGTATAATTTTATCAGCGGACTGGTGAAAGCGGGCCGCATTCCCGACGACGTAATAGTGCAGGTATTGACCCAGTCGCGCCGCGACCTGATCGAACGCTCGTTTGAAAGTCTTGAGGGCGCACAACAGGCTATCGTGCATCTGTATAATGCGGTCAGCCCCGCATGGCGCGATGTGGTGTTCAAGCTCGACAAGACGGGCGTCAAGGATATCGCCTGCGCCGGTGCCTCGATATTGCGCGAACAGGCGGAGAAATATGCCGATACCGACTGGCATTTCGAATATTCACCCGAGACATTCTCGACCGCGGAACTCGATTTCAGTCTGGAAGTCTGTGAAGCGGTGATCGACATACTCGAACCCACGCCCGAAAAACCGCTGATTCTCAACCTCCCCGCCACCGTCGAAGCGGCGACGCCCAATATCTATGCCGACCAGATCGAGTGGATGTGCCGTCATATCTCCCGGCGCGACTGTGTTGTCATATCGCTGCACCCGCATAATGACCGCGGAAGCGGTATAGGCGCGGCCGAACTCGGTCTGATGGCCGGCGCGGACCGCATCGAAGGCTGTCTATTCGGCAATGGCGAGCGCACCGGCAATGTCGATCTCGTCACGCTGGCGCTCAACATGTATACGCAGGGCGTGCCGCCGGGTCTCGATTTCTCGAACCTTGAGGAAATCGTGAAGACGGTCGAATATTGCAACCAGCTGCCCGTGCATTCGCGCCATCCCTATGCGGGCGAACTGGTCTTCACCGCCTTTTCCGGCAGCCATCAGGACGCGATCAAAAAGGGTTTCGTCGCACAAGAAGAGCGCAACGACGAACTATGGAGCGTCCCCTATCTGCCGATCGATCCCGCCGATCTCGATTGCAGCTACGAAGCCGTAATTCGCGTCAATTCGCAAAGCGGCAAAGGCGGTGTCGCCTGGGTGCTCGAGCAGGACAAAGGGCTCAAACTACCCAAAAAACTGCAGGCCGATTTCAGCCGTACCGTACAGGCATTAGCCGACAGCACGAGCCGCGAACTTTCGAGCGAGGACATCTGGGTGGCGTTCGAGCGCGAATATCTGAAACGGAAGAACCGCCGCGTCGAACTGCTCGACTATACCGAAAGCAAGACCGGCAACGAACGCCTTTTCGCGGGGAAGATCCGGATCGATGGCAAAGTCCACAATGTAAGCGGACGCGGCAACGGGCTGATGTCGAGCGTGGTTGATGCGCTGGCCGATGCGGGCGCACCGGTGCTCGATATCATGAACTATAGCGAGCACGCGATTGGTCAAGGCAGCGACGTGAAAGCCGCCGCCTATGTCGAATGCCGCACCGCCGATGGCCGGAGCGTATTTGGGGCTGCGATCGATCCCGATGTGGCGGGTGCCAGCGTCCGCGCGATATTAAGCGCGGCGAACAGGGTGTGATCGGTCTCATAACTTATTTTATTGCGGTTTTACAAACTCATTCTATTATTCCCGTTTTGATATAGATGGTACAGGATTTCGAATGACATCAGATACATCACTGGCGCCTATGCAGACGGTATCTACACTTTCTTCGGAAGCCAGTTTCAGAGTTCTGACCGATGCCATGCCGCAAATGGTATGGTCGACTCTGCCCGACGGATTTCACGATTATTATAACAAGCGATGGTACGAGTTTACCGGCGTTCCCGAAGGTTCAACTGATGGTGAAGCTTGGAAGGGCATGTTCCATCCCGATGATCAAGAAAAAGCGTGGGATATCTGGAGCAAATCGCTCGAAACCGGCGACCCGTATGAAGTCGAATATCGGCTGCGCCATCATAGCGGCGAGTATCGGTGGACTTTGGGCCGTGCTGTTCCCGTGCTTAATTCAGAAGATAAAATCGTCCGCTGGATCGGCACATGCACCGACATTCATGGACAAAAAAGGCTTTCGGAACGCAACGAAATTCTCAGCCGCGAGCTCAGCCATCGCATCAAGAATATTTTTTCAGTCATCAGTTCGCTGATCGCCTTATCGGTAAAAGGCCATCCCGAAAGCCGGGTTTTTGCCGATACCTTGCGCGAGCGGATTACAGCGCTTGGAAAAGCGCACGATTTCGTGCGGCCGCATTCGGAAAGCTCAGAACCTGAATCGGTTTATCCCACCGTACAGCACATGCTCGAGGAAATGTTCGCGGCCTATCCGGCGCGGGAAGACGGCCGTTTGACAATTACGGGCGACAATGTCGAAATAGATGACCAGGCGGCAACGCCGATGGCGCTTATATTTCATGAGCTTGCAACCAATTCTATCAAATATGGCGCACTCGGAGCCGAAAACGGACGTGTTGAAATCACCATTACCACCAGCGCTGAGATGATGCATATTGCGTGGTCAGAGGCGGGCGGTCCCGATATTAAAAAGATTCCGCAAAATAACGGGTTCGGTTCGCGGCTCATCGATATGAGCGTTCGAGGGCAATTGGGGGGAGAGCTTGAGAAAAACTGGGATCCGAAAGGGCTTCAGGTAATCCTGACCGTGCCGTTAAAGCGGATCAAACGTTAGCGCCTCTATCCCGTCAAGATGCAAATAGCCGAAGTCCTGCCGGAGCCGGAATGTGCGTATCGCCGCTACGCCGGGCAACCGCGAATTTGACCAGATTCTCGATCTCGTCATCATTGGCGGGTTTTGGATATACACCCAAAATTGACGCATGCGGCTCGTAATGGTCGATCACCGTTTGCGGATTGGCCGTAATGTATATGACAGAAATATTCTTGGCAGAGGCCAGTTCACTGCCGATCTTGGGCCCCGTTACGCCATCGCGCAAGTGGCAGTCGACCAGCGCAATATCGAACTCGCATTGCGCAAGCTGCATGGCGGTGTCGTAATCCGCAGCTATTCCGGCGAGAGAGAAACCCATATCTTCTATAATCATGCTCAGGTTCATGGCGACCATAATCTCGTCTTCAACAATCAATACGGAAGGTTTCGCATCCATAATCTGTCTCTCAAAAAAAATAACTTATATCAACATTAATACTGTAATAACTTTAGTAATCGAATTCTGTTCCCCTGCAATATGATTTTTTGATGTCATCGGAGTTTTTTTCAGGCAAGTCTGAGGGCTGCAAAGGATGATATATGGCAGCACCTTCTGATACACGCTTTACACTAGCTATGCACCTTGATCACGCGCACCAAAAAAACCACGCGTTTGCGCCGGGTGTAACCCCCACCAGCACCTATCATCTGCCCGGTCTGCCTGAAGGGCCCTATCAATACGGCCGCTGGACCAATCCCGGGTGGGACCATCTGGAAACGGTGTTAGGAGTGCTGGAGGATGCAAATACCGCCATCTTTCCGTCGGGCATGGCCGCGATTGCCGCCGCCCTGATGCCCCATCTGCAATCCGGCGACAAGCTGCTTTTGCCCTCCGACGGCTATATGGCGACGCGCGTCTTGGCTAAGAAATACCTGCAACCCAATGGCGTGAGCGTCGATCTGTGTGCGACACCCGATTATGCGACACGCGATTTTACCGGATACAGGGTCGTGTTTGTCGAGACCCCGTCCAATCCGGGTTTGAACATTTGCGATATTGCGGATGTCGCAAAGCGGGCAAAGGCGGCGGGCGCGATCGTGATTGTCGACAATACCACCATGACTCCGCTCGGCCAGCGACCGCTCGATCTGGGCGCGGATATGGTGGTGGCGTCGGATACCAAAGCGCTGAACGGGCATAGCGACGTGCTGTTCGGTCATATCGCGACGCGCGACGCCGGCTTGCTCGAAGCCGCGCTTGACTGGCGCAAGCTAGTCGGCGCGATCCCCGGACCATTTGAAACATGGATGGTGGCGCGCGGGTTGGAAACGCTGGAACTCAGGTTCGATCGCATGTGCACCACGGCCGGCATCATTGCGGACAGACTGCGCGAACATCATGCTGTCGAGGGCGTGATCTATCCCGGATTTATGGATCATCAAGGTCATGACATTGCCGCACGTCAGATGGAGCGGTTCGGCAGTCTGGTCGGCGTCACATTTGCGAGCGCGGCGCAGGCCGACCGTTTCATGAATACGGCCGAATTTATCCGCCAGTCGACCAGCTTTGGCGGCACGCACACCTCTGCGGAACGCCGCGAACGATGGGGTGACAATGTCGATCCCGGTTTTGTGCGGCTGTCGATCGGGTGCGAACCGACGGAAATATTGTGGAACGATATCAAGACAGCGTTGAACGATAGCTAAATCTGTCATTTAACCGCGCGATTAAAAACTGGACAAGGCTTACGTTCACGGTAAGGTGGCGGCCATGACATTACCCTCCCCATTGTTCGACAAGCTGCGGCTGCCCGTGATCGGTTCGCCGCTCTTCATCGTTTCCGGTCCCGAACTGGTGATCGCCCAGTGCAAGGCGGGTATCGTCGGGTCTTTCCCGGCGCTTAACGCGCGGCCGCAGACGATGCTCGACGAATGGCTGCACCGGATTACCGAGGAACTGGCCGCGCATAACCGCGACAATCCCGATCGTCCCGCCGCGCCTTTTGCGGTAAATCAGATCGTTCACAAATCCAACGACCGGCTCGATCAGGATATGGCGACCTGCGCCAAATGGCAGGTGCCGATGGTGATCACCTCGCTCGGCGCGATCGAGGATCTGAACAAGGCGGTGCACGGCTGGGGCGGCATCACTATGCACGACGTCATTAACGACCGGTTCGCGCATAAGGCGATCGAAAAAGGCGCTGACGGCCTGATCCCCGTCGCGGCCGGTGCCGGCGGCCATGCCGGCGTGACATCGCCGTTCGCACTGATGCAGGAAATCCGCCGGTGGTTCGACGGGCCCGTTGCCCTGTCGGGCTCGATTGCGAGCGGCGCTTCGGTGCTTGCGGCGCAGGCCATGGGCGCGGATTTCGGCTATATCGGCTCCGCCTTTATCGCCACCAAAGAGGCCAATGCCAACCAGGCCTACAAACAGGGCATTGTCGACGGCAAAGCCTCCGACATCATTTATTCCGATCTGTTTACCGGCGTCAGCGGCAATTATCTGCGCGGGTCGATCGAGAATGCGGGCCTCGACCCCGATAACCTGCCGCAAGGCGACTATAAAACCATGGACTTCGGATCAGGCGGCAATACCGATAAAAAAGCGTGGAAAGACATCTGGGGCAGCG
Organism: Sphingomonadaceae bacterium; assembly: GCA_041746135.1. Lineage (GTDB taxonomy): Bacteria > Pseudomonadota > Alphaproteobacteria > Sphingomonadales > Sphingomonadaceae > Alg239-R122. The sequence continues at coordinate 22,622 of JBGTHQ010000017.1, read as the reverse complement.
GTCAGGGTATCGGCGCGGTCGATGCGGTCGATAGCGTCGAGGACATGGTCGCGCGGCTCGAGCGCGAATATATCGCGGCGAGGGAATCGCTGGCGGAGCGGTCGAAATATTAAAGGAACTTTTGATCTCACGGGTAATCGCTGACGCGTTACCCTCCGACGGGGCGGGCCAATAAGCCCCGGCGCGCAGTCGCGCTTGCAAACGGCTTGTTGGCCGTTCGGGATTTCGCCAAGCGCAATGTTTTCAGTTTCGTCATTCCGGACTTGATCCGGAATCCAGAACATTCAGCCACAGCCTTTGCCGAACGGTCTGCTGCGGATTATTTCCGTCCCCGCCGGAAGCTGATGCGTATCATCTGGCCCTAAGATCGGTCCTGAGATCGAAAAAGTCTAAATCTCCACCTGGCTGCCCAGTTCGACCACGCGATTGGTCGGCAGCTGGAAAAACTCCATCGCATTGGCGGAATTGCGCAGCATCCAGGCGAATATCTTTTCCCGCCACACCGGCATGCCCGGGTTTTTCGAGGTCAGCAACGTCTGACGAGAGAGGAAAAAGCTGGTCTGCATCATGTTGAAATCGCCGCCACACACGCTGGTCGACTTCAGCTTTTGTGGGATATCGGTCTTCTGCATGAACCCGTAATGCAGAACAAGCCGGTAAAATCCACCGCCAATATCCTTGACCTCGGTACATTCGGCGGGATCGACATAGGGCACGTCCATGATGTCCACGGTGAGTACGATCACGCGTTCATGGATGACCTTGTTATGCTTCATATTGTGCAACAATGCCGACGGCACGCCGGAGGAATTGGAGGCCATGAATATCGCCGTACCGGGAACGCGGGTCGCGCTATTATGCGCGGATTTCGCGAATATTTCGAGCGGCAGTCCGCCTTCGGCCATGCGTTCGCGCATCAGTTTGCGGCCGCGCGACCATGTGGTGAGCAGCGTAAAGGCGATAAAGCCGATCAGCAGCGGGAACCAGCCGCCATCGGGTATCTTGGTCAGATTCGCCGCCAGATAGGCGCCATCGACGATGAAAAATATCGCGAGCAACGGATAGGTATAATAGGGCTTCCATTGCCACAGATAGATCAGAAGCACCGCGAGCAGGCAGGTATCGATGAACATCGCCCCCGTTACCGCAATCCCATATGCGGACGTCAGGTTGGACGAGGTCTGGAAAAACAGCACCAGCAGGATGACCATGACCATCAGCGTCCAGTTGATAAACGGGATATAGATCTGCCCTGCCTGTTGCTGGCTGGTATGCTCGATCCGCAGACGCGGCATGAAACCCAGCTGGATCGCTTGTTGCGTCACCGAAAATGCGCCGGAAATCACGGCCTGTGACGCGATGATGGCGGCGGCGGTGGCAATGATGATCAGCGGCACGCGAAACCATTCGGGCGAAAGCAGATAGAACGGGCTTTCCAGCGCGGCTGTACCCATCCGCTCGAGCAACGCGCCCTGCCCCATATAATTCAGGATCAACGCCGGCAGGACGAATACCAGCCAGCTAACGCCGATCGGTTTGCGCCCGAAATGGCCCATATCGGCATAGAGCGCCTCGGCCCCAGTCACGGCCAGCACCACGGTGCCGAGCGAGAGGAATGCCGCCAGCGGGTCGGAGACGAAAAACATCACCGCATAATGTGGCGAGAGCGCGAACAATATCTGCGGTGTCTGCATAATGCTGAGTACGCCCAGCGTCGAGATTACCGCGAAATAGATCAGCATGATGGGTCCGAAAAACGCCGCGACCCGCGCGGTGCCACCGCGCTGAATCATGAACAGAAATACCAGTATTCCGACCGCCAAAGGCACAATGAACCGTCCGAATAAAGGATTGTAGACCGCAATACCCTCGATCGCGCCGAGCACTGAAACGGCCGGGGTAATCATGCTGTCGCCATAAAATAATGCGGTCGCGAACACGCCGAGCAAGATGATGCCCGATGTCCAGCGCCGCTCTCTGGCCTTGCCGCTGATCAGCGCCAGCAGGGCCAGCGAGCCGCCCTCGCCCTTGTTGTCTGCGCGCATGATGATCGACACATATTTGACCGACACGACAAGAATCATCGACCAGAACATCAAGCTGACAACGCCGTAGATATGCAAGATGTCGAGCGCGAGCGGATGGTGGCCGGCAAATGTCTCACGAAATGCGTAGAGCGGACTGGTACCGATATCGCCGAACACAATGCCGATCGCGCCGACGGCCAGCTTGACAAGTGCGCCCCCATGCGCGTCGCCATGGTGGCTCGCGCCCGGATTACCGCTGTCGCTCGACATCAAGTACTGCCCCTTTGTTTCGCAAATTCCGAAAGCGGTTCTAGTCGAAAAGACTCGGTGCCTCCGGCGCGGGAAACAGCGCCATTATCACGAGTCATTTTGCGGCGCAACAAATCCGCGTTTTGTTTACTTTTGCAGTGTTCGCGGCGGCAAGACGCGATCCGGTTCGCGGCTCCCCAGCATGGCATCGACCCTTGCCACGCCCGCGCTCGCACTGGCACGGATCGCTTCGTCTTTCGGATTGTTTTGCAGCAATTCGGCCCATATCGCGCGGGCCTCCTCCAGCTTCCCCGATTGCGCGAGTGCGAGCGCCATATCGAATGCGGGGCGCGGGTCTTTGGGATTGATCGCCGCCGCCCGGCGATAGGCGTAGGTCGCCGCCGGAGAGATCATACCCTCGCTGGCGCTGTCGAGCACGTTGCCAAGCGCCACCCACAGATCGGAATTTTCCGGGTGCTGTTCGATCGCATTGGCTAGCACGATCGCCGCCGCTTGGTAATTGCCCTTACGCGCCTGTCCGTCGGCAAAGATCAGCCAGCCGCGCGCGCCGCTGAATTCGTAATCGAGCCGCTTGCGCTGGGCGATCCGCAATTCCTGATATTCACGCTCGGCTGCGGTAAAGCTTTCCGCCGCGCTTTTGGGCGCGCCCGCATAGCCCGCATTGCCCTGCCACGCGTACCCGGCAAGCCCCAGCATCAGCGCCGCGGCGACAAACTCCCATGACGTGCGCGGAATTTTCACGACGAAAACCAGCACCGCCATGATCACGATCGCAAGGCCCACGATAAGGATCCAGCCCGTCACGGCCCTTTCCTCTCGCTGCGGCGACGAAACCGTCCGCGCAACAGGAACAAAGCGATGAGCACCAGCAGCACGGGCGCGGCGAACAGCGGCCAGGTGATCGCGCTCACGGCCGGGGCATAGCTGACCCAGTCGCCATAGCGTTCGACCAGCCATGCCCGCACCGCTTCGGGGTCTTCGCCCGCTGCAATGCGCGTGCGCACCTGATGCCGCATGTCGCCAGCCATCGGCGCGTCGCTGTCGGCAATCGACTGGCTCTGGCAGGTCAGGCAGCGCAGCGTTTCCATCAGTTTTTTCGCTTGGGCTTCCTGTGCCGGATCGGCGAGTTGCCGATAGGCATAGGGTGCCGGCGGCATGGTCTGCTGTGCGGCAACCGCGCCGCCCAAAGACAGAACCGATACTAAGAGGACGAGCCAGCGTATCATCGGGCATCTTCCAGCTTTTCCAGCAGCATCGGCACGTCCCGCTCGCGAATATCGCCGATATGCTGATAGGTGATGATACCCTTGCCATCGATCACGAACGTTTCAGGCACGCCTGAAGAGCCGATATTTAGCTGCAGCGCGCTCAGCTTGTCCGATCCGATATGCGTGTAGGGATTGCCGTTGCGCGTAAGGAATGCGGCTATATCTTGCGGCGTATCGCGTATGGCAACGCCCTCGATTTTCGCGCCCGCGTCGGCAAGCTTCTGCAATTGCGGGGCTTCGGCGATGCACGGGACGCACCAGCTGGCAAAAATGTTGAGCAGGCGCGGCTCGCCCGCGGTAAAGTCTGATTTCGCCACGCCCGGCCGGTCCGGCACCGCTTGCGGCAGCGCAAATTCGGGCAGCGGCTTGCCGACCATTTTCGACGAGATGGTGTCGTCCTTGGGCCAGAACAAAGCGCCTGCGGCGATGGCAAAGAACAGCGCGAACAGCCCGAGCGGCAGCCATAGTTTCCAGTTGCTCATGCTGCCACCGCCTCTTCCATGCCGTCCTGCATATCGTGCCTGCGCCGCCGGATATCGCGCGCGGTACGCCCGATCAGCGCCAGCAGCCCGCCCAGGCCGATCAGGATGCCGCCATACCAGATAAACGGCACGAACGGTTTCCACCACAAGCGCAACTGCCAGCGGCCATCGGCATTCTCCTCGCCAAGCACGGCGTAAAGCTGTCCGTTCCAGTCGGTCTTAAGCGCCGCCTCGCTGGTGGTGGTCGGCGGCGAGACGAAATTGCGCGATTGCGAGTGGAGCGTGGCGACTTCGCCGCCATCCTTTAGAACGGCAGTCATATTGGCCTGGAGCGCGGTCCAGTTCGGACCGACGACAGGCTCGATCCCGTCCAGCCGGACGATATAGGGGCCGACTGCATGTTGATCGCCCACATTGGCCGCGACCAGAACTTCCCGGTTGAAAGCCGATTCGGCCGCCATCCCGAACAAAGCCACGGCAATGCCCAGATGCGCGAGCACCATGCCGTAGATATTGAGCGGTGTGCGGCGCAGATTGCGGCCCCAGAGCGGCAGCAGGCTGGCCACTGCCAGCCCGGCGGCAAGGATCAGGCCGAGCAGCGGCAACAGGCCGATGCCATCGGCGAACACGAGCACCAGCGCCAGTGCCGCGGCCACGACGAGCACGGGCAGCACGAGCAGGTTGAACACCTTTGCACCATTGTCGCGGCGCCAGCGCAGCAGCGGGCCGACCATCATCGCCGCCACCATCGGCAGCGCGAATATCGCGCCCACCGGATTGAAATAGGGCGGTCCCACTGACACCTTCGTTCCCATCGCTTCGGTCAACAGCGGATAGAGCGTACCGATCAGCACGATGCCGAGGATCGAGACCAGCAGCACATTATTGAGCACCAGCGCGCCTTCGCGGCTCAGGAAATTGAAGCGCGCGCCTTCCTTGATCGTCGATGCGCGCAAGGCGAACAGCGCCAGCGCGCCGCCGATATAGATTGCCAGCAAAGCCAGAATGAAACTGCCGCGCTCGGGATCGACGGCAAACGCGTGCACGCTGGTCAATATGCCCGAGCGCACCAAAAACGTGCCGACCATCGACATCGAGAATGCCACCACAGCCAGCATGATCGTCCACGCGCGCAATGCGCCGCGGGTTGCCAGTACGCTGACCGAATGCAGCAAGGCTGTCGCGGCCAGCCAAGGCATGAGCGACGCATTCTCGACCGGATCCCAGAACCACCATCCACCCCAGCCAAGCTCGTAATAGGCCCAGTAGCTGCCCGCCGTGATACCGAGCGTCAGGAATATCCACGCGCCCAACACCCATGGCCGCATCGCCTTGGCAAAGACCGGCCCGACATTACGGGTGACGAGCGCGCCCACGGCGAAGGAAAAAGCCACCGACAAACCGACATAGCCGATATATAAAGTGGGCGGATGGAAAGCGAGCCCTGGATCCTGCAGCAGCGGGTTGAGCCCCTGTCCTTCCGGCACGGGCGAAGGCAGCCGCTCGAACGGATTTGAGGAAAATAGCAGGAACGCATAAAATCCCAGGCTGACGAAAGCCTGCGCCGCCAGGGTTGCAATCATGGTATCGCCGCGCAACCGCTTTTCCAGCCACGCAATGAAACCGCCCGACAGCCCCATGATCGTCACCCATAACAGCATCGAGCCTTCGTGATTGCCCCATGTCCCGGCGAATTTGTAAAGGAACGGTTTGTCCGAATGGCTATTCATCGCCACCAGCTTGACCGACAGATCGGTTCGCAGAAACAGCCAGATCAGCGCCACGAAAGCCAGCGCGACCAGCACGCCCTGCAGCACCGCGACGGGCCGGACAATTGCCGCCAGCCCCGCGCCCCTGCCCGCGAGCGCAAAGCCGCCCGCCAGCAATTGCAACAGCGACAGCGACGCCGCCAGCCACAGGCAGGCCAGACCCGCTTCCGCAATCATGGCGCCTTCACCATCATGTCCTACCCATCATGGGACCACCGTCGTCCTGTCGGCCATGTCCTTGATCTGGTCGAGGTTCATGTCCTCCAGCTCGCGCGGCATGTAATTCTCGTCATGCTTGGCGAGCAGGTTGTCGGCGACAAAGCGGCCGGACGTGTCCATGCGCCCTTCGGCCACGACACCCGATCCCTCAACAAAAAGGTCGGGCGTGATGCCTTTGTACACCACCGGAACGCTGGCCTTGCCGTCCTCGACGATAAAATTGACCGTCACGCCGTCGGCTTGCTGTTTCAGCGAGCCGGTGCGGACCATCCCGCCCAGCCGGATCGCGCGTCCGGGCTCGACGTCCTGCGCCTTCAGATCGAACGGCGCGTAGAAATACGAAGCCTGGTCGCGTAGCGCATAGGCGGCGAGCAACGTCGCCGCGAGCAGCGCGACGAACGCGAGCAGGATGAGCGTCAGGCGCTGGTGTTTTGACTTGATTGCCATCTATGTGCGTTTCGCATCCTCAAGCCGCCGTTCGGCGCGGCGGAGCGTCCATGCGCACCAGCCGGTGAGACCGGCCGTTCCGGCAATCGTGATGGCATAGACCACGATGACATAATCCCACTGGTTCATCCCGTCGCTCCCATCGCCTTGCGGCGCAGGCGGCCCTCGATACGGATTTCCGCCAGCATGGTGCGCATCCGCATCAGGACCAGCGCTCCGAAAATCAGGCTGAACCCCAATACGGCGATACCGAGCGGCCACAGGAACACACTATCGATCGATGATTGGCCCATGGTGATACTGGCGGGCTGGTGCTGGCTGTTCCACCAGATTACCGACCGGTTGATGATCGGCACGTTGACCGCGCCGACAATTCCGAAAATCGCGGCAATGCGCGACGCGCCGCTGCGTCCCGCGGCTGCCTCCGCCTGACTTTCGCGCGCGATCGCAATATAGGCGAGGTATAAAAAGAATAGTACCAGCATCGACGTCAGCCGCCCGTCCCACACCCACCACGCGCCCCAGGTCGGCTTGGCCCAGATCGATCCGGTCACCAGGCAAAGCCCCGCAAAAAATGCGCCCGGCAATGCTGATGCGCGCGCGGCAATCGCGGCCAGAGGATGCCGCCAGACCAGTTCGACAAGCGAGGCGATGGCGATGCTGGTCCAGCCCGCCATCCCGAGCCAGGCGGCCGGAACATGGACGTATAATATACGGACTGTTTCGCCCATCAGGCGATCGGCGGGCGTCGCGAACAGTCCCAGATACAGCGACACCGCGACCAGCAGGGCACCGGTCCACAGCAATACGGGCGTCAGGGGACGGGCAATGGACAGGAAACGCGTGGGATTGGCAAAGCCATGCATATTTGTAATTTACACCATTTTGGCGGGTTTTTAAGCCCTGTGTGCGAGCCGCGATTGCGATATGGCCCTGTTGCCATGGCGTGCACCGCACGACAAGGTCTTTGGCGGGCATTTATACCCTATCTCAGTACGCCCTGCTTAAACGGAAAGCGGGGCGGATATGCAGAAACGCTAAGGTTATCCCCGTCCGATCAGTTCCTGCGCCATGCGGTCGGCGACAATAGCGGAGGAAATATTCTCGGCATCGCTTTTCTGCCAGATGCTGTCCAACCGCTCGGGTATCTGTTTGAGCCGCTTGCGCACCTCGTTGACGTCGCAGAAACTCCCCTTTTGCTCGGCCAGATATTCCAACGCGACGGAGATGATGCCGCCCGCGTTGATCACATAATCGGGCGCGTATAATATGCCGCGCTCGTACAGCCTCGCGCCGTGCTCGCTGCGGGCCATCTGGTTGTTGGCGCCGCCGGCGACAATTTTCGCGTCAAGCCGGGCAATACCCTCGTCATCCAGGATCGCGCCCAGCGCATTGGGGCTGAAAACGTCGGTTTCGATACCCATAATCTGTTCCGCCGGAACCGCTTTCGCGCCCAGTTCCTCAGCCAGTGCCACCGCGCGATCGCTGTTCACATCGGCCAGCGTCAGCCGGGCGCCGTCCTTGGCCAGCAGACGCGCCAGCCCGCCGCCGACACTGCCCACGCCCTGCACCGCGACGCGCACATCCTTGACGCTGTCGGTTTTCAGCTGGTGTTTCACCGCCGCCTTGACGCCCAGATAGATGCCCATCGCGGTAAACGGTCCCGGATCGCCGCCGGCCGACCCCTGTTGTTCGACCGGAAGCCCAGATACGTATTTGGTGCGCTTCGAAATCGCGACCATATCCGCATCGTTCATGCCGATATCCTCGGCGGTCACATAGCGGCCGCCCAGACTTTCGATGGCATCGCCGAAGGCCGCCAGCATTTCGGGCGTTTTCTTGTAATCAGCACCCGCCAGTACGACCGCCTTGCCGCCGCCCATGGGCAGACCGGCCATCGCGTTCTTGTAACTCATGCCGCGCGACAGGCGCAGCGCGTCGGTGACCGCGGTCTGGCGGTCGGGATAGTGCCAAAAGCGCGTCCCCCCCGCGGCCGGGCCAAGCTTGGTCGAATGCAGCGCAATGATCGCGGACAGGCCGGACGCGCGGTCGTGCACGAAATGCACGGCTTCATGGTCGTCGAAATCGGGTAGATCCCACATGGATGTCACGCTAAAATGCTCCGGCCTTCGGGTTCGTTCGAACCGCGGCGCGCGCATATAAATGGGGCGGACGAGGGGTCTCGAACCCCCGACCTCCGGTACCACAAACCGGCGCTCTAACCAACTGAGCTACGACCGCCACATATATATGCGCGCCCACAAGCGGGCTCTTTATAAGCGCATCAACCAAAGCGCAAGCGGCGATTGGCCAAGGCAATCATCTTGCACAATATGGCGCCGCAAGAAAGAAAAAATCCTGTTTTCGCGGCAATTTTGTAATATCCTGAAGGCGGGCCGGATTGTTCTGTCGCGGCGTGCACGACTCCGTGCCCCCCGGCTGCGGCACTCTCACAAATCCTCGCCCCATTGCCGGTGGGCCAATCGCGCGGGCGACACCGACGTGTCGATCAGCGCACGTTCGATCAGTTCGGTGTCGCCGATGGATATCGTCATGTCGAGCAGGAACCAGCGCGTCTTCACCTGCGTCTGCGTCGTGATGGTGGGCGATATTCTTTCGGGATCACGTGCCAGCTGTTGCCAGAAATCCAGTGTTCCGACAAATCCGCCCGCCGGACGCGCCGACAATATATCGATCGCGCGGCGCGGCTCGACCACGTCGGGCGCCAGCATGACGAGCAGCACCGACTGGTCGGGCGTCAGCGTGTTGATGTTGATCGGCGACAGTTCCGCTTCGGGCAACGCACAAATCCATGGCCGCAAGGCCGCGTAAATATCCGGTGTCACGCCCTTGATCGCGCGCAATTCGGTGATGTCCGCCACCAGATTGCCGGCGGTCAGGTACGGCACGTCGAGCCCGGCATAATAGCCGTCCTCCGCCCCCGCGCGCTGCGGCGACTGGTCGCTGTCGATCCAGTCGTTCAGGCTGTCGGCCACGCCGTCCGCATCGCCGCCGCGAATGCCAAGTGCGACCATCAGCGACCGGAATTGCTGCACGCCGGTATTGTTGCGGCGGTAATTGCCATTCTCGCCCATCACCACCGAGTTGAGATTGAAACAATTGCCGCCATCGGTCACGCGGCCGCGCGCCAGCCCGTTTTCGAACGGCAGGGTGAATTCGCGCCCGACCCAGCCGGTGGCGTTGGTGGTGCGCGCCGGATCGGCCCCAGCCAACTGCACGATGCGCGATATGGCCAGGTTTTCCGCCGCCACCGAATAGAGCCGCGCCTGCGCCAGCGATTGCCCGTTGGCCGCAAGGCTGGTCGCAAGCGAGAGCCGTTCGAGCATCAGCGACGCGATCACCGCCATCACCGCGACCAGCAGCAAGACCGTCAACAGTGCCGCGCCGCGCTCGCCTTTTTTGGGCGGCAGGGATGCGGCAGGGCGCATCAGTAATTGGCTCCGACCAGCATGGTCAGCACGGCGGGCGCCTGCGCCGCACCGTTTTCGCTGCGCTGCAACCGCATTTCCATTGCCACCGGTAACTCGCCTGGCGATTCGGGCGTCCATGCGCTCGACCACACCCCGCGTACATCGCGAAACCGCAATGATGCATCGGTTACGCCGGTCACCAGCACGCTGCCCTCCTGGGCATCGCCGCCATCGAGCATGGCATAACCGCGGCGTTCGATGCCGCCGTTTTCCAGATGATATTCGACACGCTGCAGCGATGATCGGGGGGCATTGTCGAAATTGGTCCAGCCGCTGCGCGTCAGCCGCAGCATCAGCGTCGAGGACGCGTCGTCGCGTGTGTCAAAAGCGGGACGCACAAAGCCGCGCCGGTCGCGCGAAGTGCGCGGGACGGCCTGCGCCAGATCGGCATTGAGAACGGCGGTAAAACGCCGCATGTCGGCGATCTTTTCCAGCCGGTCGCGCGACGCGATTTCCGAATCGACGCTAAAGCGCAGCAACAGAACCGCGCCCGACGCGATAATGCCGAACGCAAACAGCGCGACCATCATTTCAACGAGCGTAAAGCCCGATTCGCGGCGCGCCGTCATGGCCGCGCCACCGGGCGGACGATATCCAGCGTCACAGCCGAACCGCCGCCTTCCGAAACCGCGATGTCGATCCGCATCAAACTGTCATTGTCGCCGATCAGCTCGGTCCGCCGCACCCATGCAAAGCTGCGTCCGAAATTCTGGGTCGTGCCGCGCGTTTCGCCCAGCGCCGGGGCCTGCGGATCGGTCAGGATTTCCGCCGCCATATTCTGGGCCACGATCTGGCGTTCGAAACGCTGGTCGAGATCGGCGGTCTGGGAAATGCTGGCGCTGGTCATGCGCATCAGCGTCAGCGCGGCCAGGCTGAATATCGCCAGCGCGATCAGCACTTCGAGCAGAGTGAAGCCTTCCTGCCTCTCAGCCTGCCGCTCGTTGCTATCGCTGCCGCTGCGCCTAATCACCGACCCGCACCTCGCCATTGCGGGCGATTTCCACCCGCACGTCATTGCCGTCCTGCTGCAACACGATCTGCATGTCCGAACTGGCCAGCCCGACCGGGTCGAATATCAGCCGCTTGTCCTCGCCGCCGGTTTGCGCCGCCACCGTGCCCGCGCGCCACGGGGTAAAGGCGAACGGACCCTGCCCGTGTGGCTGCCAGGCCCCCGCCTGCCGCTGTTCGAACCGGTAGCCCGATGCGTCGAGCGCCAGCGCCATTGGCCGCGACTGCAGCACGGCATTGTCGCGCGCCGCGATCACCTTGCCCGCAAACCGCTCCGCCTCGTCGACCAGGCCGCGGCGCGAATCGGGAATCGATATCATCGCGATCCCGGCGACCAGCCCGATGATGAACACTACGATCATCAGTTCGACCAGCGTAAAGCCGCGTTCGCGCTTGAGCGGGGTGTGCGCACGTTTTCCGGGACTGTCCATGGCGCATCTTATGTGCCGCTCGCCCAGGGCGGTCAAGCATGATGCGGCTTGCATTTGCCCGCCATTTTACGGATGGTGGGGTGTCCATTTCCCTGAGTCCACGAGCCCCGCATGACCGCCATCAACGAAGCCGATATCGACCGCATGATGCAGGTGCCCGGTGTCCAGCGCGTGCCGACGCCCAAATTGCATGTGTTTTCGCTACGCCATTTTCTGGATGCGGACGCCTGCACCGAATTTATCCGCGGCATCGATGCCGACCGCCGCCCCTCCACGATTGCCGATCCGAATGGCGACGAATATTTCCGTACCAGCGAGACCTGCGATCTCGACATGACCGATCCGTTCGTGGCCGATCTGGACGCGAAAATCTGTGCCTTTTCCGGCATCGACGCGCAATTTGGCGAAACGCTGCAGGGCCAGCGCTATGCTGTGGGCCAGGAATTCAAGGCGCATACCGATTATTTCGAACTGGACGGTGCCGACTATCACACATATTGCAGCGTCGCCGGACAGCGCAGCTGGACCTTCATGATCTACCTCAACGAAACCGAAGCCGGCGGCGCGACGCGGTTCAAGGCGATCAAGAAAAATTTTCAGCCCGAAGCAGGCAAGATGCTGTTCTGGAACAACCGCCGCGCCGACGGCAGCATCAACCCCGCCACCATCCATCACGGCATGAAAGTGCGCAAGGGCGTGAAATATATCATCACCAAATGGTTTCGCGAAAAACCATGGGGGTAAGAAGGAGTCTGTTTGATCTCGCGGCTAGGTGTTGTTTTTGATTTCATGGCTGTTTTTTCGCTGACGCGAAAAGCCTTCAATGGGGCGTGGCAAGAACCGCAGCGCACAGCCGCGCTTGGGAACAGCAAGATGGCCGTTCGGGATTTCGCCTAAGCGCTATCTTCTCAACTACGTCATTCCGGACTTGATCCGGAATCCAGAGCAATAGGGCACAGCGTGTACAGCTCTGGATGCTGAATCGAGTTCAGCATGACGGCTGATAGCGTAGTGGCGCTGCTCGGTGCGCGCCTAGCAACACCGCAAGCACGACCAGCCGTCGGCGCTTATTGCGCCACCGCATCGGAGACTGGCGCGTAGCGCCTGGCCGCGCCATCGAAAAAGTCTTTCTTGCCACCGCCCGCACAAAGCGCCAGTCTCGCGGCTATGTCGCGTTTCAGGAAATCCGGCCCCGGCCTTGTCGTCGCTGCGGCCTTTATCGGTCCCGGTACGGTCACCACCGCGACGCTGGCGGGAGCAGATTATGGCTATGCGCTGTTATGGGCGCTGCTGTTTGCGGTCGCTGCCACGATCGTTCTGCAATATATGGCCGCGCGCATCGCCATCCTCACGCAAATGGGTCTGGCCGAGGCGATCCTGATCGTATTGCCCGCCGGCGCGGCGCGCATCGGCATGGCGGTGCTCGTCCTGCTCGCGCTCGCGCTCGGCAATGCAGCTTACGAGGCGGGCAATATCGGCGGCGGCTATCTGGGTCTGGAGACAATTTTTCCCGCCGTCAGCGCCTATAAAAACGCCGCGATCGCCAGTCTGACAGCGCTGATCGTCGCGCTCATCGCATTTGGCGGCATCAAGCTGCTCGAAAAACTGCTGATCGGCCTCGTGTTGCTGATGAGCGTGGGTTTTCTCACCAGCTTTTTTGCGATGCAGCCCGACTGGTCGGCGCTGGCAAAAGGCTTCGTCCCGTCAGTCCCCGGCGGCGCGGAGCTGACCGCAATCGCGCTGATCGGCACCACCATCGTGCCCTATAACCTGTTCCTGCACGCCGCCATGGCCAAGGACCGCTGGCACACGGCCGACGACCTGCCCGCCATGAAACGCGACACGGTCACCGCCATCTCGCTGGGCGGCCTTATATCGCTGGCGATCGTGGCGACCGCGGCGGCGGCGCTGTTCCGCGAAGGTATTGTCATCAAAACCGGAGCCGATATGGCGCTGCCGCTCGAATCCACCCTGGGACCGTGGGCGCGTATCTTGGTGGGGTCGGGTCTTTTTGCCGCCGGTATCACTTCGGCCATCACCGCGCCGATGGCGACCGGTTTCGTGGTGCGCGAAATCGCCGCGCAATTCCGGCCCGAGCTGCGGGACGATCCGCGCATCTTTCGCGGGACCGCGATCATCATTGTGGGGATCGGCGCGGCCACCGCCATGCTGGGGCTGAAACTCGTCACCATCATCGTGGTGGCACAGGCGGCCAACGGGCTCTTGCTGCCGCTGGTCGCTATTTTGCTCTACCGGCTAGCCAATAACCGCACACTGCTGAACGGCCGCACCAGCGGCAGCGGTCTCAACATCGCCTGCCTGATCGTGATTGCCGTCTCGCTGCTGCTCGGGTTCCGCATGATCGCCAAAGCCATCGGCTATTGGTGATGGGCACGCGGATCGACCTGAACGCCGATCTGGGCGAATATGACGACGCGCAATCGATCGCGCGCGACACCGCGCTGATGCGGCATATCAGCAGTTGCAACATCGCCTGCGGCGGCCATGCCGGCACGCCGCGGCTGATGGAGACGATGCTGTGCGCCGCCCAAGCCGCCGGAATTGCTGCCGGGGCGCATCCGTCCTATCCCGATCGCGCCAATTTCGGGCGGCGTACTATAGCGATCGAAGCCGATAAGCTGTGCAGCGCCCTGATCGCGCAAGTGGAGGCCCTGCAGGACATCGCCGCGCGTATCGGTATAACGCTCACGCATATCAAGCCGCACGGCGCCCTATATAATGATCTTGCGGACGATGCGGCGCTTGCGGATGCCGTATGCGGATGCCTGCACGACCGCTTTCCCGATCTTGCGCTGGTGGGACTTGCCGGCGGCGCGATGCAGCGGGCTGCCTCCAAAGCCGGTGCCGTCTATATCGCCGAGGCGTTTATCGACCGGCAGTACACGCCGCAAAAACGCCTGACCCCGCGCGGCCAGCCGGGGGCTGTGCTGGATGACGATGCCGACCGTGTGGCGCAGGCCGTAATGTTTGCGGTAGAAGGAATTGTTCGGGCCGGTACGGGCGAGCACGTGGCTATTTCCGCGCAGAGCCTGTGCATCCATTCGGACAGCGAAGGCGCGCTGGACACCGCGAAAGCCGTCCGCGCGGCGCTGCAGGATGCGGGCGTGACGATCGCCGCGATCCGATGATACCGCTGGTCGCCGGGGATGACTGGATATTGCTGAACGGTCTGGCGCGGGCGCACATCCTCGCTTGGTCGGCGGCGGCGTCCCGACAGTCTGATTGGCAGGAAATCGTGCCGGGTATCGACAGCCTTGCGCTCAAATACGATCCGCTGGACATGACCGAAGCGCAGGCGCTCGCAAAAGCCGCCGTCTTGGCGCACAGCCCGCACGATATCGCCGCAAACGAGGCCGCGCCGATCACCCTGCCCGTCTGTTATGCCGCCGCCTTCGCACCCGACCGGCAGCTGGTGGCGGACCATCTTGGCATCCCGGTCGATGCGTTGCCCGACTGGCATCGGGCCCGGACCTATCATGTCGCCATGCTCGGCTTCTTGCCGGGTTTCGCTTATCTGACCAGCGCGCGCGATATGGGCGACATCCCGCGCCTCGAAACCCCCCGCGAGATTGTACCGAGCGGATCGGTCGGCGTACTGGGCAAGCAATGCGGGCTCTATCCGGTCGAGGGGCCGGGCGGCTGGCCGCTGATCGGCCGTGTCGCGGCCCGGCTGTTCGATCCGGCGCGCGACCCGCCGGCATTGCTGTCGGCGGGACAGCAAGTGCGTTTCGCGCTGGTTTCGCGCGACGAGTTCGACCGGCTCACGGCGCCATGAGCCTGACGGTGATGATAGCGGGCCTCCAGACCAGCGTGCAAGGCGCGCCCTATCGCGGATTGCGACACCAGGCGATCCCCGCATCGGGCGCCGCCGATCCGCTCAGCCTGGCGCTGGCCAACCATCTGGTGGGCAGGCCGGGCGAAGCGCTCGCAGTCGAAGTCACCCTGTCCGCCGCGCGGTTCCGCGCCGATGCGGATATGGATATTGCCGTTGCCGGTGCCGCCACGACCGTGCATATCAGTGCCCGCGCCTGCCCCGCGCACACGTGCCATGCCGTCAGGGCCGGGGACGAGATCGAACTGCCCATGCCCGCCACAGGCGCGCGCTCCTATCTCGCACTATCGCACGCGATTGATATTCCATCTGCATTCGGGGCCGGATCGACCTGTTTCAGCGGGCATTTCGGGGGTTTGGGCGGCCGCGCCCTGTGCGCAGGCGATGGTATCGAAACCCGCGCCATTGCTGCTGTCAATGCGGCGCAAAAGACGCCGGCAAATCGCATCCCGCGCTATGAGAACGCGTTTCTGCTGCGCACGACCGATGGGCCGGAAAGCGGCTGGCTGGAGCGGCCCGATGCGCTATCGATCACGTCCTGGCGGGCGTCGCCGCGCATGAACCGCATGGGCATTGCGCTCGACGGTGGCCCACTCTCATGCCGCACGCAGGGCAATCTTGCCAGCAGCGCCGTGTTTCCCGGAACGATCCAGTGCCCGCCCGGCGGCCAGCCGTTCCTGCTGGGTGTCGACGGCCAGACCAGCGGCGGCTATCCGCGCATCGCGCAGGTCATCCGCGCTGACCGCCACCTGATCGGGCAGATTCGCCCCGGCGCGTCGGTGCAGTTCGTGCACGTATCGGTTTCGGACGCGCAAAAAATATACCGCCAGAAGCTGGACTTCTGGCGGGAATATTTACGCGATCTGCAATTGGATTAGGACGCGCGGTGTGCGCGCGGCGCGAAAGTCATTCGCCGGTTTTGGCGTCGCCGTCTTTTTTCGTCAGCGACAGGCCGCCGAAACGCTTGTTGAAGCGCGCCACCTGACCGCCCTGATCGAGCAGGCGCTGGTTGCCGCCGGTCCATGCCGGATGCGAGGTGGGATCGATGTCGAGCGACAGCGTATCGCCTTCCTTGCCCCAGGTCGAGCGGGTCTGGAATTCGTCGCCATTCGTCATCTTGACGGTGATCATATGATATTCGGGATGCGTATCGGTTTTCATCTGTTTTCTCCGGTGCGGCTGGTTTCCGACCAGCCAGGGAATCTATAAAGCGCGCGAATACCGGCAGGGGGCGGCAATTGCAAGCGAATAGAGACTATGGCGGCGCGTCTGCGATCATCGCGGTGAAGCTGACTTCGCACGCGGTTTTGTCGCCGATTTTCGCCTCGCCGCTGAATTTGCAGACGCGGCTGCGTTTCTGTTCGAACCGGACGTGCAGGTCAAGCAATATGCCGGGTTCGACCGGCGCGCGGAACTTGGCATTCTCGATCGCCATGAAATAAACCAGCTTGCCCGAACCCGCCAGATCCAGCGATTCGACCGCGAGCACGCCCGCTGCCTGCGCAAGCGCTTCGACAATCAGCACGCCCGGCATAATCGGACGTCCGGGGAAATGGCCCTGGAAAAATTGCTCGTTCATCGACACCGCCTTGACCGCATGAATCGATTCATTCTTGGTCAGGCGCTCCACCCGGTCGACCAGCAGCAAAGGGTAACGGTGCGGCAAGGCCGCCATCACCCGTTTTACGTCATAAGGCTGATCGGACGGAGCGTTATCGGACATTCGAATAGTTCCCGGTAATTAGGCGTTAGCGTCCCGAAGGTTGCTGCGCCGGCTGCTGCTGTTGCTGCTGCTGTTGCTGGGCCAGCGCGGCGTAGACCAGAATTTCCTGGATCTGCTGATGCAACGCGACCGTCTGGCGGCTTGGCTGCCAGCCGGCGGGTACCGCGGTCGTCACGCTCGGCACTTGTTTGTTCAGCTGGTCGCTGATCATGCCGGTAACATTGGCGGCATCGGGTGCATAGACAAACGCTTCGGGGGTGAGGATGACGCCGATTTTGCGCGATGTGACGACTTGCCTTTGTGCGGCATCATATTGCTGCGTGATCTGTTCGAGCGCATAGAGCTGCGCCAGCACGATCGGCTGTTCGGCCGTGTTGATCTGGGTCTGCAATGTCTGCAACTGGCCGATTACCGGATTGCTGGCGGCCTGTGCGGCGGCGCCTTCCTGATCGGAAACCTGCCCGTCGCCATTGGTATCGAGCTGCTGGCGCAAGGTCGTCGCCTGCTGACGCTGCGCGGTAATCGATTGCAGCTGCGCGGCATAAGTCTGCGAGATCTGTTGATATGCGGTCTGGCGGGCGGAGGACGCGGCGATGGCGCGTACTGGATCGGCGGTGGCGATGCTGCCGCTGACCTGCGCCATGGCGGGGGCCGCGACGAGAGTGACGGAAGCGATCGAGGTCGCGAGGGCGAGTGTGCGGAATATGTTCATTAGAATTGGGTTCCTACGTTAAAGGTGAAAAGTTTGGTATCGTCGCCCGGTTCCTTCAGGATAGCCTTGGCGATGTCGATCCGGAACGGACCGAAGGGAGAATTCCAGTTGACCCCGAAGCCGACCGACAGGCGCGGCTTGGGCGTGTCACCGAAAAACTGTTCGGTAAATGCCGGGATATTCTGCGACACCAGCAAGCGGTTGTCGGTGCCGTTCGACGCCATGTTAGTGGTGGTGGTGATCGCCCCGTTGGCGTCCAGGACGTCCATGCCGCTGGCATCGGTCAAAGCATAGAGGATATTGCCGTTGCTGTCGCGGAAAGGAATGTCGATCCCGTCCGGGAACGGGCTGTTCTGCAGGATCGGGCGTGTGATGTTGAAGACCGAACCCACATCCACGAAGATCGAGGGCCGCAGTCCCAGCTCGCGCACGCCGCTGCCGAGCGGAATTTCTATTTCGGCACGGCCAAGATAATAGCTGCGACCACCAATGGCATCGTCGGTTACACTGTTCCGGTCAGTAATCGTCACGGGGTTTCCGTCAGTATCGGCGATAATGGGGCTGCGAATAACGCGCGGACCGACACCGCGAATGTCGAAACCACGAATTTGCGGTTCACCCAGGAAAAACCGGTCGGTCAGGCGAATGTCGTCAATACCTTCGCCCGCCATGCCGCGGTTTTCGAGCGAGAAAATATGGCCGCCTTCTAGGCTGAGCGACAGGATGAAGCCTTTGTAGAGATCCCAGTATTTGGCACCATTGACGCGCGTGCGCAGATATTTGACCGATCCGCCCAGACCGGCAAAATCCTGCGACAATGTCGCGGTCTGCCCTCGGGTGGGACGCAGGCGATTGTTGCGGTTGTCGAAAATCAGCGAATAGCCGATCAGCGAGGTGGTACGCTTGCCGATCGCATCGCACAGGAACCGGCCGGCCAGCAAGGGTTCGCACGTACTGACGCCATCGCCGTCGAAATCGGCGAAAAAGCGGTTTTGATCGAGCGACACATCGTCATAGTTGAGGCTGTAGCGTCCCAGCACCGACAGATATTCGGTCAGCGGCACACCCACGCGTACCGACAGGCCGGTGGTCAGCTGTTCGAATGTCGTCTGGCGGTTATTGCCGACGAACTGGAAACTGTTAAGATCGCGGCGGAAAATGTCGCCGCCGATCGAGACATTGCGATCGAACAGATAGGGCTCAGTAAAGCTCAGTTGCACGCTCTGCGAAAAGCGCGAATAATTGGCGCTGGCGCCGATCGTCTGACCCTTGCCGCGAAAGTTATTCTGGCGGATCGAGGTTTGCAAAATGAAATTCTCGATGCTCGAGAAACCGGCGGACAGTTCAAGCTGGCCGGTCGGCTTTTCCTCGATATTGGCTTCGAGCACAATCCGGTCGGGTGAGCTGCCCGGTTTTTGTTCGATCTCGAAATTTTCCTGGAAATAGCCGAGCGAATTGATCCGGTTCTGCGAACGGCGGACCAGGAAGCTGTTGAACGCATCGCCTTCGTTGAGGCGGAACTCGCGGCGGATCACCTTGTCCTGTGTCAGCGTGTTGCCGTTAATATCGATCCGCTCGACATAGACGCGCGGCGCCTCCGCGATCTGGAAATTGATACTCATGGTCAGCGTTTCTTTGTCGCGGTCGAACCGCGGCTGCACCTCGGCAAAAGCGTATCCGAACAGTCCGGCGGTTTCGCTCAGTTGCTCGACCGTATCCTCGACCAATTTGGCGTTATAGAAATCGCCGGTCTTCATCGGCAGGCGCGCGGCCAGTGCGTCCGAATCGAAATCGCGGATTTCGCTGTCCACGGTGACCTCGCCGAATTTATAGCGCTCGCCTTCCTCGACCACATTGGTGATGATGAAATCGCGCTTGTCGGGAGTCAGCTCGGCCACTGCCGATACGACGCGAAAATCGGCATAGCCTTCGACGAGATAGAATTGCCGCAATTTTTGCTGGTCGAATGCCAGCTTGTCGGGATCGTAAGAATCACCCGAGCTGAAAAAGCGGTAGAAGCGCGACTGCTTGGTCGCCATTTCGCCGCGCAATTCGCCATCTGAAAACACTTCGTTGCCGATGATGTTGATCTGGCGCACCTTGGATTTCGGTCCTTCGGTAACTTCGAACACGATATCGACGCGGTTTTGCGGAAGCTCGACCATTTTCGGCTCGACCGAGGCGGCGAAACGGCCCTGCCGTTTGTACAGCTCGATGATCCGCGCGACATCGGCGCGCACTTTGGTGGGGGTGAAAATCTGGCGCGGGGCCAGCCGGATTTCTGGCACGATCTTGTCGTCCTTGATCCGTTTATTGCCTTCCAGAATGATGCGGTTGACGACCGGGTTTTCGGTCACGTCGATGACCACGGCCCCGCCATTATTGGTCACGCTGACGCGCGAAAAAAGTTCGGTTTCGTATAAATCCTTCAGCGCCTGGTCGCCTGCCTGCTGGGTATAGATATCGCCGATGCGCAGCTTGATGTACGAACGGACCGTATCCGCCTCCAGCCGCTGCGACCCAGTGACCGTAATCGAGCGCACCGTGTCGCCCTGCGGCACCATCGCCGAGGGCGACTGGGCGGGCGGAACCTGCGCGGCGTTTTGCGCATATGCATGGGACGGCAGGGCTGTCAGGAAGGTCGAACCCAGCAGAAAACTGAGTGCGCGCATCGAATTAAAGCCGGTATTTACAGATTTCACAAATAGTCACCTTGTACAATTCGGTTTCTCATGCGCCGGTAAAAACCGGCCGCCCCATAGGCTGCACATATATACGGCACCCCCTGCAACATCCCCGTCAGTCAATCAAGCCATCATCTGCGAAACGAACCCTTTTACGGTGGATATGCGCGTCAGCGGAAAAGCCCGAACGATACGAGATCGTTGGCCGTCACCAGCAGCATCAGCGCCAGCACCACCGCGAGCCCGCCGCGGAAGGCCCATTCCATCACCCGCGGGCTGGCCGGCTTGCGGCGTACCGCCTCGGCTGCGTAAAACATCAAATGTCCTCCATCGAGCATCGGAACTGGCAGGAGGTTGATGAACCCCAAGTTAATTGAAATCAACGCGATGAAAAATATGAACTGCTGCGGCCCCGCCACGAACTGTTCGCCCGACACACGCGCGATGGTGAGCGGCCCCCCCAGCTCCTTGACCGAGCGCCGACCGGTCACGATCTGGCTGATGGAATCGCCCATGAAGCGCAGGATATTTCCGGTCTCGCGCACGCCCGCAAGCGGCGCTTCGTACAGCGGCACCGGCCGCGTGGTAAACCCGCCCGGCGCGATCCCCAGCTGGCCGAGCCGGAATTCGTTGCCGAACCGGTCGCGTTCGATGCGCGTGCCGATGCGCACTTTGGTGGCCCGCACCTCTCCGCCGCGTGCGTAGGTAACGGTTATGGTCTCGTCGGGACGCAGCACGACGCGCTGGCGCAGGTCGTTGAAATCGCCAATGCTCTCGCCGTCCACGCTGCGGATGATATCCCCTCCTTGCAATCCCGCCTTGGCTGCGGCGGACCCGGGCTGGATCGCCTGCGCGACCGGGGGCTGGACCACCTCGCCGTTGATCGCGGCAAATCCGCCCAGGATCAGGATCGCGAAGATAAAGTTGATCGCGGGCCCGGCGAACACAATCAGCGCGCGCTGATATAACGCCTTAGACTGGAACGTCCGGTTGCGTTCCTCGGCAGGAAGTTCCAGCCATGCCTGCGATTGCGACGAGGACGGGTCCATGTCGCCGGCAAACTGGACATAGCCGCCAAGCGGCAGCGCGCCCACTTTCCAGCGGGTGCCGCGTTTGTCGGTCCAGCCGGCAATTTCCTTGCCGAACCCGATCGAGAACGTGTCGGCTTTAACGCCGAACCAGCGGCCAACCAGGTAATGGCCCATTTCATGCACGAACACGAGCGGGCCGAGCACCAGCACAAAGGCCAGTATCGTAATCAAAAATCCCGGATTTTCGGTCAAATCTCACATTCCATTTCTAACCTTCAGGCCGCCGCGAAAACTCTGGGCATAGCCATGCAGGACGTTGTGCGCCACAGTGCGCGCCTCGGTGTCGATAGCCGCTATATCCTGAATGGATGCTGGCGCCGGGGGACCATAAAGCTCGAGCGTCTCCGACACAATTGCCGCGATGTCCAGGAAACCGCAGCGTTCGTCCAGAAACCCCGCCACCGCCACTTCATTCGCGGCGTTCAGGACGGCAGGACGCGCCCCGCCCTCGCCGATCGCCGCACGGCACAGGCCGGGCGCGGGAAAGCGTGCGTTGTCAAGCGGTTCGAAGCTGAGGCTGCCAATCGCTGCGAGGTCGAGCGGAGCGCAGTCGGTTTCCATCCGCGCCGGCCATGCCAGCGCGCTGGCAATCGGAATTTTCATATCGGGCGATCCCAGCTGCGCCAGCGTCGAACGGTCGCGATATTCGACCATAGAATGAATTACCGACTGCGGGTGCACCAGGATTTCGATCGCGTCGAGCCCCACGGGAAACAGGTGATAGGCCTCGATCAGCTCAAGCCCCTTGTTCATCAACGTTGCGCTGTCGACCGAAATTTTTGCGCCCATGTCCCAGTTCGGGTGCGCGACCGCCTGTGCAGGCGTCATCGCACGCATTTCGTCCAGCGACTTGCCCAGAAAAGGGCCGCCGCTGGCGGTCAGCGTAATTCTTCGCACCTCGTCCAGCTTTCCGCCCTGAAGACACTGGAATATCGCATTATGTTCGGAATCGACCGGCAGCAAAGTCGCGCCGCTCTTGCGCGCCGCCGCCATCATCAACGCCCCCGCCGACACCAAAGATTCCTTGTTGGCGAGCGCCACGGTCCTGCCCTGTTCGAGCGAACGCATCACGGGCGCCAGCCCCGCGCAGCCGACGATCGCCGCCATCGTCCAGTCGGCGTCCAGGCTGGCCGCATCGACCAGCGCG
>JBGTHQ010000016.1:0-5203 GCA_041746135.1 Sphingomonadaceae bacterium | reverse complement strand
CGCAAGGGGCCGGCACCCACGAACCTGGAAGTGCCCGAACTGGAATTTATTTCCGATACAGTTGTCAAAGTCGGTTGAGGTAGAAGAATATGAGTTTTCCCTGGGCGAAACAATATAATCCCACCAATCCGGCGATGCAGTGGATCGACCAGCGCCTGCCGTTGCCGCGCCTCGTCTACAACGCGGTCGGCGCGGGTTATCCCGTCCCGCGCAACCTCAACTATTTCTGGAATTTCGGCGTGCTCGCCGGCTTCGCGCTGATGGTGCAGATCATTTCGGGCATCGTGCTCGCCATGCATTACGCACCGAACGCGCTGGTCGCGTTCGATTCGACCGAACATATCATGCGCGACGTCAATTATGGCTGGATGATGCGCTACATGCACGCCAACGGTGCCAGCTTTTTCTTCATCGTCATTTACATCCATATTTTCCGCGGGCTGTACTTCAGCTCGTACAAAGCACCGCGCGAGATGATCTGGCTGCTCGGCATGACGATCTATCTGCTCGCCATGGCGACCGCATTTATGGGCTATGTACTGCCATGGGGCCAGATGAGCTTCTGGGGCGCGAAAGTGATTACCGGGCTTTTCTCGGCGATCCCGTTGATCGGACCGACATTGCAGGAATGGCTGCTGGGCGGATTTGCGCCCGACAATGCCGCGCTCAACCGCTTTTTCTCGCTCCACTATCTGTTGCCGTTCGTGATCGCGGGAGTCGTCATTCTGCATATCTGGGCGCTGCATATTCCCGGATCGTCCAACCCGACCGGTGTCGAGATCAAAACCGAGTCTGATACTGTGCCGTTCCACCCTTATTATACCGCCAAGGACGGGTTCGGGCTGGGCGTCTATCTGGTACTGTTTGCGATCGTCATGTTCTTTTTGCCCAATTATCTGGGCCATGCGGACAATTATATTCCCGCCAACCCGCTATCGACCCCGGCGCATATTGTGCCTGAATGGTATTTCTGGCCGTTCTATGCGATCCTGCGTGCCTTTACCTTCGACTTTTTCTTCATTCCGGCCAAGCTGCTGGGCGTGCTGGCGATGTTCGCCTCGATCCTGTTGCTGTTCTTCCTGCCATGGCTCGACAAGTCGCCCGTGCGTTCGGGCAAATACCGCCCGCTGTTCCGTCCGTTCTTCTGGGTTTTTGTCGTCGTCGTCCTGATCCTGGGATATTGCGGCGGGGCACCGGCGAACGAGCCCTATGTCATGATCAGCCAGCTGGCTTCGGCTTATTATTTCGCGCATTTCCTGATCATCCTGCCGATCATCTCGTCGATCGAGCGGCCCGATCCGTTGCCGGCTTCTATTACTGAAGCGGTGCTGAAGGGCGAGACCGAAAGCGGTGCGCCGATCGGCATTGACGGCACGCCCGACCGCCATACCGGCCCGGCCGTGCAGCCCGCCGAATAAGACAGCCGAAAACATAGGAAAGCGTTAATATAATGATCAGATTTTTCGGTATGCTAATCGGCCTGTTTTTCACGGCCTTTCTGGTTTATTCCTTTGGTTACGGTGCTTATAACTACATCACCGATCCGTCAGCGGAAACGGCCGAGCATGTGTTCCACAAAAAGCCCAAGGAACTCCACCTTGCCAGCGACGGGGTTTTCGGCACGTGGGACAAACAGCAACTGCAGCGCGGCTATGGCGTGTACAAGGAAGTGTGTTCCGCCTGCCATTCGCTGCGTCAGGTCGCTTTCCGCGATTTGCAGTCGATCGGCTTCAGTGAAGGCCAGGTCAAGGCGATTGCCGCCAGCTTTCAGGTGCCTTCGGTCGATCCCGATACTGGCGAGGCCGCCACACGTGAAGGCCTGCCCGCTGATCGCTTCCCGCTTGCTTACCCCAATGACGTCGCGGCCCGCGCGGCCAACAATAACGCCATCCCACCCGATCTTTCGCTGATGACCAAGGCGCGCCATGACGGATCCGCCTATGTCTATTCGCTTCTCACCGGATATCAGAACCCGCCCAAGGCGCTGGCCGAGGAATTTCCGGATTCGATGCCGAGCCCGACGACGCATTACAATCCGTATTTCGCCAACCTCAATCTTGCCATGGCACCGCCGCTGACGACCACCGGTCAAGTCAGCTATGATGACGGCACCAAGGCTTCGGTTCAGCAGATGTCGAAAGATGTCGCCGCGTTCCTGACATGGACGGCCGAGCCCAAGCTGGTCAAACGCAAGCAGACCGGCATGTATGTTGTCCTGTTCCTGCTGATCTTCACGGTGCTGGCCTATTTCGCCTATCGGAATGTATGGGCCGACAAGAAGCATTGATAGGGCCCGCAACTGGCAAGAATATGCGAAAACCAAGCCGGAATGCCGGGTAAGCTTCCGCTCCCCGCTCTTGAAAATCTGGTCCGCACGGTTCCGGATTTCCCGTCGCCCGGCATCCTGTTCCGCGACATCACCCCGCTGATCGGGGACGGCGCGGGATTGGCATCGACCATTGCCCATCTGGCCGAGCGTATCGGCGGCGACCAACCCCGCTATATCGCCGGTATGGAAGCGCGCGGCTTTATATTCGGGGCCGCAGTCGCCGCACATCTTGGCATCGGTTTCCTGCCGGTGCGCAAACCCGGCAAGTTGCCGATCGCCACGCACGGCATCGATTACCAGCTCGAATACGGCACCGACCGACTGGAAATCTCTGCCGGGGATATTCGCACGGGTGACCGCATCCTCATCGTCGACGACCTGATCGCCACCGGCGGCACCGCGCTGGCCACCGCCGAACTGCTGCGCAGTGCCGGCGCGCACGTCGTCCGCGCGCTGTTCGTGATCGACCTGCCCGCACTGGGCGGTGCCGCGCGATTGGAAGCTACCGGGGTTGCGACCGAGAGCCTGATGGCGTTCGCCAGCGAATAGCGGCACAATGCCGGTTTTGGCCCATGCAATGCACCGCGCGCCCTACATACAGCCACCCGGCAAATCCCGCTTGACAAATCGCCGCAAAAATAGGACTCACGCGATCCTCGAGCGGGTATAGCATAGTGGTAATGCTCTAGCCTTCCAAGCTAGCTAGAGGGGTTCGATTCCCCTTACCCGCTCCAGCTTTTATCGCGCATAACAGCCCTGCCGTCCGGTCTTCGCCCTTTCGCGCATATGAACGCTCGGACACTACCGATACAATTTGCGACAATTTAGCCAATATCGGGCAAATTCCTGCGACATCCGTTAGCTATAAGGGTTTTAAGGAGTCGCTCTTCCCTCTCCCTCGCGCATACCGGGCGGCTCCCACCTCTATAAGGAAATGAGATATGAAGAAAATCACCATGACATCCATCGCCGCTATCGCGCTGACCGCCAGCGCCGCTATCGCGGCACCCGGCGATCGCACCAAGGCCGATGCAAATGGCGACGGCGTGCTGACCAAAGCGGAAATGTCGGCATCGCTGGCGCAGCGTTTCGCGCGTATGGACGTGAACCGCGATGGCAAACTCGACGCCAGCGACCGCGAAGCCCGCAAGGCCCATCGCTTCACCAAGGTCGATGCCAATGGCAACGGCCAGGTTTCGCTGACCGAAATGCAGGCAGGACAGGCCGAGCGCATCGCCCAGCGGTTCGCCAGAATGGATACTGACAAAAGCGGCGGCCTGTCCGCCGATGAGATGACCCAGCGTGGCGACAAGGCCGGCAAGCGCGGACATCGCGGCATGAAGGGTAAGCATGGCGGGCGCGGCGGCATGGCCGGAATGCAGCGCGCCGACACCGACAATAATGGCAGCATCAGCCAGGCCGAATTTACCGCCGCCGCCATGCAGCGCTTCGACCGAATGGATGCTAATAATGACGGGCAAGTGAACGCCGTAGAACGCAAGGCCGCGCGAGAAACACGTGGCGAAGGCCGCCGTGGCGGCACCCGCGCGCAATAGGCCCTCTGCCCCTGTCAGAAACGAACCTGCCGGTGCGCGCGCTCGACGTGCGGACCGGCATTTCGCTATTTTCATGACACAGCCGCGTGCGGTGTGCCAGAATGCTGTCCTAATGAACGATCCGACCCACATCCTGCTGATCGATGACGAGCCGTCCATCCGCGAACCTCTGGCCGAATATCTGGAGCGGCAGGGTATGCGCGTCAGCGAGGCCGACAATGCCGCCAAGGCGCGCAGCCTGATGCGCATCGCCAAATATGATCTGGCGCTGCTCGACATCATGATGCCGGGCGAGGACGGGCTCAGCCTGTGCCGTTATATTTCCGAACAGACCGACATGCCGGTCATCATGCTGACGGCCAAGGGCGAATCCACTGACCGGATCATCGGGCTGGAAATCGGCGCGGACGATTATATCGTCAAGCCGTTCGACCCGCGCGAACTGGTGGCGCGGATCAAGACCGTGTTGCGGCGGATCGGCAAATCGGGTCGCGGCGATACGAACGGGAACAGGGCCGGATATGAGTTTGGCGGCTGGGTGCTCGACACCGTCAAGCACCAGCTGACCGATCCCGAAAATGTCGTCGTGCCGGTGTCGTCCGCCGAATATAAATTGCTCACCGTATTTGCCACGCATCCCGGACAAGTGCTCAGTCGAGATCAGTTGCTCGACATGGTGCAGGGCCGGGAGGCCAATCTGTTCGACCGCGCGATCGACAACCAGATCAGCCGGTTGCGCAAAAAAATCGAGGCCGACAGTAAGGACCCGCAGCTAATCCGAACGGTATGGGGCGGCGGCTATATGCTGGCCGCAAAGGTGCGCGCGATCGCCGCAGCCGATAAGCCATGAACCGGCTCTGGCCCAAAAGCCTGGCCGGCCAACTGCTGCTGTCGCTCGCGCTCGCACTGTTGCTGGCACAGCTGATCAACGGTGCGCTGATATACCGCGCGCAGCGGCAGCAAGCGGAAAACCAGATCGCGGCCAGTGCTGCATTCCGCTTGATCAATGCGCTCGACCGGCTCGAGGCTGGCCGGCCGCTGATGCGTGAGCGTCGGCGCGGCGGCCGCGGTGGCGGTCGGGGACGCGGCAACACGCTGTATCGACTGGCAAACGCGCCGCCCGCTGCTGCGGGGATGCACCGTCTGGAAGACGCCGAACGCTCGCTCGCTACGTTTCTGGGCAATAACGGTGTGGCCCCGTCGGACATTGTGGTCGGATATCTCGACCAATCGATGCCGCTGACCCGCGAGCGCCGACGGCAACGCGCACAGATATTGGGCAATAAGGACAGGCCGCGCGGCAGCATCGTGGCGGCGT
>JBGTHQ010000015.1:0-87376 GCA_041746135.1 Sphingomonadaceae bacterium | reverse complement strand
GACGAACCGCCGCCCCAGCCGCTTCCCGACGAACGGCCACCGCCGATGATCACGGGATTGTAGTCGGTCCAGTCGCGGGTGCGCCGCACCTGTCCGGGGCCGATGCCGCCGCCTCCGCGCATCCGGGCGATCACATTGGTGATGATGATGATCGCGACGAATATCCAGAAGGCCAGGATCAGCATCTCTTCGATGCTCAGGCCCCGCGCCGCCGCCTGCCGTTGCGCGGCACGCTCCTGAATTTCCTGCGCATCGCCGGACAGCACCTGCGCGATGTCCTCGGCGCCGCGCCGGACGCCGCCGACGAAATCCCCGGCGCGAAACCGCGGCAGAATCGAGCCCTGAATGATGACACTGGAAATGGCGTCGGTCAGCGTCGGCTCGAGGCCGTAGCCAACCTCGATGCGCACGCGCTTGTCATTCGGCGCGACTATCAGGATGACGCCGTTGTTCTTGTCCTTCTGGCCGATCTGCCACTTGCGGCCGAGCTGATAGCCGTAATCCTCGATCGGATAATCTTCGAGCGACGCGATCGTGGCCACCACCAGTTGCCGGCCCGATTGCGTTTCCAGCGCTTGCAGTTTCTGCGTGAGCGAGATTTCCTGTGCGGGCGAAAGTAAACCGGCCTGATCGACCACGCGTCCGGTCAGCTCCGGAAAAGTCTGGGCATGCGAGGGCATAGCCGTCGCCACCGCCAGCAGGGACGTTAACAGCAAGACTATGAAATGGCGAATGGACATCAATCCGCTCAGAACGAGACTTCGGGTGCCTCATCGGCACCTTCGCTCGTGGCTTTAAACGGCACCATCGGCTCTGCGCCATGGATGATATTCGCGCCGATCGTATCGGGGAAGGTGCGGATGGTCGTGTTATACTGCCGCACCGCCTCGTTATAATCGCGCCGCGCCACGGCGATGCGGTTTTCCGTGCCTTCGAGTTGGCTTTGCAATGCCAAGAAATTCTGGTTCGATTTCAGCTCAGGATAGGCTTCGAAACTGGCGAGCAAACGGCCAAGACCGGAGGAAAGCTGCGCCTGCGCATTGGCAAAGGCTTCGACTTTGGCTGGATCGTTCAGATCGTCCGCGCTCACTTGCACCGATGTCGCCCTGGCGCGCGCCTCGACCACCGCGGTCAGCGTATCCTGTTCCTGTGTGGCGAAACCCTTCACCGTTTCGACCAGATTGGGAATGAGATCGGCACGGCGCTGGTACTGGCTTTCGACATCGGCCCATTTGGCCTTTGCGTTTTCTTCCGCCGCCGGCACGCTGTTGATACCGCAGGCGGACAACGCCAGTGCTGTCGCAAACACAGTCAGGATTTTCAGGGCGCGCATGGTCTTTCCTCCGTAAATAGAATTTCAGCCGTTATGTATAGATAATACAGTTTGGTTTCAATGCCAAACATGACACGTTTTTGCTCGACAAAAATATGGCGGAATGGGGATGCTGGAATATGTTCGATCACCACTGAATAGGAAAATACCATGTTATCGGAATTCAAGACATTTATCGCCAAGGGCAATGTCATCGATCTTGCGGTCGCCGTCATCATTGGCGGAGCATTTGCGACAATTACCGCTTCGCTGACCCAGGATATCATCATGCCTCTGGTCGGTGCGATTTTCGGCGGGGTCGATTTTTCAACCTATTTCATAGTTATGGGGCCCGTTCCTGCGGAATATTCGGGATCGATGACCAACTATGCCGAGTTGAAAGATGCGGGGGGCGCCTTGCTGGGCTATGGCCAGTTCGTGACCGTTGTCCTCAATTTTATCATTCTCGCATTCGTGATTTTTTTGTTGGTGCGGCAGGCCAACCGGATTATTCGAAAGCGGGAAAAAGAATGTCCGCGCCATCGGGGCCCACCGAGATAGAACTGCTGACCGAAATTCGTGATGCACTGAAAAAATAATATCGTAACTTTGTGTTTCATCTCCCGTTAATTCGTGTACAAGATCGATCTCGTTAACTCCACGAATCTGGGCCGGAAATTTACCCATCCGGTTGCGGACACATTAGAACAGGGAAGCTATTACTATGAAAAAGACACTTATTCTCGCGGCGATCGTGCCAGCGCTTGCTCTTGCAGCATGTAATTCACAAGGTCCAGAAACAGAAACAGAAGCTGCTGCAGAAGACGCAGAGCTACAGGCTGATGCCTTGGAAGAGCAAGCTGACGCCATGCCCACCGAAGCTGGTGAAGAAATGATGGATGACAGAGCCGACGTAATGGAAAATAAAGCTGACGCGCTGGAAGATAAAGCCGACGCCGAAGAAGGCGTTCTCGCTCAGTAATCCATTCCGAATTTACGCTAAAAAGGTGGCGCGGGGATTTTTTTCCCTGCGCCACTTTTTTTTGTGTGCAATCCTGCTATATAGGGATTGCCGGTTTCTGCCGGATATGACGATAAATTGCACTGTGCAATAGATGCAGCGGACCCGGGGGCAGTACCCGGCGTCTCCACCATATATCCCGCCAATCTGAATGGGTTTGCGAGACATTTGAGGGGGACGAACTAGGATCGACGTGTATTGAAAGACTTTGTTTTCGTCCGGGCTGAGTAACCCGCTAAAGGCTTAAAACTCATAAGTGCTAACGATAATGATGCACTCGCAATGGCTGCCTAATTCACCGGGCCTCACGGCCCAGAATTAGATTGACTAAAGCGCGGTTGGACCGACCGGGCAACAGAACGGATTCCCGCGGCCCGGGGTGCGCCGGCCAACAGAAGCACCCCACCTTAACCTTGCAAATATATACTGCCCTTTGGCTTCAGAATATCGGTCCTTGCACCCACAATTTATGCCGCGCGCCGGTCAACAGACGCCCTCCACCTTTTTCGTCCAAAAGTACCCATTGCCATCTTATATCCGGAAGCATTCTTTCTTTCGGCAGAGTATCTGTGTCGGCCATGGCCTCTGCATGCAGCTAATCCTCAGGTCCGTAAGCCTTTTGATATGCGATCGCGTCGAGCATTTTCGCGCCGGCCATGAACACTGCGCCGGTGCATGCCAGAAACAGCAGCCACCCGCCTGTGCCGGGATATTGTTCGAGATAGATCTGGCCGCGCTCGACCGCGCCGAGCCCGAGCGCATAGACGATCATATACACTTCGAATTTGGTCTTGATGACGAACAGACGGCTGATTTTCTTGAGCATGTCAAATATATAGCAAAAGTCATGCCAACCCATATTTTGCGTGGGTTGCCATAGTTACCAATGGGTAAACGTCAATTTTTCCGACAGTTTGGCGCTTAGACGAGCTCACCCAGATCGAGGGCGTCCAGAAGATGGCGGCGGGCCGTGCGCACGGTGCTCGCGAGTGTCGCATGGCAAAGTGCGTCCGGGTGAATATCTTCGGGCCAGTATTTAGCAACAATTTCTTCTATAACCGCCAGCTTTGCCGCCGTCGCAATAAAGCGCGGATCGACCGTTGCCGGGTCCGCCACGACACGCAACCGCAAACAGGCGGGGCCGCCCCCATTGGCCATCGATTCGCGCACGTTGACGGGGATCAGCTTGCGGATCGGACCGTTGCCCTGGATCATCTGTTCGAGCCAGTTCCATACCGAGGGTATATCCTGCGCTTCGCTGGGCAGGATCAGCGCCATGCCGCCAGTGCCGGGCCGTCCTTCCGGCAATGTAACCAGTTGTGCATTGAACAGATAGCTTTTGATCGCGTCTTCCAGACTGATGGCGGAGCACGGGACTTCGACTATCTGCACATCGGGCATTTTTGCGCGGATTGCGGCATGGCTGCCCTTGCGGTTCTCGAACGCAAGCTCGTGCACAAATAGCACATTTTCGTTGGCCACTGCCACCACGTCATTATGGAATGCGCCACCGGCAATGGCGATTTCCGATTGCTGGATAAACAGGACGCGGTCCAAATCAAGCGCGTGCGCGCGGGCTATCGCCTTGCTCGCCTCGACATGCTGGCGTGCGGGGAATGGGCCGCCACTCTTGCCAAAGACAAATATTTCCAGACCCGCCGCGCCATGACTGCCGCACAGCCGCATATGGTTGGCCGCGCCCTCGTCGCCATAGGTGGGAGGGACGGGCGGGTGCACGGTAAAGGTTTCTCTGTCGGCAAAGGCAAGCTGCAACTGCGCCAGTGTGCCTGGCCATTCATAGCTGCGGTGGGACATGGTGATCAGGTTGGCGGGCGTCAGGTGGCATTTGCCGTCGGCGCTGTCGGGTGCGGGCGAGACGGTCGCGGCATTGGCCGCCCACATCGACGATGCGGACCAGGCGGCGGCGCGGATATGCGGTTCGGCGTTATTCAAATTGGTGTTCAGACCTTCGAGCCATCTCGCATTGGGCCGGTCAAGCGGCATAAAAAAGCCTTGTGCCAGACCGAGTTCCATATTGGCGCGCATCTTGGCCACGCCTTGCAGCGCCGCAGCGCGCGGATGCGATATTGCACCCGCATTACTTGACGAGGCAATATTGCCGAGGCTCAGACCCGCATAATTATGGCTGGGGCCGATAATCCCGTCAAAGTTGATTTCTTTCAGAGACATATTCATCGTTCGATACACAATATCTCATCACCGATACCGACCCCTAGCGCCTCGGCGCCTTCGGCATTGATCGTAACACCAGCCTCGCTTATGACAATATCGGTATAGGTACAGCGAAACTCGGTCAGCTCGCCGCAGGCCGCAAGCGACTTTGTGCCGCCTTCGCCGATGGCAGCTATGGTGACCGCCTTAGCCCCGGCAATACTGCGGACTTGGTCGGTCTGCGCCACCATGGTCGGGCCGCCGTCGAAAATGTCGACATAGCCGCCATAGTGATAGCCCTCATTCTCCAGCATCCGCATCGCCGCGCGGCCGCTGGGATGGGGCAAGCCGATCACCGCACGCGCGCTTTCGCTGAGCATGGCGGTATAGACCGGATGCTTGGGCATCAGATCGGCTATAAACTGGTTGCCATTGATGGCGTTGAAATAGTCGGCCTCCTGAAAGCCCATGCCGAAAAACCGTCCGGCCAGCCCGTCCCAAAAGGGCGATCCACCGGCTTCGTCGATTATCCCGCGCAACTCGGCCAGGATGCGGTCGCCAAAGCGGCTGCGGTGCTGTTTGATAAACAGATAGCGGCTGCGCGCCAGCAACAGGCCCAGTCCGCCCGCGCGCTCGCCGGGGTGCAGAAACAGCCCGCCGACTTCGCTCGAACCCTCGAGATCGGTGACGAGGCTGAGCATCTCGGCACGGAAGGTCCGGTCGAGTTCAACGCTATGCTGAGTCTGCGTGCTCAGACGATAGGAATAGAACGGCCATTTCTGACCGACTTTGGTAAAGAGCTGCGATGTGCCGCGCACTTCGCCGGTTTCGATATTTTCCAGCACGAGTACGAAAATATGATCCTCGACCGTATCGGCTGCGCTGGCATAGGCATCGGCGGAGCGTTCCAGCTTGGCGATAAGCGATGCGCGGTCGGCGGGCAGGTTGGTAAACCCGCCACCGGTCAGTTTGGCCATTTCGTACAGATATTGCAAATCGTCGGTACGCGCCGCGCGAATCCGAAAGGCCATGTTTCCCCCTTATAAACCTTGGTTTTGCGCAATACGCATAATAGTGAGCGCCGACAATCGGGCGCGTTCGGACAGGCTGTCGGTAATCATAAATTCGTCGGCGCTATGGATGGATCCGCCGCGCACCCCCATTGTGTCGACCACGGGAACGCCGCAGGCCGCGATATTATTGCCGTCGCACACCCCGCCGGTCGATTTCCAGCCAATATCGAGCCCCAGATCGGCGCCGCAACGTTTGACCAGATCGAACAATTTGGCCGCGCCCGCGTCGATTTCCTTGGGCGGGCGGCCGAAACCGCCATGCAGGTGCACATCCAGATCGTGCTTTTTTGCGATAGAGGTTATGAGCTTATCCAGTTCGTCTTGCGAAAAGGCTTGCATCTCAAGTGTTTTGGGGCGGAAGTTAACCCGCAATATCGCATGATCGGGCACGACGTTATTGGCCGCGCCGCCCTCAATCTTTGCAGGATTGACCGGCAAGCCGTCACGGGTCAATGCTTTGAGCTGAACCGCCATATCGGATGCCGCGACAATCGCGTTGCGCCCGTCCTGCGGATTGCGGCCGGCATGTGCGGACTTGCCGGTGAAGATAACCGAAAAATTGCCACTGCCGCCGCGCGCACCGGCCAATGTGCCATCGGGCAATGCGGCGGGCTCATACGTGAGCGCCGCGGTTTTGCCCGTCGCCAGCTTCGTGATCAGCGCGGCGGAGGAGGGCGAGCCCACTTCCTCGTCACTGTTGATCAGTATGTCATAGCCGATCCGCTGCGCAAATTCGCTGGCTTCGAGCGACTGCAATGCCGCCAGCATCACCGCTATGCCGCCCTTCATATCGGCTACGCCAGGACCGTTCAGCACGCCGTCATCGGCTTCGCCGCCTTCGAGCCATTGCAGATCCTGAAAGCTGCTGTCGGCGGGAAAGACCGTATCCATATGTCCGGTCAGAATGATCCGCGTCGGGGCATCGGGGCGCACCGTCACGGTCAAGTGCTGGCCGTGCGTTACTTCTGCTATGCTGCCATCGCTGCCGACCACATCGACAATTGCTGGCGCATGCAAAGTAACATCGCCCGGCAACACGCGAAAAGCGTCCGACAGGGCGTCTGCCATGGACGCCAGACCGTCCAGATTGCGCGATCCGCTATTGATACGCGCCCAGCCCTGCACCTGTTGCAGCATATGGGCATTATCGATGACGCGAAGCGCGCTCTGTTCGGCGGGTGTAACATGTTTCATATGCCACTATCCCTACCGCCAAAAATGCATCGCCGCTAGCCCTGTGATTTTTACGGGAGGGGGCATTTACAAAGGCGTGACGGTCGGTCATATACCGTCATCTCCTCCCCGGGACGTAACATTATGCTGTGCATTTTCATGGCGCATGCGCGAACCCGAAAGAAGCGAGGACCTATGCCCGATACCATCCAGAAAAGCGATCTTAGGATCGACAGCAAACTGCATGATTTTATAGAGCGCAATGTGCTGGCGCCGCTGGCGATCGAAACGGACAAATTCTGGGAAGATTTTGCCGCACTGCTGGAGCGGTTCGTGCCGCGCAATCGTGCACTTTTGCAAACCCGTGAAAGTCTTCAGAAACAGATCGACCGCTGGCATGACCTGCGCAAGGGTCAACCGGTTGATGACAAGGTCTATCAGCAGTTCCTGCGTGATATCGGCTATCTGGTCGAGGAACCCGCTCCCTTCGAAGTGGGTACAAAGAATGTCGATC
Organism: Sphingomonadaceae bacterium; assembly: GCA_041746135.1. Lineage (GTDB taxonomy): Bacteria > Pseudomonadota > Alphaproteobacteria > Sphingomonadales > Sphingomonadaceae > Alg239-R122. The sequence continues at coordinate 80,111 of JBGTHQ010000015.1, read as the reverse complement.
CCGAAATCGCCACCATGGCCGGACCGCAACTGGTGGTGCCATCGCTTAATGACCGCTTCGTGCTCAACGCCGCCAATGCGCGCTGGGGCAGCCTGTATGACGCATTTTACGGCACCGACGCGCTCGATGCTCCACCGCTAAAGCCGGGCGGCTATGACACCGAACGCGGCGCAGCCGTTATCGCGGCGGCCAAGGCCTTTCTCGATGAGGCTGTGCCGCTTAGATCGGAAAGCTGGAGTGACTATACCGGCGGCAATATCCGTCTTGCCGATCCCCGCCAATATGTCGGGCAACGCGGCGAATCCATTCTGCTGCGCCATCACGGGCTGCATATCGAAGTGGTGATCGATCCGAACAGCCAGATCGGCCGCGGCGATCCGGCCGGGATTGCCGATGTGCTGATGGAAGCGGCGCTCACCGCCATTGTCGATATGGAAGATTCGGTCGCGGCCGTCGATGCCGAGGACAAATTGCTCGCCTATACCAACTGGCTCGGCCTGATGCGCGGCGATCTGACCGCGACTTTTGCCAAGGGCGACCGCGATATCACCCGCGCGCTCAATTCGGACCGCGAATATTCAGGTGCCGATGGCAAGCCGCTGGTCTTACCCGGACGCAGCCTGCTGTTCGTGCGCAATGTCGGGCACTTGATGACCAATCCGGCGATTACGCTGTCCGATGGCAGCGAAATTCCCGAGGGTATCATGGACGCGGTGATGACAAGCGCAATTGCCTGTCACGATCTGAAAGGCCTGGGACCGCTACGCAACAGCCGCACGGGATCGGTCTATATCGTCAAACCGAAAATGCACGGGCCCGAGGAATGCGCCTTTACCAACGATCTGTTCGATGCGGTCGAGGATATGCTGGGGCTGGACAGGCATACGGTCAAGGTTGGCGTGATGGACGAGGAACGACGCACATCGGCCAATCTGGCGGCGTGTATCCATGCGGTCAGGGACCGGATCGTATTTATCAATACCGGTTTTCTCGACCGCACCGGCGATGAAATGCACACCAGCATGCGCGCGGGCGCGATGATCCGCAAAGGCGAGATGAAGAACAGCGACTGGATCAAGGCCTATGAGAGCCGCAATGTCGGCATCGGCCTGGCTTGCGGGCTGTCTGGCAAGGCGCAGATCGGTAAAGGGATGTGGGCCGCGCCAGACCGGATGGCCGATATGATGGAACAGAAAATTGGACATCCCGAAACCGGCGCCAACACCGCGTGGGTGCCGAGCCCGACCGCGGCGACGCTGCACGCTATCCACTATCACCGACTGGACGTATTTGCGCGGCAGAAACAGGTGGCGCAGCAGCCCGTCACGGGTCTGGACACTTTGCTGACCATCCCGCTGGCGGGGGGCTATAACTGGTCGGAAGAGGAAATTACTCAGGAACTCAATAACAACGCTCAGGGCATATTGGGCTATGTTGTGCGCTGGGTCGATCAGGGCGTGGGCTGTTCAAAAGTACCCGATATCCATGATATCGGACTGATGGAAGATCGGGCGACCCTGCGAATTTCCTCGCAGCATATGGCCAACTGGCTATTACACGGCGTGTGCAGCGCAGAGCAGGTCGATGCGGCCCTGTTGCGGATGGCGGCGAAAGTCGATGCGCAGAATGCAGACGATTCGCTCTACCAGCCGATGGCCGAAAATCCGGAGCGCAGCCTGGCGTTCCAAGCGGCGCGCGATCTGGTGTTTAAAGGCGTGGAACAGCCGAGCGGCTATACCGAACCTTTGCTGCACAGCTTCCGGCAGAAAGCGAAAGCGGCGTCCGGCGCGTAATAGCGTGTGTTATGTCCATTATAACAGCGGGTCTGGGGAAAATGTAAAGTCGTAAGATATTCTTCGCTAAGCTGTAACATCAACCTGTCAGAGAAGGGTCATTAACAATGAATTAAGGATATTGTTTATGCGTCGTACTCTCTTCACCGCCCTTGCACTTTCGCTTTCAGCTCTTGCGACCACTGCCGCCCATGCTGAAACAACCATGATTACCGGTGGCTCCGGCCAGCGTTCGCTGGGTATTCAGTTTTTTGGTCCTGTCGGTCAGTCATTTACCGTCAATGATCCATTGCTGCGGTCTTTCGGCTTCCAGTTTCAGACGCTGAATGCGAATCAGGCAAATGCTCCGGTAACGCTGACCATACGCCAAGGCGAAGGTCTGACGGGTAGTGTCGTCGCCAGTGCGACTGAGACAATACTCGGTATTCCCACTGGCCGCATTCCGACTTTTTTCGATTTTGACTTTACCGGCACGACTTTGTTATCCGGACAGAGCTACACCGCTTTGCTGTCCACAACATCTTCGCGCTACGGGCTGGTTTATGGCCCCGACATTAACATCTTTAACGGCCAGGTTCTGGGCGGCGATGCATATAGCGGGGGCAAACTGGTTTCGACGCGCACTTTGTCAGATCCCTGCGCATCCGACAGTGTCTGCGATGCCAATTTCCGTTTTACAACGAACGCAGCCATCGGCGCCGTTCCTGAACCGGCAACATGGGCGATGATGATACTTGGCTTCGGACTAATTGGCGGTGCGATGCGATCACAGCGGCGCAGAATGCGGGCCGCATTCGCCATCTAACTCCATGGTTTTGTGGCCGTCATAAGCTTCCGGGCACATGACGGTCATCAATATGGTGGTCACTTTGTGATCCCAGAACCTGCGCCACCTGCACGAATTCGGCGACGCTCATCGTTTCGGCGCGGCGTGTGGGGTCGATCCCGACTGCGTCCAGCGCGTTGAGGCCCCCGGGCAGAGCTTTCAGGCTCTGCCGCAACATTTTGCGGCGCTGGCCGAATGCTGCCGCGGTCAGTTTGCCCAGTGTGGCGGGGGACACGCCCGCGGGCGCTTCACCGGGTATGATATGCACCACCGCCGACATCACCTTGGGCGGCGGCGTAAAAGCGCTGCGATGCACTTTCATCGGCATGGTGGCTTTGGTTCGCCACTGTGCCAGCACGGCAAGCCGTCCATAAGCCTTGCTGCCGGGGGCAGCGATAATGCGTTCAGCCACTTCGCGCTGGAACATCAGCGTCAGCGTCTTCCATTCGGGCGGCCATATTGCGGCGGAGAGCCATTGCACGAGCAACGCGGTGCCGACATTATAAGGCAGGTTGGACACTATGTGGAAAGGCCCGCCGATTTCCGCAGTAGCGTCAATTTTCATCGCGTCGGCTTCGATCACGCGCAATTTGCCGGGAAACGCGTGATCGAGTTCAGCCAGGGCGGGCAGGCAGCGGGCATCGCGTTCGACTGCTGTGACCTGCGCGCCTGCCAGTAATGCCGCACGGGTCAGGCCGCCGGGGCCAGGCCCGACCTCGAACACATGTTCGCCATCGAGACTGCCGGGAATCGCGGCAATCCGGTCAAGTAGCTGCGCATCGAGCAGAAAATTTTGCCCGAGCGCCTTACTGGCGGAAAGGTTATGGCGCGCGATGACGTCACGCAACGGCGGAAGCTGGGGTGCGGTCACGCTCTAAACGGGTTCGACATAGTTGCGCCGATGGTGCCATGCGGTCTCGGCCATCCGGATCGCGGCAATCATCGAGCTTGCATTGGCGATGTCTTGGCCGGCTATATCGAACGCCGTGCCGTGATCGGGTGAGGTGCGGACAATTGGCAAACCCAGTGTCATGTTGACGCCATCTTCGAAATGCAGCGTCTTTAGCGGCACAAGAGCCTGATCGTGATAGCAGCACAGCGCAACATCGTATTTTCCGCGTGCGGCCCCATGAAACATGGTGTCTGCAGGTAACGGGCCGACGACGTCGAGCCCCTCGTCACGCAGCTGTGCAATTGCGGGGATCATGATCTCAAGCTCTTCGCTTCCCATATTGCCATCTTCCCCGGCGTGCGGATTGAGCGCGGCAATCGCGATGCGCGGGTTTTGTATGCCGAAGTTGCGTGTCATGCCTTTTGCAGCACTGTGCACCCGGGCAATAATCAACTCGCCGGTCAACGCGGCCGGAACTTCACGTAGCGCAATATGGGTGGTCATGGGAATCACGCGCAGCGAGGGTCCCGCCAGCATCATGACTGCATTTTGTTTGGAGACGCCGCAGCGCTCGGCGATAAACTCGGTTTGTCCTGGATGAGTGAAGCCCACGTTTTTCAAAAGCGATTTGGACACGGGGCCGGTCACGACACCTTTCGCATCGCCGGAACGGGCCAGACCGATCGACATTTCGAGCGCTTGCAAAGCGCACCGCGCGCCTTCGGGATTGGGCTCTCCGGCGACCACCGGTCCGCAGTCATGCACATGCAATACCGGCAATTTGTGGGCAAAGACCTGATCAGCTTCCTGCGGTGCCTCGATCACCTGCACCTCATTGCCGTAAAGCGTTTGAAATACGTTGCGATCGCCCACCGCAAAGAAAGGGGGCAGCCGGCTGTCGTTGCGATTTGCCCAACTTTTCCAGATTATTTCCGGGCCTATGCCGGCAGGATCGCCTGAAGAAACGGCGAAGGCTTTAACCATGTAGCCTCCTTGTTATATGCAATCAATTATAGTCGATAACGGCATCGCGGCGCAAATCACGCAGATATGTTTGTGCGCGTTTGTTGATACGCTCATCCTCGATACCGCGCATGATCTGGTCGAACGACGGGGCCGCTGACGTTTTGGGATCGTCACGCCCGCACAGAACCAGAACGCGGACACCCTGATCAATCGAGCCGAAAGGCTGCGTTGTTTCGCCGATCGACATTTCCAATATGGTATTCTGCAATGCTGCCGGCAGGTTACGGACCGATACCTGATCATTGTCGACGACAGAGGCTCCGACCGATGCGGCGACACGATCCGCATCACCGCACCCGCGAATTTGCTGTGTAGCCGTAAAAAATTCGGCGGCGCGGGCCGTCGCCTGTTCTTCGGTGGTACCGGCTGGAAACAAAATCGACAATTGCTTCAGGCTGAGTAGCGCGTCGCGCGGATCGGCCGTCAGGATCTGGCGCTTGTCAATCATGTAGATGATCACGAAGCCGCCGGGTATCTGTACCGGTCCGACCAGTTGGCCGGACTCCATCTGCCGGGCCGCGGCGGCCATTTCGGTAGGCAGAGTTTCCGGACGGACAAAACCCAGATCCCCGCCCACGGGGGCCGTGGACGCTTCGGAAAACTGGCGGGCATAAGCTACAAAGCTGCCGCCCTGGCGGACCTGTTCGACAATCTTTCTGGCATTTTCCGCCACTTCATCGGCATTTTCAGGGGTTGCCGAAAGATATATTTCACCAATGCGGAATTCTTCCACGCCTTTGGATTCTTCCAAGCGTTTCATGATTTCATTCACTTCTTCATCGGCGACATTCACGAAAGGAGTGATATTGCGGCGCAAAAGCCGCTGCCACGAAAGTTCGCCGCGGATTTGCTGTTTCAACGAAGCCGGAGAAGATCCGACGCTGACAAGGTATCTGTCCATTGCCCCAGGGTCCTGGTCGAAATTCTGGCGCGCGACACGGGTATAAGTCTGGTCGACTTCCGCTTCCGGCACCGCAAGCTCGTTGGCGGCAGCTGCTTGGATCTGCAATGTCTCGTCGATGAGGTTGCGCAGCACTTGCAGGCGCAGTCTTTTTTCTTCTTCGGGGGCGGCCGGGCTGTCGTTGGCGGCCAGCAGCAACGCGACACGCTGGTCGACATCGGTTCCGGTGATGATCTGCCCGTTGATGACGGCTGTCGCGAGCCGCACATTGGGGTTGTTCTCGCCAAACAGCGTCAATCCTTCGGGCACGTTCAACCCGGTTGCCGGAACGCTTTCATCTTCCACGGTTTGTGCCGTGATAGAAGGGGCAACTATTGCTGCCAAAGCCAATGCGCTGGCGCAAGCCGTACGGAGCAGTAAACGGTGAGAGGCCGGTTTAGCTGGTAAAATAATCATAAGATCCCGTCGCTAGTTAATCGAATGTGCCCAAATGCCCACAACAGGCTGAACCGTAGCTGAGCAGGACAGACATGTCAGGGTTTTCCCCTAATCGCAATCGCCGCAAAAGCCAAGTTATTCGCGCCAACCGATATGGATATGACAATCGCGCAAAAATAGCGGCAAGCCGTGTTTTAGAAACCGAGATTGCGGAACGCTACCCGAAACAGAAACGTATTGCCCTTTTGAGCATCGCCTGTCGCGATGAAATCGCGCCGCCACGTCGCTCCGAATTCGAAATACTCATCCGCATAGGCAATCCCCAGCCGGGTACGAATAGGTTCGAAACCGTCCGATAGCGACAGTGCGTCTTCTTGCCGGTCGGTCAGGTCGACCACGGCGGACCCGAATACCGACCAATAGTCCGACACTTGTACGCGTCCTGCCAGACGCACTTCCTCACGGTCGCGCAAATCCTCGAAATTCGCGGCAATATCGCGGTTGAGCCGCAGATAACTGACGCTGCCGTAAGTCCGGCGCGTGCCGACCGTCGCATCGATTTCATTTCTGCGTATGGCGAGATTGTCTTTATCGAGCCGGTACCGGTGGGTAAATTTTACAAAATCGCGAAACCGCACTTCGGTCCGCCCGACCACGTCGGATGTTTTGTTCGACAGGCCCGTGCCGTCGGGCAGGATCAGTTCCTTGTCGTTGAACCGGTAACTTTGGCCGATGACGGCATTGACAGTCATGCCCGGGCGGATCAATGACCATTCGACACCATAAACCAGCCTGACCCCGTCCTCGACCCGGTCATATCCCGGAAAACGGTTGAGTGCGAACAGATTGCCGTCTTCCAGGTCGATGGCGCGCGCATCCTCGTTGGGCAGCTCCAGATTTTTCGTCTCGGGTGTCGCCACCACCTGAAAACGCGGCTTGATGGTCTGCGTACCCCCAAAGGCGCTGCCGACAAAGGGCCAGCTTAGATCGGCAGCAAAACTCGCAACGCCGCGCCCTTGTACGCCGGGTTCACCGCGATACAGCGGGTTCGGGCTCAACTGGTTCTCGCTGCTGTTATAAATATCGCCGCGGCCATAAGCGGTCAGTGTGAGCACCTGTCCCAGCGCGGTCAGACGGCGAAGATCCCACCGGGCAGAGGCAAAGGCACGCTGCGTATCCTGTCCGTCGGTCCGGCCGATGGCGAGCGAATTAAGCTGGAATTCGACTTTGCCGCCCAGCAGCGGATCATCCAGCCGTCGGCGATAATCCAGTATCGGAAGAGCGAGCGGTACCTGTCCCTGCGGATCATTGACGCGCAGCGTCTGCGTAAACCATCCGGCCAGCGAGAAATAGCTATTCGCATCGATCCGCTCTGCCGCCACGGTCGAGCGCAGCCGGTCATCGCGGCTGATGTCGTAACGGCGTAAGAACGTGCGGTCGGTCGTGGCGCGCACCGATCCGCTGATGCTCCATTGCGGGTTGAGCTGAAACCGTCCGTTGGCGTCGAAATACCCGCGAAAATCGCTTTCCGCCCGCAGCGGCGCAATCTGACCCACCGGAATGCGCGAACTGGCCGTCGCATATCCGGAAACCTGGTAAGCGCCCTTGTCGGTCAGCGCGCGATACTGCGCCTGCACCATCGGCAGCACTTGCGTAAACACGCTGCCGGTGACAGTCAGATCTCGGTTATCGGCCAGCGGGAAATAATAGGGCTGCTCATATTGCACGCCATTAGCATTGCTGAACCGGACATTGGGGACCAGCAGACCGGGGCCCTTGCGGTTCGATATGGAATGCGAAAGTCCCGGCAACGGGATCAGCGGCAGGCCGAACAGTTCGAGCCGGGCACCCTTGTATCGCAGTTTCTCGTCATTGGGATCATAGACGACCTGCACGGATTTTATCTGCCAGGTCGGTTTGCGCGGGGTGCCATCGGGCTTTTCGGTCGGATAGGGCGAATATACCGCGCGTTCAAGCGTGATAAAGCCATTTTCGCGCGTGCCGCGCGCCGCCGCGATGCGTCCGCCCTGATCGAGCACGACGAGAATATTTTCGATCACGCCATCCCGAATATCGTCGGTCAGCGTGATATTCTCGCCGTAAATGACGTTATTCTTATCGTCGGCAATCCGCACATTGCCGATCGCCTCCACAATGCCGGTCTGGCGGTTCCACACGATTTTTTCGGCGTTCAGCTTTTGCGTATCGCGGATCAGTATAACGTCGCCCGTCGCGGTGACGATCTGGCTCTCGTCATCATAGGTCAGCATATCGGCGGTAAAGCGGATTTCCTGCCCCGGCTTGCTGACAGTCTCCGACACGTCGGTCACCGCATTTTCAAGCAATTCTTTGGCTGTTACCTCGGGATCGTCCGATTCCCGGGGCGCAGCCGGAGCGATTTGCGGCGACGCTGCCGCATAGAGCGGCGTGACGGCACAACAGAGCGCAGCTGCGCCCGATGCAAACCACAGCTTTTTCAGCCGTATTTCGGATATGCAAAACTGACTGCGCATTTCAGCCCTATCGCACCAGTCGCCGGGAAGCGCAAACCCCTTTGATCACCGAATAAAGCCGAAACGTGCAATTTTTGATTGAGACTGCGCCGCCAGTTTCTATATCGGAAGGCAGCATAAGAAAATAAAACACGAACTTCAGGAAGAGCCATCCCATGAAAATAGAATTCCAATCCTCCGGCACGGCACAGGACACGCGCGTATTTCTGGTTCGCAAGGACGCACTTGATACCGCCAACATAAAGCTGGAAGCAGCCGACATGGTGCGTAAGGGGGCGGCTAAGTCCCGCTTCAAGGGGAGCGCCGGTCAGGTTTTCGAAACATTTTTGGAAGACGGCGGCGAAACGGTAAAGGCCGTATTGCTGGGTATCGGATCGAAAGATGACGGCGCACGCGATCTGGAAAAAGCCGGCGGCGCGCTCACCGCCCACTTCCTAACATCAGGTACCGAAAGCCTTACCATCGATCTGGAAAGCTCCGACCTCAATGGCGAAGCGGGTGTCAGCCTGCTGACCGGGATATTGCTGCGCGCCTGGCGCTGGGACGAGTATCGCACCAAGCTGCCCGATACGCAGCGGCCTTCGTTGAAAACCGTATATGTGACCGGCGCGGACGATGCGCTGCAGGCGGCTTGGCCCGCGCATCATGCAGTGGCGAAAGGCGTGGCGCTCACCCGCGAACTGGTCGCCGAACCCGCCAACAAGATATATCCTGAAACCTTCGTTGAACGCTGTCAGCATCTGGCCGACATGGGCGTCGAAATCACCGTATTGGGCGACGAGGAAATGGAAAAGCTGGGCATGGGCGCGCTTCTGGGCGTGTCGCAAGGCTCGGTACGCCCGGCGCGATTGCTGGCTATGCGCTGGAAAGGTGAGGGAAGCGATGAAAAACCGGTGGTCTTCGTCGGCAAGGGCGTGACGTTTGATACTGGCGGCATTTCGCTCAAGCCCGGTGCCGGCATGGAAGATATGAAATGGGATATGGGGGGCGCGGGTGCCGTTGCAGGTGCCATGAAAGCATTGGCAGGCCGCAAGGCGAAAGCGCATGTCGTCGGCGTATGCGGGCTTGTTGAGAATATGCCCGACGGCAATGCGCAACGTCCCGGCGATGTCGTGACCAGCATGTCGGGCCAGACCATTGAAGTGATCAACACCGACGCCGAAGGAAGGCTGGTCCTGTGCGACGCGCTACACTGGGCGCAGAAAGAATATGATCCCGAATATATCATCGATCTGGCCACGCTGACCGGCGCGATCATTATTGCGCTGGGCCACGAACATGCCGGGATGTTTACCAATGATGACGATCTTGCCGCCAAGCTGGATGTGGCGGCAAAGGGGTCGGGAGATCCGCTCTGGCGTTTCCCGATTTCCAAAGCTTATGACAAGCTGATCGACAGCCCGATTGCGGACATGCAGAATGTCGGCCCGCGCGGCGCGGGATCGATCACGGCGGCGCAGTTCCTACACCGGTTTATCAATGAGGGCGTCAAATGGGCGCATCTCGATATTGCCGGCATGGTATGGGCGGACAAGGCCGGTCCTTTATGGGACAAGGGCGCTACCGGCTTCGGCGTGCGCTTGCTCGACCGCTTCATCGCCGACAATTTCGAAAATAGAAAAATGCCGCGGGGTAGCTAGCGAACATAATGCAAGTCGACTTTTACCAATTGACCCGCGACTCTGCTGATAAAGTGCTGACTCTGCTTGCGCAAAAGACGCTCGATAGTGGTCATCGTTTGTTGATCGTATCGCAAAACGCGGAACAGCTTGGCGCTATCAGCAAGGCTTTGTGGTCCGGGCCGCCCGACAGTTTCCTGGCACATGATTTTGCCGGATCGCCGAGCGAAAACGGACAACCGATCGTGCTCGCCGACAAACCGGGAACGGCAAACTCGGCAAAATTCATCGCGCTGGCCGACGGCCAATGGCGCGATGAAGCCGCTGACTATGACCGCGTCTTTTATCTGTTCGGTCCTGACGATACCGACAATGCCCGCGCCAATTGGCGCAAACTGGGCGAGAGCGAGAATATCGTTCGCAAATTTTGGAAACAGGACGGGACGCGCTGGATAGAGGGGCCGTAACGCTCGCCCGCAAATATCTTGCCGCGCAGCAAAATCGCGGCTAGGGGCCACGGCAACCTATCAACACACTTATATTGGAGCTTCCGCATGGCCGGTACACGCACTTTTTCGATCATCAAACCCGACGCCACCCGCCGCAATCTGACCGGCGCCGTCACCCAGAAACTGGAAGATGCGGGCCTGCGTGTCGTTGCGTCCAAGCGCATCCAGATGACCCGCAAACAGGCCGAAGGCTTTTATGCGGTGCATAAAGAGCGGCCTTTCTTCGGCGAACTGGTCGATTTCATGATTTCGGGGCCTGTCGTCGTACAGGTACTGGAAGGTGAAAACGCAATGCAGCGGAACCGCGACATCATGGGTGCCACCAACCCGAAGGACGCCGAAGCCGGTACTATCCGCGCCGAATTCGCCGAAAGCATCGAAGCCAACAGCGTCCACGGTTCCGATAGCGACGAGAATGCAGCGACCGAAATTGCGTATTTCTTCAACGAAGACGAAATTGTTGGGTAACTGGCCCAATTATCAATAGGCGTCATGCTGAAACAAGTTCAGGATGACGATGCGAAATAGAAAAGCCGTCGGAGCGATCCGGCGGCTTTTTATATTAACTCATGTATATATATGCGCTTTGACCCCGATCAAAACTCTTCCGCCACTTTCTGCAATTTCACCAGCCTTCTCGGTGCGACGCTGCGCCAGCTGTGCTCCAGCCATTCGCCGATATGATCCCAATCGACATTCGGCCGGTCGAGCCGGACGCCGATCCAGCCGCTGGCACCGTAATAGGCGGGGCGGTGATAGGTTTCTCCATCCTGTTCGATCAGTGCGGCCATTTCGTCTGGACCGGCGGTCTTGACGAGTAAAGCGATGCGGTCGTCGCCATGATGGTTGACCGAAACATGGGCGAAAAACTTCCCGCTGCTTGTCGGCCCCACGCGCCAGGCAGGGGAACCGTGGCTTTCACGGTAGCGGGTTTCGGGCAAAGCCAGCGCCAGTTCGCCCACTTTGGCAATCAGCCAATCAGGATCGCGTTCGCGCGACACATATTCGGCGAGGATTTTGGGATAGAGCTGATGCTCGGCAAATTGCACGCGGCGGGCGAGGCTTTCCGCCGTGTCATCGGGCATAATGGCAACTTCGGTTTGGCCCAATACCGGCCCGTCATCCAGTGCGGGCGTGACGATATGCACGCTGCATCCGGCATGGCGGTCGCCCGCATCGAGCGCTTTTTGAAACGTATCGAGTCCCTTATATTTGGGAAGCAGGGAAGGGTGAATATTCAGCATCTTGCCAGCCCATTTGCCAATAAATTCCGAGCTCAATATCCGCATATATCCGGCCAGTGCTATATAGTCTGCGCCGCTTTCAATGATGGCGTCATGCATCAGCCGGTCATGCTGTTCGCGGTGCATGCCCTTGTGCGGGTGCGCGTATGTCGTGATGCCTTCAGCCGCCGCGAGCTTTAGGCCTGCGGCAGCTGGATTGTTCGAGGCGACGAGCACAATGGCATAAGGACAATCACTCTGTTTGGCGGCATAGATCAGCGCCGCCATATTGGTACCCGTGCCGCTGATGAGGATGGCGATTTTTGCTTTATCCATCTTCGTCAATCTAAACTTGTTTCAGAGTCTAGGGTAAGCTGCGATAGTTGGCCCTGCGGCGCTCTGGATGCTGAAACACGTTCAGCATGACGATTTAGCGTATCATGCCTCATGCGTTTCGGACCAGTCGCCGCGCGCCGCCCATGTGCCTTGCGAGCCGCGCACGGTGCAACCTTTGGTGCCTTTGCGAATATCACCAATGCGCAGCACGATTTCTCCCGCAGCTTCCAGATCGGCAGTAATGCTTGCCACATCATCCTCGGCCACGGCCAACACCATGCCGGTGCCGCAGTTGAAAGTCCGCGCCATTTCACCGGGTTCGATATTGCCCTGCGCCTGGAGGAAAGCCATCAGCCGCGGCTGTTCCCACGCATCCGCATCGACATGGGCGTGCAGTCCCTGCGGCAACACGCGCGGCAGGTTTTCCAGCAATCCGCCGCCGGTAATATGTGCCATCGCATGAATTTTGCCCACGCGGACGAGCGGTAGCAGCGATTTCACATAAATCCGCGTTGGGGCGATCAGCGCGTCGACTAACAATTCGTCCTGATCGAACAGCGCGGGGCGGTCCATTTTCCAGCCCTTGTCGGCGGCAAGCCGCCTGACGAGCGAATAGCCGTTGCTGTGCACGCCCGAGGAAGCAAGCCCGATCAGCACATTGCCGGCGCCTAGCTTGTCGCCGGTCAGAACTTGGTCGCGTTCGACCGCGCCCACCGAAAATCCGGCCAGATCGTAATCGCCGGTTGCATACATGCCCGGCATTTCTGCCGTCTCGCCGCCGATCAGGGCGCAGCCTGCCAGCTTGCACCCCTCTGCGATACCGGCCACGACCCGCGTGGCGACGCCGCTTTCCAGCTTGCCTGTGGCGAAATAGTCGAGAAAGAAAAGCGGCTCCGCGCCCTGTACGATCAGGTCGTTGACGCACATTGCGACCAGATCGATTCCGATCATGTCATGTCGGTCGTGATCGATCGCGAGTTTGACCTTGGTGCCAACTCCGTCATTCGCGGCGACCAGCAGGGGGTCTTTATATCCCGCCGCTTTCAGGTCGAAAAATCCGCCAAATCCGCCCAGATCAGCATCGGCCCCCGGCCGCGCGGTGGCGCGGGCCAGCGGTGCTATCGCCTTGACCAGCGCATTGCCCGCATCGATCGACACGCCCGCTTTGGCGTATGTATAGGAAGTTTCGGCATCGTCATTGCTGTTCATAAATGCAGCCATTAACGAGTTCTTGCTTGGAATTCCATCGCATTGTCGTCAAAAGGGTGGAAACGAGCCCGATCCTAAGAAATGAGCAGCGCAATTACCCGATTTTTTGATCACCGCCGATGGCTTTTTGCCCTGACCGCAATCGCGTTGTTGCTGGGCGGTGCCTACGCCTATGCCCAGATTGAAGGCGAGCGCGGCGTCGCGCCGGTTTCCTCGAGCGGCGATTTCGAAGTCACCGGTATTACTGTCAACGTTTCGGGCAAATCGTCCCAAGATGCCCGCGAAGCCGGCTGGCGCGAGGCGCAGCGCAAAGGCTGGGCCAAATTGTGGCAGCAATCCAAAGGCGGGGGCAGTGCCCCGGAACTCAGCGATTCGCGGCTCGATTCGATTGTATCGGCGATTGTCGTCGAACAGGAACAGATCGGTCCGCGGCGCTATGTCGCGCGTTTGGGCGTGCTGTTTGACCGCGCGCGTGCGGGACAGATATTGGGGTTGAGAGGCAATCGCCTGCGCTCCGCCCCGATGCTGGTCGTACCGGTCATGTGGAGCGGCGGCGCCGGGCAGGTATTCGAGGCACGCACCGAATGGCAGCGCGCCTGGGCGCGCTTTCGTACGGCCGACAGCGCCATAGATTATATCCGGCCCAGCGGCGGCGGCAGCGATTCGCTGTTGCTCAACGCCGGACAGATCGACCGGCGCAGCCGGACGTGGTGGCGACTGATACTCGACCAGTTCGGGGCGGCTGATGTTATCATTCCCGCGGCGCAGCTGGAACGCGAATGGCCGGGCGGCCCGGTGCGGGGTATTTTCACCGCCCGTTTCGGCCCGGACGATCTGTTCTTGGAAAAGTTCGAATTGCGCGTCGCCAATAGTGACGGTCTCGATGCAATGCTGGACGAGGCCGTCCGGCGGTTCGACCGCATCTATTCCAGCGCGCTAGCACGCGGCCGTTTGCGTCCGGACAGCTCTCTGGTTATAGAAGATCCCAACGCTAAGGAAGATGAGGAAAAAGGCGAGGAAATTGAAGAAGCGGCTGAGCCATCTGCGCCCTCGACCATCGTAGAGCAGACGGACTCTTCGGATACGTCGTCAACTCTCGCAGCGACAAGTGTTTCGGTACAGGCAACCACGCCCGATGCAGGAGCCGTAATGTCCGTGCAAAGCGCGTTGCGCGGCATACCCGGCGTACAGTCGGTGGGTATCGGCAGTGTTGCCATCGGCGGAACGTCGGTTCTGCGCGTCAGTTTCGGCGGCGAGATCGACGCCCTGCGCAATGCGTTGCAAGCACGCGGCTGGCAAGTGCAACAGAGCGGCAACATCTTGCGCATATCGCGCTGAATACGGTGCTACAACCATATAGGCTGAATTAGGATTATGGGTCAGATTGCGTTGCCATTATCTCCCGGTACATCCGTGCATGACGGTCATGCGATCGTTACGGATTGCAACCGGGATATTTTGGCGCAATTGGACAATGCCGATAACTGGCCGTTTCGCACGGCGCTGCTCGTGGGGCCCGCCTTTAGCGGCAAATCCGTGATCGGCGATATATTCGCCGCGCAGCATGGCGGGGTTTTTATCGACGATGCCGAAATGTGCGACGACGACGCGCTTTTTCATTTGTGGAACAAGGCACAACAGGCGGCCCGGCCGCTCTTGCTGGCCGCACATGTCCTGCCCGTTCAATGGGGCATGAAACTGCCCGACCTCAAATCGCGCATCGGTGCGTCGCAGATCCTGGAACTCGGCCCGCCCGATGACCCGATGCGCGCGGGGCTACTGCACAAGCTGTTGGCACTGCGCGGACTTGCCATATCCGACAGCCTGGTAGATTTCGCGCTGGTTCGCCTGGAACGCAGCTATGCGGCGATACAGGGTCTGGCGCGCGAAATCGACCGGCTCTCGCTGGAACGCAAAAGTCCGATCGGCCAACGGCTGGTCGCCGAAGCCACCGAAGTTGCCAGCGCGCAAATGGATTTGCCGATATGAATACTTCTGCCGGACCCGATGCGCCAGTGAACACGGACGAGACCCAGCGTTATTTCAATCGCGAGATTAGCTGGCTCGGTTTCAACGAACGTGTGCTTGAGGAAGCGTGCAACACACATCATCCCTTGCTCGAACGGCTGCGGTTTCTCTCGATTTCCGGCAGCAATCTGGACGAATTCTATATGGTGCGTGTAGCCGGTCTGGTCGGACAGATGCTGCAGGATGTGGAACGGCGTAGCGCCGATGGCCGCACACCCGCACAGCAACTTTCCGAAATCGAGATGGCTGTGACCCGGCTGGTGGAGCAGCAACAACAGGTATGGCGCGATTTGCAGGAGGAAATGGCCCGCAATGACGTGTTTAAAAAAGAGGTTTGCGATATTACGGACAGTGCTGCGCACTGGCTGAAAAATCACTTTGCCGAAGAGATTTTCCCCGTGCTGACGCCGCAGGCGCTCGATCCGGCGCACCCGTTCCCGTTTATTCAGAACAAAGGGCTCAGCATCATTTTCGACTTGCGGCGACAGTCCGATAGCCAGCTGGTGCGTGAACTGGTTCTCCTGCCTGCAACGATGCCGCGTTTCATTCGCATACCGGGCAAGGGGGCGGTTTATGTCTCGCTGGAATCGGTCGTCATCGCCCATGCCGAAAATCTGTTCCCCGGCTATGACGTCCTTTCCTCCGGCATGTTTCGCATCATCCGCGACAGCGATATTGAGGTGGAAGAAGAAGCGGAAGATTTGGTCCGTTACTTCCGCAGCGCCCTTAAACGACGCCGCAGAGGTCAGGTCATTAAGCTGGAAACAAGCGCGCAATTTGACGAGCCGACCGCAATGATGCTTGACGAAAACCTGCTCGACAAGGGCGCGACGAAAACGGTGGTGGACGGATTTATCGGCATGGGCGACCTTGCCATGCTGGTTGAAGTGGACCGGCCCGATCTGAAATTTCCGGGGTTCAGTCCGCGTTTCCCCGAACGTATCCGCGAACATGGCGGCGATTGTTTCGCGGCGATACGCGACAAGGATATCGTTGTCCATCATCCGTATGAATCGTTCGAGGTTGTGATCGAATTTCTCAAACAGGCGGCGGCCGACCCCGATGTGGTGGCGATCAAGCAGACATTGTACCGGGCCGGCAAGCAATCCGCGATCATCCGTGCGCTGATTGATGCGGCGGAGGCCGGCAAATCCGTGACTGCCATCGTCGAACTCAAGGCGCGTTTCGACGAGGAACAGAATTTGCATTGGGCCACGGAACTGGAACGTGCCGGCGTACAGGTCGTTTACGGCTTTATCGAATGGAAGACTCACGCGAAAATTTCGATGGTGGTGCGGCGCGAGGCGGAAGGGTTTCGAACCTATTGCCATTTCGGCACCGGCAATTATCACCCGGTAACCGCGCGAATATATACGGATTTGAGTTTCTTCACCGCCGATCCGCGCGCGAGCCGGGATGCGGCGCAGTTGTTCAACTATATCACCGGCTATGTGGAACCCAAGCAGCTTGAGCTTTTGACTATGTCCCCGCGCGACATGCGCAATACCCTGATATCGCTGATCGACCGCGAAATTGACAATGTCCGCAAGGGCAAGCCGGGGGCCGTGTGGGCAAAAATGAATTCGCTGGTCGATCCGGGCATGATCGAAAAACTGTACGCCGCCAGTGCGGCGGGCGTGCAGATCGACCTGATTATTCGCGGAATATGCTGTCTGCGCCCCGGGGTGACCGGCTTGTCCGACAATATTCGCGTGAAATCCATTGTCGGCCGTTATCTGGAGCACAGCCGTATCTGGGCGTTCGGGAACGGAGAGGCGCTGCCGAACGACAGGGCCCGGGTATTTATCAGTTCGGCCGACTGGATGCCGCGCAATTTCGACCGCCGAGTGGAATATATGTTGCCGATCGAGAACGAGACCGTGCACGACCAGGTTCTGGAACAGGTGATGCTGGCCAATCTGCTCGACAATGAACAAAGCTGGTCGCTTGACAGCGAGGGCAATTATACCCGCATAAAACCGGGCAAAAAATCGTTCAACCTGCACCGCTATTTCATGACCAACCCGTCGCTGTCGGGCCGCGGCGCCGCGCTGAAGAAAAGTTCGAAAGTGCCGAAGCTGAAACTGTTTCATCGCAACAAGGGCGGGGCATAGTCAATATGGATGGGGACGGCACGGTAAAATGGACGCTGCGTCCCGAATATCGCACGGCGGTCGTCGATATCGGCTCCAATTCGATCCGTCTCGTTGTCTATTCGGGTACGCGCCGCAATCCCGCAATTATCTATAACGAAAAGGTCATGGCGGGGCTGGGTTCGCAATTGTCCGAAACCGGAATGATAGCCCAGGAATCGATGGAGCGCGGCATGGCGGCGCTGGCGCGGTTCAAATCGCTGATCGCGGAAATGCAGGCCGACGAAATTATCTGCGTCGCCACGGCCGCCGTGCGCGATGCCAGCAACGGCCACGAATTTGCCGACAAGGCCCGCGATATGGGTTTTGATATACGGATATTATCCGGCGAACAGGAAGCACAGGCGGCCGGAATGGGAGTCATTTCTGCCATTCCCAATGCCAGCGGCATTGTCGGCGATCTGGGCGGTGGCAGTCTGGAATTGGCCCGTGTCCACGGCGGAAAAGTCGTCCAGCGCACATCGATGCCGCTGGGCGTTTTGCGGGTTCCGGCTCTGCGCAAACGGGGCAAGCTTGATAGCCATGTGTTGTCGATGCTGGACGAACTTGGCTGGTCGCTTGAAAAAAGCCGCGAGCGCTTTTACCTGGTGGGTGGCAGCTGGCGGGCGATGGCGAAATTCGACATGCACCTGCAATCCTATCCGTTGCGCGTGTTGCACCATTACAGTTTCGATCGTCCGCACATGCGCGAACTGATCGAACAGACAATAGCCATGGAGATGCCGGATCTGCTCGCCAATGACGGCGTTCCCAACTCGCGCGCGCCGACTTTGCCCGATGCCGCGCGATTGCTGCAAATTGTCGATGGCTATATCAAACCGTGCGAATATACTGTGTCAGCCTATGGCCTGCGCGAAGGATTGCTCTATCTCAATATGGCGCCGGACGTGCGCGCACGCGATCCGCTGCTGGAACCGGCAGCGCGCTTCGGACGGTCGCAGTCGCGCTATGGCACAACCGGAAAGGCGCTCTACAAGTGGCTGTTGCCGATTTTCGACGTCGGGGGGGACGATTATGAGCGGTTGCTCAAGGCATCGTGCCATCTGGCCGATGTGGGGTGGCAGGCCAATCCGGATTTTCGTGCCGAGCGCGGTGTTGAAATGGCGCTGCACGGCAACTGGGTCGGCATTGACGGGCGCGGCCGCATGATTATGGCCCAGACACTGGCAACCAGTTTCAGCGGCATGACCGATATTTTCATGCCGAAGCAGCAGTTGGCCAGTGAAGATGACATGCGTCAGGCGATACATTGGGGGCTGGCAATTCGGCTGGGCAAGCGGCTTACTGGTGGCACAGATGCTTTCCTGTCGCGGTGCACCCTGCGGCGCGAAGACGGTATATTGAAAATGATCATGGCGGGCGAAGATTCACATTTCTATGGAGAAATCGTGGCGCGGCGGCATCAGAAACTCGCCCGAATCATGGGGCTTGATGCGGCTTTCATAATAAGGGGCTAAAGCTGCGCTGCGGCTGCGCACGTAATCTATTTTTGTACAACCACTGGAAATCGCTGTGGCACGAAGCTATTTACGGGGACTGACACTATAAGGAGCCGCCATATGCTGCGCGCACTTACCGCTTATCTTGATTCGATCCGTAGCCGTGATCCTGCGCCGCGCTCCCGCTGGGAAATCCTCCTATATCCCGGTTTGCTGGCGGTGGGGATGCACCGCATCGCGCACTGGTTATTCCGCGGGGAGCTCTATTTTTTTGCGCGGCTGATCAACCATATTGCCCGCCTCTTTACCGGTATCGATATCCATCCCGGCGCGAAAATCGGACGGCACCTGTTTATCGACCACGGCTTTACGGTGATCGGCGAGACGGCGGAAATCGGTGATAACGTCACAATTTACCAGTGTGTCACCTTGGGCGGTACCAATCCCGCCGACGGCGTTCCCGGCAAGCGGCATCCGACCATAGCCGACGATGTTATCATCGGTTCGGGCGCGCAAATACTGGGTCCGATTCGTGTGGGCGAACGTGCTCGCATCGGTGCGAATGCCGTGGTTACGTCCGAAGTACCCGAAGGAGCGACCATGGTTGGAGTTAAGGCGCGATCGACCCTTGTGGATGCCGGGGATTACCAGAAAGACTTCGTGCCTTATGGCACGCCTTGCAGCGAAAAATACGACAGTTCGACACAAAAGATGGAAGTCCTGCAGTGCGAAATCGAACAGATGCAGAAACGTATCGCTCAGCTTATTTCGGAACGCGATGGCGGCGTCGCTGCAGATGTGGGCGAACCCACCCCGATCTCTGACAAGGACGCGAAAGGCAACGCATGAATTCTCGCGGCAACGTCACGCCTTTTCCGGGCGTTTTCGGTACTACTGTTCATGGTCAGCTCAGCCAGATAGGGTTCGAACGGCAGGAACTGATGCAGATCCTGAACATGTACGGCCGGATGGTGGCGGCCGGGAACTGGCGCGATTATGCGATGGATATGGGAAGCGACGCGGCGATATTCGCGGCCTTTCGCCGCGCTGCGGAAAATCCGCAATATCGCATAGAAAAGCGTCCTGCCCTTCGTGGCAAGCAGGGTATGTGGACGCTATTCGGCGAAAACAATAGCGTGCTCAAGCGGGGCCATGAACTGGCCAGCATATTGGCCCCGCTCGAGCGAAAGCTTATGAAGCTGGTTGGCGGGTAACCCCGGCAAATTGTGTTGCGGGAAGCATAGATTGCATATTGGCCGGCAATCCCTCGACGATCCGGTTGCGGATCGGGCTCCAGAACACCGACAGCATCAATAAAGCGGATCCGATTACCAGCGTGGCCAAAGCTACCCCAATTTCGATATTGGATGAAATCCGGAACAATTCCCACAACGCGTAGAGCACGTAGGCAAGGCCTGATACGAGAATTGCACGCCGATCGATAGCTAGGGCCACGAGACCGAAGGCAATGTACAGACCGACCACCAGCAATGCCATCACCGGTCCGGCATTTCCGTTAAGAACGCCCAGTTGCGAAAATACCGGATGCGCGATCGCGGGGGCGGCGAGCAGGTGCAGCCAGAACGCCACATCGCTGCGCCGCGTCTTGCGCTCACGGTCCGATATATCCCACCGCATAGCAATGCCGAAAACGACCAGACCCGCAACCAGCACGAGCCAGATGATTGCATTTTCGGGCGAGGGAAGCGCCGATGCGATCAGCGTTATGACGGCTGCCGCGCCAGCCGCAGTCAGGGCCGCGATCGTGATCGGTACCCTGAAGCGCCGCCAGTGGACGTAAATTGCCGCCGATGTGATGGCAGCGGTGACCGAAACCAGTATGACGCCGGTCTGTTCATTGTTTACGGCCGGGATATCCAGAATGCCCACCATCATCGCAGCGACTCCGCCCGCAAAAGCCAGCATCAATATGATGCTCGGCAAAGCCATGCGCCGTACGCGCGTGAAATATTCGCTGAGTCCCCATGCGGTTGCGGCGACTAAAGCGCCTGATATCGCCGGATTGGCGAGGGCGCCGATCGTGCCCATCGCCACCAGCAGCAAAATCGCGGCAATACTCACGAATATATCGTTAAACCCGGTAATCAGTCGGAAATGTTCCTCGTCGGAGACGGGGCTGGACCGCGCTCGCGACACATGGTTGCGGAACGCGTCGGCCATTTCGGGTGTCAGCACGCCCGCCGTCACCGCATTATGCAAATCGGTTTCACTATACATATCACTCTCCTGTTGCCCAGAACGGCCATAGCATAAGTGAGCCAGTGTAGCAATACAGTGTTACGACGCAGATTCGACAGCAAAAAGCCGCCCGGGCGGTAATGCGCGGACGGCTTTCACCAAATGACAGCGGCGATTATTTGCCCTGCAGCAATTTCATGATACCCATTGACTGTTCGCTGCCGGATTGCGGCACGGTGTCGCCCGTGCGGTCGATAATCCGCTCGAACGCGGCGGCAATGCCTTCGGCGTTGCGCTGGTCTTCGGGAAGAGCGACGCCGCGGGTCATAGTGACGAATGCGGCATTATATCCGCCCGCGCCGGCCGCAATGATCATGTTTGTCGGCGCATCTTCGGATACGAGATAGATGGCAGCCGGCGTGACATTTTCGGGGTTGAATGCGTCATAGGCTTCGGGCGGGAAAATGTCTTCGGTCATGCGGGTTCCAGCCACGGGAGAAAGCGAATTGACGCGGATATTATATTTCGCGCCTTCCAGATGCAGCGTTTTCGCAAACCCAACCAGACCCAGTTTCGCCGCACCGTAATTGGCCTGGCCGAAATTGCCGTACAGGCCGGTGGAGGAGGACGTCATCAATATGCGGCCATAGGCCTGCTCGCGCATCGTTTCCCATACCGCTTTCGTGCAATTGGCACTGCCGAGCAAGTGAACCTTTACGACTAGATCGAAGTCGGCGGGCTCCATCTTGGCAAAGCTCTTGTCGCGCAGGATGCCGGCATTGTTGATGAGAACATGGACGCCCCCCCACGCTTCCTTTGTTTTGGCGACCATTTCCTGCATCTGGTCGTATTCGGTAACGCTACCGCCATTGGCTATGGCTTCGCCCCCGGCCGACTTGATTTCCTCGACGACTTGCTGCGCCGCGTCGGATGTGCCGGTGCCGTCGCGCGTACCGCCCAGATCGTTCACCACCACCTTGGCACCGCGTTTGGCAAGATCGATCGCATATGTCCGGCCCAGGCCGCCCCCCGCGCCGGTTACAATGGCTACGCGATCTTTAAAGCTGATGGTCATGGAATTTTCCTTTAACTGTTCGATTGAATTTTGGATCGCCGCCTTTTTAGATGGATTGGCGCAATTGGCAATGGCGGTTTTTATGGCGTCGCCCGCAATTTTTCAGATCAGGATAGTGGGAGTTAGTTTCGCAAAACTGTCATATTCGAGTCACCATGACGTAACTTAGATATCATAGCGGCGTCATCAACACCAATTTATCAGGATCGCATTTCATGTATCGTACTGCACAATTGCTCGCCGCGGTCTCGGTTTGGGCGCTTGTTTCTGCATCGGCCCATGCGCAGAATATCGATGCCGCAGAAGCTGTCATCCTGCGCGCGCAAATTGACGCGCTCAAAGCGCAGGTTGAGTCTCTCGAAGCGCGACTGGACGCCAGCGACGCCGCTGATACGCCCCAGAACGTGCAGCCGGCACCGGCTTCCGCAACTGTGTCCGGTGCCGAATCAAACGCGGCAGAGATAAATTTCAAGGGCGCACCCGAAACCAGCACCCCATCTGGATGGAGCTTCAAGCCGCGTGGGCGTATACAATATGATGCTGCCTATGTCAGCGCGCCCGAGGCGATAACCGATCCGGGCCTGGGCTTTTCAAATGAGCTACGCCGCGTTCGTCTGGGCGTATCGGGCGATATTCCGGGCGGCTTCGGATATAAAATGGAAGCCGATTTCGCTAATAACGAGGTTGTTCTGACCGATGCGATCCTGACCTATGAAACGGCCGGAACTAACGTGACCATCGGCCAGCATAACAATTTCCAGTCGCTCGAGGAACTGACCAGTAGTTTGCACACCAGTTTCCTGGAGCGTGCCGCATTTACCGACGCGTTTAATTTCGAGCGCCGCGCCGGGCTCTCGCTGACGCAGCAAATGGGAGATTTAATGCTGAGCGGCGGTGTCTTTACTGCCAATATCGAAGATCTGACCAGCGACGAGAATGAAAGTATCGGGTTTGACGGGCGGGCAGTCTATGCGCCCAGATTGGGCAACACGCGGCTGCATCTGGGGGCATCGGCGCACTGGCGCGATCTGGGCGGCGTCGCACCGACCGTGCGCTACCGCCAGCGCCCGGCCGTGCACAGCACCGATACGCGATTCTTGGCGACGCCCACACTCGGGGCCAGCAGCGAGACCAGCTACGGTCTGGAGGCGGCAGCGATTCGCGGGCGCTTTCATGCCGCAACCGAAGCCTATTGGATGAATCCGGACCTGAACCGCACGGGGATTGGCGATCCCGTTTTCTTTGGTGCTTATGCCGAAGCCGGGATATTCCTGACAAACGATACACGCGGGTATAAGGACGGCAAGTTCGATCGCACGAAACCGTCGTCACCCCTGGGTGGGGGCGGATTGGGCGCGGTGCAGTTCAATATCCGGTACGACCGGTTGGATCTGAGCGACAATGGCATTATTGGCGGGTCGCAGGACGGCTATAACGCTTCGATCATATGGACGCCGGTCGATTATGTCCGCTTCCTAGTCAACTATAACCACCTGGTTTATCAGGATGCTACCATCTCTGCGGGCACCGATCGCAATTACAGTGTCGATTCGGTGGGCATGCGTGCCCAAGTCGATTTTTGATCGTCACATGTGCGTATATTCGCTGTCCAACAAGTATCTTAGATATGCTTTTATATAGATTTCTTTACGAGCCAACATCGCTATCGAGAGAGTAGCCCGCAGAGCGCACGGTGCGGATGATATCGGGTCTGCCGCCCTTGTTCAGCGCTTTGCGTAACCGGCGAATATGCACGTCGACGGTGCGGATTTCGATGTCGCTGTCATGGCCCCAGACATTGTCGAGCAGCCTTTCGCGCGAGAACACCCAGCCGGGATGTTCCAGAAAATGGCGCAGCAGACGAAATTCGGTGGGGCCGAGCGGAACGGTCTCTCCGCCGCGTTTGATTTTATAACGCACCGTGTCCATCTCGACATCGGCAAAGCTGAGCGCTTCGCCGGCAAGTGCCGGACGCACGCGCCGCAACACGGCATTGACGCGGGCGATCAGCTCGCGCGGGCTGAACGGTTTGGTGACATAGTCGTCCGCACCGATATCAAGACCGCGGATCCGGTCTTCTTCCTCGCCGCGCGCCGACATCATGATGATGGGAATATTGGAGGTTTCATTGTCGCGGCGTAGGCGGCGACATACCTCGATCCCGGACAGATTCTCGATCATCCAGTCGAGCAGGATCACATCGGGTCGTTGCTCGTGCGCCAGCAAAAGCGCTTCTTCTCCGTCGGAGGTCTGCGTGACGCGAAAGCTGGCCTTGTCAAAGTGATAAGATACCAGTTCTGCAAGCGCCATATCGTCTTCGACGAGGAGAAGGTGCGGATTGCTCATACAAGGGTATCCTTACGCAAAGGGGAAATTAGTGCGGAGTATATAATGGATCGGTGGGATTATTGCCCTGTTCGCGCTCGGCAATCGTTTCGCCGGTCGCGGCAAAATAGACCATTTCGGCGACATTGGTGGCATGATCGCCGATCCGTTCCAGGTTTTTGGCGATGAACAGGAAATGCGCTCCGGCGCCAATATGCTTGGGATTGTCCACCATATGTGTGACCAGCGAACGAAAAATCGTATTATAAAAATCGTCGACGATGCGGTCGCGTTCGACCACTTGTTCAGCCAGGTCCGCATCGCGTGTTGCATAGGCGGTCAGCGCATCATCAACCAGCTGCGCCGCCGCCTGCGCCATAGCGGGTAAAAGCGAGGCCGGCCCGATATGAAGGTTGGGGTCGATCACAGCGACGCGTTTGGAAATATTCTTTGCATAATCGCCGATTCGTTCGACCACGCCGGATATTTTCAAGGTCGCGACCAGTTCGCGCAAATCGTCGGCCATCGGCGCGCGCAACGCGATCGTCTGGATCACCATACGGTCGATTTTCTGTTCGAGCGCGTCGATCTGCTTGTCGTCGCGGACAACCTGCCGGGCAAGGTCGAGATCATGCTCGGCCAAGGCTTTCATCGCCAGCGCGATCGATTTTTCCGCACGACCGCCAATTTCGGCGATCAGCCCGCGCATCTCGCTGATATCGGTATCGAAAGCCTTAACTGTATGTTCGGTATTTTTCTCGGGCATCTTCATATCGTATTCCTGTGTTCCGGATTGTCCGGCAAGGGGAGGTGCCGGCAAAGCCGAAGCGGCCTAGCCATAACGTCCGGTAATGTAATCGCGCGTGCGGTCTTCTTTCGGGTTGGTGAACATTTCCGATGTATCCCCATATTCCACCATGTTGCCAAGGTGGAAAAACGCCGTTTTTTGAGACACTCGCGCGGCTTGCTGCATATTATGTGTCACGATCACGATAGCATATTTACCGCGCAGTTCGTGGATTAATTCCTCGATCTTGGCAGTAGCGATCGGATCGAGCGCTGAACAGGGTTCGTCCATCAGAATGACTTCAGGGTCAACGGCAATGGCCCGGGCAATGCACAGGCGCTGTTGCTGTCCGCCCGACAATGCTGTGCCACTTTCTTGCAACCGGTCCTTGACCTCGTTCCACAAACCCGCCCGTTGCAAAGATTTTTCCACAATCTGGTCGAGTTCGGTCTTGCCGGTCGCAAGGCCGTGAATGCGCGGACCATAGGCGATATTGTCATAAATCGACTTGGGGAAAGGGTTGGGTTTCTGAAACACCATGCCGACGCGCGCACGCAATTGCACCACGTCCATCGAGGGCGCATAGATATTTTCGCCGTCCAGCGTGATTTCTCCGGTAACGCGGGCGGACGGTATCGTGTCGTTCATGCGGTTCATGGTACGCAAAAACGTCGATTTCCCGCAACCGGACGGGCCGATAAAAGCGGTCACGTTCTCCATGTCGATATCGATGGAAATATCGTCAATCGCCTTTTTGTCTCCGTAGAAAACATCGACGTTGCGGGTGGTCATCTTGGGGGCGGTGGCCGTTTCGTTCATGGTGTCACCATCTCGTTTCAAATCGGTTGCGCAGATAGATTGCGAATGCGTTCATGGTTAGCAGGAATAGCAGCAGGATGATGATCGCGGCGGACGTTTTTTCAACAAAGCCGCGATTGACCTCGTCGGACCAGAGGTAGATCTGCACCGGCAAAACTGTCGACGGATCGGATAGGCCCTGCGGCGGGCTGGTCAGGAAAGCGCGCATGCCGATCATCAGCAAAGGGGCAGTCTCACCGAGTGCGCGGGCCATTCCGATTATCGTGCCGGTCATGATACCGGGCAGGGCGAGCGGCAATACGTGGTGGAATACAACCTGGATCGGGCTCGAACCCACACCCAGCGCCGCCTCGCGAATCGAGGGCGGCACCGATTTGATCGCGTTGCGTCCGGCAATCACGATGACCGGCATTGTCATGAGTGCCAGTGTGAGGCCGCCCACCAGCGCGGACGATCGCGGCAATTCCATCCAGCTTAAAAACACGACCAGACCCAGCAACCCGAAAATGATCGACGGCACCGCGGCAAGATTATTGATCGATACTTCAATCAGGTCGGTAAGGCGATTGCTGGGCGCATATTCTTCCAGATACACCGCAGCCAGAACGCCGACAGGGAAAGCAAGTGCCAGCGTCACCAGCATGGTGATGATCGAACCCTTGAGCGCGCCCCAGATCCCGACACGTGCCGGATCGGTGCCGTCCGCATTGGTCAGAAAACCCCAGTTAAAAGATGTGCGGGCCTTGCCCGCATCCTTCAGCCTGGCATATAGAATCTCAGCGGCAGCATTGCCGTCCGCTTTTGCCGCACGGTCGATTTCGGGGCTGGCCGTAATCCAGATTGCGGCTTTGCGCGTCACCAGATCGGGATTGGCGAGCAGCTGGTCGCGCGCGTCGGTCCATGTGCTGTCGGTGAACAGCAGTTCGGCATCTGCGCCATATTCGATATCGATCGCGGTATTGATCACGCCTTGCAGATCGAGCGATGCGGCGGCACGTTCGGCATTCTCGCCGCGCAGGCTTTCGGCGGAAGCACCGCCGGTTGCCGCTACGAAATCGACGGGTAAGGATATTTCGGTTTTCTGGAATCCGCGCAGGCCATTGCCGACCATAACGAATAAAAGGAAGGCCAGAAATGCAGAGGAAATCAACACAGCAGCGAAGCCGGTATATTTGAACCGGCGCTCGGCGGCGTAGCGTTTGGCGATACGTTTCTGCATCGCGTCGCCGTGCCAGTCGGTCGAACGGCTCAGCGTCCTGTCTGGAGAAGCGCGATTATTCATAAGCTTCCCTATACCTTTTGACGATGTGAAGGGCGACGAGATTGAGCAATAAGGTTACAACGAACAGGGTCAGGCCCAGTGCGAAAGCAGCCAGCACCTTGGGACTGTTAAAATCGCTGTCACCGGTCAGCAGTTGCACGATTTGCGTGGTTACTGTGGTCACGCTGGCAAAGGGATTGGCGGTGAGATTCGCGGCCAGACCGGCGGCCATGACCACGATCATCGTTTCGCCGATGGCGCGGCTTACGGCCAGCAACACCCCGCCAACCACTCCGGGGAGCGCCGCGGGAATCAGGACTTTCTTGATCGTCTCGCTCTTGGTGGCGCCCATTGCCAGCGAACCGTCGCGCATGCTGGACGGCACCGCGGCGATGCTGTCGTCGGCCATCGAGGATACGAACGGAATGATCATCACCCCCATAACCAGGCCCGCGGCCAGCGCCGATTCCGATGTGGCATTGGAAATGCCGATGCTGACCGCGAAATCGCGCAGGGCAGGGGCGACTGTCAGCGCGGCAAAATAACCGTACACAACCGTGGGAACGCCTGCCAGTACCTCAAGTATCGGTTTCATCCACTTGCGCACATTGGGACGCGCATATTGCGTGAGGTAAACCGCACTCATCAGTCCGAACGGAATCGCGACGATCATCGCGATGATTGCGCCTATAAAAACCGTACCCCAGAACAGAGGCACCGCGCCGAAGCCATTTTCCTGTCCCTCGATCACATTGGCTTTCGGGGACCATTGCGTCCCGAAGAAGAATTCTGTGGCGGGAACTATGCTGAAAAAACGGATCGATTCGAAAATAAGCGATGCGACGATGCCCAGAGTGGCGAGAATGGCGATGAGCGATGCCATCAACAGCACGATCATGACCAGTTTTTCGACGCGCTTTCGGGCCCGGAAATCGGGGCGGATGCGCAGGAATGCATAGGCACCGCCCGCAAAACAGAGCAACCCGACCGCAAGCGCGGCGATGATATCGTAATAGGATTGGGCGGAGGCATAGACAGGCGCCAACACGGCCGCTTCCTGTTTAAAGGCTTGCTGTCCGGGATTGTCGGCAATATCGCGCGCTTCCGAAAGGATCGCGCCGCGTTCGAACGGGTCGGACGTTATCGCCGCCGCCTTGGGATCAGACAGCACCATGTCGATCACCAGCGCGGGTGAAACGCTGTTCCAGATCAAAACGAAAACCAGTGCGGGAATGACGGCCCACAGCGCGGTGTACCACCCATGATAGCTTGGCAGCGAGTTGAGATTTTTCGTACCTGATGCGATAAACCTGTTGGCTTTCGCGCGGCCGAATATCCATGAGACAAGACCCAGTCCGACGAGCAGTAATAAGATGGCTGGACCTGTCACACTGCTTTCCCGAAATAAAACCTAAGTTCAACGAATCTGTCCGGGCACCCCTAGAATACGGGACCGCACCCGGACAGAGTTTTTATCGCAATTTATTTTAGTTCGTTTCCGTTCAGGGCGGGCATGGCATCGACCGCCGCAGTCATTTTGGCCCGCACATCGTCGGGAGAAGTGATCAAGCCAATTTTTTTCAAATAGCCATCATTGGCACCGGCGCGGATGAATTCCGCAATATATTCTTTCAAGTTGGGAATGACGCCGACATGATCTTTCTTAACATAGATATACAGCGGACGGGCGCCCGGATAGCTGCCGCCCGAAATCGTGGCATAAGTAGGCTCTACACCGCCGATGGGAAGGCCGCGCACCTTGCGGGTATTTTCTTCCAGATAACTATATCCGAAAATCCCCAGACTGTTGGGATTGGCGGCCAGTTTCTGGATGATGAGGTTGTCGTTCTCGCCGGTATCGACATAGGCGCCATCGGTGCGCACTTCATGACACACCGCTTCAAACTTGTTCTTGTCGCTTTCCTTGAGCGCCTTGGTCGCGGCATCGGTATTGCAGCCAACTTCCATGATCAATTCGGTGAGCGCATCGCGCGTACCCGAAGTCGATGGCGGACCATATACGTTGATCTTGATGTTCGGCAAAGAGGCATCGACATCGGACCAGTTCTGGGTTGTATTCGGCTTGCCATAGGGATTTGCAGCAATCGCTTCGTAAACCTGTGCCGGTGTGAGCGAGAATTTGGGCCCCTGGTTGCTCTGCGCTATGGCAATGCCGTCGATACCCACAACCAGTTCGGTGATATTTGTCACACCATTTTGCTGGCAGCGATCAAATTCGGTTTTCTTCATACGGCGCGAAGCATTCGCAATATCGGGTGTGTTGGCGCCCACGCCTTCGCAGAATAATTCGATGCCGCCGCCAGTACCGGTCGATTCGGCCACGGGTGTTTTATAGGACGGATCGAGTTCCTTGAACTGTTCCGCCACCGCTTTTGCGAATGGATAAACGGTGGAAGATCCCACGATCTTGATCTGGTCGCGTCCGCCGCTTTGGCCCGAAGAGGCCTGATCGCTGCATGCCGCCAACGCGAGTACGGAAATACAGGCAATCGCAAATTTCTTCATCATCGAAATATTCCTTAAGATTGGATGCGTCTGTTTGTTTAAGTGAGTCTGTTCGTTATTAGAGTGTCGGCACGCATATTTGCGCCGCATGTCCCTTGCCCTCGGCGCAATAGAGAGGCGGCATGTCCCTCGCATGACAATAGTATTACGATTTCATGACAAAGCTGTGGGCAAACGGTACATTAAGGGGAGTACGTTTTATACGCATCCCCATGATTTACAGTAGTTCTTTTCTGAGCAGCCATGCACTCAATTATCTCTGGCAACAGGTAGCGATATGGTAATCGTCGTGCCTTTATATTGCTCGCTGGCAAGATCGAAACGTCCCCGGTGCCTTTCGACAATATGTTTAACTATGGAAAGCCCTAGTCCGGTACCCCCCATCGACCGGCTGCGTCCCGAGTCGACACGATAGAACCGCTCGGTGAGACGCGGCAGGTGCTGCGGCGCTATGCCTTCCCCGTGATCGGCGATCACCAGCCTGTGCATGGCGCCATTGCGGCTGCGCGAAAGCGTTATGGTAATGGGCGTGTCGTTATTGCCGTATTTCATACTGTTGCCGATCAGATTGTGCAAAAGCTGCGACAACTGGGCACGATCCCCGACCGTGGGCTCGAGCCGTTCTTCAATCTCGAGCACGATGTCGGCACCGCGGGCGGGATGGCTTTTGACCAGCACGGACTGCACGTCGCGGATCAATTGGGGCAGGTCGACCGGCGTGTCGGGGATCTTGAACCGCTCGCTTTCGATGCGTGACAGCGAAATCAGATCGTCGATGAGTTTCTGCATGCGTTCGGATTCGCCCATCATCACATCCAGGAACCGGTCGCGCAATTTGGGATCGCTCCCTGCATCGTCTTCCTTCAGCGTCTCGATAAATCCTTTAATAGAGGCGAGCGGCGTGCGCAGCTCGTGGCTGGCATTGGCGACGAAATCGGTTCGCATCCGCTCGACAGCGTGCGAACCCGACTGGTCCCACAGGAAAAGAAGCTTTTTGTCACTGCCCAGATTTTTTACCCGCATTTCCCAACGCTGATCGCGACTGCCAATACCCCTGAGCATCATCGGCCCTGAGGTTTCGGTCGTTAAAGACTGGCTGAACATGTCCGCCACCGTCGGGTGGCGTATGACCAGCCTGACATCCTCGCCGACGATATGCTGACCGAGCAGTTTGCATGACGATATGTTGGCATGGCGAACAGCATGTCCTTCGATGACGAGCACGGGATCCAAATAAGTGTCGATCAGACGCTGGAAACCGGAATGGGCAGTAATGTCGGACGTTTCATCCGCCAAAATGGGCGCAGCGGCATTGGGGTTGCTGCGACGTTCGGAACGGATATCGAGCAGCAATATAATCGTGAAAAGTCCCGCGGCGATGCTGATAACCGCGCGATTCACGGCATCGGTCACATAGAATTCGGTAATGGCACCTGCCAACACGATACAGGCTGCCAGAACAATGCGACCCGATTTTTGCAAGGGAGAAATGAGTTCGCTCATCGCGGCTTTATAAATGGCACCGTGCGTTTTTGCGAGTGTGTATTACACTGGCCAATGTGATGCGGGTTTGTGGCCGGATTTTTATGGCGATATGTCCCGCATTGTTACGCGCGCCCTATAAAGCGTGACTTTGTCTGATTATATGCGAAACTATATGTTAACGCGATTTTGCAACATTGTTTTGTCACAATTATGGGCATCAAGATGAACGACGAAAATAATATAGAAAATGCTGGTGGACCCAAAGCTGTCGACCCGCATCGGCGCGCACTCGTGATCGGTACGGTCGCGGCTTCCGCTGTGGTCAGCATCCGTCCCGCGCTGGCCCAAACCGCCGGGTCGGTGCTGAATTGCGATATACCCGTTCCCGACAACACGCGCGCGGGAATGTTCATTGCGCCCAACGGAAAAGCCGTTGCGCCCGACACGCCGGGCGCCTTTCCGCCAGCGGCCCGCAATTTTACCGGCGAAGATGTCAAGAAAGCCCTGAACGGCCGCAACTTGCCCGGCACCAGCTACGACCAGTCGCAAGCTTATGTAAATTATATTCGCCGACTACAGGCAGGACAAAGCGGATTTACTTGCTACGCATCCTTGCAAATGCCGCGCTAAACATTCTAATTGCACCGGATCGCAACGATATCGCTGTGGTGTGGTATACGTAGAACGTAAATTTGATACGGGTGGAAAAAGATATATCTTATATCGCGCAAGATGCGGCGCTTCTCAGGTTTCACGATCTGGGGGATATGATGCTGGTGTTCCACCGGTTGACGGGCACCACCCACATGCTGGCCGATCCCGCGCCGGCTATCTTGAACATTCTTGCGGGCCGACAATTGGACATCGATAGCATCTGCGCTATTTTATCCCGCGATTATGAACTGGCCGGACAGGAAAACGAGACTATCGCCGACATAATCGGTGCGCGGGTAGACGAATTGATCACGCTGGGTCTGATACTCGAAAAAAGGGCGGGCTATGCGGCATAGCTGCTTGATCCGTGTCGGTCCGGCGACCTTCCGTATCGGCTGCGACTGGCCGGGTCCGGTGGAGAAACTGCGCCGCATGTATCGCGCCTATCCCGCCCCGCCCTCCACCATACCCGATTATACGATCTTTCTGGAGGCTGTCCGGCCCTGGCGACGCTATATCCGGCCTTCGATGGCGATCAAGGCGGATTTCATGCTGCCCGATGCCGCGCCGGTGTCGCTGAATCATGGGTTGCTCGCGGCGGAAATGGCGATGAACCTGCAAATGGCGCTCGGCTGGCGCAGGCATTTGCTGCTGCATGCCAGCAGCGTGGAAAAAGACGGCCGTGCGCTTATCATGACCGGAATGTCCGGATCGGGCAAATCGACCTTGTCCGCCATGCTGGGCGAGCGCGGCTGGCGCTTTATGGGGGACGAGTTCGCGCTTCTCGACCTCGCCGACGGGTCGGTGCATCCGTTTCCGCGGCCGGTCAGCCTCAAGGACGGGGCCATCGCTGCGATGGAAGCCGAAGTCGATGAAAGCCGTTTCGGCCCGCGCATGCTGAATACCCCGAAAGGCGATATACGGCATATGTCCCCGAATATTGTAGCAATTGAAGACATGCAAAAACCGGCGCGGCCTGCGCTGCTGCTATTTCCGCGTTTCGGTTTCGAAAGCGCGATACGGCCCCTCGGCAAGGCGGAAATATTCGTCCGCCTGACCCAGGCCAGCACCAATTACGTGGCGATGGGAGAGACGGGGTTCGCTGCGCTGACGCGGTTCGTGGAAGACGTGCCGGCCCGGGCGATCGATTACCGTAATGGCGAAGAGGCCATCAGCCTGGTGGACGAACTGTGGTCGGAAATGGCGCGGTGAAGGCGGCCCGGCTCCTCGTCACCGCACTGCGCGATCCCGCTACGACCGAGAATCTGGCCGCCTCCCGGTGGACGGCCCTGATCACCGCCGCGCGCGCCGAATCGTTAATCGGTACTTTGGCCTGCCGCCTGGAGGGAAAGACGGTACCCGATACTGTGCGCGCCATACTCGGCGAAGCGCGGGTTCATGCCGATCACGGCCACCTGCTGGCGCACTGGGAAGCGTCCGAGGCGGCGCGCACACTCGCCCCGCTTGATATACGCACGGTGCTGATGAAAGGGACCGCCTATCTGGCCGCCGGTCTTTCCGCCTCGCTCGGGCGCAGCATAGGCGATCTGGATATTATGGTTGCAAAGGACCGGCTCGACGATGCCGAAAGTGCCTTGCTGGGTGCGGGCTGGGAATGGGTCAAGCCCGACCCTTATGACGACGCCTATTATCGCCGCTGGATGCACGAATTGCCGCCGCTTATCCACCGGACACGCGACCGGATGATCGACGTACACCATACGATATTGCCGCTGACCGCGCGGCCGACGCCCGATGCCCACGCGATGCTGGCGGATGCCGTGCGGCTTGAAAGCGGGTTATATGTTTTCCAGCCTGTCGACATGATCTGCCACGCGGTCGCCCATTTCATGGCCGATGGCGATCTGGCCGGGGGGCTGCGCAACTTGTGGGATATCGACCGGCTGCTGCGCGAATTTGCCGAGCGGTCCGGTTTCTGGTCAGCGCTGGCGGCGCGCGCACGGATGCATGGTTTGCATATGCCGCTCGAGCGGACCTTGCGGCTGGCACGACACATTTATCATACGCCGGTCGATACGATGCTGGCAGGACGCGCGCGCAGCACGGATCGGCTATATATACGTCTTCTGCTGGCCCGCAACGGATGGGGCCAGGAAACGCGCAAGCTGCTGCGGCTGGGATTTTATATGCGCTCACACATTTTGCGCATGTCGCCGTCGATGCTGGCCCGGCACCTCTGGATCAAATGGCGTAAGGACTAGGTGTCCAGCTTGTGCAAAGCCGGAATCAGCTCGTCATAATGGCCGATAATCGCATCCGCGCCCAAAGTTTCGACCGGTTGGTGCAGAAAACCGAAACCGGCGGCCACGGCCGGAATTCCGGCATTATGCGCAGCCATGATATCGTAAATACTGTCGCCGATGAATACCGCCCGGCCGCCGCCGGAGCGTTTGATCATCTCGTCGATCGGGGCGCGGTGCGGCTTGGAAAACCCCTTGCCCATCGTGTCGCCGCCAATCACGCACACAAAGCGGTCCAGCAATCCGATTTCCGTTACCAACCTGACCGCGAAATTTTCGAACTTGTTGGTGACGACGGCCATTTTAACGCCGATCGCATCCAGTTTTTCCATCGCATCAAGCAATCCCGGATAGGGCGGTGATCCTGTACCCAGGTGGTCGCCATAATGCGACAGCAATATGCGCAGGTATTTTTTGGATGTCGCGGCGTCCAGCTCCTCATCCGCGGGCTGGCTTGCCTTCAGCCCCATTTCCAGCATGTGCTTCGCCCCCAGCCCGACCATCGGTTTGACCTGTTCGAGCGTAAGCGGCGGCTTTCCCGCTTTTGCCAGCGTGTAATTGACCGAAGCGGTGAGTTCCGGGCTGGTGTCGAGGAGCGTGCCGTCCAGATCGAAACCGACAATATCATAGGGGAATTTTGCCATGACGCATTCCATGGCCCGAACGGGCTGGAATAAGCAAGCCCTTCATGCCATGGAGATTCGCAAGCAGGATTTTCCGGAGAGAATGATAGAATGACGGACAGACGGCCATTGGCTGCGATCATATTGGCGGCCGGGCAGGGGACGCGGATGAAATCGGAGGTGCACAAGGTACTGCATCCGATTGCAGGACGCGCGATGCTGCGTCACCTGGTCAGCGAATTTCGCAATCTCGATCTGCAACGCACGGTGATCGTCACCGGCGCGCGCGCCGAAAGCGTCGAAACCGCCATGGCGGGCGAGACGTGCGATTTCGCCCGGCAGTCCGAACAGCTCGGTACGGCGCATGCCGCGCTGCAGGCCAAATTCGCCCTGTCCGGTTTTACTGGCGACGTGCTCATCTGTTTCGGTGACGTGCCGCTGTTGAAATGGAGCACCGTCGCGAAAATGCAGCAACGGCTGCATGACGATGATTCGCCCGCCGCGGTCGTGCTGGGCTTTCGTCCGAAAGATCCCAAGGCATACGGCCGGGTTCTGGTCGATGACAGCGGCCGGATCGAAAAAATGGTCGAATATAAGGATGCCAGCGCGGCGGAACGCGCATGCGGTTTGTGCAATGCAGGGCCCATATTGGCGCGGGGCGGGGAAGTTTTCGCATTGCTGGAGGCGATCGGTAACGACAATGCACAGGGCGAATATTACCTGCCCGACGTCGTCACGGTCGCAGGCGAACAAGGCCGCCATTCGGCCGTGGTGGAAGCCCCCGAAAGTGAAGTGGCGGGCGTCAACGATCGCGCCGATCTTGCCGCCGCAGAAATGCTGTGGCAATCGGAAAAACGGGCCGATTGCATGCGTGAAGGCGTCACTTTGCGTGATCCCTGCAGCGTATTTTTTTCCTGGGATACCCAAATCGCGCCCGAAGTCACGATCGAACCCTATGTGGTTTTCGGACCGGGTGTCATAATAGAGAGCGGCGCAACCATTCGGGCCCATTCGCATCTGGAAGGGTGCCATGTCGGCCCGCATTGCGAAGTCGGGCCGTTCGCGCGGCTCAGGCCCGGCGCAATAATGGAGAAAAACTCCAAAGTCGGCAATTTCGTCGAAATGAAGAAAACGACATTGGGCAAGGGGGCGAAAGCCAGTCATCTGACTTATCTCGGCGACACTATCGTTGGCGCGGGTGCCAATATCGGCGCTGGTACGATCACTTGTAATTATGACGGGTATTTCAAACACCAAACGACGATCGGCGAAGGCGCTTTTATCGGATCAAACAGTGCACTGGTTGCGCCGGTCACAATCGGCAAAGGCGCGATCGTCGCGGCCGGCAGCACAGTCACGAAAGATGTCGCCGACGATGCACTGATATTGGTCCGCCCCGATCAGCGGGAAAAACCGGGCTGGGCCAAACGGTTCCGCGATGTCATGCTGGCAAGGAAAAAGGCGGACGCATAGGGAAAATCTAGCTTGCATCGACGTAGTTTTGGCGCTGTAAGCCTATGATATGAAATAAAAACGGTGTGCGGCTATGTCGTGCGCGCGTCAGATATGATAAATTAGGGAATAGAAAATCACATGTGCGGCATTATCGGAATTTTGGGAAAATCGGAAGTTTCGGATCGGCTCGTTCAAGGGCTGAAGCGATTGGAATATCGTGGTTATGACAGTTCGGGCATCTGTGTGCTAGTGGATGGAAAGCTGGAGCGGCGGCGCGCCGAGGGTAAAATCGGCAATCTCGTCGCGCAACTGGACAAGCATCCGGTCAGCGGGCGCACGGGCATCGCGCATACGCGGTGGGCAACGCATGGCGCACCGACACAGGACAATGCGCATCCGCATGTGGCCGGCGATGTTTCCGTGGTGCATAATGGAATTATCGAGAATTTCAAGGAATTGCGCGAAGAGTTGCAAGCCGATGGACGCACGTTTTTCAGCCAGACGGACACCGAGGTGGTGGGCCATCTGATCGACCGGGAATTGCAAAAGGGCGTCGCGCCGATCGAAGCTGTCAAGATCATATTGCCGCGGCTGCGCGGTGCCTTTTCGCTGGCCATCCTGTTCACCGGCCACGATAATCTGCTGATTGGCGCGCGGCTCGGCTCGCCCTTGGTGGTGGGAATCGGCGAGGGCGAGAACTATCTGGGGTCCGATGCGATTGCGCTCGCGTCGCTGACTCAGAAAATCTGCTATCTCGAGGAAGGCGACTGGACCGTTCTGTCGCGCGACGACGTCCGGATTTTCGACATCAACAATAACCCGGTCGAGCGCGAAGTGACGCTGTCCGGCGCGTCCAACCAGTCGGTCGAAAAGGGCAATCATCGGCATTTTATGCAGAAGGAAATCTTCGAGCAACCTATGGTTGTGGCTCAGACATTGCAAAGCTATCTGCGGCCATTGGAGGAGCGGGTGGCATTACCCGATATGGATTTCGACCTATCAGAAATTCGCCGCGTCACGATCGTCGCATGCGGCACCAGCTATTATGCCGGTATGGTTGCGAAATACTGGTTCGAAAAATTCGCGCGCGTTCCGGTCGATCTGGATTTCGCGTCGGAATTTCGCTATCGCGAACCGGTTCTGGAAGAGGGCGGACTCGCATTATTTATCAGCCAGTCCGGTGAAACCGCCGATACACTGGCGGCACTGCGCTATGCGCGGGCGGAAAAACAGAAGATCGCCGTCGTCGTCAACGTGCCGACGAGCACGATGGCACGCGAGGCCGATTTGTTGCTGCCCACCCATGCCGGGCCGGAAATCGGCGTCGCTTCGACCAAGGCATTTACCTGTCAGCTCGCTGTGCTTGCCGCATTCGCTGCGAACCTTGCCCGCCATAAAGGCAACCTCAGCGCCGATGAGGAACGCGAAATCGTGGAGCACCTGACGGAAGCGCCGGCCGCGATGAATGCGGCGCTGGCCTTCGACGAAGACATCGCGGCCATGGCGCCGCTGATCGTACCCGCACGCGACGTCCTTTATCTGGGCCGCGGCCCAGAATATCCCATGGCTTTGGAAGGTGCACTGAAGCTGAAGGAAATCAGCTATATCCACGCCGAAGGCTATGCGGCGGGCGAGATGAAACATGGACCAATCGCGCTGATCGACGAGCTTGTTCCCGTGATCGTGCTGGCCCCGTCGGGTCCGTTATTCGAAAAGACCGTGTCGAATATGCAAGAGGTGCAGGCACGCGGGGGCAAGGTTATACTGATTTCGGACGCGCAAGGTATCAAGCAAGCGGGCGAAGGAACGATTGCCACTATCGAGATGCCGAAAGTCCATCCGCTGATCGCGCCGCTAGTCTATGCCGTGCCGGTACAGTTGATTGCCTATCACGTTGCCGTTGCCAAAGGCACGGATGTCGATCAACCGCGCAATCTCGCGAAATCCGTTACCGTGGAATAGATTGATTATCGGAGCACTTTGGAAACTATCAAAAACGGATAGCGCTATCGATTTTGCGGGAACATGGATGCAGGAAATCTATAGTTATCAAAATGTTGCCATTTGGAAGCGAAGGGCGTTTTTATTTTGCCCGCCCCTCATAAAAATGAGCCCGCTTACGATATGATAACATTTTGCGCCTATACGTCCGGGTGTGAGCAAATTATCTTCTTTTAGCGTTTTACCCAAACAGCTTCCTGCCATGGCGGTCCTTGGCCTTCGTGACACTGATGAGGGAGACTGGGACAAAGTGCGTGTGATGCAGCAAAACGGCATCGCCGAACATCTGCGAAACCGATTGCTGCTGAACATTATTTCAGCAGCATTTATTATTGCGGCTGCATGGGGGCAGAACAACTTATACTATTTGGCTGGCTGGGGAGTCGTCCTTTTGGGTTCGCTCTATTATATTCTGCGCGATTTCGAGGTCATCGACCTGAACGGCCGGTTTGCCAAATCCCGAGAAAGAATGAAAAAAACGGCGTTGAGCGGCATCGCCCAAGGTTTGATCTGGTCGGCTCCGGTGTTGTTGTTTGTCGGTACGGAACCCAGTTGGAGCTTCTTGACGGTGTGGACGGCGATGGGCTTGCTTATGGCGGGCTCGGCGCTTTTATTGTATGCCATGCCGCTGGCAACAGTCATTTTCATATCAGTCATCTGTCTGGCCGGAATAGCGAAATTCGTTCTGGCCGGCCAACTTCTCATGGCGGGGGCAATTGCGACCTATGGCATCACGATCGGCGCGGCCTGCGTCGCCAATGCCAAAAGTTATTTGCAATTCCGCTTTTCCGAAGAAGGTTCCGACGAGCAGGGTGAAGTGGTGAGCCTTTTGCTGCGCGAATTCGAAGAAAGCAGTGCGGACTGGTTGTGGCAGCTCAACAGTTCCCGCCGTGTCGTTCACGCAAGTTCGCGACTGGCCGCGGCGTTAGGGCGTGAACCCGAAGATATCGAAGGCCGGGCGCTGGTGGAGCTGTTTGCGGGAGACGCGTGGGAAACCGGAAACTTGCCTTCCAGCCTGCACGATCTGGCAGAAAAACTAAAGCGTCGCGAAAGTTTCAGCAACATGATCGTGCGCGTTTCCATCAACGGCACGGGGCGCTGGTGGGAATTGTCTGCATCGCCCAAGCTGGACGAAAACGGGGCATTTCTGGGTTTTCGCGGCGTGGCGTCGGACGTGACAGAAAAACGCGAATCGTCCGAAAAAATCGCGCATATGGCACGTTTCGATACGCTTACGGGACTTCCCAACCGCCTTCAGGTCAACGAAGCCTTAGCGAAATCTTTGGAAAATGCGCAGCAATGGCGTGGCCGGTGCGGTTTCATGATGATCGATCTCGACCGTTTTAAATCAGTGAACGATACGCTGGGCCATCTTGTCGGTGACCGCCTGTTGGCGCATGTGTCGCAGCGTCTGACATCGCTGATGAGCGATAACGAACTGTGCGGGCGACTGGGCGGTGACGAATTCGCGGTCGTGGTTCGGGACGCTTCGGACCGAAGCTATGTCGAACGACTCGCCAACAAGATAATCGAAAGCCTATCGCGGCCCTATCTGGTCGATCAGCACAAACTCTACATCGGGGCCAGCATTGGTACCGCGACTGGCCCGCGCGACGGACAGACAGTGGAAATGCTGATGCGCAATTCCGATCTGGCGCTATACCGCTCGAAAGACGGCGGTGGCGGACAAGCAAAGGCTTACGAACCGAGACTGCACGTCTATGCCGAAGAACGCCGCGTTATGGAAATCGCGTTGCGCGATGCGCTGGACAACAAAGAATTCAGCCTGAATTATCAGCCTGTCGTCAGTGCGGGTACGGATGGTGTGGTGGGTTTCGAAGCATTGCTGCGTTGGCATAACCCGCATTTCGGGCATGTATCGCCGGCCAAATTCATTCCCATCGCTGAAGAGGCGCGGCTGATTTACCAAATCGGC
Source organism: Sphingomonadaceae bacterium (assembly GCA_041746135.1). Lineage (GTDB taxonomy): Bacteria > Pseudomonadota > Alphaproteobacteria > Sphingomonadales > Sphingomonadaceae > Alg239-R122. The sequence continues at coordinate 39,799 of JBGTHQ010000015.1, read as the reverse complement.
GAATGGGTGCTGCAACAAGCCTGTCAGGAGGCCATGAAATGGCCCGGCAGTGTGAAAGTTGCGGTGAACGTTTCTGCAGACCAGCTCACCAATCCTTCTTTCATAACTTCGGTCGTATCGGCATTGCAGGATAGTGGCTTGGCGCCTCAGCGGCTTGAGATCGAGGTAACTGAAAGCATTTTCCTGCATGAAGGCACGGGCGCGGTCGATACTCTCGAAGAGATATTGGCGCTGGGCATCGGTCTGTCACTAGACGATTTCGGAACCGGTTATAGTTCGCTGGGATATTTGCGCAAAACGCGTTTCAGCACGATCAAGGTCGACCGCAGCTTTGTTCAGGGCGCGGCCAAGAATGTAGCAGAAAGCCTCGCCATCATTCGCGCAGTAGTCGCCATGGCCGACAGCCTTGGCATGCAAACCACGGCGGAAGGCGCGGAGACACAAGAAGAAGTCGATATGATCAAATCGCTCGGCTGCACAAAAATTCAGGGGTATTTTTACGGGCGTCCTATGCTGGCAGAAGACGCCGCCAAGCTGTTCGCCTTTCCGCAGCTACACGCCGAAATGCCCCGTCTGTCTCCAGAATGCGTCAAACGCGAAGCTAGCTAGTCTTTTCGAGCAGCGTTTGGGCAACTGACCGAAACAGCCGGGCGCCGTCTTCGCCGCCGTGCAGTTTTTCGATATGCCGTTCAGGATGCGGCATCATGCCCAGAACATTGCCTTTTGCATTCAATATTCCGGCAATGTCGCGAGACGATCCGTTCACATGTTCCGCATAACGGAATGCAACCCGGCCTTCGCCTTCCAGCCGGTCGAGAGTCTCATTGTCGGCAAAATAATTCCCGTCATGGTGCGCCACGGGAACAAGGATACGTTCACCTTTTTTATAGCCTTCGGTAAAATATGAACGGTCATTTTCGACTATCAGCGGCACTTCGCGGCAGACAAAATCGATCCCAGCATTACGCATCAATGCGCCTGGAAGAAGCTGTGATTCGGTGAGAATCTGAAAGCCGTTGCAGACGCCCAATATTGCAATGCCGCGCTCGGCGGCATGGACGACGGCCTGCATGATGGGCGAGCGCGCCGCCATGGCTCCGCTGCGCAAGTAATCGCCGTACGAAAACCCGCCGGGCACGGCGATAAAATCAAGGCCATCAGGCAATTGACTATCGCCGTGCCACACACGTTGCGGTTTCTTGCCCGCAATCTTTTCAATCGCGTCGGCCATGTCGCGGTCGCAATTGGATCCAGGAAATGTAATGACTGCCGATTTCATGGGCTATTTCACTTTTTCGATACGATAATTTTCGATCACCATATTGGCAAGCAGCTTGCGGCACATCGAATCCAGTGCATTGTCCCCAATATCGTCATCAACATCCATCTCGATCAATCGGCCCGAACGTACGTCATTGACGCCTGTAAAGCCCAGTCCGTCCAGCGCATGATGGATAGCTCTTCCTTGGGGATCAAGCACGCCATTTTTCAAGGTGACGAAGATATTGACTTTCATGTGCGGACTGCTCCTGATCGTTCCTACTGTAAATGCAGTGATGATGTTCTGCTAAAGCTATCGAGGGACCGGAGCAAGTGTCGATAAACAGCCATGCACGATTTAGGCACGAACATAATTCACACGGTGGGAAAGATTTGGTTAACTATATCGCGTTATAGTCTGCTTGTCTTTCAGGAAATTTAAGGAAAATTGCGAGGTTCGACATATGGGCGGTTTGGCAATCTTGATGTTTATAGGACTTTTTGCATTTGGCGGCGAGTTGATGGGTTTTCGCGACCCCAATGGACAGGTCCAGCTTGCTCTGTTCATTGCCTTCATTCTCGGCATTATCGGCGGTTATCGCACCAAGGGCTGAGCGGGCTAACGTAGCTCACTCACAGCACCGCCGTGCGGCAAACTTTAACACCTTATTTCCCCCGCTTTTTTCTCTGGCTGGCCAGATCGACCACTTCGTTCCCGTTGCCGTCCTCTGGCAATAATCCCAACCGGCGGGCGACTTCCTGATACGCTTCAACTTCGCCGCCCAAGTCCCTGCGGAAACGGTCCTTGTCGAGCTTTTCATTCGTTTCGAAATCCCACAGACGGCAACCGTCGGGACTGATTTCGTCGGCCAGAATAATGCGCGAAAAATCGCCGTCGAACAACCGCCCGAATTCGAGTTTGAAATCGACCAAGCGTATTCCGATAGCGGAGAACATCCCGCTCATGAAATCGTTGATGCGGATCGCCATCGATGAAATATCCTGCATTTCATCGGCGCTGGCCCAGTTGAAACAGGCAATATGTTCTTCGGCGACCAGCGGATCGCCCAATGCATCGTTCTTGTAACAATATTCGATAAGCGTGTGTGGAAGCGGATCGCCTTCGGTCAGACCCAGCCGTGTACAGATCGATCCCGCGGCGATATTGCGCACGATGACTTCGATCGGAACGATTTCAACCTGCCGCACCAGTTGTTCGCGCATATTGAGGCGGCGAACGAAATGGGTCGGGATACCGATATGTTGCAGGCGCGTGAATACATATTCGCTGATACGGTTGTTAATCACGCCCTTGCCGTTGATCGTGCCTTTCTTCTGCGCATTAAAGGCGGTCGCATCGTCCTTGAAATACTGAATGATGGTGCCGGGTTCCGGACCTTCATACAGGATCTTGGCTTTGCCTTCGTAAATCTGGCGGCGACGGGTCATGGGCGGTTCCTGAAATAGGGCAAAAGCGCTTTGGGCTCGGGCCTTGAATCGCAAGGCTCGGGTTTGGAGACTGACGCTATATGCCAATGTGCCGGTATGCGCAATTCACACTATGGCCTATTGCTCCCTTTCTCCTATGCCGTCAGCCGAAATCCCCCTATTGATCGCTGATGGCGCAACTATTTTCTTTATTGCAGGCTGCCTGTCCTTTGCGCTGGGCATCGCGGGAATTCCCTTGCCGCTCTAGCCGACCGTTCCCTTTATGATTCTTGCGGCATTCTGTTTCGCCAACAGCAGCGTGCGGCTGGAAAGCTGGATTGTGAACCATGCGCGCTTCGCACCTCCCGTCCGGCAATGGTGCGACCACCGGTCGATCAGCCGCCGCGGCAAATGGGGGGGCGACGTCCACATTCCTGTTCAGCATCGCGCTGGGTTTCGTGATGCTGGACTGGCCGCATTCGCTGTGGCCGGTGCTGGCAGCCCTGGCGAGCGGAACATGGATATGGACCCGGCCCGAAAAAACCGGGGCAAGATGTGATACCCGCAGGTTTTTCCCCAATTTTCCCACACGGACCACTCGCATATTGCGGGTTTGCTTGGTATCGGACCCGCCATGAGTGATGTAATCGACGCCGGTCCTGCACGCGATATGCCCGGAGATCCTTTTGACCAGATCGTGAATACTCCGTTCGATGGCGCATTGTCCGAACGGTATCTGGTCTATGCGATGTCGACCATTACCGCGCGTTCGCTGCCGGATCTTCGCGACGGCTTGAAACCGGTGCATCGCCGCTTGCTTTGGGCGATGCGCCAACTCAAACTCGATCCGGCCAATGGCTATAAGAAATGCGCGCGCGTGGTCGGCGACGTAATCGGCAAATATCATCCTCATGGCGACCAGTCGGTCTATGATGCGATGGTGCGCCTCGCACAGACGTTTTCGCTGCGCTATCCGCTGGTCGACGGGCAAGGGAATTTCGGCAATATCGACGGCGATAATGCCGCTGCCTATCGGTATACCGAAGCGCGCCTGACCAGAACCGCGATCGAATTGATGCGCGGGCTGGACGAGAATGCCACCGATTTTCGGCCGACCTATAATGGCGAAGACGAAGAACCGGTCATCATGCCGGGCCTGTTCCCCAATCTGCTCGCCAACGGGGCCAGCGGAATTGCGGTGGGCATGGCTACTAGCATCCCCTCTCACAATGCAGCCGAAGTTATCGACGCGACGCTGTTGCTGATCGACCAGCCCAATTCCGAACACGCGCAATTGATGGAGCTGTTCAAGGGACCGGATTTCGCCACGGGCGGCCTGTTGGTCGACAGTATGGAATCGATATCCGCTGCGTATGAGACAGGCCGCGGGGCGTTTCGCGTCCGGGCGCGTTATTCGACCGGTCGGGAAAAAGCCAGCGGCGAATGGCTCGCCGATGAAGGGATTGAAAAGCTGGGCAATGGCCAGTGGCAGCTAGTAATATCCGAAATTCCCTATCAAGTGCAAAAATCCAAGCTGATCGAGCAGATCGCCAACCTGATCGGCGACCGGAAATTACCTATTCTGGCCGATGTGCGCGACGAATCGGACGAGCAAATCCGTATTGTGCTGGAGCCCAAAAACCGCAACGTGGATATCGAGGTGTTGAAAGACAGTCTGTTCCGCATGACCGACTTGGAAAATCGGTTTTCGCTCAATCTCAATGTTTTGGATGAGGCCAACACACCTGGCGTGATGGGTCTGAAACCGCTGTTGTCCAGTTGGATCCGGCATCAGATTGAAGTGCTGGTGCGCCGCGCCCAGCACAGGCTCGACAAGATCGACGGGCGGCTCGAACTGCTCGAAGGCTATATCATCGCCTTCCTCAACCTCGACCGCGTGATTGAAATTATCCGGACGAAGGACGAGCCCAAGCCGGTCATGATGGAAGAGTTCAAGCTCACCGACCGTCAGGCGGAGGCCATACTCAACATGCGGCTGCGGTCCTTGCGCAAGTTAGAGGAAATGGAGTTGCGGCGTGAACTCGATACTCTGACTAATGAGAAAGAAGGCCTGGTTAAGCTGCTCGAAAGCCCAGCACGACAACGCACAAAACTCAAGAAAGACCTGAAGGCTTTGCTGAAGGATTATGGCCATGATACCGTTCTGGGCAAGCGGCGAACGATGCACAGCGAACAGGCCCCTGCACGTGACATTCCGCTCGAAGCGATGATCGAGAAAGAACCGCTGACGGTGATCATGTCCCATCGCGGTTGGATCAAAGCAATGAAGGGCCATGTCGACACAACCAGGCCCGATCTGTCGAAATTCAAGGAAGGCGATGGCCCCGCCTATGCATTTCACACTCAGACGACGGACAAGCTGATCTTCGCCTGCGACAATGGCCGTTTCTATACTCTGGGCGCCGACAAACTGCCCGGCGCTCGCGGTTTTGGCGAACCGGTGCGCTCGATGCTAGATCTCGACAACGAGACGCAAATTATCGCGTTGTTGCCCTACCGGGAAGAGTCCCGCTTGCTGTTGGTGGCCAGCAACGGTCTTGGTTTTCAGACCGTTATGGCGGACATTATCGCCGAAACGCGTAAGGGCAGACAGGTCGTGAACCTCAAGCCCAAGACGCATCTTGCGGTCGTCCATGAAATTCCCGAAGATGCTGATCATGTTGCGGTCGTCGGCGAGAATCGAAAACTGGTGGTCTTCCCGATTACCGAATTGCCCAGTCTGGCCAAAGGACAAGGTGTGCAATTGCAACGGTATCGCGACGGTGCACTGTCCGACGCGGTAACTTTCAATATGGAAGAGGGTTTGAGTTGGGCAATGGGCGGCGGTTCGGGGCGTATTCGCACCGAAAGGGAAATGGCGCTGTGGCGGGTCGCCCGCGGTGCCGCGGGACGTCTCCCGCCGACCGGGTTCCCGCGCAACAACAGGTTCTCCTAGCTCAGTTTAATATAAGTGTATAACCATGCATTTAGCAATTCGTTCACACGTTTTGACTATACGCATTCATGATGGTCCAGCATTCGAAACTTGCGGATATACTCCATAACACACGTGCCCGAAGCCGTATCGCCACATCCGATATCGGAACGCCGATCGCCGTTTCCAACTGGCTCGACATGCTGCCTATAGCTGCCGCGATTTTCGAGTTTGCGAACGGGAGCGCGAACATGATCTCGCACAACCACCTGTTCGAGAAAATGGGGCTAAACAGCGGTAAAGGAAAATCGCCCCATCATATCGAACTTGCCGCCTATATACAGGCAGTGGCCGAAAATGAAGGCGCGGTGCGGGTCTTCAACTGGACCGCGCCCGATTCCATATCGCGCCGCCGATTTGATATAACCGTTGCCAAACATACGGTCGGGGGAGAGCAGCATGCTCAGTATTTGCTGTCATTCATGGACCGGACGGCAACGGCGGAAAACGAACTGAATATGCGCCGCGAGATGATGAGCGACAGCCTTACCGGTCTCGCCAATCGCAGCGGTTTCGAAGAACAGATCGAAAACAGTATTGAAGCCAGTTTGCTTGCGTGTAGCGCCTATAAACCAAAGCCGAAATTCGCCATATTGTCGGTCGATTTGTCCCGCTTTAGCCAGGTCAATGAATGCGCAGGCGCGATTGTCGGTGACGAGCTTATAATCAGCGTAGCTTCCCGGTTGCGTAGCAGCATCCGCAAGCACGACCTGCTGGCGCGGCTAGGCGGCAACGAATTCGGCATTTTCGTTGAGTTGTGCGAAGGTCAGGAAGATGCGTCACTTATTATCGAGCGGATCGAGGCAGCTTTTGCAAACCCCTACCGGTTGTCGCAGCTTGAGACACAGGTAGATGCCGCAATGGGTGTCGCGATCGGCACCATGGGAAAAGACAATGCGCCGAACATATTGCGTTATGCGCAAATAGCTCTGAAACAGGCCAAGCAGAAAAACCGGACCACCGTTTACGAACCGAGCGTTCTAGTTCAGGCTCGCCGCCGCTTCACGCTGGAATGCGATCTGCGCATTGCCATTGCAAAGGACCGGCTCCATCTGGAATATCAACCTCTTATCGACCTGAATTCCGGTCAGATTACGGGTTTTGAAGCCTTAGCACGCTGGAATGATCCCGACCGCGGCAATGTCTCGCCCGTCACTTTCATTCCTGTGGCGGAAGAATGCGGGCTGATCGTTCCTTTGGGACGCTGGGCGATGCACAGCGCCGCAAAAACGCTTGCGGACTGGGATAGCAAGGCCGGGAGAAAACTCCCTTTGCGGGTCAATGTCAATCTTTCGGCGGTACAGTTTGTGCGCGATAATATCGCATCGGTCGTGGAAGAGGCGATACGCCACACGCATATCGACGGCAACTGTATCACCCTGGAATTGACCGAAAGCGTGATTTTGAGCGATCCCGACCGTGCGATAAAAGTTATGCAATCGCTCAAGAACCTCGATACAAGTCTTGCCATGGACGATTTTGGCACGGGTTATTCCAATCTGGCCTATTTGCAGAAATTGCCGATAGATATTTTGAAAATCGATCGCAGCTTCGTGACCAAAATGCTTGAAGACAAAGACAAGGTTTCGATCGTGCGCGCCGTTCTCTCATTGGCAGACACTCTGGATATGCAGACGACTGCAGAAGGTATCGAGTCGATCGAACTTTCACACACGCTTGCGGCTCTGGGGTGCTCGCATGGCCAAGGTTTCTATTTCGCACGCCCCCTGAGCGCGGACAAAGCCTATAGTTATTATCAGAAACAGCTTTCATTTATTTAATTAATATAGGTTTTGAGGACTTCTGCACAAATCGCTTTTTGCGTGTTTTCGTCTGGAAAGTCTGCCAATATCCACTTTGACTCTATCTCCCGCAAGGCAGTTGAGACTTTCGGACCGGGCGATATTCCCGCCGCCACAATGTCCTTCCCGCTGATCGCAAAAGCAGGGGGCTGCCAGTCCTGAATCCGCTGCAGCGCGCTCGCAAATTGCCCTTGTTCGGCGAACACCAGCAGTTTTTGCAAGGCAAGCTCTCTGCCCACACGATATGCGGCCATACGAACATCATCCACACCCATGTCCATATCTTTCAAATACATGCGAGTTTTCTTTCGCATGGCATTGGAGAACCGCAAACTGTCGGCAATCTCGTCCGCCATTTTCTCATCCTTGGGGAGCAGGCTAACCAGACGCGTGAGAGCTCTGCGATGCAGACCGGATTTCTTTTCGCGGGCGACAACGCGCCGCAAAAGTTCCAGTCCATCAGGCGCAATTTGCGGCAATACGACCTGCCAGATTCCCGCTCGGAACATTAGCGCGGCGGATTCGATCGGATCGGGCAGTTGCAGTATCGCCAGCAACTCCCCGGAAATACGTTCGCGCGAAAGCGATTTGAGCCCGGAAACATTCGCTATACAGGCTTCGAGGGCCTGTTTATCCGGCTGTCCCGTGCCGTACCGCGCGGTAAAACGGAAAAACCGCAATATCCGCAAATAATCTTCGCATATCCGCTGATCGGCCGATCCGATAAAGCGGACCTTGCCCGCTGTAAGGTCTTCTTGGCCGTCAAAATAATCCTCGATTTGCAATGTATTCGGATCGAGATAGAGCGCATTTATCGTAAAATCCCGCCGCGCCGCATCTTCGCGCCAGTTGTCGCTATAGGCCACGGTCGCGCGCCGACCATCGGTGGAAACGTCGTGGCGCAGGGTCGTGATCTCGACAGGTCCGCCATCCAGGACAGCTGTCACCGTACCATGATCGATACCGGTGGGTACGGCGCGAATGTCGGCGCTATGCAGGCGTTGCATCACCGTTTCGGGCCGCAGCATCGTAGCCATATCGATATCGTTTACTTCCTGACCGCACAGCGTATCGCGGACCGCGCCGCCGACATAGCGGCATTGCCCGCCCTCCGAGTCCAGCGCGGCGACAAGCGCACGCAAATCCGACCGTTTCAACCATGAGGCCGATGCGATTGCGGGATGCACGTCAGGCATGCGACCATTCCAGCCGTGCGGCAAGATTGCTGATTATCCCGGCCGTTACGCCCCAAATCCGGCGGTCCTGCCATAAAATCTCGTCATATTCGCGTATCTGCCCCTGCCACAGGGTCGATTTGCGGACCCGGTTACTCGGATTCAGGATGAATTCGAGCGGCACTTCGAACCAGCTGTCTACTTCTTCCGGATTTGCCACCAGCGTAAGATCGGGCGGAACAAGGCCCAGAACGGGCGTGATCGCAAAACCGCTGCCGCTCCTATATTCCTCCACCACGCCGATTATATCGACCACGGTACGCGGTATAGCCAATTCTTCCTCTGCCTCGCGCAGCGCAGCGGCGATGACATTTTCGTCGTCGGGATCGACCTTGCCGCCCGGAAAAGCCACTTGGCCGGGATGGCTGCGCATATTGGACGGGCGTTGCGTCAGGATAACGCCGGGTTCGGAGCGATCGGTGATGGGAATCAGGACAGCCGCCGCTGTATAGTGCGCATTTGCCGCGAAAAAATGCCGGTCATCGCGAAAGCTGGGTTGCGCCGTTTTGTTGCGTTTCAGCGCACCGGACAAATTCTCGTACAAACTCACGTATCGGCTTCGAAAGGGAAAAACATATTCTGGCTCCATAGGCCCAACGGCCCGCCGTTTTGTTCCTGTTCGGCGATGGCAAGATCGGCGAGCGTATAGAACACAGCCCGGCTGAGGCGTGCCTGAAGACCGCCGCGAACATCTAGATAGGGCGCCGGTTCTCCCTCCATCTCGCCAATATACAGCTTGTGCCGGTCGCCGGCCACGACCAGATCATCGGTGTTCAGCCGGAAAGCCAGCGTGCGCTGCTTGCCTTCCTCCTCGCTGGTCAGGTCGATCGCGACGAAAGCGGCGTCCTCAACTTCTATTGCCAGTTTTTCATAGGGGGTGATCAGCACGTGGCTGCCGTCATCCTCCCGTCGCAATACCGATGAAAATGCCCGCACCATTGCCGGGCGCCGGATCGGGGTGCCTTGATGATACCAGCTGCCGTCCCTGGCGATGCGCATTTCGCTTGTGCCCGCACGTTGCGGGTTCCAGCTTTCGACGGGCGGCAATTTGCGTGCAGCGATCAACTCGCCGATCTGGGTGATGGACAGCGATGCGATTTCGGGGGGAGGTTCATAGGGCATGTCTGTTCTCAGATACGCATAGCCGCACAATTATGCAAAGCAGTTCTTTGAAAAGGCGCGCATTACCGCCGCTTCCACGGGCCTAGTACGCCCTTTTCCGGCAACGGCGCATCGCCTTGTGCGCGGGCCAGCAAACGGTGTTTTTCAAACGGACCCGGCAAATCCCAACCCGCCGTGCGTCCCGCACTGAAGGCGAAAAACCGCTCGTAATATGCCGGGTCGCCGATCATAACAAGCGGCAGGCTCTCGTTCGCCGCCAAAGCCGTCAGCGTCTTGCGCATCAGTTTCTTGCCGATGCCATCCTGCTGCTTCTCGGGCAGGACCGCGACTGGACCCACCATGATCATCGGATGGGCCGTGCCATCGGGTTCAGTCAGCATGACCGGCCAGCACTGGATCGTGCCCGCCAAATGGCGCTCCGCATCGATTGCCCCAAAGCTGAGCGCGCCCAGTTCCTCGACACCTTCGCGCACTTTATAGGCCGTGCGATTCTTGCGATCAGCTCCGAAGGCGCGGTCTAGCAGTTCCTCGGTCCAGTCGGCAGGGATTTCGGCGAGGGGAATAATTTCAATCACGGCTGAGTATCATATCCTGTTTATTGCAATTGCTGCGGCCATTTACGGTGCAGCACCGAATTTGTCGATTCCAGATTTCAGCTGGTACGCCATGTTCGACGGAGAGTTCCGACTATCATCCATCTACATATGTCGCCGCAAATATGCAGGGAGTGTTTGACAATGATGATTAGGCATTTATGTAATTGCCCCGCCGCGCAAGAGGTACGGCCACAGGGGCATTTCCGATGAACAACACATCTAAACGCATACACTGGTCGATCTGGCTTGCGCGGCTCACCTTGTTCCTGGGCATAGCCAGTGTGGCCGTTGCATTGATCGGCGCTCTGGGCGCCGGTGCCGATATCTGGAGCAAGATGGCGGGCATGAAGGGGCTGACCTGGGGTTTTTATCTGGGCGTCGCAGCGCTGGTGGTGGGGCTGTACACGCTGCTGCGCTATATGAAAGCGGGCAGCCGCGTCATAATGGTAGCGCTGGCGGGCATGGTTCTTGCGGGCGGGTATGTCGGCTATATCGGGACACAGATCGCCAAGGCGAGGTCGGTGCCGGCGATACATGATGTGACTACCAATCTGGATAATCCCCCGACATTCGCCGTGCTGGAAATGCGCAAGGATAATCTGAGAGGCGTTCCGGGGGACAAGGATCCCGAATTTCGCGGTCTCGATGCCCTGGAACGCTGGCAGAAAATGCACCGTGATGCCTATGGCGATATCCGGCCCTTGACTATACGGGCGCCGCAGGCGGACGTTATGGCCAAAGCTGAAGGTTTGGTCAAAAAGCGTGGCTGGGACATTGCCGCTGTGGATGTGGCGCAAGGACGGATCGAAGCAACCGACACGGTCGCTTTGCTCAAATTCAAGGATGACATGGTATTGCGCATAATTCCCGCGGCGCGCGACGGTGAGACGGTCGTCGACATGCGGTCGATATCGCGTATCGGGCAAAGCGATTTGGGTGTAAACGCCCGGCGCGTGCGCGAATTCATGGCCGATTTGAAAGCGCAGTTCCCGCAAAGCCGATGACAGCCGCAGATGGTTAGACGTAGCGCGGCGGCACAGACCAAGTCGGCGGTGAAGTCGCTGTTGTGGCTTATGGCTGTGATACTTCTCGTCTATGCCGGCTGGGTCTATGTCCGCGCCAATCCCGAAAACATGCCATGGACACCACTCGACTTGGCGGACCCCATCGGCCCGTTCACGGCGCAGAAACTGGCCGCTTTGGGAGACGATACGGCGACATGCAAAAACCTGCTCGACCGCGCAGGCGCCGAATATGTCGCGCTGCCGCCCCAGGGACAGGACGAATGCCGAGCTGAAAACCTGCTGCGACCGAAATCCGCAGGCGTTCTGGATATTGCTTATGCGCCTGCCGATGTGGCCCCCTCTTGCCCGGTGGTCAGCGCTCTGGCTTTATGGGAATGGCGCGTGGTAAAACCGTCGGCGCGGGAATTGCTCGGCAGTCCAGTGAAACGCATTCGTCATTTCGGATCCTATAGCTGCCGTCGCACCTATGGCCGTAGCGAAGGGCGCTGGAGCGAGCACGCGACCGGCAACGCAATCGATATCGCCGCCTTCGAACTGGAAGATGGCCGTGTAATCGCTGTGCAACGCGATTGGAATGGCACCGAAATGGAAGCAAAATTCCTGCGCAATGTCCGCGATGGTGCTTGCGGTCTTTTTACGACCGTTCTGTCGCCCGATTACAATGCTGCGCACGCCGATCATTTCCATCTGGATCAGGCCGAACGCGGCATGATGGGTGGAACATTGTGCCGGTGATTATGTCAGCGTGAGGGCGTCAGTTTAAGCAGCTTGGCATTTTCGCCGTCCTGCAACAACCAGATATTGCCATCCGGACCCTGCTCGACTTCGCGAATGCGTTCACCCATATCGAAACGCTCGGCTTCCCTTGCCGTATCGCCATCAAATGTCACACGGATCAGCGCTTGGCTTTTCAGACCGCCGATAAAGGCGCTGTTTTTCCAAGCCGGGAAAGCATTGCCGGTATAGATTATCAGGCCCGAAGGAGCGATCGTGACGGGTGCCCAGGCGACTTTTGGCGCGGTAAATTCGGGACGTGTGCTGTGCGCCGGAATCTTGCGGCCGTCATAATGGTCGCCTTCGGACACGACTGGCCAGCCATAATTGCTGCTGGGTTTGACGAGATTGAGCTCGTCCCCCGCCTGCGGCCCCATTTCCTGGCTCCATAACTGTCCCTGCGCGTCGTAGGCGATGCCGAGTATGTTGCGGTGGCCGAGCGTCCATATCTGCGCAGTGACGCCGCCTTTGGCATAGAACGGATTGTCCTTGGGCACGCTGCCATCGGGATAAAGGCGCAATATCTTGCCCAGATTTTCACCCATATCCTGGGCCGGTTCCATTTTCTGCCGGTCGCCCGACGCGATGAACATATATTGGCCGTCGGGCGAGAAAACGATGCGATGCGAATAATGACCGCGGCCCTTCACTTTGGGGGATTGGGTCCACACCTTTTCCAGGCCCTGCAGTTTCGCGTTGCCGGTCGCATCCATGACCAGCTTGGCGCGGCCGATCACGGCACCGCGCGTGTCGCTTTCGCCTGCCTCGGCCCAGCTGAGATACACCATGTTACTCGTTGCAAAGTCGGGTGCGAGCACAACATCGCCAAGCCCGCCTTGGCCACCATAATCGACCGCCGGGACTCCGGAAACTTCGGTTTTGGCACCATTCTGGCTTGCAAGGAACAGCTTTCCGCTCTTTTCGGTTACCAGCATGCGGCCATCGGGCAAAAAAGTCATCGCCCAGGGTTCGTCAAATGTAGCGACCGCATTCTGAACGAACGCGGGCCCGTCGACGGGGGAAATGGTCGCCGTTTCAGCGTTCGCATTGTCGCCTCTGGCGGCATTGCCGTTGCTGGCGGTACACGCGGCGAGGGCGAGCGGAAAGATAGCGGCGGCAATACGGGGCGTCATAAAATTCTCCTGTGTTACTGTATAATTGTACGTTTCTGTAAATATTGCAATGCAGGACTGTAAATTTGGCGCAAGACTGGTAGCAATATGGCATGGATTATGAGAAAAATATTGCAGGTGTAGATGAGGCAGGCAGGGGGCCATTGGCAGGACCCGTCGTGGCGGCTGCCGTTATATTGCCGGACAATCATGGCATTATCGGGCTCGATGACAGCAAGAAACTGTCCGCCAAGCGCCGCGCTGTGCTGGAAACGCAAATTCGCAATGTTTGCATTTTCGCAGTGGGCATGGCCAGCGTGGAAGAAATCGACGCGATAAATATTCTCCACGCTACGATGCTGGCGATGAAACGAGCGGTGGAAGCTCTGCAGAGCGTGCCGGAATATGTGCTGGTCGATGGCAATCGCTTGCCCGAATGGCCGTACCGGGCGGAAGCGGTGATTGGCGGCGATGCGTTGCACCCCTGTATTTCCGCTGCTTCAATCATTGCCAAGGAAACGCGCGATCGGATCATGGCCGATGCGGCGATGGCCTATCCGCATTATGGGTGGGAACGGAACAAGGGCTATGGCACTGCGGAACACATGGCTGCGCTGTGCACTCACGGCGCGACGCCATTGCATCGCCAGTCCTTTGCACCTGTAGCGCAATTGTCGCTGCTCTGAAAATAATTTTCCGCTTTCTACTCTGGGTGAGTCCTCCGCGCCACACCACCAGATATGGAGTCCTTCATCGCACGAATGACTCCATATATCGATTTGGACTCATTTCGTTCTCCTTTACTTAACTATCATGTGCAAGGATTCCTGCAGGTTAACGCGCTTGACCTGAGCCCATGCAAGACTCAACAGTGCGGGCTTGTGTTTCGATGGGGGCGATTAATGGGTGTGATTGACAAGATTTCGATAAAGCCAAAAGCGGCGGCGACAACAAAAGCGAAGATCAAGAAAACGGCGGTCGAGCATACGCTGCCGTTGAACAGAATCCTGCGCGGCGATTGCATCGCGGAAATGCGCAAGCTTCCCGCTGAATCGATCGACATGATTTTTGCCGATCCGCCCTATAACCTCCAGCTTGGCGGCGATCTTTACAGGCCCGAAGGCGGCCGCGTCGATGCGGTCGATGATGACTGGGACAAGTTCGACACGTTGGCCACGTATGATAAGTTCACCGCCGAGTGGATGACTGAAGCGCGCCGCATACTGAAACCCGACGGCAGCCTCTGGGTGATCGGCAGCTACCACAATATTTTCCGCGTGGGCGCGATATTGCAGGATCTGGGCTACTGGATACTGAACGACATTATCTGGCGCAAAGCCAATCCGATGCCCAATTTCCGCGGTACGCGCTTTACCAATGCGCACGAGACGCTGATCTGGGCCTCCAAATCGGAAAAATCGAAATACACATTCAATTATCGCGCTATGAAGACGCTCAATGACGAACTGCAGATGCGTTCCGACTGGGTGATGCCGATTTGTGGCGGACAGGAGCGACTCAAACGCAACGGTACCAAAGCGCATCCGACGCAGAAACCCGAAGCATTGCTGTATCGCATCATGCTGGCCACTACCAACCCAGGCGATGTTGTGCTCGACCCGTTTTTCGGCACTGGCACCACAGGCGCGGTTGCCAAGCGGCTGGGCCGCGACTGGATCGGGTGCGAGCGCGAAGCCGACTATATCGAAGTCGCCGAAGAGCGGATCGAAGCGGCATTGCCGCTCGATGAAAGCGCCCTCAAGACCATGCAATCGCCCAAGAGCCAACCGCGCGTCGCGTTCGGGACACTGGTGGAAACGGGATATCTGACCGCGGGTGCCACGCTCACCGACAAGAAACGCCGCTGGAAAGCGAAGGTTCGCGCCGACGGGTCGCTCGATTGCGAAGGCGAACAGGCGTCGATTCACAAAATGGGTGCGGTCCTGCAGGATGCGCCGTCGTGCAATGGCTGGACGTTCTGGCATTATGAGGACGCAAAAGGTCTGCAACCGGTCGACAAGCTGCGACAGAACTATCTGCTCGCGACCGAGCCTTAAGGAGCG
Source organism: Sphingomonadaceae bacterium (assembly GCA_041746135.1). GTDB lineage: Bacteria > Pseudomonadota > Alphaproteobacteria > Sphingomonadales > Sphingomonadaceae > Alg239-R122. Next base: position 24,387 of record JBGTHQ010000015.1, on the reverse strand, counting down.
CCGCCCGTGCCAAAAGTCTATATACGTCCCGTTGGTATGGCCGAAAGCCCGCAGATTTACGAGGGCGATACGCTGCGGCTGGGCGGATCGCTGGCCTGGTGTCATATGCTCGAGATAGCGGTCTATGACGAAGGGAAGCTGCAGCGGCGCACAGTCACGCCCGTATCGGGCTTTGGCGATGCGCTGACCGACCTGCCAGGTAACGTGGCGGCTACCGCACAGGAGCAATTTGTAAACCTTTCAAGAGTACATGAACCGATGCAATTGGGCGGCCGGACGGTCCGGTTCGATCAGCCGCTTATCATGGGCATATTGAACGTAACGCCGGACAGCTTTTCCGATGGCGGGAATTTTTCGGACGATCCGCAGGCAGCGGTCGATGCAGGCTTTGCCATGGGGCAGGCGGGGGCGACCATCATCGATATTGGTGGCGAGTCCACCCAGCCCGAAGCCCCTGCGGTCTGGGAAGGCGATGAAATCAAACGCACGATCCCCGTCGTCGAAAAACTGGCGGCCGGCGGCATCGTTATTTCTATAGACTCGCGCAAGGCGGGCGTAATGGAAGCGGCGCTGGCGGCAGGCGCGCATATCGTCAACGACATATCCGCCCTGCAGCATGATACGCGCTCGCTGGACGTGGTGGCACAAGCCGGCTGCCCGGTCATTTTGATGCACAGCCCCTCGGCGGGTGCGGACCCGCATGTGGGCAATGGCTACATAAATGTCGTGACGGACGTCTTCGATCATCTGCAAGCGCGGATAGATGCGGCACTCGAGGCGGGTATCGACCGCGCGAATATCATTGTCGATCCCGGCATCGGTTTCGGCAAATCGCTAGAGGATAATCTGGCACTGGTGAACAGGATCGGCCTGTTCCATGCGCTGGGTCAACCGATATTATTCGGCGCCAGCCGGAAACGCATGATCGGCGCCCTGTCGAATGAAGCCCCTGCAGATCAGCGGCTTGCAGGATCGTTAACACTCGCCCAGCGCGCGATTGACGCGGGCGCGCATATCATACGCGTGCATGATGTGCCGCAAACGCTACAGATGGTGCATATCTGGCGGGGACTGAGAGACGCGGCACTGACAACGTTCTAGATCAGGCCGCGTTATCTATACCCAGTTCGGATAGCTTGCGGTACAAGGTCGACCGTCCGATACCCAGTCGCCGTGCGACCTCGGTCATGCGCCCGCGATAATGGCCGATGGCGAGGCGGATGACATCGGCTTCGATCTCTTCCAATGGCCGCAAATTGCCATCGTCGCTGTATAGCGTGATGCCGATGCCTTCGTGCGAGGAATTGGCCATGAGGCCGCTTTCGCCCAGCATGCTGGTCAATTGCGGAAATTCCTGTGTGGTCAGCGCATCGCCGTCGCAGAAGATCGCGGCGCGAAACAAGGTATTCTGCAACTGGCGCACATTGCCTGGCCAATCGTAAATACTGAGCAGATGAATGGCCTCGTCGGTAATGCCAAGACCGCGCATACCAGGCTGTTCGGCTATGCGCGTCAGGAAATGGCGGGTCAGTGCGGGAATATCGCTTGCGCGTGACTTGAGCGCGGGAATTTCAAGATGCACGATACTGAGAGCGAAAAACAGGTCCTCGCGAAATTCGCCAGTGGCCACCAGCGATGCTAAAGGCCGGTTGCTCGATGCCAATATGCGGACATCGACCTTGAACCCGTGGTTCGCGCCCATCGGGCGGATTTCGCCCTTGTTAATTGCCTCTATGAACATCGCCTGTGCCTCCAGCGGCATACAGTCGATCTCGTCGATCAGCAACGTGCCGCCATCGGCATGTTGCATGAGCCCGACATGCTGATCGAACGCGCCGGCAAAGGCGCCGCGTTCATGGCCGAACAGTTGGCTTTTTATCTGATTGGCGGGGGTGCCCGTGCAGTTGATCAGGCGCAGCGGCATTTTCGAGCGCGGGCTGGCCGCATGGATGGCGCGTCCGATCATTTCTTTGCCGGTGCCGCTTTCGCCTTCGATCAGAATCGGAACGTGCGAACGCGCCGATTTAGCGGCGATGGCGAGGGCAGCGCGAAATTGCGGGGACGTCCCGATCATCGCGTCGAAATCGAGCGGCGCGGTTATTTTCTCGGTGAGCGGTTGCAGTTCGTCGACCTTGTCGGCGCGCGCCGTGGCGGCCTCGAGTGCGGTGATGAGCCGGTCGGGTGCAATCGGTTTGATCAGATAATCGGTGGCCCCCGCGCGCATTGCCTCGACCGCCAGCAAAGGCGACGTGCTGACCGTCAGCATGAGTATCGGCAGGGCAGGGCGCCGCAATTTCAATTCGCCAATCAGCGCACTGGCCTCCTCACCCGGAACCCATTGATCGAGGATGATGGCATCGAGCTGCATTCCCTGCTGCGTGCCCAGCATGGCTATGGCGGTCTCGGAATCACTGGCGAAAACCGTACGCCACCCCGCTTTCGACGCAAGCGCGGATATCAACCGGCATTGCGCCGGTTCGTCGTCAATCAACATGACAAGGCGCGTACGTTCTTCGCTCATTGGAATATCCGCATAATGTTCATGGACGCAAACATAACGCAAGGAGGTAAAGACGGGATTAAAACACCGGTAACATGTCGTTTATGCGCCGCGCCTTGCCCAGACATTTTTGCCAATGGATGCTTGAGCCAGCGTCGGCTTGGCCCTACAGTCATGCCGAAACACTCTAGTAACAGACTTTGAAAGGGCAATGATATGAAAACGGGCAACAATTACAAAGCTGCGGAGAAAACCTATTCCAGCTTTCTGGGTCTTTTGAAATGGGGCACGATCGGAAGCGTGATCGTGGCCGCTATAGTCGTGCTCCTGATCGCTAGCTAAAGGTATTATACATGAAGATCGCTGTCCTCAAGGAACAGGCCGAGGGTGAGCGCCGGGTCGCGGCTACGCCCGAAACGGTGAAGAAATTCATCAAACTGGGGGCAGCGATAGCAGTGGAAAACGGGGCAGGCGTAACGGCTTCTATCAACGATGCGGAATATACCGAAGCCGGTGCGGAAATGGGCACACGGGCGGCGATACTGAAAGATGCGGATATTGTTCTGGCCGTGCAGGGCGCCGACCCAGCAACGCTGACAGACATGAAAAAAGGCGCGTGGCTCGTCGCGGGATTGAATCCGTTCGGCGCGCGGGACCGTATCGACGAATATGCGAAACTGGGCATAGAGGCGCTGGCGATGGAATTCATGCCGCGCATCACACGCGCCCAATCGATGGATATCCTCTCTTCGCAATCCAACTTGTCAGGCTACAAGGCGGTGCTCGACGCGGCTGCGGAATATGACCATGCCTTTCCGATGATGATGACGGCAGCGGGCACGGTATCTGCCGCCCGCGTGTTTGTCATGGGCGTAGGCGTTGCCGGATTGCAGGCGATCGCCACCGCCAAACGGCTGGGCGCCCAGGTCAGCGCCACCGACGTGCGCGCCGCCACCAAAGAGCAGATCGAAAGCCTGGGCGCCAAGGCGATTTTCGTGGCCGATGTTGCCGGAATCGAAGGCGAAGGCGCGGGCGGTTATGCCACCGAAATGTCGGACGAATATAAAAAAGCGCAGGCCGAGCTTGTCAGCAGCCATATCGCCAAACAGGATATCGTCATCACCACCGCGCTGATCCCCGGTCGGCCGGCGCCACGGCTGATTTCCGATGCGCAGTTGCAAAGCATGAAGCCTGGAAGCGTCATCGTCGATCTCGCTGTCGAGCAGGGGGGGAATGTCGAAGGCGCCGTTGCCGGCAAAATCGTCGAGCGGCACGGCGTAAAAATCGTCGGTCACAAGAACGTGCCGAGCCGCCTTGCCGCGGACACGTCGGCCCTTTTTTCACGCAATCTGTACAATTTCCTGTCCGCTTATTGGGATGAGGAAGCGGGGCGGCCAGTGCTTCCTGACGACGACGAAGTCACGCTCGGCATTCGTTTGACGAAAGATGGCAAGGTTGTGAACCAACGGCTGCTTGAGGCCAAATAGGGGAAGTCGATATGGGATTATTCAGTGCAACCGAAGTCAGCGTCGATAAAATACAAGAAATTTTTGCCGAAGTCCTGCTTCCTGATGAGCAGGTGCTGGCGGCTTTCAAAACGATTCGTGATACCGCGTTTCTGACTAATTTCCGCTTCGTTCTCGTCAATGTCCAGGGCTTGACGGGCAAGAAAGTCGAAATCCAGAGTGTGCCTTACAAGTCGATCGTACGGTTCAGTCTGGAAACCGCGGGGACGTTCGATCTCGATGCCGATCTCAAGATCTGGGTTTCGTCGGCGTCCGAGCCGCTCATGCTGAAAATAGGGCGCGACAGCAACGTGACTTCGATCCAGCAAATCTTGGCACAACATATTTTCGGTCCGAAGGCATAGCGCGCACAAGATTTTATTTACATATGATAGTGAACCTTTTTCTCCCTTCACCCGTATCTGTTGCGATAGGAGAATATATATGAATAAATTTACTTTGCTTGCAGCGATTTCCGCTGCTTCTATCTCGCTGACTGGTTGTATGACAATGGACGACGAGATGGCAATGGACGACACTATGCCGATGGCCAATGCCAGTTCCACCACGACCGTAAAAGTTGGCGGAGCGGATATGTTCGCTAGCCGTAACATCGTCGAAAATGCCGTGAACTCGCCCATTCACACCACTTTGGTCAAAGCCGTAAAAGCTGCTGACCTTGTGGGAACGCTTTCCGGTCCTGGACCCTTCACAGTATTCGCACCGACCGATACTGCATTTGCAGCGCTTCCTTCGGCAACCGTTAATGCGGTTATGATGCCGGAAAACAAGGCGTTGCTGCAAAAAGTCCTCACCTACCACGTTCTTCAGGGCCGCGTGACCGCTGCCGATCTTATGAAGAAAATCAAGGCGGGTGGAGGTCAAGCCATGCTGACGACAGTCGCGGGTGAAAAAATTACCGCTACGATGGAAGGCAAATCCGTCAAACTGGCTGGCATGAGCGGATCCGCTTATGTGACACAGGCCGATGTTATGCAATCCAACGGCATCATCCATGTCGTAAATGGCGTACTTCTTCCGCAATAACCGTTTCGATATCCGTTAATACCCTGCACCGGCCTGTTTTGCACAGGCCGGTGCTTTCGTGTTCTCGACAGGCGGGCCATTTTTTGCCATTGGTGGCGCTAGATATATCGGCACAGCATTTAGGGGGACCGGCAGTGGACTTTATTTCAATCCTCTCGATTTTCATCATGGCCTGTTTTGTGGGCTATTATGTGGTGTGGTCTGTCACACCCGCGCTGCATACCCCGCTGATGGCGGTGACCAACGCGATTAGCTCGGTAATTATCGTGGGTGCATTGGTCGCCAGTGCAGAGGCAGGCTCTGCACTGGCCAAATATCTTGGCCTTGCCGCGGTCGTCATGGCAAGCATCAATATTTTTGGCGGTTTTGCCGTGACCGAACGGATGCTGGCTATGTACAAAAAGAAGGAGCGCAAATAATGCGGATGCTTCTGGCTTGCGCAACCGCGTTTGTCGCATCTCCGTCAATGGCGTCCGCCGGCGAAGCCTTGCCGGTCGATCCCTGGGTCGCGCTGGCTTACCTGATCGCCGGTGTGTTCTTCATTCTCGCGCTGCGCGGATTGTCTTCCCCGGAATCGAGCCGGGCCGGCAACAGGTTCGGCATGGCCGGGATGGCGATCGCTGTCATCACCACCTTGCTGACGCACGATCTCGCCAACATTTACGAAATCCTTGGCGCCATCGCTATTGGCGGCGCAGTAGGTTTTTTGATTGCACGCAAAATCGCGATGACCGATATGCCGCAACTGGTGGCTGCATTCCACTCGCTTGTCGGTCTTGCCGCCGTATTGGTCGCGTTGGCCGCATGGCTGAATCCCGGAGCGTTCGGCATACTCGATCCAGATGGGCAGATTTTTGCGGTGAGCCGCGTCGAGATGGGGCTGGGCGTTGCGATCGGTGCCATTACGTTCAGTGGCTCGGTCATCGCATTCCTGAAACTTAATGGCAACATGTCCGGTTCGCCCATCATGCTGCCGGGCCGGCATATCATCAATCTGGGGCTGCTTGTCGCCATAGTCGGCATGATCGCCGTGTATACTATGTCGGTTGCAGCTGGGGCAGGCGAGGGTCAGTTGTTTATCTGGATCACGGTGCTCGCCTTTCTGATAGGATTTCTGCTGATCATCCCCATCGGCGGCGCGGATATGCCCGTGGTGGTATCCATGCTCAACAGCTATTCGGGCTGGGCCGCAGCCGCGATGGGTTTTACGCTTGGCAATACGGCGATGATCATTACCGGCGCGCTGGTCGGCTCGTCGGGGGCGATCCTCTCCTATATCATGTGCCGCGCCATGAACCGCAGCTTCATCAGCGTGATTGCGGGCGGCTTCGGGGCCGCATCCGGCGGCGACAGCGCAGCAGCCGCCACCGACCGCCCTTGGAAGCGCGGCTCGGCGGAAGATGCGGCCTACATGATGAAACAGGCGGAAAGCGTCATCATCATTCCCGGCTACGGCATGGCTGTCGCACAGGCGCAGCATGCCTTGCGCGAAATGGGCGATATGCTGAAAGAACAGGGCATCAGCGTGAAATATGCCATTCATCCCGTGGCGGGGCGGATGCCCGGACATATGAACGTCCTTCTCGCCGAAGCCAACGTGCCCTATGACGAAGTGTTCGAACTGGAGGATATTAACAGCGAATTTGCGCAGGCTGATGTCGCTTTCATTATCGGGGCCAATGACGTCGTCAATCCGGCCGCGAAAACCGATAAGGGTTCGCCCATATACGGGATGCCGGTATTCGACGTGGAAAAAGCCAAAACCATATTCTTCATTAAGCGATCCATGGGCGGGGTCGGCTATGCGGGTGTGGATAACGATGTCTTCTATATGGACAATACGATGATGCTGTTGTCGGATGCCAAAAAGATGGTCGAAGAAATCGTCAAGAATCTGGACTGATAAAATTGAAACGAGGCCTTTGAAATCATGAGAAAAATTGGCCTTATCGGCGGGTTAAGCTGGTATTCTACGCGCGGCTATTACGAGCGTATCAATGCGAAAGTGCAGCAGCGCGCGGGCGGCATGTGCAGTGCGCCGATGGTTATCGAAAGTCTCAATTTTTGCGACCTTTCGAAACTGGAAACCGCGGAAGAATGGGCGCATGCGACGGACGTACTCAGCGCTGCCGCGAAACGGCTGGAAGACGCCGGGGCGACGGCAATATTCATCGCCGCCAATTCGATGCACAAAGTTTATGATCAGGTGTCCGAAACGGTATCGATACCAATCGTGCATATGGCTGATTGTGTGGGCCGGAAAATGAAAAAGGATGGCGTTAAAAAAGCCGGGCTTTTGGGATCGCGTCAGGTCATGACCGAAAGCTTCTATCGCCAGCGCCTGATCGGTCATGGTATCAGCCTGATTCCGCCGCAAATGGACCGGGTCGAAGGTATCAACCGCATCATCTACACCGAATTGATGCTAGGCAAGGTGACCCGCGATTCGGAGCGGTTGCTGAAGACGTTTATCACCGACATCGAAAAACTGGATGTCGACGGTATCGTCCTGGGCTGTACCGAATTGGAGATGATCATCAACTCCGACGCCAATATTCTGCCCATCTATAACGGCGCGCGCATCCATGCCGGTGCGGCGGTCGAATGGATATTGGACGAATCATAAGCTATTGTTATATCAGGTAAATTAGGGATAATGGCGCCATGACCAACAACATTATCCGTGCCGGTTACGCTTCCAATTCCCGCGAGAGTCGTGGCCGCCAACATGATGAGGATGAAGGCATGGTGCGCGGCGCACGCAGCGTATTCCAGCGCGACCGCGATCGCATCATCCATTCGATCGCCTTTCGCCGCCTCCGCCACAAAACGCAGGTGTTCGTGGCCCCCGATGGCGACCATTACCGCGTCCGGCTGACCCACAGTCTGGAAGTCGCGCAGATCGGCCGCACCATTGCGCGCACCCTGGGGCTGGACGAGGATTTGACCGAGGCGCTGTGTCTCGCCCACGATATCGGTCATCCGCCCTTTGGTCATGCCGGAGAGGATGCGCTCGAAGAAGCGCTGCAGGACCATGGCGGGTTCGACCATAATGCGCAGACATTGCGCACGCTGATGCGGCTCGAATCCCCCTATCCCGAATGGCCGGGCCTGAACCTGAGTTGGGAAGTGCTTGAAGGCCTGGCCAAGCATAACGGGCCGGTCGCAGAGCCGACCTGGGCCTTGCAGGAATTGAACGATGCATACAACCTCGAGCTTGAACGCTGGCCCTCGCTGGAAGCGCAGGTTGCGGCGATGGCGGACGATATCGCCTATGACAATCACGATATCGATGATGGCCTGCGCGCCGGTTTCCTGACGCTCGAACAGCTGTTGGAACTGCCCTTTATCGCGCGGCAATGGGAGCGTATCAGCGCGCGATATCCCGAAGCTTCACAGGATTTGCGCCTGCGCGAACTGGTACGCAGCCAGATCGGCCTGATGGTCAATGATGTGATCGAAACGACCAAGGCACGTATCGCGGCGCACAAGATCAAAACTGCCGATGACGTGCGACAGGCCGGTGAAATGATTGCCGGCTTTTCCGGTGGCATGGCCGAAAACGAGCGTACGCTGAAAAAATTCATGTACGAAAAACTCTATTTTCATCCTGAACAGCGCGATGCCGCGAGCAAGGCCAAATCCGTGGTGGCAAGCCTGATGCGCGCTTACCGACAAAATCCGCATAACCTCCCCGAAGACTGGCAAGCCCAATTGCCCGGTAGCGAACCGGCGCGCAGTCGGCATATCGCCGATTTCGTGGCAGGAATGACCGACCGTTATGCGCTGCGCGAATGCGAAAAATTGACGGGGGGATTGCCCGACGGGCTGAGCAATGTGTGAGCGAGAGAGCGGATTATCAAAAAAATACTGGTGGTCGGTGCTACCGGTCTGGTGGGAGACAGCTTTGTGAGGCTTGCCGCCCATACCGATTTTGAAATCCACACGCTTACACGGCGCGCTGCGGATCTTAACCGAGCCCGTATCTAACATGTTGCCGACCCGTCCGCCTGGAATGCAAAGATCGCGCAAATCGCGCCCGATGCCGTATTCTGCGCGCTTGGTACCACGATCAAGCAGGCGGGTTCGAAAGCGGCTTTCCGTGCGGTCGATCTCGAACTCGTGCACAGTGTAGGAAAAGCCGCCAAGGCTGCGGGAACACGGCATTTTATCACTATTTCTTCGACCATGGCCGATGCCGATGCATACTCTTTCTACCTCAAGACGAAGGGCGAGGCAGAAAAAGCACTTGAGGCGCTCGGCTTCGACCGGCTCGACATCATCCGGCCCGGACTGCTCAAGAGCGCGCGCAAAGGCCCGGCCCGTTTGGGCGAATCGCTGGCACTCATTGCCAGCCCAATTACCGACATATTGTTGCAAGGTTCGCTCAAGAAATTTCGCGCGGTGGAAGCGGATGACGTTGCCGCTGCGGCACTCGCGCTTTTTCGCCACGATAAAACGGGGTGCTTCGTGCATGAAAACCCCGATATATGGGCGCTGGTCGCAAAATAGGCATATGGGCGCATATCGCAATTGACTCTGCGCCTTGTTTCGTCAAAAACCGGCTTGCTTGATGCGCCCGCAAAGGCGCAACATGGCAATGCGGGAGAGCGTTTTGCCGGGCCTTGGCCTCGCAAAACCACCGAAGGAGCAACCGCCCCGGAAACTCTCAGGTGCAAATGGACCGCATTGCCACGTAGGCACTCTGGAAAGCGAACGGAAAATTCCGTTCCACCGAAGGGGTAAATGGGAACGCACGTGCGGACCCCATGAAAACTCTCAGGTTCCGTGACAGAGGGGGCAGGTGGATTGCGCGCATGATTGCGCACTGTTCACCTGTAACTTGTCACATTTAGGAACCCGCATGTCCCAGAACCAAGTCTCGCAGCCAAACGATCTCGATGAATCCCCGCCGGCGGACCAGAAGCTGCCTCTCGATGCGTGGCACCGCGCAAAGGGTGCGCGCATGGTCAGTTTTGCCGGTTATGAAATGCCGATCCAGTATGAAGGGATTATGGCCGAGCACCTGTGGACCCGCACCCATGCCGGTCTGTTCGATGTCAGCCACATGGGGCAAGTGACATTTACCGGTAAGGATGCCGATGCGGAACTGGAAAAAATCTTGCCGGGCGAGATCCGCAAGCTAGGCCTCAACCGCATCCGCTATTCGCTGCTGCTCGCCGAAGACGGCGGGATTCTCGACGATCTGATGGTCACACGCCGTGAAAACGATATCTACACCATCGTCAACGGCGCGACCAAATATGACGACCTCGCCTATATCGTCGAAAATATGTCCGATAGCGTCACCATCAACTTGATGGACGAACACGCCTTGCTGGCCTTGCAGGGTCCGAAAGCCGGCGCGGTTCTCGCATCGCTGATTCCTGCGGTCGACGAGCTTTATTTTATGATGGCAGGCGCGTTCGAGCACGAAGGCATGAAATTGTGGATCAGCCGCTCCGGTTATACCGGGGAGGATGGGTTCGAGATCAGCGTCGATGGCGATAAGGCCGAAAAGCTGGCAAATATGCTGTGCGCGCATGATGACGTTAAACCCATTGGCCTGGGTGCGCGCGACAGCTTGCGGCTCGAGGCAGGACTGCCGCTTTATGGTCACGACCTGTCGCCCGAAATCACGCCGATGCAGGCAAATCTGGGTTTCGCGCTCAGCAAGCGCCGCCGCGAGGAAGGCGGCTTTGCCGGAGCCGAGCGTGTGCTGTCGGAATATCCGGAAGGCGCGGCGATGAAGCGTGTCGGCCTGAATGTCGAGGGCCGCCAGCCCGTACGCGAAGGTGCGTTAATCATCGATGAAAACGGCAATGAAATCGGCCAGGTCACCAGCGGTGGGTTTGCGCCCAGCCTCGAACGCCCGATTGCGATGGCCTATGTGCCTGGCGAACTGAGCGACGAGGGTACCAAGCTGACGGCCGAGCAACGCGCCAAGCCTTTCGTTGTGACCGTGACGTCCATGCCGTTCGTACCGCATAATTACCGCCGTAAACCGAAAGCCTGAGGGGGCATTACATGAGCAGATATTTTACCGAAGACCATGAATGGATCGATGTCGATGGCGATAGCGCCACGGTCGGCATCACCGATTACGCACAGGAACAGCTGGGCGATGTCGTATTCGTCGAAGTCCCCGAAGCTGGCAAGCAAATGGCCAAGGGCGACGATGCTGCCGTGGTCGAATCGGTCAAGGCCGCCAGCGATGTCTATGCGCCGGTGTCCGGCACGGTAAGCGAGGGCAATGCCGCGCTGGCCGACGATCCGTCGCTGGTCAATACCGATCCCGAAAAAAAGGGCTGGTTCTTCAAGCTTGCGCTGTCCGACACGGACCAGCTCGAAGGCCTGATGGATGAGGCCGCCTACAAGGATTTCGTCGCCAATTTGTAATTCGAATATCCCCTCCCGGTTCGGGAAGGGTTGAAGATAAGAAGCCGATAGGAAAAACATGCGTTACCTGCCCCTGACTCCCGATGACCGCACCGCGATGCTTGCCACGATCGGCGCGCGGCACATTGATGATCTGTTCACCGACGTCCATGCCGAGGCGCGGCTGACGGGTCCGATCCATGATCTACCAGCCCATGCCAGCGAAATGATGGTTGAACGACATATGCACGGGCTTGCAAACCATAATCTGGTCGCGGGGAGCGTGCCGTTTTTCCTGGGCGCAGGCGCCTATCGCCACCATGTGCCCGCCAGCGTCGATCACCTGATCCAGCGCGGCGAGTTCCTGACCGCCTATACGCCGTACCAGCCCGAAATCGCGCAGGGCACGTTGCAGGTCTTGTTCGAATTTCAGACTCAGGTGGCGCGTCTGTTCGGCTGCGATGTCGCCAATGCTTCGATGTACGATGGTTCAACAGCTTGCTGGGAAGCGATCACGATGGCGCGGCGGATCACGCGCCGGAAAAAGGCGCTGCTGTCCTCCGGGCTGCATCCGCATTATGTGTCGGTGGCCAATTCGATGGCGCGCTTTACCGGCGACGAACTCACTAGCTCCGCACCGGAACTGTCCGCCAATACCGATATTTCCGAACTGATCGAAGCGATCGATGGCGATACCAGCTGCGTCGTGGTGCAATATCCCGATATTCTCGGGCGGATCGACGATCTGACCGCTCTTGCTGAGAAAACGCAGGAAGCGGGCGCACTGCTGATCGCGGTCGTCACCGAACCCGTCGCGTTGGGCGCGATCAAGAGCCCCGGTGAAATGGGCGCGGATATCGTTGTGGGCGAGGGCCAGTCGATCGGTGTCGGCCTGCAATTCGGCGGGCCTTATGTGGGCTTGTTCGGATGCAAGCAGAAATATGTGCGGCAAATGCCCGGACGACTGTGCGGCGAAACAGTCGATGCCGATGGGATGCGCGGATTCGTACTGACGCTCTCGACCCGCGAGCAGCATATCCGGCGCGAGAAAGCGACATCGAACATCTGCACCAATTCGGGCCTGTGCGCGCTGGCATTTTCGATCCATATGACTTTGCTCGGCGAAAAGGGCCTGCGCGATCTGGCCATGCTCAACCATGCCAAAGCTGCAAATGCTGTGGAAAAACTGGCTAAGATCGGCGGCGTGACGGTGATGAACGACAGTTTCTTTAACGAATTTACGCTCATTCTGCCGATGGATGCGCGCGAGGCGGTGCACCAGCTTGTGGATCGCAATATTTTGGGCGGAGTCTCGCTTGGCCGTCTCTATCCCAACGAGGACGCATTGGCGGGCGGCTTGCTCGTCACGGTGACCGAGACCTGCGAAGACGGCGATGTCGATGCATTGGTCGATGCGCTTCAGGAGATTCTGGCGAAGGGGAACACAGCATGAGCATGAACAACCAGGGCCGCGTCACCCGCAGCGAAGCCGCCAATGACAGCGTAGAAACTCATGCCACCCATACCGGCAATCGGGCATTGATGCTCGAGGAAAAGCTGATTTTCGAAAGCGGATCGTTCGACCGCACCGGCGTCGATCTGCCCGATGCGCCCCAAGCCGCGTCGAAGCTCGGGGGGTTGGAGCGTAGCGATATTATCGGGCTTCCGGGCCTGTCCGAATCCGAAACCGTACGCCATTATACGCGGCTCAGCCGCCAGAATTACGGCATCGACCTCGGCTTTTTCCCGCTCGGGTCGTGCACGATGAAACATAATCCGCGGCTCAACGAGAAAATGGCGCGGCTGTCCGGTTTCGCCGATATCCATCCGCTGCAACCGCAGCAGACGGTGCAGGGCGCGTACAAGCTGATCGACGAGCTCGCCACTTGGCTGAAAACATTGACCGGTATGCCTGCGGTCGCGATGTCTCCCAAGGCGGGCGCGCACGGCGAACTGTGCGGCGTGCTGGCGATCCGCTCGGCGCTCGAAGCCCGCGGTGATGCGCGCGAGGTTATTCTCGTCCCCGAAAGCGCGCACGGCACCAATCCCGCCACCGCCGCTTTTGCCGGTTATAAGGTCGAGGATATTCCCGCCACAAAAGAAGGCCGCGTCGATCTTGATGCGCTGATCGCGCGGCTCGCGGCGCGTGGGGATTCCTGTGACGTCGCGGGCGTGATGATCACCAATCCCAATACCTGCGGCCTGTTCGAGCCCGACATGAAGAAGATATCCGACGCGGTGCATGCAGCGGGCGGGTTCGTCTATTGCGACGGCGCCAATTTCAACGCGATCGTGGGCAAGGTCCGCCCCGGCGACCTCGGCATTGATGCGATGCACATCAACCTGCACAAAACCTTTTCCACCCCGCATGGCGGCGGCGGTCCGGGTTCGGGTCCGGTGGTGTTCTCGCAGGCGCTGGCACCCTTCGCGCCGCTGCCGTTCGTCGAGAAACAGGGTGACGAATACCGGTTGATCGAGGAGGAAAATGCCGAGGAGCATCACGCGAAAAGTTTCGGCCGGATGGTCGCGTTCCACGGCCAGATGGGCATGTTCACCCGCGCCCTGACCTATATGCTCAGCCACGGCGCGGACGGGCTTAAGCAGGTGAGCGAAGATGCGGTGCTCAACGCCAATTACATATTGCGCAGCCTGGAAGACGTTCTCGAAGCGCCGTTCGCTTTTTCAGGGCCGTGCATGCACGAGGCGCTCTTCTCCGACAGGGGTCTGGCCGAAGGCTTTACCACACTCGACATCGCCAAGGGCCTGATTGACGAGGGTTTCCATCCGATGACGATGTATTTCCCGCTGGTGGTGCACGGCGCGATGCTGATCGAACCGACCGAGACCGAAAGCAAAGCCGCGATCGACGAGTTTGTCGGGGCGCTGCGTCATGTCGTCAAGGCAGCCAAGGCGGGCGACCCTGCGCTCAAGGCCGCGCCGCATCATGCGCCGCGCAAGCGTCTCGACGAAACGCTGGCCGCGCGCAAGCCGGTGCTGGTCTATGCCGAGCCGGAGAAACAGGCCGAAGCGGCGGAATAGCTACAGCCAGCGCCGCACGCGCCGGCAATAATCGAGATAGGCGGTCCCGAATTTCTTTTCGAGATACTGCTCTTCCTTGCGGATCACGAACCGGTCGACCGCGATCAGCGCGATCGGCACAAACAGCAATATGCCGGGGCTGGCATACCATAAAGCCGCGCCGACCTGCGCCATCAGCATGGCGAGATACATCGGGTTGCGCGTGTGCCGATAGGGGCCGCGGGCTATTATCGTCGCGCTCGGGGTCCACGGCTCGGGATTTTCGCCCGACGCCTTGAACAGGCCCAACGAAATAATGACCAGCGCCAGCGACGCCGCGATCATCGCGCCGCCGAAACCCTGTACTGTCGAGCCAGCAGTGATGGGCGGCAGTCCGAATATCCTGTCGACCAGCAGGCCTAGAAGCCCGAAACCCAGGAACATCAACGGCGGCGGAAAACGCACATTGGGCCGCGGCATATTATCTCCCGATGATTTTAACATGGCTTGCCTTTCGTGCTGCGTTGGATCCAATGTAAGCATATGGCGGCGATTTGCACCAGCAGGGGAGAATATATGTCCGATCCATCGCCTTGGAATGCGGCCGAAACGGGTGCGCAGGCGCGCAAGCATGCGCCCGCCACGCTGCGCAACCGCTATGCCATTACGCATGTGCTGCGCGCGATATTGCCGGACCGGGGCCGGGTGCTCGAAATCGCCAGCGGATCGGGCGAGCATGTGATCCATTTTGCCCGCGCATTTCCGCATCTGTCCTTCCAGCCGAGCGACAGGATGGCGGATGCCTGCCGCTCGATCGCCGCCTATCGTGCCGAGGCGGGGCTGGAAAATATTGAGGAACTGCACCTGCTCGACGTGGAAGCGCCGGACTGGCAGGTCGGGGCGGCGGACGCCGTGCTGTGCATCAACATGGTGCATATCGCGCCGTGGCGCGCGACCGAGGCGCTGTTCCGCGGCTGTGCAAAGTTGTTGCCACAAGACGGCCCGCTTTATTTATACGGTCCCTATATCCGCGATGATCTACCGACCAGCCCAAGCAATCTAGAGTTTCACGCCTTGCTCCAATCGCGCGACCCCGAATGGGGGCTGCGCAACATGGCCGATATGGATGCGCTCGCCGCCGATCACGGCTTTGCGAAATCGGATCTGGTGGCGATGCCCGCGAACAATGTGTCGCTGGTATACCGCAAGATGTGTTGATACGCCCGCAAGTTGACCTGCGATTCGCTTGTATTGCTGCGGGCAAAGCGGACACAAGCGACAGGCGAAATTGACAAAGACGACGCGCAAAATTGTCAAAAGTAACATAGAAAAGCGACAAAAGCGTCTGGACGACATTTTTGCAAAGCCGTGGTCAACTAGGCTTTGCGGGGCCAAAATTGACAGATTGGCCATATTTTGGCCCATTCTGATCGGCAAAATGGCGAAGCTGGAAAAAGCGCACGATAGGAAAGAGCCGGTGCGAATTATAGCGGCCGATCATACCGCATACATCCAGGTGTAGGACAGCGATAAAATGCACGTTCGGGTCTAAAGCTCGAATCCGGGCGGGGCGGCGTTCTCGCGGTCCGGGAATGCACGATATTACCGGCGCGGTCCAATTTCTTCAGGTGGCCGGTCGAACTTGCCTTCGGGAAAGACCCGGCGGATCTTTTTCCAGATGCGCCGCGCGACGATATACAGCCAGATAGTAAGCGCGCCCAAGACCAGCGCGACTGCAATCGCGATTTCGGGATTGGCAAGTACCAGCACCAGCAATCCGCCGGTGGCGATATCCTCTCCGGTCGACACGACGATATTGCTGACCGGTTCGGGGCTGACATTGATCGCCGCGCGTGTGCTCGCCTTGGCGCCGTGGCTCAGGAATGCCGCGCCGCCGCCGAGCAGGAAACTCGCAACCTGCCACACCGGGTCATGCGCATCGACCACCGCCAGCGCCAGCAGCGCGCCGCCGACCGGGCGTATCACCGAATGCAGGCCGTCCCAGATGCTGTCGAGCCACGCGACCTTGTCGGCGAAAAATTCGGCCAGCGCCCCGACTGCACTGATGCCGATCACCCACGGATTGCCCAGTGCGTCCAGCATGTGAAGATTGTCGGGCAGGTCGATCCAGCCGCTCTGCATGGCAAGACCGGCGGCAAATATCGTGAGATAAAGTCGCCATCCCGATAACAGGCTGAGGCTGCCTGCCATGCCTAGAATTTGAATGATATCCATGACGGGAGAGTGACAGCGTTGAAGCCGAAATGCAAATGTCCCGCATCTGTCCACGGGTGAAACCGCTCGCCGCCAATCGGGACCATAAAAAAGCCGCGCGGAATCGCTCCCGCGCGGCTTTTCCTTATATGATGCAGTATCGCTTAGAAGCGAATGCCCAGACCGGCGATGACCTGGTGACGGTCGAGGTCGATTTTGACCTGATCGTCGGCAAACACGTCGTCGTCATAGGACAGGTTGCTATAGTTGGAATAGCGGTATTCCAATTTGGCATAGGCGTTACCGAAGCCGAGCGAGTCGCCCAGCAGCTGTTCAACACCGGCACCAACGCGGTATCCTTCTACGCTCTCGGCCGTGTCGAAGTTGAAATCGCGATTGTCATCGTCGATGCCGTCCTCGAATGCGGCGCGAACGCGCGTGCTGGTATAACCGCCCTTGGCATAGACAAGCGTGGACGGCGCGACCTGGTAACCGAGCCGTGCGCCGAGATACAAATCGCGGCTGACGTCGATGCTGTAACCGAACGGTGCGTTTAGGGCCTCGTCCGAATCCTGTTCAGCCGTCGATTCCATAAACTCGCCTTCGACACCCAGAACGATGCCATTCAGGTTGAAATCGTAACCGAGGCCGAAACCATAATTGACGCCATCGACCGATTCATCGGGACCGTCATTGTCGAACAGGCCGTCGCCGGTGTCGGTGTCGGCATCGCTGCCCGTGCGCAGCGTGTCATAGCCGCCCAGCACTTCGACGCGGGGACCGGTGAAAGGCGATGCTTCCTGCGCCATGGCAGGAACGGCGACAGAGCCGGCGATCAGAACGGGTAAAATATATTTTTTCACAATATTACTCCAGTTGGGGAATTCAAAATTGCACAGCCCAATACGATTTCCGCACACATTGTGTCCGTCTGCGCATTAGTCCGCGTAGGCATTCCATTGTCCTGAAAAACAAGCAAATTGCTTTCCGGGACTCATAGAACCGGGACAACGTGCATTTCTGAAGCCGGTTCCTGAAAATAGCGATTAATGTCCGGAACCGAATATATTGTGACTTTGCCGCAACAGATTATTACGCACAAGTTAACAAGCTTGGCAGAATAGGTTCAGCTTGCAGAAGCTTGGACAAGTCTGGCCTTGCTCAGGCGGTGCTCTCGCCACGCAATATAGAGGCCGCAGCCGATAATGACCGGTGCACCGATCCACGTGGCGGGGCCGGGCCAGTTATCCCAGATCAAATAGCCGAACAGCGTCGCCCAGATCAGGCTGCTATAATCCATCGACAATATGGTCGAGACCGGCGCGAGCCGCAGCGACGCAGTGAGCGTGATCTGCCCGATCGAACCGAACAGGCCCGCCCCCGCGATCAGTGTCCAGGTCTGCGCATCATGGCCCCGCCCGAAAAACAGCATGCCGATGGCGAGCACGGGCAGCGACGAGACAGTGAACCAGAACACCGTAGTGGCGGGCTTTTCAGTGCGGCCGAGCTGGCGGATCAGCACGCTTACCCAAGCGGTGAACAGCGCGCCGGTAATGGCGACCGCGGCGCCGGCCAGCGGAATATGCCCGTCGCCCGGCTGCACCACGATCAGCACGCCGATAAAGCCCAGGATAATGGCGACCCAGCGGTGGATGCCGACAAATTCGGCGAGCAATAGCACCGACAGCAGGGTGGCGAATATCGGCACCATAAACCCGATCGTGGTCGCTTCGGCGAGCGGCAGCAGCGACACCGCCCAGAAATTGAAGCCCATCCCGGTCAGCCCTATCACCATCCGCGTGACGTGCAGTTTAGGATAGTCGGTCTTGAGCGCAGCCAGTCCCGGACCGGCGAGGAAAAAGGGCAGCAGCAGGACGAGCGCGAAACCCTGGCGATAGAAGAGCAGCTCGATAATATGCGTACCGCGCTCCGCCGCCAGCTTGACGCACACGAACATGCAGGCGAGGCTGGCAATGGCGAGCAGCCGCACAGCAATGCCCGGCAGCGGCCGGTTTTGCGGGGCGGTCAGGTCAGGGGCGGAGGATGCGGGCAGTATAAGGAACCTTTTATGGCGAGCTACTCGTGATAGCCGTGCCGACTGTGCGTGCAATGGTAATTTTCGCAACCCATTATCTTCATTTGTCATGCTGAACTCGATTAGCTGCGCTTGCCCTTCGGGTCAGCATCCAGAGCGCTAAAGCGCTGCGTTTGCCTCTCTGGACCCCGGGTCAGGTCCGGGGTGACGAACCGGAATAAATAGCCGCTCACGGCGCTTGAGTAATTATATTTCAAAGTCCATAATGCGCAAAAATATAAGCAGGAGCCAACAATGCGCACGATTACCCATGTCATGGCCGGAACACCGGCGACCCCGTCCACGCGTACCAGCGACGTTTTCGATCCCAACCAGGGCGATGTGCAGGCGAAAGTGACGCTCGGCGGACAGGCCGAACTCGACGCGGCGGTCGATGCCGCGCTGGCGGCGCAACCGGCATGGGCGGCGACCAACCCGCAGCGGCGCGCGCGGGTGATGTTCCGCTTCAAGGAACTGGTCGAGGCCCATATGGACGAGCTGGCAGGATTGCTGTCGAAAGAACATGGCAAAGTCATCGCCGATGCCAAGGGCGATGTGCAGCGCGGGCTGGAAGTGATCGAATTCTGCTGCGGCATCCCGCATGTTCTGAAAGGTGAATATACGCAGGGCGCGGGGCCCGGTATCGACGTCTATTCGATGCGCCAGCCGATCGGCATCGGCGCGGGCATCACCCCGTTCAACTTTCCGGCGATGATCCCGATGTGGATGTTTGGCCCGGCGATTGCGACCGGTAACGCCTTTATCCTCAAACCATCCGAGCGCGATCCGAGCTGCCCGGTGCGGCTCACCGAACTGATGCTCGAAGCCGGGCTGCCCGAGGGGATTTTGCAATGCCTGCACGGCGACAAGGAAATGGTCGATGCGATCCTTGACCATCCGGCGATCGGCGCGGTGAGCTTTGTCGGCTCGTCCGACATCGCGCATCACGTCTATAATCGCGGCGTCGCGGCGGGCAAGCGCGTGCAGGCCATGGGCGGCGCGAAAAACCACGGTATCGTCATGCCCGATGCGGATCTAGACCAAGTTGTGAACGACTTGTCGGGCGCGGCGTTCGGTTCGGCGGGGGAACGCTGCATGGCCTTGCCGGTGGTGGTGCCGGTGGGCGAGAAGACCGCCAACGCCCTGCGCGAAAAGATGATCCCGGCAATGGAGGCGCTGCGCGTCGGTATCTCCACTGATGAGGAGGCGCATTACGGCCCCGTCGTCAACGCCGCGCACAAACAGCGCGTCGAAAACTGGATCCAGACCGGTGTCGACGAAGGCGCCGAGCTGGTGGTCGACGGCCGCGGATTCGAATTGCAGGGCCACGAGAAAGGCTTTTTCATCGGACCCAGTCTGTTCGACCATGTCAAACCCGAAATGGAAAGCTACAAGGAAGAGATTTTCGGCCCCGTGCTGCAAATCGTGCGCGCGGAAAGCTTCGAAGAAGCCGTTGCGCTGCCGAGCAGCCATCAATATGGCAACGGCGTCGCGATCTTCACCCGCAACGGCCATGCCGCGCGCGAGTTCGCCACCCGTGTCAATGTCGGCATGGTCGGTATCAACGTTCCGATTCCGGTGCCGGTGGCCTATCACAGCTTTGGCGGCTGGAAACGCTCGGCGTTCGGCGACACCAACCAGCACGGCATGGAAGGCGTCAAGTTCTGGACCAAGGTCAAGACCGTCACCCAGCGCTGGCCCGACGGCACCGCCGGTATCTCCGAAGGCAATGATGCCTTTGTCATCCCCACAATGGGCTAGCGGAACGGGGCCGAGGAACCCGGGCCCGGCGGAGGGGTTGATAAGGGGATATGGCTCATCGAAAAGGAGCGACGCGGCATGAAAAAATCGGCCATACTGGCACTCACACTCACATTCGTATTGGCCGCATGCGGCGGCAATCCGCCTGAAAACAAGGATGGCGACCGGGTAACGCCCGACGAACCGGCGCTGCCTACTGAACAACCGTCCGATACCGATGCACTGTCCGATACGTCCGGCAGGATTGCGGACCCCTCTGGTCCCGGCACATCTGACCTGCCGCGCGTCGACCCAAAGGTCGGTGAGGCGGTGGCCGCGATTCCGGCACCGATCCAGGGGCGCTGGGCGCTGGTACCCGGTGATTGCACATCGACACGGGGCGATGCCAAGGGGCTGTTGAAAATCGGCCCCAAAACGCTCGAATTCTATGAATCGCGCGGCATCATGGCGTCGGTGAAAGAAAAGTCGGCCAGCACGATCGTGGCAGAATTCGATTTTTCCGGTGAGGGCGAGACCTGGAAGCGCACGATGACGCTGGACCTACAGGATGATGGCCAAACGCTGGTTCGCCATGAAACCGGCAAAGGCGCAGCCGCCGGGCCTATCCGTTACGCCAGCTGTGGGACATGATTGCAATGGAGACTTGGCCAATGAAAAAACTTGCGATACTTGCACTGACAGTGGTTCTGGCCGCTTGCAATGCGGACGTACCTGCCGACAGTAGTAGTGGGACCGTGCAGGACGAACGAAGCAGTGATGACGGTAACCCGGCCACGCCGCCAGACGCTGTCCAGATCCCGGTCGAGCCCGATGGCGGCAATGGCAGCGGTGCCGTCCCACCCGCCGATGCGACAATGGAGAAATCCATTCCACTGGCCGTACGCGGCAAATGGCGCGAGATCATAGCGCCGGTCGCGGGGGCATCTGGACGAGACGTGCAAAATGTGACAGCGGCACAATGCGTCAATTCGGATTCTAAGAACATGGGCAAGATCCTGAACATCCGCGCCGACGGATTCAGCTTTTTCGAACAGGGCGGACGGCTTCTGACTGTACAGGAACGCAGTGCCAGCCGCATTCGCGCGACGTACGACACGACCTATGCCGATACGCCGACACGGGGTGATTATGTCTTCGATGTGCAGGACGGGGGCAAGACGCTCGTGATGCGCGAATATGGCGATAACGCGCGGCCGGGGCCGATATTCTATAAAAAGTGTCCCCGATAGGTGAGCGCGCGCGGGCTTTTCCTGATCCTGTGCGCGGTGGCCGCCATTTGGGCCGCGCCGCTGCAGGCGCAAAAGCGGATTGCGCTGACATTCGACGATGTGCCGCGCGCGCCGGGTGCGTTTCTTACGTCCGACGAACGCACGGTAAAGCTGATTGCGGCGCTGAAACGCGCCGGTGTCGAACAGGCTGCATTTTTCATCAATCCCGCCCATCTGGATGAACCTTTCGGTGTCGGCGGCGAGGACCGGATCATGGCCTATGTCGCGGCCGGTCATGTGATAACCAATCACAGCAACACCCACCCGCATCTCTCGCAAACCGATGCCGACGCGTATCTTGCCGATATCGATGCGGCGGAGATGTGGCTGAAAGGCCGTGAAGGCTATCGCCCGTGGTTCCGTTTCCCTTTTCTCGACGAGGGCGGCAAGGACAAGCCGAAGCGCGAAGCGATTCGCGACGGCCTTGCCGCGCGCGGTCTGCGCAATGGCTATGTCACGGTCGACAGCTCCGACTGGAATATGGAAACGCTGACGAAACAAGCGGTGGAAGCGGGCAAGCCGATCGATATGCAGGCGCTGCGCGCGCTCTATATCGAAACGATGGTCGATGCTGCCAGTTTTTACGATGCGCTGGCCATCACCACGCTGGGCCGCTCGCCCGCGCATGTCTATCTCCTCCATGAAACCGATCTGGCGGCCCTGTTTATCGAGGATGTGGTCGCCGCGTTGCGTGCGGAAGGGTGGACGATTATCACCGCGGATGAAGCATTTGCCGATCCCCTGTCGCGCGAAATGCCCGATGTCCCTTCCGCGCAGGGAACGCTTACCGAAGCTTTGGCGTGGCAAAAAGGGCTGCCATCGCCTAGATGGTATGAACGCAATTATATTCCGCTTGCCGACAAGGTTTTTGCCGAGCGGGTGCTGAAGGAAAAAACGCAGGAATGACCCACCAGTTCGAACTGACCGAAGACCAGCTTGCGATTCAGGATATGGCGCGCAAGTTTACCGCGGACGAAATCACGCCGCATGCCGCCCAATGGGACGAGGAGCATATCTTTCCGCGCGACACGATCCGCAAAGCGGCGGGGCTGGGCTTCGCATCGATCTATGTGAGCGAGGAAAGCGGCGGGATCGGATTGGGCCGGCTTGAGGCGGCGCTGATTATGGAGGCGATGGCCTATGGCTGTCCCTCGACCTCTGCCTTTATCTCGATCCACAATATGGCAAGCTGGATGATCGACCGGTTTGGCGGGGCCGAGGTGAAGGACAAGTTCCTGCCCGATCTGGTCGGCATGGAGAAAATCGCGTCCTATTGCCTGACCGAGCCGGGCAGCGGCTCCGACGCGGCGGCGCTCAAGACAAAGGCAGTATTGGACGGCGACCATTATGTCGTGAACGGCACGAAACAGTTTATTTCCGGCGCGGGCGAGAATGAAATCTATGTCACCATGGTGCGCACCGGCGAGGATGGTCCCAAGGGCATCAGCTGCCTGGTCATCGAAAAGGATATGGACGGCGTCACGTTCGGCGCGAACGAAAAGAAACTGGGCTGGCATTCGCAACCGACGCGGCAAGTGATGTTCGACAATGTCCGCGTGCCGGTGGAAAACCGTGTCGGCAAGGAAGGCGATGGCTTTCGTTTTGCGATGATGGGCCTCGACGGCGGCCGCCTCAATATCGGCGCCTGTTCGCTGGGCGGGGCGCAGCGCTGTCTCGACGAGGCGGTGGTCTATACCGGCGACCGCAAGCAGTTCGGCAAGCGCATTTCGGAATTCCAGAATACCCAGTTCATGCTTGCCGACATGGCGACCGATCTCGAAGCCGCCCGCGCGCTGCTCTATATGGCGGCGGCCAAAGTAACTGCAGGCGCGGCGGACAAGACCAAGTTCGCGGCGATGGCCAAGCGGCTGGCCACCGATTCGGGATCGAAAATCGTCAACGATGCGCTGCAGCTGTTCGGCGGTTATGGCTATTTACAGGATTACCCGATCGAGCGTTTCTGGCGCGATTTGCGCGTGCATTCGATTCTCGAAGGCACCAACCAGGTGATGCGGATGATTGTTGCGCGCGAGATGCTGCGGCAGTAGGTGATAGCGCTATGACCGAAAACCTTATCATCCAGACGCAGAACCGTGCCGGCCTGATCCGGCTCAACCGTCCCAAGGCGCTGCATGCGCTCGATACCGCGATGTGCCTCGGCATGATCGACGCGCTGTTGGCGTGGCGCGACGATGATGCGGTCGAGACCGTGCTGATCGACCATGCCGAAGGGCGCGGCTTTTGCGCGGGCGGCGATATTCGTATGCTCGCCGAATCGGGGGCGAAGGACGGCAAGGACGCGCGTGCGTTCTTCCATGCCGAATACCGGCTCAACAACCTGCTGTTCACCTATCCCAAGCCGGTCATCGCCTTTATGGACGGCATCACCATGGGTGGCGGCGTCGGCCTGTCGCAGCCCGCCAAATTCCGCGTTGCCACCGAAAACACGCGCTTCGCCATGCCCGAAACGGGCATTGGCCTGTTCCCCGATGTCGGCGGCGGCTGGTACCTGCCGCGCCTGCCGGGCCGGGTCGGACAGTTTCTGGCGCTCACCGGCGCGCGGCTCGACGGGTCGGAATGCTATGCCATGGGCCTCGCCACCCATTACCTGCCGTCCGAAAG
>JBGTHQ010000014.1:0-3006 GCA_041746135.1 Sphingomonadaceae bacterium | reverse complement strand
CTGACCCGCGAGCGCCGACGGCAACGCGCACAGATATTGGGCAATAAGGACAGGCCGCGCGGCAGCATCGTGGCGGCGTTCCGGCGCAGCGACGGCAGCTGGCTGTCGGCTCGCTACGCTGCGCCGGGGCGGCCCGACAACCTGACCGCATTCCTGGTCCTCCAGACCGTCATTCTCTATCTGGTGCTGTTCGTGCCGATGTTCTTACTGATCCGCCGTATTTCGCGGCCAGTGCGCGCATTGACGCGCGAGGTAAAGGTCTTCCGCGACACGCAGCAACCCGTTTCGATACGGCCAGACGGACCGTCCGACATTCGCGAACTGATGCAGGCATTCAACGATATGAGCGCGCGCATTTCGGGCATGATGAAAGAAAAGGACGTCATGCTCGGCGCGATCGGACATGATCTGAAAACGCCCTTGGCGGCGCTCCGCGTGCGGCTCGAAAGCGTCGACGACGACTTGCAGCGCGGTCGGATGATTGCCGGGGTCGAGGATATCAACACCACGCTCGACGACATTTTGACGCTGGCCCGGGTCGGTCATGCGCTGGAAGGACCGGAGCCCACTAACCTTACCGCGCTGGTGGAAACCATTGCCGAGGAATTTGCCGACCTCGGCAAGCCGGTCGTCTTTGCCGAAACGCCGCGAATCGTCGTGCCGCTGCACGTGACATGGATGCGGCGCGCGATCCGCAATCTGGTCAGCAATGCGGTGCGCTATGGCGGACAGGCCGATATCAGCCTGCAGCACAAAAATGGTGAAGTGGTGCTGCGGATCGACGACCGCGGCCCCGGTATAGCCGATGCCGAGATTGCCCGCATGTTTGAACCTTTTCAGCGACTCGAAAGCTCGCGCAACCAGGCCACCGGCGGATCTGGCCTTGGCCTAACCCTCGCCAAAGCCATTGCCGAGCAGCATGGCGCTCGGCTGGTGCTGGTCAATCGCAAGGACGGCACCGGCGAGATAATGGGCCTTTCCGCGCAGGTCATCTTTCCCAAATAAACAGGTTTCTCCCAGAGATATTTTATTGTTTACAAGCGTAAACAATAGGATTACATCTGTAGTCGGATAGAGGGAGATTCGTGCGATATGACGATCGAACGCATCAGCGAAGCGGAATATGCTGTCATGGAGATTTTGTGGCAGGACGCGCCGCTCACCGCATCGCGCATCGCCATGAAACTGGAAGCCAGCCAGGAATGGACGTTGCAAACGGTTAAGACGCTCCTGTCCCGGCTCGCGGCCAAGGGCGCCATTGCTCACCAACGTGATGGCCGCCGCTTTCTGTACACCCCTATTTTGGAAAAAGACGATTATGTCAGTTTCGAATCCGGCCGTCTGGTCGACCGGCTGTTCGGCGGCCGGGCCGGTCCATTATTTGCGCATCTGGCCGAACGCGAGCAGCTGAGCGACCAGGATATTGCCGAAATCGAGGCCGCAATTCGGGAGATGAAGTCATGAGCCGCGATATGTTCACGCTGTGGGCGGGTGAAACCTTGCTTTCGGTCACGATCCTGTTGGGCATCGTCATGCTGGTGCGCAGGCCGGTGGGCCGGATATTCGGGCCGCAAGTCGCCTATCTGCTCTGGGCCATCCCCGGCGCGCGCATGCTGATGCCGGTATTCACGGTGACCGTCGAGGCCGCGCCGCCGACCGCTGCGTCGCTGGCGGACCCGGCGGCCATCCTGCACATAGCAGGAAGCAATATAGATACCATGCCGCCCATGGCAGAGCTGCCGGGACCCATATTTTACGAACAGCCGCTTTTCTGGTTCGCGCTGTGGCTGGGCGGTGCGGCTCTGTTGCTCGTTTACCAGATCGGCCATTATATCGTCCAGCGCGACCAGTTGCTGGGCGACGCGGTGCCGATGGGAAATGTCGGCTCTATCCAGCTGATCGAAGTCGCGGAAATCCACGGCCCGTTCGCGTTCGGACTGCTGCGCAAATATGTCGCGTTGCCGATCGGGTTCGCGCACCGCTATTCGAAAGCACAGCGCGAACTGGTGCTGGCGCACGAGATTGCCCATCACCGCGCGGGCGATTTGTGGATCAACGCGGCGGCGCTGGGCATATTGGCACTGCACTGGTTCAACCCGGTCGCGTGGCTGGCATGGCGGCAATTTCGGTTCGACCAGGAAGCGGCGTGCGACGCGCGGGTCATATCCGACAAGCCGGTGCGTCAGAAACAGATTTACGGCGCGGCCATCGCCATGACCGCGACCGGCCGTCCGCTGCAACTGGCCAGTCCGCTGATTTCGGGCAACGAACTAAAAAAAAGGATCCAGATCATGTCGAGGAAAGATAAATCTCCCGGCCAGAAAACAACCGGCCGCGTGCTGGTCGGCGGCGCCATGGTCAGTGCGCTGGCGCTGACCGCCACGGTCAGCTATGCGGTGCAGTCCGCACCGCCCGTGCCATTCGCACCGCTTGCGCCGCTCGCTCTTGCCGATATTCCGCCTGCGCCGCCGGTTGCGGATATCTATGCCGTGCCGCCCGTGCCCGAGCCTTTGCCGATCGACGGCAATACCGATGTGTCGGTCCATACGGAGAAGGACAACGGCAGAACAGTCTATGTCCATAAAATCCAGCGCGGCGACCGTACGGTCACGCTGCGTACCAATCGCCGGATGAGCAACGCGGAGATCGCAGACTCCCTGCAAAACGCTGCAGAAGCGCGGCAGCAGGCTGAAGAAATACGGTGGGAGGTGGATCAGGCCCGCCTCGAAGCCGAGCAAACAAGACAAGAAGCTTTAGAGGCTGGCGCCGAAGCGCGCATGCTGGCCCAAGAAGCCCGGCAGGAAGCGTTGGAGGCGGGCCGCGAAGCACGGCAAGAAGCTTTGGAAGCGGGCCGCGAAGCGCGAATGCTGGCCCAAGAAGCTCGACTTGATGCCGAAATGATGCGCCGCGAGGCGCTTGCCGCAGCCAGTGAAGCGCGCCGCGAAGCTGCCCAAGCCCTGCGCGAAGCTGCGGAAGAACTGCGCAGTACCCGCGGCAATGCAGGTC
>JBGTHQ010000013.1:0-2449 GCA_041746135.1 Sphingomonadaceae bacterium | reverse complement strand
GCGCCGATGAATGGGTGAAACAGACAGGATCGGCAGCATTGGCTGCAGGCGGCTGGGCATGGCTTGCCTATCGCACCGGTGCCGCTTAAGCGCAACGGCACGAATTCCGGGGCGGCCTTTTCTCGAAATTGAATACTGCCGCCGGCGAAGATTATTGGAGCTATCAACCATGAAAATCACATTTACCCGGTCCGTTAGCGGCACCGCTCTGCCTGTTGCCCGCATCTTGAAGACCAGCGCAATGCCATCGGATTTGCCCACTGCGATCGCGCAAGGTGCCGAACGTAGCCGGTTCAAGGGCAATGCCGGGCAATTATTCGAAGGTTTTGCCGATAGCGACGAGGGTGTGCGGCACATGGCGTTGGTCGGCGCTGGCGATGGTTCCGCTTTCAAACTGGAGAAAGCGGGCGCAGCCTTGGCGGCCAAGTATATGGCATCGGGCAACAGCGCACTGGCGATCGACTTTTCCGGCAGCGGCATGGATGCGGACGGGGCGGTTTCGGTACTGCTGGGCGCTATGCTGCGCGGCTGGCGCTACGACAGGCATCGCACCACGATGAATGACGATCAGAAACTCTCGTTGACCGAAATTCGCGCGGTTAATGCGCCCGAAGGTACGCAGGCGGCGTGGGACATCGAAAGCGCGGTGATCGCGGGGACCGAGTTCGCCCGTATGCTCGTTACCGAGCCGGCCAATGTCATCTACCCGATCAGCTATGTCGAACGGTGCCGGAAGGCATTCGAAGGCACCGCGGCAGAACTGATCGTGCTGGATGTGGCGCAAATGGAACAGCTGGGCATGGGTTCGCTCCTCGGCGTCGGTCTGGGCTCCGAACAGCCTTCGCGCATTCTGGCAATCAAGTGGATGAACGGCGCGGATGGCGATGCGCCCACGGCTTTTGTCGGCAAGGGCGTGACCTTCGACACTGGCGGTATCTCGATCAAGCCGGGGCCGGGCATGGGCGACATGAAGTTCGACATGGGCGGTTCTGCCGCTGTCGTCGGGGCCATGCTGACGCTGGCGAAGCGTAACGCGAAGGCCAATGTCGTCGGCGTGGTCGGGCTGGTCGAGAATATGCCTGACGGCAAGGCGATGCGTCCGGGCGACGTGGTCACGTCTATGTCGGGCCAGACGATTGAGGTGCTCAACACCGATGCCGAAGGGCGGCTGGTGCTGGCCGATGCGCTGCACTGGGTGCAGGTCGAACACAAGCCGGCGCGGATCGTCGACTTCGCCACGCTCACCGGCGCGATAATCATTGCCCTCGGTAACGAACATGGGGGCCTGTTTGCGAACGACGATACGCTGGCCGACGACTTGATCGCCGCGGGCAAAGAAAGCGGGGAGAAGCTCTGGCGTTTCCCCGTATCGCCAGCTTACGACAAGCTGATCGACAGCCCCATCGCCGACATGAAAAATATCGGGGGGAAGGGTGCCGGTTCGATCACCGCCGCGCAATTCCTCAAGCGATTCATCATAGACGATACGCCGTGGGCACATTGCGACATTGCCGGCATGGTCTGGGCCGACAAGCCCGGTGCGACCTATGACAAGGGGGCGACCGGTTACGGTGTGCGCCTGATCGACCGCTTCGTGCGCAACACGCTGGAAAGCTGAACGGGTCGCGCGAAACATGCGCGTGGATTTCTATGTCCTCGGGCAGGTGCCGCCCGAGAAGATCGTTCCCGCACTGGCGGCTCGGGCGCTGGGCAGCGGCGACAGGTTGCTCGTGGTTTCCGGCGACGCCGCGCAGCGCGAAAGATTGTCCGACGCCTTGTGGTATCATGACGGTTTTCTTGCGCATGGGGACAAGCACCCGGAACGACAGCTGATCCAGATCGGCGATACGCTAGAGGCCCCGAACGGCGCGAAACTGCTTTGCCTGGCCGACGGCGAATGGCGCGAAAACGAGGCGTTCGAGCGTATTTTCTACCTGTTCGATGACGACCGCCGCGATGCCGCGCGGCAGGTCTGGCGCGATGTCTCCTCGCGCGACGGCGTGGAGGCATTTTTCTGGAAGCAGGAAGGCGGCCGATGGCAGCAGGGACCGTGACCTGCTACGGATTCACGATGAAGGAGATCGCCATGCGTGCCTTGGCCGCGTTGCTCGGTATGGCCATGGTCGCGGGCTGTGCCGATACGAACGAAGACGGCACCACGGTCACCACATCCGAGGGTGAGGCCACGATCGACGACACCGGAAACGGCGAAGTGCGGATCACCAGCAAGGACGGCGCATCGGTCACCATCGACCAGCGCGGCGGCAACAAGGCGCAATGGCCCGACGGTTTCAACCCTTATCCCGGCGCTACCGTGACTAGCGATATCGCGATGGGCGGGGGAAAGAAATCGGGCAAGATTATAACCTTCACCGCCAGCGATTCGCCCGCCGACGTGGCGCAATTCTATCGCCGACAAGCCGAAGCCGCGGGGTTCGCTATCGAAATG
>JBGTHQ010000012.1:0-25780 GCA_041746135.1 Sphingomonadaceae bacterium | reverse complement strand
AAATCTGCGGTGAAATACCGCTTATCTCGCACGTTGCAGTAAGAGATTCGCATGTTTCACCGCCTCAATCAAGAGGAATATGCGATCATGGTATATGTATGCGCTTATTACCGGATACGCTTTGGTCGTGTGGAGCACGTTTATAAGAACCGCCTTCATTAGTCGTCTATCGCTTTGGCGTTGCGGAGAGTGTACTAAATTCACTTGCGATTAACCCCTGTGCCCTATATATGATAAGTGTCTGCCCCGGTTCAGCCTCTCCATGGAAGCGGCCGGGGCCAACCTTTCCTTACAGTTTATTTTACGATGACGGGTCCACCGCTTTGGATTTCTTGATTTCCTTTTTCAGGAATATCTCAAGATATGCCCCTAAATCCTCTAGGCTCTCTCCTGCCAAATTAGGGGGAAACGTAAGAGTTACATCTCCTTCTTCAAGAGGAAACATTGCCCTGCGCATACCCTCTGGCAAAGCAGTATCTATGGGATTATTTTGTGTCCTCACTAAGTGCGCTGGCCTTACAGGCGGCGCAAGCGTTGTATCAATTTGTGCAGTTTCCATGATTGTAGCGTCCTTTATGGGGTTGGCTCTTGCTTTCGCCGTAAGCGAAGATTTGTTTGCCTTCTATGAGTTCCGCAAAACACGTCGTCTTTTAAGGCAGCTTTACTGCATTGATTTCGACCAGAAACCCATACAGAGCCATAAGATATGCGCGCTTGACATCGATCACGTCCGTCTGGCAATTTTTTACGCAATTTGTATCTAAACTCCATTATCTTTGCTCCTGTGCTGGTGGGGTTAGAGCGCGGATTGCTTTGGCGATGTCTCGACAAGCTGGTACATATTCAGAATTACCTGACTTCATGTAATATTCATCAGCTACTTTTGCACATTCCTTTATCACCGCTTCCCGCATATCCTCAACCGGCGCGGGTGTGCGGAGAGCGGCGCGGGTGTTCCAAATCTCGTAATCAGGCTTTTGGACAATTAAATTTGCTAAAATGCAGCCATTATTAGGGTGCGAAGCATAGCGAATTATTTCGGCGAATTTGCCAACTAGTCTGTAATCTTCAAGTTTTACGTTACAAAACGGACACGGCTCCAAAGCATCGCTATCTGTATTATCCGTCATGGGTATTTCCTTTTCTGTGTTCGCCGCGTTCGATAAAGTTTGCAGCGGCAATTCGGGCTGCGTGATATACAAGTTCACCGTATCTTAATGCTTGCCAAGCAAGCAGCAAACGCTCGCTTAATGTGGGTTCACTGCCTCTAACTGTTCGCAGCCACGCCACAATCTCATCCCTCTCTGCCATGCTATTTACTCCTGTGATTGGGGTATTGAATACTCATGCCGTTTTCTCCGAAAACAGCGAACCTTGGGCGCGTCGTGCATAGGCCATGTCATTCAGCCAAAGCACTTCCACACGCGGCCGCGCGCCATCGGCATTTGCAGATCGCTCAATCCGGTGCCACCCGGACAATTTGCTATCGTAAAGATCGCTTGGATAACCGGACACCATCACCATGCCTGTCAGATTTTTCAAATCGGAGAGCAATTCGGAATGGTCTGCATCAGACAATTCATGCCGGTAATTCTTTCTGACGGAATTTCGCGCTTTTGCGCGTGTTTCGTGCATATAAGGCGGATCGGCATAATGGAGAGTTTCCGGCCCATCATGCGCGCGCATGACTTCAATGGCGGTTTTGTTCTCAATAACTACTCTCGATAGCCGTGCGACCATGGCGTCCATTGCTTGCGGATAATTCACCCAATCATGCGCAGGCGTCGTGCCGCTTCGACTGCTATTGGCGCGAAAACCTGTTTTTGCCGCGTCATTGCAACCATCGCTGCCAAAACCCATAAAGCTCCGAATGATCAAGTGACGAACTGTTTCTATTGGATCCTTGCTAGGTTCGTATGCTTCGTTGAACTCGGTGCGGGCAAATGGCGTAAGTAATAAGCGGCGTTGCAACTCAGATGCGCGCGCGGGATCGCGCAATATCCTCATTAACATGACAACCTCATCGTCCAAATCATTATATATTTCAGCATAGGCTGGAGTTTTACGCAAAAGCACGGATGCCGCGCCGCCAAATGGCTCGACGTAAACACGATGCTTAGGCATGTTCGCTATTATCCACGGCGCAAGCATCCACTTGCCGCCATGCCAGCGCAGTATAGGTCGAGTGCACTTAACGCTCATAATCTCATTGCTTTCTCAACTGCCCACCCAAATTATCGCCAATATCCCGGTCACCAGCGCAATCAGAAACAGCCATGTGAGGATATTGCTCGACCAGGTGCATCGATCGCAGCCCTCGTCATCGCAGTGTAGGCAGGTCGCCAGCCAGTCGGGTTCGTCTTCATAGTTCATACTTTTCCCGCTCCTTTGCACTGTCCGCAAACACGGTGCTCAACGCCTTTCCACCATACAATTTCGTAATAATGGGTCGTGACGTCACCGGTCCCGCGACATGAGGGGCAGTTCGGAACGGTGTTGAGCCAGTTTACAAACTGCGACCATTTTGTCTGTGCCATCATTCCGGCCTTTCTGTGGTGGAGAGGGAGTGGATTTTCTCGGCAAAAAGTTTACACAGGCAGGCTAACGCATTGTAATGAAATGCTGCGAAGTCACCGAGGTTTACAGGGAAGGCGCGGGAAACTAGGGTTAGCACCTGTTTCCTAATCCGGAGGCCACGTGTTCGAATCACGTCGGGGTCACCATTTGTTTCGGCGCGCATAAGGAAAGGTGTCAGTCTCTATGCCCGAAACCGCGCCCTTTCCTGAAGTGCATCTGCATCGCTCCTGTCTCTATATGCCGGGATCGAATGCAAGGGCGATGGAAAAGGCGCGCACACTTGATGCCGATGTCATCATTCTCGATCTCGAAGACGCCGTTGCGCCCGATGCGAAAGTTGCGGCGCGGCAGACCGTGTGCGACGCCGTGGCAGCGGGGGGCTTTGGCCGCCGATACGTCGTGGTGCGGATCAACGCGCTGGATACGCAATGGGGCGGTGACGATCTAACGCAGGCGGTGGCGGCCGGGCCGGATGCGTTGCTGGCGCCGAAGGTGACAGGCGCAGAGGATATTAGGGCAATCGACCGGGTCATGAATAAGGCGGG
Source organism: Sphingomonadaceae bacterium (assembly GCA_041746135.1). GTDB lineage: Bacteria > Pseudomonadota > Alphaproteobacteria > Sphingomonadales > Sphingomonadaceae > Alg239-R122. The sequence goes on along the minus strand of JBGTHQ010000012.1, from coordinate 22,658 downwards.
CGCGGCACGGACCATGGCGCTGTGGGTGATGATCGAGATGCCGCTGACCATTCTCAATATCGGCGAAATTGCTGCCGCATCTGCCGATACCCGGCTCGCCACGCTGATCATGGGCACGAACGATCTTGCAAAGGAACTGCGCGCCCGATCCACACCCGATCGACATGCTTTCCAAAGCGCACTGCAGCTGACCCTTGCTGCGGCGCGGGCGCATAAACTGACTGCTATTGATGGGGTGTATAATGAGATTGCCAATGCGAAAGGGCTGGAGCAGGAATGTCAGCAGGGCCGCGACCTTGGCTATGACGGCAAAAGCCTGATTCATCCCGCACAGCTGGCGGTTTGCAACGCCGTATTTTCGCCCGACCCCAAAGCGGTCGAGCAGGCGCGCGCGGTGATCGCGGCTTTTGCCGATCCGGGCAATGCCGGACAGGCCGTGCTGAAAGTGAACGGCAAAATGACCGAGTTGCTGCATCTGGAAGAGGCGCGGCGAATCATCGCGGTGGCAGATACGATCGCCAGCATGGAGGGATGAGGTACGTATTAGCGATGACACATCGGCCGAAATTGTGGTGTCTGTTGCGGATATCCTTTGAATTTGTTGCGAATTTTCTTAACTCGCGAACGAAACGCTTATGATCGACACTTACGATATATTGGTCGTGGGCGGCGGTGTGAACGGGACCGGCATCGTCCGCGATGCCGCCGGGCGCGGGCTGAAGACCATGCTGTGCGAAAAAGACGATCTGGCGAGTGCGACTTCTTCGTCGAGTTCGAAATTGGTGCATGGCGGATTGCGCTATCTGGAAAGCTATGAGTTCAAGCTGGTGCGCGAAGCCTTGCGTGAGCGGGAGATATTGCTCGCCATCGCCCCGCATATTATCTCCCCGATTCGGTTCGTGCTGCCGATTGAAAAAGGTATGCGGCCGGCCTGGACGCTGCGCCTAGGGCTGTTCCTCTATGACCATCTGGCCAGACGCAGGACATTGCCCGGCACAAACTCGCTCAACCTTCGCAAAGGCTTGCAAGGCGCTCCGCTGAAAGACGTTTATCGCAAGGGTTTCGAATATTCCGATTGCTGGGCCGACGATGCGCGGCTGGTGGTTCTCAACGCCGTCGATGCACAGGCGCGCGGCGCGCGGATTGAATCGCGCACGAAATGTACCGCGCTGAAACGCGGGCCCGACATGTGGACCGCGACGATGCAGCCGATTTCAGGCGCGCAGTATGACGTTCAGGCGAGCGCGGTTGTCAATGCGGCCGGTCCGTGGGTTGACGAATTGCTCGGCCTGATGGGGCGGCCCGCCAACAGAAACCATTTGCGGCTGGTCAAGGGCAGCCATATCGTGACGCGCCGATTGTTCGAAGGCGAACATGCCTATATTTTCCAGTCGCCCGATGGCCGCGTAATTTTCGCGATCCCTTACGAGAATGACTATACATTGATCGGCACGACCGAACGCGAATGGAAATTGTCGCGTGGCGAAGTGAAAATCGCACCGGACGAGATCGATTATCTGTGCGAGACCATCAGCCATTATTTCCGGCAAAAGGTTGTCCCGGATGACATCATCTGGACCTATTCGGGCGTACGGCCGCTGTATGACGACAGCAGCAAATCTGCTTCGGTGGTCACGCGCGACTATGTCTTCGATCTCGATGACGGCAATGCGGCGCTGGCGCCGTCGCTTTCGATATTTGGCGGAAAGCTGACAACCTATCGCAAACTGGCCGAGCAGGCGGTGGACAGGCTTTCGGAATATTTCGGCGATGTCGGTCCCGCCTGGACATCCACGCGGCCGCTGCCCGGCGGCGATTACGACCCGGCAGGGACGAAGGCACTGATTGCGGGGCATGCAGCCGCCTGTGTCTGGATGGATCCGGCCGACGTCCGGCGCATGACGCTCGATTACGGCACGAGGTTCCAGGATATCGTCGGCGATGCGGCATCGCTGGCGGAAATGGGCCGCCGCTTCGGCGCGGGGTTGAGCGAACGCGAAGTCGAATATCTTGAAACCCACGAATTTGCGCGTTCGCCCGCCGATATTTTGTGGCGGCGTACCAAGCTGGGCCTGCACATGACCGAGACCGAGAAACAGGCATTCAAGGACTGGTATGCGCCGCGAATGCGGTCCACCGGTGTGCAAAGTCGGTAACTGCGTCAGGCGCACCGATTTTCGGTCCGCATCATCTGTCTATTCCGCGCAGCTTGCCCCATTGGCGCGCCACGGTGTAGCCCAGATATCCTGTGCCGAACAAAGCGTAGAGTGGCTCTGGAATACCTGCGAGATAGCTGTTCATGCCCTGCGCAATGGCCGCCGCCGTGGTGGGACGAATGCTGGCGATCAAACCCATCGGGATTGCCCATAAAATCATCGCATACATGACGTAAAGAAAGCTCGGCCGCGCGCGGCTCGTCCACGGGTCGGCGGAATTCGCCTCCGCCAATATCGCGGATAGCCGCGTTTCCAGCTGCTGCATTTCCTGAGACCCCTCCAGTTTGATGAGCTCGAGCTTGGCCCGGTCGCGGGCCTTGGGGTCGGGAATGATCTTGTCGATGATATGGGCGATCGGCCCCACTATTCCGTCGAGTAGTGACATGATGTTATCCTTTTCGCTGAATGAATTTCCCCCTTTGCTTTCTACGTCAGTTGCCGATACGATTGGCGAGCCAGCCATAGAGGAAAGCCTCGTTGGCGGGCCGTGATTCTGCAAGGTGCAGATATTTTGCGCCCTGTAGTGCCTCGACCGCTTTCAGCAGAACCTGCTCGGCGCCTTTTCCGCGCGTGCACATGAATGTTTCAAGCGCGGCGAGCGTCCGGGGACCGACCCGCCGGTCGACGACTATATCGGCATAATCGCGGCCGTTGCGGTTGAGCGCGTTGAGTGCGCGTTGCAGGAAACCCGCTGCGGTCGCGGGGCCCATGTTCACGGCAGTATCGAACATTTCCGCCGCTAGACGCGGTGCATGGACAGCGATGCTGTCAAATGCCGGTACGATCCAGTAAATTTGCCGGTAAATATCCTCCGCTTTCGTACGCGGCAATTGCCGCATTTTACCCGAATAGCCGCTGGCTCGCGCCACCGCTATGGTAATACCCCAGTTTGTTTCACCGCCACGATCGGCGGGATGGTTGCTATAACCACCTTCGCGGCCGATGACATCACCTATCAAATTTCGTATATCCATATAAGCCTCCTAAAAAACTCATAATAACCTATATGGTTATTTGTAGGACAGCGTTATTTTCGTGCAGATAATTGGGAAGCGATCAGGAAATGTTATTGTGACGACGTAAGGCCGAATACGCGGCACTTTCCATATTTTGTGCGGGAAATTGCCAGCGTCCATCCGCGGAAAATTGGTCGGGACGATAGGATTCGAACCTACGACCCCCACACCCCCAGTGTGATGCGCTACCAGGCTGCGCTACGTCCCGACCGGAAAGCGGCCTATATGGCGGGATGAAGCTTTTGGCAAGTGGAGAAGACAGGAAATTTGCGGGCACAAACGCGATGGTTATATTCGGGACCAAATATAATATGACGCCCATTCATGCTAAATAATTGCGTTTGCAATGCTAAGGTGATAGGCGCGCACACTTGCAGATGGGGCCAATTCGTGCCCTGTTTTAACAGCAACAGATCAGGTTATATAAATCCATGGATACTCTTATTTTCTCCACTCTGGCCGCAGCGACCGGCGCATCCGACGCGCCGCCTTTTTACATGCAGATGCTGCCGCTGGTCGCCATTTTCGCGATTTTTTACTTCCTGCTCATTCGTCCACAGCAGAAACGCGCGAAAGAGCACAAGGTTAAGCTGGATAGTGTGAAAAAAAATGACAAGGTCGTAACTGGTGGCGGGCTAATCGGCAAGGTCGTCAAGGTGGATGAGGACTATGTCGATATCGATTTGGGCGGGGGCTTGAAAGTCAAGGCGGTTAAGTCCACTTTGGCCGATATCGTCCCTCCCGGCGGAACGAAACCAGCTAACGATTGATCATTCCGGCCTGACGTTGCCATATTTGCGGTCGCGTTTGGCTGATTTAGTGCATTATGTATAAGGATCGCACGGACAATGCTTGATTTCCCGCGGTGGAAAATCTTTTCCATTTCACTTTTGCTGTTATTTGGCGTGCTCATGTCGGTGCCGAGCCTGTTGCCGTCCAACGTGCGCGGGTACTGGCCTTCTTTTCTGCCGCAATCGACAATCAATCTGGGCCTTGACCTTGCGGGCGGCAGCCATATTCTGCTGGAGGCCGATCCGGTCGATATCCGGACACAGTCCATTGACACTATGGAAGAGAATATCCGTACCGGCATGCGCAGCGCCCGGCCGCGCATCGGCATCGGTGAAATTTCGCGCGAGGGCGGGCGGCTCAGCTTCATGGTCCGCGATGTCAATCAGGTCGATGCGACGCGCGAGATATTGCAGGGGTTTACCAACGGCGTCGGCCTGACCGGCCAGCGTGACTGGGATATCGAAGTGCGCGATACATCGCGGTTCGTAATGACCCCGACGCAGGCAGGCACCGAGGAATCGCTCAACCGTGCGATGGATTCGGCGATCGAGGTGCTGCGGCGCAGGATCGACAAGCTGGGTACTCGCGAACCAACTATCATCCGGCAGGGCGACAACCGCATCGTGATCCAGGTTCCGGGACTTCAGGATCCCAGACAGCTCAAGGAACTGGTCGGCAAGACCGCCAAACTGGAATTCAAGCTGGTTGACGAGACCGCGACGCAGAGCATCGGGTCCGGATTTCCGGCACCGGGTACAGAGGTTTTCGAATTTGCCGAAGACCAGCCGCAGGCGGGTAGCAGCTTGGCCGTGCAACGATCGGGCGGAATCAAGGGCGAAAACCTGACCCGCGCCAATCAATCTTTTGACCAACAGACCAACGCGCCCGTCGTTGACATCGCTTTCGATGCGGTCGGGGGTCGCAGGTTCGCGAAGCTGAGCGGCGAGAATGTCGGCAAGCGCTTCGCTATCATTCTCGATGAAAAAGTTATTTCCGCGCCGGTCTTCAACGAAGCCATATTGGGCGGGCAGGCGCAGATCAGCGGCAATTTCACAGTCGAAAGCGCTAATACGCTGGCGATCGCACTCGATTCGGGCGCGCTGCCGGTTGAACTCAAGGTGGTCGAGGAACGCACTGTCGGCGCCGATCTGGGCGAGGAATCGATTGAGAAAGGCATGATTGCGGGGCTAATAGGCACTGTGGCGGTGCTGGCCTTCATGATTGCGGTCTATGGGCGTTTCGGAGTCTATGCGAATATCGCGCTGGCTTTGAACCTGTTCCTGATCCTGGGCATTATGGCATTTCTCAATGCCACACTTACGTTGCCGGGTATTGCGGGCTTTATCCTGACGGTCGGTTCGGCGGTCGATGCAAACGTGCTGATCAACGAACGCATACGCGAGGAGCGAAAAGCGGGCAGGCGGGTCATGCAGGCGATCGAAGTGGGATACAAGGAAGCCAGCCGCGCAATTTACGATGCCAATATTACCAACGTGATCGCTGCGATCCTGTTGTTCCTGTTCGGCTCCGGTCCGATCAAGGGTTTTGCCGTCGTTCTGCTGATCGGTATCATCACATCCGTGTTTACCGCCGTTTTCGTAACGCGCATGTTTGTCGCCATCTGGCTGAAACGCGCGCGTCCCAAAGAGCTGGTGATTTAGGGGTATATGCACATGAAACTTCTCAAATTCGTCCCCGATAACACCAACATCAGCTTTCTGAAATGGCGTAACGTCGCCATGGCGATCAGCATATTGATGATTATCGCCTCGATTATATTGGTAGCCATGCGCGGCCTGAATTTTGGCGTCGATTTCGTTGGGGGGCAGATGATTCAGGTGGAATTTTCCAATGTCAAGGAAGCGCCCGTTGGCGACCTGCGCCGCGATATCGAAGGGCTGAATGTCGGCGATGCCAGCATCCAGCGTTTCGGCGATCCCAACGAAGTGTCAATCCGGATGCGGCTGGAAGAAACCGGTGCGGATGGCGTACAGGAAGCTGACAGCACGACCGTCAAGGTCACCAACATGATCACGCAGAAATATGCCGATCAGGGCGCGACCATCAAAAGCGTGGATGCGGTGTCGGGCAAAGTGTCCGAAGAACTGCTCAGCACCGGCGTGTATTCGCTGATCTTCGCGATGATCGCGATTGCGGTCTATATCTGGTTTCGCTTTGAATGGCAGTTCGGCGCAGGCGCACTGTTCGCACTGTTCCATGATGTCGCGCTGACATTCGGTTTTTTCGCGCTGACGCAGCTGGAATTCAACCTTAATATCATAGCCGCTCTGCTTACGATTATTGGTTATTCGCTCAACGATACGATTGTCGTGTTCGATCGCGTGCGGGAGAATTTACGCAAATATCGCAAGATGGACATGGTGGCGCTTCTGGACCTTTCTACCAACGAAACTTTGGCGCGGACCATAATGACCAGCCTGACGATGATGATCGCGCTTGCGGTACTGGTATTTCTTGGTCCGGATACGATTTTCGGTTTCACCGCCGCGATGCTGCTCGGCATCTTTATCGGTACCTATTCTTCCATTTACATGGCCAATCCGATCCTGATCTGGCTGGGTGTCGGGCCGCACAGTTTCGTGCCTCCCGCCAATGAAGCGGATAAGCAGGCCAAGTCGATGAACGAAACTTATGATGGCGCCCAGCCTTAGCCGGAAGACTGTCCGATGGAGCTTTTTAAGGACGACATACCTGACGGCCCGGTCATATCGGGCTTCACGGCGGGCGGATTTCGGGTTGGCAACCGGCAAGTCGATGGCGGGTTGCTGTTGACGCCCGTCACCGCGCTCGACTGGTCGCCGCCGGAAATGCAAAATCTGAATGTGTCGGCATTGGCTGAAATATTGCCCGCTGATCCGATGCCGGAATTTCTTCTGCTCGGCACGGGGGACAGACTGATCCACCCTCCGCGCAGCTTCGTTCGCGATATCGAAGCGCTCGGCATGGGCATTGAAGTAATGGATAGCAAGGCGGCGGCGCGGGCATGGGGGATGCTGAGACAGGAAGACCGGCAGATTGTGGCGGCGCTGATGCCGCTGGTATGAAGCTGCGTCCACGTTTTTTGTCGTGCGGGTTTCCACCTATTACGCTTTCGCAAGAATAGCATAAAAATGGGCGGCGAGATCGTCGCCATTTTTTTTCCAGCTGAAGTGTTTTACTTGGTCGCGAACCTTTTGTTGCGCAGGAGGATTGGCGAGAATATCTTGGACGGCACGGGCAATTTCGGGTGGGGTTTCGTTCACGATTCTGCCCGCTACAGGATCCGTCAGCAATTCGCGGGCACCGCCTGCCGCGCTGATGATAATGGGGGTGCCGCAGGCAAGTGCCTCGACCCATGCGTTGGCAAGCCCCTCCGATTTTGAAACCAGCACCATGATATCGGCCGCGCCCAGCAGCTGTGGCAATTCGTTATGCGGCACGCTACCGGCAAAGCGCACGCGATCACGGACACCCAGCTCTTCGGCCAGCGCCATATAATTGCCCAGTTCCGCACCGGTACCCGCCAGAATCAGCGTTGCATCCTTTAAATCGGCCAACGCTTCGATCACCAGATGCTGGTTTTTGCGCGAAATGAGCGCGCCGACGGTCACGAGCAATGGGCCGGTAATGCCGAGTTTCGCTTTGGCTTCCGCGCGGTCGACCGGTTTGAAACGGTCCTGATTTAATCCGGTATAATGCACCCGGATTTTGCCGGCGTTCATTCCCATTTCGGCCATATCGGCTTTCAGTGCCTGCGATACCGCCAGCAGCCCTGTTGCAGACTGCGCGGCATCCAGCATTTGTGACCGACATGATTTTTTCTGACCCCAATAATGGATATCCGCTCCGCGGGCCTTGATCGAAAACGGAATGTCCAGCTTATGCGCAATGTGCATGGCAGCGGGACCATCCGGATAGAAAAACTCCGCATCGATGGTATCGAACGGATTTGACGCGTGTAAACGCTGCACCAATGGCAACAACGCTTTTGCTATGGCGGCCGGATTGCGCTGAGCTAGGCGGGGGATAAGCCTAAATCGCGGGCGATAGACATTCAGGCGGCCCCAGTTTTCATGTTCGGGCAATGCTTTGAGTGTTTTATAGCGCGCAAGTGTTCTAATCGGCCAAGGCGGGATGCCAATCGGATTGATAACGGTGACGGTAAAATATTCGCGCTTTGCCAGTTCCGCAGTCTGCCGCTCGACAAATATACCGAAATTGGGCTGAAGCGCATTGGGAAATAGAGTGGCTAAAGTCAGAATATGCGGCATTTACAGGCTTCGAATCAACGTTTCCGCGATGCCGATCCATGCCGGGTCTGCCACCACCTGCTGCCGCGCCCCCGCACCAAGCGGCAAGATATGAAGCTTGCCATTCTCGCGTCCGATCAGACGGCCAAACAGAAAGCGGCCGGCGGGACGGGGAACAAGGATATCGCGGTTCAAGCCCTGTGCGAAATCGGCGGGTTTTAACTGGCGTAACCATATCATATCGCCCGCACGGTAATCACCGATGCCATTTTGCACGCTTACCCCAACCATATGCTCGCCGGGTTGCGGAATATAACTGAGCTCGTCCCGGGAAAGCGCCTGCGCCCCTTTGTCGGTCAAACGCGCAGCAACGGGCACGTTGCCAGCCTTCCCCCCTTGCACAAGTTCGGCGCTATCGACGCCAAGTGCATCTGCAATCCGGTTGAGCCAGTCGAGTGAAAGGGTTCGCGTTCCGGTTTCCAGACGGCCGATCGTCTGCGCCGTTGTCATCGGCACACATTTTTCGGCTACGTCGATAAGGGCCAATCCCTTCGCCTTGCGTACGTCGCGTATCCGATTGATCATATCTGTACTTCACCTAAATCGAACCTATATGGTTTATATCTTTCCTACAAGAGTGACTTTGTGGCAAGTGTTTTCTTTTGGAAAAAGGAAAATCCATGTCAGACACACCCGTAAAATCGCAATCGCGCAACCGTATGCTGGTGGAACGGCCATTGTCAGCCGGACAAAGTGTGGCGGCCAGCATCCCAACGTCCGGCAGCGCCAAACCCGCACGCAGCGTAACGGTCAATCTTGCGGAATCACCCTTAAGCTGGCTGCATGCACGCGGGCATCTGAGCGACCGGCAATATGATGCGGGCGAACGACTGCGCGCCGACTGGGAACGTGCGAATCTGTCTCCCAATATCACGATGAGCTGGGAACCCGTGCGGCACAGGCGAAACGCAGCTTCGATATTATTACCCACTGAAAAGCAGATTGCCGCGCGGCAGAGATTCCAAAGGGCCGAAGCACATCTGGGGCAGGATTTGCAGGATATAGCCTGGCGCGTAATCTGTGCGGGAGAGGCCGTGCCGGTCGCGGAAAAGGGGCTGGGATGGCCAGCCCGGTCAGGCAAGCTGGTATTGCGCATAGCTTTGGACCGGATCGCCGACTTCTACCGTTTGCCGGAATAGCCTCTGTCAAATGACAGTGAAACTCAGTGCAAAGTTTCGGCTTCTTCCGCCAACTCAAGCCAACGAATTTCGGCCGCTTCCTTTTCGGTCCGTGCCTTTTCTATTGCATTTGTCAGCATGGTGAAACGGGCATTATCGGCCATAAAAAGACTGGGGTCATCCAGCGCTGTTTCATGATCTTCGATAACGCGGTCCAGTTCTTCGATTAGCGTGGGCAGATTTTCGTAATCGCGTTGATCCTTGTAACTGAGCTTGCGTTTGGGAGCGGGCTTTGAAGCTGAACTCGCGGAAGCGATGCTTTGCGGTTTTTGCGCCGGTTTCGCTTTATCCTTTTCCAAACTACGCTTGGCTTCCCAGTCCGCATAGCCGCCCGCGACAATGTCGACCGTTCCCGATCCGTCCAGTCCGAGCGTGACCGTAACCGTGCGGTCGAGAAAATCACGGTCATGGCTTACAATCAATACGGTGCCGTCATAATCGGCGATCACTTCCTGCAACAGGTCGAGCGTTTCCAGATCGAGATCGTTAGTTGGTTCGTCGAGCACCAGCAAATTCGAGGCCCGTGCGAATTCGCGCGCCAGCAGCAATCGTGATTTCTCGCCGCCGGACAGCGTTCCGATTTTGGCATCGATCATCGAAGGATCGAACAGAAAGTCCTTGAGATAGCCCCGTACGTGCTTGCGCACGCCGCGCACGTCGATCCAGTCGCCGCCTTCGGCAAGAATGTCCCGCACGCGTTTGTCGGATATCATCAGGCTGCGTTGCTGGTCGATGATCACACTGTCCAGCGTCTGGGCGAGCTTGACGCTGCCGCTATCGGGTTCGATTTCGCCGGTCAGAAGCTTGAGCAACGTGGTCTTGCCCGCACCATTATGGCCGACCACACCGATCCGGTCGCCGCGCTGGATACGGAGCGAAAAATTGTCGATGATGACGCGCTTGTCATTGCCTTCGCCAAAACTCTTGCTGACTTTTTCGGCGGTAATGACCGATTTGGTGCGCACGTCGTCGCTGATGACTTTCAGCTTTGCTGCGCCTGCCGGGCCCATCATCGCCGCGCGGGTGGCGCGCATTTCATACAGTTTTTGCAGGCGGCCCTGATTACGCTTGCGGCGGGCGGTGACGCCGCGTTCCAGCCAGTGCGCCTCCAGTTTCAGCTTGGCATCCATTTTGTGCGCAGCCTTGGCCTCGTCGGCATAGATTTTTTCCATCCAGGCTTCATAGCCGCCGAACCCGATCTCCTGCCTTTTCAAACTGCCGCGATCGAGCCACAATGTCTGCCGCGTCAGCCGGGTCAGGAATGTCCGGTCATGGCTGATGACCACGAAAGCACCATTATAGCGGCCGAGCCAGTTTTCGAGCCATTCGATGGCGCCAAGGTCGAGATGGTTGGTCGGCTCGTCGAGCAACAGCACATCCGGTTCCTGCGCCAGTGCCCGGCATATCGCGGCCCGCCTGCGTTCGCCGCCGCTCGCGCTTTTTGCATCCCGGGCAAGGTCGATGCCCAACTTGTCGGCAATGGTTTCGACCGCGAAGGATTCTGGAGCATCGTCTCCGGACAAGGTAAAATCAAGGAGCGTTGCGAAATCCGACAGGTCCGGTTCCTGTTCCAGCATCACGACTTTGGTGCCCGGTTTGATCGCACGCAAGCCCTTGTCGGAATCGATCTCGTCCGCGATCAGTCGCAGCAGCGTCGTCTTGCCCGCGCCATTGCGCCCGATCAGCGCCAGCCGGTCGCGCGGGCCGATGTGGATATCCAGATCCTGGAATAGCCATCCGCTGCCTTGGACAAGACTGAGATTTTCGTAGGACAGGACGGGAGGTGCGCTCATGCCCTGCAGGTAGGCGGCGGGGGCGGCAGACGCAAGACCATAGGGTAGCAAAGTCCGCCATTCAGTGTAAAGTCATCCTATCACTTGTTAGTGACAAATATTATATTTGCCAGCAGACGGAGCTTTTATCCATGATTCAGAAACTTTCCCTTATACCCGCCACATTTGTTGCCGCATCCGTGCTCACCATATCCCCCTTGCTTTCCGCAGACGCTAGAGCGGCAGCCGTCGACGTTCAAGTCGCCGGTCCGATTATCGAACTGTCGGTAAACGAGACGATCGAGAGCGCCCCCGATACGGCCCGTATTTCCACCGGGGTCAGCACCAAGGCAGCCACAGCGCAAGCGGCGTTGCGCGAGAATGCACAAAAGATGGATGCCGTCATCCGCAAAATCAAATCGCTCGGCATTGCCGACAAGGATATTCAGACGAGCGGCATCAATATCAACGCCGAATTCGATTATCGCGGCAATGAGGAACCCGTTCTGACCGGTTACCGCGCATCCAATACGGTGCAGTTGACCGTGCGCGATATCGACAATCTGGGCGAGATGATCGACGCGCTGGTGGGCGCGGGGGCGAATAACCTGAATGGCCCCTATTTCACGCTCGAAAATGATGAAAACGTCAAGGCTGCGGCGCGCAAACGCGCGATGGAACGTGGCCGCATGCAGGCAATGGATTATGCCCGGCTGGCGGGATATAATGACGTTCGCATTGTAGCGATCAGCGAAGCCATTTCCGGTTCGTCACAGGTATCCGAAGGATATGGCAAGATAAGAGCCCAGGCGGTTAGCATGGACGTATCGACGCCGGTCCAACCGGGACAGGTCGGCACAAACGTAACCGTCAATATCACATATGAAATGGTCCGCTGAGATCGCATGAAAGGGAAGGCAGGCTATTCATACGCTATTAAAGCGCTGTGTTATAATGACGTATTCATGAAAAAACCCGCCGTCTTTATTGCTTGCCTTCTGGCCTGTGCATCGATCTTGATCCTGCCGGATGCTGCTCATGCCGACGGCCGCCGCGACAACCAGAAAAACATGCGGGCGCAGATGGCATCGGGCGAGATCAAGTCGCGCACCGAGATCGAAGCGAATATCATTCCCAAAATGCAGGACATGCGGTATCTCGGCTTTTCCTATGATGCCGATAAGCTCGTTTACATTTTCCGTTTCATCAAAGGCGAACGGGTGGTCGACATTTTCGTCGACGCCCGCAGCGGCGCGATACTAACCCGTCGCTAACATTTTTGGTGCCGCTCCCATTCCCGTCTCACCCGCGCATATCCCCTTGACCGGACGCTTCATGTCTTTCATGCATGGCACGAGCGAACAGGGCCCCGGATTTACGTTATCCGGGGATTAGAATTTGGAGAGTTTTTCATGCGCATCCTGATAGTTGAAGATGAGCCGACGCTGGGGCAGCAGCTCAAATCGACATTGGAAAATACCGGCTATGCGGTCGATTTGTCCACCGACGGAGAGGACGGACATTTCATGGGTTCAACCGAGGATTATGACGCTGTCATTCTCGACCTCGGACTGCCCGAGATTGACGGTCTTACCGTTCTGGGCATGTGGCGCAAGGAAGGGCGCAAATTTCCCGTCCTTGTGCTCACCGCGCGCGACAGTTGGTCGGACAAGGTGGCGGGGCTCGATGCGGGTGCCGACGACTATCTGGCCAAACCGTTCCAGACCGAGGAACTGATCGCCCGGCTGCGTGCCTTGATCCGCCGTGCGTCGGGAAATGCATCATCCGAACTTTCGGCGGGCGATATCCGGCTCGACACGCGCTCGGGCAAAGTTACGCGCGCGGGAGAGCCTGTCAAACTGACCGCGCAGGAATACAAGCTGCTCTCCTATTTGCTGCATCACAAGGGCAAGGTCGTGTCGCGTACCGAATTGATCGAGCATATCTACGATCAGGATTTCGACCGCGATTCCAATACGATCGAGGTGTTCGTCACACGCATCCGCAAGAAACTGGGCAGCGAGGTCATCACCACCATTCGCGGGCTGGGCTACAGCTTGGAAGATCCGGAGGATCGTGACGAAGGGTGACACTCTGAGTGCGCCCGCATTGCGGTACGCAGAGGGTGATTTGCCGGGAATGGAGCCGGATGAGAAACCGCCCCCTCATATAGTCGCGCCGGGCCATAGCGGCTCGCTCAATCGGCGCATGATCCTGATTGCGACGGTCTGGATTTCCGTATTGTTGCTGGGCGGCGGGATAGCTCTCGACCGTACTTTGCGGGCGATCATCACCGACAATTTCGACGAGCAACTGGAATATGTACAGACCGCCATGATCGCGTCTGCCGAAATCGGACCCGACGGAGAGGTCCTGTTCAACCGTGCGCTGGGCGACCAGCGGTTTTTGGAGCCCAATAGCGGTTTATATTGGCAGATTAGCGGCGAGGGGCATGAGGATTATCCTTCGCGGTCGCTGTGGGACCGCGCGCTCGCGGTGAAAACCGATCATCAGGATGCCAGGCCGCATATATACGATTCCAATCAGTTCGGTGACGAGACGCTGCGGATCATAGAGCGCAGCATCTATCTGCCCGGATCGGACACGCGCTGGTGGTTTCTGGTGGCACAGGACCGAGCCGAACTCGACGAGCGATTGCGCGAGACCAGTTCTACCTTGACCAAGAGCTTCGCGCTGCTGGCGCTCGGCCTGATCGTGCTGGCGACGCTGCAGACTTTTTACGGCCTTTGGCCGCTGCGCCGCGTGCGCCAAGCCATCGTGCAGATGCGCACCGGGCGGCAGAACCGTGTGACCGAGACGCTGCCGCTCGAAGTCATGCCGATGGTCGAGGAGCTCAATGCCCTGCTGGCGCATAACGAGAAACAGGCCGAGGAAGCGCGCCGCCATGCCGGCAATCTGGCGCATGCTCTCAAAACACCGCTCACCGTGGTGATGAACGCCGCCACCGCCAAGGCGGACGATCTGGCCGATACAGTGATTCGCGAAGCGGCGGTCATGCGCCGACAGGTCGACCATCATTTGGCCCGTGCGCGCGCGGTAGGCCGGCGCGGACAGGCGCTGAGCGTCGCTAGCGTGTGGGAAAGTGCCTGCGCGGTGGAGCGTGCGGTGACACAGCTCTATTCCGATGTGCGGTTCGATCTTGACGGCAACAAGCTCGCCCGCGTGGCGGCGGAGCGGCAGGACCTTGACGAAATGTTGGGTAACCTGATCGAGAATGCCGCGAAATATGGCGGCGGAAGCGTATTCGTCACGGTCGATGTGCCGCAGGAAGGCGCGGGGGCAGAACCCAAGTTCGTCGAAATATGGGTCGAGGATGACGGCATGGGGATACCCGAAGAGGAACGTCAGCGCATTTTCGCCCGAGGCGCGCGGCTCGATACCGACAAGCCGGGCACCGGGCTGGGTCTGGCTATCGTCCGCGATGTCGCGGAAATATATGACGGCAGCGTTATGCTCGACGAGAGCGAGGATATGGGCGGGCTGATGGTCCGACTCAAACTGCCGCGCGTCCCCGAAGAAGCTGATATCTGATATCTGTAGAATGACAATTTGGCATTCGCTTCGACTTGCTATTGCTCGGAAACAGAAAAATTGTCAGCCATAGTTAGCAGGTTTTTATTCTGGGATTTTTATATACATATCAAACGGGCCGACTTTTCTATCAAACAAGCAGCAAGGGCATCAGTGCTTCGCAACGCCGATGCCCTCTATGTACTAAAAAATAACCGGAATTAAGAAGCTTACGCTGTCAACAATACGCCTTTTTGTTTGCGACGAACGCTGCGGATGCTGCCGCCGATCAGACCGAAGCCCAGGATCATCATCGCCCACGTGGCAGGTTCCGGCACCGCAGCCACATTCGACACCGATACACTGCGCAATTTAAATGAATCGGACAGACCGTTGGCTGGCGCAAGCGCAGATATGGCCCAGATATTTCCGGTGGACCCGGCTGCATTCACGCTGCGGAAACCCGATACCGACGACCCGAACGAATTGAAACGGCTGTTGGTTGCGAAAATGGAATCGAAGTCGGCGATGTTCGCGTTGTGGAGACCAGGGGCGCTGTTAAAGGCAAGAGCCGCATTCCCAAAAGCAAAGGTGGCGTCGGTATCGCGTATGCCATTTTGGGAAATAGCGTTAAAAAATGCGCCGTTCAGGCTGACGGCTTGGTCGAACTGCAAGATAATGAAATCGATGCTGCCAATATTGTCGATCGCGTGCGAACCGCCGTTACCGGTTTCGTTGCGATTGGTAACTCCCAGCCCGGCATTTTGATACGCGCCCAGAAAAGCGTTTTGTACGCTGGTACCATCGGTATTCCAGCCGCTGACACGAACATTAACTGTCTGGCCATTATCTGTAGCTGAATAGGTGCGGATATTGCCATTCGGACCGTCAAGCCCACTGTGGGCCTGTCCGGCGGTATTCCCGAAATCGAAAACCAGTCCAGCGTGGGCCGGTGTTGTAGCGATAGCGGCGGCGATGCCGAATGCGGCAATTTTTGCAAAAACTTTCATGTCCAGATCCCTCATGTTCTGCGTTGGCCGAAATCATCCAGGCCAGCTATATGTCCCGTCAACGATGCGTTAACGATCTGGAGTCTTTAGAGCGCCGTGGATCATCGCAAAAGTGCGATTTATGACCGGTTTCATAACGGGACAAAACCGCGCAGAGCCTTACTTGGTTAGCAATAAAGGTTAATATTTAGCAGGCGCTTCAAATGGCTGTCACCCGCCATCGCGGATCTGCTCGTGATGCCGGATCACCTCGTCGATAATGAACCGCAGGAACTTTTCCGAGAATTCCGGGTCGAGATTTGCATCCTGAGCCAATGCCTTCAGCCGCTCGATCTGTTTCGCCTCGCGGTCGGGGTCGGCGGGGGGCAGGGCGGTTCTGGCTTTGTATTCGCCCACCGCCTTGGTGATGCGAAAGCGTTCGGCCAGCATGAAGACGAGCGCGGCATCGATATTGTCGATACTCTGGCGAAAGGCGGAGAGTTGCTGATCGGTGTTCATTGCTGCAGACTATCACAAGTTGCACGCCGTCAAACCCTTTTCTGTCGCATTTGCACTTGCCAATCGCGGCGCGGCTTGCCACATCCGCAGGCAATGACCGCGACCGTGCACCCTATAGGCCGAGAAGGCCCGCCATCGCTCGATCCGATCATGGCGCTGGTGGCGCAGGATATGAATGCAGTCAATGCCGTCATCCTCGATCGTATGCAGTCGGAAATTCCGCTGATTCCCGAACTGGCTGGACATCTGATCGCCGGCGGGGGCAAACGGATGCGGCCGATGTTGACGCTCGCCTGTGCGCGGCTGCTCGACTATCCCGGCAACCGCCACCATAAGCTGGCTGCCGCCGTAGAGTTCATCCATACAGCGACTTTGCTGCATGACGATGTGGTCGATGGGTCCGACCTGCGCCGCGGCAAGAAAGCGGCCAACCTGGTGTTCGGCAATCCCGCCACCGTGCTGGTCGGCGATTTCCTGTTTTCGCGCGCGTTCGAACTGATGGTCGAGGACGGTTCGCTCAAGGTCCTCAAAATTCTTTCCGGCGCATCGGCGATTATTGCCGAGGGCGAGGTTGACCAGCTCACCGCCCAGCGCAAGATCGACACCGGCGAGGAACGCTATCTCGACATTATCGGCGCCAAGACGGCGGCGTTGTTCGCTGCCGCCTGCCGCATTGCCGCGGTTGTGGCCGAGCGCGACGAAGACGACGAAGCGGCGCTCGATGCCTACGGCCGTAATCTGGGCATCGCCTTCCAACTGGTCGACGATGCGATCGATTACGTGTCCGACGCGGAAACGATGGGCAAGGGCGTGGGCGACGATTTTCGCGACGGCAAAGTGACGCTGCCGGTGATCCTCGCCTATGCGCGCGGGTCGAAGGAAGAACGTACATTCTGGAAAGACGCGATTATCGGCCACCGTACGTCCGACGCGGATCTGGCCCATGCCACGCGGCTGATGCGCACGCACGGCACGATCGACGACACGATCGAACGCGCGCGCCATTACGGCCAGCGGGCGATCGACGCGATTGCCGGGTTCGGTCCGGGCAAAGCGAAAGCGGCGTTGATCGAAACGGTCGAGTTCGCGATAGCGCGGGCGTTTTGAAGCTGTTCCCGAAACAACGCCCATTGTCACTCCCAACGTGATTGGGAGTCCATTTCCTGTCTCTTTCGCTTGATACCAGTTCGGGAAATGGATTCCCGCTTTCGCGGGAATGACGAAAAGGCGAGAACGCTCTGAATGTTCCGACCCGACCTCCCCATAAACACCGTGCTGCCGCAATTTGTCGCCGCGCTGGCGGACCGGTCCAATGCTGTGCTGATTGCGCCGCCGGGGGCGGGCAAGACCACCGCTGCCGCGCCGGCATTGCTGGATCAGCCCTGGTGCACCGGGCAGATAGTGCTGCTGTCGCCACGCCGCCTTGCCGCGCGCGCCGCCGCCGAGCGCATGGCGGAACTGGCGGGGGAAAAGGTCGGCGAAATGATCGGCTATGCCACGCGGATGGATAAGCGGCAGTCGGCACAAACGCGCATATTGGTGATGACAGAGGGGATTTTCCTGAGCCGCATTCAGGATGATCCCGAACTGGTCGGCGTATCCGCAGTGCTGTTCGACGAGATACACGAGCGCAGTCTGAACAGCGATTTCGGGCTCGCGTTGGCTCTGGAAGCACAGACCGCGTTCCGGCCGGATCTACGCATTGTGGCGATGTCGGCCACGCTCGATGGTGCGCGCTATGCCGAACTTATGAACCGCGCGCCGGTGATCGAGAGCGAAGGGCGGAGCTATCCGCTAATGCATCATTATATCAGCCGAGGTGGCGAGATGCCGCTGCCCGCCGCAATGGCGCGCGCGATCCGCACCGCACTGTCGGAGCAAGAAGGAGATGTGCTCGCCTTCCTTCCGGGCGTGTACGAGATCGAGCGTACTGCCGATGCCTTGGCAGCGTTGCCCAATACTATTGCGCTGCACACATTATATGGCGCAATGGAGGCGAACGATCAGCGCGCCGCAATACGCCCCGACCCGCAGGGACGGCGCAAGGTCATTCTGGCCACCAGCATTGCCGAGACCAGTCTGACGATCGATGGGGTGCGCATTGTAGTCGATGGCGGCATGGCACGGCGACCACGCTACGACCGCGCGGCGGGCGTCACAAAACTGGTAACAGAACGCGCCAGCCAGGCCGCGATTACCCAGCGCGCGGGCCGTGCGGCACGGCAGGGGCCGGGTATAGCCTATCGTTTGTGGGAGGAAGCCGCCACGAAAGGCATGCCGCCATTCGATCCACCCGAGATACTTGAAAGCGACCTTGCGCCGATGTTGCTCCAATGCGCGGCATGGGGCGAGGCGGACCCGCGCGCGCTACGCTGGATCGATCCGCCTCCCGAAGCCGCGCTGGCGGTAGCGCGCCATCAATTGCTGCGCGTTGCCGCGATCGATGAAAAGGGTCATATTACTCCGCACGGGAAGAAGCTGGCCGACATGCCCTTGCCGCCCAATCTGGCGCATATGCTGCTGTGCGGGGCGCAGCACCGGGTGGCGGACATTGCCGCGCAACTGGCAGTGCTGTTGCAGGAGCGCGCCCTTGGCGGACGCGGCGAGGATCTTGAGGCACGGCGCACGCGCTGGCTCCGCGAAAAAGGGCCGCGCGCCAAGGCGTCGCTTTATATGGCAAAACGCTGGGCCATGCAGGCACAAGCGCTGGCGGGAGAGGGGAATTGCGACCCCGTATCGGCGGGCGTATTGCTCGCCCATTCCTTTCCGGGCCGGATATGCCGCAGCCGCACGCGCGACGGTAGTGACTGGCAAAGCAGCGGCGGTCGAGGTTTCCGGCTTGATTCGGCATCCTCGTTGGTGCGGGCCGACTGGCTGGTGGTGGGCGAGGTGCAGGGTGCGGCATCGGGTGCCCGGATATTGTCCGCCGCGGCGCTGACACGCGAGGAAATCGAAACGCATTTCGCGCATCTTATCGAAGAAAAGGCGCAGGTCAGCTACGATCCCAAGCGTGACCGCGCCGAAACGGTAGTGGAAAAGCGGCTCGGCGCGATACGCTTGAAAAAAAGCGTGGCCGAAAAACCCGATCCCGAACTGTTGGCCGATGCGCTGCAGGCGCATGTTGCGGCGGCGGGGCTGGAGGTGCTGCCGTGGAGCAAGGCGGCCCTATCGCTGCGCACCCGCGCGAAATTTGCGGGGTTGGAGGACATATCCGATGCGGCTTTGCTGTCCGATCTGGCATCGTGGCTCTATCCGGCACTGATGGGACGGAATGCCCTGTCTGCGATTGCGCCGGGCGTCCTTACACAGGCATTGCACAGCCGGATCGGCTGG
Source organism: Sphingomonadaceae bacterium (assembly GCA_041746135.1). Classification (GTDB taxonomy): domain Bacteria; phylum Pseudomonadota; class Alphaproteobacteria; order Sphingomonadales; family Sphingomonadaceae; genus Alg239-R122. The sequence goes on along the minus strand of JBGTHQ010000012.1, from coordinate 3,002 downwards.
GATGCGCAGCAGCATCTGGCCAGACTTGCGCCCGAGCAGTTCACCTCCGCCGCCGGAACGCGGCACGATATCGACTATGCCGCCGAGGCGGGTCCGACTGTGACGCTGCGGGTGCAAGCCTTGTACGGACTGTCCGAACACCCGGTCGTGGGCAGCGCGCGCCTGCCCCTCTTGCTGAGTCTGACCTCGCCGGCGGGACGCCCCGTGCAGACCACGCGCGACCTGCCCGCATTCTGGGCCGGCAGCTGGGCCGATGTCGCGCGCGACATGCGCGGGCGCTACCCCCGGCATAACTGGCCGGAAGATCCGGCAGCGGCCATCGCCAACCTCAAGACCAAAAAAGCGCAGGCACGGGGCCGAGCGAGCGAAGAGTGATCGCAAGTTGCGCTTGACCCGGCGCGGTGTTTTGCGGCATTGGACAGGCACTCGCTTCATCAGGAACCCGATATGCCCGCACGTATTTTCCAGCGTCCCAAAAATGCCATGCAGTCGGGCCGCGCTCTGACCGATCACTGGATCCTGCAATTCGAACCGGCAGAGGCAAAGCGTCCCGACCCGCTGATGGGCTGGGCCGGATCGGGCGATACGCAGCAGCAATTGCGTCTGGAATTTCCAAGCAAGGAAGCCGCGATCACCTATGCCGATAAATACGGCATCGCCGCGCATGTGGTCGAAACCCCGCCTCGCACGCTCAAGCTCCAGGCCTATGCCGACAATTTCGGCTAGACCCGCCTGTCTTCAGACCAGATAGCCCGCGCCCAGCAACAACAGCATTTTGACATCGATGCCGCAGCCTTCGCTGCGCTTTGCCGCGATAAAGGCATCCAGCGCGCCGAGCACAACCTTGTGTACGGTGATATTCTCGCCTTCCACTCCGCCGCCCTTGCCGGTTTGGGTGAGGTTATGGGCTTTCATCAGCCGGAAACTTTCCGATACCATACCGGGAGAGCTGTAAAATTCGCCCAGTTCCTCCATCGATTCGGCGCGATAGCCGGTTTCTTCCTCAAGCTCGCGGATCGCGGCAAAGACAGGGTTTTCGCCCTGCGCATTGTCGCCGATCAGGCCCGCCGGTAATTCGATGCAGTTTTTGCCGATCGGCACGCGATATTGTTCGACCAGCAGAATATGGCCGTTATCGACCGCCAGTATGACCGCCGCATCAATGCCCCGGGCGCGTGAAACATATTCCCACTTGCCGTCGCGCTTGGCGGTGATGAACCGCCCCTCCCACATGGTTTCCACGCCGGTGGTCGGCGCCGGGTCGCCCCCGCTCACAATTCGATCAGCCGGTCGGGAAGCTCGTTGGTGTTGTCATGGCTTTTGGGGAAATGCTCGGCCAGTATCACGCCGATCTGCTGCACCGCGGCGACCATGCCCTCGCCGGTGCGGCCCGCTTTGACTTGGGTAATCAGCGCGTCCATCGCCGCGCCCCAGACTTCGGGTTCGACCTTGGCGACAATGGCCTCATCGGCGACGATTTCCGCGCGGTGTTCGCGCAGCGAAAGATAGATGAGGATACCGGTCAAGCCGAGCGTGCGCCGCTCCGCACCGACCTTGAAAAATTCGATCGCCTTGCGCCGCACGCGGCGTTGCCTGGTAGATGGGGGGATAATCGTCATGCGCAGTGCGGGAATAGCGAACAGATAGCGCATGGCGAGGAAGATGATGATGCTGGTGACCAGTATCATCGTCATATACTCCGCTGCACTATAGTCATGCGCCCACCCGCCGCTGAGCCGAGTGACGATATCACGAAAAAATCCGGGAAAAATCGCCAGCGACGACAGGAAAAAAAACATCGCGGCAATCGCCATATGCAATCCTGCATCATGATAGCTGTCCGATTGCTGCGTCACGATTGTGACAATTTCGCCATCGGTGCCGCGCTCGGCCGCAGCCACAGCAGCGGTGACGCGCTTGTGATCGTCTGCGGTCATCTGCATGCTTGCGTCTTTCGTCTATGCGCCATGATGTTACCAGCCACCCGAAGCGCCGCCGCCGCCAAAGCTGCCGCCGCCTCCGCCAAAACCGCCACCGCCAAAACCCTCGCCTCCACCCCAGGACGAACCCCGGCTGGAGCCGCCGCCCATTCCAGGTCCCCACATGACAATTGGTCCTGCACCGCCGCGATAGCGCCGCCCCTTGCCGCGGCCAAAGAGGATGGGCAGTACAAAGAAGATCAGAATAAAGACCCAGAAGATAATGAGGCCGGGATTGCTGGACGAGGATTTCTTGCGGACCTGCTGCGCGGCCGCCGCGGCATATTGGCGCGCCTGGTCTTCGGGCAGGGTGAGTTGGGTGCTGAGCGCATCCACGCCGGCCATAATCCCGGCGGGATAATCATTATCCCGAAACCGGGGCAGAATGTCATTCTGGATGATTATGCTCGACAGCGCATCGGTCATGATACCTTCCAGCCCGTAACCGACTTCGACCCGCACCTTGCGCTCGTTGGGCGCCACCAGCAATAATGCGCCATCGTTATTCTCGACGCTGCCAATGCCCCATTTGCGGCCCAGCTGATAGCCGTAGTCGGATATGTCATAGCCTTGCAGATCGGGGATCGTCGCGACGACGAACTGGCGCTGGTTGCGCTGTTCAAACGCGTCGAGTTTCGCCGTCAGCTCGGCCTCGGCGGCGGGATCGATGATGTTCGCCGCATCGACCACCGGCGCGGTGCCGCGCGCGGGAAAATCCTGTGCGGAAGCCGCAAAGGACATGCCCAGCGCCACTACGAACGCAATCAGCTGCAGCGCCAGCCTCTGGGCAAGGCGCGACAGCGACATAGAAGGCGCTCTTTCCGCGATCACTTCTCGCGCATATCGAGCGTCGGCGCGACCTCGGCGCCTTCTGTCGGCGCTTCATAGGTGACCATCGGCTTGGCACCGTGGATAATCTTGGCACCGATGATGTCGGGGAAGGTGCGGATCGTCGTGTTATAATTGCGCACCGATTCGTTGTAATCCTTGAGCGCGATGCGGATCTTGTTCTCGCTGCCCTCA
>JBGTHQ010000011.1:0-1784 GCA_041746135.1 Sphingomonadaceae bacterium | reverse complement strand
AAGGCTTCCCTCAAACTGCAGCGACCTGTCGCCATTTTTGTCTCCGCCAAAACCGAGCAACCCGAGCTGGTTTGCCTTGGTGTAGCGCAGGGTGCCATTCAACAGCAGGCTCTGGGCAAGAAGGATCTTGGTGGCGGCAATGTAGAAATCCGTTCCGTCTTCCGATGTGGCGCCGACCGCCTGGGTCACCGCATCGTCGAGATTGTTCTTGTACTGAAAACCAATCGCGAACTGCGGCAGCGCGGCCGGGCCATATACCGCGTCGCCGAACAAGCGAAGCTTGGCGCCGAAAACATCCTGATTGAGCACATAGCTGCGCCCGAGGCCGAGCGCCGTGCCGACATCAATAGTGTCCAGATTCTGGCGGGCATAGCTCAGTTCGAACCGGTCAAACAGGCCGATAGCCGCGCCGTGGCTCTGCCAATTATAATCGGGCAACTCGACATAGGTTACATGCGCGGATCCACCGATGCCCTGTGCGGTCTCCTTTCCGGCGATGATTGCCCATCCCGCCAGGCCTCCGCCCGATGCTCCGTCAAGCGTCGCCACCCCGTTGGTCAGACGAAGCTTTCCACCCCAACGCAGGCTATTATGGGCAGGCTGTTCAAAAGAAATCTTCGGCATATCGAAATCGCGTGTGTCCGCCTTGTCAGCGGCATCCGGGTAACCCGCATCATTGAGCGCCGGAGCGGACATCATGCTGCCCTCTGCCGCTGCCTGAGCCGGTTCGATGGACAGCGGTAGAGTGTCCGCGGCATGTCCGGCTGGTGCCAATGCGGTTATGTCATAGGATAATGATTGCGCGTTGAGAACAGGGGCCCACATCACGCCCAGCAGGATTGCGGCGAACCGGATGACGCGGTGCCATCGCGCAAAACTAAGATCGGTCACCATGGCACGCGTTCTAGATGCTGTCGGTAAAAAATCGCTTAAGCATTAATCTGCGCACGTCGCATGGGCTGGGCAAGTTACCGCCACGGGCCGACGGGTTAATCAATTATCAGTTTTTCAGACCTATTTTTTCGTCATGTTTCACAGAATCTATCTTGCCGCCATCGCGGTGACCGGTGCCGTGGTTTTGGCAGTCGCCGCGCAAGCAGGCGGCGCAGCGTCGCTTACCGTGATCGTCAAGGACGCCCGCGGCGTACCGATATCGGATGCTGTGGTAACGATCTACCCTTCCGCGCGCGCCAGTGCGCCAGCCAAGTTCGCATGGCCCAATGCGATGGCGCAGAAAGACCTGAGCTTCGTGCCTGGTACGCTGATTGTACCAAAAGGGTCGAAAGTAGCCTTCCCCAATTTTGACCGCGTTCGCCACAGCATCTACAGCTTTTCCGATCCCGCCAAGTTCGAGATCAGCCTTTATGGCCGGGATCAAACACGGTCTCAGGGCTTCCCGGTTGCCGGAAATGTCGCGGTCGGCTGCAATATCCACGATCAGATGCGCGGTTACATCAAGGTGGTCGATACGCCTTTTGCGGCCAAGACCGATCGCGAAGGACGGGTGGTTCTGGGCGATTTGCCATCTGGCGCGGCCGAGGTCCGAATCTGGTATCCGTCGGCACTGGCCAATAATAACGAAGCCGATCATGACACGGTGATCGAGACCGGCAACAACACCCGCACCGTTGTGTTGCCGCTCCGCCGATGATTGCTGTGCATCAGTTGCGGCGCATGCGGGGCCTGCATCTGAGAGTGGGGTCGCTCCGCGCCCGCATCGCGCTGGTTTACGCGGTGCTCTTCGCCGTTGCGTTCGGCATGGTGGCCTTGGTCGCCAGCGGCGG
>JBGTHQ010000010.1:0-75091 GCA_041746135.1 Sphingomonadaceae bacterium | reverse complement strand
TGGGTAAGCCCAGGCGAGATTGTATCCCACGAGCGGTGGGTTCCCCCCAGCCCGTGGACAAGCAGGAGTGGTTTGCCGCGGCCTGTGCGCGAGTGATAAAAGGTCATGTGAAGGTAACACCTTAACTACGGCTCATGTTCCGCTCGGCCCGCAGCTGTCCATTTTGTCGTGTGATTCGCCAAGAGCGGATAGTCCGCAACCGGCTCAAACAATGATGTTTAAATTGCGTGCCTGGAACGTCCGTTCCCTACCCAACGCCAGACCTTGGCAATCTTTGCGCCGAAGATCGCTTTTGACCGATTTTTAATATCAAAAGAAGCGAAGATCACCGCGCTCGACCGCGAGGTGAAGGATCGTGCATCCGTGCCGGTTCTTTACGCTCAATGCCCAGATTTCGAGCATGATGTGCAGCAAAGATTTCCGGAGTTGCATTCATATCGGGGTGCTTATCAAGAAATTTACGAACATCGTCTGCTAAAGCCTGATCCTCAGACTGTCCGGTTGCTCCGAGCGCCGCAGCAGCTTTCCCATAAGCTTCGCGTATCTTGTGCCAGCGCGTTTTTCCTTTGGCGATAAATGGTGGAAGATCTGATTGACCGCGCGCAACAGAAAGAGCCTGTTCGTTAGTGCGCCGGTCTGCATCTGTCATTGCCGGGCTTACCCCACTTGCTAATCGGGCGCGCAATTTGACAAGTGCCATACTCGACCCGGCAATACCTCGACCCCGCGCCCGTCTTGGCGTTGCTTCGGCGGCAACGCCGCGCGCTCGCAGTTCATGGGCAAATCGTTCACGAAAACGGCTAAGCTGAGCAGGATGCGGATTAAACCTGATCCGATCCAGCCCTTCGGCCTGCACAGTCAGATGAACATGCGGACGCGGCGTATCCGTGTGCAGTGCCAAGACATAATCATGATTGTCGCTTAGCTCACTGTGGGCGAGCGCACGGACAGCTCCCAACACCTTTTCCGGGTCGGTTCCTGCTGGCATCGAGAACACCAATGACACCGATGATACCGTTGGCCGCGACCGCCATTGCAGCGTGCCACTCCACTCTGCTGCACGCTCGGCAACATCGTCCTTTGAGGTCAGGATCTCTCCATCGCGACTTTCGATGTCCACAACCCCTTTGCGCCCGATGTAATCGAGATGGGCTTTGACGTGGCTACCGCCGCGCTGGCGGCCGGTGACCTTGACCAATACTTCTGGCGCACCACGCACAATCCGCGCCAGCTTTGCCCTGGCCGTCTTGGCAGTGGCAGCACCGTAACTTCCATAAAGCGGGATATGGAGTGAGCCGTTCGGATCATGAATATAACGCACCCGGTATAAGAATGCGGCCAGTTCTTAGCCACCTAATTGGCGTTTCGATTAATCGGGAAGCCGTCAAAATGCTGATGAGCTTATCACTTGAAGAAGCCAAGGGAGCAATTCGGAGCGCGAGCTAGACGAATACACGACTAAGTTACGAACCGAACCTAGTCACAAGTGAGGCGGGCTGATAACAACCGTTATTCTAAAATTGCAACCTTGAGGCACCAACGATGGCTAAAAACATTCTTATTTTTTCCGATGGAACTGGCCAGATCGGCGGTGTACATCCCGATTAGAAATTATCGAATGTTTATAAGCTTTTCAGGGCTACACCACCGGGGCCGTCATCACCAATCGATCCCATTCAACAAGTCGCTTTCTACGATCCTGGCTTGGGTAAGGGCGAATTTAGCGGCTTGACGTTCAAAAGGACCAAGCAATTTCTCGAAGCGACGATCGGAACGGGCATCGATGCAAATATTATTGACTGTTACGAAGCGATTGTGGCCGCCTACGAGCCCGGTGACAGGATTTGCGTATTTGGTTTTTCAAGGGGAGCATATACCGTCCGAGCACTCTCGACCGTGCTAAACTTGTGCGGGGTGCCTACGCGGCTGGCTGACGGAAATCCAATGCCCAAGTATGGTAAAGCTTTACGCAAAGTCGCGCGTGAAGCTGTTCAGGAAGTTTACAATCACGGAGCTGGAAAGCCTCGCAGTAAACAACCCTATTTCGACCAGAGGGAAGAGCTGGGTCGCCGGTTCCGTATTCGATATGGTTCATCGCAAAACCAAGACCCGGCTGCACCCAGAGGTAACGTCGAACCGTATTTCATTGGTGTCTTCGACAGCGTCGCCGCCTTGGGCAGTGACAAACTGAAACTACTCTTCTGCGGTGCCCTTTTAGCGGTTGGACTGTTTACGGCTGCCTCTTTCCTGTTCGATTTTCATTGGGCGTGGAAACTTATTGGTTTGGCATCGGGAGCAATGGTCCTCGGATGGCTCCTGCATCTGGCGCGCATCGTGCGCAAGAGTTATTCTCCAATTGACGAAGAGTTAGACATCAATCTTAGTGACGACCTCAATGGGAACTTGAAGAAACGTTCGTCCCATTGGGCATTCTGGCGCAACGAAAATTACGACAAATATCTGTCCCGGGAGGTAAATTTCGCACGTCATGCGATGGCTATTGACGAGGAACGCGCAGACTTTCCACGTGTCAAATGGGGACCGACTAATACCCCTGCGCGCAGAGAGGGCCAAGTTCCGCGGTGGCTGAAGCAGGTATGGTTCGCGGGTTGTCACAGCGACATTGGTGGGAGTTACATAGAGAGTGAGTCAAGATTGAGCGATATCGCCCTCAGCTGGATGGTCCAAGAGCTTCAGGAGTGCATGCCGGAAATCCTGATCAACGAAGACTTGCTGCAAAGCTTTGGAGATCATCGCGGGCTACAGCATGAAGAGCGCTGGATGTCGGAGGCGTTCAAGTGGGCGTGGAAAAAAACCACGATATGTTTTTGAAGACGGTGAACTGCACCAAAGCGTCTTCGACCGGTTTGATGCTGGCCCAGTGCCGATCGTCGACGAGGTCAAATTCTATCGCCCCGAACAATTGAAACCCCACAACAGATTAAAAGCATTCTACAACTGCGTAGACGACGATCCGAAACGGCCCGAAGGCCGCGGATAACTCCGTGTATGCCATTCGTTGGCTTCGGAAAAAAACTGAACGGCGCTAGCAGATGAAGGAAATAACAGACGGCTGCAATTGGGCCGATAGACGACTGTCGGCATTGGGGAGTCTAGGCTGAAAAAGCGGACTTTAGATCCATCAATTGGACATGGGGTCAACGCTTGATGCGGTCTATGGAACGCCACTAGTCGCACTCGATATGTATGAGCATAGCTATCACATGAATTACGGCACGGCAGCGGCGAAATATGTCGATGCCTTCATGCGACATCTGGACTGGGATGTGGTCGACCAACGATTCCGGCAGGCCATTGGTGCTTGGCAAATGGACGGGATGCCGAAATCATATATAGTAGATAACGGCATCCCGAATTGATATTTGTCTATTTTGGCGAAGTATTTGCCGCCGAAACAAAATCACCAGACTTGGTAAGCACCACATAAAGCTTCCGCTTCGCGGCAGACTTGATGGCAGGATTTTCGAACGTCACCACCCAGCTCTGGGTTCCGCCAATCATCCGTGCCTCGGTTTGAGTGGCCTTTGCCTTACTCCAGCTTGATGGCAATTTGGCCTGTGTCACCAATCGGATAACGGCATCCTTGGCCGTTTCAGCCATTGGCTTGCGCTCGGCGCGTTGGGGCATTTCATCATGCTCGGGGTGAGCCAGAGCAGGACTGGCAACAGTGGCCAAGGCGGTAAGTGCAACTAGTATATTACGCATTTTCATGTTCCTATTCTTTCAGTTCAAATTTCGAAAATTGACCAGTAGCGGAGACGGTGATGGTGACTGGGCCTTCGGTACGGTTACGCCAATACCAACCATGGGTGCCATCAAATGGAGCGCGAAATTTACCGGTCGAGGAAGCTTTGGTCCCTTTGTCATAGCTGGTATACTCATCTGAAGCGGCTCCAAATTCCTCACCATGCTGGTCATAATTGACGGCATTCTTGTCTGTTGCCCAGGTGAACTCAAACTCTTCGCCTGCCTTCATTGTCGCTTTTACTTCCCGTCCTTCGCCCGGCTGCAAGGTGAGCGTAACCTCGCCGTTCTGAATGCCCGCTGACGCTTCTCCTATAACGGAGGCGTTATCAGTGGACGCGAGATTTTCAGCGGTCGGAGCTTCTTTCTCTACTTCCTGTTCAGCCTGCTTACCATCGCCCATGGCTTTGAGCCCCAATGCGCCACCAATACCGGTTGGATCGATGCCATATTCGGCGGGAAGTATAGTGGTCACCAGCAGGATGGCGGCGGTAGCGGCCGCAAAAGCAGTGGCCTTGTTCAATTGGCGAAGGGAAGAAAGCTCCGAACGAGTGGGTGTTCCAAAATCTGTCATGTTAGTCCTTTCAAGCGACATAATAGCCGGTGAGCTGGTATCCAAAGAGCATGAAGCCCGCGATCATCAAAGCGACATTGGCCGAGAATGCATAGCGGCCAAAACTGGCGGTGCGGCGCCAGTATCCCATCGCAATCAATATTGCTCCCAGCGCTAGGAATTGGCCAATTTCGACACCGACGTTGAACGATATCAGATTGATCAACAGGCCGTCTGGCGACAGCGAAAATTCCTGCAATTTCGTCGCAAGACCGAAGCCGTGGAAGAAACCGAATATCAGGACCGCTACCTTGGTATTGGGCTGAAAGCCAAACCAGCGTTGATATGCGCCCAAATTATCGAGCGCCTTGTAAACCACCGACAGCCCGATAATTGCATCAACCGCATAGGAGCTGATGTTTGTGCCGAGCAAAACGCCCGCAAGCAAAGTCGTGCTGTGTCCGATTGCAAACAGGGTTACATAAGCGGCGACATGTTTGAGCCGGTAGAGGAAGAAGATAATGCCGAACAGGAACAGCAAATGGTCATAACCGGTGACCATATGCTTGGCACCCAGATACAGGAACGCGATGATCTGCGGCCCGCTGGTTTGTTCGATATAGCCCTGATCACCCTCCGCGACGCCGTGGGCATAGGCAGTGGTCGCGAAGGCCATGCATAATAGCATGCCCAAAAATGCCTGGACCGAAAATTTATATCCGGATATTTTCATAAATTGCCTCATGTTGTTGGTTCTGCTTGCATATTCTTCTCTCTTCTTTCGGTGCGTCCGTGGATCAGCCTGTATAATACAGGCAGCACAATCAGCGTCAGGATGGTCGAGGAAATAATTCCTCCGATTACGACAGTGGCAAGCGGGCGTTGCACTTCCGATCCGGCCCCGACGTTCAGAGCCATCGGCACAAAGCCGAGCGATGCCACCAGCGCGGTCATCAGCACAGGACGCAGCCGGGTGAGAGCTCCTTCGCGAATAGCTTCCTCCAGCGCCATGCCGCGCTCCCGCAAATCGCGGATGAAGGATAGCATCACAACACCATTGAGCACCGCCACGCCCGACAAAGCGATGAAACCAACTCCTGCTGAAATTGACATCGGTATGTCGCGAAGCGCCAGGGCCGCTACGCCCCCGGTCAACGCCAACGGCACTCCAGAAAACACGATGGCAGCGTCACGGGTCGAACGAAACAGCATGAACAACAAGCCAAAGATAAGCAGGAGCGCCATAGGCACGACAATCTGCAATCTTGTAGCTGCTGACTGAAGCTGTTCAAATGTCCCGCCATATTGAACATAATAGGTTTCCGGCAGTGCGACATCGCTATCGATCTTTGACCTCAGTTCGGTGATGAACGATCCCAAATCGCGTCCGCGAACATTGGCGGTAACAACCGCCCGGCGCTTACCGTTTTCCCGGCTGATCTGATTAGGACCAACTGACAGTTCAATATTGGCAATTTCTGACAAAGGCACGAATTCACCGCTACCTCCACTCGTAATCGGGATTGGCAAGCGGCCAAGCCGGTCAGTATCGGTCCGGATTTCTTCTGGCAAGCGAACGACGACGTCAAAGCGCCGGTCACCTTCAAAAACCTGACCCGCATTGCGCCCGCCGGTAGCGGTCGCCACTGCATCCTGCACATCGCTAATATTTATGCCATAACGGGCCAAAAGTTCTCGGCGCGGCGTCACCGACAGAACGGGAAGCCCCGTCACCTGTTCCAGCTTGGTATCCTGCGCGCCGGGTATCGATTCCACGATCGACTCAATTTCGGCACCCGTTTCGAGCAGTTGATCCAGATCCTCTCCGAACAGTTTGACCGCAACATCGGCGCGAACACCCGCAATCAGTTCGTTGAGCCTCATCTGCACAGGCTGCGTAAATTCATAGTTATTGCCCGGAATCTGCTGCACCGCTGCGTTAAGTTCCTCGACCAGCTTTTCCCGCGTCTTGCGTGGATCGGGCCAGTCCTTCCGGTCTTTGAGCATGATGAAATTATCGGCTACCGACGGCGGCACCGGGTCGGTTGCCACATCGGCTGTCCCGATTTTGGCAAATACAAGCTCGACTTCGGGAAATTCGCTAATTCGTTTTTCCAGAGATTCTTGCATTTGAATGGCTTGGCTCAAGCTGGTGCCAGGGATGCGCAGCGCGTGCATGGCAATGTCGCCCTCATCGAGGTTCGGGATAAACTCCGACCCCAGACGCGTTGCGCCCCATCCGCTGACCGCAACCAGCAAGGCCGCACCGGCAATCAGAATTTTACCCTTGGGCATCGACCAGTCGAGCAAAGGCGCATAGCCTTTGCGCAGCCAAGCCATTACACGATTCTCTTTCTCCTCAACCTTGCCGGTAACGAACATCGCTATCGCCGCAGGAACAAAGGTCAGAGAAAGCAGGAGCGCCGCTGTAAGCGCAAGCATGACGGTTATCGCCATCGGGTGGAACGTTTTACCTTCAATCCCGGTCAACGCGAAGATCGGCAAATAGACAACGGTAATGATGATAACGCCAAATATCGAAGGACGGATCACTTCGCTGCTGGCGCGGGCAACCAGTTTGAAACGTTCGTCACGGTCAAGTAGGCGGCCAGCTTTATGCTGTGCCTCCCCCAACCGTCTGAGGCAATTTTCGACGATGATAACAGCGCCATCGACGATCAAGCCAAAATCGAGCGCGCCGAGGCTCATGAGGTTCGCGGACACACGCCCCGCCGCCATACCGGATAGCGTCATCAGCATGGAAATCGGAATTACCGCTGCGGTAATCAGCGCAGCACGAACATTACCGAGCAGCAGAAACAGGATGACAATTACGAGCAGCGCGCCTTCGAGGAGGTTTGTCTCAACCGTTGCAATGGTCCTCTCGACCAATTCTGTCCGATCATAGAGCGGCACGGCCTGCACTCCATCGGGAAGTGATTGGTTCACCTCCTCCAGCTTTTCTGCTGCTGCCTGAGCGACAATGCGCGGATTGCTGCCGGTGAGCATATAGATCGTGCCAAGCACAATCTCTTTGCCGTTTTCCGTTGCCGCGCCGTTGCGTAATTCGGAACCAATTACGACTTCGGCAATATTGCCAACGCGAATAGGGATACCGCCGCGTTTTGCGACGATAATCTGCGACAGATCATTTTGATCTTCTACCCGCCCCGGTATCCGGATCAGGACTTGCTCGCCAGCACGCTCTACATAGCCTGCGCCCGCATTGGCATTATTTGCTTCCAGCGCATCGACCACATCAGTGAGCGATATTCCCAGCGATGCCAGTTGCTCGGCATTGGGGGTCACATGATATTGTTTGGTATAGCCGCCAACTGTGTTGACCTCAGCCACCCCTCGAACATTGCGCATCTGTGGTCGCACTACCCAGTCATGCAAGGTGCGTAAATCGGTCGGCGTCCACTCTGAACCATCGGATTTCCTTGCGCCCTTCTTGGGCGTAACCGAATACATGAAAATCTCGCCAAGCCCGGTCGCGGTCGGTCCCATTTGCGGTTCGATGTTCGGTGGCAATTGCGATTTGGCCGCCTGAAGGCGCTCGTTTACTAGCTGCCGCGCAAAATAGACATCGGTGCCGTCCTCAAAAACGACAGTTACCTGGCTCAGGCCGTAGCGCGAAACCGAACGAGTATAGTCCAGCTTCGGAATGCCTGCGAGCGCCGTTTCAATCGGATAGGTAACGCGTTGTTCTGCCTCCAGGGGAGAGAAACCCTCGGCCTCGGTGTTTATCTGCACCTGAACATTGGTGATGTCGGGGACAGCATCGATGGGCAGACGCGTTGCGCTCCACACCCCAATCGCCATCAGTATTACGACAACGGCGAGCACAAGCCAGCGCTGGGCGATCGAGAAGCCTATTATTCTAGCGAGTATGGTTTGGTTTTCCATTAGTGATCGTGAGATGCGCCGGACTTTTCAATGTCCTGCCGAATGAGGAATGATCCTTTGGCTGCATATTTCGTGCCGGGTTTGATACCGCTCAAAACCTCGGTCCATTCAGAAGATTTCCGGCCAAGTTCGAGCATACGCACTTCGTACATTTCACCAAAATTGGCATATACGACGGTGAAATCGCGAAACGGTTGCAACGCCTCTGTCCGAACCGCCAGCGGCACTGTCACTGCGTTCACCACCACACGTCCGTGCAGAGCAATGCCGGGACGCCAGCGTCCATCGCGGTTCGGCAGACGCGCGCGAACCAGCGCCGTCCCTGCCGCGGAATTACCTTCGGGCAAATAGCCTCCGAGAACCGAATCAGCGACCGGCTTGCCATCAAGCGTTTCGATACTGATCCTCTGGCCAGGCCGGATTGTGCCTAAGTCACGCGGGAAAATATTGAAGACGACGCTCGTGCTGCTTGGATCAGTGATGACATAAATCGGCTGTTCATAGGCAACATTGCCGACATTGGCGTTGCGCTCTGCAACCACGCCACTGACAGGCGAATAGACCGGATATATTTGCAGTGATTCACTCGATTCAATCCGCGCCAGCAACTGGCCCTTTTTGACATAATCGCCGACCGCTTTTGTCACTTGCATCACTTTGCCGGGGAATTGTGCTCTGATTTCCGAAGTTGCTGCCGGATCCAACTGGACGACACCTTCCACTTCGCGAATATCGCTGATCGACTGTGGACCAACGACTTCAAATTCAATTCCGCCATCTTTTGCGGCAGACGCGCTTATTTTCGTCTGACCTTCAGGACTGGAATATTTCCAGACATGGCGCTTCCCGCTGGCAGCGGCGACAACCTCCACATCAAAGCTATGGGGTTCAATTACAGTGCCCTCACCGACGAGATAATCTTTCTCCGGCTTGAAGGCGAATTTTTCAACCTCGCCATCCAACCGCTTCAGCGTTACTGTAAGCTTGACAGACTGCGGGTCGACGGGCTTGCCATCACGTGTCGGATAGACACGAAATTCCGGTGGCACGCCGTCTTCAAAAACCGTCATTTCGACAGCGAAATCGCCGTCACGAAGCATCTTGCCGCGATGAGGTCCTTTTTCTTCTTCGGCCGCTTCGCCTTCACCCGCTTCATTCGGTGCATCTGTGCTACATGCGGCCATCGGCACAAGAAGCAATACCACCATCGCTGCACCAATTTTCCAGTTCGTCTTCATGGCTGTGTATATCCTTCATTGATTGCAGCGATAGACGCATCAAAGCGTCCGGTGAGCCGGTCTAATTCGGTTTGCAGATCGCGATATTCGATCATGGCGGTCAACCATTTGTCCTGCGCCAAGATGATAGCGTCGGCTGCATCTTGCATATCCCGGAAGCTGAAACCGCCGCGATTATAACCCTCGCGCACCTGCGCCAAAGTCTTTGCTACGCGCGGATAAACTTCGGACTTGATAGCTTCCGCACGGCTAAGCGCACGGTCTGCTTCTGCTCCGAGACTTGCCCGTCGGCGTAGTCGCTCTAACCGATTGGCCTCCGCCGTCAGTTCAAGACGCAAGCGTTCGGCGCGCGCGCGTTCGATATTGCCTTGATTGCGATCAAAACGCCCCAGCGGTATGGTAATCCCGGCAACCAACGCAATATCATTGGTTCCTTTGATAAAACGCGTGCCGCCATTGACGGTATAATCCTGAGTCTTGCGGGTTTGTTCCACAATGATCGCTGCGCTTGCCCGCGCCACCCTGGCTTCTGCGAGCGATTGATCAGCCTCTGCCAGTTCGACCTTTTGATTGCCGCCAAGCACCAATTCTCCAACCACATCAAGATCATCGCCATTGCCGCCCCAAAAAGAGGCCAAAGTGTTGCGCGCATTGCGCAGCTGTGCCTGAGATTGTTCCACTGCGATCTGGGCCTGCGCCACTCGTGCCGCAGCCCGCGTTTCTACAAATAGCGGGTCCTTGTAGCCGCGCACCCGCCGCAAGGCTTCACTCTGTAAGCCCTGTTCGATGGATAACTGCTGCTTTGCGATGGCCTCGATCTGCCGGGCTATCAAAATATCCAGAAACGTTCGCTGCACGCCGGCGGCCAGTTCCAGCCGGGTGACTTCGGCAGAGGCACTGGCCACACCGATTTCCCGTTCAGCCAGCGCAACGCGCGCCGCCCGCTTGCCGCCGCGTTCAATCGGTTGATTATAGGTGGCGGTAACTTCCGCACCGCGCAGAACACTATATGGGCCGGTGCCGACGAAATTTTCTGCTTCTACCGTAACCGACGGATTGGGAGGAACGTCAGCTTGCACCTTGCCAGCGCGGGCTGCTGCAATCGCAGCGTCATCGGCGCGCAATAGCGGCGCTGCCTCAAGCGCCTTCGCAACCGCCTGATCGAGTGAAACGGTCTCTGCAAGACTGGCAGCACCGCTCATTAGCAACGCACCCGCCAGAAGGGCGGCACGTGAATATCTCAACATTTGTTGTAAACTCCTGATCCATAACAATTACAGCACGCAGAAAAGTGCACGCTGCGGCTAATGGATCAGGCTAAAGGTGGCTCGATGAGTGGCTTCTGCGTCACAGACCGCATGAAAGCCGGGGCGGACGCAAAGACCAAGCCGCGATCATCATAAGCGGCGGCTTCAATTTTGCTGCCGTCAACCTCGACTGCCGTAGGCGAAAAATGCTGATGCGTATCACCTTGTAGATCGCGGCTATCATCTCGATCACTGGAATCGCTGCTCATCGCAATGTCCAACTCCACCGAGGATATATTGCTATGGTGGTGATGATTAAAAGCGAGACCGGCACTGTCGTGATCGTCATGATGGTCAACCAATCCCGGACCAGCATGAACACTCCCGAAAACAAGAGCGATAGCTATCAACATCAGGAATAATCGAGCGAGCATGACGGTGCACTAGCAATGGACTTGTTGAATCGCAATAAATAAACGCCTTAGCCTTCCATGAACTGGGCCAATGCGTTCTCTGGACACACAGGTTTGGCTGTCTAATTTTTGCGCTCTTGGACCAGCGATGTAACCGCAAATGGCGGTCGCTCTGTTCTGGTGGCATTAATTCTGCCTGTCTGGATCGCCCAAAACCCCTGACAATTCTGGGTAGCGCCTGCGTCTACGGCAATGTCCGGATATGGGAACTATCTTGAAGAGCTGGAACGACTTGAATGAGGGCGCAAACTCGGCATAGAATTTGTGCGGTGGGAATGACTGCTATTGGGCGATTCCGGAACGGCAGCTTTCAAATTGAACCAAGCAGTTTGAAGTGATGGCTAAATCCCGTCCGGGATTTCTGAGGCCAACATGACAATACCGTTCGATTGTCATTTCGCGAAAGCGGAGCGCGGGACGTTCGTCCCCAGACGGTCCGCTAATGCAGGCTCCTGCCCAACGTGCGGTGTGCTTATCGGAGCCTGCTAAGTTAGATGGTGCGGGCGGTGGGAATCGAACCCACACTCCTTGCGGAACGGGATTTTGAATCCCTTTTTAGTCAGGCAACAATGCATTTAACATATTGTATTGTATACCTATTATTTATTGTCTTTGTGCTATTGTGCTAATTAGTATGCTAATTTCAAATCGAAATATCAGTCCAAAATCGTCCCTGTGAGACGATCAATCCAAGTTTGTAGGTTAATGGTGCTAAGGTCGCTTTCGCGCTCTAACGGACTTTGCCTAGTGTGAGGAGCTTGGTTGCCCGCCCGGATTGAATCGCAACAAGTGGGTGGGTAGCTGTCATTCGACAATTTGGATTCAGACGACAGTTTCTGGGCCGGCAGCGGACTATCTGTTTCGGATCTCCGAAACCCCGAGAGCTGCCGTTCGGCAACCGACCATTGCAAGCCTTCTCGATCTCGTTTCATTCGCTTGCTAACGAATTGCGTATCTCTTAATTGTCCTAAATGAAGAAGGCGGGGCAAAAAATATCCATCGTTGGCGAACGCGCTCCGTTCTTCTGGGCGGGTTGTGCCGCGGTCAGTCTAGGCGTCGCGCTCCATCTGCCAATGTTGGCGATGGGTCATGAAATGGGCAATCACCTTACGGGAATGCCAATGGACCCCAGCATGTGGATCGGCATGGCTTTGATCCTGATCGGAGCGCCACTGGCATGTTTCGGTGCCCTGCCACAGAAATGCGCTCCGCATGGCGATCATGCCGGGACCAGCTTCGAAGCGCCAGATTCGACACCGCTCAATGTTTGGCACGCGGCTACTTTACTGGTGCTGACGCTGGGCCTCGTGATCGATGTGATGAAACCCGCTACCCTGGGATTCGTGCTTCCGGGAATGGCGGCAGAATATGGGATCAGCCGATCGCAAGTGGCCTTGTTGCCGTTGGTCGCGCTCACAGGAACTACCATCGGCTCGTTCCTGTGGGGCTGGCTGGCAGACATCTATGGTCGCCGGGTTTGCATCTTGCTGTCCACGATCCTGTTCGTTTCCACCGCGATTTGCGGTGCTATGCCGGAATTTGAGTGGAACCTGATAATGTGTTTCCTTATGGGCATATCGGCGGGAGGCATGTTGCCGGTAGTTTATACGCTTCTGACAGAGGTAATGCCGCCCAGACACCGCAGCTGGGTGCTCGTTCTGGTGGGCGGGATTGGACTGGTTGGCGGTTACCTCGCGGCAAGTGGCGCAGCTTATGTGCTGGAGCCAATATACGGCTGGCGGTCGCTGTGGTTGCAAGGTTTCCCCAGCGGACTTTTATTACTAGCCTTAGCGCGGCTTATCCCCGAAACACCCCGTTTCCTGGCTGAGCGTGGGAGGACTGCAGAGCTCGCGGAAATGCAACGGAAATTCGGTTTGCGTCCCAAACCACCCCCAGTACAAGCCTCCGCAAATTCGCCGTCGCCCGCAGGTCATCGTCAGATCACCGTAGCGCTAACCATTACCGCTTTGTGCTGGAGCTTCGTTAATTTCGGCTTGCTTTTGTGGTTGCCATTGGACCTTCAATCGCGCGGTTACAGCGCGGAAATTGCCAGCAGCATCCTGGCTAGATCCTCGCTGCTCGCTTTCCCGACCGTGCTGCTTGCAGCATTTTTCTATGCAAGGCATAGTAGCAAATGGACACTCGTCGGCACTGTCAGCCTGACCTTTATTGGCCTGCTGGGAGCCTTGCTTCCAGCCGAACTGCTGACTTGGGAGCCGTTGCTGGTTTCTGTCATTGCCCTATTGATTGTGGGCACCAACGGCACGATTGCGGTCCTGCTACCCTATACAGCGGAGAACTACCCGCTCGGCACGCGAGGCAGGGCGACGGGATTGGTCGCGGGGAGCAGCAAGTTCGGCGGCGTAGCCGTGCAGGTCGCCGCAATGGCAGGTTTCGCGCCAACTTTGATGGGAGCAGCCTTGGCGTTACTTCTCCCAACGGCAGCTTCCGTGGGCATGGTTGCCTGGGCCGGACGAGAGACCCAAGGCCGGAGCCTGCGAGAACTCGAAGCTGAGTAGGACACGTGTTCGCGCGGCTTTCCGATGGGAATTTTATTCGGCGATCCGCTTCCCACTCAATTGAAGCTCTTATCGAGCGATTACCACCAAGCTATATGATGTCTCCATTCAAGGGGGAAGGAAATCGACCGATAGTAGGGCGCAAAGCAGACCGGCGGCAATTCCGCCGTTCGGCTAACGGTCCAATTGCGCACTTAGTGAAACCGGTTCCACCAGTGGCGCACGGTCTCGTGATAAATATCTATCCCGTGCTTGGCCAGCAGGTTCTCCACGTCTCGCAGCGACGGTGGGAACCGGACATATATCATCACCACAAGGCGAATGATCTCTGGCGATGAGTTGAAATAGCGAAACGGGCTCGCTGGCTTTTTGGATCTGGGCATTGCAGTGCACGCACGTCCTGCTAGCCGCTGCAGCTGCTCTGACAGTGCCTCATGACTGGCTAATTTAATAGAAAATCCCGGACTGCCTGAACGAATTGTCCAGAGGCCAGCTCTCTACCCAAGAGCAAGTGATTGCTGCTGTTGACGCTAGAAAATCGCGCATGAGGTATCTGCGAGGCCATGTTAACACCGGTACCGAGAGGAATCCGCTGATCCCGCTGTGAATGCACTACCAGCGTCGGGCATTGAACCTTCGCTAGGCTGCTTCTGACATCGAGCGTCGAAAAGGCTTCGAGGAACCGTACCGCATTGGCAGGCGATGTCGTGAGCCGCTGGAATTCGTCGAACCACGACAGCTCCTCTATCGTCGCGTCCGGCATAAAGCTTTGCGAGAACATATTGCGATACACGGGATTGTCCCGTCCCCAACCCGTCTCAGTTAGCACCATCACTGCTTCGCGTTCGCGGACCTCATCCTCATTCGCCGTATGCCGCCAACCACACGGATAGCCACCGAAAAGGACGAGCTTGCTCACTCGCTCTGGATAACGCGCTGCAAATTCGATGGACACAGCAGCACCCTGACTGATTCCGAGCAAAGGAAATTTGTCGAGACCCGAGGCATCGGCAACCAGCTTCAGATCGTCGACGAAGCTTTCGAAATCGATGTCAGGGGCGTCCCAATCAGAAAGACCACAACCACGCTCGTCATAACGCACCAGATGAAAGGTTTCGGCTAGCTGCCGAAAAAGAGGGCTCCAGATCGGTGCTTCCCAGTCCAGTTCCAGATGATTGAGCCAATTCGCTGCTTTGATAAGTGGAGGGTTATCCTTGTCGCCGACACTTGCCCAAGCAATGGATGTCATGTCCTTCGCTTGTACAAAGCGGATCGATTGCCGAGGTGCGACGGCCTTCATTGCCAACCCGACAGTCGTCGCGGGACCGGGAGCGGTTTGACTCTCCTTGGAAAACTCCGGCGGAGTTAGTCCTGCTTCGCGGAAACTCCGCTGCAGATCTGCCCGCAACTCAGCAGCTTGGGCTTCCATTCCGATCGCGCGCTTCGAAGCGACGGCATTTTCCGCCGCTTCGTGGTCGAAAGGAGCTTGGGTCAGCCAGCGCTCGGCCCACCTATCCCTATCGGTGCTCGAAAGCTGGTCAGCCAAGGCTGCGCGCTTGGCAATTTCGAATCGCATTCTCGAAAGTTCGTTTCGCTGCTGACCAAGCCAAATCATGAAATCCGGCTGGTTCGAAAGTTCGCAGTCCTCCAGCATCTCACTGTCAGACATCTCCCATGCCTTCGCCAGATCATCGAGAGCGGCGGCCGGGTCGCGAACGGTTTCCCGAACTGCCAAATAGTCAACTTTGATGTCTTGGAGTTCGAGCTTCACGCCTTGCCGATCAGCCAATAGTCTCTCGTGATCTTCCGAATTCAAGACCGTACGCAACTTGCTGAGCGACCAGCGGAGTGATGCGCGCGGATCATCAGGTATTTCCCAAAAAATATCACATAACGCAGACCTGGTGTGCGGGCCCGGTTCGATAGCCATATATGCGATCAGCGCCCGAGTTTTGCGCGAGGCGGGAAGCGCCACGCTTTTCCCATCTTCGCGCACAGATATGGAGCCGAGGATATTGATCTGAAGCACGTCACCCCCTCTTTTCGACCTTATGCCGCCTTGCGGCGCGGCTCGGATTTCACCGGTTCTGCTGTCTCTAGGTTGGAGAGAATTTCCACTACATCCCCCCTGCCTTCACGCTTTGCATCGGCGAGGGCGGTATTGCCCCAGCGATCTTTCTGTTTTGCATCGGCACCGATTGACAAGAGAAAACGCACGACGCCGATACGACCTTCAGATGCCGCAAGATGCAAGGCCGTTCGTCCGTCATAGTCAGCTTGCAGGATTTCTGCACCGCTGGCAACCAATCGCCTCAATTCACCTAGGTCTCCAACCGAAGCGGCCGAACAAAGTGAACTTGCCACCTCCGCTACGCGCTCGACTTGAGACTTGGTTGGGTCGATCAGTGCCTCCCCCTGAACCATCGTCGCGTAACTGTGAAAGGAGTATCTCTTCGACAGTTCCTGGGCGAACCGGACGCCGCGCACGCTGTTGCCGCACCGGTCCAGTCGCGGGCTCCATATGGCAATGCCGCAAACTCCGGGAACAACCAGCATGAGGGCACCCGAAACCCCTGACTTGGCAGGAATGCCGACGGTAAACGCGAATTCGCCAGAGTAGTCGTACATGCCACAAGAATACATCAAGGAAAGGCAGTTGCGAACCGCCTCGGCATCGAGCACGCGTTGGTTCGTCGTCGGACACACCCCTCCATTTGCCAGCGTGGCCGCGATTGTCGCCATATGCCTGACGTCGATGCTTATCGAACAGCACTGGAAATAAAAGTCTAGCGTTTCCATCAGGTCGGTATTGGGTGGAAATGCGTCATTCTCGCGCATAAAATAGGCCAGTGCGAAGTTCCGGTCTGCTGTCGCTTTTTCCGACAGGAAAACCGTGTTGTCGAAGCCCGGCTCTGCTCCTCCTCCAAGGTCCCGCCATTTCGACATCATAAAATCGAACCGATCGGCCAGACTTTCATGCGGCTTGATGAGCGAACTCGCCATAATTGCACCGGCATTGATCATTGGATTGTGGGGCAATCCAGCAGGGTTCAAAGTAAGTTCGTTGAACGACCGTCCGGATGGCTCGCGGCCGACATGGCTATGGATCGAGTTGGCGCTCGATAGTCCATGCGCGATGGCATAGTTCACTGGCTTGCAGGTGGACTGCACGCAGAAGCGATCGTTATGATCCCCGATCGAGTGGCGTTGGCCATCAATCGTGCACACGGCCATTGCAAACTTCTCGGGGTCGACTCTTGCGAGCTGGGGGATATAGCTTGCCACAGATCCGCTGGATTCGCCGCGACAAGTTTCAAATATTGAAACTAGTTGGTCCCTGAATTCGTCGAATGCAGGAATAATGAGCGAGCCCGACAGCGCTCGCTCTACCAGCGAAGCCTCGACTTCTCCCAGCAGCGAGCGCAGTCCGCCTTCGTCGAGCGTCCCGCTGCCCGGCATATCGTCTAGTTTTTCGAAAAGCGAAGAGAGTCGCGGGTCGTCGCGCTGGAGTCCCATTTCCTCGAGTGCGCGGATCAGCATTGCATTGGAGACCGCTTGGGTGTGCTCGCTTTTCAACGAGTTTATGAGGTTTTTTGCCGCAAATCCCTTGGAATCTGCGGCAATGCTTTTGAGCGTTACCATATGTTTTCTCTCTAAAAGTGCGACTGGATTTGCGGGACGGTGCATACCCGGTCGTGACCTCGCCTTGTCAGTGAGATCTAGGGGGCTGGTGTCGAGGTCAGGCGACAAGCGCCATCTGTGAATGGTCCTCGATTTCGATATCGAACACCGTCGAGGCGATGCGGGCCGCCACCTGGTAAGGGCATGCATTGGCTCCCGGGCGGCGGTCTTCGAAATAGCCGAAGCCTGCCCGCTCAACACCCAACGGAATGCGGATGGAGGCCCCCCGATCGGCCCCGCCAGCCTTAAACTCGCTGATCGAACAGGTTTCGTGCGCTCCGGTAAGGCGCTCCTCAAGTCGGTCGCCATACACTGCGATGTGCTGGTCGTGCTTGTGAGCGAGACGGCGAATAGCTTCGTAGATCGCATCCAGACCGCCTTCTGCCCGCGTCTTTGAGCAGGAGAAGTTGGTATGCATTCCGGCGCCATTCCAGTCGCCTTTCATCGGCTTGTTATCGTAACAGACGATCACACCGTGCTTTTCGGCAACACGGTCCAGAAGAAAGCGGGCGATCCACATATGATCGGCTGTATTAAGCAGGCCCGGATCGTCACCTTCAAACCCGCGGTAGCCGATCTGGAATTCCCACTGGCCCGGCATCACTTCGGCATTGAGACCGTAGTAAAGAAGGCCAGCATCAAGGCAGAGATGCGCATGCTCGTCAGCGATCATCCGGCCGAAGGCGCGGTCCGCACCGACCCCGCAGTAGAAGGGGCCCTGAGGCTCGGGATAACCGGACATAGGGAAGCCGAGGGGGCGTCCGCTTTGGTAGAGCGTATATTCCTGTTCGAAACCGATCCATGCATCACGCTCGGCACCGCCGGCGGCTAGGATTGCTCGCAGGTCAGCCCGCGAGTTGGTTACATGATCGCTTCCGTCGGCATTCTGTACTTCGCAAAGCACGAGATAGTTATCGCCGCCGCGAATGGGGTCGCTTACCACACATACCGGCTTCAGTCCGCAGTCTGAATCGCTGCCTTCGGCCTGCTGGGTCGAGGAGCCGTCGAAGCTCCATTCCGGAAAGTTCTCAGGACTCGCATCTTGGCGTTCGATGTCGATGAAGCGCGTCTTAGCGCGGAGTCCTTGGGTAGGGCGATTGCCGTCCAACCATATATATTCTGCAAGGCTCATAGTCATTCTCCTCTTGGGTTTCTCAGTGTCGGGGCGAAGGCCGCACAGGGCCGACCTTCCATATTTGTGGCGGCCTCGGAGAGCTCATCTCGATTACATTCTGTGCCGCGCCGCTGGTGCGCGGGATGATGCGATGGACCATAGGTACGGGCCTCGCATCGAGGTTGTTCAAGTGAGTTGAAATCGTCCCGCTCTTTGGCTTGCACATCTGTAACTGCCGCCAGGGAGGCGACGCTGATCATCAGCGCAGCAAGAGCGGACAACACTTTGTCCAGTTTGATAGTCATTGTTCAATTCCCATGTTTCGGATGAGAATTGTCTATGAGGCTATCGTTTGAAGGGGAGTGGCATCTAGCGTTGTATTTTGCGCCTAATCGGCGGCTTTCCGTTTAATTCTCGGTATTGCGCCTTAAGCATCGGTTGGTTCAGTCCGAAAGACTTCACTTCTTGCAGACGCGAAACGGTACAGGCAGCTATCAGCGTCCGTACCAATCTTTGCGTTTCGGTTCGGATGCGGAGCTGGGAACGTCTGCTTTCGGGAAACAAGAATCGGTCCGCGAATGACCGAGATTAGGGCGCGAAGCAGACATAGGGTCAATCTACAGTGAACGTCACTAATTGGGGCGATTCCGGAACGGCAGCTTTCAAATTGAACCAAGCAATTTGAAGTGATGGCTCGATCCCGTCCGGGAATTCTGACGCCAGCATGACAATACCCTTCGATTGTCATTTCGCGAAAGCGGGGCGCGGGACGTATGTCCCCAAGCGATCCGCTAATGCAGGCTTCTACCCGCCGTGCGGTGGACTTAGGCCACAGCTGTTGGATCATTATCGCGCAGCCTGATTTAAACCGAATTGGCAGGATTACGGAAATCGCGTGTGGAGATCGGGGGGGGGTGATCGATGACGACGCCAGTTTGGGATATCGGATTAATGCACGCTCGCACCTGCATTTACCGCAATTGCGCGGATTTGATAACTACCGCTTGACCATATTATATTAGCTATTGCTTATTTAGTATAATCTAATATATGATGCTTATGTCCGAACCCACAATTGCCCAATTAACTGAAAGTGCTTCAAATGCCGCCAACCTGCTGAAAGCGCTATCCAATGAACGACGCTTGCTCATTCTATGTCATTTGACAGTAGAAAATGAACTGGCTGTTGGAACGCTGGTAGATAGTATCGGCATCAGCCAGTCGGCGCTTTCGCAACATTTAGCCCGTTTGCGCAAAGATGGATTGGTAGATTTCCGGCGCGAATCCCAAACTCTTTTTTATCGCATCGTCAACCCGAATGTTGGCCGAGTGGTCGCATTGCTTCGCGATATTTATTGCCCCGATCTTGACGTCGAACAGCTTACGGAGAACTCCAAATGAAATTCAAAAATGACCAGGCTTTAGCTCAGGCCAATATGCAGATCAAAAATGCTCTTCAAAGCAACGTCTTACAGCCACATATAAAATCTTTTTTTGACGAAGTAACTAATACCGCAAGTTACGTAGTGCACGATCCTGACACCAGGCGAGCCGCGATTATTGACAGTGTACGCGAGTATGATTCCGCTTCGGGTCGCACCGCCTTTTCCTCGGCCAACTTGATAATCGACTATATCGAGGAGAAGGCACTTAACGTAGATTGGCTACTTGAGACCCACGCACATGCCGATCATCTGTCTGCCGCGCCCTATCTTAAAGAGAAGCTTGGTGGTCAGATTGCCATAGGCCGAGAGATAATCGCGGTTCAGAATGTGTTTGGTGAGATATTCAATTTGGGTTCCGAATTTGTTCGCGACGGTTCTGATTTCGATTATATTTTTGAAGACGGTGAGCAGTTCGAGATAGGCAATATTCCTGTCTCTGCATTGCATGTACCGGGCCATACTCCAGCTGACCTTGCATATGTCATTGGCGGTTCGGTTTTTACCGGTGATACCTTGTTTATGCCTGATTATGGGTCTGCTCGCGCTGATTTTCCCGGCGGGAATGCCCGTCAGCTTTATCGATCTATCCAGCGATTACTCTCTTTGCCAGACGATACGGCGCTGTATCTTTGTCATGACTATAAAGCCCCGGACCGGGACTATTTCAAATGGGATACTACGGTAGGCGACCAGCGGCGATCGAACGTGCATGTTCATGATGGCATAAGCGAAGATGAATTTGTCAAAATGCGAACCGAGCGAGATGCAACGCTTGGATTGCCAAGCTTAATCATTCCATCAGTGCAGATCAATATGCGGGCTGGACATCTACCACCAGCCGAAAGCAACGGCGTTCGTTATATCAAAACGCCATTGGATCAACTCTGATGTTATCACAATTTCCCCAAGCAATGCCGCTGGAAGGTTTCCTGGGCGGCTTCATGATTGGTATTGCAGCAGCCGTAATGTTGCTTGGGTTAGGGCAAATCGCTGGAGTAAGCGGTTTGGCAGCGCGTAGCATTGGATTATCCGGCTCGAATAATTCTCGGCTTATTGCGATTTGTTTCGTGCTCGGGCTCCCTTTGGGCGCTTTGATTATATCGTTCTTAAGCGGGCCATTGGTCAGCCGCTTTCCTGAATCTTGGCTGACACTAGTGCTGGGCGCAGTTTTTGTGGGCATTGGAACCCGGCTTGGATCAGGCTGCACAAGCGGCCACGGCGTTTGCGGCCTCTCGCGATTATCTCGGCGGTCCATTATCGCAACCGCGCTTTTTATCGCCAGCGGCATAGTAACTGTCACTGTCATGCGGATGGCGGGTTGGTCATGACCCGCCCATTGATCGCGCTTGTTTCGGGAATATTATTTGGGGCCGGGCTTGCGGTTTCGGGTATGATTGATCCCGACCGTGTCCGCGCGTTCCTCGATGTTTTTGGTCATTGGGACCCCACTCTGGCCTTTGTCATGGGGGGAGCAATTTTGCCGATGGCGCTTGCCTGGTGGCTCCGAAAAAAACTGGAACAGCCACTTGCGTCAACAGAATTTGCGGTACCGGAAACGCACAAGATCGATCGAAAGCTAGTCAGCGGGGCAATAACCTTTGGGATAGGCTGGGGCATTGCGGGGCTATGTCCCGGTCCAGCGCTTGCTGCTTTAGTCATTAACCCGGCATCGGCGCTGCTGTTTGTCGCGGTGATGCTTCTTGCAATGGCTGCATTCAAACTAATCGAAGCAAAGGTAACCTGAATGCCACTTGATCTTGTTCAATATATTTTTGCCGCATTTTCCGGCGCGTTAGTAGCATTTTCTCTCGGATTGGTAGGAGGCGGAGGATCAATCCTGGCCATTCCGTTGCTGATTTATCTTGTCGGTGTACCCAATCCCCATGTCGCGATTGGCACCGGTGCCTTGGCAGTGGCAGCTAGCGCTGCAACCGCCTTGATCAGCCACATCAAAGCCGGCGCTGTCAAATGGCGATGTGTGCTGATGTACACCGCTGGCGGCATTTTTGGCGCGTTCGCTGGTTCAACCGCAGGTAAAGCTATGGACGGAGAAAGACTGCTTTTTCTGTTCGCAATTGTCATGGTGGCTGTCGGAATTATCATGTTGCGGGGACGTGATGAGGCGGGCGATCCGGATGCGCAATGCGATAAAGCAAATGCACCCAAGGTTGTAAGCTACGGGCTGGGTAGCGGTGCCTTTTCGGGTTTTTTCGGAATTGGCGGTGGGTTTCTGATTGTACCCGGGCTGATTGCATCCACTGGCATGCCAATCATTAATGCTGTCGGGTCATCGCTTGTCGCCGTATCTGCATTTGGACTTACTACTGCGGTTAATTATGCCGCATCCGGACTCATCGATTGGCCCCTGGCTGCCGTTTTTATCGGCGGCGGTCTATTTGGCGGAATAGCAGGCGCTGCAACAGCAAAACGATTGTCGGGAACGAAAGGCAGGCTTCGAACGGTCTTCGCAGCCATCATCTTTATCGTAGCCGCATATATGCTGTGGAAAGGCATTCAGCAGTTTTAATTTCTGGGGAAGGGAAAATACTCTTGTACTATATCAATAATTTGGAAGGAATACTTCGGCCGAGGGAGAAACTTCGTTCGTTGACAGATTTGATTTTTCGACTGGCAACCAGCTTGATCTTCATCATCGGCGGTTAGGGACATTTCGGAGCCGATGCCCATATGTTGTCGAGGATTGAGGAATCTCCTTGGTATGATACCGTGCTTATGATTGGCGATCCCGTATGGTTGCTGTGGCTCAGCGGCGCAGCGTTCATTGTATTTGGCATATCCCTAGCACTGGGGTTTATGACACGAACTTCGGCTTTGATAATTCTGTTCACATTAATTCCGATTACGATAGCGGTGCATATCGCTCCGGGACACACGGGGCCTTTGTTCAAGAATATCGCTATCATGGGTGCTTTACTTTATTTCTACGCCAACGGTCCGGGTCGGTTTGCAATGGATCGACAATCGAAAGGCTAACGGCCGTGAGGCTAGTCTTTGTCCTCCGGCAGAACCTGGTAGCTAAGATTCAGTCGATTTCTAACGAAAATGAAGCAGACACAGTTTTGCAGGCGTCAAATAGGTGTAACCGTGTCGTGTAGTTCAAGGCGATGGCTAAATCCCGTCCGGAATTTCTGAGGCCAACATGACAATACCCTTCGATTGTCATTTCGCAAAAGCAGAGCGCGGGACGTGCGTCCCCAAGCGATCCGCTAATGCAGGCTCCAACCCACCGTTCGATGGGCTTATCGGAGCCTGCTAATTTAGATGGTGCGGGCGGCGGGAATCGAACCCGCACTCCTCTCGGAACGGGATTTTGAATCCCGCGCGTCTACCAATTCCACCACGCCCGCGTTGTGAGAGGCATATAACGCCGCCGTCATGATACGCAACGGGAAATATCAAGAACGCATATTATGTTGTTGGCTTCACAGACTTCTTTGAGGCAGCGACTGACTTAGGCCGAGCCCTGCGAACATTGACTGCCGAAGCATCGATGTTGTTTTTCAAATGCCGTCCATAATACTTCTCGATCATCTCGACGCTGGTTCGGCAGTTCTTGGCGACCTGATAAATATCTGCGCCTTCAAGCAAACGAAGACAGATATAGGTATGCCGCAAACTATAACAGGTGCGGACATGCCCATCGCGGTCGAATTTCATTTTGAGCTCGTCAAGCACGGTATTCATCAATTCGCGCGGCGTTTTCCCAAATATCGGGTCAGTCGGTTTGAGCTCCTTCCGATCACGAACGCGCTCGTAGGGCAGAATTGCACCGGGCATCGATTTGCAGAAGCCGACACCCCGCTTCCCGCGCACCTCAATCTCCAAAATGCGCTCGCCAGTCGATTCATCATCGACGATCTTGACGTCGCGCAGTTGAATTCGTGCCGACTCATCCGGGCGAAGCCCGGTGTTTCCCATGAACAGAACATAGTCGTGAAAAGTCTCGCAGACTTCACGCCAGCGCGGCTTGGGAGGATTCTTGGCCCGCTCCCGCGTGGCTTCGTAAAGAAGCTTATACTCCTCGGGTGAGAACCAAGCACGATGCTCCAGCTTGCCAGATGTCTTATACGGCGCTGACATATCCGGAATTGCGGAAATCCAGTCCTTGCGATTGGCGGTCTTCAAAACCTGGCGGAGCGTAACAATCTCGCCGTGCAAGGTCGCGCGGGCCGGTTTCTTCGGCTTGCCGGTTTTCGCATCAACGCGGGAGGTCTGGCGGTGGACACGATATTCTTGCACCTTGCCCGCATTGATATCCTTGAGCGGGGTATCGCCAGAAAATGGCAGGAGGTGAACGCGAACATGAATGGACTTCGATTCCACATATACCTCATTGCGTTCGCCCTGGGTAATAACCTCGAACTCATCAATAAAGGCTTTGGCCGCATCCTCGAAACTGGGACCAGTTGGTGTTCGGCGCAGACGGCCATCGGTCGCTAGTCCGGGTTCGGCGATTTGCGGCTGGACAGGGTTGGCCAGCAGGGGAAGTCCGCCGCGTCTTCGCTGGCGATCCGCTACGCATCGCTCCATATACCAGTCGCGCGCGAAATCCTTGGCGGCAGCGAGGTTCATCTCTTTGGTTGTCTGCCGATGATTGCGACTACCCAGATAGGTTGAGCATTGCCAGAAGCGACTATTCTCACGTCGATAAACGTGAAGCGCGCCATCCATCAGAGCGTAGCTTTCAGCTGTCATAACGAAACTCCAAAATGTGTAAGACATGTGTAAGTCTTTTTGGAAGTCTCGTCTTTGCTCAAACCGTTGGTAATAAATGGTTTTTGGCTAATTTTTTAAGGTAGAACTCAATTTTGAGTGCAGCGCGTCTACCAATTCCACCACAGGGGCGTTGCTTGCCGGGCGAACCCTCAAGCGCATGCGCCTCTAACCGAGCGCACGCGCCTATGCAATGGGATATTATTTCTTCAGTTCGCGTTTGAGAGTCGATTGCGTGTTTTTGCCATAAGGTGCTTTGAAGCCGCCCATGCCCGCGACATCAATGCCGGTCTGGCGATAGACCGCGCGTGAATGGCTGAACGTGCGAAATCCGTCTTGTCCATGATAATTGCCCATTCCCGAGGGCCCGACGCCGCCGAACGGCAGGTCTTCCATCGCATTGTGGAAAATCACGTCGTTCACCGTTACGCCGCCCGATATTGTACTGTTCAAAACTTGGCGTTCCTCGCCCTTGTCCTTGCCGAAATAATAGAGGCCGAGTGGGCGGTCGTGGGCATTCACATAATCGATCGCCTCGTCGATGCTGCGATAAGTCATGACGGGCAGGATCGGGCCAAAAATCTCTTCCTGCATCACTTTCATATCGTCGCTCACACCCCGCACGATATGCAGCGGCATCTTACGACCGTTATGGCTACCGAAATCCTCATCGGCCGGATTGACCTCGATTACTTCCGCGCCTTTTTCGCGCGCATCGGCCAGATAGCCCTGCAGCCGGTCATAATTGCGCTCGTTCACCACCGAAGTATAATCGTCATTGTCGACCAACGTCGGATACTGCGCATGTACCCCCCGCTTGACGCTTTCGATCACGTCTTCCTCCTGGTCGGAGGCGACCATCAGGTAATCGGGCGCGAGGCAGATTTGTCCGGCATTCATCATCTTGCCCAGCGCGATGCGCTCGCCCGCTTTTTTGGTATCGGCGCTGCGCCCCACGATTGTGGGTGACTTACCGCCAAGTTCGAGCGTTACCGGCACCAGATTCTTGGCAGCGGCGGCCATGATATGCTTGCCCACGCTGGTCGCGCCGGTGAAGATCATATGGTCGAATGCCAGCTGCGAAAAGGCTATGCCCACTTCTGGACCGCCAGTGAACACCGCCATTTCAGTTTCGTCGAAATATTTGGGCACGATCTCCTCGAACAGCGCCGACACGTTTTGCGTAAATTCGGACGGCTTGACCATTGCTCGGTTGCCCGCAGCGAGAATCCCCGCCATCGGCACCATCACCATGCCGACAGGGAAATTCCACGGTGCGACCACCCCGACCACGCCCTTGGGTTGATAGACCACTTCGGCTTTCGCGCCGATCCAGCCGAGCGGGAAAGTGGGTTTGCGCTTTTCCGCGCGGGCCCAGGCCTCGAAATGCTTCCGGGCATGTTTCATAGCGCTGACCGACGGCATGATGTCGGTCATCAGCGTCTGTTCCTTGCTGCGATGCCCGAAATCCTCCGACACGGCGGTCGCAAACTGGTCCTTATAATCGATCAGCAACGCGATCGTCCGGTCGATCCGGTCGCGCCGCACGCTCATCGCTTCCGGCATCGCCGCCAGGAAATCGGCGCGCTGGCTGTGCAGCATCGTCTCCATTTGCGCGGATTTATCATCAGGTTTCGTGGCGGCCATAGTCTCTCTCCTCTTATGTTTTGCGGCCAGCATAAGGCAAAGGGTTGCATTTTAAAATGCAGAAATCAAAACTGCTTCGGACAGCCAGTATATCAAGGCGGGCACAGCCATTAAACTGCCCAGCGGCAGCCGCGTCTGTGCATCGATCGTGCGCCCGCGATACGCCATCACGCCAATGGCGGCCAGCCCGATCGTGCTGGCGCCCAATAGCACGAACGGCAGCGCGGCCCAGCCCAGCC
This sequence comes from Sphingomonadaceae bacterium, assembly GCA_041746135.1. Taxonomy (GTDB): domain Bacteria; phylum Pseudomonadota; class Alphaproteobacteria; order Sphingomonadales; family Sphingomonadaceae; genus Alg239-R122. The sequence goes on along the minus strand of JBGTHQ010000010.1, from coordinate 48,527 downwards.
ACAGCCCGATGCCGCCAAGCATCTTGGCATCGCCCCCGCCCAGCCCCTCGCGCCCGCGCAGCTTTGTATAAGTACATGATATGACCCATAGCAGCGCAAATCCTGCAAAGCCGCCAATAAGATGGCCTGCAAAATCGGCGCGGTGTAGCAGATACGCGGCGGTGAGGCCAGTTAATGCCAGCGCTACAGTCAGCCGGTCGGGCAACCAGAAATGGCGAAAATCAAGCCATGCTAGCGCCAGCAACAGCCAGCCAAATACCGCGCCGGCAACGCCATGCCCGTCAGGGGCGGCCAGCAGGGCCAACCCGCCAATGGCCGCCGCGAGCAACTCGATAGTGAGCGCATCGCGGTCTATGACTGCGCCGCAAGAACGGCATTTGCCGTGCTGGAACATATACGAAAAGATCGGAACGAGTTCACGTGCCGCCAAGGTCTTGCCGCATGCGTCGCACTGCGAGCGGCCCGCCATGACGGACATTTCTTTGGGCCAGCGCGAGACGATAGCCGCGATAAAACTCCCGAATATCGCGCCGAGGATCAGGCCGCATAAGGGTGCGAGATATATCGGAAAAACTATGTTCAAGTCTTGTCATGCTGAACTTGATTCAGCATCCAGAGCGGTAATCGGGAAGTTTTGCCAAACACACTGGACCTTAAATCAAGTTCAGGGTGACAAATATGGTTACTCACCCTCACCTGCTTCGATTTCGGCCAGCACGGTCCCCTCGTCCACCTGCCCGCCAAGCTCGGCATTCAGCTCCGCCACAATGCCGTCGAACGGCGCGATCAGGCTATGTTCCATTTTCATGGCTTCGAGCGTCAGCAGTTTTTGCCCTTTGGTCACCGCATCCCCCGCTGCGACTTCCACCGCGATAATCTTGCCCGGCATGGGGGAGAGGATCGCGCCGTCGGAAGTTGCCGATGCACCGCCGCCCCGAATAGCCAGTGAAGCCCGATGCGGTAGACCTGCATCGAATATAATCACGTCTTCGCCATCAATAACGAATGCATTGGCAAACTCGTCATCATAAGCAAAGTCTATATTGCCCTTGGGCAACGCTACATCAGTCGCAACTGCATCGATGATCACTGTCGCCGATTGCCTGCGCGGCGCATTCAGGCGCAGACCATCAATACCATCGCCGATTGGCCACTTACGCGACGATGCCGCGCCGCGTCGCTGCCCCAAAATAGCAAGAGCGTGTATGGCCTTTGTATCGGACAATGCCGATGGCTTGGTCAGTTCATCGATATGTTGTCCGATAAAGCCGGTAGTGACATTGCCCTGTTGAAAAAACTTTTCACGGAGAAGCCGTGACAGAAACGCAGCATTCGTCCGGACCGGCCAGACTTCGACATTACCGCATACGTCTGCCAGAGTTTCGATGGCCGCGTTACGATTGTCTGCGTGCACGACGAGCTTGGCAATCATCGGATCATAATATGCAGAAACGCTTGCGCCTTGCTCGACCCCTGTTTCGACGCGTTCCTTGCCTTTCGATAGATACGGCCCATCCTCGTTAAAAGCCACCTGAGTGCGCGAAAGTACCAGATGATCTAGCTGTCCCGTGCTGGGCAGGAATTCATTGGCGGGGTCTTCTGCATATAGACGCGCTTCTACGGCATGGCCATTAATACTCAGCTCTTCCTGTTTTAGCGGAATCGCCTCCCCGCTCGCGACACGCAATTGCCATTCGACCAGATCGACGCCGGTGATTTCCTCGGTCACGGGATGTTCGACCTGCAGCCGCGTGTTCATTTCCATAAACCAGATGCGATCGGCGCGCAGGCCTTCAGAAGCATCGGCGATAAATTCGATCGTACCCGCACCTTCATAATCGACCGCCTGTGCTGCGCGAACGGCGGCGGCACAGATACTGGTGCGCGTGGCCTCGTCCATGCCCGGCGCGGGAGCTTCCTCGATCACTTTCTGGTGCCGGCGCTGCAGCGAACAGTCGCGTTCGAACAGGTGCACGACAGTGCCGTGGCTGTCGCCGAACACCTGCACCTCGATATGGCGCGGGCTTTCAATCCATTTTTCGATCAGCACGATCTCGTTGCCGAATGAAGATGCCGCCTCGCGCTGGCAGGATTTCAGCGAGTCCGCAAAGTCCGCAGCTTTATCGACTTTGCGCATACCCTTGCCGCCGCCGCCCGCCACCGCCTTGATCAGCACGGGATAGCCGATCTTCTCGGCCTGCTCGGCCAGATGTTCCGGCTCCTGATTGTCGCCGATATAGCCGGGCGTGATCGGCACGCCGGCGGCGTCCATCAGTTTCTTGGCCGCATCTTTCAAACCCATGGCGCGGATGCTGTCGGGTTTCGGCCCGACCCAGACCAGCCCGGCATCGATCACGTCCTGCGCGAAATCGGCATTTTCGGACAGGAAGCCATAGCCCGGATGAATCGCCTCCGCGCCCGTCCTCTTCGCCGCCGCCAGTATCTTTGCGCCGACCAGATAGCTCTCGGTCGCGGGCGACGCCCCGATATGCACCACCTCGTCAGCCTGCCGCACATGCAGCGCCTTGGCATCGGCATCGGAATAGACCGCGACGGTGCGAATGCCCATGTCGCGCGCCGTGCGGATAATTCGGCAGGCAATTTCGCCGCGATTGGCGATCAAGAGGGATTTAATCATATGTGCCGACTTTCCAATGCGTCATGCTGAACTTGATTCAGCATCCAGAGCAGGTGTTGCGATGCTTTGCCAAACACTCTGGACCCTGAAACAAGTTCAGGGTGACGATTATGGCAAATGTGGGAAGGTTGTTTTTCATTTGAGCTTTGTAATTTTTCTAAAATTCTTGATTTTAAAGCATGTGCCTGATTTCCAGCCTTCAGGATCACGAATTACTTTTTCGCTGTTATCCCATACCATCCAGTGACCACCATCTTCATCCCCGTGTCGATCAATATTCTTGAAATATATCAAAGCATCAGAATCAAGTTTGCTCAGAGCATTCACCTTGTCGATTTTAGTAGATTTTTTATCGCAATCAAAACCAAGTTCTTTGAGTAATTCTACAATGGGTCCAGCAGCCCTGCCTGTGACCATTTTCTTGAATTTAAATTTTGATTTTATCTCATTATAAGAGACATCCGTGAGCATCGAGACACATGCTATCCAACAGCCGTTTTTATCAGTTTGAAATACATTCTTCATTTCTTCTCCAATCACATCCTGAACACACCAAATTGCGCCCGCTCCGGTACTTCGGCATTTAGCGTCGCAGCGAAGGCCAGCCCCAGCACATCGCGGGTTTGCGCGGGGTCGATTATGCCGTCGTCCCATAGCCGCGCGGTGGCGTGATAGGGGTTGCCTTCATCCTCGTATTTCTGCCGGATCGGGGCTTTGAAGGCTTCGGCTTCCTCCGCGCTCCAGCTTGTCGCGTCGCGGTGGACGGTGGCGAGCACACTGGCCGCCTGTTCGCCGCCCATCACGCTAATCCGGCTATTGGGCCAGCTGAACAGGAAGCGCGGATTGTACGCGCGTCCGCACATGCCGTAATTGCCCGCGCCGAAGCTGCCGCCGATCAGCACGGTGATTTTCGGCACCTGCGCGGTGGCTACGGCGGTGACGAGCTTGGCGCCATGCTTGGCGATCCCTTCCGCCTCGTACTTGCCACCGACCATGAAGCCGGAAATATTCTGCAGGAATAGCAAAGGCACGCGGCGCTGGCAGCATAGTTCGATAAAATGCGCGCCCTTTTGTGCGCTTTCCGAAAACAGGATGCCGTTATTGGCGATTATGCCGACCGGCATGCCCCAGATATGCGCGAACCCGCAGACGAGCGACGTGCCGTAGAGCGATTTGAATTCGTGAAACTCCGACCCGTCGACCAGCCGCGCGATAATCTCGTGCACATCATATGGTGCACGCACATCGTAGGGCAGGATGCCGTAAATTTCCTCGGCATCATATTTGGGCGGCCGCGGATCTTTCATGGCGATGTCGGGCGTCCGGCTTTCGGGCAGGGTCGAGACGATATCGCGCACGATGGTGAGCGCATGTTCGTCATTTTCGGCGACATGGTCGACCACGCCCGACTTGCGCCCGTGCAGGTCGCCGCCGCCCAGATCCTCGGCGCTGATTTCCTCACCCGTCGCGGCTTTTACCAGCGGCGGCCCGGCAAGGAAAATCGTACCTTGGTTGCGCACAATTACGGTCTCGTCCGACATGGCGGGGACATAGGCGCCGCCCGCGGTGCAGCTGCCCATCACGCAGGCGATTTGCGGGATCTGTTTGGCACTCATATTCGCCTGGTTGAAAAAGATGCGCCCGAAATGGTCGCGGTCGGGAAAGACCTCTGCCTGGTGCGGCAGGTTCGCACCGCCGCTATCGACCAGATAGACGCACGGAAGATGATTGGCCTCGGCAATTTCCTGTGCGCGCAAATGTTTTTTGACAGTCATCGGATAGTAAGTGCCGCCCTTGACCGTGGCATCGTTGCACACGATCATCACCTGCCGCCCCGACACGCGGCCAATGCCGCAGATCAAACCCGCACCGGGAATGTCGTCCTCATACAGATCGTTCGCCGCAAGCTGGCCGATTTCAAGAAAAGGCGAGCCGGGATCGAGCAGCCGTTCGGCGCGTTCTCGCGGCAGCAATTTGCCGCGATCCACATGCCGCTTGCGCGACCCTTCGCTGCCGCCTTTTGCCGCCTGCGCCACCCGCTCCCACAGCGTGTCCCTGAGCGCAATATTGTGCGCAGCATTGGTGCAGTAAGCATCTGAATCTGTAATGATTTTTGTGTCGAGTGTTGGAGCTGACATTATACCCTACTTTCGTCACCCTGAACTTGTTTCAGGGTCCATTTCTCAATTGAGAAACAGGTTTGTAGTAGAAAAATAGATTGTGAAACAAGTTCAGAATGACGGATTGAATTACTGGTCATTCCGTTTCCTTTTTCGGATCTTCGCCCGCATATAAATAGCGATACACACCGACTATATTGATGATCAACAGCACGATATTTTGCGTACCGATCGCCACCGCGTCCTGGCTCAGGAACCCCCAGACGATCAGCGACAGTGACGAGGTCACGAAAATGACAAAGCCCCAGCCGGTCTTCTGCGCACCCAGATTGAGCGCGACGATAAACGCCGCAATCGCCCCCGATATCGCGCCATACCATTGCAGGATGTCGAGGAGAGACTGGTTCATGCTATTGTCCCGACAAGTGCCAGCAAGCCTGCCAGTGCCAGAAACGGCCAGCCGACGTGCTTGCCCTGTGAATAGATCGCGTCGAATATGCCCACTGCGAGCCATGTCGCACCTGTCACTTGCACAAGTTCCACCGGCGTTCCCGGCCAGATTACCAACAGCGCGCTCAACACCATCAGTATGCTGGTAAAATGCCATGCGAAACGCAACACTTTCCGGGCCAAGGGGCGATTGGTAACCTCGCTGTCCAGCTTTAGCAATGGGCCGATAAGCCGCTTCTCCCCTAGCATGGAATGTACGATCGCGGTCAACGTCATTAATACAGCCGCCGCCCAGAGCGAGATCATGCGCCCACCCCAATCAGTTCGCGGCCGATCAGCATGCGGCGGATTTCGTTGGTACCCGCACCGATATCAAGCAGTTTCGCATCGCGCATAAAACGCTCTACCGGCCAGTCCTTGGTATAGCCCGCGCCGCCCAATGCCTGGATCGCTTCGAGCGACACTTTAACCGCATTTTCAGATGCCAGCAGGATCGATCCCGCCGCGTCGAAGCGCGTGGTTTTGCCCGCATCGCACGCCTTAGCGACCGCGTAGACGTAAGAGCGCGCCGATTGCAGCGCGACATACATGTCGGCAATCTTGCCCTGCATCAGCTGAAACGTGCCGATTGACTGGCCGAACTGCTTGCGTTCGCGTACAAACGGAATGACTACATCGAGGCACGCCTGCATAATACCGAGCTGGATCGCGGCCAGCACCGCGCGTTCGTAATCGAGCCCCGACATCAGCACGCCGACGCCGCCATTGACGGGGCCCATCACGTTCTCTTCGGGCACATGGCAATCGTTGAACACCAGCTCCGCTGTGGGCGAGCCGCGCATGCCCATCTTGTCGATTTTCTGGCCGATCGAAAAACCGGGCATATCCTTTTCGATAATGAACGCGGTGATGCCCCCCGACCCCTCGCCGGTTTTGGCATAGACGATCAGCGTTTGCGCATATTGGCTGTTGGTGATCCAGAATTTGGTGCCGTTGAGCAGATAACCGCCCTGCACCGCATCGGCTTTGAGCTTCATCGACACAACGTCGCTGCCCGCGCCGGCTTCGGACATGGCGAGCGAACCTACATGTTCGCCCGAGATCAGGCCGGGCAAGTATTTTTTCTTTTGCTCAGGCGATGCCCAGCGTGCCATCTGGTTGACGCACAGGTTGGAATGCGCGCCGTAGCTGAGGCCCACAGAGGCGCTTGCGCGGCTGATTTCCTCGACCGCGATGCAATGTTCGAGATAGCCGAGCCCAAGCCCGCCATCTTCCTCCGCCACGGTAATGCCGTGCAGGCCGAGCTCACCCATTTGCGGCCACAGCTCCTCGGGGAACCAGTCCTCGGCATCGATTTTCGCGGCCAGCGGCGCGATTTTGTCATCGGCGAACCGGCCGGTGGTTTCGCGAATCTGGTCGGCCATATCTCCAAGCTGGAAATCGAAAGCGGGGGTAGATGACATAGTAAACAGGCCTTTCAAACCGTCACTCCCGACATGATCGGGAGTCCATTTCTGAACGCCTGCTCCGGTCGATAGGGCAGGAAATGGATTCCCGCCTGCGCGGGAATGACGATGTATGATATTGGAGCGTTGCACATCGTTTCAATTGCAACCGCTAGCAGATATTCCGCGTTTGAAAAACCGTTCAATCCTACTATATGTCATGAAAGAATAGCGTTGCAGTGCAGCATGAACCCGAAACCATAGAAAGCACCCCATCATGGCCAAATTTTCCGAGAACGATCCGATTGTCATTCTGTCCTATGCGCGCACGCCGATGGGCGGAATGCAGGGCGCACTGGCCGATGTATCGGCAACCGAACTTGGCGCCATCGCCGTCAAGGCCGCGGTCGAGCGCGCGGGCGTAAAGGGCGAGGATATCGACCGGATCTATATGGGCAACGTTCTCTCCGCAGGCCTCGGCCAGGCCCCTGCCCGTCAGGCTGCGCTGAAAGCCGGCCTGCCAAAATCGGTCGAAGCGACCACGGTCGGCAAGGTGTGCGGGTCCGGCATGCAGTCCGCGATCATGGGCGCCGAAGCACTGGCTTCCGGATCGATCGAACTGATCGTTACCGGCGGGATGGAAAGTATGACCAACGCCCCATATCTGCTGAAAAAACATCGCAGCGGTGCGCGGATCGGGCATGACACGACGTATGACCATATGTTCCTCGACGGGCTGGAAGACGCCTATGAGGAAGGCCGCGCCATGGGCACGTTCGCACAGGACACGGCGAACGAATATCAGCTCACGCGCGAAGCGCAGGACAATTACGCGATCGAGTCGCTACGACGCGCCAATACCGCAATCGAAAGCGGTGCATTCGAACGCGAGATCACGCCGGTGACGTTCACCAATCGCGGCGGCGAACAGACGGTCGATACTGACGAGGCGCCCGGCAAGGGCCGACCCGACAAGATCCCGACGCTGCGTGCCGCCTTTGCCAAGGACGGCACGATCACGGCGGCGTCCTCCTCCTCGATTTCCGACGGTGCGGCGGCGATGGTACTGACGCGCCAAAGCGTCGCCGACAAGATAGGCAAGAAACCGATCGCGCGAATCGTGGCGCTGGCCGCGCATGCACAGGAACCTTCGCAATTCACCACAGCGCCCGTTGGCGCGATCAAGAAACTGCTCGAGAAAGCGGGCTGGTCGATGGATGATGTCGACCTGTTCGAAATCAACGAAGCCTTTGCCTGCGTCGCCATGTTTGCGATGCAGGATTTGGGCATTGCCCACGACAAGATCAACGTCAATGGCGGTGCGACCGCTTTGGGCCACCCGATCGGCGCAAGCGGTGCGCGCATCATGACAACGTTGATCGCGGCGCTCGAAAACCAGGGCAAGAAACGCGGTGTCGCTTCGCTGTGTATTGGCGGCGGCGAAGCCACGGCAGTCGCGCTTGAACTTGTAGATTAATACCAAGCATCATATTCGTCATGGTGCACGTGTTTAAGCACTCAGAGCGCGAGTAAGCCACTATTGCGGGGTTGGCTCTGGACCCTGACTCGTAGAACAAGCGAAGCTATACACGTACAGGGTGACGAATTATTCTGTTTTTACTGAACTACGGCTCGCCCGCGCCCCAAAGGCCGCGCATGTCGACATATCCCACGCGTCCTGTCACATCGAACTGGCAATAACCTTCAATGCAATCGCCCAGCTTTCCGACCACGCCGGGTTCGGCGCGCCATAATACTTTGGACTGTGCCGACGGTTCGGCATGCATATTACGAATCCCACCAATTACATATGCAGTGCGCAGACGGGTCAGCAGTGTCGAATATATCCAGCTCTGCGTACCGTCCGGGTCCTCGATCTCACGCCAGGGGCCATAACGTTTAATGACTTTGACCGGCAGATTCTTGCGCTGGTAAATCCACGCGATCTGGAAATCAGTGGCGGGTCCGACCCTGGCATTGGCCTCGTCACTCTTGATCGAGGCCCAGTAGGGTGTTTCGATTTCCTCTTGAGCCATACCCATGTCGCTACCCGTCATTGCCGCAAATCCGGTGAAGACGATGGTCATTCGCAGGAAAAAAAGCTCAATAGGAAGTTTCGAAAATCCGCTGTGTTTCATGTGCGCGACATTAAAGCCAAGCGGCACCTGATTTCAAGCGCCGCCTGCTTGACCTTTGCCGGATTCTCCATGATAGCATGGGAACATGCCAGACACTGCCCGCATCACTGCCCCCATTGCTCGCCCCAAAATCGCCGTCACCCGCGATCTGGCCGATAGCGTGCAGGCGCGAATGGAAGATTTGTTCGAAACCACGCTCAACCGGGGCGACGAACCGCTGACGCAGAGTCAGCTCAAAATGGCGATGCAGGATATCGACGTGCTGGTCCCCACCGTTACCGACCGGATCGATGCCGAGCTGATCGAAACCGCGGGCGAACGGCTGAAATTGATTGCCAATTTCGGCGCCGGAGTCGATCATATCGATCTTAAAGCCGCACGCGCACGCGGGATCATCGTTACCAACACGCCCGGCGTGTTTACCGACGATACAGCCGATATGACGATGGCGCTGATCCTCTCCGTCCCGCGCCGTCTGGCCGAAGGCGAGAAACTCGTGCGCTCTGGCACATGGGAGGGATGGAAACCTTCGGGCATGCTCGGGCATAGGATCGGCGGCAAGACTCTCGGCATAGTCGGCATGGGCCGGATCGGCCAAGCGGTCGCGCACCGGGCCAGGGCGTTCGGACTGCGCATTCTGTATAATAACCGCCGCCGCCTACCCGAACATCTCGAACAAATGCTGGGCGCGGAATATTGCGACAGCCTCGATACCCTCATTGCCACCAGCGATATCGTCTCGCTGCATTTCCCGCATAATGTCGCTACGCACGAGATGATCAATGCGGAGTTGATCGGGAAAATGAAAGCGGATGCCTATCTCATCAACACATCGCGCGGCGAGATCGTCGATGAAGAAGCAATGATACAGGCTTTGGAACAGGGAAATATTGCCGGTGCCGGCCTCGACGTCTACACGCACGAGCCTGCAGTCGACCCGCGATTGTTGGCTTTGAAAAACGTCACGCTCCTGCCGCATGTCGGCAGCGCCACATTCGAGGGCCGCGAAGCCTCGGGCGAACGAGTCATCGCCAATATCCGTATCTGGGCCGATGGGCACCGCCCGCCCGATCAGGTGCTGGAGGGGTGGGTTTAGTATCTAGTTAGAGATAAGGGCGAAAGAGATGGATAAAAAAACAAGCGAAATGGATATTCAGTTTGAAATTCTGAAATTAATGCAAGACCGTAAAGTCTGGACAAATGCTTCACTAAAGCACTGTCTTGGTAAAGTTCTTAATCTTACTGAGGCTGATCGAGAAGTTGGCGAACGAAAAAATGAAGCCCTTTGGGAAAATCGCGTAAATAATGCTTTAGGTCAAGCACGCTCTTCATCTCTCTATGCCAAAGGGCATGTTATAAATGCAGGCCATGGAGAGCATCAAATTACTGAAAAAGGAATTAAATTCATAAATGAGGACATCAAATTTGACGACCTCAAAGACGAAATGATTAGAAGTTTGAAAAAGAAGCAACAGAAATAATCGTTAGCCCTGCGAAGGCGGAGAACAAGCTAACCCTTTTTTAAAGAATAATAAAGCGTCATTCCGCCTGCGCGGGAATGACGGTACGCTTGATATATTCGTAAAATCACCGCCGCTGATGAAATCACAACCCCACCATTCCGCTGGCAATATTAACCTTTTGAATATCAGTTGCACCGATAAAATACCTGAAACTCAATCCCCCGTCAGTATCCGATCGACCAACTGCTTTACCGTCGGCACAAAACCGTTGCTGTAGAACGGATCGGTGCCGAAATTATATGCGGCGTGGCCGGCGAACATCAGGTGGTCGTCGACGCTGCCGCCGTGCGCGATTTCCTGCAGGCTTTTTTGGATACAGAAACTACGCGGGTCGGCGAGGCGGCCGGTGGTGAAATTGTCGTGATCCTTCCACGACGAAAACGCACAGTGCGACAGACAGCCCATGCAGTCCTTCTGGTCCTTGCGGATCATGTCGCGGTCTTCAGGCGTCACGAAAATAACGCTGTCGTCGGGCGTTTTCAGTGCGGCGGTAAAACCGGCCCCGTGCCAGCCGCGCGCTTTCATCAGGTCGTCCTTACTCACCCAGAAATTCTTGCCTTTCACGCCGACATCGAGCTGGTGCGTATGGTCCTCGGACGCTTCGGTCGAAAATGCGATCTGCCGTTCGGAGCGCCCTTCGAGCGAGTAGAGAAAATCGTTGCGCACGGCGGACGAGTAGAATCCGGTCGGCGAGAATTTGTGCAGCAGAACGTCGCCGTCCTTGATCTTGGTCAGCTCGTCCTTCCATTTTTGCGGGATCGGGCTTTCCTGGGTCAACAGGGGCCGCGTACCGTACTGGAACGCGATCTGACCCAGTTCCGGATTGTCGATCCAGTTTTCCCAGTCGCGCAGGAACCATACGCCGCCCGCCATGATGATCGGCACTTCGTCGGGAATTTCGCAGGCGCGCATGACATCGCGCAGATCCTTGACGCGCGGATAGGGATCCTGGGGCGCACGCGGATCCTCGGCATTGGACAGGCCGTTATGCCCGCCCGCCAGCCACGGGTCTTCATATACCACCGCGCCCAAAAGTTCGGGCACCTTGTGATAGGCGCGTTTCCATAAGGCGCGAAAGGCGCGCGCCGAGCTGATGATCGGCAGATAATGCACGCCATACTGCGCGGCGATTTCAGAGAGTTTATAGGGCATGCCGGCACCGCAGGTGACACCTTGTACCATGCCCTTGGTTTGCTCGAGAATGCCGTGCAATATATCCTGCGCGCCGCCCATTTCCCACAATACATTGATATTGACTGCACCCTTACCGCCCGCGATGTCATGCGCGCGCGTCACCTGCGCAACGCCGCCGGCAATGCCGTAGGCGATCAGTTCTTCATGGCGGTCGCCGCGGGTCTTGCCGTCATATGTCTGCGGAATGACATTGCCATCTTCGTCATAGCTGTCGGCATTGACCGCCGACACGGTGCCGATACCGCCGGCGGCGGCCCATGCGCCCGAGCTGGCATGGTTGGTCGCCGACACACCCTTTCCGCCTTCGATCAGTGGCCACACTTCGCGTCCGGCATAGTGTATGGGTTGCAACCCTTTAAACAATATCATTCCCCTTGGTTGCCGAAGTTATAACGAAACACCTGCCGAAATGCGCGGATTAAATACGCTTCCTTATAAGTTATATAGACGGTTTTTTCAGTTTTTCCCGTTCGAACAGCTTTTCATCGCGGATGGAGCGGGACGCCGACCCTGGGTTTCGAAACGGGCGAAATAACCTGCAATATCGGGCTTTTCCACAAATTCGACAAGTTTGTATCCCGCCGTAGCAAATTCGCAGAACAGCAGGTCGGGCGGAATGCCGTGATCGGTGGTAGGCCGGTCGACATCGACAACGATCACCTGCCCGCCCGGTTTTAGCGCGGGCCGTAGCCGCCAGATAAAAGCATAGGGCTCACTGACTTCATGGTACATATGCACCATGAATATCCGGTCGAAGCTGGCGGCGGGCAATTTGGGGTCGTCGATATCGCCAAGCTTGATCGAGACATTGTCGATGCGTTCGCGCTCGACACGCGTGCCCAGCCGCTTGAGTGCGTCGGCATCGATATCCTGCGCCAGAACGCGGCCGTTTGGGCCGATGCGGTCCGACAGGCGGACGGTGTAATACCCCTCACCCGCGCCAATATCAGCGACCGTCATACCCGGTTCCAGTCCCGCCATATCCATGACTTTTCTGGCTTCCTCGCGATCGTCGCGGGCCTCTTCAGTGGAAAAGCTGTTGCCGGTAATTTTGGATACAGGACGATCGGGCGACGGGAATTCCAGCGCATTGGGCGGCCGTTCGCGATTGTCGGCGACGGGCTTGCAGGTCGCCAGCATCGCGATAGCAAGCAAGACGGGGAGACGTGTGAGAATGCGTGTCGGGGGCATAGTCATCCCCGTTCTTTAACGCGGAGAAATGCGCTTGTCCAAATAATGCTCCGCCGGACCGCAGCTTTTTTTGCTGCCTACCGCGCAGCTTGCAACGCACCCCGATAGGGTCTCGCCAGACAAACGACGGCTTGATCATAAGGCTGTTGCATTACTAACATGGATCAAAAGAAAATATTAACATTGCGGGCTTATATTCGCCTCTCTAAAACGGGGGTTGGGCCATCTTAAGTGCACTGAAAATATTGCTCGCATCGCTATTGCAGTCGCAGGAACAGGGCAGCGTGGAGCTAGCCCATTCGCAGGTGTTCGCATTCCAGACGCAAATTCCATTGATGTATTTCATAGTCAGCACCAACGCAGCTGTGCTGGCTATTAACTATTATGATCAGGCACCAACAGTGCTGACAGTCCTTGTGCCGTTTTTGCTGTTTGTCCTGTGCGCTTACCGGTTTTTTGCTTGGCGGAAATCGCGCGGCTACAAGCTCACTTTTGCACAGGCGCAAGCTACGATCCACAGGACTGGTTTTCTAGCCTTTTTCATTGGTGCCGCGTTCATCGTCTGGTCGTTAGTTCTGGTGCCTAACGGCAATACCTATATGCAAATGCACGCGGTATTCTTCATTCTTATCACCACACTTTTTTGTCTGCTCTGTCTCATGCACGTTCGGCGCGCGGTAACAATCTTGTCTCTTACCGTGATGGTTCCGTTTGTAGGCGTTATGATATTCAGCGGGAACCAAACACTGATATCGATTGCGCTCAACTATGTGCTGGTATCGGTCGCGGTCATGATTATCCTTTCGCGCTATTACTATAATTTCGTCGACCTGATTGAATCGAAGCAGCAGCTGCAGGATATGCATGACCGCATGGCGATAATCGCTGATACCGACAGTCTCACTAAGCTGGCCAATCGCAGACAGTTCTTCGCACGGCTTTCGCAATCGCTTTTGCGCGGTGAACGATCATCCCAAATCGTTACCATTGGTATTCTCGATCTGGACGGCTTTAAGCCGGTGAACGATACTTATGGCCACAGTGTCGGTGATCTTGTGCTGATCGAGGTGGCGATGCGGCTACGCAACATATGTCCTACAGCCGAATGTATTGCGCGGCTGGGGGGCGACGAATTCGGTATCATTCTGTACGGTCATTACACCGCACCTGAATTGCGTATTATGGGTATGCAAATATGCCTCGCGCTGCGCGAACCTTATGTTATCGACAACATCCCGGCAAAAATAAGCGCGTCGATCGGTTTCGCGAGCAGTGCCGAGGCCGCAAATACAACTGAACAACTATACGAATGCGCGGATTACGCGCTTTATTATGCCAAGCGCAATACACGCGGAGCCCCGGTCAGCTTTTCTGCCGATCACAAGATTGAGATCCGACAGAACAGCCTGATCGACCAACGATTGCGGGATGCCGACTTGTGCGAAGATATTTCCATGGCGTATCAGCCCATCATCGATACCGAAACCGGAAAGCCGGTCGCATTCGAGGCATTGGCACGCTGGACCGACCCCGATATCGGCATCATCCCGCCCGATGTGTTTATCCAGGTCGCGGAGCGCAACGGCCATATCCGCAAACTCACCGAAATGCTGCTGGAAAAAACGCTGGATGACGCCGCCCACTGGCCCGACCATCTCTCGCTCTCGTTCAACCTGTCAGCCTATGATATCGCCACGCGAGAGGCAGCCTCGCGGATCGCCGATATCGTCGCAAACAGCCGCATCCCTGCACGCCGGATCGAACTCGAAGTTGCCGAAACCGCCGTCATGCTGGATTTCGACAAGACCCGCGAAACGCTGACTATGCTGAAAGATTGTGGCATGCATATATCGCTGGACGATTTTGGATCGGGCTATTCCAGCCTCAACTACGTGCATCAACTGCCGCTCGACCGCATCAAGATTGATCGCGGTTTCATCGCCAATATCGAACATGTTAAAGTGAGCATCGACGTGGTGCGCACCATTGTTGATATGTGCAGATCGCTCTCACTCGACTGTGTTATCGAAGGAGTCGAGACGCAAAGACAGGTCGCATTGCTACGCGATATGGGTTGTCGCTGGATGCAGGGCTATCTGTTTGCCAAACCGATGGCGGCCAGCCATATCCCCGCTTTCCTGCGCGAGATGAAATATGGCGAGCGGATAAAGCTGGCAGACCTGACCTTGCAAAAGATGTCCGCCTGAAGGTATTCAGAGCCCGCGTCTAATCGGCATCCTCGACATCGACTTTTTCACCCGTCACTTTTTGCGAAAGGGCCGCGGCCATAAACGGGTCGAGCGCACCATCGAGTACGTCCGATGGCGCCGATGAAGTCAGGCCCGTGCGCAGGTCTTTCACCATTTGATAGGGTTGTAACACATAGGAACGGATCTGGTGGCCCCAGCCGATTTCGGTCTTGGCCGAATATTCGCCGCTGGCTTCGGCCTCGCGGCGCTGCATTTCGGCCTCATACAGACGCGCCTTCAGCATTCCCATCGCGGTCGCGCGGTTCTTGTGCTGCGAACGGTCGTTCTGGCTGGCGACGATGATGTTGGTGGGAATATGCGTGATCCGCACCGCGCTGTCAGTCGTGTTTACGTGCTGCCCGCCCGCCCCCGATGCGCGGTAGGTGTCGATCTTCAGGTCGCCCTCGTTAATCTCAACTTCAAAGCTGTCGTCGATCACCGGATAGACCCATACGCTCGAAAAGCTGGTATGCCGCTTGGCCGCGCTGTCATAGGGCGATATCCTCACCAGCCGGTGCACGCCGCTCTCGGTTTTGGCATAGCCATAGGCATTCTCGCCTTTGATTTGCAAAGTCGCCGACTTGATCCCGGCCTGGTCGCCGGCCTGATATTCCATCATCTCGACTTTATAGCCTCGCGCCTCGGCCCAGCGCTGGTACATGCGCAGCAGCATTTCCGCCCAGTCCTGACTTTCGGTACCGCCCGCACCGGCATGGATTTCCAGATAGGTGTCAAGGCTGTCGGCTTCGTGCGCCAGCAATGCCTGCACCTTGTCGGTTTCGGCGCGCTTCGCCAGCCGCTCAAGCGAGGCATGGCCCTCGTCGACAATATCCGCATCGCCCTCGACCTCGCCCATTTCGATAAATTCGATCGCATCGGCCATTTCCTGGCTGATATCGTTGACCGCAGACACTGCCTGCTCGAGCCGTCGGCGTTCCTTCATTACTTCCTCGGCCGCTTTAGGATCGTCCCATAATGTCGGATCTTCCACACGTGCATTGAGCTCATCGAGACGGCGCAGCGCCTTGTCCCAGTCCAGAAATTTCCGGACTAAAGCAAGTGCTTTTTCGATCATTTCGATATGGGCCTGCCCCTCGGCACGCATGGCTTTTCTCCAGACATTTTCTCTGCTGCGACATAAGCGTTTGCACGCGATTGTAAAGCGCCGTGGGTGGGGATAACCGACGCGCTATGATGAAAGCGGACCCGGTTATATCGTAAATCCAGTTATTGTCTTTCACCGGACTGTTTTTCGCGTCGGCCAAGATACCGTCCGATTATAGCGACTCCGGGAATGATGCGCACCCGGCTCATCGGCCCAGTTGCCCCATCCAGTCTTAATATATCCCGCCCTGATCCTCCAGAAAGTCCGTGTCGTTTTTGGGCCTTTCCCGGCGCACAGTCTGCGGAGCTGCCTTGCTAACCGCTTTTTTGGTCTCGACGATCTCGTCGCGGCGGATCGAGCGGCGCGGTTCGGTTTCGGGTTTGAATGCTTCCCAGATAACCGCCGCTTTGGGATCGTTGCCCGGCCATGCGCCGAACACCTGTCGCCCGCTGCGGCGGTCGATCCGGACCATGCGAATACCTTTGGGCGCAATGAACTGGGTGGTGGGCGCCTCCTTGAGCGTTGCCTGTGCAAACTGTTTGAAGATCGGCGCAGCGAGCGATCCGCCCTGTGCATATCCCCCCATGTCGCGTGGCTGGTCATAGCCCATATAGACACCAGCCACGACATCGGGGGTGCCGCCCACGAACCACACATTGGTGGGTCCAGTACTGGTACCGGTCTTGCCGAATAATGGCCGGTCAAGGTCACGCAGGTTTTGGGCCGTGCCGCGCAGCACAACGCCTTCGAGCATGTGGACCACCTGGTAAGCGGTCATCGCGTCCATCAACTGCTTGCCCACCGGTTTGAGTCGCGGCATTGGCTTGCCATCATATTCGGGCATGTTGCACCCAGTACAGTCACGTGTATCACTGCGAAATATGACCTTGCCCGTACGGTCCTGAACCAGATCGATAACGGTGGGATTGAGTTCCTGCCCGTGGTTGACCAGCATCGAATAGGCATTGGTGAGTTTTTCGACCGTTGTATCGCCCGCGCCCAGCGCAAATGCGAGATAAGGATTATATTTGCCGATTTTCATTCGGTCGATCGTCTTGACGACATTGTTCATACCGGCATCATTGGCGGCGCGGACGGTCATCAGGTTGCGCGATTGTTCGAGCCCCCAGCGCATAGTCTGCGCACCGGCACCGCGCGCCCCGCCGAAATTGCGGAAGCATTTGCGGCCCAAAGCTGCGGACTGATAGACGCAGAACGTACCATCGACGATCTTGCTTGCAGGCGTCATCCCCTGATCGAGCGCGGCGGCATAGACGAATGGCTTGATCGCCGATCCGGGTTGCCGGTCTGCCTGGGTCGCACGGTTGAACGAGCTGATCCGCGAATCGAATCCGCCCTGCATCGCATAAATGCGGCCGTTATGCGGGTTCTGAATCACCATGCCGCCCGAGATCTCGGGTATATTGCGCAGCGCCCAGCCGCTGCCCTGCGGTGCCACGGCGATAATGTCGCCCGGCTGCATCATGTCAAAGGCGGTACCTTTCTTGCCCGGCATCGAGGCAGACCCGCGCGGCAGCATGCCGGTTTCTCCATCGGCGAAACCGATCGTCGCGCTGCTGCCTGTTTTTGATACTATCACCGCTACGCGCCAGTCGGCATATCCGATACCGATAAAAGTCGATGCCAGACGCTGCGGCCACTGGTCGTCGATTTCGATTGTGTTGATCGGACCGCTCCACCCTTTGCCCCGCGAATAGCGCATCAATCCCTCGCGCAGCGATTTTGTTGCGGCTTCCTGCATATCGGTGCGTAGCGAGGTGCGAATCCAAAGCCCGCCGGAATAGGCACCATAGGGACCATCTTCGGAATCCTCGCCATATTTGTCGATCAGCTGACGGCGCACTTCCTCGATAAAATAGCCGCCCACCCTTTTGTAGGTGTCGCTCTGCCGCGCGATCGCTCCGAGCGGCGCGGCCTGCGCCGCGGACCGCTGCGCCGCGGTAATATAGCCGTTATCCTCCATTTCGCCCAATACCCAATTACGCCGCTCCAATGCGCGGTTCATATTGGTTTCAGGTCGGTAATTGGACGGTCCTTTCGGCAAAATGGCCAAATAGGCCATTTCTTGAATTTCCAGTTCGCCAACGTCCTTCCCAAAATAGGCACGCGACGCAGCCTGCACGCCATAGGCGCTGCGGCCCAGAAAAATTTCATTGAGATAGAGTTCGAGAATCTCCTCTTTACTCAGTGCCTCCTCGATACGATACGCAAGGAGAGCCTCTTTCAGTTTGCGGTCGATCGAATATTCGTCGCCTATTAACAGGTTCTTGGCGACCTGTTGGGTAATGGTCGAACCGCCACGGGCACGCACGCCCGATCCGATCTTGGTGATATAATCGAACACCGCGCCGACTAACCCCGGATAATCGAGGCCGCCATGTTGGAAAAACGTCTTGTCTTCGGCCGACAAATACGCCTCGATAAGTTTGTCGGGATAGTCGACATACTGCAATTGCACCCGCCGCTCGCGGGCGAAACTGTCCACGATTTCACCGTCTATGCCGCGAACCATCGACGGCAGTTGCGGCTGGTAATCGACCAGGGCGTCGGTCGAGGGAAGGTTGCGGATAACCAGAAGCCACAGGAAAAACCACGCGAGCAAAGCAAGCCCAAGAAGCACGACCAGAATTTTGAACCAGCGGTTCACCCACAACATCCTGAAACGATCTCGAAAGCCGCCCATCCGCCGCTTGACACGGTAACTTACGCTGCTTTCCTGCACATGGCCGCTCTTGGCAGTATCATTTGTATCACTATCCATGGCTGGCGTTTAGCACAGCGGGACCGGAATATACCAGATACTAAAATGCTAATATGTTGAGCACAGATCATGTGTATAGTTAGGGGTTATCGGCTGGCCAGCTGCTTGGCAAAATATACGTTTACGGCACTCGCAACCGAACTGGCTAGCTTCCTACGCCCCTCGCCCGATGTCAAAAACTGCATGTCATCCTTGTTGGTCAGATAGCCGCTTTCCAATAGGATTGAGGGTATGTCGGGCGCTTTCAGCACTACGAAAGATGCGAACCGGTGAGAAGTGGAGCGAAAGTTCATACTCCCCTGTCCCTCGCGAACGACCAGCCTGGCGAAATCGGAGGACAGATTCATCGTCTGGCGCTGGGTCAGGTCGATCAGGATCGAATTCACGTCGTCGGGCGATCCCGCCAGATTGATGCCGTTGATGATATCAGCCTTGTTTTCGCGCGCAGCCAGTTTGGCCGCTTCGCGATCCGAAGCCGCTTCGGCCAGTGTGTAGATTGTCGCGCCGTTGGCCTCGTCCGACCCGGCTGAATCGGCATGTACCGAAATGAACAGGTCGGCTTTCATGCGGCGGGCGATACCGTACCGCTCCTGCAGAACAAGAAACTGATCGGTGTCGCGAGTTAGCGCCACACGCACCCGGCCTGTACGTACCAACTCGTCGCGCAATGCCTTTGCCAGCGACAGGGTGACATCTTTTTCGCGGTTGCCGCCATGCGGACTTATTGCCCCCGGATCATGGCCGCCATGTCCGGCATCGATGATGACGAGCGGGCGAGACCGGTCGTTAGAGCCATAGATTCGTGGAAGAGCGATGGCGGGTTTTGCGGCAGGCAGAGGCACTCTGACGCTATATTCGTTACGCGCCGGTTTTGCCGCAAAATTGACTGGCGGCGCAAATTGCTTGCGGCCCGAACGCAGCACATCGGCAAAACCGCTTTGGCCCATTTCGACCAGTCGCAATACCAGCATGCGGCCATTGTCCGAAAATCGGCCCGATGCGATAACTGCAGGACGGTCGAGATCGAATACGATACGTGCGGTGTCCGGCGCGTATTGAGCCTGACGAACCGAACGGACAATGCCCCTTCCGTTCACCAATTCGGTGGCAGCGGTTGCGCCTTTCACATCCACGGCGATCCGATCGGGTCCTTCGAGCACAAATCCGCTGGCACCTATGACGAGATCGTCGAAATATATGGTGATCTCTTCGCCCTGTATTTCGACCCGAGATATTTCACTCGCAATTGCCGAAAACGGCATGCTCAACGCGCCCATTAGTGACAATAGCGAAAACATGGCGCTCTTGTGCACTATATTGGCACGATTAATCCAGTTGAAAAACATAATGGCCCGTTCCCTGCTCGCATATATAATGAAGAATATATTAGGGATAACCTTGCAAAACCGTGTAAAAAGAAATGGTTAATGACATGTTCAGTATATGGATTTGCCAACTAGTGTTTTGAATGTCGAAATTGGACGCGATGGCAAGCTTTTGGTTGCCGCTCATGCAAAGCGGTGCTAGCAATGCCGATACCGGAGAAGAGAAGCTGGATACAGCACTCCTTTCCTATCAGCCGCAGCGTCTTGCTGGGGCAAATGATCAGGTTGATGCTATATGATATTGAGTTCCGCCCCTGCACCGCAATCGCTGAATGGCGATTTGTTGCGGGCAAGAGGTGGACACTGCGCCAACGCCGCAGCTCATAATCTGCCAGCAGACACGTTTCTTACATTTTTAACCCTTTGGAAGACCGCCCGGCAAGTCGTTGGCGGATGCTCCATCCTACATATGCGCGGGTCCACCGGATATTTCGTATCACGGCGACCTGCGTGGAGACTATTAAATGACTACGCGCATGCTAATCGACGCGCGCCACCAGGAAGAAACCCGTGTGGCAGTGCTCAAAGGAAACCGGATTGAGGAGTTCGATTTCGACTCCGCAGAACACAAGCAGATAAAAGGAAATATATATCTGGCCAAAGTAACGCGGGTCGAACCTTCGTTACAGGCCGCATTTGTGGATTATGGTGGCAACCGCCACGGTTTTCTCGCCTTTTCCGAAATTCATCCCGATTATTATCAGATTCCTAAAGAGGACCGCGAAGCCTTGTTGGCCGAAGAAGCCAAGCATGCCGAGGAAGAAGCAACTCTGCGCGATCAGGAAGAGGAAAGCGGAGATCTCAGCCCACCTTCCAGTGACGACGACGATCATAGCGAAGGCCGGTCTTCGTTCGAAGAAGAACTGATCGAGGAAAACGGCATTATAGAGCAGAAAAGTCCCGTCGCCGCGGATGACGCCGATGATGAAAACGGTGCTGACGATTCCGATACTGACGATGATGACAGATCGGGTGAAGACAATCGCCCGCGCCGGGGTGGCCGCAAAACCGGTGGCCGCGCCAAGGCCAGCGACGAAGCGCGCAAGAAGCGTCTTGCGCTGCGCCGCCGATACAAGATTCAGGATGTCATCCATCGCCGCCAGGTTTTGCTGGTACAAGTCGTCAAGGAAGAGCGCGGCAATAAAGGCGCGGCGCTGACCAGCTATCTTTCGTTGGCAGGGCGCTATTGCGTATTGATGCCGAACAGCTCGCACGGCGGCGGCATCAGCCGGAAAATTTCCAACGGATCGGACCGCAAGCGGCTCAAAAGCATTATTGCCGATATGAAACTGCCCAAGACTATGGGCTGTATCGTGCGCACGGCAGGTCTTTCGCGCACGAAAACTGAAATCAAGCGCGATTTCGACTATCTTGCGCGGCTGTGGGACGAAATTCGCGAAAAAACGCTGAAAGCTTCGGCACCCGAACAGATCCATAGCGACAGCGACCTTATCAAGCGCGCCATTCGCGATATTTATAATCGCGATATTCAGGAAGTTCTGATCGAGGGTGCCGAAGGATATCGCGGGGCCAAGGATTTCATGAAGCTCCTCATGCCGAGCCATAGTCGGCGCGTCAAAAGCTATGCCGACCCCGTGCCTTTGTTCCAAAGATATGGGGCAGAAGATCAGTTATCGGCTATGTACGATCCGGTCGTACAGCTGAAATCCGGCGGCTATCTCGTGATCAATCCGACCGAGGCGCTGGTGTCGATCGACATCAACTCCGGCCGTTCGACTAAAGAACATGGCATCGAGCAGACCGCCGTCGCTACCAATCTGGAAGCGGCCTATGAAATCGCCCGGCAGCTCAGGCTGCGCGACATGGCCGGTCTGGTGGTGATCGATTTTATCGACATGGACTACGGGTCCAATGTTCGTAAGGTGGAAAAAGCCATGCGCGATGCCCTGAAACCCGATCGCGCGCGCATTCAGGTCGGCCGCATTTCAGGATTCGGCCTGATGGAGATGAGCCGCCAGCGGCTGCGCACCGGCGTGCTTGAGGCCACCACCCGTATCTGTCCACACTGCGACGGTACCGGACTGGTCCGCACAGCATCTTCGGCCGGACTTGCCGCACTGCGTCTTCTCGAAGAGGAAGCCGGAAAAGGCATGGGTTCGACGATCGTTCTGCGCACCAGCAGCGAGGCCATGATCTATGTCCTCAACAACAAACGCGGAGATATTGCCGCATTGGAAGGAAGATACGGCGTAAATGTCGAAATCCTTCCCGATGGACAGGAAGAAGGTGCCAAGATGGCTGTGTCTTCATCCGGACCGAAACCCGTAAATACTCCGAAGTTCGAACCTATTGTCGACGATGACGAAGATCATGACGACACGAGCGGTCCGGAGGCCGATGAGGATACCGAAGGTGAAAGTGAAGACACTGGCACAAGCGGCAAGCATAAAGAACGCAGCAATACTGATAGCGACAGCGACGATCGGCCCAAACGCCGGCGCCGTCGGCGCGGGCGCCGTGGCGGACGCAAGGACAAGAATCAGGATGATAACGAAAGCTCGGAGTCTGATCAGGACAATGACGATCGTTCTGTGGATGACGATGAATCGAATGAAAAACCGAAACGCAGCCGCCGTGGAAGCCGCGGAGGCCGCAATCGCGGCAGGAATTCCGATTCCGGACAGTCTGAATCTTCGGGCGATGACAAGCTGGAGGATAGCAAATCCGAATCTCAGGGCAACCCAGATGACCGGTCTGCAGCGAGCACCGATGTAAAGGGCGATGCGGCCCAGGATAAACCCAAACCGCGCCGCCGGGCCCCCAAGGTCGCAAAATCCGTGTCAGAAAAAGCATCGGCGACGGCTTCCGAAATGGATAACAAGGAAAAGCCCAAGCGCACGCCGCGTAGAAAAGCTGTGCCCAAGACCGAAACGAAAGACGGCGATGCCGATACCGTGCAGCAAAAGGCACCGGCTAAAAAGGCGGCGACACGCAAGCGGGCTCCCGCCAAGGTGAAAGACAAGTCCACAGATTTGGGGACGGAAAAAACTGCCGCTAAACCACGAGCACCGCGCAAATCCGCAGCCAAAAAGGCGGACGATGTGGGTGATATGGCCAAGCAAAGCGAAGCTGGTCGCCCCGATGCATCAGGCGGTGGCACAGACGGCGGCAAAAAAGGCTGGTGGCAACGCACGTTCGGTTAATCCAACAGGATTTTGTAAAACCCGGCCCATTTATCGGGCCGGGTTTTTTGCATTCCCAGGGCTATCGGGACAGGGCGCGGCGGTAGGCCGAAAGCATTCGTGTCATGTGTTGCTCAAGACTGGCTGAGACCTGCGCTTTGGGCATGTTCGCAAGCTTTACGATCTGCGGCATGGAAATGCCAACGCGAAGCGTTCCGCGGTGGATTTTCCGCTCGCAATCCTTCCCCATCATAGTGCAGCGTACCGGCTGACCCAACCGAACGTCATCATTCATCATGTCTATCTGGATTTCGGTTGCTCGCGCAAAATCGATATCGTCGCGCAAATCACCACCCAAGTCTATGGTCACGAGTGTCCGCATCTCGATAGGATGGCTGTCGGCCTCCCCTTGCGCGCCGGGAGCATAGCTGCGGATTTTGCTGCCGCCCATTCCGGTCACCAGCCCATCTGCGGCATCGTGAAACTTCTGGATGATATCGGACACGTCTCTAATATCCAGCGCCTGAAAACGCTCCAGCTCAAAAACGGCCGCTTCCAGCCTCAGGCAAAGGCCCGCATTGCCCTCAGCCTGCAAAATATGCTGCCCCGGCCAGTTTGCAGGGAATTCCGCACCGCGAAAAATCCGGGCCAAACCGTTGCCAATCCTGCCCGATCCAGTCCTTGCAGAAGGGGGAATAATGGCAAAGCCGGCAAAGGGAGGTCCGCCCATGAATTTCGAACCCGTCAGTAATATGATGGCGCCGCGAGAAAGATATTCTGCTATGGCATCGCTCGTGATACGCGCCTGACAGGCGTCGACGACAAAACTGACCATCTCCCCATATTGCGCAATCAGCGCGTCGATATCGTTTAGGTTTGGCAGAATGAGGCCGGTTTTCGAACCGTGCACGATATGCACCAGAGGATGTTTGTCCCGTGCAAGCGCGGTGCCGATTTCCGACCGTATTGAACGGGTAATTGCGGCGCTGTCATATGCAATACCCCGCGCATCGCGAACGGGCATTTCGCGGAGCGTGACAATTCCCAATCCCTCCACGGGCTGGCCCGCGATGCTTTTTTTACCCAAGGCGGTTTCACTGGCGAAATATGCGCCGTTGGCGCTGTGGATGCATCCGCTGCCAACTTCATCCGCGCCCAGCAGGATATTGTGCACGCCTTTGCCGGCACGCGCATTGCAAGCCAGGATCGCAACATATTCCAGATCCGTGCCAGACGGGGCAAAAACGATGTCATGATGCGGAGCCATCGCATAGGCGAAACGAATGCGCGCGCGCAGATTTTCAAGGTGGCCGACATAATGATTGTGATCGGACAGGTTTCCAACACCTTGTTCCTCAGCAAATTTCAGCAGATGTGCAAAAGCGTCCACGCTGATATCGTTGGCGGTCGAGGAGGCGTAGGTCACCGTGTCGCGCGGATAAGGACTGGCATGATATTTGTTGACGCCGGTCCGCGGATCGACAACGATCCGGGCATCGCCGCCAGCCGTTAGCCAGTCGCTCAGTTGATCTGCTTGCATTACCCGCCTTTACTTTTGTCGTTCGCCGCCCTTTGACCGCGTAATATGTTTCCGCAGTAAAAGGCAAATTGATAAATTCGTTATTTGGTCTATGAGTGCGGCAATAGAGATAGTCTGTACCGGATAAAAGAGCCGGCCAGAATAAGGATTTCGAACATTGGCGACAGCGTTGCAACCACTCACACTCACCAGTCACTTGCGCGAGAACCTGCGCCTGCTTTTCATGGCGAAACATGCCAAAGGTGACGGCAGCTTGCATGCTCAGGATGGCAATCACGCGGTCTATCATCACGAAGTTCGGACCATATTGGCGGGTTTGTTCGACAATCTTGTGGTCGAGAACCGCTATGAAGCCCTGTTTGATAATCCCGAGGCGGATTTCGTTTTCCCATTGCTTAACAGGGGCGGTTTCGTGAACAGCGAGATGATGATACCGCTGTTGTGCAATCGCGCCGGCCTGCCATTTCTGGGTGCCAGCCCGATCCTTCGCGGATTGTCCGACGACAAGCATCTGTCCAAAGTCGTGGCCCGGCGGCGCGGGCTTCCCACCGCCGACTGGGCAATTTATCGCCGCGGCGCGCCTGTTATGGAAAAAGACTGCCCCATGGCGGAGCGAATGGTTATCAAGCCCAACGCTTCCTCCGCCAGTTGGGGTGTCCAGGATGCGAGTGACTGGACAGGCGTGGAAAAGGCCGTCGCTAATATTCACGGCGAAGGCCATGACGCGATTGTCGAGCCGTTTCTGACCGGCAGCGACGTCGAGGTTCCCGTCATCACCATCGACAGCCAGCCTGTTATCATGCCGATGATGCTGTTCGAACAGGTCGACCCGGCACATTTGCGTACCTATTACGAGAAACGCGATCTGGTGGAGCGCGCTCAGAAATACCAGCTGATCGATTTCGAGGGTTCACCCTTTCAGGACGAAATCGCAATGCACACGCGCAATCTTGCTAGGGAATTTGTGCCGTTTGATTATGGCCGCTATGAATTCCGGCTGGACGAGGACAAGGGCGAGCTCAATTTCCTCGAGCTCAATCTCAATTGCAACTTGTGGTCGCAGAAAGTGTTCGGACGCTCCGCATCGAGAGCGGGGTGGTCGCAGGAACAGTTGATCGAAACCATCGTGGCTGAAGCCTTGCGTTCCAACGGATTGCTCCACCCGCAATGATGCAAATCGTGCAAGTCCTGCGATATAAAAATATCATGTGAGCGATTGAGATTGCCGCGGATACAAGCTATCCGATGGAAAGACAGAAATAACGGGATTAGATATGGCGACTTTCACACTGCCCAAGAACAGCAAGATCAGCAGCAAGGGCACGGCGCACAAAGCTGCCGCAGCCGCACAAAAGACCCGGAATTTCAAAGTCTATCGCTACGATCCCGATAGCGGCCAAAATCCACGGTACGACACATTCGAAATCGATACCGAAACCTGTGGGCCGATGGTGCTGGATGCGCTGATCAAGATGAAAAGCGAACAGGACGCGTCACTGACGTTTCGCCGTTCGTGCCGCGAGGGTATATGCGGTTCATGCTCGATGAACATCAACGGCAAGAACGGTCTTGCCTGCACCACGGCCATCGAAGATTGCAAGGGCGACGTGCGCATCACGCCGCTGCCGCATATGGATGTGATCAAGGACCTGGTGCCCGACTTTACGCATTTCTACGCGCAATACGCATCGATCAAACCGTGGCTGCAAACCGTGACACCCGAACCTTCGGGTAAGGAACGTTTGCAAAGCCCTGAGCAGCGCGAAAAACTTGACGGGCTTTACGAGTGTATATTGTGCGCTTGTTGCTCGACCGCCTGTCCCAGCTATTGGTGGAATAGCGACAAGTTTCTGGGCCCCGCCATCTTGCTACAAGCCTATCGCTGGCTGGCCGACAGCCGCGACGAGATGACCGGCGAGCGACTGGACGAGCTGGAAGACCCCTTCCGCCTCTATCGCTGCCATACCATCATGAACTGTGCCAATGTTTGTCCCAAAGGACTGAACCCGGCCAAGGCGATTGCAGAAATCAAGAAAATGGTGGCCGAACGGCATATCTGATCTGGCCATACGGTCCCTATCATGAACATGCCCGACACCCTGCAAGACGATGACGTCTTTAATCACAAACCGGATCCGGACCATCTAGGATGGCTGAGCTGGGCATTGCACGAAACCGATCGATACAACAGCACTCTAGGTCCGATGTGGGCCAGGCTGCGCGGCGATGGTATTACGGTTGTGCGGACCGAACCGGGGCGTTTGCAGGGAAATATCGGCGATAATGTCCATAGCGGCGCGATGCTGACGCAGATCGACATCGCGCTGTTCGTCGCCGCGCGGATGCACGGTTCCCTGCGGCACGGACCCGGCGTGACGCTGAATCTCGATACGCAGTTTATCGGCGCGGGCCGCTTGGGCGAACCGCTGGATGCGGAAGTCGAGATCCTGCACGAAACGGGGCGATTGCTTTTCCTGCGCGGCTTACTGGTTCAGGCGAGCACGAAAATCGCTGCCTTTTCCGGTACGATCCGCAAAACGCCGGGGCCGCGCAGCTAGGTGCCTTCCGTTATTGCCCGTTACGACCAGCTCGTCGCAGATGGCGAGCTCAGACCAGATGACGCGCAGCGCACCGCTGCTATTGCGCTGAATGGATTGCAGCAGGAACTCGAAGCCTCTCCGCCGCGCGGCAGTGTCTTGTGGCGGATTTTTGGCAGCAAGCCCGATGCACCGCGCGGCATATATATGTGGGGCGGGGTCGGGCGCGGCAAGTCCATGCTGATGGACCTGTTCTATGACCAGCTGAAAATCAGCCGCAAAAGACGCGTGCATTTTCATGAATTCATGCTCGAAATCCATGCACGTATCCGGACCGAGCGGCAAAGCGAGACCGGAGACCCGATCGCTCCTGTAGCGACGGCAATAGCGGCCGAGCTGCGATTGCTCGCATTCGATGAAATGGTGGTGAACAACAGCGCCGACGCGATGATCATGTCACGGCTGTTCACGGCATTGCTCGAATTGGGCGTCACCCTCGTTGCCACCTCGAACCGCCCCCCCAACGATTTGTACAAGGACGGCCTGAACCGCGAACATTTCCTGCCTTTTATCGACCTTATAAAGCAACGCATGCACATCATGTTGCTCAACGGTCCGACCGATTACCGGCTGGAACGGCTGTCGGGCAACGACACCTGGCTGGTGCCCAATGGTGATGCCGCCACCCGCGCGCTCAGTGCCGCATTTTTCCGGCTTACCGACTATCCGCCCGAAGACCGTGCGCACGTTCCTTCGATGGAACTGGGCATAAGCGGCGCGCGCAGTTTGCACGTGCCGCGCGCACTTAAAGGCGTGGCGGTATTTTCCTTCAAGCGGCTGTGCGCCGAAGCGCGCGGCGCCGCAGACTATCTGGCGATCGCCCGGCGGTTCCATACCGTCATCATTGTCGGCATTCCAGTGCTGTCGCCTGAAAATCGCAATGAAGCGGCGCGGTTCGTTACATTGATCGACGCTCTGTACGAACACCGCGTCAAACTGCTCGCGGCGGCGGATGCGGAACCGGCCAATCTTTATGTGAAGGGCGACGGGCGTTTCGAATTCGAGCGCACGATATCGCGCCTTATCGAGATGCAGTCCGACGCGTATCTGGCTCTTGGTCACGGCTCTGCCGAAGATCCGGCGTGAGATCTTCATAAGCCAAATGGCCGAAAATCTGCTGCAAGCGGCGCAGCAGGGCACGAACGGCATTGGGCGCAAGCCGGGGTGCATCCCCCCTGTCCGCCACTGGTGGCAAATCCTGACCCGAATTCTGAAATGTGACGGCCGTTACTTTCTCATGCGCGGAAATAAGTTCGCACATCTTTTCGAAGCGTCGCACGATCATTTTATTCGGTCGCGTTCTTTTGCGGTTCAACAGTTCGAAACTGTGCGTCACAATATTGAAAACAGGCATTTTTTTGGTTACAGCATGCGCCAGTGCCGCGGCCATTTCCTGTGAAGATATCGCGCATATCTGCGCATGCCGGATCGAATAGTCGCTTTCGTATATTCCGCCGACAGGCAGCATGATGATGCCTTTATATTCGGCAGGACCTGTATTTTCTTCTGGAAAGTTGATGTTGCAACCTTCCGATAGATAGGCCGGGTTGAAACTGCTGTCATAATGCATGCCGATTTGGGCAAGCGCCCGCACGGTATCGTCATTGGCCCCGTAATTGCCCGCGCGAAACGCTACCGGCTCCGGAGCCCCCGCATCCGTTAGCAGTTTGCGGGCGAGAGACAGCAACGTCACCTGCGCCTGGTAAGGGAAATCGCCAATATTGCGCCCGCGCAAATCGCCAACCGGTTGCGGCGCGATAAAGTCCAGCCATTCGGTATGGATGTGCAATTGCACGTCATGCCCGCGCGACAGGATCGGTTTCACAATCTGTTGCAGCACTGAATTTCCGTAGGCGAGAGCCGGCATCGGATCGACGAAAAATACCGCTTTCAGGCCATGCGCATCGAGCCGGTCCATTTGATACCCGATACCATAGGCGCCATCATCGCATATTCCGAATATCGAGCTTTGCAGATTTTCGGCGGCAGATACCCCTTGCTGGTGCTGTGCCAGCGATAGTTCGGTATCGACGGTGATGAGAACCCGGGTGGCCATATAAACACCTGTAACATCGGAAAGTTAATATTAAAGGGTATTAATGTTGTCGCTAAATTCGCGAAAAAATAAAAACAACAAATGCATAAATTATATTGCAAATCATTATCATAAATACGCAGAAAACATGCCTTTTGAAGGTTGAAATTTTAAACGGAAACGCTTAACCCATAGCATACCGGATTTGACGTACGGATAATCCAGCATTTATTTCTTAAAAGGCCGATTGTTTCGGTCCAACACGCGGCATATCCGCACAAGGATTGATAAAGAGCAAAATGTTTCCGCGAGTCTCTTAATCCCCATCTTCCACTTATAAAACGGTAACGAAAGGCAATATTTCATGGCACGCAACAAAATCGCGCTGATCGGCGCGGGGATGATCGGCGGAACACTCGCGCATCTGGCTGCATCACGTGAGCTTGGAGATGTCGTGCTGTTCGATATTGCCGAAGGGATGCCGGCGGGCAAGGCGCTCGATTTGTCGCAGGCCGGGCCGGTTGACGGTTTCGACAGCAATCTGAAAGGCACCAGCGATTATAAGGATATCGCGGGCGCGGATGTCATCATCGTCACTGCGGGTGTGCCGCGTAAAGCCGGCATGAGCCGCGACGATTTGCTCGGCATCAACCTGAAAGTCATGAAAGCTGTCGGCGAAGGCATTAAAGCTAATGCGCCCGACGCATTTGTCATCTGCATCACCAACCCGCTTGATGCTCTGGTTTGGGCCTTGCGCGAATTTTCCGGCCTGCCGCATAACATGGTTGTCGGCATGGCTGGCGTGCTCGACAGCGCGCGTTTCCGCCACTTCCTTGCCGAGGAATTCAATGTGTCGGTCGAAGACGTCACGGCATTCGTTCTGGGCGGACATGGCGATACGATGGTTCCCGTCCCCGCCTATTCGACCGTTGCGGGCATCCCCATTCCCGACCTTATCAAAATGGGCTGGACGACACAGGAAAATATCGACGCCATCGTCAAGCGCACCCGCGGCGGCGGCGGCGAGATTGTTGGTCTGCTCGGCAACGGCTCTGCCTTTTACGCCCCGGCAACCAGCGCGATCATGATGGCGGAAAGCTATTTGAAAGACAAACGCCGCGTTCTCCCCGCCGCTGCGCACCTGACCGGCCAATATGGAGTCAACGATCTCTATGTCGGCGTACCGTGCATTATCGGCAAAGGCGGCGTTGAGAAGATCATAGAAATCGAATTGAGCGAAGAAGCGCAGGGCAATTTCGACGTGTCGGTCGACGCGGTAAAGGAATTGCTGGTGGCTTGTAAGGCTTTGTATCCGAGTCTGGCGTGAGTTTCGTTGCATCTATTTTGATGACGATCGCCGCGGCACATTCGATGGCTGACCCTTATCCCTTGCAGGAAGCCTATTCGCTTTTCGAGAAATCTTGCGATGCATCTTTTCAACTTGATGGTGTTGAAGGCCGGCTTTCGAGTTTGGGATGGGCAAATAAAATTCCTGACACCGACAGCCCTATGGGGCGATATACAGCATTCATAAAGGCATCAGCACCATCGGTGTTGGGCACTGACGGTGCCACAATACGTGCCCCGTTAACATTTGAAAAATCTCTGAACGAACGAAGCCTTCATCTTATATTGTTGCCAGCAAAAATCGAAGGGGGCTTCATTATTGGCTGCAGGATGATAGATTTTTCGGCTCCAGAACCCGCGGATATTGGAAATGTTACTGATTTGCGGTCCGAAAACGCAATTCGTAAGGTCCACGATGGTGGTCTAATGATCGTAGAATGGAGCGGAGACGAAGAGCTTGGAGAAGGGGACACCCAAGTTTTGTATATTAATGACAACCATGCTGTTGCCAAACAAACAGGCGCGGCTGGCCTCAGTTTTAAGAAAACTCATTTTGGAGTGGATAGTTAATGAGCATTTTAATCGACAAGAACACCAAAGTCATCACCCAGGGCATGACCGGCAATACCGGTACGTTCCACACGCAACAGGCGTTGGATTATGGCACGCAGATGGTGGCGGGCGTAACGCCCGGCAAAGGCGGCACCACGCATATCGGTCTGCCAAATTACAATACTGTACTCGAAGCGAAAGAAGCGACCGGAGCGGATGCGTCGGTCATCTATGTACCGCCTCCATTCGCAGCAGACTCGATTCTCGAAGCGATCGATGCGGAAATTCCGCTGATCGTGGCGATTACTGAAGGCATTCCCGTGCTCGACATGGTCCGCGTTAAACGCGCGTTGCAGGGCTCCAAGTCACGCCTGATCGGTCCCAACTGCCCCGGCGTTCTCACGGCAGATGAATGCAAGATCGGAATTATGCCCGGCAGTATCTTCAAAAAAGGCAGCGTCGGCGTCGTGTCGCGATCGGGCACGCTGACCTACGAGGCGGTGCACCAGACCACGGCGGTCGGCCTCGGCCAGACCACGGCGGTCGGCATTGGCGGCGATCCGGTCAATGGCACCAACTTTATCGATATGCTCGAACTTTTTCTGGCCGACAATGAAACCCAATCGATCATCATGATCGGTGAAATCGGCGGCAGCGCGGAAGAAGAAGCGGCGCAGTTTATTGCCGACGAAGCCAAAAAGGGTCGTTCGAAGCCAATGGTCGGCTTTATCGCTGGCCTCACCGCGCCTCCGGGCCGCCGCATGGGCCACGCCGGCGCGATAGTCTCCGGTGGTCAGGGCGGCGCGGAAGACAAGATCGCGGCGATGGAAGCGGCGGGCATCCGCGTCTCGCCCAGCCCGTCCGAACTCGGCACCACGCTCGACGCACTATTGAAAGAAACCGTGTAAGCGCATCAGCCTGTCCCCTCCCCCTAAGGAAATGAAAATGGGTCTAGAAGGTCTGGATTTCGACGAGTTGGAAGGCGTAAGTCCGTCTTTTGTGGAATCGCTGTACAAACGCTACCGGGATAATCCCGCCAGCGTCGATGACACCTGGCAGAAATGGTTTGCAGGACTGGAAGAAACAGCCAGCGGACCAAGCTGGAGCCGCGACAATTGGCCCCTGGATGCAACCGACGAATTGACCGGTGCGCTTGACCCGACGCAAATGGAGCCGGATGCAATGCCTGTAGCGGCATCCAAAGGCAAAGTCGTGGCTGCACTGGATACCGATAGCATTGCCGAAGCGGCGGGTGATTCCATTCGCGCCATGATGCTGATCCGAACGTACCGCGTGCGCGGGCATCTGGCGGCGGATCTGGATCCGCTGGGTATGTCGACGCGCGAATTGCCCGCTGACCTGACGCCCGAATATCACGGGTTTCCAGACAGCGCGCTCGATAAAAAAGTCTATCTGGGCGGGGTGATGGGCTATGAGACCGCTACGGTCAAGGAATTGGTCGATCAGTTGCGCATCAATTATTGCGGCAATATCGGTTTGGAATACATGCATATTTCCGATCTGGAGGAACGGCGGTTTTTTCAGGAGCGCATGGAAGGCCGCAATGTCTCGATCGAATTCACGCCCGAGGGCAAGAAAGCCATTCTCAACAAAGTGATCGAAGCCGAGCAGTTCGAGAATTTCCTGGCCAAAAAATATGTCGGTACCAAGCGTTTCGGTCTCGATGGCGGCGAGTCGATGGTGCCGGCCCTTGAAGCCGTGATCAAATATGGCGGCCAATATGGCGTGCGCGAAATCGTGTTTGGCATGTCGCATCGCGGACGTCTGAACGTGCTCGCGAACGTCATGTCTAAACCTTACCGCGTCATCTTCCACGAATTTTCCGGCGGGTCGGCAAATCCGGATGATGTAGGCGGATCGGGCGATGTGAAATATCACCTCGGGACATCCACCGATCGCGAATTCGACGGCATAAAAGTGCACATGTCGCTGGTCCCCAATCCGTCGCATCTCGAAGCGGTCGATCCGGTCGTGCTGGGCAAGGTCCGCGCGCAACAGGTGATGCGCGACGATCTGGAAGAACATGACCAAGTGCTGCCCGTATTGCTGCACGGCGATGCCGCCTTTGCGGGCCAAGGTATCGTGTGGGAGTGCCTTGGCTTCTCGGGTATCCGGGGGTATAATACCGGCGGCTGCATTCATTTTATCATCAATAACCAGGTCGGTTTTACCACCAGCCCGCAATTCGCGCGCTCTTCGCCCTATCCTTCGGATGTAGCCAAGGGCGTTCAGGCGCCCATCATCCACGTCAACGGCGACGATCCCGAAGCTGTGACATATGCATGCAAGATCGCGATCGAGTTCCGCCAGAAATTCGGGCGCGATATCGTGATCGATATGTGGTGCTATCGCCGTTACGGCCACAACGAAGGCGACGAACCCAAATTTACCCAGCCGCTGATGTACGACCGGATCAAGCAGCATCCGCCAGTCAGCGACATCTATGGTGCCCGTCTTGCCAAAGAGGGCGTGGTGGACGAGAAATGGGTCAAGCAGGCCGAAAAAGGATTTACCGACACGCTGCAGGGCGAATTCGACAGCGCCGCGGATTACGAGCCCGACAAGGCCGACTGGTTCACGGGCCGCTGGTCCGGACTGCACGTGCCCGCCGATCCGGAAACGGCGCGGCGCAATATCGAAACGGGGATCGACAAGAAGCTGTTCGAAAGCATTGGTCGTACGCTGTCCACCATTCCCGAAGGACATGTGGTGCACGGCACGCTGAAGCGCATTCTCGCGGCGAAAGCGAAGATGTTCGAAACTGGCGAGAATTTCGACTGGGCCACCGGCGAAGCACTGGCCTATGGCTCGCTCGTTAGCGAAGGTTATAATGTGCGCCTTTCAGGACAGGACAGCGGCCGCGGGACATTCAGCCAGCGGCATGCTGTCTGGATCGATCAGAAAACAGAGGCGCGCTACATTCCGCTCGAACAGGTTCCGCACGGCAATTTCGAGGTGCTCGACAGCCCGCTGTCCGAATATGGCGTGCTCGGTTTCGAGTATGGCTATGCGCTTGCCGATCCCAAAACACTAGTATTGTGGGAAGCGCAGTTCGGCGATTTTGCCAATGGCGCGCAAATCATGATCGACCAGTTCATCGCTTCGGGCGAAGCCAAATGGCTGCGTGCCAATGGTCTGGTGATGCTGTTGCCGCATGGCTATGAAGGCCAGGGTCCCGAGCATAGCTCGGCACGTCTGGAACGTTTTTTGCAGCTATGCGCGGGCGATAACTTGCAAGTCTGCAATATCACCACACCCGCCAACTATTTCCACGTACTGCGCCGCCAGATGCACCGCAATTTCCGCAAGCCCCTGATTATCATGACTCCCAAATCGTTGCTGCGCCACAAAATGGCGGTTTCCCAAACCGAAGACTTTATCGGCAAAAGCCATTTCATGCGCATAAAATCGGACACCAATCCGCCCGCGGATAAGGATATCAAACGCCTCGTCCTGTGCTCGGGCAAAGTGGCATTTGACCTGATCGAAGCGCGCGATGCTGCCGGAGACACGGACACGTCAATCGTCCGGCTTGAGCAAATATACCCCTTCCCCGGAGAACCGCTTGCGGTTCGGCTGAAACGCATGACCAACCTCGAAGACGTGGTGTGGGCACAGGAAGAACCGAAAAACAATGGCGCCTGGTCGTTCGTCGAACCTTATATCGAACAATGCCTGAAAGACGCAGCCTTAGCACCGCAACGTCCACGCTATGCCGGACGGGCGGCGGCCGCTTCCCCGGCGACCGGACTTGCCAGCCGTCACAAATCCGAACAGGGCGCTCTTGTCGCCGATGCACTGGGCCACAGCGTCCGCACAGAAATCCGCCGCCAGAGAAAGGGCTAACCATATTATGGCTACCGAAGTCAAAGTACCCACATTGGGCGAATCCATCACCGAAGCCACTGTCGGCGAATGGCTCAAGCAACCCGGCGATGCCGTGGAAGCCGACGAGCCGATCGTCAGCCTGGAAACCGACAAGGTAGCGGTGGAAGTCCCCGCGCCCGTCGCGGGCGTGATGGGCGAGCATAAAGTATCCGAAGGCGATAATGTCGAGGTCGGTGCGCTGATCACCACGATCGAAGCTGGCGACGGCAAGTCTGCGGCCCCATCGCCGGGAGACAGCAAGGCGAAAGCCGCTGACTCTGAACAGGCGAGTTCGGGTGCGGATTATGGCGGCAAGCACGCGACCGAGACCGATAATGACGGCGTCAAGACCAAGCTCGAAGACAAGCCGGACGCCAACGATGCGCCGGTAACTCTGTCGCCTTCAGTGCGCCGCCTCGTGCTGGAACACGGGCTCGACCCCAGCAGCATCAAGGGCACGGGCCGCGACGGACGCCTGACCAAGGAAGATGTGCTGGAAGCGGCAAAAAACCCCAAGTCGGCCAACGCTGCGACTAAGGCCGACACCGCCAGCCCCTCCGCACCTGCCGTTTCGGCGGGTAACGATCGCGGCGAGGAACGCGTGCGCATGACGCGCCTGCGCCAGACCATTGCCAAACGCCTCAAATCCGCGCAGGATACTGCGGCACTACTCACCACATTCAACGATGTCGACATGACCGCCGTGATCGAGGCTCGCACCAAATATAAAGACCTGTTCGAAAAGAAACATAGCGTCCGTCTGGGCTTTATGGGCTTTTTCGCAAAAGCCGCCTGTCTGGCGCTGAAAGACGTGCCGTCGGTCAACGGGCAGATCGATGGCGACGAGATCGTATACCACGATTATGTCGACATCTCTGTCGCGGTCAGTGCGCCCAATGGGCTGGTCGTACCGGTGGTGCGCAATGCCGAGAAGATGAGTTTTGCCGATATCGAGAATACCATCGGCGATTTCGGCCGCCGTGCCAAGGACGGCAGCCTGAAGATGGACGAGATGAAGGGCGGAACTTTCACCATTTCCAATGGCGGGGTGTTCGGCTCTCTCATGTCGACGCCAATCATCAACCCGCCGCAATCGGCGGTACTCGGCCTTCACCGCATCGAGCAGCGCGCGATGGTCATGCCCGACGGATCAATCGCGGCGCGTCCGATGATGTACATGGCGCTCAGCTATGACCACCGTCTGGTCGACGGCCGCGAAGCCGTGACGTTCCTCGTGCGCATCAAGGAAGCGATCGAGGATCCCACACGGATATTGATCGATTTGTAAATTTCTAAGGGATGAAGCCCCGCTATATTAGGTGATGTATGACCGATAATTTTGACTATGACGTTCTGGTAATTGGCTCCGGGCCTGGCGGCTATGTCGCCGCGATCCGTGCGGCGCAATTGGGTCTCAAGACCGCGTGCGCGGAAAGCCGTGAAACGCTGGGCGGTACCTGTCTCAATGTCGGGTGTATCCCATCCAAAGCCATGCTGCACGCATCCGAGTTATACGAAGAGGCACATAGCGGGGCGCTTGAGAAATTCGGCATAAAACTGACCGGCACAGAACTCAATCTGGACCAGATGCATGCGGAAAAATCCAAAGCCGTCGATGAACTGACGGGCGGCATCGCGTTTCTGTTCAAGAAGAACAAAGTCGATTGGCTGAAAGGTCATGCCGCGTTCGAAGACGCGCATCACGTCAAAGTTGGCGACAAGACCGTATCAGCAAAGAATATCGTTATCGCGACCGGGTCTTCGGTCATGCCTCTGCCCGGCGTC
Organism: Sphingomonadaceae bacterium; assembly: GCA_041746135.1. GTDB lineage: Bacteria > Pseudomonadota > Alphaproteobacteria > Sphingomonadales > Sphingomonadaceae > Alg239-R122. The sequence goes on along the minus strand of JBGTHQ010000010.1, from coordinate 11,420 downwards.
GAGGTCGATAACTCCAAGCATATCGTAGTCGATTCGACCGGCGCGCTGGAACTGCCCAAAGTTCCGGATCATCTGGTGCTGATCGGTGGCGGCGTTATCGGGCTCGAGCTGGGCTCGGTCTGGCGCCGTTTGGGCGCGAAAGTCACGGTGGTCGAATATCTCGACCAGATTCTGCCTGGCATGGACGGCGAAGTTCGCAAGGAAAGCGCACGCATCTTCAAAAAACAGGGTTTCGATATCAGGACTTCGACCAAAGTCACCGGCGTTACGGTCAAGGGCAAGAAAGCCGCCGTTACGATGGAACCGGCTGCGGGCGGCGACAGCGAGACCCTTGAAGCCGACGTGGTGCTCGTATGCATCGGCCGCAAAGCCAATACCGATGGTCTTGCACTCGACAACGTGGGGCTTGCCACCAACGAACGCGGCCAGGTCGAGGTCGATCACGACTTTTCAACCAAAGTCGACAGCATTTATGCCATCGGCGATGTCACGCCGGGCCTGATGCTGGCCCACCGTGCCGAAGACGAAGGCATTGCCGTCGCGGAAAATATCGCCGGACAGACGGGCATCGTCAATCACAAACTGATCCCCGGCGTCGTCTATACCCATCCCGAAATCGCCAATATCGGCAAGACCGAGGAAGAACTGAAAGAAGCCGGCGTCAAATATAACAAGGGAAAATTCCCCTTTGCCGGCAATAGCCGCGCCAAGACCAACCGCGATACCGAAGGCTTCGTCAAGATTTTGAGCGACGCCGAAACCGACCGCGTACTGGGCGTGCATATTATTTCCTCTCTGGCAGGGACCCTGATAGCGCAAGTCACGCAGGCCATGGAATTCGGCGCGACGTCGGAAGATATCGCCTATACCTGCCACGCGCATCCAACGCATAGCGAGGCGATCAAGGAAGCGGCGATGGCGGTGACCGGTAAGCCGATCCATATCTGATTATTAAGTTCTGGCCGCGGATCGAGGCGGATACACTATGACATTCGCGCTCCCCGTACCCGAGATCATTATCGGTCCGATGCTCAACACACTGGACCTGTTCGGCATTGCCGTGTTCGCGGCGTCGGGCGCGCTTGCCGCCGCGCGCAAGGGACAGACGCTGGTGACCTTCGCGTTTTTCGCGCTGATCACCGGTGTCGGTGGCGGTACGATCCGGGATCTGCTGATCGATGCGCCGGTATTCTGGATACAGGATGCGATGGTGCCGATCGTCATTTTCGCGGTCGTGCTGGCGGTGTGGATCACTCCGCAGAAATGGTGGCGCGAGAGCGCGCTCGACTGGCTCGATGCGGCGGGCTTGGCCGCCTATGCGGTGTTCGGTGCGGCCAAGTCGCTGGAATATGGCGTCCCGCCCGTCCCTGCCGCGATGATGGGCATCATCACCGCCTGCGCGGGCGGCATAATCCGCGATGTGCTGGCCGGAGAGCCCTCGATATTGTTACGTCCGGAATTATACGTGACCGCTGCCGCGCTCGCGGCGGCTTTATTCGTTGGCCTGCAATTCACGATCCTACCCGTTGCGATATCCGCGCTGGTGGCGGCGATCGCCGGTTTCGGTTTGCGTGCGCTTGCCATTCTTTATCAATTGCGTTTACCCAGTTACCGGGGGGCAGCATGAAGACCAGACGCTTTTTCATGGTTACGGCCAAAATTCACATCTGGATCGGATGGTTGATCGGCATCCCGTTATTGTTATGGACCGTCAGCGGCCTGTTCATGGTGTCGCAGCCGATCGAGACGGTGCGCGGTGCGCATCTTCGCGCGGACCCGCCGCAGCTCGAAGCGTTCGTACCTGTGGCGCCAGCGCTGACCGGGCGTGCGGTCCAGTCGCTCAACCTGGTGCAACAGACCGCAGGTCCGCGATGGATCGTGGAATTCACGGGCGGCGACAGAAAACGCGCCGATGCGCTGACCGGTAAATTGCTGCCGCCGCTGGGCGGGGTCGAAGCCTCCGCGATCGTGCGCGCTACCTATACCGGCGCGGCCAAACTCACGGGCATGAAACTGTTCGCTGCGGATGCAAACCCGCTGGAACTGCGCCGCGGCAGACCCGCATGGCAAGCCGATTTCAGCGACAACACGCATATCTATGTCGATGCCGATACCGGCGAGATACTCGCGCTGCGCACCGGCACATGGCGCGTTTTCGATTTCATGTGGGGCTTGCACATCATGGACCTGCAAACCCGCGAGGATATCAACCATCCGATATTGATCATCTTTTCGGCCATATCCGCGATCAGCGTGGTGATCGGTATCGTCCTGCTTTTCCGCCGCCGCAAAACGAAAGTGACGAAGCAAGGCCGCAAAAGAAAAAGTGCTATGCGACCGGGCACGAATTTTTAGTTTCTCCGCCTATCAATAATTGCCGAAATAATCGGGGCCGCTCAACTGGATATAATCGACCCGGCCATTGGTGACGCCGCACTGGAAATTTTCGCCGCCGCCGTAATTGGCCACCATGCCTTCGACACGCCAGCCATTGCCGTCGCGGACCACGCTGGAAATCGTCTCGACCCGCGCATCTCCGCCCGCACGCTGTTCGGCGGCATAGGCGCAGCGATCGGCGGCGGCGTTGATTTCGTCCGAGTCGTTATAGCGCTGCTCGGGATAACGCGGCGGGCTGTTGCGCTCGTAACGATCGCCGCGGTCGCGGCGTTCGCTGTTGCTGGCAGCGTCGATGACCGCCGCGATCCCGCCCAGGATCAACACCCCGGCGATGACATCGCCCACATCGGTGCGATCGCGATAGTGTCGATAATCGCGGTACCGGCGATAGCGGTCGCGCTGGGCCGTTTCCTCATCTTTGTCCCACAACCGGGCTTTGACGCCACCGGGTGCGGGGGCGGTGATAGCGATATCGGCCCGCTGCGCACCCGATGCCGCGAACGCGGACGGCGCAAACGCGGAAAATGACAGAGCCAGCAACGTGGCGGTACCGGCAATTCTATGCAATCTGGGCATGGGCATTTCCTGTTTCGATATCGCTGAATTTCGCGAGAAAACTGCGTGCGCATTATCAACGGTCCAGCCTTTCGCAAGGCTGAACCGTCCGGTCATATCATCTCTGTCGCGCGCGGGACACAGGTTTGTCAAATCCCGCGATAGCTGATCTGCGGGCGGCCACGACCATCGGTCAGGCAGGTAAACCGACCGCGATCGTTATAGCCGCGACTGGCGATTTGAATATTGCCGCGCACGCGGTAGCCATAACGGGTGCGATCGATATCGCGCACGCGCGTGACATTGGCATAGCCATGATGGGCGGCCTGGCGCTCGGCCGCGCGCACGCATTGATCGACTGCGCTGCGGGGATCGATTTGCCGCACATTGCGGTAACCGGCGCGATTATAGTCATATCGGTCGCCGCGATTATAGCGGTCATCATACCGGTTGCCGCGGTCATAGCGATTATTGCGGCTGCCGGACGTCGCGATGGCGGCGATCCCGCCGAGTATCAGCGCGCCGGTGAGAACGTCACCGACGCTGATCCCGTCATTGTCGCGGTTGTCATAGCGGTCATTGGCGAGCGCCGGAGTTGCGGAAACGGCCATCGCAGCAGCGGCAGCGGTTCCGATCAGTGCTTTTTGTAACTGGGTCATAACGCTTGTCCTTTCATTTGCTGCCCAGAACGATTTCCGAGCTCACTATATTGCTATATCACCCCCGTGTTGACCGAGCACTGAACCCCAATGACAGCAATTATTCATGTAACTACGCATTTTTATGAACACATTGTCGGCAAAAATGTCAAAAGCGACTTTGGCGACAATTTTGCAATTCCTGTTTTCATCTTTGTTTTCTCGTGGGTTACAAGCATGATTAATCGCAAAATTGTCACATTACCCTTTTTCACGCGTTTTTTCGCGACCGGTTTTGCGTACATGCGGTACACCCCTGACCCGCGCAGGCTATCACCGGCGCGGCGATGTAGGAAAGAATTATCTGACGGGTTGCTGCGCTTTACCGCGCGGACTTAATTTCCCGCGTCCGTTGCGCCGCCCGCCTGGCCTTCGATTTTCAGCCCGGTCCAATAGGCAAGGAAGGCATAGATATCGCTATATTCCTCGATTATCTTGTCGGTGGGCTTGCCGCTGCCATGACCCGCGCGCGTTTCGATGCGGATAATCTTGGGCTTGTCGCCGGTATTGGCGGCCTGCAATGCTGCGGTATATTTGAAGCTGTGTCCCGGCACCACGCGGTCGTCGGTATCGGCAGTCGACACGATCACCGCGGGATAATCCACGCCGCTTTTGATATTGTGATAGGGCGAATAGGACAGCAGCGTTTTGAAATCCTGCTCTTTATCGGGATAACCATAATCGTCGACCCAATAGCGCCCGGCGGTGAACCGGTCGAAACGCAGCATGTCCATCACCCCGACCGCAGCATGACCCGCCGCGAACAGGTCGGGCCGCTGGTTCACCGTCGCGCCGACCAGCAGGCCGCCGTTCGACCGCCCCTCGATCGCGATCTTGCCCTTGGTGCTGATCCCCTCGGCAATCAGATATTCGGCCGCCGCCGCGAAATCGTCGAACACATTCTGCTTGTTCTGCAACCGTCCGGCATCATGCCATGCCTTGCCATATTCGCCGCCGCCGCGCAGGTTGGCCTGCACATAGACGCCGCCCGAATCGATCCACGCCATGCGGGTCGGCGAATAGCCGGGGGTCAGCGAAATGTCGAAACCGCCATAGCCATAGAGCAATGTCGGTGCACCGCCGGTCAGGTCGAGACCCTTTTTATGGACGATGAACATCGGGATCTTGGTGCCATCCTTGGACGCATAGAAAACCTGGCGCGTTTCGTAATTGGCCGGATCGAACGACAGTTGCGGCTTGGCAAACACGCTGCTTTCGCCGGTATCGGTATCGAGCCGATAGATGGCCGCTGGCTGCGTAAAGCTGCTGAACGCATAGAATGTCTCGCTGTCGCCCGGCTTGCCGTTGAAACCGCCCGCCGTGCCGATGCCGTCCAGCGCGAGGTCGCGGACCGGATCGCCATCGAGCGTCAGCATGCGGACCACCGATTTCGCGTCTTTCAGATAGCTGACGATCAGCTTGTCCCCGACAATCGAGGCTCCGGCGAGCGTGGCATCGTCCTGCGCCACCACTTGTTCGGGCGGTGCCGACAAGTCATTGGTATGGAAACGCACGACGCGCAACCGGGGCGCATCCTTGTTGGTCACGAAATAGAGATGGCCATCCACCGAATCGACCAGTTGCCAATCGTTTTCGAAACCCGTCACAATCTTGCGCGGGGTCCACTCCCCTGCGGTCAGATCGATCACCGATACTTCATATTTGGCATCGGTCCCCGATGAGGATGTCAGCACTGCCCATCGGTCGTCCGATGTCACCTGCGCCGTGTTGTTGAGTTCGGGCTGGCCGGGTGTCGCATAGATCAGCCGGTCGGCCGATTGCGGCGTGCCCAGCTTGTGATAATAAATGGCGTGATTTTTATTGAGCGACTGGAATTCTGCGCCGCCTTCGGGTTTCGGGAAGCGCGAATAGACAAACGCATCGTCGCCGATCCAGCTGAGCCCGGAAAATTTCATCCATTCGATCGTGTCGTCCATCACCTCGCCGGTGGCGACATCGAGGATCCTGACGGTGCGCCAGTCGGAACCGCCATCCTGCACGGCATAAAGCAGTTTCGACCCGTCGTCCGACGGCACCCACGCGTCGAGCGCGGTCGCGCCATCCTTGGCCCACAAATTGGGATCGATCAGGACGCGGCCCTCGCCATCCAGCCCGTCGCGCACATACAGTACCGACTGGTTCTGCAACCCGTCATTGCGCGTATAGAAATATTTGCCATTCTTGCCGACCGGCAGACCGAACCGCTCGTAATCGAACAGCGTCTTCATCTTGGCCGCCAGCGCGTCGCGGCCCGGCAAGCTATCAAGATAGGCATCGGTCACGGCATTTTCCGCCTTGACCCAGGCGGCGACTTTGGGATTGACGCGCACGTCGTCCTCCAGCCAGCGATACGGATCGGCGACATCGACACCAAATTGCGGATCGACCTGATCGACCGTCTCGGTCTGCGGATAGTCGAGCGGCTCCGAGGCCTGCGGCAGCGATGCCGCCTTATCCTGAGCGGCGGCAAGGGCGGGCAAGGTGGCTGTCATCGATATGGTTCCAAGCAGAAGAGCGAGTGTGGCGGTGCGCATGGGTGTGGCCTTTCAGTGCAAACATGGGTCAGTGCAAACATGTGTCTGCCGCAAGACTACCAGCCTGAACGGGTTTCGCAACATCGAATAGACAATAAAAAACCCCGCCCCGACATGCATCTGGGCGGGGCCATAAAATGCAAAACCGTTTCAATCAGGCAAAGCGTACTCTGACCTGTGCCGGGCTGCGCCGGATCGCGCCGCCGATCAGGCCAAAGCCCAGGATCAGCATCATCCATGTGGCCGGTTCGGGAACGGCGGCCGCAAACGTACCTACAAATGTCGTCTGCAATCCCCAGTCATTGAAGGTCGAGCCGAAATCATGCGCCCGGCTGAACAAACCGTTCGCATCGCCGTTATTGGCGTCGAAAAAGCTGTTGCCATCGGTAGGACCGGCATAGGAAAAATCGACAAGCAGATTGCCCGCGCCGGGATCAAAGGAAAATGCATTGGTCAGATTGAAGGTCAGCAGCGTACCATCGAAATTGGGCAGTAACGTGCCGCTGAACAACAGTGCGTTATCGGCTCCGCGGTTGTCGTCGAATATATTCGACAGGCCGTTGACCGATTTGGCTGTCGTCGACAGGTTCAGGTCATAGATACCCGAATTGAGCGTTGTACCACTGTTGCGGCGAAACTGGATCCCTGTGATCGAGAATATTCCCGCGAAGCTGTTTTGATTATATACCTGCTGATAGCGCGTATTGGCTCCAGCACCCCCACCAAACGGGAAGCTGTTTGAACCGCCGGTCGGATTGCCGATAAATACGGTTTCCGCCATTACCGGTGCAGATACCGACGCAAGTGCCAATGTAGCTGCCAATATGTATTTGTGATAATTGATCATGAAATTTCCCCCCAATTAGGTGCGCTGCCTACCTATAGACAAGGCTGATCTTCCTTAATCTGGATTAAGGAAGTTTGAAATCATAATATTCAGGCGCAAGCGGCGCATCGTTCCAAATCGGGACGTCGCGCCGGCGGGGGCGTATTTACGACACGGCAAAGCCGGGCCGGTTCCGGCGCGCAAACCAAAAACGGCGGACCCTTGCAGGACCGCCGTTCGTGTGATTATCCGATAGTGCCGTGCTTACGCGTCGGCCATCTCGTCTTCGTTGAAATTCTGAACCGGACCGCTGTCCTGGCCCTTGGCGTCCTCGTCGCGGTCGACCAGTTCGATGATCGCCATCGGCGCAGCGTCGGAGGCGCGGATGCCCGCCTTGATGATGCGGGTATAGCCGCCGTTCCGGTCCGAATAGCGTTCGGCCAGCGTGTCGAACAGTTTCTTCAGCTGCGTCTCGTCCATCAGCCGCGCCATGGCGAGGCGGCGATTGGAAAGGCCACCCTTCTTTGCCAGCGTGATCATTTTTTCGATGTGCGGGCGCAGTTCCTTTGCCTTGGGAAGCGTGGTCTTGATCTGCTCGTGCTTGATCAGCGCGGCCATCATGTTCTTCATCAGAGCCTGACGGTGCGAGCTGGTCCGCTGCATCCGGCGGCCCTTCATTCTGTGACGCATGGTATTTCCTTTTCGTTCGTAAAAGGGCCGTATGAGGTACCCCAGTTCAGGCTGATTTGAGGGTCAGCCCCTGTCCCTTTTGGGCCACCTCCGCACGGGCGAAGATGGCCAATCGGTTTAGCCCAGCAGTTCTTGTTCGAGCTTCTTGGCCATTTCCTCGATATTTTCGGGCGGCCAGCCGGGAATGTCCATGCCGAGGCGCAGCCCCATGCTGGACAAGACTTCCTTGATCTCGTTGAGCGACTTGCGGCCGAAATTCGGCGTACGCAACATCTCGGCTTCGGTCTTCTGGACCAGGTCGCCGATATAGATGATGTTGTCGGTCTTGAGACAGTTGGCGGAACGGACCGAAAGCTCGAGCTCGTCGACTTTCTTGAGAAGATAGCGATTGAGCTGGTTGGCGTCGCTTTCTTCCTGGCTCTGCGCGGCCTGGCCTGCCTGGTTGGCGGCGGCCAGCGACTCTTCGAAATGCACGAACAGCTGCAGCTGATCCTGAAGGATGCGCGCCGCATAAGCGATCGCGTCCTCGGGCGTGACCGTGCCATCGGTTTCGAGTGTCAGCGCCAGCTTGTCGTAATCCAGCTCCTGCCCCACGCGGGTCTTGTCGACCTTGTACGATACCTGCGCGATCGGCGAGTACAGCGAATCCACGGGGATCAGGCCGATCGGCGCATCTATCGGACGGTTGGCGACAGCCGGCACATACCCCTTGCCGGTGTCGGCAGTGAGTTCCATGTTGAGCGTCGCGCCTTCGTCGAGGTGACAGATGACGAGATTGGGGTTCAGAATGGAGATGTCGCCGGACACGGCAATATCGCCCGCCTTGACTTCGGCAGGACCGGTCGCGGACAGCTGCAGCCGTTTCGGGCCCTCGCCTTCCATTGACAGCGAAATCTGCTTCACGTTCAGCACGATGTCGGTGACATCTTCGCGAACGCCGGCCAGCGACGAGAATTCGTGCAGCACGTTTTCGATCTTGATCGACGTGATCGCCGCACCCTGCAAGGATGACAGCAGAACCCGGCGCAGGGCATTGCCAAGCGTAAGGCCGAAACCACGTTCCAGTGGCTCGGCCAAAAATGTTGCTTTGCGCTTGGGATCGCCGCCAGCCTTCATTTCCAGGCCGTGTGGCTTTTTCAATTCCTGCCAGTTCTTGATATTGACAGTCATGGACTTCCCCTAATGATATGGCGGGAATTTCACATTGCGCCAATCGCAATGAATTCCGGCCGGATAAAGAATTGGGCAGCATGCGCCACCCGGATAACGCGCTAGATAGTTATACCCGGCGACGTTTTGAAGGGCGGACACCATTATGCGGAATGGAGGTCACGTCGCGGATCGAGGTGATCGTAAGACCCACCGACTGGAGCGCGCGAAGCGCGGACTCGCGGCCGGAACCGGGGCCTTTGACTTCGACTTCCAATGTGCGCATGCCGTGTTCCTGAGCCTTGCGGCCCGCGTCTTCGGCGGTCATCTGCGCCGCGTACGGCGTGGATTTGCGTGAACCCTTAAACCCCATCATGCCAGCCGACGACCAGCTGATCGTATTGCCCTGCGCATCGGTGATGGTCACCATGGTGTTGTTGAAACTGGCGTTAACGTGCGCTACGCCAGAGGATATGTTTTTGCGTGCCTTTTTGCGGATACGCTGCGGTTCGCGTGCCATATTATCGACTTCCTGACTTTAATTCTTACATTGCGGAAACGAATAAACATGCTGCCGGACAGGAAGCCCGGCGAGCCGTTTATTTCTTTTTGCCTGCAATCGGTTTCGCCTTGCCCTTGCGGGTGCGTGCATTGGTGTGGGTGCGTTGTCCGCGAACCGGCAGGCCTTTACGGTGACGCAGACCGCGATAGCAGGCCAGGTCCAAAAGACGCTTGATGTTCATCGCGTTCTCGCGGCGAAGATCACCCTCGACGGTGTGATCGGCATCAATGGTTTCACGAATTTGCAGCACTTCAGCATCGCTAAGATCCTGAACACGGCGACTATGATCGATGTTCAGCTTGTCGGCAATTTCGACAGCCTTGGTACGACCGATACCATGAATATAGGTCAGCGCGATAATAACACGCTTGTTGGTGGGGATGTTCACCCCGGCAATACGAGCCACTTGATTTTTCTCCTGCTCCACGAGACCATGTGGAAACGATGTTTCCGGCCCATCTCAACGCTAAACACACAAAAAGGCAAAACGCCATCGAACGCAATATTTGCGGTGACAGTGATTGCCGTTTCTGTAATGAAGCCTGCGCCTAAGTCGATTCCGGTTGCGAGTCAACACCCAAAATGGTGCGTTGCATCAAATAAACGGGCACCGAATGCGGCGCAGTTTTCTGTATAGTTACCAAATGGCTTTCTTCACGGTTTTTTCAAGAGGCAGTCTTGTTAAAAAACCCATGCTTTCGCGTTTTTCAGCCGCTGTTCGATTGCCATGCGGCGCCCGATGTGGAACGCTGTAACGGATGATCACCAATGACCCCCCCCGTTTCGGCGATTCGCCCGTGCATGAAGAAACGCCCATACCCATTATATCGCCGCTGCCCCAGACCGACGATTTCATCATTGCCGATCAGGCCATCCGGCCGGGTACCAGCGCGGACATCTCCATGCCGATCAGCGAACTCTCCTCGGGCACGCCGGTATCGATGAATTTACGGGTCATGCACGGGCGGCGACAGGGTCCGGTCATATTCGTCAGCGCCGCGATCCACGGCGACGAGATTATCGGTACCGAAATCATCCGCCGTGTGTTGCCCAAAATCAACGTAAAACGGCTGGCCGGTACAGTCATTTTCGTGCCCGTCGTCAATATCTTTGGTTTTACCGCGCACAGCCGCTACCTGCCCGACCGCCGCGACCTCAACCGCTCGTTTCCGGGCAGTCCCAACGGATCGCTGGCGTCGCAGCTCGCCTATATTTTCCAGAAAAAGATTATCGCGCGCTGCACCCTGGGCATCGACATTCATTCCGCCGCGCAGCACCGCTATAACCTGCCGCAGATCCGCATCGCCGCCGACAACCCGCATCTGCTCGATCTGGCGATGGCATTCGGTGCGCCCGCGATCATCGAATCCCCGTTGCGGCCCGGGTCGATGCGCGACATTGCCAAATCGGAAGGCGTGGACATGCTGTTGCTCGAGGCGGGCGAGGCTTTGCGTTTTGACGAAGTTGCAGTCCGTTTCGGGGTTTCGGGCATATTGCGGGTGATGCGGCATATGGGCATGATTTCTATCAAGCGGATCGACAAGGTCCCTGCCCTGCCCGCCCGTTCGACCCGGTCGACCTGGCTGCGCGCGCCGCGCGGCGGGATCACGCGGATGCTGGCCGAATCGGGATCGCGCGTGCATGCCGGCGACACGGTCGCGATCGTCAGCGACGTGCTGGGCGCAGACCCGCATAGCGTCACCACGCCGATCGACGGCATGGTGATCGGACACAGCCAGCTGCCGGTGGTGAATCAGGGCGACGCGCTGCTGCATATCGCCGAGGTGCGCAGTTTCGATACGGTGGAGGAACGCGTCGGTTCGATTACCGACAGCCTGCTCAGCGATGTCATGCTGGACGAGGACGAGGTGCTATGAGCACAGATAAAGATATCGATCTGGCCATCAATGCGCCCGAACTGTGGCAACATGCCTTCCCCCGTCCGCAAGAAGACGGGCATAAATATGATCGCGGCCATGCGGTGATATTTGCCGGTGGTCTGACCGGCA
>JBGTHQ010000009.1:0-25203 GCA_041746135.1 Sphingomonadaceae bacterium | reverse complement strand
CGATGCAGCTGTTCCACGGCCGCGGCGGCGCCGTCGGGCGCGGCGGCGGCTCGGCATTCCAGGCGATCCAGGCGCAGCCCCCCGGCACCATCCACGGCCGAATCCGGATCACCGAACAGGGCGAAGTGATCGCCGCCAAATACGGCACGGCGGAAGTCGCCGCGACCAATCTGGAGGCGATGATGTCGGCGGTCTTGCTCGCATCGCTCACGCCCGACACGCTGGATGATACCGATAAGAAGCATTTTTCCGCCGCGATGACGAAATTGTCGGCGACTGCATTCGCCGCCTATCGCGGGCTGGTGTACGAGACCGAGGGGTTCAACGATTTCTTTCGGCAGATGACGCCAATTGCCGAAATAGCCACACTGAAAATCGGCTCGCGTCCGTCGAGCCGCAAGAAAAGCATGGCGATTGAAGACCTGCGTGCGATCCCGTGGGTGTTCAGCTGGGCGCAGGCGCGCGTGATGCTGCCCGGCTGGTATGGCGTGGGGCAGGCACTCGATGGTTTCGAGGACAAGCAATTGCTGAAAGACATGGCCGCGGGTTGGCCGTTTTTCGCCGCGACACTTGCCAATATGGAAATGGTGCTGGCCAAATCCGACATGACCATCGCCGCGCATTACAGCGAACTGGTGGCGGACAAGGCCGCGCGCGAAACCATATTCGGACGCATCCGCGACGGCTGGAACATGGCGCATGAGGGCCTGCTGGACGCAACCGGGCAGGCGCATCTGCTCGATAAGAACCCGGCGCTGGAAAACTCGATCCGGCTGCGGCTGCCCTATATCGAACCGCTCAACCTGTTGCAGATCGAGCTCATAAAGCGCCACCGCGGCGGCGAAAGCGACGAACGCATCTCCGAAGGTATCCAGCTGTCGATCAACGCGATCGCCACCGCGCTGCGCAATAGCGGGTGATCGCACCCGGCCCTGCGCAATTGTGGCGGTCAGGCGATTATATTTACATCCCCGCGCTGGTTGTGACGCATTGCGCCCGGCAGCGGGCTGGCGCAAAATGCCGGTAATTTTCAAGCCACTGATTATGCTGCACTGCACAAAAATGGTTGCGCCGTAGCGTTATTCTTGTCATATCATGACCATGGGCAAAGACAAACTCCTCCTCGAAGCCATCGCGCTCAAGAAATGCATCCATGTCAGCTACAACCGCGATGCGGTGAAAATGGCGCCGCACATCCTCTACACGCGGCACGGCGAGCTGTACATCGACGCCGTGGTGATCGAACGTGCCGGACGGCCTCCGCGCGAGCGCAAGCTGGGCTGTTACAAGGTCGACGGACTAACGGGAATGGTGCTGACGCAGGACAAGTTCAGCGTCGAACCGGTGTATGACGCTGCCGATCCCAAATATGCGGACAGCACGGTGTTTGCGATCTGACAGCGCGGCCCATGCGGCACCGTCGCCGGCATGCGCATATCAGCCCGCGATTCCCGCCGGACCCGTGCGCGGCTTATCCTAAAGCGCTTCGAACCGCACTTTCAGCCCGTCCTTGGGCTGCGGGATCGGCCAGACCTGCCACGCCGGATCATAGCCCTTATCGATCACCACCCGGTTTTGCGTGAGAATATGGTGCATCAGGATCTTGATCTGCATATAGGCGAAATGTAGGCCCAGGCACATATGCGCGCCGCCGCCAAACGGCACCCAGGCAAATCTATGCCGTTCGCGGACCTTGTCGGGGGTAAAGCGCATCGGATCGAATCGGCGCGGGTCGGGCCAGTGCTCCTCCATCAGGTGGGTGAACCCGGCGCTGATTCCAACCGAGGTTCCGGCGGGAACATGATGTCCGGCAAATTCGAAATCGCGTAGCGCCCGGCGCGGGGTCGACGGCACTGGCGGGATCAGGCGCAAAGCTTCCTTGAACGCATATTCGGTCAGCTCCAGCTTGGCGAGCGCGTCATAGCCGATCGGCTCACCCGGCTTTGAAACCGCAAGACATTCGGCGCGCAGTTTTTCCTGCCATGCGGGGTTTTGCGCGAGCAAGAGCAAAAGCGATGTGGCTGACGAGGTAATCGTGTCGTGCGCCGCCATCATCAGGAAATTCATATGATCGACGACTTCGCCGGTGGTCAGCAGTTCGCCATCCTCGCGCGTCGCGCGGCAGAACTGGCTGAACATGTCGGGCCCCTGCTGTTCGCGGCGCTGGCGCACCAGCGGGGTGAAATAGTCGACCAGGAATTTGCGGCCCGCGACGCCGCGGCCCATTTTGGTAAAGGGCAGCGGGCGGCGCACCACGCCCACCGTCGCCTGTACCATATCCACAAATGCGGTATTGATCTTGTTCGCTTCGGGCCCCCAGGGGATGCCGAGGAAACTCGTGGCGGCGAGGTCGAGCGTGAGTTTCTTGATCTCGGGATAGAAAAGCAGGTCGCGGCCCGACCACTGGCTGACGCGGGCCATAATGCCTTCGTTCAGCTGTTCGGCATAATGCCGCATCGGTCCCGGCTTGAACGCGACCGACAGCGCCTTGCGGTCGGTACGGTGGTGATCGAAATCCATCATCATCAATCCGCGCGGAAACAGCAGGTTCATGATCGGCCCCCAGCCCTGTTCGCTCGAAAACAGCTTGTCGCGGTCGAACAGGACAAGCTCGTTCGCTTCAGCCCCGAGCAGGCCGACCTGCATCCGCCCGAAACTGTGGATGCGGTAAAGCGGTCCGTATCTGTCGTACATTTCGGTGCCGAATTTATACGGGTCTTTCAGCTGGCGCAGCGTGACCCCCACGAACGGCAGGCCGTTTTCGCCCGGGATCCGCATCAGTGCATCGGTATCGCGCACCGGGGTCCAGTGCGGATTGCCGGCGTCGGTGTCGAGATAGGCGGTGGCCATGGAAATCCCTCTTGGTTTTTGCGGGCGGATGCCAAAACGGCACCGCCGGTTTGCCGATCGCCTGAATACCAACTTACACGCGTGTAAGCAAGCATTTTGCCGACAAACTGTCCCATTTCAGCATGGTTACCAATGCGTTCATCGGCAATTCAACTCGTCGTGCTATAACAACGGCATAACGAACAAAAACCGCCGATTCGCCGTATGTCAACGCGCACCTTTCGGCCTGATCGGGGAACATATCATGCGCCTATCACACACCTTTCGCACCGTTCTAGTGAGCTTGTCGGCGGTCGGTCTTTCCGCCTGCGCCTATACCGGCGGCACCGGCTATTATGACGATTATGGCTATAGCGATGGCTATGGTGGCGGATATTGCGATGGGTATGGCAGTTACGATGCCTATTATGATTGCGACTATCGCGGCGGCTATGCCAATATCGGTTATGGCGGCGGCTATTATGACGATTATTATTATCCCGGCTATGGCATATTTATCTATAATCGCGGCGGCCAGCGCTATCGCTGGCAGGACCATCACCGCCGCTATTGGGCACAGCAACGCTACCACTGGTACGCCCGCAATCGCGGCCACCACCGCGGCGACGGCTATCGGGACGGGCGTTATCGCGACCAGCGCGACTGGAACCGTGACGACCGCCGGGACCGCCGCGAGCGCAGGCGTGATCGCCGCGATCGCCGCGGCGATGCGGGCTATATCGACAATGGCGCCGGACAGAGCGGTGCTGTTATCGGCACACCGCGGCGCGATCGCCGGGGCAATCCCGCCAATATTGGATCGGGCCGCCGGGGCGGTGCCATAGCGACACCGCCCGCACGCCGCACCGCGCCCGCATCGGCTGGAATCCAGCAAACCGCCCCCGCGCCTCGTGCCACACAGCGTACTGCTCCGCCCGAGACCCGCAGCGTCCCCGCCCGTGCCGGGCGCTCACCAGAGGTCAACGAGAATATCCGGCCTGAATAATTGTAATCGGGAACCGTCCCGGTAGGAAGTTCTTGCACGGATTGTCCCCTCGCCGGGATTGCGCCTATGCGTTTGACATTGCGCCGCCGCGCCCTTGCTGGCATGGCGGCGCAATGCTTATTCTCACCCCGCCCACCGAAGCCGACCTGCCCTATATTGACGGCGAAGCCATTGTCATCGACAAGCCCGCCGGGCTGGCGGTCGACCGGCCCAAGCGCGGCGGCCCGTGTCTGGAAGACTGGCTGAACGCGCTCAAGTTCGGGTTCAAGCGGCTGCCGCGCCCGGTCCACCGGCTCGACCAGGACACCTCGGGTTGCCTGTTGTTGTCGCGCAATCCCAAAGCACTAAAACGCTTTGCCAAGGCATTTGAGGACCGGCTGGTGACTAAGAAATATATCGGCATTCTGGATGGCACGGTCACCGAAGACAGCGGCATGATCGAACTGCCGCTCGGCAAATACAGCACCGCCGAAACGGGCTGGCGGATGGTGGCCGATGAACAGGGGAAGGCGGCGCGGACTGCGTGGCGCAGGATCGCCGAACAGGGCGGCAGGACGCTGATCGAATTCATGCCCGAAACCGGGCGCACGCACCAGATCCGCGCGCACGCGCTTTATGGCCTTGGCCACGGGCTGGTCGGCGATCCGGTCTATTTGTCCGACGATGCGGAGCGTGACGAGGACTTGCAGATGCTGATGCTGCACAGCCATTCCATCACAATCGGGCGCGAGGGCAAACCGCCGATCGCGGCCTATGCGCCGGTACCCGCGCGGTTCCGCAATCTCGGATTCTCCGCCGATGACCTCGACCTCGCCTAAGAAATCCTCTCCGCTGCCGCCGGGCATGTTCGTACGGTTACAGGGTTTGATGCAGGAAAGGTTCGTGACCGCGTCGGGTCCGGGCGGACAGAATGTCAACAAGGTGGCGACGGCGGTGCAGCTGCGCGTCAATATCTACGCGCTCGGCCTTGCCCCCGACGTGTACCGGCGGCTGAAAACGGCGGCGGGATCGAAACTGACCAAGGATGGCGAACTGGTGATCCAGGCCAAAACCCACCGCACGCAGGACGCCAACCGCGATGCGGCGCGCAAGCGCATGCTGACGATTGTCGAAAAGGCGCATATCGCGCCGGCGCGCCGCGCCAAAACGCGGGTGAACCGCGTCGGCAAGGCAAAAAGGCTGGATGCCAAAAAGACGCGCGGCGCCATCAAGAAAACGCGCGGCAAGGTCGAGTTTTAGGAATCGGCGAGAGAGTTTCCCTCTGGCAATAGGCCGTAGCGGCCCCTAGATCATCTCCATGTTCGATTTCAAAACCGTATCCGATGCGCCCAAACCGCAAGTCTATGCCGATCTGCTCGACGCCATCACCGCCGTCACCCACGGCGAGAATGACAGCGTCGCCAATATGGCGAATGTCGCGGCATTGTTGTGGCAGTTCCTGCCCGATCTCAACTGGGCCGGATTTTACCGCATGGTGGACGGCGAGCTGGTGCTTGGTCCGTTCGTCGGCAAGCCCGCCTGTATCCGTATCGCCTTGGACAAGGGCGTGTGCGGCGCCGCCGCGCGGACGGGCGAGACGCAGATGGTCGATGATGTGCATGCCTTTGCCGGTCATATCGCCTGCGACGGCGACACCAATTCCGAACTGGTCGTGCCCGTGCTTAAAGACGGCCAAGTGACGCATGTCATCGATCTCGACAGCCCGCTCGCTGCACGTTTCGATGCCGACGACAGGGCCGGGCTGGAGGCAATCGCCAGCCAGCTTGCGGGCGCCATTTGAAACTGCCCCCAACCTGCCCCAAAAAGGGACGGTAATCCAAATTCGTTCTCCACGCGCGACTCCTGCATGGAACAGCGCGGATAAAGATGGTAAGGGTTTGTTAACTGTATATTTTTGTACTTGGTTAACGACCTTTTTCGAACGCGATACCATCAGGGAGCAACTCTATGAAAATCTTGGCTTTAAGCGCGACAGGCGGGTTGTCGCTGGCAATGGGGCTGGCAGGGGCACTGGCAACGGCGGTCCCCGCGCAGGCTGCAAACGATTCCGTTTCCATGCCAGGGGCGGCAGGTGCAGCGGCCCAGACGCAGATTCACACCGGCATTTATGCCGCGCGCCAGAGCGAAATAAGGATGGGCAGCTGGCAGGCGGGGCTGCGTGCGCCGGGCGGGTATGCAGCCTATCGCCGCCCGTTTCGCGGGTTCGTGTTGCCGACCTATTGGCATAATCGCGAATTTTACGTCACTGACTATCGCATGTACAATTTGCGCGCACCGCAGCAGGGCACTCGCTGGTCGCGCTATTATGACGATGCGGTACTGACCGACGGACGCGGGTATGTCTATGATAGCGTGCAGGGTGTCGACTGGGACCGTGCCGCCTATCAGGGAACACCCTATGACAGTTCGGTGCTCACCTATGGCGACCGCGTCTATGGCGGCGACCGCACGGGAACATACGAACGCTCCAGCGGCAGCTATGACGGCACCTGGGAAGGCACTTATGCCGACGATGACGCGCAGGTCTATCAGGGGCAATGGAACGGCACCTATGTCGACGAGAACGGACAGGCCTATCGCGGCCAGTGGACCGGCACATATGAAGGGTCGGGATATTACGAACCGATAGGCCCGCGCGGCCAGGGCCGCCATGTCGGCGCCGATTACGATGATAGCCGCTATGACGACCGGCGCTACGACAATCCGCGTCAGGGCGATGTACGCCGCCGGACGCGGTCCATCGAGCGCGACTATAGCCGGTACGGTGCCGACGCGTACGAACGCTGCCGCCGCGACAATGGCGTGGGCGGCGCGATTATCGGCGGCGCGCTGGGCGGGCTCGCGGGCAACCGGATCGCCGGACGCGGCAGCCGTACCGAAGGCACGCTGATCGGCGCCGGCGTGGGTGCCATTGCCGGTGCAGTTATCGATCAAGCGGAGGACCGCGACCTGTGTGCCCGCTATGCTTCGCGGGGGGCGGTTGGCCGCCGTACCGCGCCGCGATACGGGCAGCGAGCTGGGGGCGGATACATATCGGGGGGCTATTACTACCCGCCACAACAGCAATATTATTACCCGCAGCCGCAGGTTACCACCATTGTTATCAATGCTGACGGCGAAACCACCACGACCACCACGACTTCCTATGATGACGGCTATTGACGATCGGCCGGTGCGCGCACGTCGCGTCGCTACCGTTACTCCCGGATAGTTACCGCCGCAATGCGCTGAGCAAATCCTGCTGCAACCGGTGTACACCGGACTCGGAGACGCGAGCCGTTCCCTGCTGCGTATCGACCTGCTGGATGTTGAGTTCGATCCGCTTGATGCGGGCAAACAGATCGGTGCTGCCGCGGATCAGCACCTGCGCCTCGACCGGCAACCGCGCGGCGACATCCGGATCGCTGTGGCTGGTGTCGCCAAGCATGCGGCCCTGCGCGCGCAACTGCACATAGCTGAGCTCGCCTGCGAAATAAGCTTTTTGGTTCAGCAGCCAGGCGATCGAATGCATCAGCCGCGTGGTCAGGCGCAAACCTTCGCACGACATCTCGACCCGCTCTGCCGAGGTGAGGCCGGTCTCGCGCGCCCTGGCCTCTTCCTCGAAATAATGGCGGGCCTCGTCGGCCAGCACCATCGATTCGAGATAGAGCGATTCTATCAGATGCGGCGTAATATCCGTGGGGAGATGTGATATCGACATGGTAAATCATGTGGCATAGCCCCCGTTTGTTGAAAAGGGGTGCAGAGCTTAAATATGTTTATAAAAAAGGCCTGTATCATACGGGGACGCGTCATCCCGGCGCAATGCGCCATAAACGCGTCAGGCGATGATGTCGGGCGTAATCTGGTCCTCCAGATAGCCAATTCGGTCGCGCAGTTTCAGCTTGCGTTTCTTGAGCCGCGCGATCTGCAGTTCGTCGCTGCTCCCGCTGCCTTGCAGCGCGGCGATTGCCTGGTCGAGATCGCGATGTTCGACCTTGAGCAGATTCAGCTGCTTTTCCTGTTCTGCGCTCATCGGCATGTCATTGCCTGCCGGGCGGCCGCTGTCAATCGCCGGCATGCCGGTTATATCCGCTACATCCTGCCGCACAAAGGAAGGCACTCGTCGTGAATTTGCTTGCGCGATATGTGACATAGCCGAAATTATATGTTTCTATGACGACTCACATGGTGTGAGTCGAAAAAGGAGACAGTTTTATGAGCAACGCCCATGCAAGCGCACTTCAGGAAAAACACCAGGGGCTGGAAAAGAAAATCCATGCGGAAGAATGCCGGCCAGCCCCCGACACCACCTTGCTGGCGAAGCTCAAGAAACAGAAACTGCGCATAAAAGAGGAGCTGGCTACGGCCTGACCGGCGGCGAACCAAGCATAGGTGAAACATCTGCGATTTCCAGTCGCGGCTGTTTGGATGGGAGTGATGCGCTTCGATGAATTGCTTCGGGCTTCCCTGCGCTGACACACATGGATTTCCGCACAAGCTTCTGGAAAGTCGTGGATATTACCGATCCCGATGGGTACCGGCGCAGATAGAATCTGCAAGAGTTTGCCGGGAATGGGCCACCATATTTTTCACGGTGGCCCGTCCATGCCGATAGCGCCGCGCTTTTACATCTGCTATCACCTTGCCCATGCCCGCCCCCGCCCTTGCCGCCCGCCATATTCTGACCAGCCTGCACGATGTCATGGCGGCAAAATCGTCGGCGCAGCAAAAGCTGGACAAGGTGGTCGAAATTATCGGCACCGCGCTGGACAGCGAGGTGTGCTCGATTTATCTGCGGCGTGATGGCGTGCTTGAACTGTTTGCGACGCGCGGGCTGAACCAGTCGGCGGTGCATGTGACCAAGCTCGCAATGGGCGAGGGTCTGACCGGCATGATTGCCGCCAATACCGAAACGCTCAACCTCGACGAAGCGGCGGCGCATCCCGATTTCCAGTACCGTCCCGAAACCGGCGAAGAGAAATTCCACAGTTTTGCAGGCGTACCGATCGTGCGGCGCGAACAGGCCGTGGGCGTCGTGTGCGTCCAGCATGCCGACCCGCGCAAATATGACGATGTCGAGATCGAGGCGCTGCAGACGGTGGCGATGGTGCTGTCCGAACTGATCGCCAATGCCGGGCTGGTCGATACCGAAAGCGAACAGCGCGCCGGTGCGACGAGCAATGCGCCGGAACGCCTGCAGGGGCTCACGCTGGTGAAGGGACTGGGCAGCGGCAAGGCGGTGTTCCACCAGCCGCGCATTACGATAGAACATGTTGTCGCGGAAGATACCGAAGCCGAACGCCAACGCGTTTATTCGGCGTTCGACAAGATGCGCGGGCAGATCGACCGGATGGCGGCACAGGCCGATTTCGGCGTGGGCGGCGAACATGAAGAGGTGCTCGAAACCTACAAGATGTTCGCGTATGACGAGGGCTGGTCGCGGCGCATCAACGAGGCGATCGACAGCGGCCTGACCGCAGAGGCCGCGATCGAACGCGTGCAGCAGCGTACGCGCATGCGCATGCGCCAGATCGCCGATCCGCTGCTGGCCGACCGGATGCATGATCTGGAGGATCTCGCCAACCGTCTGCTCAGGATCGTGTCGGGGCAATTGGGCACCGCGGCGCAGCTTGGCCTGCGCGACGACACGATCCTGATCGCCCGCAACATGGGACCTGCCGAATTGCTCGAATATGACCGGCGGCGGCTGAAAGGCGTGGTGCTGGAGGAAGGTTCGCTGACCGCGCACGTAATCATCGTCGCGCGTGCGCTCGGTATCCCGGTGATCGGGCGGATGCGCGGCGTGCGGCACATGGTGCGCGAGGGCGACCATCTGTTGCTCGACGGCATCGAAAACGCGCTGCTGATCCGGCCCAATCCCAATGTCATCGAGGCGTTCGAAGGCAAATTGGACCAGAGCAAGGCGCGGCAGGCCGTCTATGCCGCAATGCGCGACGAGGAACCGGTGACGCGCGATGGCAAGCGCATGACGTTGATGATCAATGCCGGGCTGCGTGACGATATCGCGGCGCTCAAAACGACGGGCGCGGACGGGATCGGCCTGTTCCGAACCGAATTTCAGTTCCTGGTTTCGGCCACCCTGCCGCAGCGCGAACGCCAGCTGCGCCTCTACCGCGACGTGCTCGAAGCGGCGGGCGACAAGCCGGTGATATTCCGCACCGTCGATATTGGCGGCGACAAGGCGCTGCCCTATATGCGCGACGACGGCGTGGCCGAGGAAAACCCGGCCATGGGGTGGCGCGCGGTGAGGGTCGCGCTCGAACGCGACGGGCTTTTGAAGGTGCAGGCGCGCGCGCTGCTCGAGGCGGCGGGCGGACGCACGCTTAACGTCATGTTCCCGATGATTTCCGAACCGTGGGAATTCGACGCGGCCAAAGCGGTGTTCGAAGAGCAGCTGGCCTATCTGAAAAAGCGCCGGAAACATCTGCCGCTCCATATCCGGTACGGCACCATGCTCGAAGTGCCGGCGCTTGCCGAAGTGCTCGACCTGATCGCGCCCAGGCTCGACTTTCTATCGATCGGAACCAACGATCTAACGCAGTTCCTGTTCGCTGCCGACCGTGCGCATCCCAAACTGGCGGAACGCTATGACTGGCTCAGCCCTTCGATCCTGCGCTTCATCCGCCGGATCGTAAAAAATACGCAGCCTTATGATGTCGACCTTGCCGTGTGCGGCGAAATGGGCGGCCGCCGGCTGGAGGCGATGGCGCTGATCGGTCTGGGCATCGAGCGACTGTCGATCACGCCGGCGGCGGTGGGGCCGGTCAAGGCGATGATTCGCTCGATGGATTATGGCAAGACAGCGCGCAAGATGGAGCAGGTCCTTAATGACCCCCCTGCGGATGTGCGCGCGGCGCTCCGGCTATGGGTAAAGGACCAGAAAACGGAAATTTTCTGACAAAGACAATTCGCGAACGAAAACAGGGACAATCAATTAAAAACGTATGATTTTTAGTGACTTTTTTTGGCATTTGCGTTGACTTGCTGTGGAGGTTGATGTTTTTAGGGTTAACATGGGTCAAATCCCAGATAATGATACATCCGGTTCGTGGAGAAATTTGTGGCAAAAAAAGAAACGGAAATGGGATCGCAGGCGGGCGAGAGTGACAATACCGACAGCGCTGATCCGGCGGGTGTAACGGGGGAGCTTGAGTTGCTGACCGTGGGCGAACGGCTACGCCTTCAGCGCGAAGAGCAGAACAAGACGCTGGAGGATATCGCCAGCATGACCCGCGTACCGCTGCGCCACCTTCAATCCATCGAAGCCGGAAATTACGAAAACTTGCCCGGGCGCACCTATGCGGTCGGGTTCGTCAAAGCCTATGCCCGCGCGGTTGATCTTTCCGAGACCGAAATGGCGGGCGACCTGAAAGACGAAATGGAATATGATGGCATGAGCGCGTATGCGCAGACGCTGCGGCAGACCCACCATGAAATCGACGATCCGTCGAAGATACCATCGTCCCGGCTCGCCTGGATGGCGGCGCTGGTCGGACTGGTGCTGGTCGTGGGCGGATATGCCGTGTGGAAACTGGTGCTGGATCCCGCGCCCGAAGCGACTTATGCGCAAAGCGATGCTGCGGACGCAACCGGTCAAGTGGGACGTGGGGACGTTGCCCCGGTCCCAGTGCCGGTGCAGGACGCGGCCCCGGCTGCAAATGGCGAAGTCGTGTTCATTGCCAAGGAAGACGGTATTTGGGTGCGATTCTACGAGGATGAAGGCGAACGGTATTTCGAAGGCTCGATGGAACTCGGCGAACGCTTCACGGTGCCTGCAGATGCGAAAAACCCGCTCATCCTGACCGGCCGGCCTGACGCGTTTGCCGTGACGGTGAATGGAAAAGAAGTCGCGCCGCTCAGCACCGACCCGCTGACTGTGGCGGATGTGCCGGTCAGTGCAGCGGCGTTGCTGGCGCGCAACTCCGGACCCGAAACGGCAAACGAAGCCGGTAGCGGAACCTGATTCATCGCGGCTTCATGCACCGCATCCTATACGTGCCGCCAAGGCTGGAGGACAATGAAGTGATATTTACAAGACGCTTATCCGGTGCGAAACGCGCGCTGGCCATTCTTGCCGCGGCGATGCTAGTGGTGCCCGCGATCCCGGTAGCGGCACAGGATTCCGACGTGGAGTTGCGCATCAAGAAACTCGAGGCAGAAGTGCGCGCGGTACAGCGCAAGGTCTTCCCCGGCGGATCGGATAGGTTTTTCGAACCCGAGATCGAGGCGCAGCAACCCGCCACCCAGACGCGTGGCAGCAGCGCGAACGGCGCGGTGTCCGACCTGCTCGCCCGGGTCGATGCGCTGGAGGCGCAGCTGGCGGGGCTGACGGCACAGATCGAGGAGAATAACTTCAAGCTGGGCCAGATGGAAACCCGTCTGGCGGCAGTGGAGGCAAATGCCGCGGCTGTGGTTCCGATCACCACGCCGCAGGATACAGCGGTTTCTGCCAATAAGGCAACCGATACCGTTTCTGCTCCAATATCATCAGGCAAACCCCCTGCGCAAAACCGCGTCGCGCAGGTTGCTGCGATCGTGAAGCCCAGTACCGGCGATGCGGGCGGCGACGAATATCTATATGGTTTTCGTTTATGGGAATCCAAACTCTATCCCGAAGCGCAGCAGCAGCTGAAAAAGACAATCGAAACATATCCCGGCCATGCGCGCAACAGCCATGCCCGCAACTTGCTGGGCCGGGCTTATATGGACGGCGGCAAGCTTAATCTCGCGGCGGCCACGCTGCTCGCCAATTATCAGGAAAAACCGCAGGGGGAGCGCGCACCCGACAGTCTGTATTTCCTGGGCGTGACCATGACGAAGCTTAAGGAAAAGACCAAGGCGTGCGCGGCTTTTGCCGAACTGGCCGAAGCCTATCCTGCTATTGCGTCGGGCCGTCTGGCCCGGGACATTGCGTCTGGCCGGAGCGCCGCCAGTTGCAAATAGAACTGCGCACGCGGTTCCGAGAAAATCTGGTCGCCCTGACCCATAGTGATGATGCAACCGACTGCCAGCGTCTGGGCATTGCCGTGTCGGGCGGACCCGACAGCATGGCGCTGCTTGCAATGGTCCACGAATTCTGGGGGAAACGCGTGCTGGCGGCAACGGTGGATCACCAATTGCGGCCGCAAAGCGCAGCGGAAGCCGACATGGTGGCACGGTTTTGTGCAAGCCGGGGCATCGGCCATCATATCCTGACGCCAGACCAGCCGATCGGTGGCAACGTCCAGTCGGCGGCGCGCGCGGTGCGTTACCAGCTGCTAAAAGAGTGGGCGCAGGACCATGATATCGCCTGGATCGCCACCGCGCACCATGCCGACGACCAGCTTGAAACGCTGTTGATGCGGCTGGCGCGCGGTGCGGGGCTCGACGGGCTGAGCGGCGTACGCGCCCGCAATGGACCGGTAATCCGCCCGCTGCTCGATTGTACCAAGGCCGATCTGGTGGATTATTGCACGGATTTGGATGTTCCGTTTGTGCACGATCCCAGCAATAGCGATAGCGATTTCGAGCGTGTGCGCGTGCGCGCCGCA
The DNA here is from genome assembly GCA_041746135.1 of Sphingomonadaceae bacterium. Classification (GTDB taxonomy): domain Bacteria; phylum Pseudomonadota; class Alphaproteobacteria; order Sphingomonadales; family Sphingomonadaceae; genus Alg239-R122. The sequence goes on along the minus strand of JBGTHQ010000009.1, from coordinate 11,835 downwards.
CTGGAGAAATGCGATATTCTGGACCCCGTGGCGGCGGTCCGTTCCGCATCCGCACTGGCAGAGGCGGGTGAGGCGCTAGAGTGGATCGCTGCACGCGAGGCGCAGGTGTATTTGACATGTGAAGAAGGTGAAGCGACACTCGCCCAGACCGGCTATCCGCGCGAAATTCTGCGCCGGCTGTTGCTACGCGGTGTACAGCTCGTCAGCCCCGGCCACGTCCCGCGCGGCACCACGCAGACCCGGGCGCTTGATATGCTTCAAAACGGCGGGAAAACCATGATCGGCGACGTGATATGCGAAGGCGGGGAATGCTGGACCTTTCGTCCGGCTCCGCCGCGAACCGGCAAATAGTTCGAAAATACCCGGTTATATGTGCCAAAACTGCTCTTTTTTCTCCGATCGGGCGGCACATTATATTGTCATTCATGATTCATGGCTTATCTTGACCGCATGACATTCTCAGGAAAGAATCAGCTATGAATGACGAACAGGAACCCGGCGGCCCAAATCCGTGGATGAAAAATATGCTTATCTGGGCCGGCGTCATCATTGCGCTGCTGGTCGTGGCATCGATGTTCAACAGCACGGGCACTGCCAGCAATGCGACTGAAATCAGCTATAGCAGCTTCAAGGAGCGTTTGGCTGCGGGCGACGTAAAGTCGGTCGATATTTCTCCTGAACGCATTACCGGCACGCTCAATAACGACAAGATCTTTGTCACCAATACGATATTCAACGATCCCAAGCTGATCGACACGCTTGAAGCCGAAGGCGTCGAATATAGCGCGGTTCCGGCCGAAAAAATGGGCGTGATGACGATGCTGTTGATTCAGGCGCTGCCTTTCATCCTGATTCTGGGCATCGCGTTTTTCGTGCTGCGACAGGTGCAAAAGGGGGGCGGTGCTGGTGGTGCGATGGGTTTCGGCAAATCGAAAGCCAAGCTGCTCACCGAAAAACAGGGCAAGGTGACGTTCCAGGACGTGGCCGGCATCGATGAGGCGCGCGAGGAATTGCAGGAAATCGTCGAGTTTTTGAAAGACCCTTCCAAATTCGCGCGTCTGGGCGGACAGATTCCCAAGGGCGCGTTGCTGGTCGGTTCGCCCGGTACCGGTAAAACGCTGCTCGCCCGCGCGATCGCGGGGGAAGCGGGTGTGCCTTTCTTCACCATTTCGGGATCCGATTTCGTCGAAATGTTCGTCGGTGTCGGTGCCAGCCGCGTCCGTGACATGTTCGAACAGGCCAAGAAGAATGCGCCGTGCATCGTGTTTATCGACGAAATCGATGCGGTCGGCCGCCATCGCGGCTCGGGTATGGGCAATTCGAACGACGAGCGCGAACAGACACTGAACCAGTTGCTGGTCGAAATGGATGGTTTCGAGGCCAACGAAGGGATTATCATTATCGCCGCGACCAACCGTCCCGACGTGCTTGACCCGGCCTTGCTGCGTCCCGGCCGCTTCGACCGCCAGGTCGTAGTGCCGATCCCCGATATCGAGGGCCGCGAAAAGATCCTCGCCGTGCATATGAAAAAAGTGCCGCTGGCGCCCGACGTCAATGCCCGCACGATCGCGCGTGGCACGCCCGGTTTCTCCGGTGCGGATCTTGCCAATCTGGTCAACGAGGCCGCGCTTCTGGCCGCGCGCCGCAGCAAACGGCTGGTGGCGATGAGCGAGTTCGAAGAGGCCAAGGACAAGGTCATGATGGGCAGCGAGCGCAAGTCCATGGTAATGACCGACGACGAGAAGAAAATGACCGCCTATCACGAGGCCGGCCACGCCATCATCGCCGTGCACGAACCGGCGTCCGATCCGATTCACAAGGCGACGATCATTCCGCGCGGCCGCGCATTGGGCATGGTCATGCGTCTGCCCGAACGCGACAGTTACAGCTATCACCGCGACAAGATGTACGCCAACCTGGCGGTATCGATGGGCGGCCGCGTCGCCGAGGAAGTGATTTTCGGCTATGACAAAGTGTCGAGCGGCGCCAGCGGCGATATTCAGTACGCCACCGGTCTTGCCCGCGATATGGTCACCAAATGGGGCATGTCCGACGAAATGGGTCCGATCATGTATGAGGAACAGCATGACGGCTATCTGGGCAGCCAGACGCAGCGCACGATGATGTCGGCCGAAACGTCGAAGAAAATCGATAGCGAAATCCGCAAGATCATCGATGCGGGCTATGACCGTGCCAAGGAAGTATTGTCGGCGCACGAGGACCAGCTGCACCTGCTGGCCAATGCCTTGCTCGAATATGAAACGCTGAGCGGGACCGAGATCGACCAGTTGCTCAAAGACGGCAAGTTCGACCGGGCGGACAGTGGCGGCACCCCGGCCGTCGACATTCCGCAAACGGGCAGCTCGATTCCCAAGACCGGCCGCAAGAAAGGCCCGTTCCAGGATCCCAAACCGCAGGGAGTCTGATTCTGGCGATTGATTTACGCGTATGGTGAAGTGATACCGTTCATCGGACGGCAAGCAAATCTATGCATAGATGCGCTTTTTGGGCATGAGGGGATATGCGTATGATTCAAAAGCTGTTTTATGGCGCTGTGGCGTTTTCGTTGCTGCTCCCGGCCCCGCTCATGGCGGCAGGCGAAATGACCGCGGGCGAGTTTCTCGCCAAGGCGGAAAAGCTCAAAGCGCAAGGGCCGCTGGCACTGATGTCCAGCGATCTGACCGTTCTCAAGAACGAGGGCAAGCGGGCCAGCAAAGTCTATAAGGACGATATTGTCCGGCAAAAAAAATCGGGACAGATACCGCATAGCTGTCCCCCCGAAGGCGGCAGCATGAATGCGGACGAGCTGATCAACCACCTCAAATCGCTGTCGGCCGCGCAAAAGCAGCAGCCGTTCCGGAGCGCTTTTTACGGACTGATGAAAAAGAAATATCCCTGCAAATAATGGACGACGCGAACGAAAAGGGCCCCCGAAACGATTCGGTGGCCCTTTTGTGTTGCGGTGATGCTTGCGAAGCGGCTTAGGCTTCGAAATCCTTGCTGAGGTTCGTGCTGCGTGTCGGTGCAGACGCGGTCAGGCGCAACGCTTCGGCGCTCTGGCTGATCGAACCGATTTCATCGGCGACATCGTCGTCGTCCAACTGCACTTTTTGCAGGCTCTGTATCAGGCTTTCCTTGAGATCGGCGGGCTTGAGCTGTTCTTCGGCGATTTCGCGCAGCGCAACGACCGGATTCTTGTCGCGGTCGCGCTCGACCATCAGCTCGTCGCCGCCGGAAATTTCACGGGCCCGCCGCGCTGCCAGCAGCACGAGGTCGAACCGGTTGGTGACTTTATCTACGCAATCTTCAACTGTAACGCGCGCCATGAATGGGGTTCCTAAAAATCTCGTATCCGTGAATGGAAAGAGCGCTCAATAGGGCGTCACAGCCGATTTGTCAATAAAATGCTGTGCTGGTGCGCTACATAGGGTGCCTGCGCTATGATCGCACAGCTATTCCTTCCACCCCCAGAACAGCTTGCACGGCAGGATGTTCCACAGTGCGAATCCGGCATCGATCTTGCGAAAATGCGGGCTCATATAATCGCGCGCGGCCGCGGTGAACTGATAGACCAGAAATGCGCCGCCGGGACGCAGGGCATCGGCGGTTTTCTGCGCGATCCGCGGTCCCAGATTGCCCGGCAGCGTCGAAAAGGGCAGGCCGGAGAGGATATAGTCGGCATGATCGAAGCCGTAGTCGCGGATAATCGCGTCGACATCGGCGGCGGAGCCGTGCACCGCCTTGAACCGGCTGTCGGTAAAGGTCCGGCGCAGATAGGCGATGAAATCCTCGTTTGTATCGATGACAATCAACGTTCCGTCGCCCTTCATCTTTTCCAAAACCGGGCCGCAAAACGTACCGACTCCCGGGCCGTATTCGACAAACAGGTCGGTATTTTTCCAGTCGACCGGAGCCAGCATTTTTTCGACCGTATAGCGCGATGACGGGATGATCGATCCGACCATGACGGGATGCTTGACGAACCCTTTGAAAAATACGCCCCATGGCCCGAAAAAGCGGGCGATGCGGGATTTGGCGCGGGCGATGAAAGACGGCGCGGCCACATGCGATGCGGTCATAAATGATGTTCCTCTGGAGCCATAGACGACCCATAGGTCCGGCCGGTGAAAAACGCATCGCAAATTAAGGCAAGAATTGCAACACGTGATAAATGCGGTGCGCGTGATAACATGGCTTTTATTCGCAGGCACAAAAAGATAGGGCAGCTGCATGGCTCCCCCGCACCTTCATGACGGTGAACTGCATGCACCCGGCACCTTGGCGGTGATCTTTACGGCGTGGCGCACCAATGTGGATGTGCAGGGTTATGAAGAGGCAGCGGCAGCGATGGAAACGCTTGCCGCCGCGCAGCCGGGCTATGCCGGAATAGATTCGGTACGCGGCGACGATGGCAAGGGCATTACCGTGAGTTACTGGCAGAACGATGCCGCCGCAAAAGCATGGCGCGACCACCCGGACCATGCCGCGATCCGCGCACGGGGACGAAACCGCTGGTACAGCCGCTATACGCTGCACGTGACCAATGTTGAAAGATGCTATCAATGGCCGTAACCCCGCATGCCATGCCCGGCGCGCCCGACAAATTGCCGAACGGGCGCATGGCGATCCTGTTTCTGGTGATGCTGGTGACGGCGGCGGGCAACACAGCGATGCAATCGATCATGCCGTCGATCGGGACCAAGCTGGGTGTGGCCGATTTCTGGGTGTCGCTGGCCTATAGCTGGTCGGCCTTGCTGTGGGTGATGACCGCGCCGCGCTGGGCCCGTATGTCTGACCGGCGCGGGCGCAAAGCGCTGATGAAACTGGGCATGTGGGGCTTTATCAGCTCATTCAGCCTGTGCGCGCTGTCGCTCTATTTTGGATTGAACGGGTGGATTGGCGGCGGCGCGACTCTGATTATCTTCGCGCTGTTCCGCAGCCTGTATGGCGGGCTCGGCTCCGCCGCGCCGCCCGCCGTGCAGGCCTATGTCGCCTCGCGCACCGCGCGCAGCGAACGCACGAAGGCGCTGTCGCTGATCGCCTCGTCCTTCGGGCTGGGCACGGTAATCGGCCCGGCGATCGCGCCGTTGATAATCCTGCCGTTTCTGGGGCTGCTCAGCCCGTTCGTGCTGTTCGCGCTGTTCGGGTTGCTGGTCTATTTCGCGCTGCGTTTCCGTCTGCCCAATGACGATCCGCGTTTTGCCGCCAGGGGACGCGTCGTGGCCGAACCCTATAGCACCGGCGCGTCGAGCGACAAATTTACCGACGACAGCGACGAAGAGGGGGTCGAATCGATCGAGCAGGTCGTGCTGAAATGGACCGATGTCCGGCTGCGCCCCTGGCTGGTCTCGGGACTCGTCGGCGGGCATGCGCACGCCATCTTGCTCGGCATTATCGGCTTTCTGGTGCTCGACCGGCTCGGGCTGCGCGCTGCGCCCGAACTGGGCGCGCAATCGGTCGGGATCGTGCTGATGGCCGGCGCCTTTGCCACTTTGGTGGCGCAATGGGGGCTGATCCCCTATCTCGGCATGGGGCCGCGGTCCTCGGTATTATGGGGCATGGCACTGGGCGGGGCGGGGGCGCTGATCGTCGCAGTTGCGGGCGATCTGCACGGCATCACCATCGGATATGCGCTGGCGTCGCTCGGGTTCGGCCTGTTCCGCCCCGGTTTCACGTCGGGCGCGTCGCTGGTGCTGACGCGCGCCGAACAGGGACAGGTGGCGGGCATGGTCGCCTCGGTCAACGGCGCCGCCTTTATCTTTGCGCCCGCTCTGGGTGTGCTGATCTATGGCTGGAACGAAGCAGTGGCGTTCGGCATCCTGATATTCCTGTGCGCCGTGCTGCTGCTATGGGGCCGCACATCGCTGCAGCTCGATTCAGTACTGGAAGAAGGCGCTATTTCCGGCGACGCTTGATCGCAAGCGGCTAATTACAGCCCGCGCCAGATTTTAAGCGGCGCATTGGCGCGTTGTCGGCGGTTATGCGGGGCGCAGCGTGCGGGGCGGAAATCCGTGTCCAGACACAGCCGCACTTCCTGCAGCCAGCCGCGCGCATTGGTTTTGACCGCCATCATGTCGCTGTCGAGCCCGGGATTGGCTTCGGCAAAAGCCGTGCGAAACGCGCCGATCGTGAGCGGGCGGCGCGACAAGGCCCCCATATCGGGATAGCGCACCGCATCGTACATCAGCTTGGAAATACGCAAATAAGTATCGGGCCGCCGGGTCATGCAGCTGCCATGCTTGGCCCATTGCCGCGCGATCAGCCGTTCGGACGGGATCATGCACATATTTGCCCGCACCGTTTCGCGCGGTACCGGGATCTGCGGCGCGCACCAGTGCGGATAGTCGCCGCCCCGCGCCTCGGGCCACAGCCCGTGCAGGATGAAACCGAAATCGCCCAGCTGTCCGCCGCATTGGCTGGCATGGCGGGCGTCCTCCTGATGAAACTTGCAGAATTCAGGCGACCAGCTGAGCGTGAGCAGATAGCCCGCAGCCGGGCGCACCCGCCGCGATTCATCATCGGGCTTGCGCAACGGCTGCACGGCATCGACGCCGCGCGGGATGGAACATTGATAGGCTTGGGCAAGGGCGGGAACGGGGAGCGCTGCGCATGCTGCTGAAAAGACAGCGGGGATGGCAAAATATCGCACTCTAGACCTGCGCGAAATCGAGCCCGATATCGGCTGCCGGGGCGCTTTGCGTCAGGCGGCCGACCGAGATATAATCGACGCCGGTTTCGGCAATATCGCGAATCGTGTCCAGATTGACCCCGCCCGAAGCTTCGGTGCGCACGCGCCCGCCAATCAGCGTCACCGCGCCGCGCAGCACCGACGGCTCCATATTGTCGAGTAACAGGTGCGTGGCGCCCGCGGCCAAGGCTGGCTCAATCTGGTCGACGCGGTCGACCTCGACGATGATGCGCGCGATTCCGGCCTCGACGGCGCGCCGCACCGCCTCGCCGACACTGCCCGCGACCGCGACGTGATTGTCCTTGATCATCGCCGCATCCCACAATCCCATGCGATGGTTTTGCGCGCCGCCCATCCGGGTCGCATATTTTTCGAGCGCGCGCAGCCCTGGGATCGTCTTGCGTGTGTCGAGCAAAGTCGCACCTGTGCCCGCAATCCGATCGACATAGGTGCGCGCCATGGTGGCGATGCCGGTCAGGTGCTGCACCGTGTTGAGCGCGCTGCGCTCGGCGGTCAGCATCGCCCGGCCTTGGCCTTTCAGCCGCATGATATCGGTGCCGGCCGCGACGTGCGCGCCTTCCTCCACCAGCATCTCGATTTCGACATCGCCATCGAGGCTGCGGAAAAACGCTTCGGCAATCGGCAGACCGGCAATCACCGCCGTGTGGCGGCTGTCCATCACGCCGGAAAACACCGCATCGGCGGGAATGACCGCTTCGGAGGTGATATCGCCGACAAAGCCGGGCGCGGGGCCGAGGTCTTCGGCGAGCGTGGACCACACGAAAGCGGCCAGATCGAACCGGTCAAGCTGGAATGTCATATGCCCATCTTCACCATCGTCTGCGTGAAATTTTCGAACCGGACTTTCAGCTCGTCCATGCTGGGGCCCTGCAGATTATGTTCGGCCTGTTGCCGCAGCTTGCGCCCCTCGGCGTACAATATCCGGCGGCGCTTGACCGATGTGCATCCGGTCGCGGTTGCATACAGGCAATCGATGAAATTGATCGACGCCAGCGGGCTGCCGGCGGCGGACGCGCGGATCACGCCGAAACCGCGGCCCACGAAATGCGCAAAATCGTCGTCGAGCGGCAGGACATATTTCTGGTTGTAATTGCCCTGTTCGGGGCCGCGGTCGAGATTGCGGCGGCCTAGTTCGGCGGTCGCGGCGCTTAGCCAGTGCAAGGCGGTGATGGCGGTGAACGGGTCATTGATTCCCGGCGACAGGGCGCGCAGCGCGATTTCGGCCAGTTCGTCCATCAGGAATTCCAGATCTTGCGTCGGCGAGCGCATGCCGCCCAGATTGAAACAACCCAGAATTTCGGCATGCAATTCGTCGGACAGTTCCGCACCGATTAGTTGGGCCACCGGCAGATCGGCATGGATGAAATCGCCGGTCCGCATTTTCAACGCAATACGCGCATCGTTGCTTTTGGCGATATCGGCCAGACCGGCAAAATCGATGATCTTGATATAGCCCGCCTTACGCGCGATCACCGGCTCGCCGTCGTCGGCGGATTCGGGTTCTTCGGAATCATAATCTTCGGGAAAGCGCACTTTCAGATCGCGCAGCAACCGTTCGCCAATCCCCTCGAGCACGGTGTTGATGCGGATCGAGGAGGGGATGTGGTGCAGGAAATAGACCAGCACCGCGACCGCAAACAGCGCCATGCCGACCGCGGTCAGCACCGACAGCTGCGGCACGAAACCGGCCAGTGCGGTCGACGCGGCATCGGCGGCACTGGCGGCCTGCTCATCCTCCTTGCGCACCACGCGCAGCACCATCACCGAATAGACGAAGGTGGCGATAAACACGCCGAGCGAAAGCTGGTTGCCCTTGTCCTGCATAAAATTGGTGAGCAGGCGCGGGCCGTAATTGCCCGAGGCATAGGCAACCGCCGCGATCGTGATCGAAAAGACGGTGGAGGCAACGCCGATCATCGAACCGGCAATGATCGACAATACATTGCTCGCCCCATCGGGGCGCGAGGGATGCATCCATTCGAACCCGTTCAGCCATTCCGACGCGCCGTTGCGGTCGAGATAGACGGTGCCTAACGACAAGCCGAGCGCAAGAACCGAAAACACGGCGGGGTAGAACCAGTAACTGGAATTGACATCGAGCCAGAAGGAGCGGGCACGGGCTATCATATATGTTTTCCCCCTACTTTCATTCCCGCGCTACGGTGTGCTGTTGGAATGAATTAATCGTAATTATGCGTTTTTAGGCGCCAGATCGGGGCGGCCCACATCGCCCTTGCCGATCGTGCCGCTCGCCATTTCCATCATGCGGTCGAGCGATTTCTTGGCTTGCAGCCGCAGCTCTTCGTCGATTTCGATGCGCGGTTTCAGATCGCGCAGCGCGATATAGAGCTTTTCCATCGTGTTGAGCGCCATATAGGGGCAGATATTGCAGTTGCAGTTGCCGTCGGCACCGGGCGCGCCGATAAAGGTTTTATCGGGCACCGCCTTTTCCATCTGGTGGATGATATGCGGCTCGGTCGCAACGATCACCGTATCGCTCGGCGTTTCCTTGCAGAATTTCAGAATCGAGCTGGTCGACCCGACATGGTCGGCATGCTCGATAATATGCGCGGGGCATTCGGGATGCGCGGCGACGGGCACGCCGGGATGCTGCGCCATCAGCTTGATCAGTTCGGTCTCACTAAACGCCTCGTGCACGATGCACACGCCCGGCCATAACAGCATGTCGCGGCCGGTCTTGCGCGCCAGATAGCCGCCCAGATGCTTGTCGGGGCCGAAAATGATCGGCTGGCTTTCGGGAATCTGGCCCAAGATGATTTCGGCCGACGAGGAGGTGACAATGATGTCGCTGAGCGCCTTCACCTCGGTCGAACAGTTGATATAGGTGAGCGCGATATGATCGGGATTGGCCTCGCGAAACGCCTTGAATTTATCGGGCGGGCACGAGTCTTCCAGGCTGCATCCGGCGTCGAGATCGGGCAACACCACGATTTTTTCGGGCGACAGGATCTTGGCGGTTTCGGCCATGAACTTGACCCCGCAAAACGCGATCACTTCGGCGTCGGTCTCCGCCGCCTTGCGCGAGAGCTCGAGGCTGTCGCCGACGAAATCGGCAATATCCTGGATTTCCGGCTTCTGATAATAATGCGCCAGGATGATTGCGTTACGGTCTTTGCGCAGCCGGTCGATTTCGGCGCGCAGGTCGAGCCCGGTCAGGTTTTCGGTTTGCACGGTCATTGGTTTATCCTTCGTTTGCGAATCGGATCGTGGTGGTGATATTGTCGAACCCGGCGGATCGCAGCGGTACGGTCATATTCTGGTGAATCGCTTCCTTGGCGGCTTTCTTTGCCATGTTAACGAGCAGCGGCTTGCGCGCCTGCTCCGTGGCTTCGGCGAGCGCGGCGGCGGAATTGCCCCGGAACAATGCCTCCTGCGCCTCGCCGGTGATAAGCAATCCCTTGCGGTAATATTGCGCGCGGTTTTCGCTCAGATTGGGCGGGCTGATCATCAGCGGAGGCAGCGTGATCGAAAGCTTCTGGGTCTCGGCATCCCATTCGATGCTGTTCTCGTCCAATTGCGACATATCAAGATAATATTCGACATAGCCCGGAATGATGGCGGTCTGCTGTGACTGTAACAGTCCCAATACGCGGCTGTCGGTGCTGCTCACCACGGGGACGACCTGCGCACTGAACACAACCAGCTTATTTTCCTTTTTCAGGGCCGAGATCGTGGTTGCCAGCGGATCGCCGGGCGAGGGCCGGAAAAACCGGTCATAGGCGAACAGGATCGCCACCACGACCAGCGCGACCAGTGCGATCTGCCCCAGATATTTTCCGAATTTCGTCATGTTTTCTCCCAGATTTCATCGTGCTGCGCCACCACGTCGCGGTTTTCCAGATCGATCAGATGCGCCAGTACAGAGCGGCCCGCCGCCCCGAAAAGGCGCGGGTCGAGTCCCTTGTACATATCCGGCAGCATATCCGATATGGTTTTCGCGCCCGCTTCCAGATGGCGCAAAATCTGCCGCTCGCGCTGCCGGCGATGCCCCATCATGCCGCGCACCAGCTGACGCGGCTTTTCGACCGCGGGGCCGTGCGCTGGGTAATAGATGCGGTCGTCGCGGTCGTGCATTTTCTGCATCGACGCCATGTAATCGGCCATGTCGCCGTCGGGCGGCGATATGACCGAGGTCGACCAGCCCATGACATGGTCGCCGCTGAAGACCGCGCCGCTTTCTAGCAGCGCGAAACACAGATGGTTGCTGGTATGACCGGGGGTTGCGATCGCCTGCAAGGTCCAGCCGTCGCCCGCAATCTGTTCGTCATCTTCCAGCACGCGATCCGGGGCATAAGTTCGGTCGAACGCCTCATCGGCACGCGGGCCATCGTCGTTGAGCACCAGCGGGGCGCAGCCGATAATCGGCGCACCGGTCCTCTTCGCCAGCGGCGCGGCGGCGGGGCTGTGGTCGCGGTGGGTGTGCGTGCAGCAGATCGCGGCAATTTTGGCATCGCCAGCGGCGGCCATGATCGCGGCGATATGAGCATCGTCGGCGGGTCCCGGATCGATCACCGCAACGTCTGGGCCCGCGCCGACCAGATAGGTCTGCGTTCCGGTATAGGTAAAGGGCGAGGGGTTGCCGGCCAAAACGCGGCGCACTAGCGTCTCCGGCTGTTCGCAAATGCCGGTGGGGAAAGGGTGGGCCGGGATATTCATACCCCCAATGTGGCAGCTTTGCAGGCTAAAACAAGCCTGTTTGCCGCCGCATGTGCCGCCGGATAAAGCCGTCCAGCCTGCACCGCAGCTGGTAGCGGCGCGGCAATTACGCTATTTTGGTGCGAAGATGTGCGATTTCGCGGTCGAACGCTTTCAGAATACCGCGCTTTTTGGCGTCGGGACCGCTGGAATTCTGCCGATACGCGTCGCGTGTTTGGCGCAGCGTCTCCAGCGTGAGGCGCAACAGGTCGTGCTCGCTCAAGCGCGCTTTCGGGCCTGTGCATTTTAGCACCGACGCATAGGTTCGCTCGGTCATCACGCCGCTGGCGGCGCTGGGCGCGAAAGCCACGGGCGTGCAGTCACCCGGTCTTATCTGCGCGTAGGCGCCCGTGCTCAGGGCGATGGCGACCGGGCGCGCACCGATATTGTTCGGGACAACGGCGCTGGTG
>JBGTHQ010000008.1:0-9991 GCA_041746135.1 Sphingomonadaceae bacterium | reverse complement strand
ACGCTTGAGTTGTCCCCAGCCGAATTTCGCCTGGTGACAATGTGGTGACAATCGTTGGAAACTTGTCCGTTGTCACCAGTGCCTCGCGAGCTTCGCGAGGTTCAAACGATTGGTTTTCTGAGAGAAAACTGGAGCGGGCGAGGCGATTCGAACGCCCGACCCCAACCTTGGCAAGGTTGTGCTCTACCCCTGAGCTACGCCCGCTCGGCGGCTGATCCGGGTGGCAGAAAAACCTGCGTAACGACCAGCGAAATGGGCGGGTAGCATGCAGTTTTTACGCCCGCAAGCCATAAAATGGCGCAAACACATAATTTAGGCGCGTTTTTCCGGCGCATATAAATCGGGGCTTGGCATAGGCAGGATAGTTCCCACATGGTATCACGAACACATTAGCCCCGTGTCAGGATATTGAAAGCCGCAGCCGGGGGCATCATGACATCATCATTTGGAGACACAACTTGGCCACCATGGGACTTACCGTAGACGAACAAAAGGCCGTGGACGAATTCCGAACGGCGGTTGTCGAGCCTTCAATGAAAAATATTGTGGTGGTCGATTTCTGGGCCGAATGGTGCGGCCCGTGCAAAGCGCTCACCCCGGTGCTGGAAAAAGTGTGCGGCGAATATGCCGATAAGGGTGTTTTGCTGGCCAAAATCAATGTCGACGAGAACAAGTTCATCGCCAGCCAGTTTCAGGTCCAATCGATCCCCACCGTCTATGCGATGTTTCAGGGGCAACCAGTGGCCGACATGACGCAGGCCCGCAGCGAAAGCCAGGTCAAGGCGATACTCGACCAGTTGCTGGAGAAACTCCCGCTGGAGGGCGCAGCAGACGAGGCGGAGCCGGTGCAGGACATCGCGCCCCTGCTCGCCATGGGAGAGGAAGTTCTGGCCTCGGGCGATGCCCAGCGCGCATTCGGCATATTTGGACAGATCGCCGACATGGCACCCGACAATATGGAGGCGGTTTCCGGACTGGTCCGCGCGTTGGTTGCCGGCGACAAGGTTGAGGACGCGCAAGCGATGCTCGACCAGCTACCCGAAGATAAAGCAAATGATCCCGCGCTCGACCGCGCCAAATCGGCGCTGGCTCTGGCCGCCGAAGCCCCGGCCAGCGGCGAGGCCGAAAAACTGAAAGCCGAGGTCGAAGCCAATCCCGACGATCACGAAAAGCGGTTGGCCTATGCCAGCGCGCTTTTCGCCGAAAAGGACCGCGATGCAGCGGCGGAGCAATTGTTGACCATTATCCGTGCGGATAAGGACTGGAACGAGGGCGCGGCGCGAACCAAGCTGTTGCAGATATTCGAATCGGTAGGGCTTGAAGACCCTTGGGTAGCGGCGACGCGGCGGAAGCTCTCGGCCGCTTTGTTCGGATAAGGGTAAAATTATGATGGCTTCCGTCACGACAACGCGCATATCGATCTTCCCGCTGCCCGGCGCCATTTTGTTTCCGGGCATGCAATTGCCGCTGCATATGTTCGAGCCGCGGTATCGCGCGATGGTGAGCGATGCGATGGCGCGCGACCGCCAGATTGGCATGATCCAGCCTACCGCACGTCCCGTCGAGGGCATGGGCGGCGGAGCGGACGCGCCCGACCTTTTCAAGATCGGCTGCCTGGGCCGCATTGCCGATGTCGAGGCGATGGATGACGGGCGTTATAATGTCATGCTGGAAGGAGTGGCCCGTTTCCGCCTGATCCGCGAACTCGATGTCAAAACGCCGTTCCGGCAGATTGAGGCGGAACTGATCGAAGAGGCAGGCGGCGCGGACGAACTGGCCGGGATCGAGCGGGCATCGCTGGAGCGAGAATCCAAAAAATTTGCCGATGCGCAGGGATATAGTGTCGACTGGAGCGAGGTCGCGCGCCTGGATGACGTGTCGCTGGTCAACGGGGTTTCACAAATCGCGCCGTTCGACAGCGCCGCCAAGCAGGCGCTGTTGGAAGCCAACAGCATCAGCGAGCGTGCGGACCTGATCATTCAGCTGATGCAGTTTTTCAGACAGCGCGATGACGACGACCCACGAGTGACGTTGCAGTAGATCCTTCTCCTTCTGTCCGCTTGCGGGAGAAGGATACGCAGCGTTGCAAACTTGTTTGCTACGCGCAGTTGGATGAGGGGGAAGCGGCGGCATAGGTTTGCGGCTCTTCACCACCCTCATCCAGCTGCGCCTAATCTTCGCTTCGCTTTGATAAGTCTCCACATCCTTCTCCCGCCAGCGGGAGAAGAAAATTTCGTTATATCGGGCCGCCCGGCAGGTTGAAACTGCCGCGCAGCCCGTCGATGACGAATTGTGCCGCAAGCGCGGTCAGCAAAACACCCAACAGCCGGGTAATCACCGCTTCCGCCTTGTCGCCCAGCATGCGCATGATCGGACCTGCTGCCCATAAGGCGAAGAACGTCATCACCAGCACCAGCACCATCGCGCCCAGTATGACGAGGGTGGTTTCCCAGCCTTCGTTTTGTGACATGAGCAGCATGATGGCGGCAATGGAGCCGGGACCCGCGAGCATCGGCATCGCCATCGGGAAAATCGACACATCGTCAATCTCGGGATCGTCGTCTTCCTGTTGATCGATGATCTTTTGCGCCCGTTCCTCGCGCCGCGCCGTGCGCTTTTCGAACACCATTTCGATGGCAATGATGAACAGCATCAATCCGCCGGCAATGCGAAAACTGTCGAGCTCGATATGCAGCACGGCGAGCAACTGTTCGCCGAACAGCGCGAAGACCAGCAGGATCAGCGCCGCGACAATCACTGCGCGCACGGCCATAGAACGGCGCTGCGCCGAGGTGGCACCAGTAGTCAGACTGGCGTAGATCGGCGCACATCCGGGCGGATCGATCAGCACGAACAATATCGTGAAGGCAGACAGGAAAAGTTCAATCATGGATCAGGGGGCCGTTATATCGTCGATAATCACGGCCTCATAGGCGCTGCCATTCCATAAGGAAACCGTTAGTTTGCCCGCATTATTCGCGTTCAGATCCCATTGCCATTTCAGCGTCTGGTCGCGCGAGAAGCGGGTATTGGATTGCACCGGATTTGATGGCACGCCGCCATCGCAAGAGGCGACACGCGTTTTGACGAAATCGGGTTTCGCGCGCAGCGGCGCCCGGTCGGCGCCGTGGTCGAACAGGAATTTCCAGTCGGCTTTGGCTGCGCGGACTTCATAGCGGCGTTGCCACACGGTCGTGAAATACCCCTGCAGGCCGCCCTGGGTTACGAAGCCGCCATGCGACGCGGCGGTGCGGGCGTCGCAGGACATGTAGATCGCTTCGGGTTCCCATTGCGGCGCGGTCGCAGGGTCGGCGCGGCCTTTCAGCCAGCTGTTCGCATCGACCGGCCCGGGCGCCAGCATCATGGCATCTTCGGCGGCAAATTTGCGAAACGCCGTCCAGATCCCCTCTTCGCGGGCCACGCGGTTGAAAGCGCTTTCAATCGCGACGACCGCGCTGGGATTGGCGGTCGGTTTTTTCAGTTCGAAATCGTTGCCGCTGCCGAAAGGGCGCGCGCATGCGGTTAGAGCCAACACCGCCAGAAGGCCGCATGATCGTGTGAAACCGTGCCTATAAATTCTGCCTATCATCATAAATTCCTTACATTCGAACGGGCGAAAAGTCCCGCCTGCTCATACGGCCTGATATCGCCAAGCGCTGAAAACCGTGCTTGCGCATCAGACAAACGTCCCTAAAGTCCGACCGGGTCGGCGAGCCCCACACGGCGATGCGCGGCCACCAGCGTGTTGCGGAGCAGGCAGGCGATGGTCATCGGACCGACCCCGCCGGGCACGGGTGTGATCGCCAAGACATGGCCGATGGCTTCGCCCGTGGCGACATCGCCGACCAGCTTTGTCTTGCCTTCTTCCGCCCCAGGAACGCGGTTGATGCCGACATCGATCACGACCGCGCCCGGTTTGATCCAGTCGCCCCTGACCATTTCCGCGCGGCCCACCCCAGCGACGACGATATCGGCGCGGCGCACGATGTCGGCCAGATCACGGGTGCGGCTGTGCGCCAGGGTGACGGTGCAGTTTTCCTGCAAAAGCAGCTGCGCCATCGGCTTGCCGACAATATTCGACCGGCCGACCACGACCGCGTCCAGACCCGACAGGTCGCCAAGCCGGTCCTTCAGCAGCATCAGGCTGCCGAGCGGGGTGCACGGCACCAGCGCATCCTCGCCCACGGCGAGCTTGCCCGCGTTGATGACATGAAACCCGTCGACATCCTTGGCCGGATCGATCGCCGCAATCACCGCCTTGTCGTCGATATGCGGCGGCAGGGGCAGTTGCACCAATATGCCATCCACGGATTCGTCGATATTGAGCGTGTTCACGAGCGCGATCAGCTCGTCCTGCGCAATATCGGCGGACAGCCGGTGTTCCAGGCTGACCATGCCCGCTTCGTTCGTGGCCTTGCCCTTGGACCGGACATAGACATTGCTGGCCGGGTCTTCGCCCACCAGCACCACAGCAAGGCCCGGCGCGCGGCCGGTTTTTGCGATAAAATCGGGAATGGCGGCGCCGACGCGGGCGCGCAGCCTGGCGGCAAAAGCATTGCCGTCGATCAGGGCGGGATGGGTCATGCGGGCGCTATGTCCGCTACGTTACATCGTCGCCGAGGCGATATAGGCGAGGATATATTGCAGAATCTGCAAGCCGATGATGAGGACGAGCGGAGAAAAGTCCATCGCCCCGGTGTTCGGCAACAGCTTACGGATCGGGTTGAGGATCGGCGCTAATATCATGTCGAGCGACGAATAGATCGAATTGACCGCGGGATTGCTCATGCTGATAACATTGAACATCGCCAGCAGGCCGATGATGAACTGCACTATGACGATCATCACGATGACATTGATAAGGACGTTGAGAATCTGGACGAGAAGCAAAACCATGTTATTTCCTGTTTCGGCTTGGGGATGTGCCGGGTGTTATAGCGTTCTAATACCCCCAATTGCAATGTTCGCGCTATGTTTATTATGGCACCGGCTCAAACTATAAAATTGACAAAAGTGTCAGGTGTCCGTTTTCTGTCACCTTTTTGAATATCGTTATTTTCCATACATATATTTTCCTGTTTCTTGGCAAAATTGACACATTCGTACTTCGGAAAAACAGGGGTTTCATCGATTGGCCATGTACGATTAGTCTTTGCTAATGCTCGGTAAGAATACGTGGTGACATACTACGATATCCATGCCGTGTAGGACAGCAGCAAATGGCCCGGTCGGAACCGCCGGATGGCGGCAGCATCGGTTTATTCCCCGGTAACACGCCGCACCAGTGTCCCGGCGCCCCTCTCCGTAAAGAATTCGAGCAGCATCGCATGCGGGACACGGCCGTCGAGGATGACCGCGGCGTCGACATTATTCTGTACCGCGTCGACGCAGGTTTCCAGCTTGGGGATCATGCCGCCGCTGATCGTACCGTCGGTTTGCAGCTTTTCGATCTTGCCGGGATCGAGATCGGTAATCATCGCCCCGTCTCTGTCCAACACGCCGGCCACGTCGGTCAGCAGGAACAGCCGCGCGGCATTCAGCGCCCCGGCAATCGCGCCCGCCATCGTGTCGGCATTGATATTATAGGTTTGTCCGTCATCGCCCACGCCGATCGGCGCGATCACCGGGATCATGCCCGCCGCGGACAGGGATTCGAGCACCGTGCAATCGATGTCCTGCGGTTCTCCGACAAAGCCCAGATCGACAATGCGTTCGATATTGCTGTCGGGGTCGCGCGCGGTGCGGCGCAGCTTGCGCGCCTTGACGAAACCGCCATCCTTGCCGCTGATGCCGATTGCCTTGCCGCCTGCGGCGCTGATCCACTGCACCAGTTCCTTGTTAATCGCCCCCGACAATACCATTTCGGCGATCTCGGCGGTTTCCTTGCTGGTGACGCGCAGGCCGTCGACGAATTTGAATTCGACACCGACGCGTTTCAGCATCGCGCCGATTTGCGGCCCGCCGCCATGTACCACCACCGGATTGATGCCGACGGCTTTGAGCAACACGATGTCTTCGGCGAAATTGCGCGCCAGATCGGGATCGCCCATGGCATGGCCGCCATATTTTACCACGAACGTTTTACCGGCATAGCGTTGCAGATAGGGCAGGGCCTCGGTCAGCGTTTCCGCTTTGAGGAGCATGGCAGGGTCGTGCGCGTGGCCGGTCATGCGGCGGGATCGGTATCGAGCCGCTGGCCGAGCTTGACGAAGAAGATGATCAGGAACGGTACCAGCACGAACGACAGCACGACTTTAGCCGAGCCTTGTCCCAGCAGCAGTTCACCAATCGGCCGCACCCCGTAAAAGGCGATGGTGATGAAAATCAGCGTATCGACGATCTGGCTGAGCGCGCTGGCGATCGCGGCGCGCAGCGCGATCAGGCTGCCCTGCATCGTGGCGAGCCGCGAGAAGATATAGACGTTGAGAAATTGCGACACGCCATAGGCGCAAATTCCCGCCAGCATCAACCGCCAGCTTTGCGCCAGGATGATCGGGAACGCTTCCTTGGCGGGTTCGTACATGCCCGCATCGGTTGGCAATCGGATTACGATCCAGATCAGCGCAATGGCGGTAAGGAGCGGGATAAAACCATAGCGCACCAGCCGGTTGGCGACCTCGCGGCCGTGCAGTTCGGCGACCGAGCTGGACAGCACAACAAGCAACAGGAAGGGGAATATGCCCGCCTCGACCGCAAGGGGTCCGAGCGCCACCTGTTTCGATCCAAGTACGCCTGCGATACAGGTCATGCCGCCATAGAGGATCGCAAATACGAACAGCGAGCGCGGGATCAGCGGCCGGGTGGGCACCAGTTGCGGGTCATCTTTCGCAGGGTTGATGTGGATACCGGCGTTTTTGAGTTCGCTATGCTGAATATCTGTCATCGCGTGGTGGTATCGCCTTTTACCGCGTCTGAAAAGCCGCATCGTGAGGCAAAAAGCGGCTTTATCCACAATTTGCGGCTTTGCCGTGCGGGCGATGTATGTATACGGTTTTCTGAAAGTGTCATGCTGAACTCGTTTCAGCACCCATTTTACAATTGCACACCTGTATCAAGAGTGTGAATGGACCCTGAAACAAGTTCAGGGTGACGAATATGCAATTTTATATGCCGAATACGACCAGGGGAAGTATATGAACCGTTATCTGATGGGCCTGGCCGGTATGGTCATAATCGTGCTGATCGCGCTGGCCCTGTCGAACAATCGCCGCGCGATCCGGTTGCGCGTGGTGGGCCCCGCCTTTGCCTTGCAGGCGGGGATCGCGGTGCTGGTTCTCTATACCGAAACGGGGCAGCAGATTATCGGTGCGATGTCGCGGGGCGTGTCCAGCTTGCTCGGCTATGCCGCGGCGGGGACAAATTTTATTTTCGGGCCGCTGGCCACCCCCGAAATCGGCGGCAACAGCTTCGCCATTGCCGCACTGCCGGTGATCATCTTTTTCTCGGCGCTGATCTCGATCCTCTATTATCTGGGCATCATGCAGTTCATCATCAAATGGGTGGGCGGCGCGATCCAGAAAATTACCGGCATCTCCAAGGTTGAAAGCCTGTGTGCGGCGGCCAATATCTTCGTGGGGCAGAGCGAATCGCCGCTCGTCATCCGCCCCTATCTGGCGGGGCTCACGCCCTCGCAACTGTTCACCGTGATGAGCGTCGGCATGGCCGGCGTTGCGGGTACGATCCTGGCCGCCTATGCCGCCATGGGCATCCGCATCGATTACCTGCTTGCCGCCGCCTTCATGTCCGCGCCGGGCGGCATATTGATGGCGAAGATCATCATGCCCGACCGGCCCGAAGACCTGAAAACCGAAACGTTTGTGGCGGCGGTCGAATATGAGGATGAAAAGCCCGCCAATATCATCATGGCCGCCGCGATGGGCGCGCAGACCGGCGTAAAGCTGGCGGTCGCGGTCGGTGCGATGGTGCTGGCATTTGTGGCTCTGGTGGCGCTCGCCAACGGCATATTGGGCGGTATCGGCGGCTGGTTCGATTACCCGGACCTCAGTTTCCAGCAAGTGATCGGCTATATATTCGCGCCGATCATGTATCTGCTCGGCGTGCCGTGGGACGAGGCGCTGCAGGCGGGCGGCCTGTTCGGCACCAAGATCGTGCTCAACGAATTCGTCGCCTTTATCGATCTCGGCGCGGCCGACGGCCTTTCGCCGCTGTCGGTGGCGATTGTTACCTTTGCGCTGTGCGGCTTTGCCAATTTCAGCTCGATTGCGATCCAGATGGCGGTAACCGGCGGGCTGGCCCCGAACCAGCGGCCGATGATCGCGAAACTGGGCCTCAAGGCGCTGGCCGCGGGCGCACTTGCCAACCTGATGAGCGCGGCTTTGGCGGGTTTACTGATCGCGCCCGGCGTGGTGGCGGCACCGGCGGCGACGCAACCTGTTGCGGTGGAAGTGCCAGCCGAAGCCGAAGCGCAGGCCGCGCCGCAGGAAGTACCGGTGGAGGGTGAGGCGGGGATCGCGAATTAAACTGCTTGTCACCCTGAACTTGTTTCAGGGTCCAGCGTGTCTGGCAAAACGTTGCAACACCCGCTCTTGATGCTGAATCAAGTTCAGCATGACGGGGGTGAGTTAACTGCGCCGCACGCATCATGTCATCCAACTCCATCCAGACCGATAAGCTGGCCGAATTTACATCCCTCTCGCGCAAGCGGGCAGAAGGAATGAATCGCTTGCTGGAAATGAAAGCGATTTGGTGATATAGTCAAGCCATACAGTAACGCACCAGGATGATGACCATGCCCCGACACGATGTTCCCGGTTCGCTTTCGCGCTTCTTTTCGTCGCACAAAACGCTGGATAGGATATTGCGCCTTTATCACGGGCATAGAAGAAAACGTCCGCCGACAAAAGGACCCGGAGAATTGCCGGTGCCGGTAGAGCCGGATAGTCCCAATATCCTTTCAGGCGGTGCTGCCGCACCTTTGGATCCCTGAGCTCCCGATTGCGTTCCCAAGAGGAAAATCTATTCTTCGCGCAGCTTCTTTTTTAATTCATATAGCGCTTCCAGTGCATCGCGCGGGCTCATCGCGTCGATATCCAAATCGGCAATCGCATCGCGCAGCGCGTCGCTGGCATCTGCCTGTTCCTGTGCCAGCGAGGCGGCGAATAATGGCAGGTCGTCGAGCCCCGCGGCGAGGCCTCCGGTGGCGGCGCGGCCGGCCTCGAGTTTCGATAATACCGCCTTGGCGCGCGCCAGCACCGGCTTGGCAATACCCGCCAGCTTGGCCACCGCGATGCCATAGCTACGGTCGGCGGGCCCTTCGGAAAGTTCGTGCAGCAGCACCAGTTCGCCTTTCCATTCTTTGGCCCGGACATGATGGAGCGAGAGCGCGTCCAGCGTTTCGGCCAGCCGGGTGAGTTCGTGATAGTGCGTCGCGAACAGGCAGCGGCAGCGGTTGGTTTCGTGCACCGCCTCGACCACCGCCCATGCCAGCGCGAGCCCGTCATAAGTCGATGTGCCGCGCCCGACTTCGTCGAGAATCACGAAGCTTTGCTCGGTTGCCTGCGCCAGGATCGCGGCGGTCTCGACCATTTCGACCATGAAGGTCGAGCGGCCTTTGGCAAGGTTATCCGATGCACCGACGCGGCTGAATAACCGGTCAACAATACCCATGCGCGCTTTGCTGGCGGGAACGTAACCGCCCGCTTGTGCGAGCAATATAATTAGCGCATTCTGCCGCAAAAATGTCGATTTACCGCCCATATTCGGGCCCGATACCAGCCATAACCGGTTGCCGGGATCGAGGCTGCAGTCATTGGCGACGAACGGATCGCCCGCTTTGGCCAGCGCGGCCTCGACCACCGGATGGCGACCGCCCTCGATCTCCAGCACCGGATCGGGCGCGAATTCGGGGCAGCACCAGTTGCCCTCGGCTGCCCGCGCCGCATGGCTGGCGGCGACATCGATCCGCGCGAGCGTGTCTGCGGTGGCGGCGATCGCGTCCTTGCGCGCGGCGACCTGTTCCACCAGATCCTCG
>JBGTHQ010000007.1:0-28436 GCA_041746135.1 Sphingomonadaceae bacterium | reverse complement strand
ACTGCATCGCCGGATTGGTGGGATTATATTGTTTCGCCCAGGGAAAACTCATATTCTTCTACCTCAACCGACTTTGACAACTGTATCGGAAATAAATTCCAGTTCGGGCACTTCCAGGTTCGTGGGTGCCGGCCCCTTGCGAATGCGCGCGGCGGTATCGTAATGGGAACCGTGGCACGGGCAGAAATAGCCGCCATATTCGCCTTGGACTTCGCCTTCTGCCGCGCCCAGTGGTACGCAGCCGAGATGGGTGCAGACCCCCATGGTGATCAGCATGTTTTCATGACCCACTGCGGTGCGTTCGGCCAGCGTTTGCGGATCGCGCAGCGCGCTGGCGTCGACTGCCTTGGCCGCGGCGATTTCCTTTGGCGTCAGATTGCGCACGAACAGCGGCTGTTTGCGAAAAATCGTTTTGATCGCCTGCCCGGGTTCGATCTGCGATACGTCGAGTTCGATCGATGCGAGCGCGAGCACGTCGGCGGAGGGGGCCATTTGCGTTATCAGCGGGTACAAGACTGCTGCCGCGCCGACACCGGCAAAGCTGACCGCGGCGATATTGATGAAATCGCGCCGACGCACGCCATCCTGGGCACCGTTTTCGTTATCATTGTGGGTGACCACGATATGTGGATCGGTGCTTGCTGCTTCGTTCATTCAATCGCCCTATTCGAACCGGCTGTACAAATTTTCGCGGGAACTGCCCCATCTCGCCTCTTGCCCTAGCAGATGCCGGACAAGGAATCCATATCGTCACGACATGCATTTGGGGCGCTAATAGCCGCAAACCCCGCCTGTTGCCAACAGTGAATTTTGCATCATGGATGACATAATTTGCAAGACGTCGTAAAGCGCGAACATGCGGCTTGCCCTTTACCAACCCGATATCGCCGGAAATCTTGGCACCACGATGCGGCTTGCCGCGTGTATGGGCGTGGGTCTTGACGTGATCGAGCCGTGCGGGTTTCCCTTGGGCAACCGGCAGCTCAAACGCGCGGCAATGGATTATGGCGATGCGGCGGACGTGGTGCGGCACGCCGACTGGACGCAGTTTCTGACGGTCGCGCGTGCGGCTGGGCATCGCATCGTGCTGATGACCAGCAAAGCCCAAAGCGCGCTGTACGATGCCGAATTTCGCCGCGACGATATCATCCTGATGGGCAGCGAAAGCGTGGGCGTTCCCGGCACGGTTGCGGACGACACCGATCTGGCAGTGCGGATCGAGATGCAGCCGGGCATGCGCTGTCTCAATGTCGCCGTCGCCGCAGGGATTGCAGTGGGCGAGGCTTTGCGGCAGACGCGGCGCTGACCATTGCGCGAGACGAGGGATAGATGACCGACTGGACAGCACAGAAAGAAACGGCGCGAAGTTGGTTCGAAAGCCTGCGCGACGACATCTGCGCGGAATTTGCCGCGATCGAGCGCGAGGCGGGCAGCGATTCCACGTTCGATTATTCCGGCTGGGACCGGACCAATCATGACGGCGCGCCCGGCGGCGGCGGCGTGCGCGGCGTGATGAAGGGGCGGGTGTTCGAAAAAGTCGGCGTCAATGTGTCGACCGTGCACGGCACGTTCAGCCCCGAATTTGCCGGATCGATCAACGGCGCCGCCGAAGATCCACGCTTTTTTGCCACCGGCGTCTCGCTGGTCGCGCACATGGCCAACCCGCACGTGCCCGCCGTACATATGAACACGCGTTTTCTGGTGACGACAAAGGCATGGTTCGGCGGCGGCGCGGATCTCAACCCCCCGCTGCCCAAAGCGGACGATACAGCGGAATTCCATGCGCGGATGAAATCGGCATGCGATGCGCACGCTGTCGCCGATCATCACCGCTACAAGACATGGGCGGACGAGTATTTCTATATCCCGCACCGCGAGTGCCATCGCGGCGTCGGCGGGATATTTTACGACCATCTGGAATGCGAGGATGCCACCGGGTTCGATGCCAATTTCGCGTTCACGCAGGATGTGGGGCGCGCATTTCTGGACATTTTCCCGAAACTGGTGCGGCGGCGGATGGACAGCGATTTTACCGATACGGAGAAGCTCGAGCAGCTGAAATGGCGCGGGCGCTATGCCGAATTCAATCTGGTCTATGACCGCGGTACATCGTTCGGGCTGAAAACCGGCGGCAATGTCGATGCGATTCTGATGAGCCTGCCGCCCGAAGCGGTATGGGAATAGCATCGTGACGCAGATTGCGGTTCCACCCGGGTATCTGGCCAGCGTCGTCACGCACCTGGAGATGCGGCAAAAGCCCGAACTGGCCGCACAGCACGAAAGCATATTCGCCATCAAACGCTGGAAAACGCCGGATCTGGCCCCGTATCGCGCGCTGTTCGCCCAGGTCGGCCTGCCCTGGCTGTGGATGTCGCGGCTGGTGATGGACGATGCGGATGTCAGAGCGATTATCGGCCATAATGACGTGCATATATTCCGCGTTCTGGACACTGGCGGTACGGCGGTCGGTCTGATCGAACTGGATTACCGCATTGCGCACGAATGCGAGATCGCTTTTCTCGCCCTCATGTCCGAACATGCCGGGCAAGGCCATGGCCGCAGTCTGATGCAATGGATCTTGCGGCAGGCATGGGGGCATGACGGTGTCGCGCGCCTATGGCTGCACAGCTGTTCGTTCGATCATCCGGGCGCGCTGCGCTTTTATCGGCGCAGCGGGTTTGTGGCGTTTGCGCGCGAAGTCGAGATACTGCCTGATCCGCGGCTGTCGGGCCATCTTCCACGCGATGCCGCGCCGCATGTGCCGCTGATTGAACATTCTGTTATGCGCTAGGTTCTATTCGAAAATCGCCTCGACATCCTGCCGCGCCCACCCCGTATCGCCGATCAACGCGAGATACATGCCCGCGGGAATGAGCGTGTAAACCACGCCGAGCGCGATGTTGACCGGAAAGGACAGGATAACGGAAAGGCCGGGGACGAAAGCATCCATACCGCCCGTCAGCAGGGTAACGAACAGATAGACGAACCCGAATATCAGATTCACGAGGAATACGTACAGCATCAGCATCCCGGTATTGCCGCGCGTGGCTTTCCATGACCTGCGGAATCCGAAAAACGGATTATAGCTTTTATGCACCGCCATAATCGGCCCGCACAGTCCCAGCCGCGCGACCAGGAACAGCACGAGCACCAGATAGGGAATGGTCAGCAGGGAAAGTGCGACTGCAATGCCGGCTGCACCTGCCATATCGCTACCCAGGCCGGCACCCAATCCGAACGGCAGCGTCATTAACGCCATCGCCAGACCGAGCACGGCGAAGACTAGCAGCGTTGCCAGCATTGCCGGGACAGCTGCCATCAAGCCATATAATAGTGAGCCGGCGAAATTGTCCTGCCCATTTGACAAAGTCAGCCGCCACGCGGCGAAATAGGATGTGAACAGCAGGATCGAAAAGATGACGACTGCGAAAAACACGATCGCAAAACCCGCGCCCGCCAAACGCTCCATAGTTTCGAGCCCGAAATCCATCGCCGATACACCGGCAAAAAGGAAGACACCGACCATGCCCAAAAGAATGACGGCGCCATAGACGATCAGCGTGAACCCAGCGACTTTCCAGCCATCATGCCGGACCAACGCGACGCAATGCGTCCAGGCGCGGCCCATGTCGAATTTCTGCATGTTCTGCTGCCTCCGTTATATATGGTCGCCGTGCTGCCACACCCTCTTATTCGAAAACAGTATCGATCTCGCGGCGCGCATGGCCTGCCAGCTGGCGATAAATCGCGGCGGTCACACAGATCATGATCGCCGACAACAACGCGCCCAGCAGCGAGTCCAGCGTTCCCACAATCACCAGCGCGACATCGGGTGTCGTCGCCAGTGCCGCGACCAGCCCGGTAATTCCCGACAGGATCGCCTGGATCAGCCAACCCACGATGGCGATGACGACGATGAACATGACGATGCGCCAGCCATTGTCGCGGGTAATTTCCCACGATCGTTTCAACGCTGTGATGGGATTGGCCTGGCGTTCGCCGGCAATGACCGCGATTGTCACCGAAAGACGGCCCAGCAGATAAAGGCCGGGGATGATGAACAGCATGAACCCGATGCCCACAGTGACGCTCGACAAAAGCTGCGCGACGATCGCAGGCAGGAACAGGACAAGCGCCGTCTTTAGCGCATCGCCGACCGAGCTCTGTCTGTCGCCCAGAAACAGCCGCAAGATGGTGAGATTGCCGAATAGCGATATCAGGCCCATCAGAAAGAAATAGGGCGCAAGGTCGCGGAAATAGGACATCATCAGCGCCAGCACCTGCTGTGACGTGGCGGTCGCGGGCGGTTCGGCCATGGCCGGCAGCGACAGCGCGAAAGCCAGTGCGGGCAGGAACAGGAAAATACCGACCAGCGGAACAAGCAGCTGGCTGTTCTGGCGCAGCAGGTGCAGGCTGTCATTCCATGCCGCCGAAAGATCGAATTTCATATGCTCTTGCCCCTGTTTGTCACCGGTATTTTTTGCCGCTATCTTTTGCCAGTATTTATAAAGATATTTTTATCTGTGTGTCGCAAAATCCGGGCCGGGTCAATCCGGGTTGACCGGCGGGGCTCTTGCTTTTGCCCGGAAAATCCCGACTAGAAAAGATATGGACGATAATATTCCCGAATGGCGCGTGCAAGACCGACCAGTGCCCTATCCCGACGCCGTAGCCGTGATGGACGCGCGCAATGCCGCGATCCGCGCGGATCGCGAGCGGGAACTCGTCTGGCTGGTCGAGCATCCGCCGCTCTATACCGCCGGGACCAGCGCCGACGATGCCGAACTGCTGACACGGCGGTTCCCCGTTTACCGGACCGGGCGCGGCGGGCGGCATACCTATCATGGCCCCGGCCAGCGAGTCGGCTATGTGATGATCGACCTGCGCAAACGCGGCCGCGACGTGCGGCGGTTCGTGCACAGCCTGGAATCCTGGGTAATCGCCAGCCTGGCCGAATTCGGCGTGGCCGCGCGGCGGGCCGAGGGACGGATCGGCATCTGGACCGACAACCTGCAGGGGCAGGAAGCCAAGATCGGCGCAATAGGCGTACGGATCAAGGGATGGGTGACGATGCACGGTTTCGCCGTCAATGTCGATCCCGACCTGTCGCATTTCGGCGGCATCGTGCCGTGCGGCATTTCGCAATATCCGGTAACCAGCTTGGCCGCGCTCGGGATCGATGCGGGCATGGCGGAATGGGATGGGGTCCTGAAAGCCAAACTGCCCGATTTCCTTGACGAATTGTCGCACAGCGCGCAAGAATAGCAGGCCCAAAAGACCTACAGGAGCTTTTAAACCATGCGCTACCCGATCATATATTCCCGGATCATTATGACATCGTGCGCATGCGCCGCCGCGCTGGTGCTGTCCGCCTGTTCGGGCGGAGGTTCGCAGGACGATTCGCTCAACGAGTCCGAACTCGGCAATGTCGACGTGCTGGAAGGCTCGATCAGCGACGACATGATCCAGCCTGATCTGGAGCGCGCACCCGTCCCAGACCCGGCGGCAGCCGAGGCAGGGCAAGACGCGACCACGTCCGACCAGCCTGCCACCACCAGTGCCAGCGAACCGGCAGAAACCACCGTCGAAGCGGGCGAAACTGACGAATAATCCGCGCGCGCGTTTTGCCAGCAACACTTTACTCGGCGTAAGCAATCGGATCGGTCAGACCGGCTTCCGCAAAGCCCGCCTTGCGCAGGCGGCAGCTGTCGCACAGGCCGCAAGCCAGGCCATTATCGGTTGGATCGTAGCAGGTCCAGCTCAGCCCCGCGTCAAGCCCCAGCCGTACGGCCTCGCGCGAAATATCCGCCTTGGTCATGTACTGCAGGGGGGCATGGATTTCGAAGCTGCGGCCCTGATCGCCATCCTTGGTCGCGATATTGGCCAGATTTTCGAAGCCCCGGATAAATTCGGGGCGGCAGTCGGGATAGCCTGAATAGTCGAGCGCGTTGACGCCGATAAATATGTCATGCGCGCCGACCGCTTCGGCCCAGCCCAAAGTCAGCGAGAGAAATATGAGGTTGCGCGCGGGCACATAAGTCACCGGAATATCTTTGCCTACGCCCGACTTGGGTACATCGATATCGCCGGTCAGCGCTGATCCGCCAAACTGGCGCAGGTCGAGTGGCAGGACAATATGCCGGTCGACCTGCAGCTTGGCGGCAATTTTTCTGGCCGCCTCGATTTCGATGCGGTGGCGCTGGTTGTAATCGACGGTCAACGCACACAAGGCGTAACCGCGTTCGCGCGCGATGCCCGCCGACACCATCGAATCCATGCCGCCAGAAAGCAGGATCACCGCGGTTTTTTGTGCCGTATCTTTCATAGGCGAAGCCGCTAGACCGATACGATGCCGATTGCAAGCGCACGCGGGACATGACCGTTAATCCCTAAAGTACAGATAAAAAAGGGGCCGCCTGTCATTTCTGACAGGGCGGCCCAGGGAAGGCATTCGCCTTTAAGGGAGGAAAGCGTACAAAGCCGCAAGGCCCGCACCCAAGGGAGTATGGCAAACTATAGTTGATAAAGCGTTAATGCTGCACGGACACCAGCACCGCACTCAACAGGAACCGCGGCGGCGGCCTTCCGCGGAATAGGAAAACGGCGCGTTACCGGCAATTCCCTGCGTGTTGAGTTGGATGATGTCGCCATTTTCAGCGCGGATCGTGGTGCGGCCATGACCGCTGGCACCGCAGCTATAGCTGACCGTGGCGGTCACACTCTGATTGTCGATAACATATGGTTTGCCGCAGCTTGCGCCGCGGTGCTGAAGTTTCAACAGCTGCGCGGCATTGCGGACACAGATTTTCTGGATCGCCTCGCGATTGTCACGCGGACGGATTTCCCACAGGCCCGGTCTGATCTTCGCAAGCGCCATCAGATCGGGTGCCTGTGCGGGTGCGGGCACGGCAAAGATTGCCACCGGTGCGGCCAGTACTATCGCCAATGTGCGGGTTCGGGCGCGGTGCGAGGCCGGAACGCGGCGGGATCGGGGACGTGTCATACTATCTTCCGTGGCGCGGGCACAGGGCATCCGCATATCTAAAATAACGGGGCAGCGATGCATCGATCGTTAATACGAGACGCTTCGTCGCACCCACAACGTCACTGTCTGGGCTTTGTTCCTGTCTACCGCAGCTATTTTACGAAATTATGGCAAAGCGCGGGCACAGGCAGTATCTGCCGCCTTATTCGCATCAATCGACAATGGCGAACTGCCGCGAACAAAAGGCGCAATTGATCAGAATGTCGCCATTGTCGTCACGCATTTCGGCTTTTTCGGTTTCTCCAAAACGGTTCAGCACGTCGCGATAATGGTCGATCGAGCAACGGCAGCCCTTGACCAGATGCGCGGCCTGTTCGGTCAGGATTTCGTCTTCTTCGTGGAATAGCCGCCACAGCAGATCTTCCATGCTAAGCGATCCGTCGAGCAGTTCGGAATGGCTGAGCGTATCGGCGAGAACCGACACATGCTCCCATTCGGGATGGTCGTGTTTCACGTGCAGCCGTTCGCGGCCTTCCTCGCCCTCGGCCAGATGCTGAATCAGAAAACCGCCGGCCCGGCAGCCATTCTGGTCCGACGAGATCGCGACCTTGATCAATGTCGGCACCTGTTCGGACTGGTAGAAATAATTCTGGCAGGCTTCGGCGAGCGAATTGCCTTCGAGCGGCACGATACCCTGATAGCGCTGTCCGTCGTCACCGTGCTGCGGCGTGCGGTCGAACGTGATCGCCAGATAGCCTTTACCGAACAGCGCGAACAGCGACGGGTTGGGGCCCTGCGCGGCCAGCCGTTCCTTATCATAACGGGCATAGCTGCGAAGCTCGCCATTCTTGTAATCTGCAACCAGCAAGTCAATAATGCCGCCCTGCGTCTGTGCCTGCATCGTAAGTTGGCCCTCGGCCTGTTTCAGCATCGATCCGATCAACGCGGCAAGCGTCGCGGCCTCGGCTACCAGATGCTTGACCGCAACCGGATAATCATGCGGTTCGAGTATGTCGTTAAGGACTGTGTCGAGCCGCACAACGCGGCCGCGCGCGTGGCGGGCTGGAATGGTGAAGCGCAGCGGCTGGTCTTGATAAATTTCTGTCATGCCGGGCTATATAATGCGGCTTGCGGGGAATGTTACCCCTTACCCTCTCCCGCTTGCGGGAGAAGGAGGTTCACAGCTGCCCGAAAACCCAGCGCAGGATGGACTTTTGCGCGTGCAGCCGATTCTCCGCTTCGTCCCAGATGACCGATTGCGGCCCGTCGATCACGTCTGCGGTCACTTCCTCGCCGCGGTGCGCGGGCAGGCAGTGGAGGAACAGCGCGTCGTCCTTCGCCCATTCCATCATATTGCGGTCGATCTGATAGGGCATCATCGCAGCCAGTTTCGCGTCGGCATGATCCTGTCCCATGGAAATCCAGGTATCGGTGACAACGATATCGGCATAGCGGATCGCATCGGCGGGACTGTCGGTCAGCGTGATCGCGGCGCCGCGGCCGCGCGCCTGCTCGACAAACGCCAGGTCGGGGCCATAGCCCATCGGGCATCCGATCCGCACATTGAATTGCATCAACCCGGCCGCTTCGACGATCGAATGCAGCACGTTATTGCCGTCGCCCAGCCATGCGACTTCCAGTCCGGGCAGCGGTTTGCCGTGTTCGACTATGGTCAGCAGATCGGCGATGATCTGGCAGGGATGCGAGGCGTCGGTCAGGCCGTTAATGACGGGTACGCTACTGAATCTGGCCAGTTCCTCGATCTTGGCAGGGTCGTCGGTGCGGATCATGATCGCATCGCAATAGCGCGACAGCACCCGTGCGGTATCCGCCACCGTTTCGCCGCGGCCAAGCTGCATCGACCCTGCGTCCATAACGATGCTGGTCCCGCCCAGTTGCCGAATCGCCATGTCGAACGACACGCGGGTGCGGGTCGAGCCTTTCTCGAAAATCATCGCCAGTACATGGCCTGCCAGCGGTGCATCGGCATCGGTAATGCCTTTGGGCCAATCCGCGCGCGCCGCCTTGCGGTCGATAGCGTCCGCCAGCATCGCCGCAATCGCATCTGCCCCGGCGTCGGACAGGTTCAGGAAATGCCTCATACCGCGGCGGGATGCGCCTGGTAATCGCGTGCACCTGCTGACAGTTTCTCGATAAATTCGGTCACATGGCTGTCGTCGATAATCAGCGGCGGCAAGATGCGCATCGTATTGTCGCCCGCCGCCACTGTAAGCAGGCCGTGATTATCGCGTAAGTGGGCCACGAAAGGCCGCGGTTCGATTTTCAGCTTGAGCCCCAGCATCAATCCCATGCCGCGCACATGGTCAAACATCTGGTCATGGTTCGGGATCAGCTGTTCGAGCGCGCTGCGGATGCGGTCGCCCATCAGCCGCACGTGCGCCAGAAATTCTTCATTGTCGACCACGTCCAGCACGGCTTCGCCCGCCGCCATCGCCAGCGGTCCGCCGCCATAGGTCGAACCATGCGCGCCAAAACCCATGCCGCGCGCGGCTTTTTCGGTGGCCAGACATGCGCCGATCGGAAATCCGCCGCCCAGTCCCTTTGCGCTCGCAAGTATATCGGGCATCACGCCATATTCCTCATACGCATAAAGCCGTCCGCTACGCGCCATGCCACATTGCACTTCGTCGAACACCAGCATCAGGTCGTTTTCGTCTGCCAGATTGCGCAGTCCAGCCAAGAATTCCTTGCTGGCCGGCCGTACGCCGCCTTCGCCCTGGATCGGTTCGACCAGGAACCCGGCGATATCCGGCCCCATCGCCGCTTTGGTCGCTTCCAGATCGTCGAAATCGACATATTTGAAGCCGGCCAGCATTGGCGCAAAACCATGGTGCATTTTTTCCTGATTGGATGCGCTGATCGTCGCCATGGTGCGGCCGTGAAAAGCGTTTTTGAAGGTGATCAGCGTCTGCTTTTTCGCGTCTCCGGCTTCGCTTTGATGATAGGCGCGCGCGGTCTTGATCGCGCACTCGACCGCTTCCGCGCCCGAATTGGTGAAAAAGACCGTATCGGCAAACGTGCTGTTCACCAGCCGCTGCGCCAGATGTTCGCCCTGCGGGCTGCCATACATGTTGGAAACATGCATCAGCGTCGCGGCCTGTTCCTGGATCGCCTTGGTCAGGTGCGGATGGCTGTGGCCCAAAAGATTGACTGCAATGCCGCTGGCAAAATCGAGATATTTCTCGCCCTTCTCGCCATACAGATAACACCCCTCGCCGCGGACGGGCCGCACATCGCAGCGCGGATAGACGGGCATTAACGGCGTGATTGTCATGGGAAATTGTCCTTTGCGAAACGAAAACGAAGTAAAAGAAAAAGGCGGCACCGAAAAGCGGGCCGCCACAAATGTGTGAGTCCCATATAGACCCCCGCATTTCGGCGCGTCAATATAGGTGGAGTATCAGCGAGATTTGGCCAGCTTCAAGAAAATTGTAGCAGCATCGCAAATGCCTTGCTAATGACTCGCCACCGTGGCGGCTCAAATTAGCCGGATACAAAGCAGGCACCCGTAGCTCAGCTGGATAGAGCGTCGCCCTCCGAAGGCGAAGGCCACTGGTTCGAATCCAGTCGGGTGCACCATTTCTCTCTTAAGATTCTGGAATCCCAGGTGCCGCGCCATACCGCCCTTGGCCCTCGTGGTGTGAGGCTCTGCGCGATGGAAGCCGGACGCCGCTGCATTGCTCAGGCGGACGACTCCAGGGAAGTCCTCCAAGCCAACGGTGAGCCTGGCCTGTGGACCGGAAGGCGCTCTGCGGATCGGTGCCCTGACATCCCTCTCAGTCGATATCGCAAAAATTTAGTTGCTTGCACACGCAAACACCTTGACGTCAGCCTCTCACTCATTATATGCATGCACATGCAACAGGAGTGACGCCGATGACCCAAATTACTGTCTATTCCGACTACGTGTGTCCCTACTGCTTGCTCGCGGAGCAGGTGTTATCCGATGCAATCGGAAACCGGGACATCCGCATCTCCTGGCGGGCTTTCGAGTTGCGCCCTGACCCCGTGCCGACGTTGCGGCCGGAAGACCCTTACCTGCCGACCGTCTGGCGCCAATCCGTGTACCCCCTAGCAGAACGGTTGGCTGTGCCGATCCGGTTGCCGTCGATTTCTCCGCAGCCGCGGACGGCCAAAGCGTTCGAGTTGTTGGTGATGGCGCAGGACAAGGGTTTGGATCACGTATATTCGATGCGGGTTCTGCAGGCCTTCTTTCAGGAAGATCGTGACATCGGCGATCCTGACGTCCTCGTCGAGCTTGCTGCCGATGCCGGGATAGATCCTCATAAGGCGCGACAGGCGCTCGAAATCGGCACTTATTCCGAACGCCATCGCGAAGCCCTGCATCATGCTCGAGGTGACATGGCGATTACATCTGTTCCCACCATTGTCGTCGGAAGACGCCTTTTCCGGGGTACACCGTCGCCGCAGGAACTGAAGGAGGCGATCGATCAACTCGAAAGGCAAGCTGGCAACGATGGCTGCTCACATCAAAACATTATTGGAGAATAGTCATGCACTGGTTGTATCTGGGAGTCGCCGTGATCTTTGAGGTCGCGGTCGCAATATCGGCAGGGAATGCGAAGGGCTTCACCCACCTCTGGTGGACCATCGCTACACTCGTCAGTGGGGCAATCGCCACTTTTCTCCTTAGCCTTGCGCTTCTGACCTTCGACGTTGGTGTTGGCTATGCGATCTGGACATCCGTCGCGGGCGTCGGGATTGTCATTTTGGGCGCACTATTCTTCAATCAACGACTGCACTGGAAGAAGGTCGTAGGGATCCTCTTCGTCATCGGAGGCGTCGTCGGCCTGAGGCTTAGCGGCGCGGCGTAAAAATCTGATGAGCCATCACTTCATTCGCTCAAATTCCGTCCAAAATGAAAGGGACTAAACATGACGACAACAGATCAAAGAGATGAGAACAGTGGGCGCGCTTGGTTGATGCTGCTGCTCGCTGGGGTTTTTGAAATCGGCTATGCGCTCAGCGTTGGAGGCAGCGAAGCCTTTACGGTAATGAGTTGGTCCATTGCCGCCGTCGGTTTCTTCCTACTCACATTATATTTCCTTAGCGTGGCTCTTCGGACGATCGACGTCGGAATTGGCTATGCTGTCTGGGCAGGCATCGGCGCGGTGGGTGCGGCGACCTTTGGAAGCGTTCTGCTCGATCAACCGCTCACCCTAATTCAGGCATTCTGGCTAGCAGTGATCATCGCTGGTGTCGTTTGGTTGAAGCTCGCTGACAGTCCAAAGCTCCAAATGGGCTGCAATAGCAGAGCACCTTGAGCGCAGTTGGAGGGAGCGCCCGGCAAAGCGCGCTGATTTCTCTCCAGCAGAGTCGCCTTTTCTCTGCGCTGCTAAGCATACGATCCAACTGGGGAAATCCAATGACCACTGTTCTTACCACCCGCCTAACGCAACTCATGGAAGAGACTGTCGCTTTCTCGTCAGAACACGTTCGCGACGACGGCGGTATTCCGTTCGCGGCCTTTGTAATTGACAGCAAAGGTGGTGTCCTGGGCCGCGGTGTCAATTGCGTCCGGGAACACTTCGACTCGACTGCGCATGCCGAAATTCAAGCAATCCGCGACGCCTGCCGCAAACATGCGACCCCCTATCTTCGTGGGGCTATCCTTCTGGCATCGGGAGAGCCCTGCGCGTTGTGCTACATGAGCGCGCTCAATGCCGGCATCTCACAAGTGTTTTTTGCTGCTGATCGTGATGAAGCCGCTGCGCATGGCTTCGATTATCGAAGCACCTACGCATTGTTTGCCACCGATCCACTAAACTGGACGTTTCCAGAGGCGAGCAAACTCGCCGTGCCTGACGGCCTACAGCCATTTATCGCATTCCGCTCGGTCCAGCGCGAGCTGTAGGCAAATGGACTTCGACTTGCATATTTTATTGCATGGACATACATATGAATAACCGCTCTACTGATTGCCCTACGGGAGTACAAGCCGACCATGTCCAAGAAAATCGATGCATGGCTCAAGCTTATCCAAGCAGTTGGCAACATCGAAGCCGACCTTGGGAAAATAATGCAAGTAAAACATGGCCTTGGACTGTCGGAATACCGTGCCATTCAAATACTGTCGCGCTCACCGGGTTCCGAACTCCGCATGCAGGAACTTGCCTCGCACCTGCACCTGAACCAAAGCTCGGTTTCCAGAATGGTGGAACGCTTGGAACGCGCGGAACTAACCATTCGCGATCTCTGCCCCGACGACAAGCGTGGAGTCTATACGGTTTTGACCGACAAGGGCCGCGCGCGTTTCGAGGACGCACGATCCGACTACGAGAAAGCGCTGGACGCAGCAATCAGAGCGCATGGTTGCGAGGATCTCTTGTCGGCGAAGTTGATCAAAACCCAATAGGAGCAATTAGAAGCGAATGCCATGCGACCGGTTGGTATCCTTCTGCGGCGAGGGGTGTCTTTTCCGGCTTGCTCAGTTTGTCGTGCAATCCCGGGTCTATCACTGGTGCATCGTCATGGCCTTTCTGCGCCGCAGTCGAGGCAGCGATCACAGTCGCACGGGTCGAATGGAAAAAGGAATGGCATTTGAACTGAGACATCTCCGATACGTCATTGCAGCCGCCGAACAACACAGCTTTCGGCGTGTGGCAAGCGTCATGGGAGTTCATCAGTCAGCCATCAGTCGTCTAATTCGCGATCTGGAGGACGAACTTGGGGCGTCGCTTTTCAACCGGCATTCCTGCGGGGTCGAGCTGACATTTGCCGGCCAGAGTTTCCTCGACCATGCCAAGCGCGCGGTGGGACAGATCGAATGTGCGGCGAGATTGGTAGATGCTCAGCCATCCCCGTTCCGGCCACGGTCGCGGCGGTCACGCCTGTGCCGATTGCGGCACCGGCGCCAAGTTGCGGACCACCGGAGATGAGGCTATTTTCGATGCCGGGACCGAAAATACCGAGGCCGAGCAGCGACAACGCCGCCAGCACGATCGCCATGGCGTCCTCGATGCTGGGCTGGTCACCGGCAAAGCCCGCGGTGAACTCGGCGAAAAGGGTGGAGCCGATACCGATGATGACGGCGAGGACATTGCATCCGACAGTTCTCCGATTGCGTCCCACAGCTGCTCGGGATCGTTCGGCAATAGCCATGCTCCAGGGTTTGGCAGCCTTCCTCGAAAGCGCGGGCGAGGATTAGGTACAGACCCTAGGCTGGCACGCCGAATAGTTCGCGTCGCTTAGACCGATAGTTTTCGGCACGAAAGTGACCGGCAACCCAGCCATCGTCTTCTTGCAGGAAACGGATATTGGGATCGCTTTGGCCGTCTTCCGCTTTCCGATTGGCGACCTGACGGAAGTAGAAATGGTTCAACAAACGGAAAAATTCGGTGACATATACGTCGGCGACCCCGATGTCGCCCCGAATGAGGAGCATGTTTTCATCATTGCTGGTGAGCGAGCCGGGCGAGAAATTCGCCGACCCCGTGAATATCAAGGGATCGTCCGTCATGACGTCGATACCCATATATTTTGTGTGGATGAAGAACACGTGGCCGGATGATCGGAAATGATGCTCCCGCCACATCCAATGTTCGAGCTCAAAGCCCGGGACCTCTCGCCAGTTGCCCATACTGCCGACGACACCGAGTCCCTGACCAAACACAACGCGCGTGTCCCTGTCCCGTTCGACCATGTCCTGAGCGCCTTCGCCTCGGCTCCTTTGCTCCATCAGGACGTAGCGCAAATAGTCGCGATCATTGTCGAAATATTTTGCGAGCCGCGTTGTAACCCCGAAAGCCGAAGTTAGCATCACTGTATGCTCGGCCTCTTCGATACGGCGACCATACCAATCGAGCATGGCAGAGCCGGACCGCGGCGAGAATAACGGGGTTATGCTATCCCGTGGCAGTTGCTCATCCGGATCCGGATTGTGCTGCGTGGCGAACGCTTTCATATCCTCCCGCTGTGCATCGACGGCAAGCAATTCGAAGTAGTCGGCATAGGCTTTCGCGACTGCTTCTTCGCGAACGATATGTCCGGTGTTGCTTTGACCGCAAAATCCGGATGCGGTGATGTTAGTCGATCCCGTCCAGACCTGAGTCGGGTGTCCGTTTTCCTTTAGGACGATGAACTTGTTGTGCGTCAGCGCGATGAAGTTGATGCGCTCTTTAAAATGCAGGTTGGCTTGACCCCCAAAGGGTTCGATCGCGGCACGGTTCATCTTTCCATATTTGGTTTCGACGCGGCGGTTCTCGCTGCGTTTGAAGAAGTCTGCCTCGAATGTGATCTCAACCCGTACGCCGCGAGCCGCAGCGTCCGCGAGTGCCTGCAAGATGGGCGGGTAGGTCAATTCATAAAAGCCGCAATGCAAGCTGAAACGACTGTCACGCGATTGAGCGATGAAGGACAGAACGCCTTCCAATAGCCCGCGCGAGAGCCATTTTGTGCGCTCGGCTTCGGGATCGTTAAGCTCATCGGCCAACTCTTGCGGTGTTAGCGAATTTCCCTGCTCAAATTTTTCGGCATAAGCCTGACTGACAATGGCTCCACGATTGAAGAAGATTGAGTGAGTGCCGTCGTCTTCAGCTTCGGTGCGCACTGTGACTTCCAAATCCGTTCCCGCGCGTAGATTGTATAAATCGCCGTTCTCTGGCCGAAACAGAGGGCGAATTATATAATGGTATTCGTTGTCGGGTTCGGCCCAATAATGACCCCATTTGAAATCCTGCACCGGGTGTTCGACGGTTTTAAAACGTTCCGCTCGTTCCGGATCGGGTTCAACTGATCGGAAGCATTTGAACCCGTTGAGCCAACGAATGGCTCCACCAACTGAGGGTCTTATTCCGACCCCGAAGCCGAGGAATCCATCCAGTGCATCTTCGCGCGCATTCATGGCGAGCATGACCGCGCGCGTCCCTGATATTGCCCGGACAGAAAACCCGTCTGCTTTTTCGACTACCCGCATTTCAGAACCCTCCGCAGTGTTGCTTAGCAAATTACCGCTCATTCTGCGAGCAGTCTAAATTGTTGCAAAATATTTGGAATACGGACAGCCGTTAGCTTCATTCGTCAGAATGAAAGCCGCGAGAGTACGGCCTCTCAGAAGCATCGGCTTTCAGAGGTCTATCCAAGAGTTCGGTCGGTTGGCACTGTCACTGTGTCTCTGGCTGATTTAGTCGCCCCATAGGCGACAAAATTCACTATCAATAAAGTAAATGGGTGCCGAGCTTTGAAACCATGTCATTCTATCGCCCATAACGAAACAAGAGAGACCAAGCTGAAGTGAGTTCTCGACCAGATGCTGCATCCTCGGCATAAACATCTAGTACTGTCGGCATTTCGTGCCTCGTGCGAGGGCATAGGCTTCATTCATTGCGCCAGTGACGGAATCTGACACGAACCCCGAAACCTCATGGATTTCGACATGCTCGTTTTCTTCTGTCTTGAGCAGATGCTGTCCAAGCTGAGCGCCTCCACTGCGTTTGGAAGCCTTGAGAATCATGATCGTGGCTCAATGTTCAGGGCTTGAATGAGCAGTTGGCGCATTTCGCTCACGTCACCGACTGCCGAGAGTAGTGCCGATTCAACGTCAGGTGTGACAGGCAGACTGCCTGTATTTGCAGCCCTTGCTAGCTGATTGATGTTATTGGCGAGGCGCGATTGCCCCAGCAACCCCAGCAGTTGAGCAAGGGCTTGATGATCCTTGACTGGAAACTTCCCGCGCTTGCGCGGCGCGACAAGATCAGGATCAAGCAGGCGGGAGCGGATATACGCTCCCAACGCCATCCCCGCCGAATCACGTTCTAATTTCGCCCGTTCCTCGAAGGTCAGGCGCAAAGAGAAGGGCGTAGGGCGATCATTTGACATGACGCCCATCCGATTCTTGGATTTCCAAGACAGCCACATCATCGTTGGATGGATTGGGGCTTTCAGCGATTGATGTGTGCTGGAGTTGGGTGTTCCAGTCTGTTAGGATATCGAAGAGTTGGTTTGAAGATGCACCCTCAAGGCGCACCATTATTTCAACGATTTAGTTGCGGGTAGACACTGATGGCCCATCTTTGTCGCCATATTGCGCGCGCAGCCTCACCAGTTCCCGCTTCATCTCCGCAATCTTGCCCTGCAATGCCGGATCGTCGATCCGATTGCGTATTTCACCGGGGTCTTTTTTCAGGTTGTAAAATTCCCAAGCATCGATATCGCCGTAGAACCGCATCAGCTTGTAGCGGTCCGACCGCACGCCGTAATGCGCGCGTACGGCGTGGAAGCCGGGATATTCATAATAATGGTAATAGACGTTTTTGCGCCAGTCCCTTGGCGGGCTTCCTTCGGCAGCGGGCCGCAATGACCGGCCCTGTATTCCCGGATCGCCGGTTATCTTGGCATAGTCGAGAAAAGTGGGGGCATAATCGATATTCTGCACTGGCACATCAACCGTCGACCCCGGTTCAATATGCCCCTTATATTGCATCAGCAAAGGAGTGCGCATCGATTCCTCGTACATGAACCTTTTGTCGAACCAGCCATGCTCGCCCAGATAGAAACCCTGATCCGACGTATAGACGACGATCGTGTTTTCATCGAGACCGCTCTGTTCCAGATAATCCAGTATCTGCCCGACCCCGTCGTCTACCGCCGCGATCGTGCCCAGATATTCGCGCATGTAGCGCTGGTATTTCCACAGCGCCATGTCGCGCGCATCGTAATTGGCGGCATTCATCGCGTCATTGTCCGCCTGATGCAGCGTATCCCACTGGCTGCGCTGCTCCGCCGTCATCCGGTCGAACGCGCCCGGCCAGCGATTATAGCGCAGCTCGGAACTGCCAACCGCTTTGGTCATTTTCAGGTCATGACCCTCGTACATGTCGCGGTAGATGTTCATTTCCTGTGCGGCCGCGGCCTGGCGTCCTTCGTAATCGTCGAAATAGTTCGTCGGCACCGGAAAGGTTACGCCGTTATATTTCTGCACATGACGCAGCGGCGGCATGAAATTGCGATGTGGCGCCTTGTGATGCACCATCAGCACGAATGGCTTGTCGGCTTCCCGCCGGTTCTTCAGCCAATCGAGACTATATTGCGTGATCAGGTCGGTAGCATAACCCTGTTCGCGCGTCTTGCCGCTGATGGTGATGAAATCGGGGTTATAATATTCGCCCTGATCGTCGAGCACTTTCCACGTGTCGAATTCCAGTCCGACGGGTGTCGGGCCGATATGCCATTTGCCGAATAAGGCCGTCTGGTAACCGGCACGCTTGAAAGCCCGCGGCCAGGTCGGTTGATTATTGTCAAATGTCTCGCCATTTTTGTTGAAACCGTTCTTGTTGCCGAACTTTCCGGTGAGCATCGCCGCACGGCTGGGTCCGCACAGCGAGTTGGTGACGAAGCTGTTTTGGAATTTCGTCCCGTTGCGGGCGATCCGGTCGATATTGGGAGTGGGGGCAAGCTGTGATACCGGATGGCCGTAGGCGGACAAGGCCTGATAGGCATGATCGTCGGACATGATGAATATGATGTTGGGCCGGGCTTGCTCTGTGGGGCTGGGCGCGGAGGCGACACGGCTTTGCGGCACGGCGGAACAGCCGAACAGTGCCGGGGCGATCGCGCTTAAAATGATGATCCTGTACCGCATCACAATCTCCTATTCGGTCAGTTCGAATTCGGCGGGGGATCCTTCGGCGGAGGACGGCGCGATCCAGACCATGAATTTGCCTGGTTCGCTGCCATGGCTCATGTCGGCGCGGGTGAATGCGAGATCGTCGCTGTCCACCGCAAAGCGCACGGTGCGCGCCTCGCCTTTTTTGAGCGCGATTTTCTGGAAACCTTTCAGCTCTTTTACCGGCCTTGTTACCGACCCGATCACATCGCGAATATAGAGCTGCACCACTTCCTCGCC
This sequence comes from Sphingomonadaceae bacterium, assembly GCA_041746135.1. Classification (GTDB taxonomy): domain Bacteria; phylum Pseudomonadota; class Alphaproteobacteria; order Sphingomonadales; family Sphingomonadaceae; genus Alg239-R122. The sequence goes on along the minus strand of JBGTHQ010000007.1, from coordinate 9,567 downwards.
CGCGCGCGGGCCAGTATTCGTGATCGTCGCGCTCGCCACCAGCTTTTCGTGCGGACCGATTTTCACCCGGTCGAGCTTAACCGGCGAATAGGCGAATGTCGTATAGCTCAATCCATAGCCGAACGGATACAGCGGCGAATTGGGCGTATTGAGGTAGCGCGACACGTATTTCTGGTCGGGTTTGGCGGGATCGATCGGTCGGCCGGTATTTTTCATGTCGTAATGGATCGGCACCTGTCCGACATTGCGCGGAAACGTGACCGGCAGCTTGCCCGAAGGATTGTAATCGCCGAACAGCACGTCGGCAATCGCATGGCCGCCCATCGTGCCAGGATACCAGGCCTCGAGTATCGCATCGACATTGGCGTCGGCCCATTCGATCGCATTGGGCCGACCGCTCATGAGCACGAGCACGATCGGCTTGCCGGTTTTCTTGAGCGCCTCGAGCAATGCCTGTTGCGCGCCGGGCAGGTCGAGCGAGGTGCGACTTGCCGCCTCGCCCGTCATGTCCCATTTCTCCCCCATCGCGGCGATGATGATGTCCGACTTTTCGGCTAGGGCCAAGGCTTCGGCAAAGCCATCCGTGTTACCGGCATCCGCGAAATCATACCCCGCCCCGCGCGCATAACCGAGCGTCACGCCCTTGTCGGCACGCGCCTGCAATCCTTCGAGCAGCGTAACCGGGCGGGTGCCCCGGTCGCCGCCTGCGGCCCAGCTGCCGATCATGTCTTCCTTGCTGTTGCCCAGCGGACCGATCACTGCAATCGATTGCGCCTTGCGGGCGAGCGGGAGGATGTTGTTGTCGTTTTTCAGCAGCACCATCGACCTGCGCGCGACATCGCGGGCCGCCTCCAGGAATTCGGGCTTGTACAGCGTCGCCTTCTCACGCTGCTCGTCGCTATAGCGATAGGGATCCTCAAACAGTCCGAGCCGGTATTTCATTTCCAGAATGCGCCTCACCGCCTGATCGAGCCTCGCCTCGTCGACCTTGCCCTCGGCAATCGAATCTTTCAGGTGATTCATAAAAACAGCGCCCTGCATATCCATATCTACGCCCGCATTCATGGCCTGCTCGCCAGCCTGTTTCAGGTCTCTGGCATATCCGTGCGGAACCATTTCGTTGATCGAGGTATAATCGGTCACAACAAACCCTTCGAAACCCCATTTGTCGCGCAACACTTCGGTGAGCAGGTAATGGTTGCCCGATGCGGGCACACCGTCGACTTCGTTGAAAGATGTCATGAAAGTGGCAACCCCGGCATCGACGGCTGCCTTGAATGGCGGCAGATAGGTATCGCGCAGGACACGCTCGGATATATCGACGGTATGGTAATCGCGTCCGGCCTGCGCCGCGCCGTAAGCGGCGAAATGTTTGGCCGTTGCGAGCACGGTATCGGTGTCCGCAAGATTGTTGCCCTGAAACCCGCGCACGCGCGCTTTCGCAATCTCGCTGCTTAAATATGTGTCCTCTCCTGACCCTTCGGAGATGCGTCCCCAGCGCGGGTCGCGTGCGATGTCCACCATCGGCGCGAACGTCCAGTGTATGCCTTCGGCTGCGGCCTCGGTCGCCGAAACTCGCGCCGATTTCTCCATCGCATCCAGATCCCAGCTCGCCGCCTCTCCGAGCGAGATAGGGAAGATGGTGCGGTGCCCGTGTATGACATCGTAACCGAACAGCAAGGGAATGCCGAGCCGCGTTTCCTCGACCGCAATCTTTTGCAGTTCACGTGTATATTTTACGGTGAATGCATTGAACATCGAACCGACCCGGCCGGCCTGGATGTCTTTCCTGTAGCCCTCGCGCAAGGTGGGACCGGTCACTTCCAGATCGCTTGTCAAAATTACGACCTGACCGATCTTTTCTTCCTGTGACATTTTTGCCATAAGGTCGGAAATAAATGCCTCCATCATCGGGTCGGGCGTGGTCCAGCCCGCCGAATTTATTTCCGGGTCCGCTTTTGTAGCCTGCACTTCATCGGGGGCATTTTTCCCAGAAACCGGTGCGATTTGAAAAGCCAGAGCCAGTGCAGCCGTGCCAAGTAATATGTTTTTGTAAGAGCGCATCTGTTTCCTCACCATTGTTTTTATTCTGTGTCGCGTAGCAGGCTTTCCGTCCCTTTTCAGGATGGAATTGCGATTTTTGGCCAGTACGACCTCCGTGTCCGGCACATATCGTATATACATGAATAATGAAACCGGTTACAAATAAAAAATAGAGCATGAATTCGATTCGCAAAAGCGAATGGTATGCTCGGATATGCAAATTTTTACGAATGGCGAAACAGGCCGCTTTGCATCTCTTACAGGAGGGAGATTTATGAAAAGAATATCCGGAAATTCGAACGCAATCCGCAAGGCATCGCACACAAGACGCATCGCTGCGGCGCTGGCGTGGAGCACGGCGGCCTCGGCAATCGCATTCGGTGTGGCAGCACCCGCTCATGCGCAATTGACGACATCCACCGTGCGCGGTCAGGTGACGGACGTCGATGGCAGTTCGGCGGCGGAGACCGAAATCGTTGCGACCAATGCAGATACCGGACTGGTGCGCCGGACCACGACAAATACTTCGGGCCAATATGTTCTGTCAGGCCTGCCACCCGGCCTGTATAATTTCGTCGCTACAAATGCCGGGGGTTCCTCTCCGACGCAACAATTGCGTGTGCAGGTGGCACAGACAGTTTCTCTCAGTTTCATTATTGGTCAATCGGCCGCCGATGCCGCCGATGCCGAAAATGCCCTTCTCGATAAAAATGAGATTGTCGTATTGGGTACGAGGCCGGACACACTTACTTCGGAAGTCGGCACGAATGTATCGAACGAGCAGATCGAAAGTCTGCCGCAGAACAATCGCAACTTTCTGAACTTCGCAAACCTCGCGCCCGGCATTACGGTCAATAATGCGGAAACAAGACGGACATTTGCAGGCGGCGGCATCGGCGCGGACCCCAATGGCGAGCCGCTTGGAGGGCCGCAGGTGAATGTGTTCATCGACGGCGTCAGCCTAAAGAGCAATTTGCAGCAGGGTGGGGTTGTCGGACAAGATGGGAGTCGTGGCAATCCCTTCTCGCAGCTTGCCGTTCAGGAATTCCGTGTCATCACTTCCAATTTCAAAGCGGAATACGAAGATGCGGGCACGGCGATTATTACGGCCATTACCAAATCCGGTTCGAATGAATTTCATGGGTCTGCTTTTGCAACATATCAGGATGACAGCCTGATCGAACGGGACTTTTTCCAGCGCCGTGACGGCAGGGATGTTCCCGACCTGAAACGCTATCAGTTCGGTGCATCGCTAGGCGGACCGATTATCCAGGATAAGCTATTCTTCTTCGGTAGTTATGAAGGAAATATACAGGATCGCACAGCTAATGTCGTGCCAGGAACGGACCCGATCCGTGTTGCCGGATTCGAAGCAATTACCGGTTTCGATATCGACGATTTCGCAGGCACGTTTACCAGCCCGTTCCGTGAGCATCTGGGTTTTGGCAAGCTGACGTGGCAAATCAATGACAACCAGTTGCTCGAGATAACCGGCAGCATCCGCGATGAAACCGACCTGCGCGATTTTGGCGGAGACACCGTCCGCTCGCGCGGCACGAATATCACCAACAAGACCTATAGCGGGCGCGTACAGCACCAATATAATGCCGACAGTTTCATAAACGAATTCAATTTCGATTACCTTCGCGCCAATTTGACTTTCGGTAGCGCGGCGGGCGACCAGTTCGGGCTCAATTTCCAGAACCTGATAAATGTTGGTGGCCGGGAAGGGTTTCAGGAGGTGCTGCAGGAAGGATATACTTTCCGCAATAACTTTACCTTCACCGATCTGGGCGACCATACATTAAAGCTGGGTGCCAAACTTTCGTTCCAGAAATATCGGGTCGGCGGCAGTGGACCGTTTGCCAATCCACGGTTCGATTTCGTAATAGACGAGGCCAACAATCTCGATTTCACTTTGCCGCAGCAGGTGAATTTCGGATCGGGCAATCCGATAATCGATGCAAAGACAACGCAGGTTGGGCTGTTCGTGCAGGATGACTGGCAGATTACGGACAAGCTGTTGCTCAATATCGGCGTGCGCTGGGATTATGATTCCAATTCGAAGAATAACGATTTTGTAACCTCGGACCGTGCCGTCGGTGCACTGCGCACTTTGGCGGCGGATATGCGGATTGGTGATTTCTTCGATGTCGAGGATTATATCTCCACCGGCAGCAACCGCGATGCCGATCTGGACCAGTTCCAGCCGCGCATCGGTTTCTCCTATGACTTCAATGGAAACGCCAGTACGGTTCTCTTCGGTGGTTACGGGCGCTATTACGACAGGGTTTTGTTCCGGAATGCGGCGGAAGAAAGCCTTTTGACGCAGTTCCAGCAGGGCAATATCCAGTTTTCCATGGATGGCGCGCCTCGCAACGGACAGCCAACCATCCAGTTCCAGCCGGAATTCCTGACGCCTGACGGTTTTGCAAATTTGCTGGCGAGTATCCAGAACAATCCGACTTTCCCCGGTACCAGCGAGTTGCGGCTAATTCCCAACGATCTGAAGTCGCCGCATACGGATCAGTTCAGCATTGGCGTGAGGCAAAGGGCGGGCAGACTGAAACTGTCGCTTACCTATAACCATATCATCGGTTCCGATCTGGTCGGGTATGCGCCTCTTAACCGGACGGAAGCTTTTAATGCCGGCGGTTTTCTGGATTTCATCCCGCTGATTAACGGATATTCCAATGCGGTGGCTGCATTCAACACACGGGCAACGCGCTTTCACGGTGTCTATTTCACGCTGGACAAGCCCTATTCCCAGGCAGATGGTTACGGTTACGGACTCGCCTATACGCTAGGCTATTCCAAGGAGCGCGGCTTTGCATTCAACTTCGATTTCCCAAATATCGGCGATCGTCCCTACGTTCCGAATGCTGGCGATGTCAGGCACAAACTTGTCCTGAACGGAATCAAAGACCTGCCGCTGGGCATTCAGGCATCGACATTGATTACCCTGTCCAGCCCGGTGCCGTTTTTCGTTATCGATGCATCAGATGGATTTGGCGCGCGAGATATTCGCTTTCCGGGAAATGTCGGCAGCTTGCCTGCATTTTTCCAGATCGATGCACGTTTTTCGAAGAGCTTCGAAATATTCAACGATCACTTCGTGACGGCTACTGTTGAAGTGTTTAATCTGTTCGACCGCGACAATTTCGGCAGCGCGGAAGGCTTTATTCCGCCAGAGGGAAATCCGAATTTCGGCCGGGTCAACGGGCTTTCCGGGCCGCCGCGCAGTTTCCAGTTTGGCTTGTCGTATCGCTTCTAACTTGGGGTCGTACCCGGCCCACCGCACTCCTCCCTGTGTGGTGGGTATTTTTATCAAACTGTCCGCCGGATTCACGTTCTAGTATCATGCTTACCTCAGCGCGCGGCCACTACTCCCGTGGCCGTGCGCTTTTTTTGGAGTTCCTATGGCGTCCCGATTGTCCCTGCTGATATTGCCCGTTTTCGCGCTGCTATCCGGCTGTATCGCCACGATACCAACGCAAAGTCCTTCGTTGGACGCCGGCAACGCTCCCACGACGGAAGCCGAAGAAATTTTTTCGGAAGACCTGACCCGGCGCACATTCCGCTATTTCTGGGAAACCACTGATACGGAGCGTTGCTTGGCGCCGGACCGCTGGCCGAGCCGTACGTTTTCCAGCATCGCATCGACCGGTTTCGCGCTGACGGCTTATGGCATCGGTGCGGAGCGCGGCTATGTATCGCGCGAGGATGCCGCCCGCCGCACCCGCGATTGCCTGCACTTCTACTGGAATGCGCCGCAGGGTCCGGCTGAAAGCGGCATTACCGGGCATAAGGGGTTTTTCTATCATTTTCTCAAATATGAAGACGGCACCCGCCACCAGACGACCGAACTTTCCACGGTCGATACGACGCTGTTTCTGGGCGGCGCGTTGTTTGCACAGAGTTATTTCGACCGCGACGATCCGGTCGAGGCGCAGATCCGCGATCTGGCCGAAAAAATCTATCGCCGCGTCGAATGGGACTGGGCACAGCGCAACGCTGCAGATACCCAAAAGACCGATCGCGACAATTCGCATGCCGTAGCGATGGGCTGGAAACCGGAAAGCGGCTGGGGCAGATCCGACTGGGTCGGATATAATGAAGGCATGCTCGTCTATATACTGGCCTTGGGATCGCCCACACATGCTATCGATGTTGACGCGTGGGACAAGGGATGGGCAGCCAGGCTTGAGGAAGAATGGGGCAGCTTTTACGGGCAGGAACATTTGCAGTTCGAACCGCTGTTCGGGCATCAATACAGCCACGTCTGGGTCGATTTTCGAGGCATACAGGATGATTTCATGGCGCGCAAAGGCATTGATTATTTCGAAAACAGCCGCCGCGCCACGCTGTCGCAGCGGGCATACGGCATCGACAATCCTAATCGCTGGACCGGTTATAGCGGAGATATCTGGGGCTGGACCGCTTCGGACGGACCCAAATATTCCAAGGACGAATATGTCGTGAACGGCAAGCCGCGCGAGTTTTTCACCTATCGCGCGCGCGGGGTGAGTGCGATCCGTGTCGTCGATGACGGTACGATCGTCCCTACAGCCGCAGGCGGCTCGGTGCCGTTCGCGCCCGAAATCACCATTCCCGCATTGATGGCGATGAAGGCGAAATACGGGGACAGCCTCTATACCGAATATGGGTTCAAGGACGCGTTCAACCCCAGCTTCACGTTCGTGCAGGCGGATTCAAAAACCGGCATGACCGATCCTGCAACCGGCTGGATAGCGCGTGATCATTTAGGGATCGACCAGGGACCGATATTGGCGATGATGGAAAACCACCGCAGCGGCCTGATATGGCGCGTGATGCGCAAGAACCCGCATATTATTCGTGGGCTTAAACGCATTGGCTTCCGGGGCGGGTGGCTCGACAAGGTTCCGGCGGAATAAAGCCGGTTCTGCAGGTTCCAGCCGGTGCCGCACTCAACATTTTACCGCCTGTTCTTGATATATATATCTGCGATGACGGGGTAATGATCGGACGGCAACCGGCCGCCCTCGTGCTGGGTGATGGTTGCGTGTCGCAGCACACCGGCGCCGGTCCCGGTAAAGATATGATCAATGGCTGTTGCAGCCGTGGTGCCGATTTCGAAACCGTTGAACGTGCCGATCGGTCCGAAGGGGGGCGTCTGGCTGCTCTCGCGGGCGTTGCGCATCTGTCGCGACCCTGAGGTGTTTGCGGTGATTATCTTTACCGGATCGCTGTCGGACCCGCTGTTGAAATCGCCGAGCAGGATCGGCACCGTCCTGCGGTCCAGATTTTCGTGGATCCAGCGATGCAACAGCCGCGCACTTTCGAAGCGGGCCATAGTACCGACATGGTCGAAATGGGTGTTGACCACCAAAAGCCTCTGCCCCGAACGCCGGTCGCGCAGTTTCGCCCAGCTTGCAATTCGCGGATATGCCGCATCCCACCCTTTTGACGGCACAGCCGGTGTGGGTGACAGCCAGAACGTTCCCGATGCCGATAGCTTGAAACGCTCGCGTCGATAGGCGAGCGGCGAAAATTCGCCTGCCTCGCGGCCATCGTCGCGCGCCACACCAACAAGGGCATAGCCGGGAAGGTCGAATGCGAGCGCCTGTTTCTGGTGCAGCAGAACTTCCTGCAATCCCGCAAAATCGGGACGGTAGAACGCGATCAGTGACGACACCGCGTGGCGCCGGTTCGGCCAGCTATTTTCGCCGTCCGATGCCAGATCGAGCCGGATATTATAGGTCATCGCCCGATAGTCGGTCGATTGCGTTTCGTCTGCAGATGCCGGAGCGATGCTGCCGCACAGCAGTGCCAAAACCCCTAAGAAGCGAACGCATAAAGAGGCCGCATGAAACCTCATAGCAGATTCCCGCCATTGGAAGCGATGATATCGCTGTAGAGCCGCGCGCTGTGCTTGGGCGTACGTTGCTGGCTTTCATAATCGACATGCACGATGCCGAACCGTTTCGCATAGCCAAGCGACCATTCGAGATTGTCGAACAGCGACCAAGCCATATAGCCGCGCACATCGACGCCCGCTTTGATCGCATCGCCGATCGCGGCAATATGGCTGCGCAGATAATCGCAGCGCAGCGGATCGTCGATGCCGTTCGCCCCGGCCTGTGGCGGATCGTAAAAAGCGGCGCCATTTTCGGTGACATAAACCGGAATGTCGCCATATAAATCGCGAAACCAGCATAATGTTTCTGTAAGAGCCTGCGGATAGACTTCCCACCCGGTCATGGTATGCGCCGAACGTTTCTGTTCGATTACTGTGGCGCGCAACGGCCACTGGCTCTCGTCCGCCGTGACCACGCTGCGGGTATAATAATTTATGCCGATAAAATCGACCGGCTGGTTTATTTCTGTCAGGTCGGCATCGGGCCAGCGCGGCCATGCCTCGCCGAAAATATCCTCCATCTCTTTCGGATATGCGCCTTTCAGCGCCGGACCGAGATATTGGCGATTCATATAGGCATCGGCGCGCGCGGTGGCGGCCAGGTCTTCGGGCGCATCGCTGGTCGGATATTTGGGTTCGATATTGACCACCAGGCCGATTTCATGCGCGCCAGCCTCGCGGTATGTCTGCACAGCCTTGCCATGCGCGCGCATCAGATTGTGGCTGGCAATCGGTGCCTCGAACATGTTGCGATGGCCGGGCGCGAGCGCGCCGTGCAGATATCCGCCGTCGGTAATCACCCACGGTTCGTTCAGCGTCACCCATTTGCGCACGCGCCCGTCGAGCCGTTCGAACATGACCTGCGCATAGTCGGCGAACCAGTCAGCGCTGTCGCGGTTGAGCCAGCCGCCCCGGTCGTCGAGCGCGACCGGCAGATCCCAGTGATAGAGCGTCAACATCGGTTCGATATCGTGGGCGAGCAAAGTGTCGACCAGCCGCTCGTAGAAATCGAGCCCTTTGTCGTTCACTTTACCGGTACCGTACGGCAGGACGCGGCCCCACGCCGTGCTGAAGCGATAGGCCTTGAGTCCCAGCAGCTTCATCAGCGCCACATCGTCCGCCATCCGGTTATAATGGTCGCAGGCGATGTCGCCGGTATCCCCCTTGGTCGCCATCAGCCGGGGGTCGTGGCTGAATCGTTGCCAGATGCTTGCGCCCGCACCATCGGCCAGCGGTGACCCCTCGATCTGATACGCAGCCGTGGCCGCGCCCCACAGGAAATTGTCGGGAAAGGAAAACCGCGTCATTTGCGCTTCTTTGCTGTGGCGGTTTTGGCGGGCAGCCGGTGCGAAAGCAGCCACAGATACAGGTCGGGATCGTCATAGGCGGGATCCCAGCTGTTATGGCCCAGATCGGGATAGACAGTCAGCCGCGGCCAGCCGCCGCAGGCGCGGATCGCGCGCACCATGTCGAAACTGCCCTCGGGAATGACGACATCGTCGCGGTCGCCGTGAAAGGCCCAGACGGGCTTGTCCTTTAGCGCGCACGCACTGGCGGGATCGCCGCGTCCCGCAACCGGTGCGATCGCGGCGAAGCGGTCCGGCTCGGCCGCCGCCCAGCGCCAG
>JBGTHQ010000006.1:0-42266 GCA_041746135.1 Sphingomonadaceae bacterium | reverse complement strand
ATGTCGAAGGAAGCGATTTCTGATGGGATCGAGATTGGATGAACTACGGCGGTAACCCCGAGAATACCGAGAATATTGTAGATGTTCGAACCGATAATATTGCCCAGCACAACATCCGGATGTCGGCGCAAAGCTGCAATGACGCACGCAACCAGCTCGGGCAGCGATGTGCCTACCGCAACGACAGTGAGGCCAATCACGGTTTCGGTAGCTCCGAAGTCGCGAGCGATTTCGATGGCACCATCGACGAGCAGGCGCGCACCGATGATCGTGCCGATAATTCCCGTCACGGCCAGGCCCGAAGCGGCGAGCAGGCTGAACCCAGGGGTGGCAGCGTCAGCAGCAACATGTTCATGCATCATCGCTTCTGCATCGGGGAGGCGGCGTTCGCTTCGATACGCCCAGACAATGTAGCCAACCAGAAGGACCAGCAGGCTGAAGCCGACCGGGCGGTTGAGGAAGCCGAAAAGCACTGCAGCCAAACAGGCAAGGGTTGCCCCTGCCAGCGCCCGTCCGTCGCGCCGGAATGCCGCAGGGTTTATCGCCAAGGGCAGTATCAGGGCCGAAACGCCCAGGATCAGTAAAATGTTGGCAATGTTGGAGCCGACCACGTTACCCATCGCAATACCTGGTGCACCGTCAAAAGCGGCAAACAGGCTTGTGACCAGTTCGGGTGTCGAAGTGCCGAAACCGACAATGGTCAGTCCGGCTAACAAGGGCGATACGCCAAGCCGCGAGGCAATGCCCACTGCACCGCGCACAAGGATGTCACCGCCAACGGCAAGCAGGACCAGGCCGACAATTATGAGTAAAATGGTCAAGCAATTACCTCGGCAATCATGTTTCCGGACAAGCGAATTGCGGCCAGTATCCCGGCGATAGCTGTCGCGATGGCCGCTCGCGCGTTTGAAATCTGGGTTCGATTATGGGCGACCACCAACCGGCTGAAATCCGCGTGGTCGAGCATCTCGTCACGGCAGATACGGCGCAGCCGCTTCCAGCTTGCCAGCCACCAGAACATGCCAGAGAGAAACGCCGCCGCGACAATGGACAGGTCGAACAGCAGGAATAATACGGTCATAGATCGACCTTAAGGTGCAAGGCACGAAGGCGCATTGAATTGGCGGACGAGTGGCCGGTCCCTTCGGAAAAGGACCAGCCACCGCTGACGATCAGTCGAAAAATTCGGACAATAGCGATTTCTTTTTCTTCGGGCGCCGATTGTCATAACGGTCATCATATCGATCATCGCGGTGGCGATCATACCGGTCGTCATCGCCATGAAGCATCGATGCGGCCATGCCCATCAGCCCGCCCGCGCTTCCCCGCCGATCCCGGTTTTGCCCGCTATCCACGTCACGGATAGTTGGCGCAGCGGTGCGTTCGATGATCTTGTCGAGTTCGCCTCGGTCCAGCCATACGCCGCGGCAGGACGGGCAAAAGTCGATCTCGACGCCGCTTCTGTCAGACATGGACAGGCCGGTCTGGCATACTGGGCACAGCATCGAGGCGACGGTTTCTTGAGTGCGCATGGTTTATCCTTCCTGCCGCTGGCCGAACAGGCTCAGCAGCATCTGAAACAGGTTGATGAAATTGAGATAGAGGGAAAGTGCTCCCATGACTTGAAGCTTGCCCAAGGTGGCTTGCCCGGCGACCGCATTCGTGGAGCTATAGGCGATATACTCGCTTCGTAGGCGCTGCATGTCCCATGCCGTCAGGCCGGTAAATACAATAACGCCAACGATCGACACGATCATCGACAGCGCGCCAGAAGCGAGGAACAGGTTCACGATAGATGCGCCGATAACGCCGATCAGGCCGATCATCAGGAAACTGCTCCAACCTGACAGGTCGCGCTTTGTCGTATAGCCCCAGAGCGCCATTGCCAGGAAAACCACAGCGGCGCTCAAAAATGCCTGCACGATGCTACCGCCGGTAAAGACCAGCAGCGCACTGGCCAAAGAAACACCCATTAGTGCGGCAAAGCCCCAGAACAGGCCTTGCAGCGCGCCCATGGAAAGCCGTTCGAACCGGAACGAAGCGAACATGACGAGAGCCAGCGGCGCGAAGATCGCCACCCATTTGAGCGGTGTGCCGAAAATCAGAGCGGCAAGGGGGGCAACATTCGCCACGGCAAAAGCGACCGCTGCCGATAAGATCAGACCGCCGCCCATATAGACGAAAACGCCGGTCAGATGCTTGCGCAATCCAGCGTCATATTGAACGCCCGTGGCAGATCCGCTGCCGCGCGGTTTCACAATTCTTTCCATAAGAACCTCCTTCGATGTCTATCCGAAGGGGGGCAGTGGTTCTGATGCATGAATGGCAACCATCAGTCGATCTGCCCCCCTTTCAGGGAGCGATCCGACATCACGGGCGATGTGTCTTTACACATCATCCGCCAGAGGGGCCCGGCTCGCCATTTTGAAATAAGCGCATTCTAAACAGGTTTCAATAGAAAATCGTGGGCCAGGAATTCAGAAAGGAGAATTCAGGACGATTATCAACTCGCTCCTCTATTGGATCGAATGGCTGAAATTGAAGGAGAAAGGGAGGCTTGGTTTGACGCTAGCCAGAACTTTTTGACTGCGCCGCCATCTACTGCCTGTCCCCAAAAATAGCGTTATTTTACAGCAGGAATTACGGTATCAAGAAAATCAGCACAGCCGAAACTGACATTCCTTTTCAGTCCGTTACAGGAGAATATAATGGCAAATGCGGTTCTGAGCTGGTTGCTCGCTTCAACGCTAACGCTGTCGTCCAATGCTGTGCCGCATCCTCAAATTGAAGATCCCGCGGCCGACCTTAGTGCCAAGGCGAGCCTGATCCTCGATCGCTCTGATGCATTGTCTCGCATATGGCCCGGCTACTGGCCGGAAGAACAGGGCTTCGTTCTATATGATCCCTCTCATGGCGCTGTTCTCGTCGGAGCCGAAGGAAGCCCCCGTGCCATAACCTACCGCGCTGGCGAGTTGCCTGACGCGGATACCATGTTTGTGTTCGATTACCCGGCAGGCACACCGAACATGATGATGGTTCAGATTGGCGATGACTGGCCGGATAGTGCCACCATGCTATTCCACGAACAGTTTCATGATTTTCAGCGCGATGCTTTCGACAAGACAGACTGGAAGCACGGCGGCGAATATCTCGATTTGACCGCCATACCGGACCGGGCCGCATTCACTCCTGCAGCCGAGCTTGAAAGGCGGGTGCTGGCCGATGCTGTCCTGGCCGAAACCGACGCGCGAAGGACTGACTTCGCTCGCCAGTATATAGCGTTGAGACGCATTCGCGAAGGAACTGTGGGAGAAGCGGTCGTTGGAAAGGAACGATATTTCGAGCGATGGGAAGGCACGGCACAGTATGCCGGGCTTGAAGCTTCGTCGGAGGTGCTGGGCGAGGATGTCGGCAGCGTTGCCGACAAATTGGCGGAGGGTTTGCGCAATAGTCTTTTTGCCAATCCAGAAGGTTCCTACAGCGGCAATTGGTTTCGGGCACGGGCGTATGACGTTGGCGGAGCGATCGCCATGTTGCTGGATCGGTCCGGCGCTGACTGGCAGGCGCGCATCGCAGCCGGAGAGTCGCTTGATGCCGTATTGGAAAGCACATTGGATGTCACGGATAATAGCGAACGAGAGCGTCTCGCTGCTGCCGCACGCATCGAATATGATGCGGAGCAGATCATGGCCGATGTCAGGGCTGCTTTGGCCGCCGCGCCGGAAACGATCGAGAACATGGCGGATTTCATGCAACTGGGATCCCGTCATCTGGTTCTCACGATATCAATACCCCGCGATCGATTGGCCGATGGTCGGGAGTTCAGCAATACGAAAGAGATGATTGCTGTCGGAAAGTCCGCCACAGCTTTCCTCAATGTTACCGATTTTCAGATGGAAAGGCCGGGCATCAAGCTTGGGGTTCAAGGCCTTTCGATCATGACGGAAAGATTGCCAGTTGCATCTGGTGAACCGGTTACAAAGATCTATACCGTTTCCCTTGACGAAGATGTCAAACTGCCGGAACTCGATCAATTGTCCCGCGGAGACCATATGCTGAATGCTGTCAATCTTTCGGTTCCTGGTCTCACTTTGAGCATCGACCAGCCGGTGACCGTGACAGTCGCTGAGGACCGGATCGCACTAACAACCTCCGTAGGCAAATGAACACGGTCTAAGTTTGGGTTGTATAGAGCAGTTCGCTGCGACGGGGGACGGCCGTTGTGAAGAGGACGGCTTTTCGATCGGAAACGTATCATGGGTAAGCGCCGCCGGGGGATCGGGCCGACAGACTCCGCTTTCTCGAAATTAGTCCACGATTCCACTTTCCTGAAATTGCTGACGGAGCATGGAGAAACGGCATTGCCGCTGGCAACCCGAATAACCGGTGTTAAGAGTAATTCCTAATCGGTCAAATGTCCGCAAATGGTTCGCAAGCAGCCATTTTTGGATGTTCAACTATAATCGCTATTATCGCCATACCCTTTACCTCCATCGCTCTCGCGCCTACTGTCCCTCCCCAAACAAGCTCGGGGAGGGACTGATTTGGCACTCAGTCATAACTCACCACCTCGAACTCTATCCCGTTATTATCGAAAAAATAGAACCGCCGCCCCGGTTCGTAGTTGCCGTGGCTGAACGGCTCGAGCCCCGCAGCGACGACTTTCTCCTCCACCGCATCAAGATTATCGACGACAATGCCGACATGATTGAGCGGCACGCCTTTTTCGAAATGCGGGCGGGCGGCTTTCACCTCGGCATTGGTGTAGAACGCGAGATAATCATTCTCGCTCCCCACATGGACGGTGTGGCCACCCAGCATCGAGGGCCCCTCCCACCGGATATGCCATCCGAAAAGCGCGCGCATTAAATCCGCGGATGCATGCGGGTCCGCGACGGTCAGGTTGGCGTGCTCTATCCGCGCCGGCTTTGCAGGTTTTGTCTGTGTCATCGGTCATTATCCTTACCTTTAAAAACGCAGTTCACAGGGATGGAAACTGCTGGTAATGTGATTCGTACAACCTCAAGCTAAATTGAGGTCAAGAGATATTTTATAGCTTCAGGGATAACAGGATGCAGCCTAGCAAAATGTTGACGATCGGCGAACTGGCGGGGCGTACCGGGCTGTCGGTATCGGCGATCCGGTTTTACGAGGACAAGGGGCTGGTCGAGCCTTTCCGCACCGGCGGCGGGCAAAGGCGCTTCCTGCGCGGCGATATCCGGCGGCTGTCGTTCGTGCTGATCGCGCAGCAGCTCGGCCTCACCATCCGCGAGATCGAGGCGGAGCTGGCGAAGCTGCCGCAGGGCCGCAACCCCAATGCCGCCGACTGGCGCAAGATCAGCCGCGCGATGCGTGACGGTATTAATGCAAAGATCGCGCAGCTGGAGCGCACACGGGATAGGCTGGATGGATGTATAGGCTGCGGCTGCCTGAGCCTTGCCAAATGCAAGCTCTATAATCCGGAGGACCGGGCGGGGTTACGAGGGCCTGGACCACGGCTGGTTTTGGACGGGAATTAAAGACCGAGGGCCTTACGCAATTCCGCATTGATACGTGTTTGCCACCCGCGACCGCCCGCTTTCAATTTGTCGACCACGGCTTTGTCGAGGCGAATGGTAACTTGTTCTTTGGGATTTTTGAGAGGAGGACGGCCACGCTTGGTGAGCGTGCCTTGCGCTTCGCGAATAATTTTGCCGCCAATGGAAAATTGGGCACGATCAAATTGATCGTCTGTCCATTCTGGAGCGTCGTCGGGATCAATCCATGGCTTTTTTGAATTTTCTGTTTTCTCTATCATTGGCTTTTCTCAAAGAAATAATTCGACGGTTATGCAAGCGCATTGTCCATACAAGTACAACTAAATTATCCTGCATGTATCCATATGTAATATAACGATCTTCTCCATAGTTTTGTCTATCATCCAAGATAGTAAGTTCTGGTCCATTGAAGATAACGGGTGAATCAGCAAAATCAAGTTCACGTTCTTTCAGTGTTTTGAGCCGCTTAACTTCGTCATATTCGATAACCATGAGATAATGCCATAACTAGGAGCTGTTGTAAAAAACGGCTTTCATGAAAAATGCATTTTGACCAATACAGTTTCAGATTATCTGCTTTAGGGTTATATATTTTTCGGTTCTCGGACAAAGTTGACTACTTAATGTAACTACACTAAATAGTCAATTCCAATTCACTCCGCCGCCAGCAATTCTTCCGCGCCGCCCAGATCGACCGAGACCAGTCGCGATATGCCCTGCTCGATCATCGTCACGCCGAACAGGCGGTGCATGCGGCTCATGGTCACGGCATTGTGTGTGACGATCAGATAGCGGGTATCGGTTTCGCGCACCATCGCGTCAAGCAGGTCGCAAAACCGCTCGATATTGGCATCGTCGAGCGGCGCATCAACCTCGTCGAGCACGCAGATTGGCGCGGGATTGGTGAGGAACAGCGCGAAGATTAACGCGACCGCAGTCAGCGCCTGTTCGCCGCCCGACAGCAACATCAGCGAGGACAGCCTTTTGCCCGGCGGCTGCGCCATAATTTCCAGCCCGGCCTCGAGCGGATCGTCGCTGTCGATCAGTTCCAGATGCGCCTTGCCGCCGCCAAACAGCCGCGCGAATAATCGCTGGAAATGCGTGTCGACCGCTTCGAATGCCGCGGACAGCCGCGCGCGCCCCTCGCGGTTCAGGCCGCCGATCGAGCCGCGCAACCGGTGCACCGCTTCAGTGAGTTCGGCATGGTCTGCATGACCCTTGGCAATTTCCGCCTCAGTTTCTTCGAGTTCGTCGGTGGCGACCAGATTGACCGGACCGATGCGCTCGCGGTCGGCATTGAGCTTCTCGTGCCGTGCGGATTCGGTCACCGCATCTTCCACGCGGTCGGCATCAAACCCGGCTTTTTCAGGCAGCATCGGCGGCGAGCATTGAAAGCGTTCGCCCGACACGCGGCCCATCTCGACACGGCGCAAATCCTGATTTTCAGCGCGCGCCACCGCACCGGCGCGCTCTTCGCGCGCGGTCGCCAGCGTTTCGGCGGCGGCGGAAAAGGTGGTTTCTTGGGCGCGCAGTTCGCTCTCAGCTCTGACGGCCACGGTTTCCAGTGATTGCAGGCTGGCCGCTTCTTGCTCGTGCCGCGCGGTCTTGGCGGCAATCTGTTGTTGCAGCGAATCCGGTTTGGCGGCAAGCACCGCACGTTCTTCGGCCAGTTGCCCGGCGCGTTTCGTCATATCGGCCATGCGGGTGGCGGCTTCGGACGAGCGCGCCTGCCAGCCGTTGATTTCGGCGCGGATCACCGCCTTGCGTTCGCGCGCCGCGGAGAGCGCCTGGTCGAGCGACGACAAAGCCGCCTGCGCAGTTTGCATGGCGGTGCGGGCGGTATCGCTCTGTGTTTGCAGCCGCTGAGTATCCGCCTGTTGTTTCGCGCCATTGGGCAGCGCGCTACGCTCCGCCCGCGCGGTCGCAAGCTCGGCCTGCGCCGCGGTCAGTTCGGCGGTAAGGGCTTCGATCTGCACGCTCAGCTCGGCGCGGCGTTCCTGCGCGTGGCGACGGGCATGTTCGGCTTGGTCGAGCGCACGCAATGCTTCGCGTTCCTCGGCGCTGGCTGTATCTATGGCGGCACGGGCGTCACGGATCTCGTCATGCAAGGCGTTAAGTTTTTCGTTGCTTGCCGCCAGTCCGGTTTCGGCCTGCGTTACTGCAGACTGGGCAGCGGGCGCAAGTTTTTGCAACTCTTCAAGGCGGTTGCGCCGCGCCAGTTTTTCCGCGGCTGCCGCCCCGTCGCCGCTGGCGATAAATCCGTCCCAACGCCGCAATCTGCCGCCCGTGGTGACCAGCCGCTCGCCAAGGCCAAGCGGTGCGCCGTCATCGCTATCGGCAACCCAGATATGCTGGAGGCGGGCGGCGAGGGCATCGGGCGCGATAACATGGTCGATCAGGCGGCTTGCACCCGCGCGGATTTCGCCGGAACTCTCCGGCACCGCGGTTCCCGTCCAGAACCGTCCCTCTGCGTCTGTGTCCGTGATCGAGGCATATAAATCATCGCCCAAAGCCGCGGCCAGAGCGATTTCATAACCGCTGGCCGCGCGGACCTGATCGAGCGCTTTGTTGGCACCGTCCGATTGCGACAGATCGCGGGTAAGGGCGTCGCGTTCTCGTGTCAGCGCTGCATGTTCGGCTTGCGCGGCGGAAAGCGCGCTTTCGTGTGTGGCGCGCGCCTCGGTTAGATCGCCGCGCTGCGCTTCGCGTGCGTCGAGTGTTTCCCGCGCAGCGAGCAGCGCTTTTTCGGCGGCTCCCTTGCGGGTTTCGGCGTCGGCAAAGGCGCTCTCAAGATCGCCGATCTCTCCCTGCGCACTGTTCTGAGCATCGACACGCTCAAGGTCGGATGCCAGCCGATCGGCGCGTAACTGCGCGGCCCCCAACGCAGCTTCGGCCACACGGATTTCGGCCTGCACGCGCGCCTGTTCGGCCAGCGCCTTGGCCAGTTCGACTTCGCTGCCGCGCGCGGCACGTTCGGCATTGTCGTAATTGCGTTCCTGTTCGGGGCGCTGCTTTTCCTGTGTCTCCAAATCGGCAACAACGCGCTCGCTTTCTTGTTCGAGGCGGGTCAGCGCGGCGGCTGCGTCATGGGTCAGCTGATCCTCACGCGCGCTGTCCTCATTCAGCCGTGCGTTCTGGCGGTCGAGATCGGCAATGCGTTGATTCACATTGTCCAATTGTCCCTGCAGCGCTTCAATCTGGTGCTTCAGCGCGTTTGCATTGTCGCGTTTGTCCTGTAGCACGCTGCGCGCTTCGGCGAGTTTTCGCGTGGCGGCGGATTGCGCGTCCTGCGCCGCTTTCTGCGCAGTATGCGCGGTCGTAACAAAATCTTCGGCCTTGGCGGCTTCTTCCTTGGCCAGTTTCGCGGCCTCGGCGGCATCGCGCCAGCGCGCGTAGATTAGCCGCGCCTCGGCCGTGCTGATCTCCCCGCTCAATCTTTTATAACGCTCCGCTGCCTTGGCCTGCCGCCGAAGATGCGCCGAGCGCGCGTCCATATCGGCCAATATCGTATCAAGCCGGTCGAGGTTGGTTTCGGCGGCGCGCAATTTCTGTTCGGCGTCCCTGCGCCGAACGTGCAGTCCGGCAATGCCCGCCGCTTCTTCCAGCATCATCCGCCGTTCGGCCGGTTTGGCGGCGATCACGGCGGCGATCTTGCCCTGGCTGACAAGTGCAGGTGAATGCGCGCCGGTGGCGGCATCGGCAAAGATCAATGCGATATCCTTGGCGCGCACGTCGCGGCCATTGGCGCGATAGGCGCTGCCCGCGCCGCGCTCGATCCGGCGCACGACCTCGAGCTCGTCTTGCAACTCGCCGCCATCATTGGAACCCGCCAGTGTGGTGACATGCTCGCCGGAACCGATATCGGCGAGCAGCGAGACTTCGGCAAAACTGCGTTCGGGCCGGGTCGCGGTGCCGGCGAAAATCACGTCTTCCATGCCGCCGCCCCGCATAGATTTGGGCGAGTTTTCGCCCATTACCCAGCGGATTGCTTCAAGCAGGTTGGATTTGCCGCAGCCATTGGGGCCGACAATACCGGTCAGCCCCTTTTCTATGCGCAGGTCGGTGGGATCGACAAAGCTTTTGAAACCCGAAAGTTTAAGCCGCCTTATCTGCATGCAATATCATCCCCTTGCGTGTTTACCGTGCCCCGGCGGCCTCGATCGCCGACTTTACGGGATTCCAGTTGGCGCCATCCACGACCTTGCCGTTGACGAGCAGCGTGGGCGTGCCTCTGACCACGCCTTCATTGGACGTTTTCTCGGTCAGCGCGACCAGTTCGTCCATTGCCTGTTTGTCGGACAGGCAGCTGCGGGCGGCATCCTCGCTGACGCCCAACGGTTTGACGAAATCGACCAGCTCCATCTTGTCGGCGATGATGTTGATCTTGCCGGCCGGCTGCGCCGCTTCGAATGCGGCTTCTTCCGCCGGGGTCAGGCCGCTCAGCTTGCCCAGCCAGACCTGCTGGTCATCATATAGCCGCCCCGCCAGTCCGAAAAATGCTTCCGGGCCGTTGCATTGTGCCAGCAGGAAGCCGGGCAGATCCTGAATGCCGTGGACCAGGAAAGGGCGGAATTCGAACGAGACCCTGCCCGAATCCACCATTTGCTTGATATCGGCTTCGGAATCCTTGTGGAATTGTGCGCAGCCGGGGCAGGTTATCGCGCCATATTCGACCAGTTTAACCGGGGCATCGGGATTGCCCATGACATAGCCGTTGACATCGGACTTGGCAACGACCTGGCTCCATTCCTGTCCCTGCGGGGCGCTTACCGTTTCGATCGGTTCGCCGGAAAGCTGGGGTGACGTGGCTTCGCTATCGCCGCAACCTGCGAGTGTCAGAGCGAGGGCCAACGACGAAACGGTAAGTATTTTACGCATAGGGAGATGTCCTTATCGAGATTCTCATGAGATTTGGTGCAATGTTATCGGCTGTTGCCGAGCGATGCCAGCATTTTTGGCCAAACGGCGCAAATCTGGCGGGAATTCAACCATGCCCACATACCGGTGGTACAGTCTCGCTATGGCTCGCTATCTCCGTCAGGGCTTTGATCGGCCATCCCGCGGGCGAGCGCCTGCAGGACCTCGAGCAGTTCTGGATCGCCGATATCGCGCAGGCTTTCGCCCAGTTCCATGGGAATGGGTTTGAGCGAGGGCGGCGGCGTGTCACGTGCCCGCGGGCTTTTGGGCGGTGCCACCACGCCCTGCCGCATCTTGACTTTGCTCACTGCATTATAACCGAAAAACCGGTTCACCCGCTCGATAATCTCGGGCATCACATGCTGTATCAACACCGCATGCGCGCCCGATACGATCAGGTTCAGCGTGCCGTCCGACTTTTTGCCATAGGGGAAGCGGATCGATTCGGGTAGCGAGATGGCAGCGTAGCGCTCGCCCGCAATTTCCGGCCAGCGTGTTACGACCGAGCTTTGCACGAAACCGAATTTGCGAAACGCCGCGCGGCCAATTTCGGGCATCAGGTCCGATATCGATCGGGCTGCGCCGCCGCGCGGACGCTGATACGGCTTGGGCTTGGCTTTCGCCGCCTTTTTGGGCGCGGTTTTTTTCGCAGCTTTGCGGCCCGAACCGGTTTTGGTTTTATCGCTTTCCATGATCGGGCGCATCATGGCATAGCCGCGCCATGACCGCCAAGGCTAAAGCGTATATTATCGAAAAACCGGGGACTGCCTCTGCCCGGATATCCGCCCCGCTGCTCGCTTGGTACGATATCCATGCACGCGCGTTGCCGTGGCGGGCCTTGCCCGGCACCAATTGGCCAGATCCCTATCATGTCTGGCTGTCGGAAATCATGTTGCAGCAGACGACAGTGGCAGCGGTAAAGCCGTATTTCGCGAAATTTCTGGCGCGCTGGCCTACGGCCGGACAACTGGCCGCGGCACCCAATGCCGACATTATGGCGGCATGGGCGGGGCTCGGCTATTATGCACGCGCCCGCAATTTGCTGAAATGCGCGCGCCATGTCGCGGACGAACTGGGTGGGAAGTTTCCGGCAAGCGAGGCCGAATTGCGCAAGCTGCCCGGTATCGGTGCCTATACTGCGGCGGCAATTGCCGCGATCGCGTTTGGCGAACGCGCGGTCGTCGTCGATGCCAATGTCGAGCGGGTGGTGGCGCGGCTCTTTGCCATCGCAACCCCTTTGCCCGCGGCCCGGCCGTTGATCCGCGCAGCCACCGATACGATTACACCCGATACGCGCGCGGGCGATTTTGCGCAGGCGATGATGGATCTGGGCGCGACGATATGCCGTGTCCGTGAGCCCGATTGTCCGCGATGTCCGCTCAGTGGCGAATGCGCCGCCTATCGCGCCAACGCTGCGACAGACTTTCCCGTAAAAGCTCCCAAAAAGGCAAAGCCCGAACGCCGCGGCACAGTTTTCTGGATCGAACGCGGCGAAAATATCTGGCTCGTCACGCGTGCGAAGACGGGAATGCTGGCTGGCATGCGCGCGCTGCCATCGGACGACTGGTCCGTCCGCCGTAACGGAAGTGGGCCAGCTGCGGACGACGCACCGCTGGCGGGGCCATGGCGTATACAGACCGATGCCGTGCACCATGTATTCACCCATTTTTCGCTAGTGCTTGATTTGGCCCGATATGGCGGTAAAGATTTCAATCTGTTACCCAGTCACGGGACATGGTGGCCGGTGGACAGGCTGGACGAGGCCGGACTGCCGACTTTATTTGTTAAAGCCGCACAGGCTGCCGCAAAAAACTGAAAGCGCCGGATTACGCGGCGTGCAATTGGAAGAGAGAAGCCCATGACCGAATATGTAACGAAACTGGCGCTCAGCCGCCGCAACCTGCTTCGCTCTGCTGGCCTGATGGGTCTTGCTGCGACGACGGCAGGCTGTGCTTCGCAGGCCCTGACCGCGCAGGCATTGGCCGCGCAGCCCGACTTTGCTTTGCTCACCGCCGAAATGCAGCGCTATGTCGCGCAAAAGAAAGTCGCCGGCATGATGAGCGCGATTGGTTTCGGTACCGCTGATCCGCAATATATTACCCAAGGCACGCTGGCGCTCGACAATCCGCGCCCGGTAAACAAGGATACGTTATGGCGCATCTATTCGATGACCAAGCCGGTAACCGGCATGGCCGCGATGATGCTGATCGACGAGGGCAAGTTCACGCTCGACACACCGGTGTCCGATATCCTGCCCGAATTCGCCAATATGCAAGTGCTGGTCAATGGCGCAAAAAGCCTGAACGCGCGGCCCGCCAGGACGCAAATGACCATTCGCCACCTGCTGACGCACACGGCCGGTCTTGGCTATAATATCATTACCAAAGGGCCGCTGCTGGAGGAATATAACCGGCTCGGCATCGCGCCCGGTTCGGTCAGCAGGCAGCAGCTTCCGGGCTTTTCGGTGCCCGCCCCCACACCGTCGATCGCCGAGTTTTCCAAGCGGCTGGCAACATTGCCGCTGATCGCAGAGCCGGGCACAAAATGGAGCTATTCGATCGGGCTCGACCTGATGGGCTATGTGATTCAGCAGGCATCGGGTATGGAATTCGGCCAGTTCCTCAAAACCAGAATGTTCGCGCCGCTTGGCATGAATTCCACCTATTTTCAGGTTCCGAAAAGCGAGGCTCCGCGGCTGGCGACCAACTATGCGCCGATCGGACCGGTGCTGTTCCCGGTCGATCCCGGCAATGACAGCATTTTCACCGACAAACCGGCATTCCCGTTTGGCGGCGCTGGGCTGGTCAGTTCTGCCTATGATTATGACCGTTTCCTCTCGATGTTGCTGGGCAAAGGTATGCTCGATGGCACGCGCCTCCTGTCGGAGCGCGCGGCGATGCTGGGCATGTCGAACCTGCTACCACAGGGCATCGACCTTACCGGCACCTGGGTCGAGGGACAGGGCTTTGGTGCGGGCGGCCGCGTCGGGCTGGGCACCGCCAATGGACCCAAGGGCACCTATGGCTGGGGCGGCGCCGCCGGCACAGTGGCATTTGTCGACAATGTTCGCGGCTTCCGCGCCGCGGGCTACACGCAATATATGCCGGCGGACGCCTATCCGTTCCAGCGCGAATTCCCGTTACTGGTCTACCGCGACCTGATGGGTTGAGCGTGACGGCGACTTTTACGAAGCCGGGGCTGACCGGCGCGACGATCGCGCGCACCGACCAGATCCGTGTCGATGCGGACAAGCTGGCACAGCTGATGACTTTCCGCGCGCGGTTGCTGAAAATGGACGGACTCGATCCGGCGTTCGACGCGGCGGGCGAACTGTGCTGGTGCACCCTGGCCGAAGCCGGCGAGGATAGCGACTTCGCATTTCTCGGGCTGGACGGCGATGTGCCGTGTTTTGCGGAAATACGGGCCGCAGGGCAGGGCGATACCGGTCATGCCAATCCCCGCCTGTGGCAGGGGCTGATGGCGCTGCCGCCCGAACAGCTCGCTTTATATGGCGGTGCGCGCAGTCTGGTTGACTGGCATGCGCGGCACCGATTCTGCGCCAATTGCGGCCATGGCACCGTTTTGCAAAAAGGCGGCTGGGCACGGCATTGCCAAAAGAATGCAGGCGGCTGCGGCGCCGAACATTTCCCGCGCGTCGACCCGGTCGCGATCATGCTGGCCGAACATGATGGCAAGGTTTTGCTCGGCCGCCAGCCGCGTTTTCCCGCCAAGCGTTTCTCGGCACTGGCTGGCTTTATCGAACCCGGCGAAAGTATCGAGGAAGGCGTCGCGCGCGAACTGCATGAGGAAGCGGGTATCTGCGTGCGCGACGTGCGCTATGTCGCCAGCCAGCCTTGGCCGTTCCCCTCGTCGCTGATGATCGCCTGCATCAGCATGACCGACGATCCTGCATTGACGCTTGACCTGACCGAGATCGAGGAGGCGGCCTGGTTCAGCGAGGCCGGGGTTCGCGCGGCAATGAACGGGGAGGAAGACGCCCCCTTTATCGCGCCGCCGCCCTTTGCCATCGCCTATAATTTATTGGAACACTGGCTGAGTTCCAAGGGTTGATGGCATAAGGGAGATATTCACATGGCTCATAAACTGCGTATCGATATCGTGTCGGATGTCGCCTGTCCGTGGTGCATTATCGGCTATAAACAGGTGCAAAAGGCGCTGGCCAATCTGGGCGACGATGTTGATGCCGAGACTCATTGGCACCCGTTCGAGCTCAATCCCGACATGCCGCCCGAAGGCGAAAATAGCGGCGACCATATCGCGCGCAAATACGGCACCACCAAGGAGCAAAGCCGGCAGACGCGCGAGCGCATGGCG
Organism: Sphingomonadaceae bacterium; assembly: GCA_041746135.1. Lineage (GTDB taxonomy): Bacteria > Pseudomonadota > Alphaproteobacteria > Sphingomonadales > Sphingomonadaceae > Alg239-R122. The sequence continues at coordinate 27,477 of JBGTHQ010000006.1, read as the reverse complement.
GGGGTCGGTGCAGAGCTGGGTTTCGATTTCAACTTCACCCCGGAGTCGCGCGTGCGCAATACCTTCAAGGCGCATCTGTTGCTCAGCTGGGTCGGCGCGGACATGGGTCCTGCCAAACAGACCGAACTGAAAATGGCGTTTTTCAAAGCGTATTTTCAGGACAATGCCGATCTGAATGACAGCGACATAGTGCTGGATATAGCGGCGAGCATCGGGCTGGACCGGGAAGCTGCAAAGGCGAAACTGACCGATACCGGTCATATCGCCGCTGTGCGCGCCGAACAGAATATGTGGCGCGAACGCGATATTAACGGCGTGCCCGCGATTATTTTCGACGGCAAATATATGGTGCCCGGCGCGCAGGATGCCGAAACGTTCGAGCGCGTCATCCGCAATGTGATGACCAAAGCGGCCTGACTGGCAGCTTTACCAGACTGGCAGCCTTAAAAGCCGAATTTGTCCATGGCATAGGGAATGGAAATCGCCAGCGCATTGTTGAGTACATGCGCGGCAATATTGACCCGCATGGATCCGGTGCGATGATAGAGATAGCCGAACGCGGCACCCATCAGTACCAGAACGGGAAAAGCATAGGGATCGAAATGGATCGCGCCGAATATGATCGACGCGATGCCGATCGCGCCCCATGCGGGCATATGCTGCATCAGGCTGTTTTGCAGGAAACCACGAAATACCAGTTCCTCGGCAATCGGGGCGACAATGGCCACTGCCACGAACAATAACACGGCATTGCCCGCGGTATCCGGCAAGGCGGCAAAAAAGTCGCGGGTAACTGCTTGGATATTGACATCGGGGAATATATAAGTCGCATAGATGTAATTGAAAATGTAACTGACCGCCATCACGCCAATAGCGATGCCGATGGTGGCAGCGGGCGAGATCCTGCTCCAGTTATCCAGGCCTGCCCGGTTCCATCGCGCGCCCTTGCGCAGGTAAAGCAGGGAAATGCCGATCACAACCATATTGGACAGTGTCAACGCCCAAAGCAGCGGCGCAGCGATCCTCTTCATGTCGGTAAAGCTCGTTTGCAGCGACGCCGTGTCGGCACCGGGCTCCATCGCATGAAGAACGCCCAATATGACGACGGCGATAACGCTCATGATAATCTGCAGACCCAGGAACAGCAGCACCCAGGATATTCCCAGCCAGATCGACGGTATGTCGCGCACGGCTTTCGCTGTAACCGCTTGTTCGGAAACGGTTTCCTCGCGTATCTCCATATTCTCGGTGTTCTCTTGGCTCATGTACCGTTTTCCTCAGCTGTTATATGCGCACCTATATCAGCGGCGATCGCAAAGCAATCCCGGCATGGCTGCCTTTATACCAGTCCGAGTTTGCTGAGCTCGCCCAGCATGCGCGGCGGCATCTCGTCGCGGCCATCGGCTTCGACGCTGCTCAGGTCGGGCGGGGCATCGGCGTCTTCCAGATAGCGCCACCCCTGATGCGCGCGGCGCGCTATGGCGCGTACGGGTATCAGCCGCGGTTCGAGCCGAATCCAGTGCTTGCCCTGGCCGTTTTCCATAAAGCCAAGGATCGGACTGCGCCCGACGATGGTGCTGGTATGGATCCAATAGAGCGACCCGCCCGCCATATCGGCATGGCGTTTCGGCATATAGCGCGTGGTCAGCCGCGCCTCGCCCTGCGCAATATGCGATTCCAGCCAGCGTTTCAGCGTCGCCGGACTTTCGCTGCGAAAAGCGATCTTGGTCATGTGAAGCGGCATGGTGCTGATGTGGTGGACCGGGCCGCAGGACGCAAGCCTAGCCGACCAGCCCGCTTAGGACGGCGAGGCCCAGAAATGCGAAAAAGCCCATGCTGTCGGTGATCATGGTGACGAAAACCGACGAGGCCACGGCCGGATCCTGATCGAGCCGCTCGAGCGTGACGGGCACCAGCACCCCGGCCATACCGGCGACAATGGTGTTGATCAATATCGCCACCGCGATCACGCCGCCCAGCATCGCATCGCCGAAGAACAGGAATGTCCCGAGCCCGGTCAGGACCGATACCGTGGCGCCGTTCAGCATGGCCACGCGCAGCTCGCGCATCACGATCCGCCGCGTGTTCGACTGGGTCAGCTGGTTCATCGCCAGCGCGCGCACCGCCACGGCCATGGTCTGCGTGCCGGCATTGCCGCCGATCGAAGCGACGATCGGCATCAGCACCGCGAGCGCGACCAGTTGCTCAATCGCGCCGCCAAAGGCCGATATGATGAAGCTGGCGACCAAAGCGGTGCCCAGATTGGCGATCAGCCAGCGCACGCGCGCAACGTAACTGTCGCGGATCGGCTCGTTAATATCGCCTTCGCCGGCGCCCGACAGCCGCAGGATATCCTCGCCCGCCTCTTCCTGCACAATATGGATAATGTCATCGACCGTAACCTGCCCGACCAAGCGGCCATTCTCGTCGATCACGGCGGCGGAGATCAGCGCGTATTTCTGGAAGCGCAAGGCGACTTCCTCCTGATCCATATCGACCGGGATCAAGGTTTGGTCGCGCTTCATTACATCAGTCAGCAAAATGTCGCGCGGGGTGCGCAATATCCAGCTGAGCTGGCATGCGCCGACCGGCTTGTGCGCCGGATCGACGACAAACACTTCCCAGAATTCGGTGGTAAGATCGTCGGATGCGCGCAGATAGTCGATCAAACCGCCAACCGTCATATGTTCGGGCACGGCAATCAGGTCGCGCTGCATCAACCGGCCGGCGGTCTCCTCGGGATAGGCGAGCGCGCTTTCGATCGCGGCGCGATCCTCGGCATCGAGCTCGGCCAGCACGGCCTGCTGCTCGCCATGGTCCATATCCTCGATAATCGCGACGGCATCGTCGGTTTCCAGCTGGGCGGCAAAATCGGCCACCATTTCGGGGGGCAGAAATTCGATAATATCGTCGCGCACATAATCATTCAGCTCGGCCAGCACGTCCGCGCCCATAAGATCGGACAGGGCGGCGGCCAGCGGCGCGCGATAATCGTTGGCGACCAGCTCGAACAAATCGGCAATATCGGCGGGATGAAGCGGTTCGACCAGATCATAGGCCTGTTCGCCATTGCCTTGTTCGATCGCATCGGTAACGCGCCGCACGAATTCGGGGCGCAACCGGTTATCCTCGTCGAAATTATCGAGCGGGGCGGCGGGCGCTTCATGTTCGCGTTCGGCGAGATCGTCGATGTGATCCGTCATAGCGCGCCCTTTCTCTTGCTAGCCAAGTCCCTGATGCGGCAGTGTTTGGCTCAACAGGGCCCAAAGTGCAATGATTTTACCGCCACCCCCGTGACATTTGCGCCCTTCTCTCTATATGAACATCCCATAGCTTCAATCCCGTGAAAGGAAATCTCGTAATGTCCGATACTCTCACTCTCGCGCTCGATGGCGGCGACGTCGTTATCAAATTGCGTCCCGATCTTGCGCCCAACCATGTTGCCCGTATCAAGGAACTGACCGGCGAAGGTTTTTACGACGGTATCAAATTCCACCGTGTCATTCCCGGCTTCATGGCGCAGGGCGGCTGTCCGCAGGGCACCGGCACCGGCAATAGCGACAAGCCCGATCTCGATCAGGAATTCAACAGCGAACCGCATACGCGCGGAACCTGTTCGATGGCCCGCACGATGGATCCGAACAGCGCCAACAGCCAGTTTTTCATCTGCTTCGACAATGCCGAATTCCTCGACGGCGAATATACCGTATGGGGGCAGGTTGAAAGCGGCATGGAACATGTCGATGCGCTGCCCAAGGGGGAACCACCGCAAAATCCCGGTGCGATCAAGTCCGCCAAAATCGGCTGATATCCAGACCCCCCGCTTTGAAAAGGGCGGGGGGTTTTTCTTTGCCATTGCGCCGCTTGTGCAACGCCCCTAAAAGACTGTGCTTCCGGTAGCCAACAGGGGTCGCGCATGACCGAAGCATCTTCCCGTATCGCCATCATCATGGGCAGCCAATCGGACTGGACCACCATGTCTGCGGCGGCGTCGATCTTCGATACGTTGGAGGTCGGCTATGACGTGAAAATCATTTCCGCACACCGCACCCCCGACCGGCTGGTCAGTTTTGCTAAAGGCGCAGTGGGTGCAGGCTATAAAGCGGTTATTGCAGGCGCGGGCGGTGCTGCGCATCTGCCCGGCATGGTCGCAGCGATGACACGGTTGCCGGTATTGGGCGTGCCGGTGCAATCCAAGGCATTGAGCGGGATGGACAGCCTGCTCTCGATCGTGCAGATGCCCAAGGGTATTCCGGTCGGCACGCTGGCGATCGGCGAAGCGGGTGCGGCCAATGCGGCTTTGCTCGCGGCGGCCATGCTGGCCAATGACGATGCCGGACTGGCGCAGCGGCTCGACGACTGGCGCGCGGCGCAGAGCGCGGCGGTGGGCGAAACGCCGCGATGAAGTCGGCTTTGCCTCCCGGATCGACTATCGGCATATTGGGCGGCGGGCAACTGGGCCGGATGCTGGCCATGGCGGCGGCGCAACTGGGTTATATCTGCCATATTTATGCGCCGGAAAAAAAGAGCGTGGCCGCCGACGCCGCGAGGCATTTCACCTGCGCCGCCTATGACGACGCGAAGGCGCTGGCCGGGTTCGCACAGTCGTGCGCTGTGGTGACGTATGAATTCGAGAATGTGCCGGTCGATTGTGCCAAAATGGTTGCAGGACATGTGCCGTTGCGTCCCGGATTCAAATCGCTGGAAATTGCGCAGGACCGTGCCATTGAAAAAAAGTTTGTTCAGGATTTGCAGGGCCAAACGGCAAAAACCGCTTATGTGGAAAATCTCGAACAACTTAAGGCGGCTGTGGCGTGTGTCGGCCTGCCGGCGATATTGAAAACCAACCGATTTGGTTATGATGGCAAGGGGCAGGCGCGACTGCATGACGTCAGCGATATGGCCGGCGCGTGGGACGATGTCGGCCAGCAGCCTTCGGTACTGGAAGGCTTTGTCGATTTCGCCGCCGAATTCTCGGTCATCCTGGCGCGCGGTCTGGATGGCGGCATTGTCTATTATGACAGCGCCGAAAATGTGCACGAAGGCGGGATATTGGCCACGTCCACTTTGCCCGCTAGCGGTGCCGTCGCTGCGCATGTAGCATCTGCTCGCCAGATTGCCACACGCATCGCCGAAAAACTGGATTATATCGGTGTGCTGACCTGCGAATTTTTCGCCACCGAGGCCGGACCGATTTTCAATGAAATGGCTCCGCGCGTGCATAATAGCGGGCACTGGAGCATTGAAGGCTCGGTCACCAGCCAGTTTGAAAACCATATCCGTGCGGTGTGCGGGCTTCCGCTGGGCGATACCGCATTGGCGGGCACTGCCGTGGAAATGGCCAATATTATCGGCGCGGATGCGGGTAAATGGGCGGACTATCTAACCGATCCGGCCTGCCATCTGCATCTTTATGGCAAGGGCGCGCCGCGTGCAGGCCGCAAAATGGGCCATGCCACCTGGGTTCGCACATGAACGGCACGACAGCTTCTCCCGAAATCACCCTGATCCTCGCGCGCGCCGATAATGGTGTGATTGGCAGGGACGGCGCATTGCCGTGGCATCTGCCCGCCGATCTGAAACATTTTAAAGCGCTGACCATGGGCAAGCCGATGGTGATGGGGCGCAAGACATTCGAAAGCCTGCCGGGATTGCTTGCGGGGCGCCGCCATATCGTGCTGACCCGCGATACCGGCTGGAGCGCCGAGGGGGCCGAACCGGTAGCATCGGTGGAAGCCGCCATTGCGCTTGCCGATGCGGACGAAATCGCGGTGATTGGCGGCGCGGAAATATACCGGTTGTTCCTGCCGCATGCGACGCGCATCGAATTGACCGAAGTGCATATCGATGGCGAAGGCGACACGGCATTGCCCGATTTCCCGCTTGCGGACTGGTTGGAAGAGGGACGCGAGACGTATCAGGCAGAATCGTCTTTTCCGTCCTATAGCTTTGTCACTTTGAAACGTAATTTGAGTAATCAGAATTAGACAAACGCCATCGTCACTCCCGGCTCGACCGGGAGTCCATTTCCTGTCGGCCCAGCTTTATGAAAGTTCGGGGAATGGATTCCCGCTTCCGCGGGAATGACGAGATTGAAAAGGCACGTGAGTATATGCTTCGTAAAATCCTGATCGCTCTTGCCGTCCTGCTGATGCTCGGCATCAGTTATGTCACATTGCTGCTGCCGGGAAAATTCGAGGCGGAAACCAATGCCGTGACCGGCGAAAGCCTGCCCGCCATCTCGCCGGAAGCGCAAAAGCTGCATGACAGCCTGACCATCGCCGATATGCACGGCGATACGTTGCTGTGGAAACGGTCGCTCAATGATGCCGCGGATCGCGGGCATATCGACGTGCCGCGGCTGGTGGAGGGCAATGTCGCGCTGCAGATATTCTCATCGGTGACGAAAACCCCGCGCGGGCAGAATTATGACAGCAACGGCGCCGACACCGACAATATCACGCTGCTCGCGATCGCGCAGCTGCAACCGGTGCGCACATGGACCTCGCTGCTCGAACGCTCGCTCTATCATGCGCAGAAATTCGAACGCGCGGTCAAGCAATCCAGAAACGAATTGCTGTTTATCAAGACACCACAGGATATCGACGGACTTGTCGGTCGCCGTAATATCAAGGGGCGCGGCACCGGGGTGCTGTTTTCCGCCGAGGGGCTGCATAATCTCGAGGGCCGCGCCGAAAATCTCGACCGGCTCTATGATGCCGGGATGCGGATGGCGGGCATCACCCATTTTTTCGACAATGAACTGGGCGGGTCGATGCACGGAGTGAAAAAAGGCGGGCTGACCCCTTTTGGCCGCGAGATCATCCGCAGGATGGAGGCCAAGGGCATCATCGTCGATATCGCGCATTCGAGTCATCAGAGCGTCGCCGAAATCCTGGCGATGGCCAGGCGGCCCGTGGTGTCGAGCCATGGCGGCGTCCAGACGACCTGCCAGGTCAACCGCAACCTGACCGACGCAGAGATCAGGGGCGTGGCGGCGACCGGCGGGCTGATCGGCATCGGCTATTGGGGCGGCGCGATTTGCAGTACAAAGCCCGCCGATATCGCCCGCGCGATCAAACATGTCCGCGATCTGGTCGGCATCGACCATGTCGCACTGGGCAGCGATTTCGACGGCGCGGTCACCACCGGTTTCGACACGGCGGGCGTGGCACAGGTGACACAGGCGCTGATCGACGCGGGCTTTACCGAGGCGGAGATTCGCGCGGTCATGGGCGAAAATACGCTGCGTGTGCTCAAGCGGGGCATTGCGCCTCTCCCCCCAACCAACCTATAGCGATTCGCATGACAAGACTGAGCAGCGGCGTTCCTTTTGCGGAGGCGTTTCGCGGGGGCATACTTGCTCTGGGCAATTTTGACGGGTTTCATGCCGGGCACCAGCAGGTGGCGGGGCAGGCGATTGCATGGGCGCGCGCCGAGCGCCGCCCCGCTATTATCGCCACGTTCGATCCGCATCCGGTGCGCTTTTTCCAACCCGGTCTGCCGCCCTTTCGCCTGACCACGCTCGACCAGCGGGAAAAGCTGTTTGCCGAGGCGGGTGCCGACGCGATGCTGGTATTCGATTTCGGCCGCGAACTGGCCAGCACCATCGCGGAGGATTTTATCGATGCGCTGTTGATCGAGCGGTTCGGCGCGGCCGGCGTGGTGACGGGCGAGGACTTCACGTTCGGCAAGGCGCGCGGCGGCAGCGTCGACATGCTCTCCCGCTATGGCGCGGCGCAGGGCCTGAAAAGCAAGGCGGTCGGCCCTGTCACGACAAGCGGTGAGATCATTTCCTCCAGCCTGATCCGCGATGCGCTGGCCGAGGGCGACCTTGCCACCGCCACCAAATTGCTGACCCGGCCGTTCACCATTCAGGGGGTCGTCCAGCATGGCGACAAGCGCGGCCGCACCATCGGCTATCCCACCGCCAATATCGACATGGGCCATTATCTGCGTCCGCGCTACGGCATTTATGCGGTAACCGGCCATTTGCCCGATGGCCGCACGCTGAAGGGCGCGGCCAATCTGGGCGTGCGTCCGACATTCGATCCGCCCAAGGAATTGCTTGAACCCTATTTCTTCGATTTCAGCGAGGATCTGTACGGACAGGAAATCGAGGTCGCGCTGCACCATTTCCTGCGGCCCGAGGCAAAGTTCGACAATATGGACGCGCTAATTGCGCAAATGGATGCGGACTGCGAAAAGGCCCGGGTTCTTCTCTAATCAAAAACGTAATTGCTTGCGTCAAAAGGCGACCTCGCCTAATCGCTACGCACTATGACCGATACGCCCAAAATGCCCGATTCCGACAAGGATACGCCCGATTACAAGGACACGGTTTTCCTGCCGACAACGTCCTTTCCGATGAAAGCCGGTCTGGCGGGCAAGGAACCGGGCATATTGGCGCAATGGGAAAAGATCGGCCTGTACCAACGGCTTCGCAAAGAGCGTAAAGGGCAGGAGCAGTTTATCCTGCATGACGGCCCGCCTTATGCCAACGGCAATATCCATATCGGCCATGCGCTCAATAAGACGCTCAAGGATCTGGTGATCCGCTCGCAGACGCTGCTCGGCAAAGACGCACCCTATGTGCCCGGCTGGGACTGCCACGGCCTGCCGATCGAATGGAAGATCGAGGAAGCGTACCGCAAGAAAAAGCGCGACAAGGACGACGTGCCCGCTTCCGAATTTCGCACCGAATGCCGCGAATATGCCGCCAAATGGGTCGATGTGCAGCGCGAGGAATTCAAGCGGCTCGGCATTATGGGCGAGTGGGACAAGCCCTATCTCACCATGGATTACGCCGCCGAAGCGACGATTGTCGGCGAACTGCTGAAATTCGCGGAAGCCGGACAGCTTTATCGCGGCGCGAAACCGATCATGTGGTCGCCGGTGGAGAAAACTGCCTTGGCCGAGGCCGAGGTGGAATATGAGGATATTACCTCGACCCAGATTGATGTGGCGTTTGAGATTGTCGAGGCGCCGAACGCGCCCGAACTGGTCGGCGCGCATGCTGTAATCTGGACCACAACGCCCTGGACGATTCCCGTCAATCAGGCATTGGCTTATGGGGCGGATATTGAGTACACTTTACTTGAGCTAGTCGAGCTCAGCTCAATCACTGATGTTGATAGCCAGCACTCATCCAGCACTGTTTTGGATCACCAGTGGAGCGGCAGGAAGTTGCTCGTTGCATCCAAGCTGGTGGAACAAGTCCAAGGCCGTCTGCTAAACCAGATTTTGCGCGATAATCCAGCAAATCTCTCGCACCCCAAGTATGGCTTGGAGTATAATTCGCAGCGAACGGTCAAAGGCTCCCAACTCGCCGGAGCCACTGCTAAACATCCGATGGCCGACCGCTTCCCCGACAGCGAATTCTACACCAAGCCGCGCCCGTTCCTCGATGGTTCGCATTTCGTCACCACTGACGCGGGTACCGGTCTGGTGCACATGTCCCCCGATCACGGCGAGGACGATTTCGACTTGTGCAAGAAAAACGGCATCAATCCTGTATTTGCGGTCGAGGATGACGGCCAGTATCGCGAGGACTGGGCCTGGCTCCCGCATTCGGGCAGCGTCATCAACAAGAAATTCGTGGGTAGCGACGGCCCGATCTGCACCGACCTGCGCGAAGCAGGCGCATTGCTGTCGGCCAGCGACGATTTCCAGCACAGTTATCCGCATAGCTGGCGTTCGAAAGCGAAAATCATCTTTCGCTGCACGCCGCAATGGTTTGTCCCATTGGACAAGCCACTCACCTATTTGCAAACATGCGAAACACGGGCAGAAAAACGCTGGGACGATGAAGGTGGCGCGCTAGAGGAGCATCACGAAACACTGCGGCAGACTGCGCTGGCCGAAATCGACAAAACCCGTTTCGTGCCCGAACGCGGGCGCCGCCGCTTGCAATCGATGGTCGAGGGCCGCCCCGATTGGGTGCTCTCGCGTCAGCGCGCATGGGGTGTGCCGATTGCGCTCTACGTCCATCGCAAGACCGGCGAATATCTGTGCGATCCTGCGGTGAATGCGCGCATTATCGACGCGTTCAAAACGGGCGGCGCGGATGCTTGGTTCAGCGGTGATCATCAGGAGCTGCTAGGCACCGATTACACGCTCGACGACTATGAAGTCATTACCGATATTCTCGACGTCTGGTTCGACAGCGGCTCGACGCACGCCTTCGTGCTGGAAAGCGGAATATGGCCCGACTTACGCTCACCGGCCGATCTCTATCTCGAGGGGTCGGACCAGCATCGCGGCTGGTTCCAGTCGAGTCTGCTCGAAAGCTGCGGCACGCGCGGGCGCGCACCCTACAAGGCGCTGCTGACGCACGGCATGACGCTCGACAAGACCGGCAAGAAAATGTCGAAATCGCTCGGCAACACGCTCGACCCGCAAAAGATTATCGGCGTTAACGGCGCGGATATCTTGCGGCTATGGGCGGCAAGCGTCGATTATACCGAAGACCACCGGATCGGTGACGAGATTATCCGCGGCGTCAGCGACACCTATCGCAAGCTGCGCAATACGTTTCGCTATATGCTCGGCGGGCTGGGCGATTTCGAGGATAGCGAGCGTGTGGCCGTCGGCGACATGCCCGAACTCGAACGCTATATTCTGCACCGCCTCGCCGAAGTCGATGCCGAGCTCAAGCAAAACATAAACGATTTCGCATTCGGTCCGTATATGCGCACATTGACCGCGTTCATGCAGGACGATCTGTCGGCATTTTTCTTCGATATCCGCAAGGATTGCCTCTATTGCGAGGCGCCGTCCGATCCCAAGCGCCGCGCCTATCGCACTGTCATGGACATATTGTTCCACGCGCTTACCCGCTATATCGCGCCGGTTTTGTGCTTTACTGCCGAGGAAATCTGGCAATCGCGGTTCGAGGACGAGAATGATTCGATCCATTTGAAGGTTTGGCCGGATTTTGACCTTCTGCTTGGTGCTACGCCAGTCCGTCATTCCGGCGAAAGCCGGAATCTCCTCTCTGACAGTGTTGGAGAAAAAGAAGGAGATCCCGGCTTTCGCCGGGATGACGAGTTGGTGGCAAAGTGGACCAAAATTCGCGAGGCCCGCGAAAAAGTTACCGAAGCGATCGAACCGCTGCGCCGAGACAAGGTCGTGCGCTCCAGCCTCGAGGCCGAGATTACCTATCCGCTTTCCGAGCTGCCGGTCGATGCCGTTCAGTTTGCCGAAATATGCATTGTTGCAAGAGTGAGCGATGGCGAATCCGTTTCCGTATCCAAAACCGCGCACGACAAATGTGGCCGTTGCTGGCGTCTTTTGCCCGATGTACCCGAAGACGGCGCATTGTGCAGTCGCTGTGCCAACGTGTTGAACGGATAGGATGATGGAAAAAATCAAAAAACACCGCGTCACCGGCATCGTTATCGCGCTGGTCATTTTCGCGCTCGACCAGTTGGTCAAATATATTGTCACCGTTCCGCTTGCGCTTAAAAGCCGCGGCGAAAGCATCGAGATCGTGCCGTTTTTCCAGCTCACCTGGGCCGAAAATTATGGGGTGTCGATGGGGCTATTGACCGCGAATAGCGAAATGCAGCGCTGGTTGCTGGTCGCGTTGACGGCGATCATCGCGGTCGCGGTGGTGGTGTGGATGTGGAAAGAGCGCAGCAAGGGCGACATCTGGGCGCTGGCGCTGGTGCTTGGCGGGGCGCTCGGCAACATTCTTGACCGGGCGCGGCTCGGCTTTGTGGTCGATTATGCCGACTTGCACATCGGCGAATTCCGGCCATTTCTGATATTCAACATTGCCGATGCGGCGATCACCATCGGCGTGCTGATATTGCTTGCCCGGGTGCTGTTAATCGGCGACAAGGACAAAAATACGGCGGGATCCCATAAAAACGGAACTGCTCAACTGGAGAATGAAAATGCGTAAACACCATGTGATCGGCGGCGCGGCGATAGCGCTGACGACCCTTTCGGCTTGCGGCACGAGCGGCGGATTGTTCAACCGTGACCGGCCCGACGAATTCGCGGTCTCGCGGCAGGCTCCGCTGATCATCCCACCCGATTTCGCGCTGAGCCCGCCGCGTCCGGGCGCTCCGCGCGCACAGGAAGCCAATAGCAGCGAACAGGCGCTCGAAGCGCTGTTCGGTGGCCCGCAGGCGCGCAGCACGGTTGAAAGCTCGGCCCTCCGCCAAGCCGGCACCGCCGATAGCGGCATCCGCTCCTCGGTCGGCGACGTGCAGACCAACACCGTCGACAAGGGCAGCGTCACGCGCGACATCATCGCCGCCCCCGAAGGCGACGGACAGAATGCGCAGGCCGCGGTCTCGCCCGCCGAACAGGCATCGGTGCCCGAAGGCTATGACGAACCGCCAAAATAGGATTTGTCCGAGCACTAACGAAAAAAGCGCGCCCGTTGCGGCGCGCTTTTTGTGTGTGTGAAAGCTATTGTCCGCCCGTGTCACTATGGCCACCCACGGGCAACCACATATCCCCCCATTTCTGGATCGATTGATACACAGGCTTAAGCGCGGTTCCGCTGTCACTGAGCATATACAGCGCTCTTTTGCCCGTCGGTGGTTCGCGTTCCAATATACCGGCATCAACCAGCAGGTTGAGCCTGTCGGCCAGCACGGCCCGGGATATGGACAGGCGCGAGAGCCAGCCATCAAACCTCTGCTCCCCCAAAAATGCCTCACGCAGGATAAGGATCACCCATCGATCGCCCAGAATGCGCGAAGCGCGCCCAACGGGGCAGGGCGAACGGGATGTGATATACGCGGGCATGTGACCCGTATATAAGTCTTGTTTGCAGACGTAAACTGTCTTATTAAGTCTGTATTAAAGACCTAAAGGAGGGTGATATGTCGAATGCGCGTTTTTCCAGTAACGAAGATGCTGTCGCTTACATGAAAAAGGTTGCGGTTGCAGGCTCCGGATTCAGCAGTTTTTTGGGTGTAGAGCCGGTCACCTGCTGGAATGGAAAAGCGGAGGCTGTGCTCAAAATTCGCGATGACATGACTCAGCATCACGGCTTTGTGCATGGCGCGATTGTCGGGCTGATGGCGGACAATGCCTGTGCATGGGCCGCGGCATCGGTGCTCGGTGACGTAGTGACGGGCGGTTATACCATAAACTTTCTTGCGCCCGCCCGCGGCAAATTGTTGCGCGCCACGGGCAATGTCGTAAAGGCGGGGAAGCGGCAAGCTATTGTGCGAGCCGACATATGGTCGGAGGACGAGGGCGAGGCGCCCGTCCACGTTGCGGTGGCCCAGGCGACGATTATACCCACGGGGCGGTGAATATTTATTCGCTCCCCTGAAGAGCGAGCGGATTAACCCATCAGCCGCCGTGTATCTTGAAGCCAATGCAGGAAATTGCGTACCGTGACTGCCTGTTCTCGCGGCCAATCCTGTGCCAAATCGGCGTCATGTCCAAAGTTATGACAAAATTCCAAAAACCAGTCTTCAGCTTCATCGTCATCGATATGAAGGTCCGTAACGATATCATCTTCTGGGTGCGGCGTGAGCGCAGGCTCTATATACTCGGCGATTTTATCTCGCAACCATTTGGAAATGTCGGGATCAATATCCGGCGCTAAGGCAGCAACAAATTCTTTTTCACTCAGGCTTGGTCGTTGTGCCGCAAGCCCTATGAAATCTTTGGTACGTTTTCGCTCCACCCAAATCCATAAAACCAGATATGCTAACAGGCAGATTCCGGCAAAATACCAACCGCTCAAGCGCGCGCGCCCGCCTCGCTCACCCCGCTGCTATTGTGGCGCAGCGCGGTCAGCACTTTTTCGACGATCGCGCCGGCATCGAGCCCGGCGTCGGCATATTGAATATCGGGATTGTCCTGATCCTGGAACCGGTCGGGCAGGCGCATGGTGCGCAGTTTCAGCCCTGCGTCGATCAGACCGGTATCGCTCGCCAGCGTCAGCACGTGCGCGCCCAGGCCGCCGATTGCGGCTTCCTCGATCGTCACACACACTTCGTGCGTGGTGAGCAATTTGCGGATCAGTTCCTCGTCAAGCGGTTTGACGAAGCGCAGGTCGGCGACCGTGGTCGACAGGCCCTTGGCATCGAGTTCGTCGGCGGCTTTTAGCGCTTCGCCCAGACGCGTGCCGAGCGACAGGATCGCGACTTTCTTACCTTCGCGCACGATCCGGCCCTTGCCGATTTCGAGCTGTAGCGGCGTTTCGGGCAGGGCGACGCCGGTGCCGTTGCCGCGCGGATAGCGGAACGCGATCGGCCCGCTGTCATGGCAAGCCGCGGTATAGGTCATGTGCACCAGTTCGGCCTCATCCGCCGCGGCCATCACCACGAAATTGGGCAGGGTGGCCAAATAGGTGACATCGAACGATCCGGCATGAGTCGATCCATCGGCACCCACGAGCCCGGCCCGGTCGATGGCAAAGCGCACCGGCAGGTTCTGGATCGCGACGTCGTGCACAACCTGGTCATAGGCGCGCTGCAGGAAGGTCGAATAGATTGCCGCGAACGGCCGCATGCCCTGCGCCGCAAGCCCGGCGGCAAACGTCACGCCATGCTGTTCGGCGATGCCGACATCGAATGCGCGCTCGGGATGCGCCTTGGCAAATTTGTCGACGCCGGTGCCTGACGGCATGGCCGCAGTAATGGCGCAGATGCGCGGATCGGTTTCGGCCAGTTTGGCCAGCGTCTCGCCGAACACGTTCTGATAGGAGGGCGGACCGCCGCCGGGGCCCTTGTCCTGCTTGCCGGTGACGACATCGAATTTGGCAACGCCGTGATATTTGTCCGCCGCATCCTCGGCAAAGCTGTAACCCTTGCCCTTTTGCGTGACGACATGGACCAGGATCGGGCCGTCCTTGGCATCACGCACGTTTTCGAGCACGGGGATCAGGTGGTCGAGATTATGGCCGTCAATCGGGCCGACATAATAGAAACCCAGTTCCTCGAACAAGGTGCCGCCGGTCGCCATGCCGCGGGTATATTCCTCGGCCTTTTCGGCGATATTGTGCACACGGCGCGAGATTTTCGACGCCATCTTGCTGGCCAGCGAACGCAGCCCCAGATATTCGGAGGACGACACCGCGCGCGCCAGATAGGCGGAAAGACCGCCGACGGGCGGCGCGATCGACATGTCGTTGTCATTGAGGATCACTACCAGACGGTTGCCTGCGGCCTCGGCATTGTTCATCGCTTCATAGGCCATGCCCGCGCTCATCGCGCCGTCACCGATCACGGCAATGCCCTTGCCGGGCTTGTCGTTCAGCTTGTTGGCAATGGCGAAACCCAAAGCGGCGGAAATCGAGGTGGAGCTGTGCGCCGCGCCGAACGGATCATATTCGCTCTCGCTGCGCTTGGTGAAACCGGACAGGCCGCCACCTTTGCGCAAGGTGCGGATGCGGTCGCGCCGTCCGGTCAGAATCTTGTGCGGATAGCATTGGTGACCGACATCGAACACGAGCTTGTCTTCGGGCGTATTGAACACGTAATGGATCGCGGTGGTCAGCTCGACCACGCCCAGCCCCGAACCCAGATGCCCGCCGGTCGTGCCAACCGCGCTGATAACTTCGGCGCGCAGTTCGTCGGACAGTTGCCGCAACTGTTCGGGTTTCAGCTTGCGCAGATCTGCTGGCACATGGACGGTGTCGAGCAACGGCGTGTCGGGTTTGGCGGCGGGGGCTTCGGTCATAATCTTATCCTGTACATGGGCAGGAGTTTAGACGCAAAAAAACCCGCTGTCGACCTGCGAAGCGGCGAATATATGCGGGGTTTTATGAATGGTTGTGGAAGGGTAGCACGCGCGTCCGGCAGATAGGCAGGAGCGGGCAAATCAGTCGCAATCGGCGCATTTTCCGCGGACTTCAATGACCGGACGGACATCGCCGAACCCGGCTTTGTGCGCGGCGTTGCGGACATTTTTGCTGAGCGCGTCATCGTCGAGATGGGTGGCGCTGCCGCACGTATCGCAGAGCAGGAAAATGCAGTCGTGCAGGCATCCGGGGTGCGAATTGGCGATATAGGCATTGGCGCTCTCGACACGCCGTGCGAGATTGGTTTTCACGAACAGGTCGAGAATACGGTAAACGCTATTGGGGGCCACGCGCTTGCCGCGCAATTCACTGACCCGCTCGGCAATGTCATAGGCCGAGGCGGGTTTCTTCACTTCGGCCAGTGCATCGAAAATCGTTGCACGCATATCCGTCCATTGTTCGCCCGCACCGACTAAAGCCGATTTGGCCGCGCTGGTCAGCGCGTCGCCCGCATGTTCGTGATGATGATGTGCCGCCATAGAATCTATTTAGGGCATGTGCGGGGGGAGTGCAAGATTAACCCCGGGTCGCACCGGGACTATACAGGCCCGGGAACATCTTCTTCAGGTTCGCCACTTTGGGCGCATCCCATGCGCGGATATATCCGTGGCTGGGATTTTTGGCCATGAAGTCCTGATGATAATTTTCGGCTTTGTAGAATTTCTGATAGCCTTCGATCTTGGTGACAATCGGGTTCGACCAAATATCCGCCGCTTTGAGCTGGCCGATATAAGCGCGGGCGACGCGCAGCTGTTCCTTGTTCATCGGCACAATCGCGTTGCGATATTGCGACCCGCGATCGGGACCCTGACGGTTGAGCTGGGTCGGATCGGTGGTGACGGAAAAAAATATCTGCAACAGCTGATCATAGCTCACGACATTTGGATCATAGACAATGCGGACAGCCTCGGCATGGCCGGTGTCGCCCGATCCGGTCTGGCTGTAGGTGGCGGTCGATGCCGCGCCGCCATGATAGCCCGCGACTGCGCTTTTTACGCCCTTGACATGACTGTACACGCCCTCCACGCCCCAGAAACATCCGCCTGCCAGCACAGCGACTTGCAGTTTGACGGGTTCATTGGCCTTGACCTTGGGGGCGGGCAGCACTTTGGCTTCTTCCGCGATATAGGCAGCGGCGGGGGAAAATGTCGCGTTGGTGGCGATGACACCCGTACCCAGTACGAGCGCGGCCATAAGGGCGGTGCGTTTTATCATAACAAGTGATGTACCTTTGCTGCGGTATCGGCGAATTGCTGCGTTATCTCGGCGCGGGCCTGTTGCGGCTGCATTGCGAACAGGGCAATGGCGCCAATAGCGAAGCCGCCGGTAAAATAGTGCATCAGATCCGATTTCAGGAATTTTAACATTTGCTTTCCTTTCGGTTGTCTCTCTCTATTCGCAGTAACGCGGCAAAAGGTTACCTGGATCCGTAAGTTTTATTTTATGGAGCCATAGCAGCGCTTTTAAGCCGTTATCGCTGACCCGGTCATGAATGGGTTGCTGCCGGGCATTCATCTGGAATGATACTCAGTTCAGCGCCTCGCATGCGCGATTCAGACGGCGTACCGCTTCTTCCAGCACTTCCATCGACGCCGCATAGCTGACGCGGAATGCATTTTCATGGCCAAAGGCGCTGCCCGGCACGACCGCGACATGCGCGACGTGCAAAAAATAGTGCGCAAGATCGCGATCGGTTGCAAGAACCGTGCCGTCGGGTGCGGTGCGGCCGATCAGTCCGTCCGCTTCGGCAAAAGCGTAAAATGCGCCATCGGGCGTGGCGCAAGAAACCCCCTTTAGCGCATTCAGAGCCGGCACGATAAAATCGCGGCGGGCGCGAAAAGCGTCGGCGCGGTCGGTCAGAAAATCCTGCGGTCCGTTCAATGCGGCTACCGACGCGGCCTGGCTGATCGAACATGGGTTGGATGTCGATTGCGATTGCAGCTTGGCCATGGCCGCGATCAGCCATTGTGGCCCGCCGGCATAACCGATGCGGAAACCGGTCATGGCATAGGCTTTCGACACCCCATTGAGCGTGAGCACGCGGCCGGCCAGATCGGGGCGGACGGCCGCGATCGTGGCATAAGGCGCGGCGGTATAGCGGATATGCTCGTACATATCGTCGCTCATCACCAGGACCTGCGGATGCGCTGCCAGCACCGCGCCCAGCGCTTTAAGCTCGCGCGCCGAATAAACCGCGCCGGTGGGATTTCCGGGGCTGTTCAGGATCACCCAGCGTGTGGCGGAAGTTATCGAGCGGGCCAGAGCCTCAGGGGACAGTTTATATCCTTGCCGCGCCTCGGTCGGCACGATCACCGGCATTGCGCCCGCCAACCGCACGATTTCCGGGTAGCTGACCCAATAAGGCGCTGGAACGATCACCTCGTCGCCCGGATCGAGCGTCGCCATCAACGCGTTGAAAATGCTGTGTTTGCCGCCGCAATTGACAGAGATTTGCGAAGGCGTGAATTCCAGCGCGTTGTCGCGCGCGAATTTGGCGATAATCGCGGCCTTCAGTTCGGGCGTCCCGTCGATGGTGGTATACCCCGTCTGTCCGTCATGCATGGCGCGGGTGGCGGCAGCGATCACATGGTCCGGTGTGGGAAAATCGGGCTCGCCGGCGGACAGGCTGACAATATCAACGCCCTGCGCGCGTAACTGCCGTGCAGCATCGGTCATCACCGAAGTGGCCGAGGGACCGATCCGCGACAGCGCCTGCGACAGCCGGGTCATATCAACACGGCAGGGATAAGGCCGCGCAGCGAATTGCCGATGAAAAAACTGTTTGCCAGATCATCGGCTGTCAGCACCGATTCGGCAGCGCGGCCATCGTCGATCATCTCGCGGCGCAATATGCCGGGGAGCAGGCCGACGGCCAGCGGCGGCGTGCGATAGCCGCCGTGCGCATCGCCTGCAAAAATATGGGTAAAGCTGCCTTCGGTCAGCTGGCCGTCCTCGCGCACGAACAGCACTTCGTCGGCGCCGTCCGCCGCCCGGCGCGCGTCATCGTAAAAGGCGCGGTCGCTGGTCTTGTGGCGCAGGCGGAAATCGTCCGCAGCCACGGGCAGCGGGGTGAGCGCGACTCTGGCAGGCAGGGTTAGTGCCGGCGGCATCGGCTGCATCTCGATCGCGATCGCGCCGCCCTTGGCGAGCAGCAGGCGCACTTTGGACGGGATTTCGATATGGAAACAGGCCGATTGTATTTGGTTGCGGGTCGCATGCCGGTCGAATTCGAAACCCAGCTCAGCCGCGCTCGTTTTCATGCGTTCCAGATGCAGTTCGAGCCGCGCGATACCGCTTGCCGGGTCGAATGCCATCGTTTCGATCAGGTCAAACCGCTGCATATGCTCGCTCACAAACATCCCCTTTAATGCACATTCCCGCCATTCGCTGTCCACGTCGCTGTCCGCCACGATCGCGCTGCCCAGGCCCATAGTGGCGGTTTTTGCGGCGCTGTCCAGATACAGCGTGCGGATGGCGACATTAAAAGCGGCATCGCCGTCTCCATCGCTGGCGGCATCGATCCGGCCCATCGACCCGCAATAGGGGCCGCGCGGATCGGGCTCGAGCGCGCGCAATATTTCCATCGCGCGGATCTTGGGCGCGCCGGTGATCGAGCCGCACGGATACAGCGCGCGAATAATGTCGGCGGCGTTTTTGCCGTCCGCCAGCCGCGCTTTCACAGTCGATGTCATCTGGTGGACGGTGGGATAGCTTTCGATTGCGAATAGCTGCGGCACATGCACGCTGCCGGGACAGGCGACCCGGGCGATATCGTTGCGCAGCAGGTCGACAATCATCAGGTTTTCGGCGCGGTCCTTGACACTGGCCTGCAATGTCTGGGCCGCCTTTGCATCCGCCCGGGCATCGGCACGGCGTTTGACCGTGCCTTTCATGGGCCGCGCGGTGATTTCGCCGTGATAGCGGGTAAAGAACAGTTCGGGCGAAAAGCTCAGCTGCCAGTCGCGTCCGTCATAGAGGATTCCGCCATAGCCGGCACTCGCACGGTCGCGGGTCGCCGCATAGATGGAAATCGGATCGCCAGCATACTGCCCGGCCAGCTTGTAAGTCAGATTGGCCTGATAGATATCGCCGCCGCGAATGGCGGATTCTATCGTCTGATAGCGTTGCCGATAGGCGGCAAAGCCGGTATCGGGCGTACAGTTATACAGCGCGCCGCCGCCAGCGCTTTGGCTCTTCAGCCATTGCGGCACTTCGGATGGGGCGAGCCTCTGGTAAGTTTCGAACAGTCCGAACCAGCATAACGGCTTGCCATCGCCGCGCAGCAGCGGCCGCAGCTTGGGTTCGAGCGCATAGCCCGCTTCATACGCAAAATACCCGGCGGCATGCAGCCCATCCGCCTGCGCCTGCACCAGACGCTCCAGCGCGTCTTTCAGTTGCGCGCTGTCATAGGCCGTCACTATCGCGGCGGGCGCGCTGTAAAGCCTTGCGTCTGCCGCGCGTTCGGTGCGCGCGTCGTCGAACAGGACAAAGGGCGGTCTATACGGAGCGGGCGATGCAGGCATGTGCCCGCTTATAGGGGCTCAGACCGGGGCCGCAAGTGAAGCGGCACCGCCGCGCAGCGCATATTCCTGCGTGCCTTTCTGGTAGACCCTGTCGTCCGGCAATACTGCGCTGTTGGCATAGGTAAAACCCGCGTCGAGCGATTCGTAAATGTCGTTGAAATCGCGGTCGACCGTCATCGCAAACAACTCGTCGAAACTGTCGATCACGAAATAGGTCGGTTGCAGGTCGGATATGACGTAATCGGTGCGCATCACGCGCTCGACGTCGAGATGGATGCGGTTGGGCGATCTGGCTTCGACCGCGAATACCGCCTCGGTCGGCCCGGACAATATGCCCGCGCCATAGGATTTGATGCCGTCCGCTTCGCGGATCAGGCCGAATTCGACAGTGTACCAGTACAGCGCGCTGAGCGCTTTGAGCCGGTTATGCCGCATTGCTTTCCACCCCGCCCGGCCATAGGCGGCCATATAGTCGGCAAAGACCGGGTCGGTGAGCAGCGGCACATGGCCGAACACGTCGTGAAATACGTCGGGTTCCTGGATATAATCAAACGTTTCGCGTGTGCGGATGAAATTGCCCGCCGGGAAACGACGGTTGGCAAGATGCCAGAAAAACACGTGATCGGGAATCAGCATCGGCACGGGCACGACCTGCCAGCCGGTAATCGCGTCCAGCTCCTCGCTCATTTCCGCAAAGTCGGGCACGCCGCCTTTGCCGAGATCGAGCCGCTTCAGCCCGTCGATAAACGCGCTGCAGGCCCGGCCCGGCAATATACCCATCTGCCGTGCGAACAGATCGTCCCAGATCCGGTCGTCCTCACGGGTATAGCTGCGCTGCTTCGGTTCCAGCCAGTCGTTGCCGACATGGGAGGGTTTGGCGAGCGGTGCGGTAAACGTTGCGGCAGGCAGGTCGGGTATCGCATCGAACTTGCCGCTATCCGCAGCGGGAGTGTCTTTGTGAATCAGCATATTTTCCATTGACCATGTATAACAGGAAAAGAGTGCAAAATCCTTTCTAATCCTTGCTATTTACAGCCTTAAACAGGTAAGATATTCCTATAATATCATTAAAAAGAAAGGATGTACCATTTATGAATATTAGCGAGGAAGATACGCGAATTTTGCGAATTCTTCAGGAAGATGGACGAATTTCGAATGCCGAACTGGCGGCGCAAACCGGTATGTCGGCTTCGCCCTGCTGGCGGCGGGTCAAGCGGATGGAGGAAGCGGGCGTGATCCGCGGATATAGCGCACGGCTCGACCGAAGAACGCTCGGCCTCGATGTCTATGCCTATATCAGCGTACAGATCGACGATCACAGCGAGGATATTACGCAAGGCTTCGAGCAGGCGGTATCGGCGCTGCCCGAGATTATCGCCTGTCATCAGGTTACGGGCGGTGCCGATTATATGCTCGTCATTGCCACGCGCGATCTCGACAGTTTCGCACGCCTTGCCAATGACAAACTACGGCGTTTGCCAGGGATCAAGGCGATCAACAGCAGTTTCGTCTTGAAAGAAGCCAAGCCGCGCACGGGCTTCCCATTGGAAAGTTAACCCACGCTATCGCCAGACGTAAAAATATGCTAAGATGAGTCGTTCTTCTCTTGCGATCAAATGGCATGGGGCTAAATATTGGTTAACGCTGCCTGACGCTTTGCAATCTATTTTGATGCTTGCCCGCGACAGCGACTCGCTCCGCGTGCACTTACCAAAAGCCCTAGGACGACCAACATGAACCAGTCGGAAGATTATCGATATCTGAAAGCGCGCGAAAACGAAGAGCGCTTGATCGTGGCGCATTCGCAAGACGAGACGATCCGCTATGTGCACAAGCAACTCGCCAGCGAATATGCACGCCGAGCAAAGGCACTGGATCTGAAAAAAACGACCCAGCATTTAATCATCGCTGCCGAAAGCTGAATAAACCCGCGCGAAATTATAGTTAATTGCAACAAATAGTCGGCTTGCGTGCATTTTATAACATATATCGCACATTTTTTGTGCAACTCATGTTATAGAGCACGAACTCGTTACCGCATACGCATGCGTGGGGCATGGCAAATCCTTGCTATTCTAAGTCATCTGGAAGGCAAACATGCTCGCAAAATCCCCTGGTCTCGACACGCTGGCGAAAAGCCTGTCTTTGCGCTCGCCCATGAATGCGGACGATTTCGATTTTTTGCAAAACCTGCCGCATCGCATCGAACGCTTCGATGCCGGCAGCTATTTGATACGCGAAGGTACGCATCCCGACACATGCCCGGTCATTCTGGACGGCTTTACGTTTCGGCAAAAGCTGACCGTATTTGGATCCCGGCAGATTATCTCGTTGCAGATACCCGGCGATATGATCGACGTGCAAAATCTTTTCCTCGATGAATCCGATCACAATGTACAATCGCTTTCCACGGTAACGGTGGCACATATACGTCAGTCGACGCTTGAACATCTGTTGCTGAGCCGGCCGCATATCGCACGCGCGATCTGGATACAGGCGCTGGTCGAGGCATCGATCTACCGCGAGTGGATCGTCAATATCGGCCGACGCGACGCGCGCACGCGCATTGCGCACTTTCTGTGTGAATTCTGCATCCGGCTGAAAGCTATCGGTTTGGCCAGGGATGACAGTTTTGAACTGCCGATGACGCAGGAACATCTTGCCGATTGTACCGGATTGACACCTGTGCATGTCAATCGCGTCCTTAAACAACTGAGCGATACGGGGCTGATCGTTCGCAACAAACGCCATATCATGGTGGCAAAATGGGCCGAGCTTGCGCACGAAGCCGATTTCAGCCAGCGGTATTTGCATATTGCCAATGCTTGAGTAAATGTCGTTGCGTGAAAGTCCTTGAACAAGACGTGGATTTGTATCGCTGTCCTACACAGAACCACCTATGCTAGGACTGCTCCTTGAGCAAATAAGACGAAAGGCCGCGCGGCTGGCGGGAATGAAAACCGGGGGTAAATGGCGCATTTGTCAATTTTGCATCGGCAACGCCGCTTCAGCTGCGGGCTTGCAAAATTGTCGCCGCTGCGGCTTTGTCAATTTTGCCCGCGTGTAACTTTTGCGGCGACCGCTGCGCACTCCTGGCAATGGAAGGAAACTGCTCATGACCGATACTCCGCAAAAACCCGATTATTCCGGCCTGTCCGCTGTGTTCATCAACTGCACGCTGACGCCTTCGCCGGGAGCCAGTCATACCGATACGCTGATGGACGTCGTGCGTGAAATCATGGGCGGTGCGGGGGTATCGGTGACATCGTATCGCAGCGTCGACCATGATATCGCCCCCGGCGTTCAGCCGGATATGACCAAGCACGGTTTCGACTCCGACGCCTGGCCAAAAATCGGCAAGGCGGTCAAGGCGGCGGATATACTCGTTCTGGGCACGCCGATCTGGCTCGGCGAAGTTTCAAGCGAATGCCGCAAGATTATCGAGCGGCTCTACGCGCACTCAGGCGAGATGAATGACAAGGGCCAGTACGTGTTTTACGGCAAGGCGGGCGGCGCGATCATCACTGGTAACGAAGATGGGGTAAAGCATTGCGCAATGGGCATGCTCTATGCGCTCGCGCATATCGGCTATACCATCCCGCCGCAACCCGATGCCGGCTGGATCGGCCCGATCGGCCCCGGTCCTTCCTACGGCGACGAAAACGACGACGGCTCACGGGTCGGGTTCGACAGCGAGTTCACCGCGCGCAATTCAGTGTTTCTGGCATGGAACCTGATGCATACCGCGCACCGGTTGAAAGAAGCGGGCGGACTGCCCGCTTATGGCAATAGCCGCGAGGCATGGGACGATGGCGCACGGTTCGATCATCCCAACCCGGAATATCGTTAGCAGGCGCGCAATCGACACTCCAGCGCGAGGGAAAAGACTCACCCCGAAACAGCGCGGGAGAATAGTTGCTCTGCCCGGCAATACGCGATAACAGGGGAGCGGGATTTCAGGATGCGGCAATGCCAGCCAAAAAGGCATTGCTGATGGGGAGGGCCGAATGGCCGCAGGAGGCAAAGCCGCCGGCAACTGTATGATAAGCAGTACCGGCGGCTTTCATTTCAACAGCTCAAGTTTTTGAATTTTCAACCAGATCGCGGCGATATTCGCCCTGCCGTTCCAGCATCCAGCCGGGATATTCGCGCGGAAGCGCGCTGATTTCATCGATCTTCGCCAGTTCGTCCTCGCCCAGTTCGACTTTGGTCGCGGCGATATTGTCTTCCAGCTGATCGGTGCGCTTGGCGCCGACAATCACGCTGGTCACCGCCTGTTGATGCAGCAGCCAGGCGATCGAAATCTGCGCCACCGAAACGCCGCGCTTCTCGGCCATCGGACGCATGGCGTCGATCACGCCGAAACCGCGATCGGTGTCGACCGGCGGGAAGTCGAATGCGGCGCGGCGGCCATCGCCGTTTTTGCCGTCTTTGTCATCACGATCATATTTGCCCGACAGCAATCCCCCGGCCAGCGGGCTCCAGACCATCAGCCCCAGTCCTTCGGACTGCAGCATTGGCACCAGCTCGCGTTCCAGATCACGTCCGGCCACGGTATAATAGGCCTGCAGACTTTGAAAGCTGGCAAGCCCGAGCCGCTCGGAAATGCCCAGCGCCTTGGTAATCTGCCAGGCGGCCCAATTCGACACGCCGATATAGCGGACATGGCCGTGCTGGACGAGCGTATCGAGCGCGCGCAAAGTTTCCTCGATCGGTGTCGCTTCGTCAAACCCGTGGATCTGATAGAGATCGACATGGTCGAGCTGCAAGCGTTTCAGGCTGTGCTGCACCGCATCGATAATGTGATAGCGCGTATTGCCGCGGCTGTTGGCGCCTTCGCCCATCGGCCCGAAGGCTTTGGTGGCCACTACGATTTCGTCGCGCGGCACCGACAGGTTTTTGAGCGCCTGTCCGGTAATTTCTTCGGACTTGCCCTCGGCATAGACATTGGCGGTGTCGATAAAATTGATGCCGCTGTCTATCGCCGTGCCGATCAATCCTTCGGCATCCTTTTGTTGCAGCGTGCCGATTTTCTCCCACATGCCGCCATCGCCGCCAAATGTCATGGTGCCCAGACACAGTTCGGAGACAAAAAGACCGGTATTGCCGAGTTTATTATATTGCATAAAGGATGCTCGCTTTCTTTGTGTGGAGATTGGTTGATGGGAAATTGTCCAGAATATATATTTCCGAATATGCTGTGCCAACGCGCCGCACGGTAAATTGTTCACAGGCCAAACAGCCAAGACCGTAAATTGGGATTGTGCGGCGTAGGCAAATCGATAAGCATGCAAGCCATGTCCTTTGGAACCCACAGCTATGAGCCCGATCCGCGCAATGACGCGGTGAAATTCAACGTCAATGGCGAACTGGTCGCGCGCGACAAGGCGGTGGTCAATGTTTTCGATTCGGGTTTCATGCTGGGCGACGGGGTGTGGGAGGGGATGCGCGTGCATCATGGCCGTATTGCGTTTCTGGACGATCATCTCGACCGGTTGTGGGAGGGTGCGGCCGCGCTTGCCTTCGACATCGGGCTGACCCGCGAAGAATTGATCACGCGGCTATATGACACACTGGCGGCGAACAATATGGATGACAATGTGCATATCCGCATGATGGTCTCGCGCGGGCTGCGCACCACGCCGTATCAGGACCCGCGCGTGGTGGTGGGCAAGGCCACGATAGTGATCGCGCCCGAATTCAAGAAATCTTCCCCCGAAGTGGCCAGTCGTACCCAGAAACTGGTGACGGTATCGGTGCGCCGGGGCCGGGCCGACGTGCAGGATCCAAGCATCAATTCGCTGTCGAAAATCAACTGCATTACCGCGTGCGTGCAGGGGATAGAGGCGGGCGCGGACGAGGCTTTGATGCTCGACCCGCAGGGTTTTGTCGCGACCTGCAACTCGACTCATTTCTTTATCGTGCGCAAGAGCGAGGCCTGGACATCGAGCGGCGATTACTGCCTCGACGGGATTACGCGGCGCAAGATTATCGATTTGTGCAAGGCCAATGATATCCGGGTTTACGAGAAAAGTTTTCCTCTCACCAAATGCTATAGCGCCGACGAATCCTTCACCACCGGCACGTTCGCGGGCCTGGCCCCGGTCGGTTCAATTGACGGGCGCACGATCGGCAGCGGCGAGCGCGGTCCTGTAACCCAGCGACTACAAACTCTGTATCGTGAACTTGTGCTATTGGATTGCACGCAATGAAAAACAACACGTGAGCACCAAAATCTGCATGTGGTCGGGGCCGCGCAACCTGTCGACCGCGATGATGCGCAGTTTTGGCGCGCGCGCCGACTGCGCGGTATGGGACGAACCTTTTTTTGCACCCTATCTGGCGGTCAGCGGCAAGCCGCATCCGGGCCGCACCGAAACGCTCGCCGCCCACGAAACCGATCCGCATAAAGTTGCTGCGCGCTGCGACGTGGAGGTGCGTGAAGCGTATCATTTCCTGAAACTTATGCCGCACCATATGTTAACAGGTTTTCCGATGGACTGGGCGGATGATGGCCGGCACTTTTTCCTGCTGCGTAATCCGACGCGCGTGATTGCCTCCTATGCCAGGGGCAGGGTGCAGTTTGACGTGGACGATCTTGGATTTGCCGCGCAGCGTATATTGTATGACAAGCTTTCGGACAGCACGGGGCGTCCTATCGCGGTGATCGACAGCGCCGATATCCTGCGCGCCCCGGAACCCGCACTTTCCGCATTGTGCGATGCGCTGGATATTCGGTTCGATCCCGCCATGCTGTCATGGGCCAAAGGCACGCGGGCAGAAGATGGCGCATGGGCGCCCTATTGGTACAAATCGGTCGAAAATTCGACAGGCTTTGCCCCGTATCACGACGAAGATGTTAAGCTGACCCCGGCCCAGACAGAAATGCATACGGCCTGCGCCGATGATTATCAGTATCTTGCAGACAAGGCGCTGCATTTCTGACGCGGCAATTCAAAGGAAAAGTTTTGTGGAAGCTCAGCGCAAATCAGACCGCAAAAAATGCTGTGTCGGATCATGTCTATAGGAAATTGGAGCGGGCGAGGCGATTCGAACGCCCGACCCCAACCTTGGCAAAATACTACAAGGACTTTTCCTGAATTTCCCTGACTACGATTAAATACTATAATTCAACATGATGTGCAAGATGTCTTTACGACAAGCTTTCCCCCA
>JBGTHQ010000005.1:0-7723 GCA_041746135.1 Sphingomonadaceae bacterium | reverse complement strand
GCGCGCGCTATCCGGATTTCCAGCCCGCGTTTAAGCGCGCCCGCAAGATCGTCGGTCTTTTGTTGTTGCGGCGGCAGCAGTGCATCGAGTTTGGGCATCAGCCGCGCCTGGTTCTGCAAGCGCTCCTGCGCCAGCGACAATCCGCGCTGGCCGGCCCGGCGCGCGCGCAATTTCAGCTCGTCGATAAAAGCCAGCAGATCGGCGCGCACCGGCACCGCCATCTCGGCGGCCGCGGTCGGCGTGGGTGCCCGCCGGTCGGCGGCATAGTCGGCCAGCGTGGTATCGGTCTCGTGCCCGACCGCGGAAATGATCGGAATGCTGCAATCGGCAATCGCGCGCACGACTATTTCCTCGTTGAAGCTCCACAAATCCTCGATCGATCCGCCGCCGCGTGCGACGATCACCAGATCGGGGCGCGGCACCAAGCCATTTGCGGGCATACCGGAAAAGCCGTTCACCGCCTGCGCGATCTGCGCCGCGGCGCCCTCGCCCTGCACCAGCACGGGCCAGACGATCACATGGCTGGGGCAACGGTCGGCGAGCCGGTGCAATATGTCGCGGATAACCGAACCCGTTGGCGATGTCACCACGCCGATCGTGCGCGGCAGATAGGGCAGCGCCTGTTTGCGCTCGGGCGCGAACAGCCCCTCGCCGCTCAATTTGGCTTTCAGCTTTTCGAACAATTGCATCAGCGCGCCTTCGCCCGCGATTTCCATGCTGTCGATTACGATCTGGTATTTCGAGCGGCCCGGATAGGTGGTGAGCTTGCCGGTCGCGATCACTTCGATCCCGTCTTCAGGCGCGAACGCCAGTCGGCTGGCATTGCCCTTCCACAGTATGCCGTCGATCACCGCTTTGTCGTCTTTCAGCGCCATATAGACATGGCCCGACGCCGCGCGTTTGTATCCCGAAATCTCGCCGCGCAGGCGAACGCGCCCAAACCGGTCCTCGACCGTGCGTTTCAGCGCGTTCGATATTTCGGTGATCGTCATCGGCTGCGCATTGTCGCCCGCCTTCTCCTGCGCTAACAGTCCTGGGGCGTTTGCGTCGGCGTTTTCACCGGCTTTTTTAAAAATGTCGTCATAGCTTTTGTCATTGGGGGAAGAATTGCTCATGAATATCCTGTTGATCGGCTCTGGTGGCCGCGAACATGCCCTGTGCTGGAAACTGGCGCAATCCCCCCAATATAATAAAGACCGCGACAAAATCTATGTCTGCCCCGGCAATCCCGGCATGACCGGCGATGGCAATGGTGCCGAAGCGGTGCAGATGAATATCGCCAATCACCGCGATGTCGTGCTGTTCTGCACGCAGAACGAGATCGTGCTGGTGGTGGTCGGTCCCGAGGCGCCGCTGGTGGACGGTTTGGCCGACAGCCTGCGCGAAGCGGGCATTCCGGTGTTCGGTCCCTCAGCGAAAGCGGCGCAGCTCGAAGGGTCGAAGGGTTTTACCAAAGACTTGTGCGCGCGCGCCAATATTCCGACCGCCGCCTATGTGCGGACCGATAATGTGGACGACGCCATCAAGGCGCTCGATGGCTTTTCCATTCCGGTGGTGATCAAGACCGATGGGCTGGCGGCTGGCAAGGGCGTGATTATCGCCGAAAGCCGCGCCGAGGCCGAGGCGGCGGTGCGCGACATGTATGCCGGCAGCTTTGGCGATGCGGGTGCACAAGTGGTGATCGAGGAGTTCATGACCGGCGAGGAAGCGAGCTTCTTCGCTATTACGGACGGCACCACCATCGTCCCGTTCGGATCGGCGCAGGATCACAAGCGCGTCGGCGACGGCGATGTCGGCCCCAATACCGGCGGCATGGGCGCGTACAGCCCCGCGCCGGTGCTAACGCCCGAGCTCGAAGCGCAGGTCATGGAACGGATCGTGCGTCCGACGGTCAATACGATGCGCGCCGAGGGCATGCCCTATAGCGGCGTGCTTTATGCCGGGCTGATCCTCACTGACGAGGGGCCCAAGCTGATCGAATATAATGCCCGGTTCGGCGATCCGGAATGCCAGGTTTTGATGATACGGCTCAAATCCGATCTCATCGAATTGATGCGCGCGACCGCCAATGGCGTGCTGCGCGTGATCAACCCGCCGCGCTTTCGCGACCAATCCGCGCTGACCGTAGTGCTGGCAGCCAAAGGCTATCCCGCCACGCCTGAAAAGGGCGGTGCCATCGGCAATATCGCGGCGGCCGAGGCGGATGGCGTCAAAGTCTTTCATGCCGGCACCGCACTGAAAGACGGGCAGCTTGTCGCCCATGGCGGGCGCGTGCTCAACGTGACCGCGATGGCCGACAGCGTGACCGACGCGCAGACCGCGGCTTATAAAGCCGTGGATGCGATCGATTTCCCCACCGGCTTTGCCCGCCGCGATATCGGCTGGCGCGAAGTGACACGCGAAACGCGCTAGGCGGCCCTTACAGGACTGCCCTATTGCAATAGTTCTGCTTCGCGTCGCGCTTATTTCAGCTTTTCGCTGATGATCCGCGCTTCGACCATGGTGTCCTCCCTCAGATATGCTCGGGCCGCCGCCTGGATATCGACAGGGGTAATCGCCAGATAGGCCGCCTTGCGCCCGCGGCGGCGGTCGAGTGTTTCCGGATCGCTCTGCGCATCCGCGATCAGGCTCAGCCACGCGCCATTCTCGCGCTCCTGCTTGTCAAGTCGCTCGATCGTGGGTTTGCGTGCCCGCAGCAGCACATCTTCGGACACCGGCGTATCGCGCAGCGATTTCGCAATCTCGCGCACACTGGCTAATACGTTGTCGATTTTCGACGGATCGACCACCACCTGCGTCTGCATATAGCCATAGCCGGTATAGACGTCCGATGCGAAAGAGCCCGCACCCGGCGAATAAGTCGCGCCCAGTTTTTCGCGCACTTCGTCGAGCAACAGCGACTGCATTACTTCGGCCAGCATGCTGCGCGCGATCACCGATGGATAATCGCTGTCGTCGGTGGTCGGCCAATAGGCGAAGACCATGGCCTGATCGTCCGCACCCTTGTGATAAAGCGTAATATCCTTGTTGCCCGGCGCAAACGAGACCGCGCGGCGATCGGCGTAATCGGGCATGGTTGCCGCACGAGCGGGCAAAGCCCCGAAAGTTTTGGCGACCAGATCGATTGCCCGCTGTTCATCCACATCGCCAACGATAGCGATTTCAATCGGCGCGTTCGCCAATTGCTCGCGTATCGCCGGTTCCAGCTCGGCCATGTTGCGGGCCAGCAGATCGGGAATCGGCGGAATACCAAACCGCTTGTCGCCCCCGGCCAGAACCGCAGGAAGCTGCGTTCCCGCCACCGCCATCGGCGTGGCGTCGATCGTGCCGGCGAAACCGGGAACGGCATTTTGCCACAACGTGTCGGCCGCGGGCCGGAAACCGGGCGCCGTAACATAAGCCGCCAGCAGCTGCAGCTGCAGTTCGAGATCGGCAGGGGTAGTCTCGCCGCGTGAGACGAACGCATCGTCGCCCGCCGCAATAGTGCCGCTGACCGCCCGACCGGCCAGAATTTGCTGCAATTCGTTGACATCATGTGCCTCGAGCGCACCGACATTGAACGTATTGCTCATGAAAAAGCCCAGGCCGGGCTGGTTTTCAGGCAGGGCCAGCTGGCCGCCGCCCAGCCGCATCGAATAGCGGGCCTTGCCGGTTTCAAAATCGGTTTTCTTGATATTGAGCTTTACATTATTGGCGAACTGCACCGCGCGAATGCCCAGATCGGGAATGGTGACATCGGACGTCACCGTGCCCGGCGTGCCGAAATTGTCGTAAGCGAATGCCTGCGTTTCCACATCGATGGGAGCGGCCACCGCGACTTTGCTGCTTTCGGCCAGCGCCGTCATGACGGTTTGCTCCGGTGTCGCAATCGGTTCCTTGGTCGAAACGAACACGCGGTTGGGCCCGGTGCCCCACGCCTCGCGGAAAGCGGTGTTGACGGCATCGAGCGTAAGCTCGGGCTTGAGCCGGTTGTAGATGTTCAGCTGCTCCGCCGGTGTCATCACCACCGATGCGTCATAAATCGATCCCACGATTTCTTCGGCAAGCTGCCTGTTGGTACGCGTGCCCTGTTGTTCTGCGGCATTGCGCAACAGCGTGTCCACATTCGCCATTTGCTCGGTAAGTTCGCCTTGCGTGAACCCGTATTGCAAGGCGCGGCGCAATTCCTGTTCGCCGACGAAAAGCGCCTGTTTCCATTCGCCTTCCTTGCCGCGCAGACTGATCGACGCCTGGTCGATGGCGTTGAATAGCGGATTTAGCGACACTCCGCCGCCCACAATCGGGGCATCGGC
Source organism: Sphingomonadaceae bacterium (assembly GCA_041746135.1). Lineage (GTDB taxonomy): Bacteria > Pseudomonadota > Alphaproteobacteria > Sphingomonadales > Sphingomonadaceae > Alg239-R122. Next base: position 3,431 of record JBGTHQ010000005.1, on the reverse strand, counting down.
GCTGGTGGCCAGTTTCGAAAGACGGCGGTTGACGATCAGCGTCGCCAGCAGGTCGAGCAGCTTGTCGCGCGCCACTGCCACGCTGTTGGGCGTGTCGGTATAGGGTGTCGCCCGCGACAGGCTCACGCTCACGGGAACCGCGGGATCGGAAAACGTGCCGATAATCGGTGCGGCATCGGGGTCCACCGTGCCGCGATCGAGCGGCGCTCCGGCTGGGCCAACCGGCTTCCAGTCGCCGAATTCCTGCCTGATTTTCGCTTCCATCATATCGATGTCGAAATCGCCCACGACAACCATCGTGGTATTTTCGGGCCGGTAATAACGCTGGTAGAAATCCTTGATCCGCGACGCCGGCGCGTTGTTCAGCACATCGAGCGTGCCGATCGGCAGCCGGTTGCCAAAGGGTGCTTGCGGCAGTTCGACCTGCAACTGCTTTTCGATCTGGCGCAGGCCAAAAGTGTTGCGCGTCTGTTGTTCGGACAAAAGCACGCCGCGTTCGCGATTCACCGCTTCCGGCGCGATGGTCAGTTCGCCGGCCGTCTCGCGCATGATGAACATCGCCGCATCGATCGTCGCGGCGTCGGTTTTGGGCAATTCGAGCTTATAGACCGTGGCATCGAATCCGGTCGAGGCATTCGTATCCGCGCCGAAGGCGAGACCCTGTCGCTCCAGCAATTTCGTCATCTCGCCTTCGGGAACATTGGCCGACCCGTTGAACGCCATATGCTCGAGGAAATGGGCAAGGCCGCGTTCGTTTTCCTGTTCCGCGATCGAACCGACATTGATCTGCATGCGCACGGTGGCGCTGTCCTTGGGCGTCTCATTGTGCCGGATGGCATATTTCATGCCATTGGCGAGGACGCCATAGCGGATCGCGGGGTCCGGCACGAGGTCGACATTTTCGATGCCCCACATATTGGCGGTGGCGATCGGCGCCTCGCGCTGGCTGACTGGCGTGCTTGTCAGCGGCGCCAGCGTGGCCGGTGCGCTACACGCCGCCAGCGTCGATATTCCTGCCAGCAGCGCGCCCAGCATGGTGGTTTTGAATGTGCGAGTATGTTTCATGTTCGGCCCCTCATGTTATCGGATTTTCATGCCGAGGCGCATCGGATGCCCCCAAGCATGACACAGACCATAATAAATGCGGAGAAAAAAACCACTTTTTTTATGGGCATTTATAGTTGTTTATGGGAAAGACAACGCAGTTGGTCGAATTTTTCATCACAAGATACCACGCCTTATAAAAACCCCCTTTTCGTTTCATTCATTCAAGGTTCAGGAAAAAAGGCGGGTAATAATATCACATAAACCGGAGGCGGGTGGTATGACATTGTTCAGCAAAGCGATAGCGGGGCTTTCGGTCGCCGCGCTTACGATGACCGCAGGACCGGCGGTATCGCAGCGATCGCTCCCGCCAGTGTCGCGTCCGGCATCGCTGCCGGTGCCCGAAAATCCCGTCAACTGTAGCATGTTCGGCAATTTGGATGACGTCGTAATGCGGGTGCAGGCGCGCGGTTCGGCACTGCCGGCTCCCCCTCCGCCTGCGGTGGTGGCGCCTGCACCCCCGCCACCTCCTGCACCTCCGCCGCCGCAACGCCCGTCGTCCGTGCCTGCCGCCGATGCGGCTGTGCCTGTGATTGTCACCGGACAGCGCGTGCAACCGGGCACGATGCCGGGTATGCCAGTTATCATCGCCCCCTCTGTCCTGGAGCGCGAACGCTATGAAGACAACCGCATTGCCGCGATCCAGTCGGTCGCCACCGCGCCCGTGTCCACTTTCAGCGTTGATGTCGATACCGGCAGCTATGCCAATGTCCGCCGTTTCCTGAACGAGGGGCGACTGCCACCGCAGGATGCTGTGCGGACCGAGGAAATGATCAACTATTTCCGCTATGATTACGACCGGCCCGCCAGCCGCGACGTGCCGTTCAGCGTGACCACCAATGTCACCCAAACCCCCTGGAACCCAGCCACCCGCCTGATGCGGGTCGGCCTGCGCGGCTATGATGTCCGCGCAAGCGAGCGGCCTGCCGCCAATCTCGTTTTCCTGGTCGACGTATCGGGGTCGATGTCGAGCCAGGACAAGCTGCCGCTGGTCAAATCCACGCTGTCTTTGCTGGCCGACGAACTGCACCCCGACGACCGCGTTTCGATCGTCGTCTATTCGGGCGTGGTCGGCACCCTGCTGTCGCCCACCAACAACAAGGCGCATGTGAAGCAGGCGATCGACTGCATGCGCAGCGGCGGCGGCACGCGCGGCGGAGAGGCGCTCGATATCGCCTATAAAACCGCCCGATCGTCCTTTATGGAAAACGGCATCAATCGCATCATTCTTGCCACCGATGGCGATTTCAATCTGGGTGTCACGGGCACGGATGAAATACTCGAAATGGTCGAAAGGAACCGCGCGTCGGGCGTCACGCTGACCACGCTCGGCTATGGCACCGGCAATTACCGCGAGGAGTTGATGGAACAGATTGCCGATGCGGGCAACGGCAATTACGCCTATATCGACAGCGCGATGGAAGCGCAAAAAGTGCTGTCCGACGAACTCAGCTCGACATTGTTCACGATCGCCAAGGATGTGAAGATTCAGGTCGAATTCAACCCGGCGGCGGTCAGCGAATATCGCCTGATCGGATATGAGAACCGCGTTCTGGCGGAAGAGGATTTCGACAATGACAAAGTCGATGCCGGCGATATCGGCGCGGGTCATCAGGTCACCGCGCTGTATGAAATCGTACCGGCGGGCGGCAAGGGCTGGCTGCCCGAGCGGCGTTATCCGGCCAACCGGCAGGCCGCACCCTCCGCGTTCAAGGGTTCGGACGAAATGGCCTTTATCAAATTGCGTTACAAATTGCCCGGGCAGGATAGCAGCCGCCTGATCGACCGCACCGTCATGGCCCGCGAACTGGCCGGTGCCGCCATGCCGCAAGGCGACATGGCCTTTGCCGTGGCGGTCGCCGCATTCGGGCAGAAATTGCGCGGCGACACTTATCTGGGCGACTACGGCTTTGCCGATATCCGCGATCTGGCGGGCCGGCAGGAGATATTCTGGCGGCAGGAATTCCTGCGTCTCGCCCAGCTTGCGGGCAGCCAGTCGCCGGACGGCGACTAGAACCCGAACCACCCGTTTTACTGGACATGCCGCCGCAATATGCGGCATAAGCGCTGCCTATTGCCGCAGGATGACGAGCTTATGACAACAACCGAATTTATCGCCCAATACTGGATTATCATCGCAGCGGTTCTGGCACTCTTGCTGGTCATTGCGATCTGGATGCTATCGCGCAGGAAATCCGGCACCAGCAATGACCAGATCGCGTCCGAATGGCTGCCCGAGGATACGAAGCTGGACCGCGCGCCCGATGGCAGCGCGGAAGCTGGGGCAACCGCCGCCGCTTCGCGCGGCATGCCCGATGTCGCTACCC
>JBGTHQ010000004.1:0-32963 GCA_041746135.1 Sphingomonadaceae bacterium | reverse complement strand
CGTTCGGCCTGCCCTGCCGCGACATCGATCCGCGCCAGCGCGGCGGCGGTGCGGGCGATGGCTTCACGCGCTGTTACCGCTTCCTCCACCAGTTCCTCGAAATGCGCTTCCTCGGCCGCGAGGGCATGCGCGCCCGCTTCGGCGATCCGGCTCGCTTCCTCGTGCAGACCGAGCGAATTGAACCGCACCGCATTGGCGAGCGTCTGGCGGGGGGTAAAGCCGCTATCGGCTGCCATCAGCGCGTCGCCGTGCCGGGCGGGCACTTCGATAAAATAGCCGAGCACGGCATTATGCCTTATCTTGAGCGTGGCGATCTGTGTGGCGGCGCGGTATTTTGCCTCGAGCGCGGCAATGGCGGCGCGCGCATTCTTGCCCGTGCTGCGCAATTCGTCGAGCGCGGCATCATAGCCGGTGCGGACAAAACCGCCCGACTGGCGCTCGGTCGGCGGAATGTCGACCAGCGTACGGGCGAGCAGGTCAACCAGCGCGCCATGGCCATCCAATGCGGGCAGCCACTGTGTCAGCAGGTCGGGGATGCCGTCCAGCCCCATCAGCTGTTCGCGCAAGGTGCGTGCTGCGCCCAAGCCGTCGCGAATCTGGCCCAGATCGCGCGGGCTGCCGCGTCCGGCGATCACGCGGCCCAGCGCGCGACCGATATCGGAAATCGATTTGAGCACGTCGCGCAGATTGTCGCGCAGCAAGCGGTCGTCATGCAGCCAGCGCACGACATCGAGCCTGAGGCGGATCGCGCCGACATCGCGCAGCGGTGCGGCGAGATCGTTGGTGAGCGCGCGTGCGCCCGCGCCCGTCACCGTGCGGTCGATATTACCGAGCAGGCTGGTCGCGCGGCTGCCGTCGGTGCCAACCACAATCTCCAGGCTTTCGCGCGTGGCCGCGTCGATCAACAGAAACGCGTCTTTCTCGATCCGCTGCGGTGCCTGCAAAAATGGGAGCGCGTCTTTGGTGACATGCTCCAGATAGGCGAGCAGTCCGCCTGCCGCTGCCAGCTCGGCGCGGGTGAAATCGCCGAAACTGTCCAGCGTGGCCACTTCGAACTGTTTCTTGAGCGCTGCCTCTGCCGCCGCGCTGTCAAATTCGCGGGCGGGGCGCAGTTCGTGGGCAAAATCGCCAAAATCGCCATTGTCGGCGGCAATAATCTCGCTGGGATTGAGACGCGCAATCTCGGCCTCGAGCGAAGCTGCATCGACTGCCATCATCGCAAACGCACCGGTGGAAATATCGCATACCGCCAAGCCGACCTCGTCCTGCACTTGCGCCAATGCCAGCAGCCGGTTGTCGGCCCGCGCATCGAGCAGATTTTCTTCGGTCAGCGTACCTGCGGTGACAAACCGCACGATATCGCGTGATACCAAGGATTTCGATCCGCGTGCCTTGGCCTCTGCCGGGGTCTCGGTCTGTTCGGCAATCGCAACTTTATGACCCGCGCGGATCAGCTTGGCGAGATAGCTCTCGGCGGCATGGACCGGCACGCCGCACATCGGCACGGGTTGCCCATCATGCTCACCGCGCGATGTGAGCGCGATATCGAGTGTGGCCGCTGCGGCCTTGGCATCGTCGAAAAACAGCTCAAAAAAATCGCCCATGCGGTAGAAGAGCAGGCAGTCGGGTGCCTGCTGCTTGAGCGTATGGTACTGCGCCATCATGGGCGTCGGGCCTGTCGCTTTTTTGGTCTTTTTTGGGGAGACTGCCATATGGGTTTCAAGAATAGCCAAGCGTTTCTGGAGTGGAAAGGGGTGCGGGATCTGAGTTGTTGAAAAAAGCTGCTTTTGGATCCGCTAGCATCGGCAGCAACCGTCATGCTGAACTCGTTTCAGTATCCATATATCAGTTCGCACAGGTTTCTTAAGACGGAAAGCGACATCCCCTTAACCCCATATACAAGCTTCAACAACTGTCAGAAGTTTCGGAATGGATGCTGAAACGAGTTCAGCATGACGGGGTGGCACAATTCGTTATTCCGACTATTCCCCCCTATCGCATTGCCACGAGAAACGCTACGGATGACCTATATTCGGGAGGCTCGAGACAAGCTATCGCCTCCGTTGAGGAGAATTCGGTTTCATGCCCCATAATGACGACGTCAAATTTACCGACCGCGAAGCGCTCAATTTCCATTCCGCGGGGCGCCCCGGCAAGATCGAGATTATCGCGTCGAAACCGATGGCGACGCAGCGCGACCTGTCGCTGGCCTACTCGCCCGGCGTGGCCGTCCCCGTCCGCGCTATCGCCGCCGACCCTTCTAAGGCGTATGACTATACCGCCAAGGGCAATCTGGTCGCGGTCATTTCGAACGGCACCGCGATCCTGGGCCTTGGCAATCTGGGCGCGCTGGCGTCCAAGCCGGTGATGGAAGGCAAGGCGGTATTATTCAAGCGCTTTGCCGATGTCGACTCGATCGATATTGAGCTCAAGACCGAAGATGTCGATGCGTTTATCAGCGCGGTCGAATTGATGGAGCCGAGCTTTGGCGGCATCAACCTGGAAGACATCGCCGCACCCGCCTGTTTCATCATTGAGCAGACGCTGCGCGAGCGCATGAACATTCCCGTCTTCCACGACGACCAGCACGGTACGGCCATTATCACTGCGGCGGGCATGATCAACGCCTGCCTGCTGACCGGCCGCAAGATGCAGAATATCAAAGTGGTTGTAAACGGCGCCGGGGCGGCGGCGATCGCGTGTACCGAACTGATCAAGGCGATGGGCGTGGCCCACGACAATGTCATTATGTGCGACCGTACCGGCGTCATCTACCAAGGCCGCGATGAGAGCATGGACCAGTGGAAGTCGGCGCATGCGGCCAAGACCGACACCCGCACGCTGCACGAAGCGCTGCACGGTGCCGACGTGTTCCTGGGGCTATCGGCCGCAGGCGCGCTGAAGCCCGAAATGGTAATGGAAATGGCGAAGCAGCCGATTATTTTTGCGATGGCCAATCCCGACCCTGAAATCACGCCGCCAGAGGCCAAGTTGGCACGGCCTGACGCGATCATTGCCACCGGACGTTCGGACTATCCCAACCAGGTCAACAATGTGCTCGGCTTTCCGTTCATTTTCCGCGGCGCGCTCGACGTGCGGGCGACGCGCATCAACGACGAAATGAAAATCGCCGCCGCCAACGCGATTGCCGAACTGGCGCGCGAACAGGTGCCCGAGGAAGTGGCGGCGGCCTATGGCGGCATGGCGCACAAATTTGGCGAGGATTATATCATTCCCGCGCCGTTCGACCCGCGACTGATGGAAGTGGTGTCGGCGGCGGTGGCGCAGGCGGCGATGGACAGCGGCGTGGCGCAAAAGGATATTGCCGACATGGCAGCCTATCGCCATACCTTGAAAGCTCGGCTCAACCCGACCACTGCGGTGCTGACTCAAGTCTACGAAACCGCGCGGCAGACCCCGAAGCGCGTGGTCTTTGCCGAGGCCGAGGAGGAAGTCGTATTGCGCGCCGCGATCCAGTTTCGCGACGGCGGGTATGGCACGCCGATTCTGGTCGGCCGCGACCAGCGCGTGCTCGACAAACTGCACCAGCTGATGGCCGACCGGCCCGAAGAATTCGAAATCCAGAACAGCGTCAATTCATCGCTCGTCCCGAAAATGGTCGATTATCTGTACGAGCGGCTGCACCGGCGCGGGTATCTGAAGCGCGACGTGCAGCGCATGGTCAACCAGGATCGCAATATTTTCAGCGCGGCCCTGTTGGCGCTGGGCGAAGCCGACGCGATGATCACCGGCACCACCCGGACTTTCAGCCAGTCGATGCGCGAAGTGCGCCGTGTGCTCGATCCGAAAAAGGGGCAGATTCCGTTCGGCATCCACGTGATGGTGGGCAAGACCCATACGGTTTTCCTGGCCGACACCACAGTCAACGAGCGCCCCAGCAGCGAGGAACTGGCCTTTATCGCCGAACAGACCGCCGGGGTTGCCCGCCGCCTGGGCCACGAGCCGCGGGTCGCGTTTTTGAGCTATTCGACATTCGGCAATCCGGCGGGCAAATGGCTCGACAATATTCGCAACGCCGTAGCGGTGCTCGATGCGCGCAAGGTCGATTTCGAATATGAAGGCGAAATGGCTCCCGATGTCGCGCTCAATTCCAAACTGATGAAAAGCTATCCGTTCTGCCGCCTGTCTGCCCCCGCCAACGTGCTCGTCATGCCGGGGCTGCAGTCGGCCAACCTGTCGGCCAAAATCCTGCGCGAACTGGGCGGCGATGCTACAATTGGTCCGATGATGATCGGCATGGAAAAACCCGTTCAGATCGCGACCATGTCGTCGACCGCTTCGGAGCTGCTGACGCTGTCGGTGCTGGCCACGGCGGGGATCGTGACATAGGTTTGTTTGCGACCGGCCGGTGCTGACCGGAGAAACACACTTGACCTAACTCCCCAGATGTTTGCGCATCATGTCGGTAAGCTCGTCGGGCGAGAACGGCTTGTTCAGGAAGTCGGCATGCGGGCTGTCGGCAGGTATGTCACCGCCCGCATAGCCGGTCATCATGACGATCGGGATGTCGGGAAACTCGCGCGTTACGATGGCGGCAAGTTCCTGTCCGTCCATACGCGGCATGCGGATGTCGGTCAGCACCAGCTCGGGCCGGCTGCGCATGCCGCGCAGGATCGCGAGCGCTTCATCGCCATCGCCGGCCTCGGTCACGTCCATGCCTTCCTCGCGCAGCAATTCCGCCACGTGCGCGCGCAAATCGTGATTGTCCTCGACTAGCAGGACGAACTTTCCCGCCAGACTTTGGCGACTCGCGCTCCTGTCCAGCTTACGTGTTGTAATGTTTTCGGGAATTTCGCTGTCAAGATCGGTGGCGGGCAGCCAGAGCGATATCGTGGTGCCCTTGGCAATTTCGCTGTCGACCGTCACGAACCCGCCCGATTGCACCACGAAGCCCAGAACCTGGCTGAGCCCCAGGCCCGTACCCTTGCCCATTTCCTTGGTGGTGAAAAACGGCTCGAAAATCTTTTCACGCAGCGCGTCCGACATGCCGTGTCCTGTATCGCGCACGCTAATCTTTACAAAATTTCCACTATGCGCATGGCGGCTCATGGTTTTGGCGTCGGCATCGGAAATGCTGTAATTGCCGGCTTCCAGCGTCACGCTGCCGTGATTGTCCATGGCATCGCGCGCGTTTACGATCAGGTTAAGCATCGCATTTTCGAGCTGCGACGCGTCGATATGGATCGGCCATGTACGGGTCGGACACCGTATGTCGAGACTATGGCGCGCGTCGAGTATCTGTTGGGCCAGCGGGGTCAATCCGTCGATCAGTTTGCTCACCGAAACCACGGCGGGGGTGAGCGACTGACGCCGCGCGAATGCGAGCAACCGCTGAGTCAAACTGGCGGCGCGCTGCGCGCCTTCCCGCGCGTTGGCGATTGCCGTTTCCGCCTTGTCAGGCATGTCGCGCTGCAACCGGCTCTGCGCGATATCCAGATTTCCCAGAATAATGGTGAGAAGATTGTTGAAATCGTGCGCGATACCGCCCGTCAGCTGGCCGATCGATTCCATTCGCTGTGCATGCGCCAGTTGCGCTTCGGTTTCGCGGGCCTGCGTAATGTCGCGGGCGATGCCGAAAATCAGGCCGTCCTGTTCGGTCAGGTTCCAGCTCGCGTAAATGGCGTTGTCGTTCGGATCGCGCATGACGCGCTCTACCGTGACGCTGCGTTCATCGGGATCGAGTGTCCTGAACTTCTTGTCTTCTTCGTCAGCGAAATAATCGGTGACATTTGCCTTTCCATCGGGCGGGACCGGTTCGAATGTATTTTCCCACGCCGGATTGCCGGCGATGATCGTGCCGTCCTTGCGCGTGATCAGCATCATGTCGAGCGAGCTGTCCCACAATCGGTCGCGCTGGTCGGCGGCCAGTTCGGCGGCAATCTGTTTGACCGCCAGCGTCTTGCGCAATTCGAGCAGGGCCGCCGCCTGGCGCGCGAGTGCCGCGAGGGCAGGCGCATGTTCGAAACTTTCGCGCGGATCGGTATCGGACAGGCACAAGGTTCCCACGGCATAACCTTGCGGTGAAATGATGGGAGCACCGGCATAAAACCGGATATGCGGCGGGCCGGTGACCAACGGGTTGTCGGCGAAGCGCGGATCGATGGCCGCATCGAGTACGACCATCACCTTGTCATTGCGAATCGCATGGTCGCAGAACGCGATATTGCGCGCGGTTTCCTTCAGCTCGAGCCCGATTGCCGATTTGAACCACTGCCGTTCTTCATCCACCAGCGACATGAACGCCATCGGCACGTCGGCTATGGCTTGCGCGGTCGCGACCAAATCGTCGAACAGGCTTTCGGTGCTGCTATCCAGGATTTCATAAGCACGCAGCGCTGCGATGCGTCCTTCCTCGTCACCGCCCAGAAAAAGACGTTCGGATTCGGGATCGTTGGTGAACATGGATGGCGGGGCATCATTCATCTGTCCGGCACTCTAAACATGCCCGATACCCGGTGCAATCGATTCCGGGCCGTTATTTCCTGCGGTATCGGAAATACCACACTTCATGGCCCTGTTTGCGCGCCTTGGCCTCGTACCGGGTTTCCGGCCAGCCGCCCGGACGCGTCAGGAAATCCTGCGGTCCCTTGCACAGCCATTCGAACTCGCCGCGCTGGCCCATCACCATCATAGCATGTTCGACATAGACTGGATGATCGGTGCCGAACCGGAATTCGCCGCCCGTTTTCAGCTTGGCCGCAATCACATCGACCGGACCGTGATTCATGAACCGCCGCTTGGCATGGCGCATTTTGGGCCACGGATCGGGATGCAGCAGATACACGAACGACAGCGATCCGTCGGGCATTCTTTCCAGCACGTCGAGCGCGTCGCCCATATGCAGCCGGATATTGGGCAAAGCCCCCTCGCGGATGTGCATCAACGCGCCGACCACGCCGTTCAAAAAAGGTTCGCAGCCGACAAACCCGTGATCGGGTAACATGTCGGCGCGATAGGCCATATGCTCGCCCGATCCGAAGCCGATTTCAAAATGCAGCGGACGGTCGCTCCCGAATAGTGACGCGGCGGTGACGGTCCCTGTTTCCGGCACGGCGATCTGGGGCAATAGCGTATCGACCAGGCGTCGCTGGCTGTCGCGCAGTTTTTTGCCTTTCGAACGGCCATATAGGCGGCGCATGGTGGTGGGATCGGAATGCGGTTTATGAGACATCGCCGTACCGACTAGACAAGTGCGCGGATATTGCAAGCAAAGCGGCCAGCATGCCGCGTATATGCCGGAATTTTAACCGTTATTTGACACTTGGCCATTATTTTCGGAACCGATGAATAGCAGCGACTTTTTTTCCATTTTGACGATGGCGATTCTGGGCCTGTTTTCGGTCGTGTTCCTGATCGTCTATCTGTACGACCACAATCAGCGTTTCGCCGGCTGGTGCTCGGCCGCCTATACAGTCGCATTGATCGCGTTTCTTACCGACCTGAAACGCACTGCATTTACCCCGATCGCAGCAGATTTCCTGTCGAACGGCTTGATGTGGCTCGTCGGCGTGTGTCTGTTCCTGGCCTATCATGCGCGCCTGAATAGCAAGCCGCCGCTCCAGAGCATCGGAACGTTATTTGTATCCGCCATCCTTGTGCAGAGCTGGTTTTCCTACATTCATAATGATTTGATCCTGCGCTCGCTGAGCGCGAATTTATTTGGCGGCTTCATCCTGATCGCGTCGTTGCCGCTCTTGTGGCGGCACATTACGAACGCCATCAACCGCGCGATTTTCTGGTTTATGGCGTTGCTGTCCGCCAATTATCTGATCCGGCCGTTTCTGGTCTATTTCATCATGGATGCACAGCACACGCACGAGACATATGTCGGTTCGTCTGCGGCCATGGCGCTGCACATGACGCTGGCGGTGTTTAGCCTGGCCGGTGCCGTCATCTTGCTGGTGGCGATGGGCCATGATATCATTATGCGGCTGCACCAGAAAGTCGTGATCGATCCGCTCACTCGCGTCATGAACCGGCGCGGTTACGAGGAATTGCTGGAAGACAAAATGAATGGTCCGCAGGCGCGGCAGGCGGGCCGGGCGGTCATGATGATCGATGTCGACAGTTTCAAAAAAATCAACGACCATTATGGGCACCAGGCCGGCGACGAAGTGCTAAAACGTATCGCACAGGCCGCCTATGCCATTGTCGAGCATCACGGCATATTGGCCCGTGTCGGCGGCGAGGAATTTGCGGTGATCCTGTCGCAGACAAGTTCCGCGCTGATGCACGAGATTGCCGAACATCTGAGGCTTGCCTTCGGGTTGCTGGTACACCCGGAGCTTCCGGCGGGCGAGATGGTGACCGCCAGTTTCGGTCTGGCCTCCACGCAGCAGGACGAAACGCTGAAACGCGCGCTGCGCCGCGCCGACATTGCGCTGTATGTCGCCAAGGATCGCGGCCGTAACCGGGTGGTCGACAGCGCGGACCTGGTCGGCGATTTGCCTCTGGAAAACGTCGCCTAGAGAGCGGCCTTCAGTTTGTCGACCAGATCGGTCTTTTCCCATGGGAAAAAGTCACCGTCCGCAGTGCGGCCGAAATGGCCGTACGCAGCGGATTTCCGGTAAATCGGCTTGTTGAGGCCGAGATGTTCGCGAATACCCTTGGGCGTCAACTTGATCAGGCCGGGCAACACCGCCTCGATCTTCGCGCCATCGATGCCGTCTTTGCCCGTGTCGTGCAGGTCGATATAGACTGACAGCGGCTCGGCAATGCCGATCGCATAGGACAGTTGGATGGTACAGCGTGTGGCGAGGCCCGCCGCGACGATATTCTTGGCGAGATAGCGTGTGATATACGCAGCGCTGCGGTCGACCTTGGTAGGGTCTTTGCCTGAAAAAGCGCCGCCGCCATGCGGAGAGGCGCCACCATAAGTGTCGACGATGATCTTGCGTCCGGTGAGGCCGGCGTCCCCGTCCGGACCGCCGATTTCAAAACGCCCGGTCGGGTTGACATGGATGACGGTCTGGTCGGTCACGAAACCGTCGGGCAATATATCCGTGAACACGCCCATGACGTAATCGCGCAATTCCTTGTATTTCGTTTCGTCGCCTTCGCCGTTGTGGAAATAATAACCCGGCGCATGCTGGGTCGATACGACCAGAGCGGTGGCTTCTACGGGTTTGCCGTCGACATAGCGCAATGTCACCTGGCTCTTGCTGTCGGGCTCCAGAAAAGGCGCTCTGCCGCTATGCCGGTCGGCGGCGAGCCGTTCGAGAATCTTGTGGCTGTAATCGAGCGTGGCGGGCATCAGATCGGGGGTTTCATCGCAGGCGAAACCGAACATGATGCCCTGGTCGCCCGCGCCTTCGTCCTTGTTCGCGTCAGCATCGGCATCGACGCCCTGCGCGATTTCGGCCGACTGGCCGTGCAGGTGATTTTCGAATGTGAGCGTATCCCAGTGGAAACCGTCCTGTTCGTACCCGATCGCTTTGACGGTATCGCGCACGGTTTTCTCGATTTCTTCCAGCGCGCCGTCGGCCCATCCGCTGTTGGCGTCGTATATCCCCTTACAGCGAATCTCTCCGGCAAGTACGATGCGGTCGGTGGTGGTTAGCGTTTCGCACGCGACGCGCGCCTCGGGATCCTTGGAAAGAAACAGGTCGACGATCGCGTCGGAAATCTGGTCGGATACTTTGTCGGGATGGCCTTCGGACACGGATTCAGATGTAAAAAGATAGCTGTTGCGCATGAGTTTTCCTGTCATTTGGCGACCGGTGCTGTGCGACGCACGGGTCATATAAAGAATTCTTTATACGCCCTTTAACGGCGACGCAGGCCAATGGCAACAGCAGATAACAGCAATAACAATGCAAATCCGATCGGTAAGATATTGCCATAGCGCGCAAATAAAGTGCGCGCATGGGCCGCGGGTAAAACGGTGTCGATCCGGCCGGCCTGATGCATTGGCACGGACACGACAATCCGGCCATGGGCGTCAATCACCGCGCTGATCCCCGTCGGGGTTGAGCGGATGATAGGCAGTCCTTCCTCGATCGCGCGCAATCGCGCTTGTGCCAGATGCTGCGGTGGTCCCCACGCGCCGAACCACGCGTCGTTGCTGGGATTGAAGATGAAATCCGGGCGGTTTTTGGGGTCGACGACTTGCCCGGAAAAAATAATCTCATAACACACCTGTATGCCCGCCGTGCCGAACCGGCCCAATTCGATATTGCGCGGGCCGGGACCGGGAGTGAAATCGAGATCGCCGGGGGCCAGTCGGCTGAGCCCGAACAGCGACAGAAAATCGCGCATCGGCAGATATTCGCCATAAGGGACGAGGTGGCTCTTGTCATAGCTGCCGATCAGTTTGCTGTTGCTGTCCATTGCAAATACGCTGTTACGCGCACCATAGACTTTGCCCGCCTCATTCACATCGAGCTTGAGTGCGCCGAGCACCATGACATCGCCGCTGTTCATGGTGGCGCGAAGCCGTGCACGCGATTCTTCGGGCGAACCGGGATAATAAAAACTGCTCGGATAGCCTTTTTCAAGGAAATCGGGAACCGCCGCTTCGGGCCAGAAGATCAGGCGGGGTTGCGTCTCGTTAGAGCGGGTAAGCGAGGCCAGCTTGGCGAAATTGGCGGCGACATTTTCTTCCTCCCATTTGTCGTCCTGCCCGATATTGGGCTGAACGACGGTAATAGGAGTGGAAGTATAGCCATCTGCCATCAGGCTTACGGAACTGAAATAAGCTGTCCCGGTTATCCCGACCAACGATAAAGCAACAAGGACAGCGGGGCCATATCGTTTCTTTACAGGCGTATTGACACGTCTATCGACAAATATGGCTATTGGAATTCCGCTCAACAAAATAACGAGGCTGGATAGCCCATAGGTACCGATCCATGGTGCAAGGTGCGTAAAAAAGTCGGTGCTGACCAGCGAAGCACTGAGCGGATTCCAGCTAAAGCCGGTAAAGACCCAGCTACGCAGCCATTCGGTGATGATCCACATTCCGGCAAAGGCGAGAATCAGGACCCAGTTTGCGCGCTGTTCTCCCACAACATTACCGTCATTCCAGCGAACGCCGGAATCTCCTTGTTGTGTATCGCCAGATTGCAGGAGACTCCGGCTTTCGCCGGAGTGACGAGTTTGAGCTAGCTTTGTAATCCACCACGCCCCCAAAGTCGCCAGCGCCGGATAGACCGCCAGGTAAAGCGACACCAACACCACCGCCAGATATCCCAGCCATGCGGGCATTGCCGCCTGAAATGTAAAGGCCGTGGCGATCCAGTTCAGCCCGACCACGAAATGCCCGGCCCCGAACAGCCAGCCGCGCATAAAGGCCGCCTTTCTATCCGGTGCTATCGCCATCAGATGCATGAGCAGTGCAATACATATCAGCGTCACCGGCCACAGATTGAGCGGTGCAAAGCCGGTCGCCGACAGCGCGCCGATTCCCAACGCAAGCCATTTGTGATGGTTGAAGATTCGGGCAAGTATATCCATGCGTCACGCTATGCCTTGCACGGCACTGCCATGCAATCTTGCATTGCACGGGGGCGCATGCTTATGCTTGCCGCATGATGTTTACGTTCTTGTTCGCCGCCTTTGTGGCCCAGTCCGCGCCGGTTTCCGCGCTGATGCCGCTTACCGATACGCACCGCCGCGACATGCGCTGCGCCGCACTGTTCGCAATCGTGAGCACGCTGCAGAAAGATCGCTCGGCTCTGGCGCTGGTCTATCCCGATGTCACGCAGCGCGGGCGCGCCTATTTCGCCGATATAGGCGAGCGGGTCGTACGCGAAACCGGCCAGACGAAAGAAACGGTGCAGCGGGAGTTTTTGGTGCAGGTCTGGCAATGGCGCGATGCCATCGACATTCCCGAAGAAACCTGCAGCGTGATAGCCGCGGGTATGGAAACATGTCTGCCGTTACTGGATGCTGCCGATACGGCGCGCATGGCGGACGATGCCACAACATTGCCGCAACCATGAGTGCGAACATTCGTCCTTTTCATCTGGCGATGCCCGTCCATGACCTGGCGGCGGCGCGAGCATTTTATGGCTATCTGCTAGGATGCGAAGAGGGACGTTCGTCGGGCCGCTGGATCGATTTCAATTTCTATGGCCATCAGTTCGTCGCGCATCTCGACGAGCGTCACATCGCCAAACCGGTCGTCAACGCGGTCGACGGGCACGGCGTCCCGGTGCCGCATTTTGGCGTGATCCTCGACATGGCCGACTGGCAGGCTCTGGCCGACCGGCTTGTGGCCGCGAATATGGCATTCGTGATCAAACCCACTGTGCGTTTCCGGGGACTGGCGGGCGAGCAGGCGACGATGTTTTTTCAGGACACGAGCGGCAATGCGCTCGAGTTCAAGGCGTTTGCCGATGACGCGCAGATTTTCGTGGCGGATTAGCACCAGCATCCTTCTCTCGCTTGCGAGAGAAGGATGCTGGTGCTTGATGCAAAGCGGCTAGCGAAAGCTGGATGACGGGAAGGCGAGTGAGGCCCCGGCTTCGATGCCCTCGCCGACTGCGACTAGGCAGCAAGCTGCCAAGTCTGTGTTGCCTCTCCCGTAAACGGGAGAGGGTAGGTCAAAAAAGAAATTTCACCGCTGCAAAACCGCCGACGAACAGCAATCCGCCGATTGTGGTAGCGATAGCGAAATGTTCGTCGATCCATTTCTTCATCGGCGGGCCGAAATATTTAAGCAGAATCGCGACCAGGAAAAAACGTGCCGAGCGCGCGATGATCGAGGCGAGTATCAGTATATGGAGCGGCATAGCGACCGACCCGGCGGCAATTGTGATGACCTTGAATGGCAGCGGGGTAAAGCCTGCAAGCAGCACGATGATCCAGCCATATTTGATGAATTCGGCGCGGAAAGTCTCGAAGCTGTCGGTGGCCCCGTAAAATTCGAGGATCGGCTGGCCGGCCGCCTCGAACAGGAAATAGCCGATCGCATAGCCGAGCAGCGCGCCCAGCACAGAAGCCACAGTGCAGACAAAAGCATAGCGCAGCGATTTTTCGGGTTTCGACAGGCACATCGGCGCCAGCACAACATCGGGCGGGATCGGGAAAAAACTGCTCTCTGCAAAGCTGAGGCCAGCCAGCCAGCGTTCCGCATGGCGATGTCCGGCCTTGTCGAGTGTCCAGTGATAAAGTTTCTTGAGCATGGAATATCCAATGAAAGCCGAAAATGAAAAACCGTTAGTAATTAGCCTGAATAAGTACGTCCATCGGTTTAGCGCATGGCCAGATTGATAGACACGCTTCGACAGACTCAGCACCAACAGTTTCTCTATAATTTACAGTGGGTCTTCCGGCCTAATGCCCTACCGAACCGCTGATGTCTTCCGACAGTTCCTTGGGCGTTTCGCGGGCATGGTCGGTTCCCGCGGTGCGATCGCCTTTCGCCAGCGCGAAAACCACGCCGGATAGTGCCAGTAGGCCGATCAGGTTGGGCAGAGTCATCGCTGCATTGGAAATGTCGCCCAGACGCCAGACCAGATCGAGCGGTGCGAACGAGCCGACGAATATGACCAGACACCATAATATCCGCCACAGTATGTGCAGCACTTTCTCGCCGCGCAGCGAAGAGCCGGGGATAAGGTCATAAAGATAGGTGATGGCGCGCTCGCCATAATAGCTCCATGTCAGCAAGGTGGTGAACACGAACAGGATCAGCGCGACCGAAGCGATCATCGTGCCTATGGGGATGCCGAACACCTGAAACGGGAAGGCCGCGGCAAACGCGCCCGATGTCATCGAAAACCCGGTCAGGTCTGACTGCCAGGCATGTTTCACTGTCTCGACCGCGCCGGTGGCGGCATCGGTATGGGTAAAGCTGCCCTCGACTGTCAGCATGACCAGAGCGGTCATCGTGCAAATCACGACGGTGTCGATAAATGTTCCCATCATCGCAAAGCGGCCCTGTGCCGCCGGATCGTTGGTCTGCGCGACCGCGTGCGCGATCGGGGTGGAACCCTGACCCGCTTCGTTCGAGAACAATCCGCGTGCTACACCCGCGCGGATGGCGATGATAATCGCTGCGCCGAGGAACCCGCCGCTGGCCGACTGCGCATTAAACGCACCGCCGAAAATGCGGCCAAATGTTTCGGGCAGATCGGGAATGTTGATGATCAAGGCGATCAGAGCCATCAGCAGATAGGCACCCGCCATCCACGGCACGATCGTTTCTGCCACGCGGCCGATCGATTTGATGCCGCCAATAATGACGACAAACACGGCGACTGCGGCAATCGCGCCGCCAATCCATTCCTCGATACCGAACAATTCATTGGCGCTGTCGCCCAGGCTGTTGGCCTGGATACCGTTGCCGGTCACGACGGCGGAAAATAGCGTGCCGAGGCAGAAAAGCACCGCCAGCCAAGTCCATTTGGGACCGAGGCCGATCGTGATATAGGTCATTGGTCCGCCGCGAAAGGTGCCGTCCTTGGCCTGTTCGCGAAAACGTACCGCAAGCGATCCTTCGGCAAAGGCCAGCGCCATGCCGAACAAAGCGGTGACCCACATCCAGAAAATCGCGCCCGGTCCGCCCAGCGTGATCGCGGTGGCGACGCCGGCCAGGTTACCCGTACCGACTTGTCCCGAAAGCGCGGTCGACAGCGCGGCAAAAGGCGAAATCTCGCCCGCGCCCTGTTTGTCCGATTTTTTAAAGAGCCCGGCCATGGCGGGGAAAAGTTTGCGGACCGGATAAGCTTTCAGGCCGATCATGAAAAACAGACCCGCACCCAACAGGGCGATGACCATCGGCGGGAAGGGCATGATTTCCTGTCCGTTCCAGGTTCCGACCCAGACGAATTCCGATATGTTGGTGATCGGCTCGATCCAGCTTTCGAATGTCGCTTCCCAGCTTCCCGGCTGTATTGTGCTCACAAATATACTCCCCGCTTATGCGTTATTGGGGAGCAGGATTAGCAGGGCCGCGCGATTTCGCAAACGATTATGCTGGGACGGCTGTGAAGTGCGCTCATATCAGAACCAGAAACGCACGCCCACGACATAGTTGGTGACGCTGGGATCTTCGCCATCGGCGCGCGCAAAATCGCGGCTGTCGCCCAGCTTCCATTCCTGTTCGATGCCGATATAGGGCGCGAATTCGCGGGCGATCTCGTAGCGCAACCGCATGCCCAGTTCGACCGTGTCGAACCCGGCGCCGATGCCAAGCTCGGGAATATCCTGGGCCGACAGGTTCACTTCGGCGCGCGGTTGAAGAATAAGACGCTGGGTGATGCGCTGATCGTACTCGGCCTCGATCCGAGCGGTCAGATCGCCTTTGTTCGACAGGAATGCCGCGCCATCAAGCTCGAACATATAGGGCACCAGGCCCTGAATGCCGACCACGGCATGGGTGCGTTCGGGACCGGTCAAGTCCTGCCGCACGCCGGCTTGCAGATCGAAAAATGGAGCGATAGCCCGGCTGTATAATGCCTGTATTTCGGCGTCTTCAATCGGTTCGCCGAAACTGCCTTCGCCTTCGCTCTTGAACCAGAATTTGTTGATATCGCCGCCATAATAGCCCTGCAGATCCCATAAATAACCGTCCTTGCCTTGGCGCGCGCGATATTCTGCGCGGTCGGCCATGACCCAAAATGTTTCCATGCCGCCATGTTCGTTATAGAACTCTCGGCGAGCTTCGCGCATTGCTTCCGCGCCCCAGATGGCATCGGCGGCAGTGGGCGGACCGGAGCCGGCGGAAGGCGGCGGCATTTCGGATGCCATCGGCATGGCATGATTCATCTGGGAATGATCCATGGAATTGTGATCTATAGGCGCGGGCTTTATGGCTGCGTCCTGCATCGCCTCCCGATCGCTGTTTGCATGGTTCATCTGGCTGTGATCCATGGCTGCGGGTTCGGCGACGGTATCCGGCATGTTGTCATCCTCCATCGGCCCTTGATCGACAGGAGCGACACTTTTTTCCGCTGGCGGCGGGGCTTGCATATCATGTCCGGCATGTTGTGCCCAAAGCGGAGCCGGCGCCGCGAAAATCAGCGCGGCGCTCAAATAAGTGATACGCATTATGCTGTCTCCGGAAATGGGACGCTGACGGTCTGCATCATGCCGGCATGCATGTGATAGAGCAAGTGGCAATGGAACGCCCAGTCGCCCGGTTCGTCGGTGGTGACATCGAACGTCGCAGTACTGCCGGGCTGAACCACGACCGTGTGCTTTTTCGGCTGGTAATGACCCTGTCCGTTAACGATCTCGAAAAACACGCCGTGCAAATGGATCGGATGGGCCATCATGGTATCGTTGACCAGCTTGACGCGCACCCGTTCATTATAGGCGAAACGGATTGGCGCATCGCCGACCGCACTCATCTTCTTGCCGTCGAAACTCCACATATAGCGTTCCATATTGCCGGTTAGGTGCAATTCCATTTCTCGCTCGGGCGCACGCTTGCCATGATCCATCTCGAGCGATTTGAGCATGCGGTAATTGAGGACGCGGTGTCCAACATTTTCGAGACCCAGACCTGGATAACCGGTTCGGTCCTGCGGACTCATAGCAACCATATCGATACCGGGACCGACTTTGACGTCAGGGGGCAGCTTGATGGTGTCGCGCATGTCCATTGCGCCCATATCCATGCCCGCCATTCCGGCATCGCCGGTGCCCATGTCCATGGCGGGCTTGTCCGCCCCGGACTTGTCCATATCCATCGTGCCATGGTCCATTTTGCTATGGTCCATACCCTGCATGGAACCAGCATTGCCATGATCCATATCCTTCGTGGAGCCGCCGCCGTGATCCATGCCGCCCATGCCCATATCGGCCATGGTCAACAGCGGCGGATCGCGCAACGGCGGAAAGCTCGCTCTCATGCCCGGCTGCGATGTCAGCACGGCCTGGGCCATGCCCGAACGGTCGACCGATTCGGCGACCAGCGCGAATGCGCCATCCTTGCCCGGAGTAACGATAACGTCATAGGTTTCGGCAACGCCGATTTGCAATTCGTCGACCTCGACCGGCTGTACATTCTGGCCATCGGCCTGCACAATGCGCATCGGCAGTCCGGGCAGGCGGATATTGAAAAAGGTCATCGCGCTGCCATTGATGATACGCAAACGCACGCGCTCACCCGCACGGTAAGGCAGTTCAAGATTGTCATCAGGACCATGCCCGTTGATCAGGTAGGTGTAGGTAGGGGCGGACACGTCGGAAATGTCGGTCGGCATCATGCGCATGCGCCCCCACATCCGCCGCTGTTCGCCGCTGAAATCATACTGGTCGGTAGCGGTGGTTTTCTGGAAATTGAAATATCCTTCGGCCACTTTCAATTTCTTCATGATGCTGTGCGGGTGCATCGGCGTGAATTCGCTCAGCAATATGATATGTTCGCGATCATAGCCGACCGGATCGGGTCCGGCTGGGTCGATGATGATCGGCCCGTAATGTCCGGCCTGTTCCTGCAACCCTGAATGGCTGTGCCACCAATAGGTACCCGACTGGCGCGGGGTGAGGGGAATCTGGAAAGTCGCGCCGGGCTTGATGCCCGGAAAGCTGATGCCGGGTACGCCATCGAACTGGAAAGGCAGCAAAATGCCGTGCCAGTGGACCGAACTGTCCGTGTCCAGCATATTGTGCACGTTGAGCAGCGTTTTCTGGCCCTCTTTCAGCCGCACCAGCGGGCCCGGCACGGTACCATTAACGGCAATGGCATGGCCCGAACGCCCGCCCGTGGCAAAGGTACCGTTGCCGATATGCAAGTCGATACTGGCGCCTGACACTTCGTCGATACCCTTGCGGACAAGGCTGGACATCTGCCCCTTGGCCCAGGCGGGCATGGTGAGTTGCATCGCGCCAGCCGCACCTAAGGCACTGCCGGTACGAATAAAATTGCGGCGGGAAAGAGTGGGTGTTGTATATTTCATACAATAGTGTATATACCCCCCTAGAGTATTTTTCAAGGGATAAAACAATGCCGCACGGCAGCACCAAAAACACTGATATGAAGCTGAACCGTCTGCGCCGGATCGAGGGACAGGTGCGCGGCATTGCCAAGATGGTGGAAGAAGACCGCTATTGCATCGAGATATTGCAGCAGGTGCAGGCCGTGCGCGCCGCGCTTGCCAAAGTCGAAAGCCAGATATTGAAAGACCATGCCGCCTGTTGCGTATCCGAAGCCATAGCCAGCGGGGACAGTGACGAACAAAAACGGAAATTCGACGAACTGATAGATCTATTCGCAAAGGTGAAAAACTGATGCCGCGCGCTTTGTGGATACAATTTGTAATCCTATTGAGCCTGTTTGCTCTACCAGCGGGTTTGCACGCGCATGAAGCGCATCGTCAGAACATGACCGATGCGGAAATGGCGGCGATGCAAGCGGAAATGCAGAAAGCCCAAAACGCGCCGCAGTCCGTGACAGCTGGCGTTGATGCCGCTTCCGAGGCGGGCGGCGCGGCCGTTCCGCCTGCCATGCATGGCGATGAAGGCCTAGCCGAAGGTTTTGTGCTGGCGGACTTTTTGGGCAATATCCATCCGGCCGCCGTGCATTTTCCCATCGCGCTTTTCCTGGTCGCGGTCTTGGCCGAACTGTGCCTGATGCTGCGGCCCGGATGGGCGCTGGAGCCGACGGTGCGGTTTTTGGTGCTGACCGGCGCAGCGGGCGGCATCGTGGCCGCTATTCTCGGATGGTTTGCGGGCGGCTGGCGTTTGTCGGACCGTTCGGAAACGCTCGGTCTGCATCGCTGGACCGGAACCGGCATAGCGATTGCGGGCATGTTGGCAGCCGTCGCCGTGTTGCGCGCACCGGTGGGAAAAGCGGGTGCTGGCCGAACTGGCCTGCGCATATTGCTGGCGCTCATCGCGGTGGCGGTTGTGCTGCAGGGTTATTGGGGCGCGGAAATGTCGATGGGTCCGAACCATATGGGCATGGGCGCAAGTTGAAACGTGAATTTTATCGGGAAGGACAATTATGATTGGTAAAATTGGATATAGCTTGCGCCGCATGGGCGCTGTCGGCCTCCTCATGACCTCGCTCGCCGCCTGTTCAGCGGCGGCGCAGGCCGCGACTTACACCATGTACCGTGACCCGGGTTGCGGATGCTGCGAAAAATGGGCCGAACATACCCGTAAAGGGATGGATGCGCGTATCGAAATCCGCAATTCCAACGATATGCAGGGTGTAAAGGATAAGGCGGGCGTTCCCGCCGACCTGCGCTCCTGTCACACCATGCAGGTGGAAGGCTATGTGATCGAAGGCCACGTCCCTGCCGCCGCGGTACAAAAACTGCTGCGTGAAAAACCCGCGGGCGTCACCGGGCTGGCCGTGGCCGGCATGCCTGTCGGTTCGCCAGGCATGGAATATGAGGATATGACACAGCCTTATCAGGTGATCGCTTTCGGTCCGGGCGGCAACACCGTGTTCGCAAGCTATAATTAGGCTTTCGCTCCGTAAAGGATTTCAACAGAGGGAGACTGACTATGAGATATATAGGACCCATGATAGCCTTGGCGTTGATGACGGCGCCGCATGGGGTGTTCGCGCACGATCCGGTCGCGCAGACGCCCTCCGCCGTCTATAGTACCCCCGAAGCGGTGCTTGTGGATTACAGGCAAGCTATCGAGAAACTAGAGGCCGCCGACATGCGCGGCTTTTTCGCGACCGATTCGCTAATCTTCGAAAATGGTAAGGCAGAAGGCAGCTTCGACAATTACCTTGCCCACCATCTTGGTCCCGAATTGTCGGAATTTGAAAGTTTCACCTTTCATGATGTGGAAACTGCATCCTCCATCATGGGCGACACCGCAATGGCTTCGGAAACCTATCGGTACACTATTTTGCTCAAGGACTGGCGCACGATTGAGCGGCAGGGTGCCGCGACCTCTTTGCTGGTCTCCGATGGCGATGGCTGGAAAATACGGCAATATCATTCGTCGTCGCGCGCCCCGGCCAAGGCCGGTTAGGTAAGCGACGTAACCGCAGCAATGTGATCACGAAAAGCTGCAAGGGAAAAATACGGATATTCTAGAAAAGGGGAATGTTATGAGTAAATATACACGTTTTATAGTCATGATTTCAGTGTCGACGCTGGCGATGTTTGGCATGATGTATCTCAACACCTATGCGCTGGACCATGTGTTCTTCAGCGAGACGCGCACGTGGATGGCGCTGTATATGGGTGCGGTGATGACTATTATTATGCTGCTCTTCATGCTCGGCATGTATCAGGACAAGACCAAGAATGTTGTAATATTGGCCAGCGCAGTGATTGTTTTTGCCGGATCGCTCTATCTGGTACGCTCACAGGACACGATTTCCGACCAGGCGTGGCAGAAAGCGATGATTCCGCATCACTCGATCGCGATCCTGACCAGCGAACGTGCGAATATCGAGGACAAGCGCGTCCGCAAACTGGCCGATGAGATCATCAAGGCGCAGCGCCGCGAGATCAAGGAAATGAAATGGCTGATCCAGGATATCAACCAGAACGGCAAAGCGACGACCGAAGCCGAAGCCGCCGGACGTGCTGTTCCCAAATTCGAGGCCAAGCTTTAACCGGCTCAAATAATTGCGAGGGCGGCGTTACCATGCGCCGCCCCGCTTAACTAAGGCGCGACTGTTGATGCTGATTGAAATTCTTATCGCGCTGCTCTCGATTACGGTGGCAGCATTAACCCATTTGATGCTGCTCGGCGGTGCCAGCAAACTGGTAGACACATACAGCCTGTCGAAAGTGCCGGCTTTTCTGACCATCCTCTATACAGCCACACTTGGCCAGTGTCTGGCGGCGCTGTATTTCGCATTCGCCTATCTGGTGTCGCAGGATATGGGGCTGGGCGGTTTCGACACCCCGGCGGCATTGAGTTTTGTGGACATATACCATTTCTCGCTGGTAAACCTGACCACATTGGGACTGGGCGATGTCATTCCCACACTGCATCTGAAATTTCTGGCCGGACTGGAAGCGATGACGGGTTTTCTGCTGATAAGCTGCTCCGCATCGCATGTGTTCCAGATTATGAAAAGAGATAATTGAAGGATTTGCAATGACCCAGACGAAAACCGCACAGCTGTATCGCATGGTGATGGACAAGCATATCTGTCCCTATGGCATCAAGTCGAAAGACTTGCTCAAACGCAAGGGATATACCGTCGAGGACCATCACCTGACCACGCGTGAGGAAACCGACGCGTTCAAACAGAAACACGATGTCGACACCACCCCGCAGACATTTATCGGCGGCAAGCGGATCGGCGGCCATGACGCGCTGATGGAATTTTTCGGCAAGGATGTGCCCGATCCCGATGCGACTTCCTATACGCCGGTGATCGCGATTTTCGCAATGACGTTCCTGATGGCGCTGGCCGCTGCGTTCGTGACCACGGGCGAGGCGATTTCGATCCTTACCGGTGAATGGTTTATAGCGTTCAGCATGTGCGTATTGGCGATCCAGAAATTACAGGATGTGCGTAGTTTCTCGACCATGTTCCTGGGCTATGACCTGCTCGCGCAGAAATGGGTGCCGTACAGCTATATCTATCCGTTTGCCGAAGGGCTGGCGGGCGTGCTGATGATTGCGGGCATATTGCACTTCATCTCGATCCCGCTAGCACTGTTTATCGGTTCGATCGGGGCGTTCTCAGTATTCAAGGCCGTCTATATCGACAAGCGCGAGATCAAGTGTGCGTGCGTCGGCGGCTCCAGCAACGTGCCTTTGGGTTTTGTCTCGCTCACCGAAAACCTGATGATGATGGCAATGGCAATCTGGATGCTGGTAAAATAGATGCCGGGAAAATAGGCTGACATGCACCGTCCCGAAACCTATATTACCCTGTTCGGGTTTTTCACCGCCTTTATCTGGGAAATATGGCAGATGCCCTTTTTCGAACGGGGCGATATGACAGCGTGGCAGAAGGCGTTCGGCTGCACGGTCGCCAGTATCGGCGATGCGGGGATCATGGTTCTGGCCTATCTCGCGGCTTCATTGACCGTTGGCAGCCGGAATTGGATCGCGGCTCTGCCCGTACGCGGCGTGCTTGCCTATCTTGCCACCGGTCTCGTCATCACCATCGCGATTGAGCATGCAGCACAGCGCGCTCCCATCGGTATGGGCTGGCGATATAGCGATCTGATGCCCGTCATACTGGGAACGGGTCTGGTGCCGGTGGCGATGTGGATCGTCGTCCCGCTGATGACGCTGGGCCTGGCGCGCTGGCAATCGGGAGCGGCGCGCACGTAGTGCTTCCACCGTAAAGACGCACAGAACTTCTCCAATATTTTGAAGCAGAATTATCTGGATGTTTCAGATGATTACGGTAAAACTTCGACTCGGCGCGTTGCAACCGCGCGCGGAGCGATTGCCTATGCTGATAGCCCTATTGGTTTCGATGCAGTCTGCCGCGATGCCTGAACCGCGTTCGAGCCGCGAACTGGCAGAATTCGATTTGCAAAATGTCGTATCCGATCACGATAATAATACGGGCACAGGCTGCGACGGCGGGCCTGCAGCATCTGATGAAATTGTCGTCTGCGCATCGCGCGACCGCGAACCGGGACGGCTGAATGAGATTCAGGGGCCCGTTTTTGCCGCCGGCACGGGCCGTGCCGAAGTCGACCTGGGCAACGGTGCGACCGCGTCCGCGGAAGTGGAGCAAGTCGATTTCGGCAATGGCTTCGTCAGCCAGCGCATCATGATAAAAACGGGTATAAAGTTTTAGGAAGGCGCGGCACAATCATTCTTCCGCCAATTTGGCTTGCCGCACCGCGCCGCCTGTGCCAGTTTAATCGCTCAATTAAGCGGAGCATGTTATGACGAAATCTACACATATCGAAATCGACAAGGCCGATTTGGAAAAGGCGCGGGTCGTGACTGCCGCGCTGCCCGAACTGGGCGAAGACGAGCTGCTGCTCGATGTCGAAAGCTTCGCGCTGACCGCCAACAACATCACCTATGCAGTGGTGGGCGAACAAATGAAATATTGGAATTTCTTTCCTGCTAGCGATGACGTGCAGGGCATTATCCCGATGTGGGGCCATGCCAAGGTCGCGGCCTCGAACCATGACGATTTCAAGGTGGGCGAGCGGGTCTATGGCTATATCCCGATGGGCAGCCATGTCATCGTGCGGCCGGGCAAGATATCCGAAGGTGGTTTTACCGACATGATGGCGCATCGGCAGGATATGGCGCCGATCTATAACCAGTACCGGCGGCTGGCGACGGACCCCGCGCACCATGCTGATTTCGAAAGCGAGCGGTCGCTGTTCTCGCCCTTGTTCATGACCAGTTTTCTGATCGAGGATATGTTTCGCCGCGAACAATGGCACGGGGCAGAGGCGCTGGTGATGACATCGGCGTCGAGCAAGACGTCGATGGCACTCGCGCATTTGGCGCGCGCATCGAGCCCCGAAATCAAACGCATCGGCCTGACCTCGCAGGGCAATATCGAATTTACCAGGGGGCTGGGCTTTTACGACGAGGTGCTTGCCTATGACGATCTTGAAAGTCTTGATGCGGACACGCCCACCGTGTCGGTCGATTTTGCCGGCAATGGCGATGTGCTAAAACGCATCCACGCACATTTCGGCGACACGCTCAAATTCAGCTCGCTGGTGGGCGCCACGCATGTCGATGCGCGCGGCGGGGCCAAGGGGCTGGCCGGACCCGCACCGATTCTGTTCTTCGCGCCCACCGCAGCGGGCGACATTCTCGCTGAACTCGGTCCGGCCGGGTTTCAGGACGCGATGGCCAAACGCTGGAGCGCATTCGTGCCCGATGTTGCGGGGCAGGTGACCGTGGAAAAAGTGGATGGCGCTGAAGCGGTCCGCGCCGCCTATTTAGAAATGCTCGCGGGCAATGTCGCACCCAGCCGCGGGTTGATCTGCACGGTGTGAGCGGGCGGTCGCTATCCGGATAGCGCGGATCGACAAATAACAGTCCCGGCGATAATATACGGTATGGATATTCAGCGTATAGCAGCTTTTTCGGACGGCGATGATGGCGGCAATCCTGCCGGGGTCGTACTGTGCGATACCCTGCCATCATCTGCAGACATGCAGTCTGTTGCGGCAAAGGTCGGCTATTCGGAAACCGTGTTTGCCGCGCCCTTTCGCCAAGGTTGGAAAACACGCTATTTCGCACCTGAAATAGAAGTGCCTTTTTGCGGGCATGCGACAATAGCGCTGGGCGCAGCACTGGCACGCCAATCTGGTGACGGGATATTCCGACTTTATCTCGGCACGGGGGAAATTACCGTTGAAGGGCAGAGTGGCGTATATGGATTGCACGCTGCATTACAGTCGCCGCCGACCAGCAGTAGTCCAGCTCCGGAAAGCCTGATCCGTGACGCTCTGCGTCTGTTTTCCTATCGGAATGATGATCTCGATCTTCGTTTGCCGGTAACGATCATTGCGGCAGGCGCGCGGCACTTGCTGATTGCGCTGCTTGAACGGCAGCTTTTGGCCGACATGCATTATGACATGGAAAGGGGTCGTGCGCTGATGCTCGAAAATACGGTGGCGACAATCTGTCTTATCTATGCACAGACCC
Organism: Sphingomonadaceae bacterium; assembly: GCA_041746135.1. Lineage (GTDB taxonomy): Bacteria > Pseudomonadota > Alphaproteobacteria > Sphingomonadales > Sphingomonadaceae > Alg239-R122. Next base: position 8,468 of record JBGTHQ010000004.1, on the reverse strand, counting down.
CGAACATATTCCATGCGCGCAATCCGTTTGCCAGCGGCGGAGTTTATGAAGATCCGGCGACCGGTGCGGCGGCCGCTGCATTGGCAGGGTATCTGCGCGAACTGGAATGGCCGCATGGCGGTGCGATTAGCATTATCCAAGGCGAGGACATGGGTGCGCGATCAAAAATCCATGCGACCATATCCGAACAGGCGTATGCCAGCATTCGGGTGTCGGGCGATGCCCGTATCATGGGCTTCAGTCGATCTGACCTTTAATTCGGCAATCGTATGATCGCTATTGCGGTGTGCTTATTCTTCGACTGCAAACGCGACGCTGCCTTGGTTGTAGAGTTGTACAAGCAGCGCCATTGCCGCTTTCGAATTTTGCGTGATCGGATCGATCGTCACGGCATCCTGCGCGCACAGATACCGCGCCAGTTTTGCGAGGTCGCCGCTGCATTCGAACGATTCGCCGTCGACGAAGAACAACAGCATATCCGCATCCTGCCGTACGAACGCAAAGCGGCTGGCCGGATTGCGGCATAATTCGTCGCCGGCGGCAAGATGGTCGCGCAGTTTATCGGCCGTTATCGGTTGTTCCGGTCGCCAGTCGATATCGGGATATTTGCGCGTGCTGGTATAAGCGCCGAACCAGCGCGCAAACGCGGCGGAGTCGGCCATGTTTTCGGTGACCATGGCGTGCAGTTTTGCCAGCGCGTCCGCCGGAATCTCGCCGGGAGTGTCTGCGGCCTGCAGATCGGGATCGGCATAGCGGTCATCCTCGTCCAGATGCTCGATCAGGTGATCGGCCCAGTCGCCGATCAGCTCGCCGCGCGAGGGCGCGCGAAAGCCGACTGAGTAGGTCATACAGTCGTCGCCGACCGCAACCCCGTTATGCGCGATGCCGGGCGGCACATAAAGTATGTCGCCAGGACCCAGTATCCACTCGTCGGTAGCCTGGAAATCGGCAAGCAGGCTAAGATCGCCGTTCGGCAGCAGTGCGCTGTTGTCATCGCATAGTCCGCCGACCTGCCAGCGCCGCTGGCCGAGCCCCTGAATCAGGAACACGTCATACTGATCGAAATGCGGGCCCACGCCGCCGCCGTCGCTGGCATAGCTGACCATCACGTCGTCGATGCGCCAATCGGGTACGAAGCGAAATGGATCGATCAGCGCGGCGACATCGGGCACATGATGATCGACTGCCTGCATCAATAATGTCCACGGCGCAGAGCCAAGCTCGCCAAAACGCGCCTCGGGCAGGGGGCCATTCTCGACGGTCCAGTTGCCTTCCGTCTGTACGATCAGGCGCGATTCGATTTCTTCCTCGCATGCGAGGCCAGCCAGTTCGTCGGGTTCGATCGGATTAGCCCAAGACCCCCACGGATTTTCGATCAGCAGCGGTTTTTTCTGCCAATAGTCGCGCAGAAAATGGTCGATGTCGAAAGTCTTGAAATGCATGTGTATGCGATACGGGATTAATCTGCGCGCGGATAGATGCTAATTCGGTGTAGGCAGTCTGCCGCCGTGTAAAACTTTAAAGCGAAAACCTCCATGCCGCGCCTGATCCTGTTCAACAAACCCCATGGGGTATTGTCGCAATTTACCGACCGCGGCACCGATACGGTGCGCGCTACCCTGTCGGACTATATCGACCTGCCGGGCGTCTATCCGGCCGGGCGGCTCGACCGCGATAGCGAGGGGTTGCTGCTGCTCACCGGCGATGGCGCGCTGCAGGCGCGTATCGCCGACCCCCGATACAAGATCGCGAAAACCTATCTGGTGCAGGTCGAGGGCGAACCCGATGAAGCAAGTCTCGAACAATTGCGACGCGGGGTGCGGCTCAAGGACGGGATGACCCGTCCGGCGGAGGCCGAGCGTATCGCCGATCCCGACTTGTGGCCACGCAATCCGCCGGTGCGGTTTCGCAAAAGCGTGGCCGATTGCTGGCTCATGCTCACCATCCGCGAGGGCCGCAACCGGCAGGTGCGGCGCATGACGGCGGCGATTGGCCATCCCACGCTGCGGCTGGTGCGCTGGAGCGTCGGCGACTGGACGCTCGACGGCATTGCGCCCGGAAAATGGATGCCCGCGGCCGAATTTTAGGCGTCTGTATGCTTGGTTCCAGACCGCAATCTATCCGCTGGACAAGTCTCTTGTTTTGGAAGAAAAAGACTCAACTTTATAGTATCGGAGATTGACTCGATGACCCCCCGTTCCTTATTTCTCGCCTCCTCCGCCCTCGTTCTGCTCGGCGCAGGATTTTCCTCTGCCAAGGCCGAGGAGGGCATGTGGACACTGGATAATTTCCCGGCCGAACAGATGCGCAAGGAATATGGATGGGCGCCCGATCAGGCATGGCTCGACCGCATACAGGCCGCTTCGGTACGGTTGACCGGCGGCTGTTCGGCCAGTTTCGTGTCGGGCCAGGGCCTGATCCTCACCAACCACCACTGTGTCGCCAGCTGCCTGTATGAAAATTCGACGGGCGAGGATGATTTGCTGAAAAACGGGTTTATCGCCGCCAGCCGCAGCGACGAAAAAAAGTGCGCGGGTCAGCAGGCCGAAGTCGTCACGATGATTACCGATGTGACCGATGACATAACCGCCGCGATTGGCAGTGCCACCGGCGAGGCGCTGACCAAGGCGCGCGATGCCCGCATCGCCGCGATCGAGGCCGAAGGCTGCACCGACACCACCAAGACCCGCTGCCAGGTCGTTACCCTGTTTGGCGGCGGTCAGTACAAGCTTTATACCTACCGCAAATATTCCGACGTCCGGCTGGCCTGGTCGCCCGAGGATCGCGCCGCGACCTTTGGCGGCGATCCCGACAATTTCAATTTCCCGCGCTATTCGCTCGATGCCTCTTTTCTGCGCGCTTATGAAGACGGCAAACCGGTCGCCACGCCGCAGCATCTGAAATGGAATCCGCGCGCGCCAAAAAAGGGCGAAGTGACATTCGTGGTCGGCAATCCCGGCTCCACTTCGCGGCTCTATACGCAAAGCCAGCTCGCGTTTGAACGCGAGGTGCGCCTGCCCGTCACGCTGGCGATTTTGTCCGAACTGCGCGGACGACTGATCCGTGCGATGGACGAGAGCCCGGAAAAGCAACGCGAAGCGCTCGACCTGCTGGGCGGCATAGAAAACTCGCTGAAAGTCTATATCGGCCGCACCAAGGCGCTCAACGATCCCGACTTTACGTCGAAACTGGCAGAAGCCGAAACAGCACTTCGGACTAGAAGTGCGGGCAATGCCGCGATTGGCGATCCGTGGGCCAGCGTCGATGCGGCCACGCGCGCTTACCGCGCCTATTACCTTCCCGCACGGTTTACACAGCCATCGGGCGATCTGTACAGTTATGCGCAGACTTTGGTGCTGGCCGCGAGAGAACGCGCCAAACCGAATGCGGAACGGTTACCCGGATTTACCGACAGCGCATTGCCGCTGCTTGAAAAACGCCTGCTCGACGAACGTCCCGTCTATCCGTGGCTGGAAGAGCTGCAACTGGAATGGAGCCTGTCGAAAGCACGCGAATATCTGGGTGCCGACGACCTCGACACGAAATTGCTGCTGGCCCAAGAAAGCCCCGAACGAAAAGCCGAACGGCTGGTAGAGGGAACCGGACTTGCCGATGCCGGTACGCGCCGCAAGTTATGGGAAGGCGGATTGGCCGCGATCGAGGCTTCGAATGATCCAATGATCGCGTTCGCCCGCAAACTCGAGCCGCGCCAGCGCGAGCTGAAACAGCAGGTTGACGAAGCGTATGGCGGCCCGCTCGCCGCTGCGGGGGCAAAGCTGGCCGATGCGCGCTTCGCCGCGTATGGCGATAGTCTCTATCCCGACGCCACGTTCACGCTGCGGATCAGCTATGGACAGGTCAAGGGCTGGCTGGAACGCGGCCGCGAAGTGCCGTTTGCCACTACAATGGGCGGCACATTCGACCGCGCCACCGGCAACGCGCCGTTCGACCTCGCTCCAGCGTTTGCCGCCAACCGCAAGAAAATCGATCCCAAGACCGTTTATGATTTCGTGTCCACCAACGATATTATCGGCGGCAATTCGGGATCGCCGGTAATCGACCGCGCCGGAACCGTCATCGGTGCGGCCTTCGATGGCAATATCCACTCGCTGGGCGGGGCATATGGCTATGATGCGGCGCTCAACCGCACCGTGTCCGTATCGACCGATGCGGTGCAGGAAGCGCTGGAAAGTATTTATCCCGCCCCGATGCTGGTCAAGGAATTGGCGGCGAAATAGGTTTTACGTACCGTGGGGGAGGGTTTTAATGCCTCCCCCTTGTTTCTTATTTCAAGCGATTCCAAAAGCGCAATTGCTTACAGCTTTCGATAAACCCGGCCGCCGATTTCGCACTGTCGAGTGCTGTGAATCCGTCGTCCATTTTGTCCGCCACGCCAGCGGCTTTCAACAGCGGCTTGGCACCGGATGTGAAGGCGATGAATTTGCCATGGGCAAAAGCATCGCTGACGAAATCCAGCGCCGGTTTTTGCGCTGAAAGCATGTCCGCCGCCTTTTCGGGCATTACCAGCGCCACCGCATCGAATACGACCGAAGGGCCGCCATCGATTTTCTCGTCCGCAGGCAGCATATTGCCATCGGAAAGTTTTGCTCCCGAAATGTGCGGCGCAACGATGGCACAAGTACCACCGGCATTTTTGACCGCTTTCTTCAGCGCCTTGACTATATCGGCGTCGCCGCCCTCGGCTACGAACAGGCCGAGTTTGCGCCCCGCAAAACTGCCCGGCGCGTTTTTCATAATGCTCAGCGCGTCGGATGCGGGCAAATCCTCGATCGTCTTGCGCGCGGCCCGGGCTTTTTCGGGCATTGTGTCCAAGCCCAGACCGTTGGCCACCGCCTTGGCCAGATCGCTGTGGATATTGCGCAAATGGCCGACCATGCGTTCGCGGATTGCCGACATTTCCACCTTGGACAGCTCGAATGTCAGCGCATCGGCGATATGCTGCTGCTCCAGACCTGTCTGGCTGATGTAGAATTGCCGCGCCTGGCTGTAATGGTCGGCAAAGGTTTCCGACCGCACGCGCTGCTTGTCGCCGCTGACTTGCTCGCGATAGCTGGTAAAGCCGATATCGGGGGCTTCGCGCGGGCCGGTGCCGTGGTCGCGGCTGTTCGGTTCGTAATTGATCCGCCCCTTGGGGTTGGTCATCGCCATATGACCGTCCTGCTGATAATGCCGCACGGGACATTTCGGCGCGTTGATGGGGATATGCGTGAAATTGGGTCCGCCCAGCCGCTTGAGCTGCGTATCGAGATAGGAAAAATTGCGGCCCTGCAGCAACGGGTCGTTGCTGAAATCGATGCCGGGGACGATGTTCTGCGTACAGAATGCCACCTGCTCGGTCTCGGCAAAGAAATTGTCGACATTATCGTTGAGCACCATCTTGCCAATGATTCGCACCGGCACCTGTTCTTCGGGAATGAGCTTGGTTGGATCGAGTACGTCGAATTCGAATTTTTCGGCAAATTCGTCGTCGAAGACCTGGATGCCCAGTTGCCATTCGGGAAAGTCGCCCGAATCCACCGCATCCCACATGTCGCGGCGATGGAAATCGGGGTCCATGCCGTTGATTTTCAGGGCTTCGTTCCACACCACCGACTGCATGCCCTGTTTGGGTTTCCAGTGGAATTTGACGAACGACGATTTACCCTCGGTATTGACCAGACGAAACGTGTGGACGCCAAAACCTTCCATAAAGCGCAGCGAGCGCGGAATCGCGCGGTCGGACATGACCCACATTATCATGTGCATCGATTCGGGGCTGAGCGAGATAAAGTCCCAAAAATTGTCGTGCGCGCTTTGCGCCTGTGGAAATCCGCGGTCGGGCGCGGGTTTGACCGAGTGAATGAGGTCGGGAAACTTGATCGCATCCTGGATGAAGAACACCGGGATATTGTTGCCGACCAGATCCCAATTGCCCTGTTTCGTATAGAATTTGACCGCGAAGCCGCGCACGTCGCGCGCCACATCGGGTGACCCGGCGCTCCCGGCAACGGTCGAAAAGCGGCAGAAGAGCGGCGTCTTTTCGCCCTTGCGTTGGAATATATCGGCACTCGACAGCTCGGGAATGGCGTCGGTCAGCTCGAAGTGGCCGTGAATGCCATAGCCGCGGGCATGGACGACACGCTCGGGAATGCGCTCATGGTCGAAATGGAATATCTTCTCGCGCGCAATCTGGTCTTCGAGCAATTGCGGTCCGCGCGGACCTGCGGTCAGCCAGTTCTGGTCGTCGGCGACAGGCACGCCCTGCTGTGTGGTCATGATATCGTCGGTGCTGGTGGCTGTCTGATGCGGCGCACCGCCTTTGTCGAGCGGGGCCACGCCGGGTTGGGGCGTGCCAGATGCAGCGTTTGATCTGGATTCAGATCTCGTTGCGGATTTGGGCTTTGATCCGGATTTTGACGTTTTGGGTTTCGATTTTGCCATGATAATTTTCCTCCATGATGATATGCAATTCGGGTCGGTCGATGGCCGATGTGCAAGGGCACGCGACCGGATAGGCAAAGGTGGTGACTCTAACTCAGTTCCGCACCGTCCTGCTCGGCGCAATGGGCACCACAATAGATGGCATCGCCATCGGTCTCGCGTCCCTGGCCTATAATCTTGCAGCCGCAATTTGTACATTCGGGCGCCATGTCGGCGATCGCGCATTGGAAACAATCATAGGTGCTTGTGTCGCCGTCCGCCGAAGTAACATCGAACGATCGGTCGTATTCATTGCCGCAGTGTGCGCAGATACCCATTCAGTTTCTCCTGTCGATAATCAGCCAGCAGGTCACGCCAACCAACATTTACGACGAAAGCCGCAAAGGGTTGCAAACAAATGTCATGGAGCGCTTTTATTTTCGCAATATGCGATCATTGCATCGCCCTCATCTTGCTGCGTCAGCGGGCGTCCAGGATTGTGCGATAAAGCGCGATATAGGCGTCGGCCATACGCTCGACGCCGAAGCGCTGTGCGACCGTGCGGCGGATGGTGGCGCGGTCGAGGTCGCCAGCGCGCGCGATTGCCGCGACCGCTTCGGCGGGGGTGTCCACCAGAAAGCCAGTCAAGCCGTGATCGATCAGTTCGGGCATCGAACCGCGCCGCGCGGCGATGACGGGCGTTCCCGACGCCATCGCCTCGATCACCGAAAGCCCGAACGGTTCATCGAAATTGATGAGGTGGAGCAGCGCCCGCGCCGATCCCAATACCCGTTTGCGTTGCGCGCCGCCGACCGTGCCGTGGAAGCGGATCGCGGGGTCGTCTTGTGTCGGCACAATCTCGCGCTCGTAATAGCCCTGATCCTGAACGATGCCGTACAGATCGAGCCCGCGATGCGCGGCGCGCGCCGCCGCGATCGCTTCCTTCGCGCCCTTGTCGGGGTGGATCCGTCCGAAGAATAACAGGTCGTCGCTGCCCCGCGCGTCGAACGCGAAATCGTCCACCGCGATGCCGTGATGGATCGTGGCGGCGTAGCGCAGGTCCGGATGCCGGTCGGCATCGCTGATCGCGACATAATGGACCCGGTCCTGATACGGCGCGTACATCGGCAGGATGCGGTTCGACGAAAAGCCGTGGATGGTGGTCACCATCGGCGTGCCGACCAGCCCTGCAAAAGCGTGCGCGGGAAAATCGGCCTGGTTGTGGATCAGATCAAACCTTTCGGCGCGCTCGAACAGATAGGCGAGATGGCGGTATTCCCACACCTTGGCATCGATCGACGGGTCTTCCTCATACGGCGCCGGCACGATGCCGTCGAGCGTAGCGCGGGTCACGCTGTCCTGCGTGGCGAACAGCGTCACGTCGATGCCGCGCGCAGCCAGCGCTTCGGTGAGCAGGCTTGTGACCAGCTCCCACGGGCCGTAATGGCGCGGCGGCGTGCGCCATGCAATCGGGGCCAGCATGGCGATTTTCATAAGAGTATCAGTCCTTCGTCGGGGCGGAGCAAGCCGGGTTGGGGGTCGCCGGCGCGGGTCGAAAGCAGCGGCTTTCCCTGCCAGGGGACATGGATGGCGTCTGCCGTCAGGTTGAGCCATAGGCGCAGCACTGTCTCGCCCTCCCGGCGTGTATAGGCCAGCACGCCACCGGGTGCGTCGATCATCGCGATACTACCGACCGACAAAGCCGGATGCTCCCGCCGCAAGGCCAGCAGGTGGCGGGTGAGCCATAGCATCGACAACGGATCGCTGTCCTGCACGGCGACGTTGCGCACGCGCCAGTCGGCGTTCAGCGGTAGCCATGGCTCGGCGGTGCTGAACCCGGCAAAGGGCGATGCGTCCCAGGGCATCGGGGTGCGCGACCGGTCGCGGCCGATGTTGAGATGCGGCTGGCGGAAATGCTGCGGGTCGCGAATCCGGTCGGGCGGTATGTCGACCTGGCCGATGCCCAGCTCGTCACCCTGATATAGCGTCGGCGTCCCGCGCAGCGTCAGCAGCAGCATCGCCGCGACGCGCGCCTGCGCCGCGCCGAT
>JBGTHQ010000003.1:0-189707 GCA_041746135.1 Sphingomonadaceae bacterium | reverse complement strand
AGTTGGTTTGCGGCGCTTCGACGGCGGAGACGGGCGGCGGACGTTGATGGCCCCGGCATCCAGCATGTTTTTGATGTGCGAGGCGTAATACTTCTCGATCATCTCGACGCTGGTGCGGCAGTTTTTGGCAATCTGATAAATGTCAGCGCCTTCCATCAAACGCATACAGATATAAGTATGGCGAAGACTATAGGCAGTGCGGGGTTTCTCGTCCCGATCGCGCTTGAGGTTTGCGCGCTCCAGAATGCCGTTAAATAGCCTAACATGGTTGCCGGGAAACACTGGGTCTCGAAGTTCTGGGTATTCCCGTTCCGGTGGGTCTTCAGACAGTGGGGGCAAGCCTTCTTTACGCCGACGCTGCTTTTCGCGACGGCTTTCCGCCTGAACAGGCTTTGGCCGATTGAGTAATCGCTCATACGGCCTGACCGCGCTCGGCATCGACTTGCAATAGCCAACGCCGCGTTTACCTCGCACCTCAATTTCGAGGAGCGTCTCACCAGTTGCCTCATCTTCGACAATGGCAACATCGCTATGCTGGAGATTTTTTGCCTCATCGGGCCGCAGCCCGGTATTGGCGAGAAATAGTACATAATCATGGACCTGTTCGGCATTCCATCGATCTCGCTCATGGAAGGGATCACGCGCATAGGCGCGCGTGGCTTCATAAAGCTGTTTGTATTCGGCTGGACTGAACCAAGGACGATGGACGATCTTGCCCTGCGTTCTGTAAGGCGGTGACAGGTCAGGTAGATGCTCAAGCCACCCGTTGCGAATGGCTGTCTTCAATACCATTCGCAAAGTGACTATTTCATTATGTAGAGTGCTGCGCGCTGGCGGTTTGTCCACCAACGGTCGATTGCTGCGTGACGCAGGATTTGGTTCAAGCCGCGACGTCATCCGGTGAACGCGATAATCCTGCACTTTGGCCGGGGTCACTTTCGAGACGCCAAGCTCGCCGAAGAAAGGCAGCAAATGAATCCGCAACCGGATTTCATGTCCCTCGGTCCACTTTTGGCTGCGCTCACCTTCGGTAATAACTTCATACTCGGCAAGAAACTGTGCTGCGGCTTGGGCGAAACTCTTCTCTGACAAGAGAATGCCAGCGTGATCTTTGCCGCGAAGTGCAAGATACCAGTCTTCGGCAAACTCGGATGCCAGCGCGAGACTTTCACGCTTGGTTGTGGCCCGTCGTTGTTTACCGCCGATTGAAGCAGAGCATTGCCAGATGCGACTCTCACCGCGCCGATACAGCTGCACCTTGCCGTTGAGAACTCGGTGACTTTGCACACGCCGCCTCCACCAATTGGAATATACTGACCTACGGCTATCAGGTTTTAGCGCATGAGTCAAAATGTGTTAGCTATGTGTTAGCATCAAAACGAACAAAAGCCCCGATCTTTCGACCGAAGCTTTGTGATAAATGCTTGATATTACTATTTTTCGTTGGTTGCGGGAGTAGGATTTGAACCTACGACCTTCAGGTTATGAGCCTGTTCAATTGAAGGGATAGCAAAGGTATATTATCGTAAGCGCCATTCCTGCATATTCCAGTCTTGTCTCCGACAAGTCACTTACTGACAGCCCGGCTCTTAAACTCATATTATCTTCACGTCTGGCTTATTAACTAGCAGAAATGCTGGCCAAAGTATCTTTTAATGTTTTCGTAAATTCTTTCGCTAGTTTTGAAAGGGGGCGATCATCCAAATGAATACAATATACATTAAATCCAACCGTGTGAACTAGAGGCCGGAAATCCAAATTCTGAGATAAATTAGCACGCGCTGTAAATTCGTCCACGATTGCAAGGCCGACACCGTGTCTTACAAGCGCGGCGGCAACATAATATGTCTGCACAGATATGCTTGCAGACGCGTTCATGTTTTCTTCAAGCTGCGCGGTTACCAAATTACCCACAGTACCTTCATCAGTGAGCCGAATGAGGGGCCGGTCGCCGATCATGCTGGGAGAAAGTCGATCAGGCGGATCAGCTAAATCCCCTTTGCGATACAATAAGACAAGTTCCCCTTTACTGAGCTTTACTTCGGCCAAACGTGAATGGCGCGGAGCATCATAAGCCACAGCCAAATCACTGTTGCGTTCATATAACGAACGCAACATATCTTCATTGTGCATCGTCTTTATATCGAAAGTAACTTTGGGATGTTTCTTCAGAAATGCTGCCACCGCCGCTGGTGCCACATCTAGTCCCAAAGAGGGTAGTACTGCTATGCGTAGATGTCCGTCATCCCCTTTACGCAAATTTTTCGTTGTTTCGTTCAGGGACTGAACCTGAGCATAGAGATCGCGGGCTTCATTAAACAATATATGTGCGTCGTCGGTGGCGACAAGTCGCCCTTTTACGACCCGGAACAGGGTAAATCCGATCCTGCTTTCCGCATGGCGAAGTACCTTGCTTACGGAAGGTTGGGACACATTAAGAAAACGCGCTGCACCGCTTACAGACCCCGCCTGATATACAGCGTAAAACACTTCGATATGGCGTAATGTCATCATCAACGGTCACCTTGCCGCGTATAGTTGGCAGCAATGACGAAAGTCTCTTCGTCAAATAAATCTACGATATCACCTTGTTTCAATCTGCCTTCCTGACCGTGATTGAAGAACCGGCTTTGACTTCTTTTCGGTAGCTTTTGGTTCGACCCGCCTTACCCATGAAAGTGATTTCTACGTCCACTTTTGTGGCACAGCCAATGCCAACATGGACGGGCATAATATTCTGGGAAATATAGCCACCTCCGGTATCCACAATCCTTGTGGCAATCAATTGCTTGCTGCTGCTGTCGTAAACACGCACTTCATCACCCTGCCGCGTATAATAACCCTTCTTGTCGAGAACCGTGATTTTTATAAAATGCGCATTTTCTCCACCGGCCAAATCGTTGCGTAATACACTGTGACGGCCATTTTTATGCCGGTTGGTAATTGCCAGATCCATATCACCGTCATTATCATAGTCTGCCCACCTTACTCCGTGGTCGCCGTCGTAATCGCGCAGGTCTGCGGGTAGTACATCAACGAAATGAGAGCCGCGATTGTGATAGAGATGATCGCGGCCATGCACTTCCCCTGGCCGATACGCGACGACATAGAGATCATCGCGGCCATCATTATCGAAATCGGCGCAATCGGCGCTGACGGCGTCATCCGCGGCCTCAACTCCCCATTGTTTCGCGCGATTGGCGAATCCGCCCTTGCCGTCGGCGATATAAAGTCGGTCCGGTCCATATACCGGCACGAACAGATCGAGCCAGCCATCCGAATTCACATCGCATAGGGTCGCCCCGACACTACCCTCTTTCAAGGGTCTGCCTGCCAGATCCATTTGCAGCGTATCGGCAATTTCCGTAAATATCCCGTCGTCATTGCGATAAAATCCATCCCGGTCGCCCGACTGATTGGCTGTATACATGTCGAGGTCACCGTCGCGGTCGAAATCGAACCAGACCGAACCTACCGAACGCCGTGCGTCCGCCATATTGCTGGCGTTGCTGACATCGGTAAAGGTCGTGCCATCATTGCGGTAAAGCTTATTGGCGCGATCTCGCATCGCGACAAACAAGTCGCTATCGCCGTCGCCATCATAATCTATCCAGCTGGCTTGTCTGCTGGTGCCGGCGGTATCTACGCCCAGGCTTTCTCCCACTTCTGTAAAACCGATCGGACCCCCGCGATAGAGTTTGTTTGTATATCCCGAATCTCGTCCAAAACCAAGATACAGGTCAAGCAAGCCGTCCTTATTATAATCCCCCCATGCCAGGGTCCGGGTATCTACTGCCGCGTTCGGCAAACCCAGTTTTCCCGCTTGCTCGGTAAAGCCGTGTTCATCTTGCAAATAAAGCCGCAACGGACGGTTTTGGAACCCGACTATAAGGTCGAGCCAGCCATCGCCATTGGCATCGGCCCATGCCAGAGCCTGACCCCCATCTGCGTTGAACAATTCGGTTTGAACCGGTTGGAACTTGGGAGTTTCGGAGAAGGTTTCGCACTGCTTCCCCATTTTTGGGACATCGGAATTGATGCCAAGCAATATAATCGCAATTTTGACAAGGTCTAAAAGCATGGCGGGCTTCCCGGTTATTATACCTACCCCTATGCTTAACATGCAGCATCTTTCGCAGCAATGCATTGGCTTGTCCTCACCCACGCTATATTGACTGTAAAACCCTCGTAAAGCGATAGTGTATAGACAAAAGCTATATCCCAGGCACAAGTTGCTTTGGCTTGGAAAGTTGGAATAATGGGTTTGATATGATTTAACGTTTTCCAAGATATTGCAGAATAATTCAAAGGGAGCGCAGAAATGGCATTTTCATGGCGGGGTTTGGTCGGGCTGCTCAGTAGCGCATTGTTGATCGCAACGCCGATTGCGGCTCAGGCGCAGGACCAACCGCCCCAATATCCCACAATCGAAAATTCCGTACTCGGCGACAAGGGAATGGTCGTCAGCCAGAGCTCTATGGCAAGCGAAATCGGCGCACAGATATTGCGCGAAGGCGGCAATGCGGTCGATGCCGCCATCGCCACGGCATTTGCGTTATCCGTTTCTCTCCCCAGAGCAGGAAATATCGGCGGGGATGGTTTCATGCTGGTCTATCTCGCCAAGGAAGACCGCACGATCGCGATAGATTACCGGTCAATCGCTCCCGCCGCTGCCACGCTGGACGATTTTTTGCTGCCCGATGGCAGCGTCAGCGATGAAGCGACACAAGGTATAAAATCTGCGGGTGTTCCCGGCACGGTTGCAGGTCTGTTTCATGCGCACAAACGATTTGGCAGAATGCCATGGGAAAAACTGCTGCAACCGGCCATCTCGCTTGCACAAGATGGTGTACTGCTCACTCGAGACGCAATTTCCATGATAGACAGGTCGCGCCAGCGGTTGAGCGCAGAGGGAGTAGCGGCCAGGGTTTTCTTCAAGGAAGATGGTACGAGCTATTATAAAGGCGAACATTTAACACATCCGGACCTCGCATGGACATTGAAACAAATACAGGGCGGCGGAGCCGACGCTTTTTATCGCGGTCCCGTTGCAAAAAAAATTGCCAAGGGAATGGCCGAAAATGGCGGCCTTATCACTTTGGCCGACCTTGCTGCGTATCGTGCTATCGAACGCGAACCCCTGATAGGCAGCTATCGCGGCGTCAAAATAGTTACTATGCCGCCGGCAAGCGGCGGTGGTGCCAGCATGTTGGAAATCCTCAACATACTCGAAAATTTCGATATGAAATCGGCGGGTTGGGGTTCGGCGCAAAGTTATCATCTCATCGCCGAGGCCATGAAGCTTTCCTATGCGGACCGTTTCCGGTTTGCGACCGACACGGGTTTCGGACGCATGCCGCTGAAATCCATGATCTCGAAAGCCTATGCGGCCGAGCGTGCGAAGCTGATAAATCCGGATCGTGCTTCGCCTCTGTCCCAGACGGAGCCCGGTGATCCATGGGCATATGAAAGCCGCGAGACTACACATTTCTCGGTCGTCGATTCCGAAGGAAACGGGGTTAGCAACACCTTTACGCTGGGGTATAATTTCGGGTCTGGGGTCATGTTGGAAGGAACCGGTTTTCTGTTTGCCAACCTGATGGGCAATTTCGGCATCACACAGGAAGCCGCCGAACGCAACGACGGGAATATCCGCAGCGCAAACAAATTGCGGGGAGGACATCGACCCATTTCCAGCATGTCGCCCACGATGCTGTTCAGGGATGGAAAGTTATGGGCTTTGACCGGAAGCCCTGGAGGAAATACTATTCCGAGTACCGTATCACAGATGGTTATAAATCTGGTCGATTTCGACCTTTCCGTTGCCGAGGCTACACACGCTCCGCGCATCTATCCCGAATATCGTACGGGCGAACTGACCGTTGAGCGTGGTTTATCCACGGATACGCTTAACTTGCTTAATGTCTTGGGACATAAATTCGATGTAGACGAAACGATCGGCAGTACGCAATCAATCGTCATCGATACGCCGGGGGTTCGCGGCGCAGCCGACCCGCGTCGGCCGGGAGCGGCCGCGATAGATGAATGAACTAATCTGACGCTGGACCCATAATCACAGCGCAAACGGGCTTTTTGAAAGGGTGATTCATGTACCGATTCTACACCGTATTTCGGCTGAAGTTGAGCGTAGGACTTGCAGGGCTATTTCTTTTCGCCTCTGCCCCTATCATGGCACAAGGCGTCGTGTCGGCAGCCGATCCACGCGCAGCCGAAGCCGGCCGGGAAATGCTCGATGCAGGCGGTAGCGCCACCGATGCGGCTTTAGCGACCATGATTGCACTCACCGTCGTCGAGCCGCAATCGAGCGGTATCGGAGGGGGCGGGTTTTTTATTCACCATGAGGCAGAACGCGGGCTGATCGAAACGATCGATGGCCGCGAACGCGCCCCGTCATCGGCCACTCCCGAAAGGTTTCTGGACTCTTCGGGCGAACCGATGGCATTTGATGACGCATTTCGCAGCGGATTGTCGGTGGGAGTTCCGGGAAATATCCGGTTGATGGAAAAAGCGCACGCAAGGTGGGGCAGACTTCCTTGGGACAAATTGTTCGAACCGGCAATCCGGCTAGCTGATCAAGGTTTCGAGGTCACCCCGCGATTTGCCCAAACGATCGCCAACTGGGCTTCGGGTTGGAAAGATTCTCCCGCTATAGCTGCTCTTTACGCGCCCGGCGGCATTCCACTCCAATCCGGTAACATTGTACGCAATCCCGAATTGGCAGCATTGCTGCGTCAAATCTCCGCTAAAGGTGCTGATGCGTTTTATTCTGGAGAAAATGCACAGAAAATCAGTCGTACCGTGAGCGATTCCACACGTAATCCAGCCACTCTCACGCCGCAGGATTTGTTACAGTACACCGCCACTCCGCGTCCCTCCGTATGCGGCCAGTATCGGCAGTATCGTGTTTGTGGTATGGGTCCGCCCTCTTCAGGGGCCTCGACCGTTCTGGCCATGCTTGGCATGCTGGAACGGTTCGATTTGCCGGAGCTGGGGAAAGATTCTCCTGTTTCCTGGCATCTGATTGCCGACGCCATGCGGCTCGCGTACGCAGATCGTGCAATCTATACAGGCGATGCCGATTTCGCGCCGGTTCCCATAGCGGGTCTGATTGATCCGCGCTATCTTCGGACACGTTCCGGTCTCATCAATCCGGCAAAGGCCCTAGGAACGGTAGCAGCCGGGACTCCACCCGGTTCGGAGCGAGCCGGCGCACCGACACCATCCACCGAAGCCGGAACGACCCATTTCTCGGTCGTGGATAAAGACGGCAACTTGGTCGCGATGACATCTACGGTCGAGGAAGTTTTCGGCAGTCAACTGGTGGCAAATGGTATGGTGCTGAACAATGAACTGACCGATTTCAGTTTCGTGCCTTCGCGAAACGGTCGCCCTGTGATGAATCGGGTCCAGGCCAATAAGAGACCCCGATCCTCTATGAGTCCTACAATCGTCTATGACGAAAGCGGCAACCCTATTCTAGCGCTTGGTTCAGCGGGTGGTCCGCGTATTATCATGCATGTCCTGAAAACGGTTGTGGGCGTACTGGATTTCAACCTCACTGCCAAGGAAGCGATTGCGCTGCCCAACATATTTTTCGACGACGACGTTATCCAGCTCGAAGAAAGCACTTATACTATAAGGCTAGCAAAGCAGCTTGAGGCTATGGGTCATCAAGTTCGGATCATGCCACTGACTTCGAAAGTTAACGCCATACAGAAAATAGGTGATGCATGGGTAGGCGCCGCCGATCCGCGCAGTGATGGGGTTGCACTCTATTCAGACACGCGGCGTGCCGGCCTCGCGACGGCTTGGGCAAAATTCGACCGCAATGGTATTTTGGCAAGCGGTGCAGATGGTGTTGCCGATCGTCGTACGGAGAGGGAAATTACGATAGATGATCCCGTTCGCATTGCTTCCATTTCAAAACTGGTGGTCGTTTTAGGCGTGATGCGCCTCGTGGAGGATGATAAACTTAATCTCGATCGGGATGTTTCGGAAATACTGGGATGGAAACTACGCAATCCCCGTTTTCCAGAAACGCCGATTACCCTGCGGATGCTGCTGTCGCACACTTCCAGTTTGATGGATGACGGGATTAATTACGTCGTACCTTTGGGCACACCTTTGCAATCGGTTGCCGGAGCGCCCGAAGTGTTTGATGCCGGTCATGCACCCGGCACATTTTTTCGTTACTCGAATCTCAACTTCCCTGTCGTCGCAACCCTGATGGAACGCGTCACGGGCGAGCGCTTTGACCGGCTTATGCAGCGGCTTGTTCTTACTCCACTCGATCTTAAGGCGTGTTTCAACTGGTCAACTTGTTCTAACGGCAGCATCGCCAAAGCCGTCGTACTTTATGATACAGATGGAACTGTTGAAATCGATGATCTTCAAGGCAGCAAACCCGTCTGCCCCGTCCGGGTCGCAAAAGGGCATTCATGCGATTTGGAAAATTATGTTGTCGGCACGAATGGCGCAATTTTTTCACCACAAGGGGGTCTCAGAATAACAGTTCGCGATCTTGCAACTGTCGGCATGTTGTTGCTGAAAAGCGGCCGCCATAATGGGCGGCAGTTTCTGCGCCCGGAAACCCTGCAGGGGATGCAGCGTCCTGTGTGGCGCTACGACGGTACCAATGGTCAGACGGATGACGGATTTTATTGCAGTTACGGGCTGGCCACCCAGATTCTGCCTACATTGCAAGAGGGATGTGCAGACAACCTTAGTCCGGGAGAAAACTTTACCGGCCACGCGGGCGATGCATACGGCCTTCGTTCGGGGCTATGGGTCGATATAGAGAAAGGTTCCGGCATCGCCTATTTCGGAATCAACAACGGCGATAATCCCCCAAAAGGAAAATCCGCATATCGCGCCATCGAAGAAACACTCGCTGCGAAGCATAACTAAAACAAGTTTTCACATTTTTTTGGAAACCGCATCGGCCGAATTATTTTTCGCGTGCCGCTTGTGCTTTTTCGAGCAAGCGAAGCACATTTCCGCTCCACATTTTTTCGA
The DNA here is from genome assembly GCA_041746135.1 of Sphingomonadaceae bacterium. Lineage (GTDB taxonomy): Bacteria > Pseudomonadota > Alphaproteobacteria > Sphingomonadales > Sphingomonadaceae > Alg239-R122. The sequence goes on along the minus strand of JBGTHQ010000003.1, from coordinate 180,671 downwards.
TATCCGAATCCGAATATCCGGCTTGTTTCAAGCGCCAGGTCAACTTGGGCAGAGCGGTGATATCTTCAAAACCGGGAAACCCCCCACCCCCATCCCAGTCCGCTCCGAAGCAGGTATGATCCACGCCTGCGGTTTCGGCAACATGCAACACCGCCGCCATATAACGCTCGAAGTCGATGGGCCAGAGTGGTTCCGACTGCTCCAATGCGCGCCATTCCTGAACAAATTCGGCCTGGTCTGCAGGTGCCATATCTGCGATATTATCAAGTTTATTGTAGGCTTTGGTTTTTTCTGGAGACAAATTCATCGGTGTCAGGAAAACTGTTGAAACGCAGATAGCACCCCCCGCATGAGCAAGCTTCCTGATCCGTGCATCGTCAAGATTGCGGGGTTGAGCCGAGAGAGCTTTAGGACTCGTGTGCGAGAGTATGAGTGGCGTTTTGGATAATGCCAGCATCTGATCGAAGGCGGCATCCGAAGAATGGCTGGCGTCGATGACCATTCCGAGCCGGTTCATTTCATTCACCCACTCGCGGCCTAGCGGGCTCAGGCCGTTCCATTTCGGCTTGTCCCCTGAAGAGTCGGCGAACTGGTTGTTACGCGAATGTACCGGACCGGCCATGCGTACGCCGCGCTGGTAAAATTCCCGCAACATGTCGAGATCTTTGCCCAACGGATAGCTGTTTTCCATGCTTTTAAAAGCGATGAGCTTGCCCTCAGCATCGAGGCGACGAGCATCTTCCGCAGTTTTGGCCGGTTGGATTTTGTCTGGATAGCGCGCAATGACAGCGTCAATTTCATCGGACCGTCCGAGAGCAAAATCGCGCGCGGCGGCATAGCCCTCGTCTGTCAGCGGCCCCTGCTGTGTATATATCACGAAAAATCCGCCGTCGAGATTTCCTGCTGCCATGCGCGGAATATCTACCTGTACGACATCGTTGGTCATATCGTGCGCATCGGAAAAGCTCCATCCTTCACGCGCAAAATGCATAGGCGTGTCAAGATGCGTGTCGAGGGTAAGATATTTTGCATGAACATCGGCAAGAGAGGGTTCCAGAACGGCGTTCTGGGCGCAGCCAGTCAATAGCAAACCCGCCAGTAAGATCTTTTTCATTGCAAATTCCTTTGTTCGCAGAAAATCAAAGCAACCCCACTCGATATTTTAGGAAAGACGGCGGCGGAGGCAAGTTCATTGCCAACAAGATTACACATCATCAGCCGAAACATATTCTTCCACATCAATTTCGCCAGCCATCCTGGCAACCGCGACCGCGACCGTGGCATCACCCGTTACATTCGTCATGGTCCGCATCATATCCATGATGTGATTTATCCCAGCAACAAATGCTATGGTCTCCAGAGGCACGCCGATCGAACTCAAAACCAGACTCATCATGACCAGACCGGACCCGGGAATGCCCGCCGCTCCGACCGAACCTAATGTTGCAGTTAAGCCGATCAGCAGATATGAGGTCCAACTAAGGTCGATGCCGTAAAGCTGGGCACCAAACAATGCGACAAGGCCCAAGTACATCGCGGTACCGTTCATGTTGATGGTGGCACCCAGCGCCACTGTGAAACTGGAAACGCTTCTCGATACCCCTAGGTTACGCTGCACGCAGCGAAGCGTTACGGGAAGTGCGGCATTCGATGAAGCTGTAGAAAACGCAACGACTTGTGCGTCAATAATTCCTCTGAAAAAGTCGATCAGTGGGAGTTTAGCAACAGTTTTTAAAATCACCGTGTAAACGCCAAATATAATGATGAGACAACCGGCATAATTGAGCAGCACCATCTCGGCCAGTGGCAGTAAGGCTTCGAACCCGAACGTTCCTGCGACCCAGGCCATCAATGCGAAAACGCCGAACGGCGTCAGTTCCATCACTAGCATCGTCATTTTCTGCATAACGATCGAACCCGAATCGACAGCTTTGATGATGGGATCTGCATCTTTCCCGGCCATGAGCAGCGAAATACCGAACAACATCGCAAAAACAATCAACGGCAAAATTTGTCCTTGTGCCATCGTCATCACGGGGTTCTCTGGAACAAGCGAAAGAAGCATTTCGGTGGCGGACATCGTGGCTGGTTCCGGGATGTTGACCGCTTCCGGCATAGCAATATCAAGTCCGGCACCTGGTTCGAAGATCAGGCCCATAGTCATTCCCAGCGATACGGAAATGACACCGGTCACGATAAACAAAAGCAAGGCGCGCCCACCTACATTGCCAAGTTTTTTCAAGTCCCCTATGGCTGCGACGCCCGATACCAGCGAGAAAAATATTAGCGGCACGACAAGCATTTTAATCGATTGGATGAAAAGATCGCCGATCCATTTGATGCTTTCCGCTTCCGGCCCCCACACCAATCCCAGCACGATACCAGCCACAAGCGAGGCTATTACTCGTTGCCATAAGGGAATTTTAAACCATAGTGAAAACATGCAGATATCCTCGCATATTATTAACTTCAGGTAATCTTAAAGACACATGCACGACTAATGATATACACGATAGACCAGACAGACTTTATGTCTGGCAGCAGCACTGTTTCATGGTCATTTATAAGATTGAGACAGGTGGCTTTGGGCGGATCACCCGCCCCAACTATAATCAGAACCGTTTGGTGACCTCGAAATACACATAACGACCGAGATTGGAATGCAATTCTCCCGAATAGCCGAAGCCATCGGCAGCCAAGGGAGGGTCATTGTCGAAAAGGTTGCGTACGCCTAGCTGTACCGACAGGCCCTCTGTAAACAGATCACGCCTTATGATGGAGGCATTCACCACCGTATGCGGCTGGACTTCAAATGGATCTCCGTCGGCATTCGTTATGAAGGTTTGGAAAACCTTTCCGACATATGTCGCAAATAGCGATGCCGTCCAGTGATCGTCCAGGCTGGTCCATCGGACCGAACCGGTGGCACGCCATTTCGGGAATGCAGTCGTTTCAATCAATGAACCGGCAGAAGAGCCAAGGAAATCCGGATCCGCACCGAAATCGATCAGGATATTGGCTACATCGCCTGCCTCCTGTTCAAATGTTACGAGACGCGCGGCATTGATACCAACATTGAACTTACCAATCCCGGAGTTCATGTTGTAGTCCAGCCCCAGATCGACCCCTTCCGCGATTCTTGTATCCAGATTTTCGAACGCATTGCGGATGATGAGTATCTGACCGAGGGGATTGTCCGGATCGGGCGTATCGCGAATTACATTGGGATTTGACGACCCCTGCGAACGCAATACCGCATCCAGACGGGATTGGTTAGAACTGCCCAATACTCCGACCGTGCCGTTCGTTTTAATTCTCCAATAATCGGCAGTAAATGTCAGTCCGTCAATAGGCGTTAACACTACACCGGCGCTGAAGTTCTGGCTGCGCTCGGGTTGCAGATCAGGATTGCCCGACGTCTCGAGAATGAAATTCCCGTTGTCGGGGCCATCGTTAATATCGCCCGTGCCAAGAAGTATACCTTCCGCGAAATCGGTAACATCGGTAGTTATCGAACTGACGGGATTATTCAACTGGACCAGATTAGGTGCCCGGAATCCCAGAGAGAACGAGCCTCGAAATTTGACTTGCTCGATAGGCGACCATGCTACCGCGACTTTTGGCCGGACAATATCTCCGCCGCCGCTAAAATGTTCGTAACGCACTGCCCCTTGGAGATCCAGTCTATGGAAAAACGGTACGTCCCTCAACACGGGCACGAGGACTTCTCCATAAGCGGAGATGACTTGCCTGTCCCCTCTTATGTCCGGACGAAAACTGCTGCCCTGCAGGCTGCTCCGGTTGGTAATTTCACCTGGCGCAAGATTGGGGTTGAGTGGATCGATAAAAGGCATGGTGCCATCGAAGATTGAATCGTTATCTTCATTCAGCGTTTCGGACCGCCATTCCACTCCCAGTCCTATTCCAACATCCCCCGCCGGCAGACTGATGATCGCCGGGTTGGACAGTCGAAAATCAGCAAGAGTCAGTTGGGTCTTCGCCTCGCGCGTAGCACTGACAATAAACGGATCGATACTCGACCGAGGGTTCGGGGTCGCGTCAAAGATGCTGGCCGGATTTGCCGGATTTACGCCCGTAAAAATGTTGTAGGCGTTGGGAGTATCAAGCCGCAATGATTGCTGGAACAATGGTGTGCTGATACGGTTTTCTGCAAGATCCGTTACTTTCGCAACACTGTGTACGAAGGCTGTGTCATAATCCCACTTACCCAAATTACCGCGTAACCCCGCCACCAGACGATAACTTTCGCCCGTAACCGTTACATACCGCGGGCCGACATCCGTAGGGCGCAGGCTTAACAATTCGAAGCCCAGTCCCCCCACCGGCACAATAGCCGGATTTAGCCCGGGCAGGCGGTTGGGATTGACTCGGCCATCGTCAAATCTAACTGGACCAAATGGATTATAATAATAGTCGGCCGGCACGAAAAACCGGCCATCACTTAAAATGCTGGCTTGTTCCCATTGTCGTTCGGTTTTCGAAAAATAATAGGATGCCTCGCCAAAAAACTCCATATTGTCGTTAATCTCATGAGAAAGGTTGGCGAAGACATTGTAACGTTCGTTATCTTCAACAAGAGTGCGGTCCTCATTCCGGTTTGGCCGTATCGCTCTGTCCTGGCCTTTGGAATCCAAACATATGCTCTCCACGCCATCGAAAAAAGCGGTCTGGGCACCGGATAGCCCTCGTCCGCCACAATTTGCGATCGTGTAAACTGAGCCATTGTCGCGCAGCAGATTGGTGGGACGTACGTGAAATGAGCCCAGCCCGTTGAAATTAACGAGCGCGAAAGCTTCCAGACTCGAGCGCTGATCGAAACTTGTATCAGAGGCAAATTCCGCCGGTGCACGTCCTCTCAAATCCGAATTGGCAGCGTAAGATTTTTCCGAAGCCATAAGACCGTCAAGCCTGTCGTAGCTTCCGGAAATCACGAGGCTAGTTCGGCCGTCGTTCATCTGAAAGCCCTGCGCTCCTTTTAAAAGAAGGGTAAAACGTCCGCCGTCCAGTTCTCCGCCAATGCGACCTGATAGCATTGATCCTTTAAAATCGTCGTCCAGCACGTAATTGATCACCCCGGCGACCGCATCGGCACCATAAATCGCGCCGGCACCATCCCGAAGAACCTCGACCCTGTCGAGCGCACTTGTAGGAAGCGTATTGGCGTTTGCCGTGGTGACGGGAATACCCCCGCTGGTCTGCGTGATCGGATGAAGAACCATTCTGCGCCCGTTAATCAGGACGAGGGTGTTCCCTTCCCCCAAACTCCGTAAATTGTAGGAAGAAACGTCACCGCGCGCTGCGTTGACGCCAACAATAGACGCATTCTCGCTATTGAAACCGATCGTGCCGATTTGCGGAATAGCGCGCAACAAGTCTTCACCCGTAGTCAATCCGGCAGCTGTCAGATCTTCGTTGGTCACTACCGTGACCGGCAGGTCTCCCGCTATGTCCGCACCCTTAATTTGGGAGCCGACAACGACTATGGTGTTTTTGTCCTCTTCCGCCGTTCTGGCGTTATTGGCGGGTGCCGTCGTTTGCGCGAAGGCGCCTGAGGACATCAACGCGAAGAATGAACACGACAATGTGCCCGAAATCCAGCCTAGCTTTTTCATATCTTTATACTCCCCTTTGATAAAGTTTCGAATCGACTAATATATTCTACATTTTGCAGTCAATTTCATCGTCCATTGTTGTGGGAACCAGAACATTTCCGGCAAAAACATTGGTAATCTGTCCGTTACGGATCGCAATTTTACCATTGACGAGCAAGTGTATGACACCTTCGGACAACAGTTCAGGATGCGCATAATCAGCTTTTGCCTGGAATTTTTCCGGATCGAAGATCACGATGTCGGCAGCGTAATCTTTCCGTAAGAACCCGCGTTTATCGAGCCCGAAGCTTTCTGCAGCCAGGCCTGCACTGCGATAAATATACTCGCTTATATTCAAGATGTGCTTGTCCGTTACATATCTCGCAAATTTATGAGGGAAAGTACCGTATTTGCGTGGATGTCCGCCGCTCCCGTCCGACCCGGTCATGACCCAGGGGCGCTTCATGAATGCCTCGACGTCGGTTTCTGTCATATTGAATGAAGCAATCTGGGCGTCGCCGTTTTGTAAAATGACGATCGCGGCATCGACGGGATTGACTTTGAGTATTTCCGCAATCTCTTTCAGGGTCTTATTCTCATATGTCTTTTCGCCGCCCAAGGTGCGCGTAATCAGTATAGTTTCAGCGCCGCCCCGGCGACGCAGATTTTCAGTCATTTCGATTTTAACTTTTTGCAATATCGCATTATCCGCAAAGCGTTCGCGCGCAGCTTTCAAACCACCATCCAGCGCCCAGGATGGCAGCAAAGCATTGCTGATCCGCGTACCCGAAGCCAGCCATGGATACTGATCCGCAGTTACTTTTTGACCGCCGGCCTGCGCCGCTTCGACCAAAGCGACGACATCGCCGCTGGCACCCCATACATCCGCGCCCAGTGCCTTGATATGCGATATATGGGTGGGAGCTCCAGAGCGTCTGCCAATTTCCAGCGCTTCTTTTATGGCGCCAAGCAATCCTATAGAGTAGCTGCTCTCGTCACGGATGTGCGTATCATAATATCCGCCGCGCTTTGCAGCTTCCTGCGCCAATGCGACCACTTCATCGGTAGTGGCAAAATTCTGGGGCGTATAATATAAGCCCGCAGAAAATCCGAAGGCTCCCTCGCACATCGCCTTGGCAACCAGCTTCTTCATTCTGGCGAGTTCATCAGGTGTTGGTGCCCGGTCCGCCAAGCCTATGACTTGCTCTCTTATGGCGCCATGGCCGACAAGGAATGCAACGTTTGTCCCAATACTTGCCTTGGCCACCATTTCCTTTTGAGCGTTAACGTCGCTTGATCCGCCGCCGTCATTCCCGACAAAAGCTGTGGTCACTCCTTGGGTAAGATAGTTTGCATTTAATCTGCGCTCTGGCTTATTGGAAAAAAGATCGCCGTCCGCATGTGTATGCGGATCGATAAAGCCGGGAGCCACTATAAGACCTGTCGCGTCAAGTATTTGCTCGGGATTAACAGCCTCCGGACTGGCGCGTCCCACAAAAACAATTTTATCGCCTCGCACCGCCACGTCTGCAACAGACCCTTGATGCCTCCTGTCTCCTGTATACACCATTCCCCCGGAAATAAGAATATCAGCAGCAATAGGCTGCAACGCATTCCGTCCGGCGGCAGACTTATCCAGAGCACACCCCGTCAGGACAAAGGCCAGTGTCGCCATGCAAGAAACCACTGCAAACGGCCGGGATCGTATATAAATCGATAACAAGGTATAAATGTGCCGCTCCTTATTTACTAATTCGTTGACTGCTTACTCACATCATTTGATCGGTTACATAATTGTGACACTAGGAAGCCCACTATCCAAGCCCCTTTACGATACAAACAATTGATACAGCCATATACAAAGGTTATGCCTTGGAAGTTTGGCCTTCCATGACCGATTTCATATGTAAAATGGGTGGTAACATTTTACTTCCTTCAAGCACGCAGCCGCCCGGTCGGTCTTTACGCAGCCACAGCGGCCCATCCAAATCTATAAACTCCAGATCGTGAGCGAGGGCAAAAGCCGGGGCGATCGATAATGAAGTACAGACCATGCAGCCCAGCATAACACTGAGACCGCAATCTTCAGCAGCAGCGCGAAGGCGCAACGCCTCTGTTAATCCTCCGGTTTTGTCGAGCTTGATATTAATGGCGTCATAAAGAGGCGCCAATCGATGTAAGTCGGCTGTGGTGTGACAACTCTCATCGGCACAAATAGGAATCGGGCTGCAATAATCGCGCAAACAGTTATCCTCCCCCTCGCGTAGCGGTTGTTCGATTAGGTTAATCTTCGCATCCATCAGTGCGGGCATAATCTTCACCATTTGGGGCATGGACCATGCTTCGTTCGCATCCAGAATGATTTGCGCTTGCGGTGCGGCATGCCGCACCGCGCTGACAACTTCCAGAATGTCGGTGGTACCGATTTTAATCTTGATCAGGTCGCTATCAATGCCGGCGGCCGCCAGTGCCATTTCGCGCGGACTGTCGATACTGATTGTCCGGGCAGTTCGAAGAGCTTCGAAGGGAGGAACACCTGCCAGTTGGGCCAGCGTCACATTATTCTGTCGTGCCTCCAAATCCCAAAGGGCGCAATCTACGGCATTACGAGCCGCGCCAGGCCGCATGATTTCCTGTAACTGCAGTCGTGATATGCCGCTTTCGATCTCGGCCGATACAGCCTCGATTTCCCGTATCACTTGTTTTGGGCTCTCCCCATAGCGCGCATAAGGAACGCATTCGCCGTAGCCACACCTGTTCCCTTCGATAATTTTAACTAGAACAGTATCTGCGGTGGTCTTCGTACCGCGCGAAATCCGAAAAACAGTTTTGAGCGGCCAGCTTTCCGCATTCGTTTCGACTATTCTACGCAATTTCTGACTTCCCTTGCCGATCGATCTGTCTCAGCAAATCACGCTGTCCACTATCCGGGTCACGCCGTCTCGCAATGGATCTTGGCAGGGTAGATTGATCGTGTTTTCAACTTTTTCGCACGACTGCCACGCTGCGGTGTCGCTCATTCCGCGCGTGTTCAACGCTATACCGGATAATTTTACGGCAGGGTTTACAACTCTGGCGGCCCACAGGTTCGCTTCAATACATTCTTCAAGACCCGGCAATGCGCGGTCCGGGATATTGCGCATATGGGGCCGATCGGGTTGATGGCACATTACCAACCGATCAGGCTGGGAGCCATGGAGCAATCCAAGCGATACTCCCGCATAGGCTGGATGGAAAAGGGACCCCTGCCCTTCTATAATATCCCAGCCGTCTTCACCGCGAGCGGGAGACAAGCTTTCCACACTTCCAGAGATAAAGTCTGCTATAACTGCGTCGACCGAGACGCCGGAGCCGACGATAAATATACCAGTCTGTCCGGTGGCCCGAAAATCTGCCTTTAAATTACGAGTTAGCATTTCCTTTTGGAGAGCGAGGGCCGTATACATTTTTCCAACCGAACAGTCGGTTCCGACAGTCAGCAAGCGACGGCCCGGCCTTTTCGTCCCCGTGCCGACAGAGAATTCACGCTCCACAATCCGTACATCGTGCAATTTGCGGCCGCAGCGTTCGGCAGCTTTTCTGACAACCTCATATGACCGGAGCGCGCGATGCATGCCCGACGCGATATCCATACCGGTTTCTATTGCTTCGACAATATCCTGCAAATGGTCGGGTTCGATATAACCGCCGCCATTGGCGTAACCGATAACCAGAGTCTTTGCACCGCGCCTGTAAGCTTCCTGAATAGTCATCTGTTCCGCGCCGACACTCGTCGACGAACCGGATACGGAGATTTCGCCCACTACGGAGTCGGGCCGCCAAGTCATTATCCCTTGCGCAGTCTTGACCGATAGTGGGTCTTGACTGTTTCCCAGATAAAGTAGGTAAGGTTGCTCAATCATATTCTCTCCATAACAATTATTTGGAGAAGACTATGCCGGGAGCTTTGATGGTGTGATATTTCCAATAGCGCAAAACGGTATAACCAGAGTCTATGATATTATTTTCTGATGCAAATTTATTTAATTATTTTAGTTACTTAACATCGACCCGCGCAAATGGATACCATGTCAGATCCTCTGCCGATTCGATTGACAATCCTTTGGTATATTATACGCTTAGCCCCGCTATCCATGAACTAGACCAAGACCTGCAGCCAAAAGCTTGGTTGAGTTTGAAAGACAGGGGAAGCTCGGGAGACGAACGTTGATTGATCGCAGAATATTTTTAATGGGGAGTGTTTTCTGGGCGACGGCCGGGCGTGCTCTTACGGCGAAACGTGAATTGGATACGGCTTATATCAATACTAACGCATGGACAGGCAATTTTCGCAATCCCCGAACCGATGCGATTGGCATCGTTGGGAACCGGATAGCTGCAATGGGTAATGCTGCCGTCAAATCTTATACGGGCCCGCGTACACGCGTTATCGATGTTCAAGGCGCATTTGTAACCCCGGGATTTATTGATAACCACACGCACTTTCTGGCAGGTTCCGCGAGACTGGATCAACCCGACCTTCTATCGGCCACTTCCCGAGATGATTTCGCAGCAAGGCTCGGCGCAGCAGCGCGGGCAAATCCCGGAAAGTGGATTCTTGGCGGCAGCTGGGACGAACAAAGACTTGGCGGAGAGCTGCCGACGCGAGCTTGGATCGATGCCGCAACAGGCGATACGCCCGTCGCTGTTCCGCGTACGGATCTTCACATGTATCTGCTCAATAGCGCAGCGCTAAGAGCAGCCGGCATCGACCGCAATACGCCGGAAGTGCCCGGAGGAATAATCGTGGTTGACGCAATGGGCGAACCAACCGGCATTTTGAAGGATAATGCAAAATCATTGGCTAATCGCGCATTTCCTGACGCCACGCCTATCGAACAGGAAAAGACAATGCGCAACGGTATCAAATATGCGCTTGCTCATGGATTTACGCAGGTTCACTTGGCGGATGCAGGCAATTGGAAGAGTTTTGAAACGGCGCGGCGATTGCGCGCGAAAGGTCAAACGGATCTGCGCTTTTATTGTCTAACGCCTATGGCAGACTGGCAGAAGATAGCCGCTATCGTAAAAGATGAAGGCTGGGGAGACGGATGGGTTCGCTGGGGCGGAGTAAAAGGAATAGCCGATGGCTCACTCGGTTCGCGCACTGCCCTGTTCCATGATCCGTATAGCGACGACCCCGATCAACGCGGCGTACGCGTAATTCCTCTTGGCCAATTGAAAGAATATATTCTCAATTCGGACAAAGTAGGCCTTCAGATAGCCACCCATGCGATTGGTGATCTTGCCAACGACGATGTGCTGGATATTTATGTCGAAGCTGCAAGAACAAACGGTCCTCGCGATCGGCGTTTTCGCATAGAACATGCGCAACATCTCTCGTCAGCGGCAATCCCCCGTTTCGCAGAACAGAATGTCATCGCCTCGGTTCAGCCGTTTCACGCGATCGACGATGGACGCTGGGCCGTCAAACGGATCGGCAAGGAACGACTTTCGGGAACCTATGCTTTCCATTCGCTGATGGACAGCGGTGCGACCGTTACGTTCGGATCGGACTGGCCGGTAGGCCCCCTTAATGCCTATCAGGGTATTTATGCAGCGACTACTAGAGAAACCATCGATAGTAAAAACCCCCAAGGCTGGCTGCCGAATGAAAAGGTTTCGACACATCAAACTTTGGAAGCTTACACGGTCAATAATGCGTTTGCTGGTTTCCAAGAGAAAATAACGGGTCGAATTGCTCCAGGTTATATTGCTGATCTATCGATAATGGACTCCAATTTATTAGAGATACCTTCCGAAAAAATAGTTCAAACCAAGATTCTACGAACCTTAGTCGACGGCAAGGAGCGATATGTCGCCTAACGGAGAAATTCTATTAATAACAGCGCTTCGCTGACCATTTAGACAGCGATTATGTCGGTCGCGAAGACCTGCGTCGGACACCGCAGACAAGCCGCATAATATCAACCAACAGATGAAACCAAATACTCGCCTAATTTAAATGACCATGTGTCTCAAATTATCTGACGACGGACAGCATAAGACGCATTAGCTAGGCAGTATCTCCAAACGCAGCAACGCCTCTTGTCCTCGCCTCATCGGTGTTCATTTTGCTGCACGTTCGGCAGCTCAATAGGGACATTTACATACTCATGGCCATGTGTGCGCATCGGCACAATAGTCCTGCCGAATAAGCCTATGACCCGTCAGATGATCCCTCAGACTAAGCGCTTAGCCAAAGGGCGAGCCCCTGAAAGGCGCCGATTTTCCATCGGACATGAACTCGGTCATTTACTCATTCCAAGTCACAAGCCCCATCCGAACCATCCGTTCGAATGCTCGCTCAGTGATTTTCACGTGCTGGATTTGAAGGGCCAAAACCGACATCGGCGCATTGAGGCTGAAGCCAACCGATTTGCCGCACAATTACTCATGCCGCCAAAGCGGGTTCGCCGAGCGATTGGCCGATCCAATTCCAGTCTCGAAAGCCTTGTCGCCATGGCCGGGGATTTCGGGGTCAGTAAAGAAGCCATGGCTCGCGCTTGGGTTGATGCCCACCGAGAACCGGTTGCTGTAATTATCGCACACAATGGCTATCTCGAGCGTTCGTATCGGAATGAAGATTTTCCCTGGCTTAATATCCGCAATGGTGAGCGGCTAAAACCAGCGCTGCACCGTCCACACGGGCGGGAAGCAGGCCGGCAACATCCGCCACGGCAACCCGCCGCGCAGCAGTTAGTGAATCACTTCAACACCCCGCCGGATCGGCCTTTTGCGCGGACACCCCGTGATGGCCGGCGGAGGAAAAACGGTTCGAGCACCGCCCATCCCGCTTTGGTCAAATCGCCCTTCGACAAGCTCGGGAGAGCCTTGGCAAGGCCAGCCCATTGCGCGCATGGTGCGCGCGGGCGGTGTCGGTCCACATCACTGATCTCCGGAAGTTTGTTGCACAACCCCCCTGAGCTGTCAAGCTAACCTGCTGATATCACTCAACTTGGTTCCGGATTAGGCTCTTAAACTAGATTACAATACTAGTTTGGGGTATATAATTCGGGTCGTTTCAGTCAAACCCCATGTTTTCTGGAATTCAATATGTTTAATAAAAGGCTGGTCGAATTACTTCACATTACTGTTGCCAAATTGTCCATCGACAGTTCGAAAGAGGATGTATGTTGCTCTTTGCAGCAAGTGACGAGCGGATTGGGTTTCCGTTTTTTCATGCTCGGCTGGTTCTTAAAAACTCTCCGTCCCGTCTTCTTACTACGGCTATCGGTAATCTCCCGCCGGAATGGCTTGAGCATTATTCGCAAGAGAAAATGGGAAAATCTGATCCGGTGGCAGTATATGCCCGTAAGAAATCCGCTCCGGCTTATACGCGTGATTTGACTGGAGCTTGGCGCGCAGAAGAGAGTGACAAGCGGCTAGAAAACGATGCGGCCGATTTCGGCATTATGCATGGTATCACATTACCTTTGTCATCTCCCTATTTTTAGGGATTTCTCAATTTTCATTCGCCCGATTGCTGGGATACGGTTGATGAAATCTTCCCATTTGTTTCGCTGATAACAAATTCGCTTCTCGACGCATTTGCGCGAATCCAGTTAGCTTGCGACGATTATGATTTGTATGATCGCCTTTCGCAGCGTGAAAAAGAGGTGCTGCTCTGGCCGCTAAAGGAAAAACTGCTTGGAAACGAGCAAGATACTAGATATTACAGAGAGAACGGTCGGCGCGCATATCGCAAATGGCATCACGAAAATGTCGTGCACCAACAAAGTCCAGTGCGTTGCCCATGTCGTAGAAAGACTTCAAAAGGACAATGAAATTGTCGCTTACTGGCAGGCTAATGGCCACGGTAGGCTATCTGCATAATTGCGATTTGGTTATCCGATATTTCCGATAGTGGATAATATACCGCCATCGGCAACAAACGTCTGACCGTTAATGTAGGAGGACGCGTCTGACATTAGAAAAGCTGCGATCTCTGCAATTTCCTCAGGTTTGCCGAGTCGTCCCTGGGGCACCATGCGCGTAAAAACCTCCATTCCCGCTTCGATGTCGCCATCACAGAATTTGGAAGCGGATGTCTCAAGAAGCGGCGTCCGTATGAGCCCCGGTAAGAGGCAATTCGCGCGAACATTATTTCTGGCGGTTTCCGATTCGATAGTGCGTATAAGACCCAAGATCGCATGTTTTGAAACGACATAGCCAAGCCCCATTGGCATACCGCGCTGGCTGGAAAGGCTTCCGGTGGCAAGAATGGAGCCTTTTCCGCGCTCGATCATGCTCGGCAGCACTTTTTGAACCATCCAGAACAGGCTTTTAACATTGGCTGTACACATTCTCTAGGGCAAAGATGCTCAACACCGCAGCAAACATCCATCTCTGGAGCAACAATTCCTGAAAGTCTTACGCGGGACCCTTCGTCACAACAAACCGGCTCACTTTTTTGCGGGTAGATTTTGATCGAACATTACAAGGAAGTATGCGACGTCAACATCAATTACCAGCACATTATCGTTTGCATTACAGGCATCGAATGCTACATTAAAAGCATGGTAAAAAAAGCATCAAATGGACGCTTCGCTGCATCCACAGGAGATCCATCGTCGCGCGAAGCTGCGACGAAGTTTGCAAAGGATGCAAAAGCGTTTTCAGCAAAGCACACGACATCGAAAGAGTCAGCGCGCGCGGTTCTAAAACAAATTGGTATAACTACGAGCCGGGGAAAGCTCACGAAAAACTACCAGACACAAAAGCGGTCCGCGTAAACCTGTCGAATGGCCGATCGGCTCAACACTACCTTTATCCTTGGGTATCATGGCTGCGACCAGAAGGTTGCTGAAAAGCTCTTATCAGGCGAACCGTTTCAACCAAGCCAAAACGAGTATGATTGGCTGGGTAGCGGGATCTACTTCTGGGAAAAGAACCCCGAGCGCGGACTCGATTTTGCCAAAGAACTCGCTGACAGCAACCGCAGTTCGATCGAAAATCCAGCGGTCGTCGGAGCCATCATTGATCTTGGTCTTTGCCTTGATTTGTCAACCAAGGGTTCGATTGATCAGGTGCGAAGGGCTCATGCTGAACTTCTGCGAATTTCTGAGATCGCAGAAGCTGATATCCCCGACAATGACGAGGATGGATTGAGACGGAACCTCGACTGTGCGGTAATTAATCTCCTGCATGCAATCCGGGAAGGTGATTGGGATCCCCCGATACAGTCAGTCCGCGGCATCTTTTTTGAAGGCGCGCCGGTCTATGAAACAGCAGGTTTTTACGAGAAAACGCATATTCAGATCTGCGTTCGCGATCCGAAATGTGTGAAGGGTGTGTTCCGAGTTTAACTCCATCCATCGGACTGCGCCGATCGGAAATCCTAGCTCGAGCAGAATATGGATTGGGAAGACGTTGCAGATAGCGAGTTACTTCGACGGTTAAAAGCGCGCGCACTGCCGCACCCAACCAACACGGCGTTCAACGAAGATGCGTGGAAGGAAGCACTTGAGGGGCTCGACGAAACGACCCCCAGGGACTTCCAGCTTGCGGTCTCAGCAGTCCACTTTGGCCGTGAGATTCAGAGCATTTGCAAGTTCATGGAAGGTCGTCTACTCGGCGGTCTCACGCGATCGCGTGCCACTCGTTTGCTTGCCGCACTGTCCAATCAACACCACATTACGATGGTCAAGAAGGTCAACAGGTCCCTTAAAAGCGGTAAGAAGGCGGAGCCAGTGCATTTCGAGCAAATGGGCCAGCACCTCTATGAGAATTCCCATGGTCAGCAAATGACAGCAGATGATGCGACCCCTGCGCTGATCGACAGTGTTCCGCATTGGCTTCACCATAACTCCGGTCAACGTCCGGACGGTTACAAAGCTTGGGAAACGCGCAAACGGTCGTCGCCGGTTCATTGTAGGGAATGCAAAGGGCTACATCCCCGAACAGCGCATGCATGTCAGCGAGCGAGATATGCTCGAGCGTCTACACACTGGCCAATTTTTGGTCGAGCCGCTCCCAGCATTCTGCGACAATAAAATAAATTGTCGCGAACTGAATTCGGCTTGGTGGGAACTCGAGGATTTGTCTCGGATTATCCGGGAAGACCTCGGGGATTCAACGCTACCGGATGACCATGCAATCGGACGTTTTGCTGTCTCAGTCGAGCCGGCAGAACTGATAAAGGTCTTCTGTGAAGCACTTACAATCCATGAAACGCGCGCAAAGCTTCTGCTAGATCAGTTCACATGCGACCCTATGGATATTCTATGCAGCCAATCTGTCTATTGAATGCTGACGGGAGACAATAATTATCCACTGTTCTCGGACGATCTATTATTGCCGATAGTTACGAGTGCAAGCCATTGAAACCATGATTGGTATAGTTTAATACTAATTTGCATCAAGAGTAAATGTGAGAATCTGATTGGCAGTATCTATGCAAATCTATCCATGTATGCATTCTGCGCCCGTGTGCCTCAGCAGGCTTTTCAGCGTTGAAATAGATTTTTGAGGAGCGAAATTTTGAAAACTTCCGATAAAACATCTTCCACCTCCACAACAGTCGTTTTGTCCGAGCGAGCGGCGAAAGCCGAAGCTTACGGGAAGCCACGAGATGTCTGGGTGGAGGATGGCCATGTCTTTGTTGAAAGCTATGACGGTAACGTGGTTAGAATGGTTCCCGAAGTTGCCATTGAACTGGGTCGCATTATCAGTGACGCCGGTGCAGATTCGCTAATGAACAAAGTCATGGATCGAATAGACGATGCGGAAATCGATCCGAAACTTTAATTTGGCTCAGCGTGAAGCAGGATTTATAACCACACACCATGTCGTAGCACATGAGGTCAAAACAATAATTTATTAACCACGCGCATCTACTGATAAAAAAATGATCAGTGGAGGCAGCCGATGAAATTTATGCGTGAACTACCCCACAACCTTAGGGACGATCTGCAGGCAGAGCAATTTCGTATCCTTCGCACGCAGATACCGACGATGTATGTAGTGTTGCTCATCAATACCGGGATCTTATGTTACTCGGTCTACGGGTCGGTGCCGGTAGCTATGTCACTTGGCGTTCCGGGATTATTCACGGTACTCATCTTGGTGCGAATGGCCATCTGGCTGGCTCGAAAGCGCACGTCCCCCGACAAATCGCACATTGCTCGATATCTCCTTTCAACCACCCTTGTTGCCAGCATCGTCAGTTTGGGATTAGGTGTCTGGGGTGTTGCGTTGCTACAGGCAGAAGTGGACGACAAGCCGTTCGTGCCGCTGTTCATTGCGTTTGGGGCTATCGCTTGCACTTACTGTTTGGGCAGCCTGCCTCGCGCTGCCTTCGCGACAGTATGTCTAGCAGTTACCCCAGTTACCGTCGCGCTGCTGACCGCTGGCGAGCGAATGGAAATAGCTGCAGGTGTCAGCCTGCTCTTAGTCTTCCCGCTAATTTTGCGCCTTGTGGTGCACCAGAACGCCAACCTTATCGAGAGCGTTAAGTCTCACTCGCAAGTTAAAGCGCTGGCCTATACCGACCCCCTCACCGGTTTGCCTAACCGGCGGGCGTTTACCGAACGATTGGAACGTAATATCGAAGAGGCGGCTGACAAAGGCATGATGGCTGCCGTGGCAGTAATCGATCTCGATGGTTTTAAAGCAATTAATGACACATTCGGACACGCTGCAGGCGACTCTGTTCTTATCCAGGCCGCCGAGCGTATCCAAACTGCGTGTATAGAATGCCAGTTGGTGTCTCGGTTGGGAGGCGATGAATTTGCGGCGCTAATGCTCGTCGACGAAGATGGGGTACCGTTGACTGCTGTAGCAACGAAACTAGTCCATGAAATGAGCAAGCCATTCACGGTATCCGACACTTACGTGCATATGTCCGCATCGATTGGCCTTGCCAAGCACTTGGTCGATGACACGTCAGCGTTAGCGGTGATGTCGCGAGCAGACATGGCTCTTTACGAAGTCAAGCGCGGTGGGGGCAGCGGCATGCTGTGGTCCGTGCCGACTATGGCAATACGCCTGCGACGCCGGATGACGATAGAGCAGTCCCTTCGCGAAACCAATCCGCCGCCTCGCATCGAAGTAGTCTATCAGCCAATTTTCGACGCAATGACTAATCAGATTGTCAGTTTCGAGGCCCTATCACGTTGGGAGCACCCGCAACTGGGTCAAATTCCGCCTTTAGAATTTATCGCGATCGCCGAACAGACGGGGACCATTGCGGTTTTGTCGGAGCAAATATTTGATGCCGCCATTCGAGAGGCAGCTGGCTGGGATGCGCAAGTTGGGCTGTCGATCAATCTTAGCGGGGTAGATCTTTGTCGTCCAAGCATGACACTTATGATCTTGTCATTATGCCATCGTCATGGATTTGATCCTCGACGCCTTGAAGTGGAAGTAACCGAGACCTCAGTGCTATCCGACTTTGACGCCGCCCGGGACCAGCTTGCTTTACTTCGTAAAGCAGGCATCAAGATTGTTTTGGACGATTTCGGATCGGGTTTCGCATCCATTTCATATCTTAAGGAAATCAAGTTCGATCGGGTCAAAATCGACGGCGAATTAATAGCCAACATTATCGAGTCGCGCGAAGCAAGGCGGCTGGTTCAGGGCATCCTACAGCTCTGCTCCTCCATCGATATGCCAGTGACAGCAGAAAAGGTCGAAAGCGAAGATCAGCGCGCTATTCTGGCCGGATTAGGGTGCCATCGGTTACAGGGCTATCTGCTTGGCCCTCCCACGAGTGCGAGTACAGTGCGGGCGCTCGCAGGCTTTAGGTTGCGAGTTGCTTAGGACCGACTAAGATTCACGCGATCTACATAGATTATCGCCGCTTGCATACACGTAGGTAGCGCAATCCTTAATCGCAAATATCTTAGCAATGCCTACAGTTATACCTAGCAGTTGCCTGAGAAAGATTGATGGATCAGATGCAAAGCAGACCTATGTTTAGAACCGGGGCATAGGTAAATCATAACGATACGCTACCCAGTTTATGCTGGTGCCAAAACAATCTTTGCGCTGAGCAGTACCATATTTTTTGAACTCCGCTCGGCCAACCGCCCTCACCAGCTTATGATCTGTTTGCCGGACTTTGATTCTGACCTGTACCGCTCCAAGTTCCTTGGCTCTTTTAACAACTCCATTGATGAGCCCGGTTGCAATACCGCGATTTCTAAAATTGGGCTTAACCATTACAAGGTCAATGTTTACGATGGTGAACTCGCTTTCATAATTTGCCAAAACTAAGCCAACTTCTCTCCCGGCCAGGAGCGCTAGTACACCGGCATATTCGTCCGAAACTCCCTGATTGTATTTTTTAACCGCGTCAGCTCCATAACTCTGGAAATCACTATCCCAGTTTTTTGGCCAATTTGGTTCATAAAATATTTGATGCAAGACCCAGCCGAGATGATCACAGGTGAGCTCAGTATATTCTGCCTTTGTCGTCAATACTCCTGAGGGACCTTCATCCCAATCCGCAGTAGCGACATTCAACATGCTTTTTTCCGCAAGATCAAAATCCCGATACACCGCTTCCATTGCCGCAACATAATCATCGAATAATTTTTGTACCGCCGCAAAACTTGCCGGACTTATTGTATAGATAAGCTGACCCTTGTGAGCAGGGTTAGGTACGGCATCGAGCAGATTTTGCCGCATGAGATAATCCAGAGCATTGCTTACTTGAGAACGCTCCATACCTGTGTACTGGGCGAGTTGGGCCAGAGTATAACCATGCTCATGTTCGGCAATCGCAAACAGGCAATATGCCTGCGTATTCGAAAAACTCCCAAAAGGCTTTTCCCGCTCGATCCTGGCTTTAAACATGGTGAAAAAACGCATGAGCCGCCGCGAATGTTCGGCGAGCCGGTTCTCTTCATCAATCTGCGGCTTTTGCATGGGATTTGCGCCTTTGCTGCGGATATAACGAGGATAAAAACAGTGAAAGTTATAAAACCCACGACTTTATTTTTAAGATATTGTCTTTAACATACTTTATTTTTCATACGATTACCAAATCAGAAGCTTTTTGAGCATCAAAAGCAAGGCTTAAACAATGATTATTCAAAAAGTTCGACATTGTCGCGAATAAAAAACACAGTCTCTTTTGTTGGTATTTACCCATATCCTACTGTTATTGCAAGGTTTAATCGGTATTTCTGTGAATGACGGCGAACCCTGGCGCCAATGCGCAGTAACATGTGAGTCAGTCAAAATGGTCTAATTCTGGCTGATACGACGTCAAAATGACGAATCGCGTTCATCAGATGCTCAATCACACTGGGCATCGAGTAGAGTTTACCTATTATCCGAGAAGTGGGAACCAGATCCAATTAAGGTGCCAGGCATTTCGATTCTGTAATTGGAATTACATTCGGGAATGGCCGAGACTCACAGTCCCTGCTTCATCAGCAAGTTTCCCTGTAACGCGATAAAAATTCCCTGTTATACTACCTTGGGAATTTGGGTAAAAAGATAGGCAAATCTGAGGGTTGTTGCAGTGAATTTTACGCGTAAATGTTCAAAATACTAAGTTTTCCCTGTATTTTCCCAATATAACAAGGAAAATAAGTGAGAGGCCAGTTCGCTAGTGACTGCGTTGCGCACCACACAGTCCCCCGATCCGGGTGTCTCCAGTACAAATAAGACAATGACCTGCAAATCCGCGCAGTTCCGGGGCTTTTGCGGAGGGTGATTTGCGAGGTAAGGACGAGAGCCCATATCAGTTCGGAGATATGCGGAGATTCGGAGTATTTTCTCTGCTTGACCAAATGTGTCCTAAAAAGCGATTCGGGTAGTTTCAGATAGTCCGGTCGCAAATGATCTGATTCGCTACTCGAACCCGAAAAACGTGCGCTGCTCTTTCCAGCAGAGCGGAATTTTCGTGGCTCGTAGAATTTTGCGCGCAGTGAGCAATGGCGGCTGACGGCCTTCTAAAATAGCCGTAACGATGTCCGGTGCCAGAAACTTGAGCGGTGCCAGTCGAACCAGATGCGGCTTTTGTGAAAGCGCAATAGTTGTACCGCTGGCTAGACTAATATAAGCGGCCTCCGCTTTCGCGATCAAACCGATCCGCTTGCTCTCAGTTTTCACATGAGAAGTTCGGAGGATCCGCAAAAAATAAGCTCCAGCTCTATATCCTTCCGCGCAGCAGATATTGGTTTGATGATGAAACTGCAGCATCATCCAGGTATTCCTTGTTGAGAAATACAGACAAGCACACAGACTTGAGTCTAGGATCTGTGACCTTCGCTTTTTGAATCTGCAACTAGAACTTCACGCTCACTCCTGCGATAATCCTGCGATCCGTGAGGCCTTGGAAACACAGCACAGCATTGTCATTGACGCAGAATAACTTCTGATCAGCGCGAAGAAGGTTGATCCCTTCAACCCCCACATTAATATTTTCGGTAATATCGTAGTTGATGCTCGCGTTAAGCTGTCCTCTGGCATGGGCAACTACCGGTAAATTCCAGCGGAACTGGTCGTCGGTTATATAGCTTGAACGCCATGTATAACGAAGCCGGGCATTCAATCCGTACTTATCGTAAAACAGCGTTGTATTATAAGAGAATTTCGAAAGATTAGTCAGCGTAACCTTGCTTTGCAGCGACCCCGCAGGGAAGCCTAAACCCGTATCAATGTTTCTTGTGGTCAGGCCGGTATAAAATGTCTCCGCTGACCCGCCGGCCTTTTGGTAGGTAAAGTTGCCGATAAAGCCAAAGCCGGACGCAAAGCCGAGGGTGCTTTCATAGGCTGACAGGTTATGCTGGAATGCGATCTCGATACCCGTTTGCGTTGTCGTTCCCGGGACATTGAATGTCGAGCCTAAAGGCGCGCAGATGCCGTTGCCTGGGGTTTGGCTGTTGATGTTCCGGTTGGCAAGCGGATTGAAAACGCCGCCGCCCGGACAGGCGGGATCGATCGAATATTGGGGGTTGCCGTTCACGAAACCGATCGGGATGGGAAAGTCGACTATTGGCGAGAACAGATTTTCGCGGATCTTGTGAAAGATACCAACGCTAACCAGACTTGCTGGCGCGAAATAATATTCACCCGAAGCATCGAAAGACCACACCGCTTCCGGAACCAGATTCGGGTTGCCGCCTTCCACGATGGCTTCTGCGGAGGTCGAAAACGAACGTGACGTCGAAAGGGCGTCAAAGTTCGGACGGCGAATATCGCGTGCCAAGCCAAAACGCAAAAGCACATCCCGGGCTGGCTCCAACACCATGCTGACGCGCGGCAGCAAGAAATTATACTTGCTTGTCTGGGTGGACGTTCCGGTGGAAACGCCGTTGACGACATTGTTACCGGTCGAGGCAAGCTTTGTGTTCAACCAGCGCAAGCCAATATTGCCGCGCGCATTCATGCCGAAAATATCGCCTTCCATATTCATCTGGAAATAGGCAGCGTGCGTTTTCTCCTTGACGCTGAAAAATCCAGAAGCCGATTCGGTCGGCCCTGCCAACAGCGGCACAGCGGGAAACTGCGGGTTCGCTGCATTGCTTGCGGTAATCGCGGCATTGAGCGCAGCAAGAACCGCCGCCGGGTCCCGGAATGCCAAGCCGCCGTCAATGATCAGAAAGTCAGGAAAAAATAAGGTCCGCCCGTCGGCCGCGTTGAAATTACTCGGGGCGGCAACCAGGATATCGGAAAACAAATTGCCCTCCGGACGGTTGAAGCGATTGTTGTTCACGTTGGTAGTGTTGTTGGTCAAACTGATATTATTGGAAAAAACATTATTGAT
Source organism: Sphingomonadaceae bacterium (assembly GCA_041746135.1). Lineage (GTDB taxonomy): Bacteria > Pseudomonadota > Alphaproteobacteria > Sphingomonadales > Sphingomonadaceae > Alg239-R122. The sequence goes on along the minus strand of JBGTHQ010000003.1, from coordinate 158,297 downwards.
CGCAGTGGTCTCATTCCAGCGATACCCAAAATCAACGGACGTGACGAACGGGTTAAGATCTATTGTATCATAAGTAAAATCTATTCGAGCCGCCTTTTCCTCGTTATCGGCACTGTTTGCTCCCTGGGCCACCTGGTTTAGCTGGTAATTTGCGGGATTGAGCAAATCGGCGGTGCTCGGTGCAAAGGGGCTTGCCTGATCGATGCCGAACTGCAGTGTGCCATTGCGAAGATCGAATTGCAGCGGCGTGCCATTGTCCAGAGTGCCCCTTCCGAATATCGGCTGAGGTGAATTGGGATTGATAAAATCCAGTGTGGTAGAAAAGTTGGGATTCGTCGTTTTGGAAGTCGATAGGGCCACTTCTGCACGGACACTCAACTTTTCACCTTCCCATTCACCGCCTAAATCGAACACCCGGCTTTTTGTAACACGCGATCCGGTATCGCTTGACGTACGAAGATTGGGGTCGAGTGTCTGTCCGCTCAGTCCACTGACGCCGATAGTGCCCGCAACCGTGGATTGCACACTGCCGAGATCGATAGGGCCGTTCGGTCCATTGAGTTTTCCCAAATTGATGGTTTCAAAATCGGTATGAAAGGCAGTATCGACTGCGTTTGACGTGCCCGACAATTGCACCCTGTTACTATCTTGCGAACGCTGCTGATTATTCAGCGTTGCATCGAAATAGAATTTCAGATTGTCGGTCGGCTTCCATTCCAGTGCGGCAGTGCCGTTATAGGTTTCATATTCAAAATTGTTCGTTTCCTGGTTCAGGAACTGGATTTGCAAATAATCAAATGCCTGATTCGCGTTGCTCCCAGGACGGTTTGGAGCGCTGGACGCAAGGCGGAGGTTATCGCGGTCAGCGCGCGGCGCAAACTGCGCCACATCCTGACGGGCGTAACTGCCGCTCAGTACAATGCCGATTTCTCCGATGCCCGTGTCCCAAGCATTGCCGATAGTGGTCGAAATTCGTGGCAAGGTTGATTTCGCCAGATCGCTGTTTTCCATCTGCACACGCGCCGCGATCAGAGGCTCTGTCAGTTCAAGCGGACGAATCGTGCGCAGATTGATTGTGCCGCCCACAGAGCCTTCAATTGTTTTAGCCTGGGGAACTTTAATCACTTCCACAGAGGAAATCAGCGCAGCGGGCAAATCTTCAAAACTGATGCCCGACCGACCAGCGCCCGAACCCACTGTGGAAACTCCGTTGATTTCAGTCCGGTTGGCATCGGTCCCGCGAATTTGCACCGCATTGCCTACACCGGCTTGCCGGGTAATCTGAACGCCCGTGACATTTTCGAGTACTTCGGCGAGGTTTTGATCAGGCAATTTGCCGATATCCTCGGCCTGAATGACTTCGACTATGTTGTTGGACTCACGTTTTTCGGTGAGTGCACTTTGGAGCGAACTGCGAATACCGGTAACGATGATTACATTTTCGTCTGTCTGGGCTTCTTCGCTGACTGTATTTGCCTCAGGCTCTTCGCTGTCTTGCGCCCAAGCCGGGGGGGCCACCATCGTCATGGCTGTGCATGTCAAAAGTGCCGTTAAAAAACGTTTTGATTCGGCTTTATGCGTTTGTGCACTTTGCGCAACTGTACCCATCGGTTTCATCACATCTTCTCCCATTTTGCCTGTCGCTTCAATGACGACTTATAATTATGACACCGGTATCATATGCTCTATGTCGATTACATAAGCAAACACTTTCGTCAACAGCGATAATAATTGAAGATGAACCGGTCTATAGATTTTGTCAATCTGTTATGTATACCTAACTTTTACTTTTGTAATACCAATAAACCATACCAGAAAAATCAGCAAGTTTAGACCGTCTGTTTTGAACCTGGGAATATTCACTACCTAATTGATATTACGGTATTATATACTACGAGAACGCGACCGGAACTGGCGGTAGCCAAATCGATCAGCGAAACTGCGTGCGAAAGACATGAGCTTTCTTAAAAGAATATCAGGACGAATTTGCTGTCTTGCTCTCCTAATTATTCCCAATATCTAAGTGATCTTGCAATGCTGTCACGTGAGTTGTGGAACAGCGGCTAAGAACTATTCCACCGCTCAAAAAGCGCCCTCGCTATGATATTCCAGCATCGTCTCGCCAAATATATGCCTGGTCATCGGTAAAAGCCTACGAGAAGAAAAACCCGCCATTAATGTCGATATTTGCGCCAGTGATGAAAGAGGACTCATCTGATGCCAGATACGAAACAGCATCGGCGATTTCCTTGGCGTCACCTTGACGGCGCAGCGGTGTGGAATTGGCAACATTCTCGCGCACAGCGTCTTTGGTAAAGATGTCATGGAATGTGGTCGCGATCATACCCGGGCAAAGCGAATTGACACGGATCCCCTTGGGGCCCAGTTCCTTTGCCATTCCGCGCGTAAAGGTCATCACTGCGCCCTTTGCGGTCGCGTAAGCCGACGCGCCCGGCCCCCCACCGTCGCGGCCGGCTTGAGAGGCAAGATTCACGATCGTGCTGCCCTTTGGCATCAGCGGTACCACTGCTTTGGTGACGAGAAAGGTCGATGTCGCATTCAGCTGCATCACATGGTTGAAGAATTCCTCATCCATCTCGTCCAGCGTTTTACGTTCCACCATCCCGCCGGTCACGTTGACCAATATAGCGACGCTGTCGCCAAATGCCTTTATTGACGCATCGACCAGCTTAGTCACATCGGCCTGTTTGGTAACGTCCGCCTGCACGATAATCGCTTTTCCGCCAGTCTTGTCGATTTCCGCAAGCGTGTTGTTTGCATGGCTTTCATTATTGCAGTAATTGACCACAATATTCGCGCCTTCGCGTGCAAGTTTGACGCATATAGCGCGGCCGATGTCGCGGCTGCCGCCCGTTACGATCGCAGTTTTGCCCGTAAATTTCGTCATGATTTTTCCCTGTTCTTTTTGAAATGTGTAAACTGAGTTGAGTCAGGCAGATTTCGGTTTGAGTGGTTTGATCTCGGTGCAGAAAACCCATACCGACAGCACGGTAAGGATCGCCAGAGCTGCGCCCACGGCGAATGCAGGTGCATAGCTGTTCACCGTGATGACCGGGATCAGAAAGTTCAGTCCCACCACGGCCAGTTTGGCCGCTGTCCCTGCAAATCCGGCAAGCGAGGCCACCGATTTCCCGCTATAGAAATCACTTGGCAAAGTCTGGATATTGCCGACCGCCGTCTGGAACCCGAACAGGATAGCCGCCATTAACAGAACCGCCATTAGCGGCGTCGCTGCATTTATAGTAAGCAAGAGCGAAACAAGCATGATGGCACCGCCCAGGCTGATGACGATTTTGCGAGTCTTGTTGACGGTCCAGCCCGATTTGATGAAGTGCCGCGCGAGAAGCCCCCCAAACCAGGCGCCGAACATTGCGCCAACATAGGGCACCCATGCATAGACGGCGATTTCCTCGACCCCGAAACCATAGGTTTCGAAAAGATAGAGCGGAAGCCAGCCTACGAAAAGCCACCAGATCGGATCGATGAAAAACGATGCCAATATGACGCCCCAGCTCTCCTTACGCGACAGAATCTCGCCCGAGGTTGGCGCGTAGGTCGCGACTTCGTTCGTTTCGGCGTTCCTCTGACCCGTCAGGATATATTGGCGCTCTTCGGGTGAAATCCAAGGATGGGTTTCGGGTTCGGATTTATAGATGATCAGCCAAGGTACGAGCCATAGAAAACCCAGTGCGCCTACCGCAATAAAGGTGGCCTGCCAGCTTTCCAGGAAGACGAACAAAAGGCCAATAATGAGCGGCGAAATAATCCCGCCAATGGCGGCACCGGAATTGAATATACCCTGCGCAAGCGCACGTTCGTTGATAGGGAACCATTCGGCATTAGCTTTAGTAGCGCCGGGCCAGTTGCCTGCCTCGGCCAGACCCAGCAATCCGCGAAATACAGCGAAGCTCGTAAGACCAGTGGCCGCTGCATGTAGCATTGTCGCGGCCGACCAGACCACAATGGAAAGGACGAAACCTAGCCGTGTACCAATCCAGTCGAATATTTTCCCGAACAGCGTCTGGCCAAAGGCATAGGCAAAAGTGAAGACGTTCAGGATGATCGCATAATCAAGCTTCGAGAGGCCGAGATCTTCCGAAATTTCCGGCCAGAGAAAGCCGAGCGCGCCGCGGTCGATATAGTTGATGACCGTGGCCAGCGCGACCAGTGAGACGCTAACCCAGCGGAGCCCGCCTTTATTGAATATCACGCTTCCTCTCCGACTAAATCCTCACGGACGGGACTGAAAATATCGATCAGGACCCCATCCTCCCGAAATACCGCAGCCTGTTTGACATGCGGCCCGATGTAGAAGCCGTCACCGCGCGCCGCACTTTCTGCGCACCGTCATTTTCCACGCGGAAAATGCCGGATTCGACATGGCCCGACTGGCCCTGCTTATGGCTGTGCGCGTAGCTATGCACCGGGGCGCCCCAACCATATTTTCGATTTCGGCGGCGGACGATTTGATAAAAACTGCGCTTTGCCTCTTTATAATATGGGTCATTAGTTCCTGCTCCTCTTGCCCATATCGATGCGGGCAGCGAAACCGGTCCATGCGTAAGTCTGTCCATCAAATTGGATACTATGCTTTTGATTCGGGTCGTTGTCGTAAGAAATGGCCAAAGCGGTGCTTGCACCGGAAACTGTGGTGATGACGAGCAAGTCCTTGCCGCCTTCGCTTGCGCGGTACAGCGAATGAATCTGGCTGTCGCTTTCCACCGTCTGTTCGGCCGCACCATCGTAGCGGCCATGGGTTTCTAGTATCCCGGCAAAGACCGTATCGCCAGAAGCTTTTACCCTCTGGATCACCATCGGTTCGCGGCGCAGGTTGAACAATGGATCATTGGCGCCGCTTTCGGCGAGAATCAGCTCGGCCCCCTGTTGCGGCACCCAACGCCATGTGTAAAAACGGTTGCCCAATATCCAGGTCAGCAGTGCTTGGCGATTGCCAACAACGCCGCGCGCATCGACCCAGATATGCTGATATCCGCTGGCGTCTCCCAGCACGGGTCGCTGGTCCACAAATTGCTTCAGCGAACCAGGCGCGCGCATAATATGACCCTGATAATGTAACGGAAAATCATACTGGTGCATCGCTGCGGAAGAGACCCGCAGGATATCGGCTATGACCGGATGCTCCAGACCGGGCACGTCCATCATCGCTAAGGTGCGCGTCATGCCGACGCCGGGATATGCAGTATCTATTCGCGCGCTGCTCACTTGCAGATTTTTACCGGCATCAAAATAGAGTTGCTTGGGCGCATATCTGTCGGCGATATCCGCATCACCGTCAAAATGGCTTTTCCCGTCCACCACGAGCGTGTTATGCGCAATACTCTGCTTGGCCCAGCTTTCGTTTTCGGGCAGATACTGGCCGCCCTCTTTAGCGACGATATTGAGGAAACGCGCCGCACCATAATCGGTTACGATTTCCTGGCCATTGTCATAATATTGCCAACTCAGTTTATCGAAATGGCCATGGCCCATGCCTTGCGAACTGTTCTTAGCGATCACGGCCTGACCGGACTGGCTGTCGCCTTTGCGCATGATCGCAACAGCGCCCATGTCCCCGTCAGGTCCATCGCGAAGCAGCGTCGAAGTGAAATCGAACGGCTGGGCCTTGCCAGCATTCAGGTCGCGCGCAACTCGCAGCCCATCATCGGTCAGGATAGTTCGGCCCTGGCGGTTTGCAACCGAAAGGAAGCCGGGATCAGCGGTCTTGGCATAGGCAATGGCCACGCCCTGATACAGCTCATCCGTATTCAGGCTCTTGTCCTTGATCGCGTCGTTGAACGGAAAGAAATAGCCGTCATAAGTAAGCTGGATTGTAGTTCGTATCGCTTTCAGCAAGATGCCGTCCCGGCGTTCGAATATCTTTCGTTCGGGTGTATATTCATCGATTTTGCGCGCGAACACAACGAATGGCAGCAATGCATAGCGCTGGTAATACGGGCCTTCGGCATAATAGCCGTCGGGCGAGAAAAGCAGGTCGGTCTGGCGCAGAAAACCGCTTTTGCCCTCTTTCGCCGATCCCAGCAAAGCGCGTTCCACAAGATCCTGATCACCCAATACGAAACCGGTTATGCCGACACCCGCTGTGGCCCAGGTGGCATGGTTATGAATACGGTTGAAGGTTTCGCTCGACTCTTCTAAAAGGAATGTGGCCGCCGCACGAAATACATTATTATCGATGCGCGCACGGTCCTCGTAAGAGAGCGTACCTCGTATCTGCTCATAACCCTGGATCGCGTATACGAGCCAGACGGAATCGTTCAGGTTCTGCCAAAACAGTTTGCCATATTGCTGTTTGTTGCGCGCCGGGTGCGGGCCAAGTTTGGGATAAAGATCGGCATAAGCCAGCAGCATGTCGCGCACATAGACTGCGTATTTTTCATCTTTCGTCAGGCGATAAAGCTGCCCGGCCTCGTACATCGCCTTGTAATTGCGTTTATGCTGCTCGTGGGTGTAGCCGCCACCGGGATCCTTAGGCGTGGGAACAAGTATTCCTGCCTGCATCATATCGTCCACGAAACGCTGCGCGCGCATTACTTCGGCTGTGTAGAGCGGAGGCATTATCTGCTCGGCCGTATCGCTCTGCATGGCGGGCGCGGCGGCTGCCGGAATTGCCGATAACCCGGCCGCAATGCCTGCACATGCAAGTATCAGGAATTTCATGTTGCCGCATCCTTTGCGGGCCACATACAATTTTCCTGAAGACGAAACGCGCCTTGATAGACAAGCTCTTTCAATTTCATCTCAGGCGTGTCGGCAAAACTGTTTTGGGCGACGCATGTAGCAGGTTCACCTGCACTATGCTGAATCACGATCGGAGCGGAATCAGCAAATACGTTGTGTATAATGCGCGTATCCTGGACGCCGTGCAGAAAAAAGGATGCACCGGTTTTGTTTTTCTTGCTTTTACCCGACTTCGCAATGCGGGAGCCTCCTAGCCACATATGCGGACCGAATGTACTTTCATCAGTGCCCCCGCGATAGAGCGCGACGATTTCCTCGCCAATATCAGCGAATGAGGAATTATGGATCTTCACATATTCCGCATTATAGCGTCCATAGTCGTCATTCTCGCCCACTGCCTGTATGACGGAACCGGAGATATTGACGAATTCGCTGGCGACGATTTCGATCTTGTCAGCAAAACTGCCCTTGCCGAGCGCAATCACGTTGAAACTGTTATTGATATTCAGGTCTTTTACGCGGACATCGTGCAGTTCGATCTCGAAATTGGCGAGCATGGGATAAATGCTGGTACGGATAACCGCGTTGCCGACTGAATCGGGGGCATCTGCTCCGCTTATCTGTACGCCATCGAGACGCAGATTGCCGCCTTCGAAAATTTCGAACAATGCAGGCCGAGAAAAACGGATTGTGACAGGTTTGCCGCTTTTTCCCGCCGCTGCGACTGTCACGGCCTTGTCCACAACCATAGTCCTATCCACCCTGTACTCTCCGGGTTGGAGCATCAGTGTATCTCCTGACCGGGCCGTTGCAAAAGCCTCTGGCAACGTGTCTTCTCCGGGCAGAACAATTATCTTTTCTCCGCGGCCGAAACGACTGGCATTATCGGGCTTGGCATACCAATTGGGTCCGACGGCATCGCGCGAAACAGGCTTCAGGTCGCGCGGCGCGCCGACCGTCAAAACGTTATCTTCGGGATAAAGCAGACCGTTTTCGGCGCGCTTCATTGGTATCGCACGCATTTCGATACCCGCAATCGGCTGCGCGCTTCGGCCAAATGCCAATATATTGCCTGCGAACGTGATGCCGCTGATATCGTCCTGCGCCTTGATGACGATGTCTTCGCCCGCTGCCGCAATCAGGTTATTCGCAAAGCGGCTGTCGGTCGGCGTCGCCGAACGCTCCGCATCGCTGCCTGCCGCCAGTTCGATCAGCGCGGTGTCAACCACCGTGTTGTTTTCAATCAACGCGTCCGAAACCTGTACATACCGGTTGGCGGGTGAATTGGGCACACCATTCATGACTGTCAGCGCGCTGGCGAACCCGGTGCCGCGCAACCCTTCCATATAATTGGCACGCACCGTCTGCCCGCGATTGATCACGCGAACGCCGCCGGTATGGTCCTTGCCTTTCCCGAAGAAAATATTGCGCTCGACCAGATTATTGTCGCCGTGGCGCAAAGTCAGTGCACCACGCGATTCATGAAAGACATTTTCGCGAACAATATTGCGGCCGGATTTGATCGAGATAATCTCGATCTCCCCGTCGCACCGTTCGAAATAATTATTGTCTATGGTGGTGTAGGAATCGGTCTCGGCATATTGGCTTGTCCCCACGCGGATCGTTTCTCCGCCATTCGAACCCAGGACAGGACGCGGGCCAAAATAATTATGGTCGATACGATGATAGTTTTTCTGACTTTCCTCTGTGTCGAGTCGGACCGCGACCGTAACGCCCTGATTGCTTTTGCCGACGAGATAATTGTGATCGAAGCGGTTATTCTTGCCATACATGCCAACCCAGTAATCGCTTTCGTAGCGGTTGGGCTTGCTGAAATTATCGATAACGACTTGTGTCACCCGGCTGTTTGACGCAAGATCTTCTTTGCTGCGTTGAAAGGAAATGACTTCGCTGGTCGGGCTATATCCGTTTTTGAAAACCAGGCCGGTTACCAGAATATATTGCCCGCCAATGCGTAAATTGGATTTGCCCGTGATAACGACTTTACCCGCTTCTTCGGAAGTAAGCGTGATGGGCTTGCCCTTCTCGCCTTTGCCGGTGAGGACGATTTCGAAATCCCTCCATTCGCCATTCGCCAGAATGATCACGTCGCCCGCCGATACTTTCTTGGCAGCTGCCGCATAGGCCTGTTGGGATTCTACAAAATAATCTTCTGCATGCGCCGGAACGATATTTCCCAGAAACACCGTCGTGACAAGGATCAGCTTAGATAGTAGCTGCATAATTGGTTACCCTCTTATCGTTTTATATAACGAGGCTAACATCACCCATAGACAGTGTCAAACCAATTGGACTGAGTAAACAAAACTATACTTATACCAATTGGTATATGTATTATTCAGTCCAGACGCGCGGACGGCATGAAGCGTTCCCGGCTTTCAGTCGACCGTTGCCGGACTTCTTCCAGTGCCTTTTTTTCCGTTGCATCCAGCATAGCCTCAATCAAACGGTGGAAATGCTGCCGCATCGCCTGTCTTGCCGCACTCGGGTCGCGCGCTTTTAACGCATCAAGGATATCGAGATGTTCCTGCGCGCGATAATCCGAATCTTTTACGCACACCGACTCATAAGTCGATTTGACTTCCGGAAGCTCGGACCGCATCCGCCAAAGAGTCTTGATCGTGTGGACGATGGCACGGTTGCCCGACGCTTCGGCAATAGTGAGGTGAAAATCATTATCAGCTTGCACGGCATCATCGGATAAACCCGGTGCCGACATTTTTTGAATTAAATCATCCAGCTTATCGAGCGCTGTGTCGCTGATATTTTGGGCGGCAAGTGCCGCTGCCTCCGATTCGAATAGAGAACGCGCCTCGGTCAATTCAAAAGCGCTGACGTCGGGCAGGTCACCCATGTTTTGGGGTTGTTCTTCACATACATAGACGCCCGAGCCCGTTTTGATTTTGATGCGCCCAACTGCCTGTAAAGCGATTTCGGCTTCACGGATGGTAACACGGCTGACCCCGAATTTTTCCGCCAGTTCGCGCTCGCCAGGAAGACGCACACCGGGAGGAAACACCCCTTCATCAATGAGATTGGAAATCTGTTCCGCCACAGTATGAAAAAGGCGCATCTCACTCATAACTGCATATTTCCCATTATTGCCATTCGGCATGCAAGATAGTGACTACTTTCTAACCCGCTAAAACGCCCTTGTCGACTGGCTTGCACCAAAGGTATGCAAGCCAGTCGCAAATGTTTTGAAACTTTGCGAAAATTCTGGCAATTAGTGCGGACCAATAGAGATACAGCTTCAATATCATTAACAGTGCGCAAAGGTCAGTTAAGGGTTTATTGAAAGAATTGAGCCGGGCCATCATTGGCCAAGAGAAGAAGCTATTGCCCGGTCGCGAAAAATCTATCAGTTTAACTGGGCCTCCTTTTCACACTGTATCAAAACTTTATTATCAGCTTTGCGATTAAAGGAGTATTTTGCAGTAGCGTCAGGTTATGAACGTCATCGGAAAACGTTGTATATATATCACAGAACGGCCTCAATCCCTATGGTTTCAGGGTTTTCGATTGTCGGTAAGCGGTGAAAAAACTATTCTGCATCATGATGGGCGGGATAAGTCATAAAGTCCCGTCCAAGATGAAATCACAAATGCCAAATACGGCATATCCGGACGTTCAGATTGCAGCGTTCCATAATTTTTTTTAGGAAGGGAAATATCTCATGAAAATTATAAATCCGCTTATGAAAGTTGCGCTTATGTCGACTGTCGGCATGGGATCGATCATGCTTTCAACCTCTGCATATGCGCAACAGCCAAGAATTAATACAGCCGACGAAAATGACGAAGTCATTGATGATGAAGACGGTGTCATTGACAAAAATGTCATCATCGTCACGGCCAGCAAGCGTGAGACGACCTTGCAGGAACTTCCGGTCGCAGTGTCGGTGACCAGCGCCGATACCATCGAACAGGCGCAAATTCGCGATTTGCTGGATCTGCAATCGGTTGTTCCCTCGCTTTCTGTGGGCCAGCTGCAAAGTTCCGCTAACACCAATTTCATCATTCGCGGCTTTGGTAACGGCGCCAACAACCCCGGCATCGAACCGTCGGTCGGTGTTTTTATCGATGGCGTATATCGTTCACGTTCTGCCGCGCAGATTGGCGATCTTCCCAACATCCAGCGCGTCGAAGTTTTGCGCGGACCACAATCGACTCTGTTCGGAAAGAACGCATCGGCCGGTGTCATCAGCATTATCACACAGGAACCGCAATTTGAATTCGGCGGTTCGGTGTCTGCCACTTATGGCAATTTCAATACCCGCATTCTGAAAGGCGATGTCACCGGACCGATTACGGATACGATCGCTTTCGCGTTGTCCGGGAATATCAACAAACGCGACGGATATGCCCGCGATCTCAACTTGGGTATCAAATTCAACGATCGCGACCGCTGGGGCGTGCGCGGACAGATTTTGTTCGAACCTAATGACGCACTCAAGATACGCCTGATTGGCGATTATGACAATATCGACGAAAATTGCTGTGTTGCCGGCAATATCGTCAACGGCCCCACTGGCAACGCGATCTTTGCTCTGGGTGGTGCGATCGATCCGGAAAATCCATTTTCCTACCGGGTTTTCAATAATCTTCCCTCAACCAATGAAATCGAGAATTACGGCGGTTCGGCGCAGATCGATTACGAATTGGGTTCGCTGACGCTAACCTCGATTACCGCATATCGTGAAGTGCGCAGTTTCACGAACCAGGATTCGGATTTTACCAGCGCCGATCTCATCGGCGAAAATGCGGCGACCACCGCCATCGATACCTTTACGCAGGAACTTCGGGTTGCGTCCGATTTCGATGGCCCGCTGAATTTCCTGCTGGGCGGCTATTATTTTGACGAGGATATCGATTTTCGCAACACTCTCTTTTACGGTCAGGACTTCCGCAATTATGCGAATTTGCTGAGCGGCGGTGCGTACACGAATGTTGAAGCTCTGCTGGGTTTCCCAACCGGCACGTTCGGCGCGCCGGGACAGGGGAATGACGATAATTTCACCTTGTCCGACAAAGCCTATTCGATATTCGGAACGGTGGATTTCGATATTACCGACAAGCTGACTCTGTCGGGCGGTTTCAACTATACCGACGATAGCAAACGGGCGACCTCTGCAGTCGTCAATACCGATGTCTTCTCATCGCTCGATTTCGTCGCGATCGGTCGTGGTCTTGTGCAGCAACAGGCTTTTGCAACGGCTTTCCGCGCCAATACTGGTCTTGCGCCCACACCGGCCAATATCGCCCTCGTCCCGGCAGCTGTCGTGGCACAAATCCAGGCAGGCGCCTCCGCATTCGCCACCGCCAACGCGACCAATGCAGCGGTCAACCCTCTTTTGGCCCTGCGTCCCCTACAATTTCTGCCGCCGTTTCTGAATTTTCCGAACGCGGTGGAAGATGGCCGTACCGATGACGATGATGTGTCATTTTCAATTCGTGCATCGTACGAGCTAACCGACAATATCAACATTTATGCCACTTATGCAACAGGTTACAAGGCGCCGTCTTTCAACCTTTCACGGGACTCACGGCCGTTCCCATCGGATTTCATTCCGGGCTCGCCAGTGACAAACCCACCGGCTTCGCCCATACGTAATGCGGGGCTGGCTTTGCCAAACCTGACAACCGGCACACGCTTCGCACAGTCCGAAAAGGCAAAAGTATATGAATTTGGTCTGAAAGGAAGTTTCGAGCGCGTTGCCTTCAACCTGGCCGTATTCGATCAGACGATCGAAGATTTCCAGAGCAACGTGTTTACCGGCACGGGCTTTGCGCTTGCCAATGCGGGCAAGCAATCGACTTTTGGGATCGAATTTGATGGCACTGTAACGCCGGTCGATCCGCTGACAATCTTTATGGCGGTAACCTATCTCGACCCCATATACGATTCGTTTCCAAACTCCTCCGTCGGTGATCTCACCGGCGAAACGCCGGCGGGGATTCCCGATATCTCGATGTCGGTAGGTGCCGCGTATACGCAGGAATTCGGCAATGGCACGCTGTTCATCCTGCGCGGAGATTATCAGTATGAAAGCGAAGTTCAGCTCAACGAAGGCATCAATGTCCGTGACGACGTCAACAGCATCAACGCTGCTGCGACTTTAAAGCTTACCAACGGTCTGGAACTCTCGATCTACGGTCGTAACCTTAACGACGATCAGCGGGTTACCACCGTATTCCCGTCGGTTGCGCAGGCCGGAAGCATCAGCGGATATCCGAACCAGCCCCGTACATATGGCGGTTCGGTCCGTTACAAATTCTAGACACTTCGATTAACGAATTTTGGGAAAGGGGCTTTCGGGCCCCTTTTCTATTGCAGCACGCGATCTCCCTGTTACCCTTAATCGTATGATTAAAATCTTTACGGCCGCTTGTTCGCCGCATAGATTTTAGCGACTGCAAAAAGGAGAACGATATGCCGGGCGCGCTGGATGGACTGACGATCGTGGAAATTGCGGGCATCGGTCCAGGGCCGTTTGCGGCGATGATGCTGGCCGACCATGGCGCACATGTCATTCGGATCGAAAGGCCCGATACGCCCGCCAATCCCAAGGATATATTGAACCGTTCGCGGGAAGTCATGCAACTGGACCTGAAGGTTGCGAATGATATCGCGCAGCTGCGCGAACTCGTCAAAACGGCGGACGGTCTGATCGAGGGATTCCGTCCCGGCGTGATGGAACGTCTCGGCCTTGGCCCCGACATCCTGCTCGCCGACAATCCGCGGCTGGTATACGGCCGCATGACCGGATGGGGCCAGACCGGACCCTATGCCCCCTTTGCGGGCCACGATATCAATTATGTCGCGCTGTCGGGAGCGTTGCACAGCTATGGCCGCAAGGGCGACAAACCCACTGCGCCCGTCAATGCCGTAGGCGATTTTGGTGGGGGCGGGATGATGATGGCTTTCGGGATGCTAGCGGGCATAATATCGGCACACAAAACCGGAGAAGGCCAGGTTATCGATTGCGCCATGACCGATGGCTCGGCCGTGCTGAGCGCGATGACGTACAGCTTTCTGGCGCAGGGCATGTGGCGCGACGAGCGCGGGGTGAACCTGCTAGACACCGGTGCACATTTTTATGATACGTACGAGACTGCGGATGGCAAATATGTCTCGATCGGATCAATCGAACCGCAATTCTACGCCGAATTGCGTACACGCGCGGGGCTGGATGACGATCCCGATTTCGATGCGCAAATGGCGCCGACAGGCTGGGAACCGCTGAAGCAAAAGCTGACGACGCTGTTCCTGACGCGGACACGCGATACCTGGTGCGAATTGATGGAATATAGCGATATATGTTTTGCACCGGTGCTCAGCCTGACCGAAGCGCCTGATCATCCGCACAATGCTGCGCGGCAAACCTATGTCGAGGTGGACGGCGTGATACAACCCGCCCCTGCGCCGCGTTTCAGCAAGACCCCCTCGCCGCCGCTCGGCAGGCGCTGATGCTGTTGCGGTTAACCGAACACTGACCAGCCGGTCTGTTCCACCAGAGCTTCCAGCGCGATCCCGCCCGCCATCGATGTGCCGGCGGCGTTCAAGCCGGGTGACCATGTTGCAATTGTCCCGCGCCCCGGCGCGACCACCAGGATACCGCCGCCCACTCCCGATTTACCGGGCAGGCCGATGCGGTAGGCAAAATCGCCGCTATTGTCATAATGTCCGCACGACATCATCACGGCGTTGATGCGGCGACAGCGCTCGCTCGTCACGATCTGCTCGCCACTGACCGGATCACACCCGTCAAATGCAAGAAACAGGGCCGCGCGGGCAAGCTGGCTGCAACACATCGCGATGGCGCAATGGCGGAAATAGGCTGACAGCGTGTCCTCGACCGGATTTTCCATATTGCCGAACGACTGCATGAAATAGGCGAGTGAGCGGTTGCGCGATCCGGCGTCTGCTTCCGACCGCGCCACTTCGCTATCGATATCGATACGGTCGTCACCGGCCAGCTTTCGAATGCGGTCCAGCAGAGCTGCGATCATCGCATCGCAATCCCCGTCACGCACCAGATGATCGGTGATAACGATCGCACCGGCGTTGATCAGCGGATTGCGCGGAATACCCTTTTCCTGTTCGAGCTGGATGATCGAGTTGAACGCGGAACCCGACGGTTCGCGCCCCACGCGTTTCCAGATATCGTCGCCAATGGTGCGCAGCGCCATTGAGAGGGTGAATACCTTGGAAATGCTCTGGACCGAAAACAGTTCTTCGGCATCTCCCAGTGTCTGGACACCGCCATCGCCCAGAGCAATCGCCATGCCGAACTTGTCGGGATCCACTGCCGCCAGTGCCGGAATATAGTCAGCGACCTTGCCGGTGCCGATATGCGGCGCAACTGCGTCCCATACATTTGCGAGAATTCTGTCCCAATTGCGATCGTGATCTTTCATTGCCCGGTATCTAACGAATAACTTGCACCAACCCCAGTTAAATTGCAGCAAGACTATTCATGCTGCGCCTCCAATCCCTCATTCCCGACAGATTCGTTCTTATCCTGCTTGCCACGGTGGTGTTTGCCAGCCTGCTGCCCGTGCGCGGCGGTGCGGTGGAATGGGCGAACATGATATCTTCGGCTGCGATTTTCTTATTGTTCTTTCTGCACGGACTGCGTCTGCCGCGCGCCGATGTGCTCACCGCCGTGCGCAACTGGCGGCTGCAACTCGTTATATTCCTGTTCATCTTCGCGGCCATGCCGCTGGCCGGACAGATCGTGGGTCCGCTGGCCCGTCCCCTGCTCCCGGCCGCTTTGGTGACCGGTCTCGTCTATCTGACGATCCTGCCCAGCACCGTGCAATCGGCGATCAGCTACAGCTCGCTGGCAGGCGGCAATGTCGCCGCATCGGTCATGGCCTCCGCCCTGTGCAATCTGGCCGCGATCTTCGTGACACCGCTGCTTGTGCTGATCCTAATCGGAACATCCGGCGGCGGCTCTATCGGATGGGATGTCGCCATAAAAATCGCGGCGATATTGCTGTTGCCCTTTACGCTGGGGCAACTGACGCAAGGCTGGCTGGGGGCATGGGCGATGCAACGTAAGGTTCTGCTCGGCTTTATGGACAAGAGCGCGATCGCGATTGCCGTTTATGTCGCTTTCAGCGCATCGGTCGTCAGCGGCCTGTGGCAGACGGTGGACCTGACCGAATTCCTGGTCATGTGCACCTTCATTCTGCTGTTGCTGGCTTTCGGTTTCGGCGGAAGCTGGTTTCTTGGCAAACTGCTCAGATTGCCGCGACCCGATCATATTGCATTGCTATTCGCAGGATCGCATAAAAGTATCGCCACCGGAGCCCCGCTAGCTGCGATCCTGTTCGCCGCGCCGCAAGCCGGATCGGTCATATTGCCCGCCTTGATCTATCACCAGTTGCAGCTGATTATCTCGGCACCCCTGTCAAACCGTCTCAAAGGCTCCTGAGCGCCTGCGCGGGCCGTGCCGCCAATACCGGCAGCGAACCGATCGTTCCCAGCACCAGCGTCAACAATGCGCCGCCGCCCAGCATAGTAAGAACGATCCTCCAGTCGGGAGCCCAGCCGAATTCAAAAATCTGGACGATGACATACCATGCCGCGAACAGCCCCAGTGCAAGCGCGACCGAGGCGAGCAATAATGCCAGAACACCGTATTCCAGCGCTTGTGCCGACAATATCTGCCGCCGCGTAGCGCCCAGCGTCTTCAAAATCACGCTGTCATAGATGCGCGACTGCCGCGAGGCCGCAATCGCGCCGATCAGCACCGCAATACCCGACAGGATCGCGATCGATGCCGCCGCGGCGATGGCACTGGCCATCTGGGTCAATATGGTCTGCACCTGTCCGATCACCTGCTTGACCTCAATCACCGATACTGACGGGAAAATAGCAAGCAATGCGCGCGATACGCCGCGCTCCTGCGCCCCGTCCATTGTGATCGTCGCAGCCAGATTATGCGGAGCGTCGCGCAGGGTATTGGGGGAGAAAACCATGACATAGTTGAAACCCATCGTGTCCCAGTTAATCTGGCGAAAAGATTTGACCCGCGCGGTGAATTCGCGGCCGAGCAGGCTGACGGTCAGCGGGTCGCCGATTTTCAGATCCAGCGATTGGGCCATTTCAACATCGACGGACACGAGCGGTGGTCCGTCATAATCCTTGGGCCACCACGTACCTTCCGCAAGTTCGCTGCCTTCGGGCAGCACGTCGCTGTAGGTCAGCCCGCGTTCGCCGCGCAGCACCCACGCATTGTCGGGGATATCCTCAAGTTCCGAAACGCGCTGTCCCGCATACTCAGTAATCGTGCCGCGCAAAGCGGGCACGGTATTGATCCGGGCACCTGGTGCCGCGCGTGTGACGGTGTCGAGGAAAGTCTGCCGCTCCTTGACCGGCACATCCAGCACGAACAGATTCGGGGCCTCTGCCGGTATGGTACGTTCGATCTCATTATTCAGGCTGGTCTGGATCGCGGCCAAGGTCACGAATAGCATGAGACCCAGGCCAAGTGCGACCACCAACTGTCCCGTTTGCGATCCAGGACGATGCAGGTTGGTGAGCGCCAGCCGCACCAGTGGCTGCCGTGGGCGCGGCAGCTTTCGCGCGATTTTCCCAATCGCCCAGCCGATCAGGGCGAGCAGACCCAGAACCGCCAGCACACTGGCAAGAAACCCGGCGCTGAACAACGGGTCGCGCGCCGTGACAACGGCTATGGCACCGACCAGCAAGGCACCTGCGGCGACCACCGCGTATGTTTTCCAGTCGAGCCAGCTATTGCCATCGACGACCGCACGCAACAGACCGGCCGGGGGCACAAGCCGCGCGCGCGCCAGCGGCGGCAGCGCGAATATCAACGCAATCAGCAATCCGTAAAGAGCGCTGACCAGCAGAGGCTGTGGATAGAGCGCGAACCCCGGTCGTACGGGCAGAACATCGCCCGCCGCCCACACGATCAGTTGCGGCAGGAATATACCCGCCGCTAATCCGACTAAAATGGCTAGCGCGGAAACTGCCAGTATCTGCACCATATAGATACGCAGGATATCACCGGAACGCGCACCCAATATCTTGAGCGTGGCAATGCTGCCGCGTTTGGTGGCAAGATAAGATGCAACGCCGTTACCCACGCCTATTCCCGCAACCACGAGCGCGGTCAGCCCGACCAGAACCAGAAACTGCCCCATGCGCTCGATAAAGCGCGTTGCCCCGGGGGCGCCGCGATCGCGATCCTTATATTCCCATCCGGATTCTGCAAAATCTGTCTTGAACCGCTCGGTCACTCGTTCGACATCGGTGCCGAGGGGCGTTTTGATCCGATATTTGCTTTCGTACAGGCTGCCCGGCTGAACCAGCTTCGTGCGCTCCAGTCCCTGCAAAGAGACAAGCGCCACCGGACCCAGCGTAAACCCTTCGCCCAAGCGGTCGGGCTCCTCTGCAATCAAGCCGGCTATGCGAAATACCGCTTCGCCGAACCGGAGGCTATCGCCCACAGACAGATCGAGGCGGTCGGACAACGCCGTTCCCACATATATCTGGTTGGCCCCGATTTCCTGCGCCGCCTTGCCGTTTTCGAGTATCAGTTCGCCATAGAGCGGATAGGCATTATCGACGCCCTTTAGTTGAGCCAGTACGGCATCGGGCGTATCCGCACTCTGCGGACCGACACGGTTCGCCATCGCCTGCATCCGCACGGTTTCGGACAGTTGCCCCTGCCTGCGAAATGCGTCCTGCTCCGCCTCGCTCGCCATGCGCTGCGACATCGCGATTTCGATATCGCCGCCCAATATGACCTGCCCCCGGCTGGACAGTTCATCTGTAATTGCGGATGTCAGACTGCCGATCGTCGCCAGCGTGGCCACTCCCAAGAACAGGCAGATGACCAGCAGACGTAGGCCGCGAAATCGGCCGTTCAGGTCGCGGCGCGCGATACCCCAAATCTGCGACCATTGCATAGGTGTGTTCATGCCGAAACGTGTGCGCTGTCGGACACGATATCGCCATCGCGCATCTCGATAATCCGGTCGCATTTGGTCGCAAGTTCGGGGTCATGCGTAATCATCAGCAAGGTTGCACCCGTTTCCTTTTGCCGCGCGAACAGCAACTCGATAATTGTTTCGCCCGTCTTGCCGTCGAGATTGCCAGTCGGCTCGTCGGCAAAGATGATGTCGGGACGCGGCGCCATCGCGCGGGCAATGGCCACGCGCTGCTGTTCGCCGCCGGAAAGCTGCGCGGGATAGTGGGTGATACGATGGCCGAGCCCCACCGCCGCCAGCTCTTTCTCGGCAATGGTGAACGCATCGCTCTTGCCCTCAATTTCCAGGGGAACCGAAACATTCTCATGCGCGGTCATGGTCGGCAAAAGATGAAATGCCTGCAGGATAATGCCGATCTGTCCGCGCCGTGCGGTGGCGAGCGCGTCCTCGTCCATTGGTCCGAAATCCATTCCGGCAACTTTTACTTCACCGCTTGAAGCTCGCTCCAGTCCCGACAAAATTGCCATGAGCGAGGATTTTCCCGAACCGGACGGTCCCAGTAAGGCGACGCTCGCTCCGCGCTCGATATCCAGATTGATTCCTTTCAATATTTGCGTAGGAGCCTCTTTTGCGCCCAAAGAAAGCGTGACATTGCGGGCATGAATGACAATATTGTCGGCAATTGGCGTCGTACCGTGCATGAAATAGGAAATCCGTAATGGTTAAAAGAGTTTCGGCCAGCAATCTATATGGGGCGCTCCGCCTGTTTGTCTATGGGGCGCTCTTCGCATTGGCTGCATGCAGCGGCGCGGAAAACGCCACCGGTCAGGCGGATGTGCCCACCCGATCGGCAGATGTGACATCGCCGGAGGCCGAGTCTGCCGGACTTGACCAAAAGCCGGAAAAGCTGGTGCTGGCTTTTGGCGACAGTCTTTACGCGGGTTATGGTCTCAAACAGAATGAAAGCCTGCCTTATGATCTGGAAAAGGGGCTGCGCCGTGCCGGTATCAATGCGCGTGTAATCGGCGCGGGCGTATCGGGCGATACCACCGCGACAGGGCGGGAACGGTTCAGTTTTGCGCTGGACGGGGCCAAGCGCAAGCCGGACCTGGTGATGATCGGACTGGGCGGCAACGACATGCTGCGCGGCATTCAACCGGAAGAAACCCGCGCCAATATGGCCGCGATGCTGAAAGAGCTTAATGAACGCGGTATTCCCGCCATACTGACAGGTATGGCGGCTGCGCCCAATCTGGGCAGCCAGTACGTCGAAGCGTTCGACACTCTCTATCCCGATCTGGCGAAGGAATATAATGCGCGGCTCTATCCGTTTTTTTATCAGGGCATAATCGACCGCGAGAGCGGCGTCATGCAATCCGGCCTGATGCTACCCGATCTCGTCCATCCCAATGCCAAAGGCATAGATGTCATTGTGAAAAATATTACGCCCATCGTCGCCAGCGAACTGAATAATGGCCTTTAATCGCGGCGACGGTCGAAAAACCATACCGCAGCCGCACCCGCGGCACCCGCGGCAAAGCCGGTAAGCAGACCGATCACGGGCTGGCCCATATAGCCGCCGATAAATGCGCCGGCAATCGCGCCGAGAAACATGAAAAATCCGCCCGCTACAGGGGTTTTCGGAACGGAGGGTGGAGCCTGTTTATCCATCAGCGGCTTATACCATCTTGCGGCCGGTTTCGCCACCATATTCTGTAATTCATGAGTTGCAGACCATGCAAGGTTTAACCGCAAATAAACCATCCGGGTTGAGGGTTCCTCCATAATGGTGCGCTATCCTAAGGCACGAATAGAAATGCGCAAAACACAGGAACCATCGATGACACTCGCTCCCCACCTGCCGATCATGACCTCGCGTGCCGCCTATGATGATGCCGATGCGCTTATCAAAATGTTCGGGCGCGATGCCGGTATTGAAGCGGCGGAACGCGCCGACGCCGCGCGGTCTATCGGTAACCAGCTGACATTCAGCCACTGGCGGCAAATCGAGCGGATGATCATTGTCTTGTCCATCGAACAGAGCATCGGCACCGTGCACTAAGCGGCATCCGCATTGGAAGCACATAATTCAGTCCGGCAAAGCAATCGCACCATTGGCAAGGACAAAATGCCGCGGGGCTTGGATACCTGAAAACAGTCCGGCATCGGTACCCGTCATCCAAACTTGGCCGTTGCGGTCCGCCAGTGTGGCATATAAAGCATTGCGGCGCAGGGGATCGAGATGTGCGGCGATTTCGTCGAGCAGGAGTATGGGCGCCGTACCCGTTGCGCGCTCGACCAGGGCTGAATGAGCCAAAATCATCGCAATCAGCATCGCTTTTTGTTCGCCGGTCGAACATAGCGCCGCCGGTTGCGACTTTTGCTGCATCGTCACCAGCAAATCGTCGCGGTGCGGGCCATCCAATGTACGCTTCGCCTGTCGGTCGCGCCGACGCGCATTGCGCCATATCTGCCGCATCCCTGCCCGATTGGCCTGAATTAGCGATGCCATTCCCAGCACAGGCTTTGCAAACACACCGTCTTGCTCGCTTTCAAGTTCGGCATTCAGACGCACCAACATATCTGCGCGCGCCTCGGCGACAAGGATCGCGTATTCGGACATTCTCGTTTCAATGGAATCCAGCCATGCGGCATCGGGCATGCTATCGTTGGATAACAGCCTGTTGCGTTCGCGTACCGCCAGTTCGTAGCGCGAGACATGCCGAGCGTGTAACGGATCGAGCGCAAGTACCAGTCGATCAACAAAACGCCGCCGCTCACCCGCACTTTCCATGAATATCCGATCCATTGCCGGCGTAAGCCATATGACGGACAGCCACTCGGCCAGACTGTTCGCGCTTGCCGTTGCGCCATTGACGCGCACCTTACGCCGTTCGGGCGCATCGGACGTGACTCCGGTGCCGATTTTTATGGCCTCGCCTGTGCCTGCATCCATTTGTGCCGAAATCGCGAACCCGCCTGGGCCTGACATCGCGGACATCTCCGTCAGCGGTGCGCGCCGAATCCCCCGGCCCGGTGCCAATAGCGAGATTGCTTCCAATATATTCGTCTTTCCCGCACCATTATCGCCGGTCAGGATATTGAAGCGGACGAGATCGTTCAGCTGGCTGTCGCCATGATTGCGAAAATGGCGGAGCGACAGGGAAGTTAGCGGCATAATCGCGGCGATCCTATCTCCTTTGCCGCATAATGAGAAGCCATAACTGCCGATTTCATATCGCAAAATTTTAGGGCAGATATTCAATTACCAAATGTTCGCACATTTTCCCAAGATATTGCATTCATTCGGCATTCATCATGTGCATTGGCGGGCTAACTAATTCTAGTATATAAGTAAATGAGAACTGGCACAGCTTATGCAATGTAAGGAATATCTTCATCAAAGAGTGATGGAAGAGCAAAATTTAAAAGGAATTCAATATGACCAACTTAAAAACATTCAAATCGTCCGTATTTGCCGCAGTATCGGCTTTGGCATTCAGCGCACTCTGCCTCAGCGCCGCCTTGGCACCCGATATTGCCACGACCGCCAGCATGTTTGTTTAAACAGTATTTACGAAAGGAAAGACAATGTCCAAATTCAGCAAATTCCAGTCCTCGATACTCGCGGCGATCTCCGCATTTGCGTTTAGCGTAATTTGTATCGGTGCTGCCTTAGGCCCTGATGTCGCAGCTTCGACCAGCCTGTTTATCTGAAAATTTCCCTCTGAAACACGAAAGATAGAAAAATGACAAATACATTCCGGCTCGACAAGGCCAATGCCAAATTTATGGGGGTGTGCGCCGGCATAGCCAACTGGACGCAAATCGATGTGACTCTGGTCCGTATTTTGTGGGCCTTGGCTATAGTCTTCGGTGTCGGTGCTCCCGTATTGATCTATCTGCTGATTGGATTGATAGCGGATTAATCTTTGCCATCACATGATCGGTACATTGCACTCTCCCCATAATTGCGGCACTCTGCATCGGGGACCACAAGGAGGTTGCGATGGCGCGGCAGATACACAGAATATTCAATCCTGCAGCCCCCGCGTCCGTTTTGCATATCCTATTCGTATTCGGTATGGCCGCTCTCGTCATGGCATGCAGTCCTTCTCCAGAGAAGACGGCGCGTCTGCCCGACGACATGACGAATAGCGCAGACACCCAGACCGAAATCGTCATTCTGGGCACGATCCAGGGCAATCATCGCACCAGCGACAAATATTCTCTGGATCGCCTTCGCACCATTGTGCGCGATATCGATCCGGACATGGTGCTGATGGATATTGCGCCGGAGCAGCTAGAAGCTGCCATCAAATCCTATGACGCCCGCGGGCAGAGGGGGGAGGAAGGCAGCATCGCTCGCCCCGAATACACCAACGTCATCATTTCTTTACAGAAAGAACTGGGCTACCGGCTGGTGGGAATATCGGACACGTCAGCGCAGAATGCGGCAAAGCGCAACGCGATATTGGATGCCATTTCCAAAGACCCTGCGCGCAAGCCGCAATGGGATGCGCATCTCAAAGCGCAAAAACGTTCAGCGACGCCGTAAAAGGCCGCAGCGATGATCCGTTATTCATTCATAGCGAAGCATATGACAAGCTCGTCAGCCAATCCCATGCGCCTTATCTGGAATATTTCGATGCGGATCTGGATACCGGTAGTTGGGCCGCCACCAACAGCGCTGCCGTCGGGAAAGTCATGACATTACTCGACAGCGTAAGCGACAAAGGCAAGCGCGTGTTGGTGATTTCGGACGCTAGCCGCAAATACTGGTTGTTACGCGAACTCACGAAGCGTAACGATATCACGATTATCGACCCGATCCCGTTCTTTACCAACAACCAGGCATCCCGGAATATCCACCCGGACCATATTCGCGATTGACTTTCAGGGGCATTTGATTTCGCGACTAGAACGCATGGTAGCTTCAGTAGGCGGACGCAATGCGTAGGATAGTAAAAATAGCGCGGCGGGGATTATGGTGGTAATCCATAAATCGTGAATGCTTTCACTCCATGGAATCATATTCCATGGCATTTTTTGCAGTGTCGCCAGTTCGTATATGTCAATTATCTCGCCCGTAAGCGCGGCAATACTTGCCCCAGCGAATGGAGCAAATTGCCACGGCTTTTTCCGCAAGGCGACAATCACCAGCGCAAATACCAGCAATCCCACTATGATATGCAACGTGTCTTTTTCCAGATTCGTAAATTTTGCAAGCTGGAATTTTGCAGATTGAAACGGTCCGATTCCTGTCATTATAGTTTCTTCTCAAATACGGGTCGTGAAGGGTGTAAAATTGGTCTGTTCGTCATAAACGTCAACGCCTTCATGTTTTTTCAACCAGCCGACAACGGCATAGGTCAACGGCGTTAGCACGACTTCCCACAGAACTTTCAGTCCCCAGTTGGTGAGCATAACTGTCAAGACGGCATTCGTGTTCCAGACCCCGTAAAAGGCGAGCGGATAAAAAAGAATGCTGTCGACCCCCTGCCCGACAAACGTGGAGCCGATCGTGCGGGTCCAAAGCGCTTTGCCGCCAGTCCAGACTTTCATTCGCGCCATGACGTAGCTGTTGACGAATTCTCCTGCCCAGAACGCGAAGATAGAGGCGAACACGATGCGGGGCACCTGGCCGAAGACTTGCTCATACGCAGGCTGCCCCTCCCATATGGCGGCGGGCGGCAGGCTGACTACCACCCAGCTCATGAAAGCCATGAACAGCAACGCCGCAAATCCGGCCCAAATGACGCGCCTTGCCCGGGCATAACCATATATTTCCGTAAGGACATCGCCGATAACGTAGCCTAACGGAAAAAATAATATGCCCGCGCCGTACACCCATTGCGCGCCGTCGACAGAAACATAAGTCAGTTTCGCCGCGCCGATGATGTTCGACAACAGCAATACCGTCACGAACGCGGCCATGACGAAATCGAAATAGCGGAAATGGTAATGCCTTAGCTGATCGGAGCCGGCAATGACTTTAGGACTATGGCCATCCGGATTCGCGTTAATCTCCATACTCCCCAATATCGCGGTTTGCACGGGCCGGAAAGGACGCTATGGGCAATAGGCCCGATCATATGTCCGCCCGTAGCTCATCTGGATAGAGCGCGAGACTTCTAATCTTGAGGCAGCAGGTTCGAGTCCTGCCGGGCGGACCATGATATCAAGGGGGCGTTTTTATACGTCACGCGTTATGATGCCGCTATTCCTGTGATGCGGCTTTCCGGCTATCACGGCTGACGATAACATCCGACCATTCGGGATGATCATTCCATTTTTGTGCGATAAATGGACATTGCGGAATCACTTTATATCCGTTTTCGCGGGCATTCTCAATCATGAATTCGACCAGCCGGGATCCTATGCCTTGTCCGCCCATATAATCGGGTACGCCGGTATGATCGGCGATATACAGGCCGCTGCCTTGGGATTTCAGGGTCAGTTCACCTTCTCCTTCTACTCCCGCCACTTTCGCAACCAGGCGTATATCGTCTCCTTGCATTTCGCGATGGATTTTCACGGCGTCCATATTTTTCTCCTTGCTCGTGATATTTCTCAGTTGTGCTGCAGAAAATTCAATAGCTGGGTCTCCGCGTTGGTAAGACCGGATATCGTTTTTATTGTTTTGGCCGAAATTTTCAACCGTTCCTTTGGCTCGAGTTCCGCAAGATCGATGACTACGGGATGCACATAACTGCCCCGGCAAATCGCCGGTGTGTTGCGAAGCGCACTGGCGGCCGCTTCGCACATGGACTTGATCGTCACTTTGTCGTCGCTTTGTGCGGCTTCAAATGCAGCCAGAGTCCCGGCCCAAGTACGAAATGTCTTGGCTGATATAGCGGTATCGCCCGATGCCGTTTTCAGCCATTCATTTACGTCACCGGAATCGAGCGGATAGATATTGTCATCATGCCCGCGATATTGAAATAATCTTTTGCCAGGCAAATTGTCGATCTGCTCCAGCGTGTGCAGCAGCTTTCGGTCCGACAATTGTTGCCGCACGCGTTTTCCGCCTTTGGCAATATAGTCCAGCTTTATTTTGCCGCCCTTCAGTTTGATATTCTTATGCTTGAGCGAAGTCGCGCCGACGGCTCCGGTAATGTTATCCTCGCGGCTCCCCACGCGCAAATGTCCTTTGTCGATCAGGCGCACCAGCGCGGCGGTCGCGAAATCCTTATCGAGCTCGGGTTCGCGCAAATTGCGTGTCACGCACCTGCGAATCCGCGGCAATGTTTCCGCAAAAGCAACCAGATGATCGAATTTCAATTGGCTGCGGTAAACTTGCCACTGTTCGTGATAACGATATTGTTTACGCTGGCGTTCGTCATGCCCAGTGGCCTGTAAATGCCCGTTTGGCTTCATACAGATCCACACATCCTGATAGGCTGGCGGCACCGCGAGTGTATTTATTCGTTCGATCTGGTTTTTATCATCCACGCTCGTACCGTCCGGGGCAAGATATTGAAAACCCTTGCCGCGTTTGCGCCGGGATATCCCCGGCATGTCGTCGTTGACATAGATCAGGCCAGCGGGCAGCTTCTGTCCTTGCTCGAGATTTTCCGGTAAAGGCATATTTTATTCCGTTATGATGTGTAAGTTATTATCTTTCACCAGGCGGACAGACAACGCGCGTAGTCGCCGTTACGTTGCAAATACACGGAAGCGGCGGGGAACGATTGGAGAAATAGCCCGTTAATGCGGGCAACAGGAAGGAATATAAATGCCCGATATTTTTGATAAGCTCAAACAAGACCATGACCGACATCGCGAGATGCTGGATAAAATTGCCGATACCGAGGGCGACAGCACAGAACGGCAGGAAAGTTTCGACGCTTTCGCAAAGGAAGTGACGGCGCACGCCAATGCCGAGGAACAATCGCTTTATGCCGAAATGCTCGAGCGCCCCGATCTGCAGGACAAAGGACGCCATTCGGTTTCCGAGCACAAGGAAATCGATGACTTTATCGAGGAACTCGAAGATACGGACATGAGCAGCTCAGGTTGGCTTGTAACGTTCAAAAAGCTCAAGCACCGCTACGAACATCATATCGAGGAAGAAGAAAACGAGATATTCAAGGCCGCGGCCAAAGATTTGAGTAAAGAAAAAGCCAATTCTCTGGGCGAACGCTTTGACACACGCAAAAAAGCCGAACTGGTCAAACAGAACTGAATACAGTCATATCAAAAAAGGGGCAGCGTTTCGCGCTGCCCCTTTTTTTTGGAATACGTATTTTTAATTTCAAAGTTTCTCGAGCGCTTCGTTTACTTCCTGAAGCCATGAGTTTTCGCCTCCGGACATATTTTCGTCCTTAGCCCTCTCAAGAGCCTCGGCATCCTCATGCCAACTTTCGAGAATTTTGCGTTTTTGTGCGGTATCGAGATTGTCGTTGTTCAGAACATGCGCGGGCGTATCGAAATGCGCCTTCGGATCGCTGATTATTTCCTCCATGTTTTCCGTCATCACTCTGCCTCCGTCATTTGCTGTTGTAACATCTGCTCGATTTTATCAATCGGATGGTTGGTGAGATTTTTGTCAATCTCGCCAATGACCTTGTTGCTGACTTCCTGATGAATGTGGCTGCGTATCTCGCCCAAGGTAGAAGGATCGGCAATTATAACCAGTTTTTCGAAATCGCCTTTATGGGCTTTTTTGTATAATATATCCGATATATCGGCAGCAAAGCGATCCTTTGCAAGTTGGTGCCAGTCCGTGTCCTCGACGGCGCTTTTATGGTTGGTTCCGTCGGACATCCTTCCGCGCCGGTTGGCGGCCTGTTCGCGATTCGGCGGATTGTCCTGCTCTTCGCGTTGTTCCACCTGCAAATTAAGATATTTCTCGTCGCCTTCGTTGCGCATGAACAGGGCCTTTTCACCATCTGCAATAAGCACGAGAGTGTTGGTAGCTATAAACATATATGTTTCCTTTGTGGTGATGGCTTCAGACTATTTACGGACGATACGCCACTATTGTTCCATTCAAGCCTGTCCAATATTTGCCGAAAGATTGCCCCTTATGGAACTGCCGGGCGGTGCAGGAGTTGATAGCGCATGACCCAACCCACCAATACTCCGAACTCGACTACGCCGCACCAAGAACACGGCAAAGACGTACACCCCGATCATGTCGGACGCGATGATCATGGAAATATCTCGGACCCGGATTTGAACAAAAGCGATGCACGTGCGGCTTCAAAGGGCTATAACAAATTCGTTCTCAGTAAATCGCTGATACTGATTTTGGTCCTTATGCCAATCGCAGTTGCCATCGTTTATTTCTTGGCGCGCTAGCCCGCGTTTATCAGACGCCGGTTAAAAGCGTCGAGATGAAAATAGGCTGGATCAAAATCGCAAATTTTAGCCAGTTTGTCGGTATCGAGAAATTTTACGTAAGAGCGGGTCTTCTCGATAAGACCATCCTTGGCAAGTTGGCGTAAAACACGGTTTGTATGAATGGATGTAAGGCCCAGAGCGTCAGCAATCATCGCCTGGGTCAAGGGAAGATTGAACCCATCGCCCGATGAGATGTTTGCTATCTGCGCTCTTCGATGAAGTTCGAGAAGAAAATGTCCGATGCGTTCGCGCGCAGTCTGTCTCCCGTTGCGCACAATCTGTTCACGCAGAAATGCTTCTTCCTGCACCTGAGTCCACCAGAATGCGAGAGGCACAGTGCCTTTTCCCGTAAACATTTCGCGCACCACATTAGGCTTTATGGCTAAAGCCTCGACATCGTCCACCGCAGAAACGCTGTGGTCAGCTTCAGCGGCGACCATTACCTGCAGATCGAAAAAATCACCGGGTAAAAGGACATTTAGAATTTGGCGGCGCCCGTCCTCAAAAGTTTTATACCGTATCGCCCATCCCGATTTTACGATCAGAAGATTTGACAGATCCTCACCGGCAGTAATGATGTCGGCACCGCGGGAATATTTTTTCAACGTGCCTTCGATGTTTTGGATTTGCGCCACATCTTTGTCAGACATGTCCGCGTAAAACTTCAATCGGTTAATCAAAGCAGAAGTAAACATATCAAGATTTCGATCTGTAGCTATCATGGCAGTGCTTCTACCAGATAGAAAAATAATCGCCAGCAGGATAATTTATTTAAGAAATGAACAGTTTGCCGTTAAAACCGAAAATTTCAGTGGGCAGAGGTTTTATCGAGAATGCCCAGCAAACCTTTGAAAACTGGATTTTCATCATCAGGTACTGTGCCATATGCACGATTGAGGCATTCCGATACGGCATCACCATATATAAGTGCGCTGGAACGGGAAAAAGAAGAGCATCCGCTCCGCTCTTGTCCTTTTCGTTCCAATTGTACGTTCACGCTATATTCCTTGCGGTGCTTTGGTTAAACTCTTGCGTATGAAACGTTTTGTAATGCTATTTGTTCCTCATAACCAAAATGGGCATTTAAACGCGAACCACGTTATGTGCTGTTCGGCCAATTTCTAGGATGCAAATATCGATATATAAAGCCACCAGGGGAATAAAAAATACGTGAGCTCTGAGTTCGTATACGAAAGTTTTATGCCGCTATGGCGGGAGGGGCGGTTTCGTCAATTGCCTGATGGCTGATCTGTTTCACTACAGACATAATATCGGTCACTGCATCGCTTGCGTCACATACTGCTCGTCTATCGGCTTTGACAGTCCCGCCATCCAGTATCTCTTCCAGCATCTGGCGTGCGCGAGAGACGCGGCTTTTAATCGTGCCGACGGCGCAATCGCAAATCTGCGCGGCATCTTCATAGGAAAAACCGCCAGCTCCGACCAGGATGATGGCTTCGCGCTGCGTATCCGGCAGTTCCAGCAAAGCGCGCTGCACGTCGGACAGGTGCAGAGGATGTTGCTGCGAGGCCGGTGCTGACAAAATCCGCTCGGCTGCAATCTCGTTATATTCTCCGGTAAATTTCTTGCGGCGCATCTGCGATATGAAAGTATTTCGCAAAATTACGAAACACCATGCCTTAAGCGAAGTTCCAGCATGAAATCTTTCTCGCGCCACCCAGGCTTTCATCAACGTTTCCTGAGCCAAGTCATCGGCCAGATCTATATTTCCTGTAAGGCTGTTGCCGAAAGCGCGAAGATGGGGGATAACGTCGACCAGCATCTGCTTGAATTCATAAATGGGTACTGTTTGGTGTAACTGCGTATCCGCATGGTCCGTCATATATTTCTCCTCCGCATGCCAGCGCTTGACCGTGCCGTTCATGTTAGGTCAACATAGTTAATTGTCACTTGTTCCGTAGCAGCGAAAAAATAGTCTTCCGAAACGAATGCAAGTTAATAACTGAAGCTGTCGCTTCCTCGATACCATCCTTTGTCGTCATCACCTCACGTTCGAAGAGCGATTTCGCATGTCTATTGGGCCCCCTTTAAGTGATGCCGAAGTTCCAACGCATCACCTCACCCGCGCACTGCACGTTCCATGAGCTCAGACGTCACTGGATAGCCGATTCCCTCGGGCACACACAGATGCTGTTCTCCGTCGCGCTCCTCGATATACGGCGTAATGGTGCGGACCGGAATTTTTGCGGCATGAGCGCAAGCGTCGTCGAAAGAGGCAAATTGGGCCAGCCGCTCGAGATTGCGGCGCGTTGGGAATATGACCTTCAGTTCTTGCGCATCTGCGCGCGTCAGCACCGACAGCGCACTCGCCCAGAACAGCTGACGGTTTTCGGTTTCGTCCACCAAGACCGTGTCACGCCCTGCTCCAGCGTTCGCGAGATAGAAACGTGTGTCGAATATGCGCGCCTCCACAAAAGACGGGCGCCAGCGGGCAAAAGGGATGAGCGCATCGAGATCGGGATCCCAGCTATAGTCGTCGCAGAGTTGTTGCAATGTATCACCGGCATGCAACCTGGCGCGGGCATTGCTCAATATCGCTTCGTGCGGGACTTGCCTAAAACCGATTGCCAGACCCGTTTCTTCGATCGTTTCGCGGATGGCCGCCAGCCGCGCCGCCGCCTCGTTCGCATTCTCTCCATGCCCCAGCGCACGGGCAAATTCGACATCGGCCTGATCAATGCGGCCGCCCGGAAAGACGGCAGCACCGGCCGCGAAAGCCATTTTCGCCGACCTTACAACCATCAGCAACTCGGGCGGCTGTCCGGTTCCGCCATTGCGAAAGATCACCACCGTTGCCGCATCGATGGCAGGGGCAAGCTTCTGGCCTGTGATAGGATCAAATGCGGGGGTGTTGGAGAGATTTTTCATGCTGCGACCTTGGCGCAATGCATGCGCACTGCCAAGCTATGATGTGTAAAGAACCGGGCCACTATGTCGGGATTGTTTACACGCGGTGCAAAGATTAAACCTGCACAACCATCTAAATTTCTGAAATGTATCGATTTAATAAAACTGGCATGGTTGATGCTTTGATATATGCACTCCTGCAGGTTTCGCCGGATGAGAGGCTTGGTAGCTTTTCTGGTCCCTTAGCTACCCAGCCTCTTCCGGGCTCGCAGCAACTTTCATTACCCCCATAAAAAAGCCGGACATTGCGCCCGGCTTTTTTTATATTTGCTATGATTGCGGTGCCCAAGTCAGGTCTCAGCCTTGGCGACGCCTTTTTCTTCCATAAGCGTTGCCAATTCACCCGCTTCGAACATTTCCATCATGATATCGCTTCCACCGACAAACTCTCCCTTGACATAGAGTTGCGGAATGGTGGGCCAGTCCGAAAACGTCTTGATGCCCTGACGGACTTCCATATCTTGCAGTACGTCGACGCTGTCATACGCTACGCCCAGATGGTCGAGTATGGCGATGGCCCGGCTGGAAAAGCCGCACTGGGGGAAAAGCGGCGTGCCTTTCATGAAAAGAAGAACGTCGTTCTTGCCGACAAGTTCGGATATTTTTGTGGATGCGGCGTCATTCATGGCCGAAAACTCCTGACCCTGTTGAAATTGCTGTTGCCCCCTATTTGGGAATGGCGGTGGTGAGTTGCAAGGCATGCAATATGCCGCCCATTTTCCCGTCCAAGGCTGCATATACGGCCTTATGCTGATTAATGCGGCTGAGGCTCTTGAAACTGTCCGATATGACATGCGCCGCATAATGGTCGCCATCACCGGCTAGATCGGTTATTTCGACTTTCGCATCGGGGATAGCCGCCACGATCATGTCTTCGATTTCCCGTGCGCTCATAGCCATCGGTTTACCCGTTTTCTTCCATATACTGTCTGCGCGCCTCAATCATCTTTTCATCCATCGCCGCGCGGATCGCGGCTTCGTCCACCTCCACCCCTGCAGAAGTGAGGTCGCCGAGCAGTTTGCGCAATACGTCCTCGTCGCCCGCTTCCTCGAAATCGGCAGCGACTACCGATTTGGCATAGGCGTCGGTTTCTTCGGCCGTCAGGTTCATCTTTGCCGCCGCCCAGTGTCCGACCAGTTTGTTACGCCGCGCACACACGCGAAACTGAACTTCGGCATCGCGGGCGAACCTGTTTTCGAAAGCGCGTTCGCGGTCATTCATATCGGACATAGTCGGACTTTCTTTATTGTGGGGACTATAGGCATTCAAAATAGAACGCCGTACGGACAGGCGCAAGGTGAAAGCGCATATCGGATTTCGGAAGAGCGAAACCTGGCTTGTGTCGCGCTACATTTTCACTACAAGTTTACCGATCGCATCGCGGTTGGCGAGTTTGGCAATGGCTTTGCCGGCATCCTCGAACGCAAAGGTTTCGGAAATCATCGGGCTGATTTTGCCCGCTTTCCACAAATCGAACAACTCGGCGATATTGGCAGCATTGCCTTTGGGATCGCGAGCGGCGTACGCACCCCAGAAAACGCCGCACACATCGCAGCTTTTCAGCAGCGTGAGGTTCAGCGGCAGCCTGGCGATACCGGCCGGGAAACCCACCACCAGAAAGCGCCCTTCCCATGCGATCGAACGTACCGCGGGTTCGCTATAATCGCCGCCCACGGCGTCATAGATGATATCGGCACCCTCTGGACCCACGGCATCCTTGAACTTCTGGCTCAGCGCCTTGGATTGCTCCTTGTCGAAAGGCTGTCGGTCGTAGATCACCGTTTCGTCCGCGCCCGCCGCCTTTGCCGCTTTGGCCTTGGCTTCGCTGGAAACAGCCGCAACCACGCGCGCACCATAGGCTTTGCCCAGTTCGACCGCAGCCAGGCCGACACCTCCCGCTGCGCCGAGTATAAGCAACGTATCGCCTTGTTTGATATGTCCGCGGTCTTTCAGCGCATGGATCGAGGTGCCATAGGTCATCAGCAACGATGCGCCCTGTTCAAAACTGAATTCGTCCGGCAGATGATAGGCACCCGTAGCAGCTACGGTCTTTTTCTCGACCAGTCCCCCGAAACCGGTTCCAGCGATGACGCGGTCGCCGATTTTGAAATCGGTCACGCCATCGCCGATAGCTTCCACGACACCGGAAATCTCGCTGCCCGGTGCAAAAGGACGCGGCGGGCGCAGCTGGTACATGTCCTTGATGATCAGCGCATCGGGAAAGTTGATTGAGCAGGCCTTTACGTACACCAGCAATTCACCCGCGCCAGGGGAGGGAGAATCCACCTCGGTCATTGCCAAAGTTTCAGGACCGCCAACTTCTTTCGACAGCAATGCGCGCATCAGAATATCTCCTATCCGTGTTTCTTGATTTAGGCTTGGACTAACACGCGCGGCATGCCCAAGCCAACAGATTAAGCAAACGATTAAACGAGAAGTTAGAGCGCGCGCGGTTGCTGCCACGGTTTGTCGGCGGACAATCCCCGTTCGTATGTGGCAATCGCATCGCCTTGTTCCATGGTCATGTCGATCTCGTCGAGCCCGTTTTGCAAGCATTTCTTGCGGAACGGATCGATGGCGAACGCGAACCGGTCCTGAAAAGGCGTGGTCACGCTCTGGCTGTCGAGATCGATATCGATCGGATCGGTTTTGGCGACTTCCATCAGGCGATCGATCGCGACCTGTGGTAATGCAACGATCAAAATGCCGTTTTTGAACGCGTTGCTGCTGAAAATATCGGAAAAGCTGGGCGCGATAACTGCGGTAATACCCATATCAAGCAATGCCCATGCGGCATGTTCGCGGCTGGAGCCGCAGCCAAAATTGTCGCCCGCTATCAATATCGGCGCCCCCGCATATTGGGGATCGCCGAATAAATTGCCTTGTTCGCTCCGGACGGTTTCGAAAGCGCCCTGCCCCAGACCTTCGCGGGTGATAGTTTTCAGCCACCGGGCCGGAATGATCACATCGGTATCGACATTTTTCCGGCCGAAGGGAATAGCGCGGCCAAATACTTTGCTGATCGGTTTCATATGCTAGTCCGACTCAGGTTGCGGGGTGTTTCGCTTGGGCTTACTTGCGGCGGTTTCATCCGCATTGCGATGTTTATTGGCGTATAGCAAGGCAGCGGCCAGTGCCGCAGAGCCGATGGCCGCTGCGCCGATTTTGGCCGCATCCGATAATTTCTTTTTGTCGTCGCTCATATGTCTGTCCTAACCCAATTGTCTCACGTCTGTCAGTGTTCCGGTCACTGCCGCGGCAGCCGCCATGGAAGGGGAAACGAGATGCGTGCGTGCACCCGGTCCCTGTCGCCCCACGAAATTGCGGTTCGATGTGGACGCGCAGCGCTCGCCCGGAGGAACCTTGTCGGGATTCATCCCCAGACATGCGGAGCAGCCCGGCTCCCGCCATTCGAAACCGGCATCCGTAAATATACGGTCGAGCCCTTCGCGTTCCGCCTGCTGTTTGACCAATCCCGATCCCGGAACAACCAGAGCCGATTTGATCTCTGCGGCTATCTTTTTTCCGCGTACTATTTTTGCGGCGGCGCGTAAATCCTCGATCCGACTGTTCGTGCAGCTGCCGATAAAGATATGCGCGACCGGCACGTCGGTCATTTTCATGCCCGCAGTCAGTCCCATATAATCGAGCGATTTTTGCGCCGCCTCTTGTTTCGCGGGGTCGGCAAAGCTCATCGGGTCCGGTACAGTGCCGCCAATTGCCACAACATCTTCGGGACTGGTGCCCCAGGTCACAGTCGGTTCGATCTGGGCCGCATCGATAGTGATGCTGGTATCGAAGACCGCACCCTGATCCGTTTGCAGCGTACGCCAATAGGCAAGCGCAGCATCCCAATCCGCGCCTTTGGGAGCCATCGGACGGCCCTTCAGATAGACGAACGTCTTTTTATCGGGCGCGATCAGACCCGCGCGCGCGCCCGCTTCGATCGACATGTTGGACACGGTCAGGCGGCCCTCGACCGACATGTCCTCGAACACCTTTCCGCGATATTCGATCACATGGCCGTTGCCGCCCGCAGCGCCAATATGTCCGATGATATGCAGGATTAGATCCTTTGGTGTGATCCCGGGACCCAAAGTACCTTTAACCCGAATTTCCATCGCTTTTGAGCGTTTCAGCAGCAAGGTCTGCGTCGCCAGCACATGCTCGACCTCGCTCGTGCCGATACCGAATGCCAGCGCTCCCAGCGCGCCATGCGCCGCGGTGTGGCTGTCGCCGCACACCAAAGTAGTGCCGGGCAGCGTAAATCCCTGTTCAGGACCAATCACGTGGACAATTCCCTGTTCGCGGTCGGTGGCACGAATATAGCGGATGCCGAATGCGGGCGCGTTGCGCTCCAGCGCCTCCAATTGCGCTGCGCTGTCGCGATCGGCAATCGGAATGGCCATTCCCTTCGCATCGGTGCGCGGAGTGGTTGGAACATTATGGTCGGGCACCGCCAGCGTAAGATCGGGGCGGCGCACCGTGCGACCCGCCAGCCGCAATCCCTCGAACGCCTGCGGACTGGTAACCTCGTGCACCAGATGACGGTCGATATAGATCAGCGCCGTGCCATCGTCACGCTGCTCCACCACATGCGCATCCCATATTTTCTCGTAGAGGGTTTTTCGTTCACTCATACCCACCGTTTTAGCCTTGGTACGAGTGAAAGCAAGATTTTGCTTTAGTTATGCCGCAAACCGAAAATCGCGTGCAATTTTTTCGACAAGCGATTTTACATCAGACTGAGTGTCGCCCTTGCAAATTTCACTATAGTTTATTCCCGCCCGGCGCAGAGCTTCTTTTTTAACGGCATCTCGTACTGCAGCATTACCTTGATGATGGCCGCCTCCTTGATATTCTATCACATGCCGGGGCATATTATTCGTATCTATCAACAAAAGATCAACCCGTTTAGAATTTATGGCAAGATATGCCTGCTTGTTTTTGCTGGACAATATTTCTCCCAAACTGACTTGTGCCATCACACGCCAATTGCTGTTATGTTCTGCCAGATATTTCTCGACGCTTGAAAGCAAACGAGATTCCGTAAAATTCAATAATTTGCAAGGTACAAACACAGCTGACATAACATGCTGTAACTGCTCGGCCGCATGTTGCTTATCGTTAAATGGCTTATCTGTCTGTTTTGGAACTGAGGGTTTCAAACTCCAGTCTTTTCGTTTATATTTTTGATAGCCTCGCTTTCTTTTCCACTCGGCAATAGCCCACCGGGCCCGTAAACGCTCGCCATATATCCCGATCGCTATGGAGGCGAAAATCAAAGCCGTAAGAAAAAAAACGGATGTATGAAACATGGGTTTTGTTCTCCAAAACGATTTTCCGTAATGAAAAATAGACCAAAAAGGTAAAAACACGGTTATGAATTCGAAAATTGCCATGCAGCATAGCTAAACAACTACAGCTTGCATGTACTCTATAAGATGCAACAGATATTGCCTGTTTTGCCTTTGTGCCAATGGCTGCCAGTCGCTATATAGAGGGCATGGAGATTACCGAACACAATAAATCCGGTCCAATGGTCGCGGCTTCGCCAATGCGCCAGTCGCTGGTCGGGTTGTTTCTGGCGGCGTCCGTTTTCGCTGGTTGGCTGGCTATCCATATCTGGGCAATGTTTTTTCTGCGGCTGGAAGGTGCAGCATGGCTATTAGTGCCACTGATTTTCGCGGTCCAGTGCTGGCTGTCGGTCGGGATGTTTATCGTCGCGCACGACGCGATGCACGGATCGCTTAGTCCGAAATGGCCCAAACTGGCGGAAATCCTTGGCGGCGTGCTGCTGTTCCTGTATGCGGGGTTTGCCTGGAAAGGCATGCGCGACGCGCATTTCGACCATCACAAATTTGTCGGCGGCAAAGACGATCCCGATTTCAACGCCGATAATCCGCATGATTTCTGGCCATGGTATATGCTATTTCTGAAACGCTATTTCGGCTGGATGTCGATGGCCTGGATAGCGACGGTCGTGCTGGGCTATTACCTGATATTACGACTGCCCCCCGCCAACATCATTTTTTTATACGGATTTCCGGCAATAGCTTCGTCGTTTCAATTATTCTATTTCGGCACGTATCGCCCGCACCGGCATGAAAGCGATGGGTTTTCTGACCGCCATAATGCGCGTACCAATGATTTCGGTAAAGCGGCATCGCTTTTCAGCTGCTTTCATTTCGGCTATCATCACGAACATCACCTGTCGCCCAGCCTGCCCTGGTGGGCGCTTCCGGCGCGGCACGACACATATATGCGAGAGCAGGATATGCGAACGGACGTTCCCTGATGAACACATGGCAAATCATATTGGTCGTTGCGGCTACCGTTGTTGGCATGGAATTTTTTGCGTGGTGGGCGCATAAATATATTATGCACGGCTGGGGCTGGGGGTGGCACCGCGACCATCACGAACCGCATGACAAGGCGCTGGAGAAAAACGATCTGTTCGGAGTTGTGTTCGGCAGTTTTGCGATCCTGCTGTTTGTGGTCGGTGCGGTCTGGTCGCCCTTGTTATGGTGGATCGCGATGGGCATTTCGATCTACGGCATGATTTACGCATTCATTCACGACGGGCTGGTCCACCAGCGCTTCATGCGCTGGGTGCCCAAGCATGGCTATGCCAAACGGCTGGTGCAAGCGCACAAGCTGCATCACGCGACAATCGGCAAGGATGGCGGCGTAAGTTTCGGTTTTGTCTTCGCGCGCGATCCGGTTGTCTTGAAGCAGGAATTGAAAGCGCAGCGGCAGGCCGGTACGGCAGTGGTCAGGGATGCGGCTATTTAACCTTGGCTTTCAGCGTCAAGGCGATCCCCGCAAAAATCAGTATGGTCGCGCTGACCAGCCGCGCCGAAATGACCTCGGACAGGAACAGCACCCCGCCCATCGCGGCAATAGCCGGCACCGAAAGCTGGACCGCGCCCGCCGTCACCACGCCGATCCGCGGCAAGAGTGCATACCACACGATATAACCGAGCGCGGACGTCACCATGCCCGATACCAGCGCCAGCGCGATACCCTGACCGTTCGGCCATGCAGGCACCCAAAACAGCAGAAGCAGCGCCAGCGCGGCGGCGCCGATGAAATTGCGCGCGGTCGAAAGAGCGGCATCACCGGCGCTGCGTCCTACCCAGCTGTATATCCCCCACGATATCCCAGCAGCTGCCATGATGGTGCTGGGAATCAATGGCGGCGCGGCTAGGCCGGGCAGCAGAAGCCAGACCAGACCCGCAAGCGCCAGGACCATTCCGCACCATTGCAGCATGCCCGGGCGGTCGCCGCGTAGCAGAGCGATTGCCTGCATGGTTATCTGCACGGTCGAAAACAGGATCAACGCGCCGGTCGCCGTGGTCAGGTTTACATATGCGAGTGTGAACAATGCGCCATATGCGAACAGCGACGCTATACCGCCCAAACTGGC
This sequence comes from Sphingomonadaceae bacterium, assembly GCA_041746135.1. Taxonomy (GTDB): domain Bacteria; phylum Pseudomonadota; class Alphaproteobacteria; order Sphingomonadales; family Sphingomonadaceae; genus Alg239-R122. The sequence continues at coordinate 119,884 of JBGTHQ010000003.1, read as the reverse complement.
ACGTTTGGGCCATATCGCGTTGCCGTGGCGCATGCCCAGAAGCAGAGCCAGCATGACCGCACCCGATATCAGCCGCACGGCGGTGAAAGAGGCCCAGTCTATACCGCCGTCCACCAAGGCGGCACGGCTGAGCAACGAATTTCCGGCAAATGCCATGACGGCACACAATGCCAGAAGCGCGGTCTTTGAAGTTTCGTAATACCGCATATTATACAAGATTATTCTTTGTTGCGAATCATGCGCGATATGACTGGCCCGCCAATTTCAATGGCTTTTTTGTACATTTCGCGCGCCTGCATCCGGTCCAGATAAGCTTTCAAATTGGGGCGCGTTTCCAGCAAACGGCCCGCATTCGAAACTTCAACGATATAGGCAAGGTTGATATCCGCGCCGGTAAAACCGTCGCCCACCACGAAATCGCGATCTTCCATATGGCGATCAGCATAGTCGAGCAATTTGGTGACTTCCGCACCCAGAAAGCCGCCCAATATATCGCCAAGGCCGCCAAAGCGCGGCGCCAATAATGTCAGGATGATCGGCATCGCCATCGTACCCTCGGCAAAATGCAGCCATTCGAGATAATCGGCGCGGTGTTCGTTCGACGGGCGCGGTGCCAGATCGCCGTCACCGTGTTTTTCGATCAGATATTCGATGATCGCCCCGCTTTCGACCATTGTCTTGCCATCAACGATCACGGTCGGCGCCTTGGACAGCGGGTGGATGGCGGCAAGATCGTTCTGCGCGCGATTGGTTTTGGGGTTGCGGTCATGCTGCACCAGTTCGTATGCGATGCCCATTTCTTCCAACAGCCAGATGATGCGGGTGGAACGCGAATAGCGCAAGTGATGAAGAATGATGGTCATGACGAGGCTCCGGTTTTGCAGGGGCCGTTTATGCATGCCGCTTTACAGCGGGTCAATCGGATTGGGCGTTGGCTACACCATCTTGAGCAGCCGCAATTTGCGGCACTTTTTTCAGTTGCAGCCAGTTCCGGCTTTCACGGCTCCGGTACATGTCGAACAGTTCCAACTGCAGCCGGAACGGCCGGGCGCTTTGCGAATTCCACAGCATGACGATGCCCGTCCTGCGCGCCGGATCGAACATGACCGATGCCCGGTATCCGTTGACCGCGCCGCTATGTCCCACCAGAGATTCGTCATCGTAAACGAAACTGCGCCAGCCCAAACCATAAGCGGGCGATGCCAGCGCCCGTCCCATCTCGCTATTGCCATATACGCGGCGGGTGCCGATACGCGGCGTATGCAGCGTTTGCAGTTCGGCAGGAGTCAGGACGCGGGGTGCCTGCCCCATTTGCGCCTGCATCCATTTTGCCAGATCGATAATGTCGGAATTCACACCGGCGGCCGCCGGCACGTGATAATAATTTGGAGAGACATCCAGCTGGCGCGATCCGTTATACGGCTTTGCCCAGCTTTCCGCGCCCACCAATCCGTCACGGCCGATGCTGGCGCTGGTCATGCCAAGCGGACCGAACAGCCGTTTTTTGACTTGCTGCGCATAGGATGCGTGTGTGGCGTTGCGGACGATTTCGCTTACCGTGTCGTACGCGACATTCTGATAGCTGTGGCAATCGCCGGGCGCGCACTGCTTGTTTACGCCGGCCAAGGAAGCGCGAATCAGCATGGGCGACTTGCCCCCTTCCAACTGTCCGTCATACGCGTTTTTGGGCAAGCCCAGACGGTGCGACAAGATCGCGTCGAGCCCCAGATAATGTTCGGCATGGTCGGGGAGCCGCAAACTGGTCCCATAACTGGCAATCGGCGTTTTCCAGTTGAGCTTGCCATCCGCCACAAGATCGGCGACCAAAGTTGCGGCTACGCCTTTTGAAACCGAAGCCCATCGGAAAACCGTGGTCGGCGTGACTTTTTCGCCCGTGGTGCGGTCGGTGACGCCATAGCCGTGCACGAAGCTTAAACGCCCGTCCTCCACAACCGCGACCGCTAGCCCGGCCATAGCCGGATCTTCCATCAGCGTGCGAATGCGCGCATCGAAATCGATATAGTCGACACGGCCCCGCCATTGATCGGGCAGTTCGGGATAGACCGGTGCCGTATTGGCGTTCGCGGCAGGCACCAGGCTCGCCTTTTGCGAATATTCTTCAGGAAGGCGAGATAAAAAGAACCACAGAATGGCGGCCGCGCACACGGACAATATGACGATCATGAATATCGGCGAGCGAAGGGCTTTCGGCATAAAATTCCATCGGAAGCAATTTTTCTGTTCCCTGTGTGAAACAAATTATAGCATTTGTCCATATCTGGGAAACCACGAAGAATTTACACCATCGTTATGGATCCGGTCATCATCGTCATAAACTGATGGCCATAAGGCACCGCTCCTCGATCGCCCCTGGGCGAAACGCGCGGCTCACCCGCGACGATCAGTGGCCAACAACACCCAGGCTTTCGAACGGCTTTTCATTGTCGCTATATTTCTCGACCAATGTCGCGCTGGCGGCATTCAACCCGATAACGCTGACGGTCTTGCCCTCGCCCTGTAGCCGAGCGACGACCTTGTCGAGCACGCCGGTCGCAGAAATGTCCCAGAAATGCGCGTGCGTCACGTCGATCGTTACTGTGTCGATATGTTCTTCGCCATATTCCATGGCTTCAGTAACGATGTCGACCGATCCGAAAAATATCTCGCCGCCGATCAGATATTGCCGCGTGCTGCCTTCGACATAACTGTCGATCTTCACGAGATTGCGTACCTTGGCCGCAAAGAAGATACCGCTGAGCAGGACGCCGACCAGCACGCCGATTGATAGGTCGTGGGTGGCGACCACGGTAACCACAGTCGCCAGCATGACCGCGCTGGAAGCTTTGGGATGGTGGGTGATTTCGGTGAAGGATTTCCAGCGGAACGTGCTGACCGACACGAAAATCATGACGGCGACGAGCGCAGGCATCGGAATGGCGGCGACCCATGGACCCAGCACCACGATCAGCACGAGAAGAAGCACGCCCGCCAATAATGTCGAAAGCCGGTGACGACCACCCGATTTGATGTTGATAACCGACTGGCCGATCATCGCGCAGCCGCCCATGCCGCCAATAAAGCCGGTGAAGAAGTTGGCAACGCCCTGCCCATAGCATTCCTGTTTCTTGGAACTACGCGTCTCGGTCATATCGTCGACGATCGACGCCGTCAGCAACGATTCCAGCAACCCGACCGCGGCCATACCGGCGGCATAGGGCGCGATAATCTGCAGCGTTTCCAATGTCAGCGGAACCTGCGGCAAGTGGAACATCGGCAGACTTTTCGGCAAGTCGCCCATCTGGCCTACAGTGGAAACGTCCATGCCCCAGAACATGCTGGCCGCAGCGAGCAGCACGATCGCCATCAAGGGCGACGGCACCGATTTGGTCAGGCGCGGGAGCAGATAGATGATACCCAAGCCGACGGCGACCATGGCATAGGTTTCAATGGTAAAATTCGGCCCCGTCAATTGCGGCAGCTGCGCCATGAAAATGAGGATCGCGAGCGCATTGACAAAGCCGGTTATGACCGAACGCGAGACGAACCGCATCAGCAGGTCGAGCCTTAGAAAACCCGACACCGCCTGAAACACACCCATCAGGATGGTCGCCGCGAACAGATATTCGACGCCGTGGTCGCGCACCAGCGGAATAACCAGCACGGCCACGGCAGCCGTCGCTGCCGAAATCATACCTGGACGACCGCCCAGTATCGCAGTGATCACGGCAATCGAGAAGCTGGCATAGAGACCGACCTGCGGATCGACACCGGCAATCAGGGCGAAACCGATCGCTTCGGGAATCAGCGCCAGTGCGACCACAAGGCCCGCAAGAAATTCGGTTTTGGGCTGGCTCAGCCAGTCGCGTTTCATCTTGCGGTGCAAGGGCATGTTCACGGTCTTCCGGAAATAATTTATGCTGCAACGCAACATATAATGCGAGCCTAATGACGGAAATCGCTGAAAATATCAACCCCTCAACAATGCTCGGTCTAGCAAAACCCGGGCCAACTCGCTATTCGGTTGCCCTATAATCGGCCGTTACATTCGCGACAGCAACGATTTCTTGCTCATGCGCCGTTTCGCGATGCGTTTCGGCAAGCGCCTGTCTTTCCCATTCGCGCATGACCGGATGGCTAAGCATCAACTGCATCCACACTTGCGCCGCTGGCCCCGTATCGATTCCAAAACTGCGAAAGCGGTACACCACCGGCGCGAAAAAAGCATCGACCGCGCCGAAATGATCACCTGCAAGATAGGGTCCGCCGAAGCGGCTCAGTCCCTCTTCCCACAGCTCGGCAATCCGGGCGATATTGCGCGCCAAGCCAGGTGGGATTTCGTGCAGCGTGGCGCGCACGCCAACATTCATCGGGCAGAGGGTGCGCAGGTCCGTAAAGCCGCCATGCATCTCCGTCGCCGCGCACATTGCCCATGTACGGGCTACTTTATCCTGCGGCCATACGTCATTATGGCGCTCGCCCAGATACAGGGCGATACCCAGCGAATCCCAGATAACGGTATCGCCGTGGATCAGGCAGGGCACTTGTCCCGAAGGCGAGAACTGCCGGAACGCGTGAAAATTGTCCATTGACGCAAAAGGTTCGATCCGGTCCGTAAAGGCGATCCCGAGCGCGCGCATCAGCACCCATGGCCGCAGCGACCAGCTGCTGTAGTTACGGTTGGCGGTAATCAGCGTATAGGTCATTTCGCGCCTTTGCCGTCCCTTTGCATATGCGTTTTCAGAAACGTGACACTATCATCCAGCACCGGGGCCTTGTCGCGAAATGGCACCGATAGCGCCATCACCACGTCCTCATGGTCGAGCCCCTGATAGTTGATCATGTTCGCATCAGCACCGACCGCGTTCAACTTCGCCTCGAGGCTTTCCGCATTGCGCGGGCGCACAGTCGTGTCCTCGCTGCTGGTGATAACCAGCATCGGTGGCGCATCCGCGCGGACGAAATTTATGGGCTGCGTCGCTGCCGGGTCCTTGTAGTGGCTCATCGCGTCGATCGAGCGTTTCTTATCGAAAGGATAGAAATCATACGGTCCGCTTAATCCGACCACAGCCGTGACATTGGACGGATCGGCGCCCGCCGAATTTAGCCAGCGCGTATCCAGACCCAGCAAAACCGCCGTATGCGCGCCTGCACTATGCCCAGAAAGCGCGATATTTTTCGGATCGCCGCCGTAACCTGCAATATTGTCCTGCACCCAGCGCACCCCCTGCGCACCGTCCTCTAGAAAGGCCGGGAAGCGCACGTGCGGAACCTTGCGATAATCGGGCACCACGACAACAAATCCCTGCCGCGCATAGGCTTTCGCCGCGAAGGCATAATCCTGCCGCGTTCCTTTTACCCAGCCGCCGCCATGAAAGAATATCAGAACCGGCTTGTTCGCGCTCTTGGCCGTGTCTTCGGCTGCCCAGATATCGAGTTTCTGGCCCTTGTCGCCAAATCCAATATCCGCGCCCGCCTGCGCGACACCCTTGCCGCCGCCAAAAGCCGCATCATATTTGCTGAGCAGTCCGGGCGGAGACGCTGTATAGAGATATAGTCCGACCCCAGACAACAACACAAACGACAGTCCGGCAAACCATGTCTTGCGGCTCATACCTTATGTCTTCCGGCATTGTTGGAGAGGGCATTCCATGCCCGCCACAGGCCGACCAGATGCACTGCGCCGTAAACAAAAACAATTGCCGACGACCAGACATCAAATTCCGTCACAAGATGCGGTTTGGCCACCCATATGGGAATAACCATCAATCCCCGAATAAGATATATTGCGGTGATCATCACAAGGGCCGTGCGCAATAATGGCAAGCGCCGGATCAAGCCCGCACCGGAAAATGCATATGCGCCCCATATCATGAGAACGAGCGCGATGCCGGTAGTCGCAATCGCAGGATAGACTTCGCCCCGTTCGTCCGCACGCGCCATTGCTTCACCGGCACCGAAAAACCGGTACCATTCGGGCCCTCCAATGATCACGCCAATGTGCATCAGCGCGGCAAGCATGCTTAAGACGCCGCCGCATATCAGCCAATGTGCGCCCTTTCGGGTCATAGGCCGGTTTCGTATTGCGCCGTCGTCTGCGCCGCAACTTCTTCTGCAGTAACGCCGGGCGCAAGTTCGACGAGTGTGAATGGACTGTCATGATCCTCGCGCTTAAACACGCACAAATTGGTGATGATCATATCGACCACGTTCGTGCCGGTCAGCGGCAGCGTGCATTCGGGGATGAATTTGGGGCTGCCATCCTTGGCCGCATGGTCCATAACGACGATGATTTTCTTGACCCCCGCGACCAGATCCATCGCGCCGCCCATGCCCTTGATCATCTTGCCCGGAATCATCCAGTTGGCGATATCGCCATTTTCCGCAACCTCCATCGCACCCAGCACGGTCAGGTCGATATGCCCCCCGCGGATCATGGCAAAACTGTCGCTGCTGCTGAAATAGGCCGAAGACGGCAGTTCGCTAATCGTTTGCTTGCCCGCGTTGATCAGGTCCGGATCCTCCTCGCCCGCATAGGGAAACGGTCCGATGCCGAGCATGCCGTTTTCGGATTGCAGCGTGACTTCGACCCCATCGGGAATATGGTTGGCGACCAGCGTCGGGATGCCGATGCCCAGATTGACGTAATAGCCGTCCTGCAATTCCTGGGCGGCGCGCGCCGCCATCTGGTTACGATCCCATGCCATGTCTAAATATCCTCATCTTCTGGAGAAAGTTGATCGGGTGAACTCGCATCATCCGGGACCAGATCTTCATCCGTATCCGTTACCAGTTGCGATACATCCGGAACCGGTTTGCGAAACCAGCCCGCATCCCACATATGGTTTAGCACGACAAAATTTTCCGGATCGCGCAAATAGCCGAATAGCTGATCGAAATCCGACCGGTTATCGCCCACCATTGCCACAATGCAAAACCGGCTGCTGGCCTCGATACGACGCTGTTGCTTGCTGTCTTTGGCACTGCGCGCCAGCGATAGAAAATCTCCATCGCCCGGCGTCTGAAGTGCGGTCTGGCGCAGTTCGGCGATCATCGTGTCGGCTTCGCTATCGGCGCGGTCGGACAGCCAGACTATAGTGATGTCGTTCGCCCGCAATGCCGAAAGCGCGGCGGCCAGTTCTTCCACCGCCACAGCATCTTCGGATGCAAGCGCATTTGCGCCTGCGCCGAGCGAGGCGCTATTGTCGAGATCGACCATCACTGCCGGAGCAAGAGCTGTGCATGGCATGAACTGCGGGTTCTCTATCGAAAAATCGGGCTGGAGAACGACCGAACGCACGCCCTTTCCGGCTGCATATTTTTTGGCTTGCTCGAGACCATATGCCAAAAAGCCGCGATATTGGCCGCCGCCTGCCAGGCGGCTGTAACGGTTGGCGATTTCAGCCAGCTGCGCCATCGCGGAACGCGCCGTATCGCTGTCCGCTGTCACCGTTCCACCCGGTGCTGTGCCGATAAAACCGGCATTGCCTGCATTGGCCTGACCCGGAATAAAACTTCCCCCCGCCGCCGCGGCAGCCGCCTGCGCATCATATTCGGCCACCGCAACGACCGGCGGCTTGGTCAGAACCTGGCTGCCCAGCGCGCCCGTGGCCAATATGGGAATGATCGCCGCGACACAACTCGACAGCGACAGCCCCATAACGGCAACGCAGAACAGACGGAAAGCGGGACCCATGGCCTAAGCAGCGGGCTCGCGAGTGGTCACGAATTCGATTTTCTTGTCATACGGGCTGCCATCGATCATCCGTTTCACATAAATGCTCGGCAAGTGGATTGCATCGGGATCGAGTTGGCCGGGCTCGACGATTTCTTCGACTTCGGCCACACAGACCTTGCCGGCGGTGGCCATAGGCTGATTAAAATTGCGCGCCGTCTTGCGGAATTGCAGATTGCCCGCAGTGTCGGCGCGCCAACCCTTGACGATGCACAGATCGGCGAAAATACCGCGTTCCAGTATGTAGGTCTCGCCATCGAAATCCTTGTGCTCCTTACCTTCGGCCACCTGCGTGCCGACGCCGGTCTTGGTGTAAAAACCCGGAATGCCCGCGCCGCCTGCGCGGCAGCGTTCGGCCAGCGTACCCTGCGGACAGAATTCGACTTCCAGTTCGCCCGCCAGAAACTGGCGCTCGAATTCCTTGTTCTCTCCGACATAGCTAGAGATCATTTTTCTGACCTGCTTGGTGCGCAGCAGTTTGCCCAGACCTTCGCCATCGATACCCGCATTATTGGAAGCGATAGTCAGATCCTTGACGCCGCTGTTGCGGATCGCGTCGATCAACCGTTCTGGGATGCCGCACAGGCCGAAACCGCCCGCGCAGATGGTCATGCCGTCGAACAAAAGCCCGTCAAGGGCGGCGGCGGCATCGGGATAGATTTTTTTCATAACGGGATCTCGCATATCGGTTGCGTTTGTAACGGTCATAGAGTGGCTTACCAATGCGCGTCAATTGCGCTGTCGGCGATTCGAGCTTAATGGACTGTACAGTTAAAGCGCCTCGGCCCAATCTTCCGGCAACCCTATTGCATCGCGCAACGCGGTGAGCGCCTGCGTCGTACCTGTCACCTTTATCACTTTCATACCCATTGCGGCGGCAGGTTTGCAGTTTATGCCCAGATCGTCGAGATATACGCACTGCTCTGGCACCACGTTCAGCGCGCGGCACATCATCTGGTAGATGCGCGGATCGGGCTTGCGGACACCCGCTTTCGAGCTTTCGAGTATATGGTCGAAGCGCGTCATGATGTCGGCGACCTGCGCGGCTTTTTCCTCGCTGACCGCCATCCCGCTACCTTTGCCGCTGGGTACGTTGTTGGTAATACATCCCAACTGGAAGCCGCGCTCTTTCAGATCGTCCAGCGCATCCACCATCGCGGGTCGAACATCGCCGACCAGACAGGTCAGCACATCGGACCCGCGCAATTCCACGCCCAGCTTGTCGGCTTCCTCGGCAAAAGCGTCATCGAATGCCGCCGCATCCATTTCCGCGCGTTCGAACCGCGCCCAGGCATTGCCGTCAGGATTGGCAGAATTGATGCGCCGAACGCTGTCCGTGGGCAGACCGCGTGCTTCCTCCATCCGGTTGAACGCCTCGAACGGTGACGAAGTAATCACCCCGCCAAAATCGAATAGGATAGTGGTAATGCGGCCCATCAGTAATTCAGCTTCAGCCCCTTGCGCGGCCAGTCCATCTTGACCAATCTGCCGGTCGCCGACAGCGTAATATAGGCGGTGCGCAGATCCGGTCCGCCGAAGCAGATATTGGTGGTGAACGGATCGTCGGTCGCGACGAATTCGACCAGCTTGCCTTCGGGTGATATCACGCTGATACCGCATTCCCCGATCGTTGCGACGCAAATATTGCCATCACCATCGATGCCCAAGCTGTCGAAAAATGTATAGCCGCCGGGGGAGTATAGAAACTGTCCGCTATTGCCCAAAAGCCCTTGGTTGAAAGCGATTTCTCCCGGTGCGGAAATATCATAGGCCCATAATTTACAGGTATAGGTCTCCGCGACATAAAGTCGCTTACCATCGGGCGACAGGCCGATGCCGTTAGGATTTTCGGATGGAAAAATCACTTCTTTTAAAAGGCTTCCATCTGCTTTTGCATAAAAAACCCCGGTAACGTCGCGTTCGCGCGGGCGGTTCTTGCCATGGTCGGTGAACCAGAAACCGCCCTCTTTATCGAACACGATATCGTTGGGACCGCGCAAAGAGCAACCATGGTCGCCATCCTTGTAAAGCGTTTCTATCTCGCCGGTGTCGATATCGATCCGCTCAATCCGTCCGCCTGAATAATCCTTGGCTTGGCCGTGCGGAACAAGAAACGGCGCTTCATCGCTGCCGCCATTCACATAATTGAACCCGCCATTATTACAGATATAGAGCTTGCCATCGGGACCGGTGGCGGCACCGTTGGGACCGCCACCGGGGGTGGCAATCGTGGATTTCTTGCCGTCTACGGCAATGCGCGTAACGCGGCCCGCCTCGATTTCGACCACAATGATGCTGCCATCGGGCATCGCAACCGGTCCTTCGGGGAAACGCAATCCGCTTGCGACACATTCCATACTGTCTCTCCTATGTTTCTACTCGCCAAATGACGAGCATTGCTCCGCTCCGTCAACTGTTTTAGGGAATTGGTATCCCCGCAACGAACCGGAGCGCCACCATGACTGTCCAGTATCCCCAAGACCTCGCCATGCTGATCGACGGGGAGTGGGTCATGGGCAATGGACGCGACAGCCATGTTGTCGTCAATCCCGCGAACGGCAGACCGATCGCGCAGCTTCCGCTCGTGACCACGGACGATCTCGATCGCGCGCTCACCGCGAGTGAGAAAGGATTTGCCACTTGGAAACTGCGCGACGTCAACGAGCGCGGTGCGATATTGCGGCAGATTGCCACCAATTTGCGCGAGCGCGTCGGCGATATCGCCCCGCTGATCACCATGGAACAGGGCAAGCCGCTCAAGGAAGCCACGGGCGAAGTCATCGGCGCGGCGGGCCTGTTCGACTGGTTTGCCGAAGAAGCGAAGCGCAATTACGGTCGCATGCTGGTACGCCCCGCAGGACAACGATCGGTGGTGATGCACCAGCCGGTCGGCCCCGTCGCGGCGTTCAGCCCGTGGAACTTTCCTCTCTTTTTGATGGTGCGAAAACTGGCTCCCGCCTTGGCTGCCGGCTGTTCGATCATCTGCAAACCGCCCGAAGAAACGCCGGCCTGTACCATCGCGTTGATGCAATGCGTGCTTGATGCAGGCGTACCGGGCAACGTGGCGCAACTGGTATTCGGCGTGCCCGACATGGTGAGCAGCCATCTGATCGCCTCACCCATAATCCGCAAGGTCAGCTTTACCGGATCGGTACCGGTCGGCAAGCACCTGATCAAGCTGTGCGCCGACACCGTCAAGCGCCACACGATGGAGCTGGGCGGACACGCGCCGGTACTGGTGTTCGATGATTGCGATCTCGAGCGCACGCTCGATATCATCCAGCCGCAAAAATTCCGCAATGCTGGGCAGGTGTGTGTCGCGCCGACCCGTTTTTATGTGCAATCAGGTATTTACGACCGGTTCGTGGCAGAGTTTACCAAGCGTACCGAAGCCATGCAGGTCGGCGACGGCATGGATGATACATCGCAAATGGGACCGCTCGCCAATATGCGTCGCCCCGATGCGATCGAGCAATTGGTCAGCGATGCCCGCGACAAGGGTGCGCGGATTACCACCGGTGGCGACCGGTTCGGGACAAACGGCTTTTTCTTTCGGCCGACCGTCATTGCCGATGTGCCGATGGAGGCGGATATGATGTCGAACGAACCGTTCGGCCCGATCGCCATGATGCGGCCGTTCGGCACGTTTGACGAGGCGATCGAACAGGCCAACCGCCTGCCCTATGGTCTGGCCGCTTTCGCCTTTACCGAGAACGGACGCCAGGCCAACCGGCTCGGCGATATGATTGAGGCGGGAATGGTCGGCATCAACACCGTGAGCATCAGCGGCGCGGATACGCCTTTTGGCGGCATGAAGCAGAGCGGCTATGGCAGCGAGGACGCGATCGAGGGATTGCAAGCCTATCTGGTCACCAAAGCCGTGCATACGGCGTAGAGAGAAGAACCATATGAGCAACATGCGAACCGGCGGCCATATCCTCATCGACCAATTGAAAATCCAGGGCTGCGACCGATTGTTCACGGTTCCGGGCGAAAGTTTCCTCGCCGTGCTTGATGCATTGCATGATGTGCCCGAAATTGAAACTATCGTCTGCCGTCAGGAAGGCGGCGTGGCATTCATGGCCTGCGCGGACGGGGCGATGACGCACACGCCCGGCATCGCTTTTGTTACGCGCGGCCCCGGTGCGACCAATGCCTCGATCGGGGTGCACGTGGCGATGCAGGACAGCGTACCGATGATCCTGTTTATCGGCGATGTTGCACGCGGTGACCGCGACCGCGAGGGGTTTCAGGAAGTCGATTTCCCCGCGATGTTCGCACCGCTGGCCAAATGGGCGACGCGGATCGAGAGCGCCAGCCGCATACCCGAATATATCGCGCGCGCCTATAGCGTCGCCACATGGGGGCGCCCCGGACCGGTCGTCATTGCCCTGCCCGAAGATATGCTGCGCGACACAGTCGAGGCAATCGACCGCCCGAAAGTTACTGCACCGGCGCAGCCGCTCTGCCCCGACGCTATGACAGCCTTAATCGACCTTCTCGCTGACGCGACCGACCCGATTGCGATTATCGGCGGTGCGGGTTGGACGCCGAAAGCCCGCGATCATTTTCAGAAATTCGCCGAAGGAATTGGTCTCCCCGTTGCGGTCGCTTTCCGGCGACAGGATGCGATTGCCAATGACAGTCCGGTTTATGCCGGGAATCTCGGTTATGGCCCCAATCCGAAACTGGTTGAACGCGTCAAAAATGCAGATCTGGTGCTGGCGGTAGGCGCGCGGCTGGGCGAAGCGACCACCGACGGCTTTACACTGATCACACCCGATCATCCCGGCCAGATCCTGGTGCATGTTCATCCCGACCCGAACGAACTGGGTCATATCTTTCGTACCGACCTGCCCATTTGCGCGGACATGAACGAGTTTGCCGAAAGCGCGGCTTTATGGAATCATGATCTGCTCCGTTTCGATGCGGGGGCCGAGGCACATGCAGAATGGCGCGAATGGTCTACGCCCGAATCTACGAAAGCCGGGCTCGACCTTGGCCAATGCGTCGCCACCATGCGCGAAATGCTCTCGCCCGACAGCATAATTTGCAACGGTGCCGGCAATTTTTCTGGCTGGTGGCACCGCTATTGGCATTACGGCGTGATGCCAAGCCAGTTGGCGCCGACCGCCGGGGCGATGGGCTATGGCGTTCCCGCCGCTGTCGCCGCTGCGCTGCGTTATCCCGAGCGCACGGTGATCGTTGTCGCGGGCGACGGCGACTTTTTGATGAACGGACAGGAACTGGCCACGGCCGCGCAATATGATTGCGATCTGCTCGTCATCATTGTCGATAACGGCACGTACGGCACCATTCGCATGCATCAGGAACGCGAATATCCCACACGACTATCTGCCACAAGCCTGCAGAATCCCAATTTTGCCATGTTAGGCAATGCTTTCGGTGCATGGACCGCGACAGTAGAGAAGACGCAGGAGTTTGGTCCCGCGCTTTCCGAAGCGATGCAGCATAAAGGGCTCAAACTTTTGCACCTTAAAACCGATATCGAGCAGATCGCCGCCAGCGGCACGACGGTGTCGAAATTGAGAGCATGACACGCACAAAAAAGCCGCCCCTGAATGGAGCGGCTTTTGAAAAGTGCGGCGACTTCTAAATATCGTCGCCCATTGCGCCTTTGACTTCACCTTTGGCATTTTGCGCTTTGCCTTTGGTCTGCTGCGCCTTGCCTTCAGATTCCATTTCCTTGTTATCCAGCGCATCGCCGGTCGCTTCTTTGATCTTGCCGGCCGCTTTGTTGCTATTGCCTTTTACTTTATCGGTGAATTCACCCATGTCAAATCTCCTATTCTGTGCGATCGGGCCCGATTGCCTCTTCACATTATATCTACGCACCAATAGGAACAAGGTTCATTCTTTTCGTCGCAATTATTGGCATCTCAGCGCATAACTTAGGTTTTTTCTTAACTCTGATCAGGCTTGCGACATGCGTACGATTTCATTCCACTGGTCTTGCGTGACGGGAGCCACCGAAAGGCGCGACTGCCTGATAATGGCAAGTTCCCGCAGCGTCTCGTTAGCCTTTATTGCCTTCAGTGTGACCGTACGCTCCAGCTTATGCAGCGGCTTTACCTTGACCGCGACCCAGCGTCCGGTCCGGTCAGTAGGATCGGGAAAATGTTCGGCACTGACTGCGCAGATTCCCACAATTTCCAGCCCCTGCCGCGAATGATAGAAAAAGCATTCGTCGCCTATCCTCATCGTCTTGAGGTTATTAGACGCCTGGGCATTTCTCACACCTGACCAAATTCCCTCGCCTTGAGATTTGAGATCGTCCCAGCCATATTCGTCCGGCTCGGATTTGATCAGCCAATAGGATTTCGTCATCGCATTTTCTTTCATACTATTAGGTGCAACTGCCGATATTACGCGCTATATGGACAGCATAACCAAGTTGAAGACGAGATAATAGATGCAAGAACTTCCTGTCCTTTCGCTCGCTGATGATCCAGTCGATCTCGCGCAGAAACTGGGTGGCAGTTTTCAGACGTTCGGCTTTGCCATGGTCAAGGATCATGGCCTCGATGCCGACCTGGTTAAGGATGCCTGGAAAAAAACCCGCGCGTTTTTCGCTCTGCCCGAAGCGGAAAAACGCCAGTATCTGATCGCAGGCAGCGGCGGCGCGCGCGGCTATACCGCGTTCGGTACCGAAATCGCCAAAGATGCTAAACAGCCCGACCTCAAGGAATTCTGGCATGTCGGCCGCGAACTGCCGCCTGGACATGTTCTTTCCGATTCCATGCCGCCCAATATCTGGCCGGACCATCCGGCAGGGTTTCGCGAAACAATGGAACCGTTGTTCGCCGAATTCGACCGGGTGGGCAATATCATCCTCTCGCACATCGCGGTCTATCTGGAGCTGGCACCCGACTGGTTCGAAAAAGCGGTCGAGGACGGCAACAGTCTGCTGCGTCTGCTGCATTATCCGCCGGTCGAAAATGCCGAGCCGGGTGCGATCCGTGCCGGCGCGCATGAAGATATCAATCTTATCACCCTGCTGCTGGGCGCGGAAGAAGCCGGATTGGAACTGCTGTCACGCAATGGCAGCTGGATTAGCGCCAATCCGCCCGAAGGCGCGCTGGTGGTCAATGTGGGGGACATGCTGCAACGGCTCACTAACCATGTCCTGCCATCCACCACGCACCGCGTGGTCAATCCTTCGGCCGAGCGTATGAAACACAGCCGCTACTCCATGCCCTTTTTCCTGCATCTGCGTTCCGATTTTCCAATTGCGACATTGGAAAATACGATCACAGCCGATAATCCCAACCGATATTCCGAGTCGATTTTGGCCGACGATTATCTGCAACAGCGCTTGCGCGAAATCGGGCTCGCCACATAAAGAAAAGGCCCTGCCATCGTGGCAGGGCCTGAAATCTTTTTTGTAATACTGATCTTTAGGCTTT
Organism: Sphingomonadaceae bacterium; assembly: GCA_041746135.1. Taxonomy (GTDB): domain Bacteria; phylum Pseudomonadota; class Alphaproteobacteria; order Sphingomonadales; family Sphingomonadaceae; genus Alg239-R122. Next base: position 104,725 of record JBGTHQ010000003.1, on the reverse strand, counting down.
TGGCATAACAACTGTATCGATTGCGTGGATAACACCATTGCTGGCGGCCACGTCGGTCAGGATTACGGTCGAACTTTTACCGGTGGCATCGGTCAATTTGACATTATCGCCATCCATGGTGGCTTCAATCGTGCCGCCCTGCACGGTGGTCAAAGTGGCTTTGCCACCGCCATCGGTGATCATTTTCATCAAGTCTGCTGCAGGTACGTTTCCTGATACCACATGATAGGTCAGAATACCTTTCAGCTTGTCCTTGTTTTCCGGTTTCATCAACTCGGTAAGCGTTTCCGCACCGACTTTATCAAACGCAGCATTATTGGGGGCAAATACTGTAAATGGACCCGGACCCGAAAGTGTAGCGCCCAAGTCAGCAGCTGTTACCGCTTGTACCAGAGTGGAAAAATCGGGATTGGCTTGCGCTGCTTCCACCACGGTCTGTTCTGCAACCATATCGACACCATCGGTAGGGGTGACGTCCTCGACGACGGTTTCATCCGTCATCGTGTCATTTTCTGCTGAACCGCATGCGGAGAGCAATGCTGCTGCAGATCCGGCGATCATAAATTGTGTAATCTTGTTCATAATATCCTTCCTTTGAAACCAACATAGGTTTCAATCGAGCAACGGGCGCGGATGCAGTTCGTTCCACAAAAAATAAATTATTTGCCCATGAAAACGAAATCGCGTGCAAAATGGGTAAGATGCGCGCCCGCATCGACATAGACAATCTGCCCCGTCACCGACGCAGCCTCGGCAAGGTAATGGACGGTAACGGCAATATCCTCCGGCGCAGCCAGTTTTTCCAGCGGCATCATATTCGCCAGCGTTCGTATCTGGTCCGCACCATATTCTTCGGTGGGCAGGATCAGCCCGGGCGCGACGGCATTGATGCGTGCGCGGCGACCATAGGCGATGGCCAGCGTCTGCACAGATTGTACCAGCGCCTGTTTCGACAGCGTGTAGGAAAGCTGATCTCCATTGGGATTGCGGACACGCTGGTCGGCAATATGGACCACGCACGGCTGCATGCCACCGCCCGCCAGATCGACCAGTTTTTTCGTCAGCACTACCGGCGCGTGCGCGTTGACCGCGAAATGTGCGGCAAGACTGTGGGCGGTAAGGCTGTCTATCGTATCATATTCGAATAGCGACGCATTGTTGACGAGCAGGTCGGGTACACGACCAAAATGCTCGGTAACTTGCGATATCAGGGCATTGCATGCCTCCGGGTCGGACAGTTCGGCGACAAAGCCGTGCCATTCTGCGCCCGTATCGGCCAATGTGCCGACCAGATCTTTGTCCGGTTCGCAGTCGCTATGTCCGTGCAGTGCGAGCGCCCACCCCTGCCGTGCCAAATAAGCCGATATCGCCGCGCCCACGCGGCGGCATCCGCCCGTTACCAGCGCCAGCTTTGGAGGCGCTCCGCTCATGCCCGTACTCTTTTCATGGTGATGCCTATCGATTCATTGCGTTCAGCGATGGCCAGTTTCACAATCTTGACCTCAACTGCCCGAACGCGTTCGTCGCCCTCGAACAATGTGCGGATAATGTGGTCGGCGACACCCTCGATCAACGTAAAATGCACGCCTTCGGGCAGCGAACCCATTGCGGCGTCCTTCAGGTCCATATAGTTTTTCGACGCGGACAGCGGCGTATCGGGCGTGTAATGCCGGGCCATTTTCAAATCGGCGCGAATGGAAATACGCAGCGGCTGCGCCAGCTTGGTTTCTTCGGAATAAATGCCAGTGAGCACGTTCACATCGAGATCGGCGACTTCGAGGATCAGGCTGTCCTGCATGTTCAAGTTCCTCACGTTTATTGCGACCAGCGCGCGAATATCGCGGTCGGGAGCAAGCGACCCGAGCCTTGCTCACGCACCGCCAGTTCGCCCATTTCGATCTTACCGGGCAGGCTCTTGAAATGCGCGTTCAGAAGTTCGCCCAAAGCGAGGGCGGACATGCGTACGGCATAGACCGTCAGGAACAAGAAGCGCGAGCGGTCATCCAGCAATTGCCGACAGTCGGCAATCAGGTCGGGCAATTTTTCTTCCAGACGCCACACTTCGCCATCCGGTCCGCGGCCATATTTGGGCGGATCGAGCAATATCCCGTCATAGCGCCGTTCGCGCCGGACTTCGCGCGCGGTGAATTTGGCGGCATCGTCGATCATCCACCGTACCGGATATTCGGACATGCCGGATTGCGCCGCGTTTTCCCGCGCTGAGGCGACCGATTTTTTGGACGCATCGACATGCACCATTTTCACGCCCTGCGCCGCCAGCGCCAGCGTCCCCACGCCGGTATATCCGAACAAATTCATCGCTTCAGGGCTATCGACACCCGCCAGCTGGCCGCGCATCCAGCGCCAGACCGGGTCCATATCGGGGAAAAAACCCAAATGGCGGAATGGCGTGCATTGCGCGGTGAAATGAACTTGGTCGTTCCAAACCAGCGACCAGCCTTCTTTCGGTACAGGATTCGTGAAATGCCAGCGCCCGCCCCCGTCTTCGTCCGAAGCGGGAATGAACTCGCCGTCCGCGTCCCATTCGTCCGATTGCGGCGACCACAACGCCTGCGCTTCGGGACGGATCAGCCGGTAACGGCCATATTGTTCAAGCTTGCGACCATGCCCGCTGTCGAGCAGCCGGTAATCCTCACGCGGCTGGCCTTCCATGACCAATATGCTCGGCACCAGATCAGCCATGGCGCGGGACCGCCCTTTCGCCGATATATCCGGTTACAGCTTCATAATCGCCGGCAAGCGTATCGTACCGCTCTTGGCGTTCAAACAGGTTGCCAACGCGCGGGGGAAGACTGGGCCGATAACCGGTCGCACGTTCGACTGCATCGCGGAATTTACCGGGATGCGCGGTGGCCAATGTAACCACGGGTATGCGCGGATCGATGCCGCTGGTGCGTGCGGCGTGCAAGCCGATAGCGGTGTGCGGGTCGATGACTTCTCCGGCATCTTCATATGCCCAGCGCATCGCGCCCGCCATATCATCGTTATCGGCACGCGCGCTCATGAACAGGGTTTTCAAATCCGCCTGCATATCCTGGCTGAGCAGCATTTTACGACTGTCCTCGAAAGCACTCATGCGTTGCAGCGTCCTGTCTCCATCACGCCCCTCCAAATCGAACAGAAGCCGCTCGAAATTGGAACTGACCTGTATGTCCATCGACGGAGCGGACGTGGGGGTCACGCTGCCCGCTGAATAATCGCCTTGCGACAGGGCCCGGTGCAGGATGTCGTTGACGTTGGTCGCAATGATCAGCTTTGCGATCGGCAGCCCCATTTGCGCGGCGACATAGCCGGCGAACACGTCGCCGAAATTGCCCGTCGGTACAGAAAATGCGACTTTTCGTCTCGGCGCGCCAAGCGCCACGGCGCTTGCGAAATAATAGACGACCTGCGCCATGAGCCGGGCCCAGTTGATCGAATTGACAGCGGACAGATTGAAACGACCCGCGAAAGCGGGGTCGCCGAACATGCGTTTGACCATCGCCTGCGCATCGTCGAAACTGCCGTCGATGGCGATGTTGTGAACATTGGGCGCGAGCACAGTGGTCATTTGTCGCCGCTGGACGTCTGAGATGCGGCCTTGGGGGTGCAGCATGAATATGTCGACCTTGGCCCGCCCCGCCAGCGCATCAATCGCGGCGGAACCGGTGTCGCCAGACGTAGCCCCAATCACGGTCAGGTGCGTGTCGCGGCGGCTCAGAAATTTCTCGAACATCAGCCCGAGCAGTTGCAGCGCCACGTCCTTGAACGCCAAAGTGGGCCCGTGAAACAATTCCATCAGCCAGTGCTGCTGATCCAACTGGATCAGTGGAGTGACGGCCGCATGCGCGAACCGGCCATAGGCCTGATGGCATATTTCGGTCAGTTCCGCCTGTGTCATGCTGTCGCCGATAAAGGGCGCCATCACCCGTACTGCGATTTCCACGTAGGACAGCCCCGCCATATCGGCAATCTCGGCTTCGCTGAGTTTGGGCCATGCGGACGGGACATACAATCCCCCGTCGCTGGCTAGTCCCGCCAGCGTTACGTTTTCAAAATCGAGTGCGGGGGCGCTTCCGCGGGTGCTGATATATTGCATGAAACTTCCCTGATGATGCAGCGCGGGTAGCGTTTGACACGCGGTTTCGCAAGCCTTTTGGCCCGCTTACTCAGCCTTGCGTCGGCGTCTTCCCCGCAAGGCCAGCATATAGATACCGCCCGCGATTGCAGCGAAGAAAAACCATTGCACCGCATAGGCCAGATGGTTGTTGGGAATATTTTCCAGCGAAGGTCGCGCGTTGGCGGCAAGTCCGACTACCGGCCTGTCCGTCACAAGGCGCACGCCATGCTTCGCGTCTGGCGCGATCGTGCCGCTTACCGGTCCGCCGGCCCAGTCCGGATTGGCAGGCGAAATCGACCAGCCTGTCACCACCTGCGCCGTCTCTTGGCCCTTGGCATTCAGTCGGCACGTCGCAACGTGCACGTTTCCGGCCATGTTGCTGGCATTGCGCCCGCTGATGCTGCGCCAGTCGCTTACCGATAGGCAGTCGAGCGACGATTTGCGATAGAGCGGCAGTGGTCCCGGCGCTTTGGGATTGCGCGGCCATGCGACCGGCGCCAACCCTTCTGCCGCCGCATATTCGGCGAGCAGCCGTTCTTTCCACTGGGCGCGCTGCAATTGCCATATGCCCAAAAGGACCATGATGACGATAGCCAAAGTCACGATAATGGTAGGTATGACCGGAATTCGATTCATGACCGATCGTCCGTATCGGGCGCTTCTTTGCTGTGCTCGAGGATCAGCAACGCGGCTTTCGAAACGCGCAGCGCGACTGTCACCGCAAATATAGTGACCGGAAGCCAGAGGATGATATGCACCCAGAAAGGCGGGTTCACCACGACTTCGAGCGTCAGGGCCAGCGCGCATACGAGTGCGCCGACGATCAGCGTCAGGAATGCTGCAGGACCGTCGCCCACATTATACTGGTTGTAATCCAGCCCGCAGGCGCGGCATTTGTCGGCAAAAGTCAGGAAGTTTCGAAAAAGCGTCTTTTCTCCGCAACGCGGGCAAAGACCGAGAAGGGCAGTCCGAAACGTGCCGGGCTGCCCTTTTGAAAATGTGGTGCTGTCGTTCAAGTTCGTGCGCGGCCCTAGTGGACTGGCGCCCCCCAACCGCCCCAGACATAGACAACGATAAACAGGAACAGCCATACGACGTCGACAAAATGCCAGTACCAGGCCGCCGCCTCGAAACCGAAATGCTGTTTCGGGGTAAAATGGCCCTTATAGGCGCGGGCCAGGCAGACGATCAGGAAGATCGTACCGACCAGAACGTGGAAGCCGTGAAAACCGGTGGCCATATAGAATGCTGCGCCGAAGTTCAGCCCTGCGAATGGGATAGGGGCGACAACATATTCATACGCCTGGATACTGGTGAACAGAATGCCGAGTCCGATAGTCAGCCACAATCCTTTAATCAGCCCGTCGCGGTTACCGTGGATCAGCGAATGGTGCGCCCAGGTGACCGCCGTGCCCGAACACAGCAGGATCAGTGTGTTGAGCAAAGGCAGTTCATAGGCGTTGAGCACTTCGAGCCCTTTTGGCGGCCATTGCATCAGCGCGGCCGCGCCTTCCTGCCCGATCAGATTGGTGACCGTGATTTCCGTACCCTCACCTGCAAGCTCCAGCGGCACGGGGAATAGTGAGAAATCGAAATAGGCCCAGAACCAGCCGACAAAGAACATCACTTCGGAGGCAATGAACAGGATCATGCCATAGCGTAGATGGAGCTGCACGACGGGTGTGTGGTCGCCCGCATGCGCCTCCGCAATAACGTCGGACCACCAGCTGTAGAAGGTGAAAAGCACGCCGGCGACGCCAAGATAGAACACCCACGCGCCGAAGGAACCGAAATATTCCTGATGCAGCCACATGATACCGCCAAGAGCCATGGTGAGAGCAGACATCGACCCGAAAAAAGGCCAAATGCTGGGGGGCAGAATGTGATAGTCGTGATTTTTGGCTCCGGCCATGTCGTATTTCCCTACAGTCCTGTATCTATGTACACGTCTTTAGCTTCCCTTTTTGTCCGGGTCCACCGGATAAAAGGTATAGCTGAGCGTAATTTCCCCGATCGTGTTCGCATCCGGATCATCCAAAATCGCGGGATCGATAAAGTAGAGCACCGGCATGCGCACGCTTTCACCGGGCTTCAGCGTCTGCTCGGTAAAACAGAAACATTGAACCTTGTTGAAATATTTGCCCGCCTGCACCGGGGTGACATTGAAAGTCGCGGTGCCGGTAACCGGCTGGTCACTGCGATTGTGCGCCAAAAAAATCGCCATGTCGCGCGCGCCCACACTAACCTGGTCGGTAATCTGTTCGGGCTGAAAATCCCAGGGCAGCGCGCTGGACACATTTGAATCGAACCGCACCGACATGACCCTGCCGGTCGCTTTTACCGTCTCCGCCATTTCGGCATCGGCCACCTGCGTCGTCCCGCCATAGCCGGTTACCTGGCAGAACAGCCGGTAGAGCGGCACCGATGCGTATCCGAGCGCCAGCATACCGGCGACCAGCAGACCCGTGAAAAAAGCGACGCGATGATTGCGTTTGCGGGTTTCGAGGGGAAAGGACGCAGTGTTCATGGCGCTCAGTTGGACATTTTGACGAAAGTGATGAAATAGAACAATACGCATAGCGCAAACAGGCCCAGCGCCATCACGACCGAGCGCGAGCGTTGCCGCGCACGCAGTTTTTTCAGCGTTTCGGGATCGTTATAATCGGGTTGCTTGAAGGATTCAGTCATGCAAATGCTCCTGTGGCGACCAGCCGGTCGGCGACCAGCACGCCGAAAATGGCAAACAGATAAAATATGGAAAAGGCGAACAGCTGTTTTTCCGGCTTCATCTTTTTGGGATCGCTTTCGCTGCGAAAACCGACTTTTGCGGCGAGCGCGAGAAAAACCAGCGACAGCGCAATTGCCGGGGCCCCGTAGATCCAGCCGGTAAGACCGAGCAAAGGCGGTGCGGAAGCGATCGCCAACAAAGCCACAGAATAGCCGAAAATCTGGCGACGCGTCGATTTTTCGCCCGCAACCACCGGCATCATCGGAATGCCGACCTTGGCATAATCCGATTTTATGAACAGCGCGAGCGCCCAGAAATGTGGCGGAGTCCAGATGAAGATCAGCGCGAAGAGCAGAACCGGTAGCAACGTCACGTCATTGGTGACCGCAGCCCATCCGATAATCGGGGGAAACGCACCCGCCGCGCCGCCGATGACGATATTTTGCGGGGTATTGGGTTTCAGCCAGATCGTATAGACCACCGAATAGAAAAATATGGAGAAAGCGAGGATCGCGGCGCTCAGCCAGTTTACGCCGACACCCATGATAAATACCGAAAGCCCCGACAGGCCGAGGCCGAATTGCAGAGCCGCCACGCGCCGCATGCGCCTGGCGGGCAAGGGTCGGTTCGCTGTACGTTTCATGCCGGCATCGATATCCGCTTCGTACCATTGGTTGAGCGCAGCGGAACCGCCGGCCCCCAAGGCGATGCACAATATGGCGGTAAAGCCGATGACGGGATGGATCGAACCCGGTGCCGCGAGCAATCCACACAGTCCGGTAAAAATGACGAGCGACAGTACGCGCGGTTTGGTCAAAGCGTAGAAATCGCGCCAATCAGCAGCTTCATAATCGGGCGAAACGAGCTGGCCAATACCGCTATCGGCAGGTTTGATCGCGGCTGTTTTCGAACCTTGTACGTCCATTGTCGGTCATCACCGGATTATCCGGCACCTTATGAGGAAACAGCGCCGCAGGGATTTACCTGTGCGGCGCACGTTCCGGGTAAGTCAGCCGCCGCTTATTTGATATGCGGCAGCGTTTCGAACTGGTGGAACGGCGGCGGGCTGGACAAAGTCCATTCCAGCGTCGTCGCGCCCTCGCCCCAGTAATTGCCTTCAGCGCGGCGACCCGCGAGCATTGCCCAGCCGATATTCACGAAGAAGATCAGCATTCCGACCGCCATGATCGCATAACCGATTGAGGCCATGTGATTGAAATAGGCAAAGTCGGGATTATAGTCAGGAATGCGCCGCGGCATGCCGTTAACGCCGAGGAAATGCATCGGGAAGAACAGCACATTCACACCGATAAAGAAAATCCAGAAATGCAGCTGGCCCAGAATTTCGCTGTAATGGCGACCGCTCATCTTGGGGAACCAGTAATAGAAGCCCGCGAAGATCGAGAAGACCGCGCCCAGCGACAGCACATAATGAAAATGCGCGACTACATAATAGGTATCGTGCAGATTGTCGTCGATACCGCCATTGGCCAGCACGACGCCGGTCACGCCGCCCACTGTGAACATGAAGATGAAGCCTAGTGCCCACATCATCGGCGTCTTGAAGCTCAGCGAACCGCCCCACATCGTGGCGATCCAGCTGAAAATCTTGATGCCGGTGGGTACAGCGATCACCATGGTAGCCGCGGTAAAGTACATTTTCAGATTCACGGAAAGGCCGGTGGTGAACATATGGTGCGCCCACACGATAAAGCCGACCACGCCGATTGCGACCATGGCGTAGGCCATGCCCAAGTAACCGAACACCGGCTTCTTGCTGAATGTCGCGATAATATGGCTGATCATGCCGAAGCCGGGCAATATCATGATGTACACTTCGGGATGCCCGAAGAACCAGAACAGGTGCTGGTAGAGAACGGGATCGCCGCCGCCGGCCGCATCGAAGAATGTCGTCTGGAAATTGCGGTCCGTCAGCAACATGGTGATGGCAGCGGCCAGTACGGGCAGTGACAGCAACAGCAGGAAAGCGGTGACCAGAACCGACCACGCGAACAGCGGCATTTTGTTCAGAGTCATGCCCGGTGCGCGCATGTTGAAAATGGTGGTGATAAAATTGACCGCGCCCAGAATCGACGAGGCGCCCGCCAAGTGCAGCGACAGGATCGCCATATCGACCGCAGGCCCCGGCGAACCGCTGGTAGAAAGCGGCGCATAAACCGTCCAGCCCGTACCGGCACCCAGACCGGCACCGCCAGGAACGAATGTCGAACCGAGCAACAAGATGAAAGCAGGCGGCAACAGCCAGAAGCTGACATTGTTCATGCGCGGGAACGCCATGTCGGGCGCGCCGATCATAATCGGCACAAACCAGTTGCCGAAACCGCCGATCATCGCGGGCATGACCATGAAGAACACCATGATCAGCCCGTGCGCGGTAATCAGCACGTTCCACAAATGGTTACCCTGATCCTCGGTTGCGGCGCTGCCCTGCATGAACGACGCCCATTGCGTCAGATACTGCACACCCGGTTCGGCCAATTCCAGCCGCATGAACCCGGAAATCGCGCCGCCAATAATCCCTGCGATAATCGCGAATATCAGATAGAGTGTGCCGATATCCTTGTGGTTGGTCGACATGAACCAACGCTGGAAAAATCCGGGAATGTGCTCGGCATGATCTTCATGCGTGTGCGCGTCGCCTGCATGTGCTGCTATTGTTGTCATCGCTTCGATTACCTTCAGTTCGTAACGGCTGTGGCGGGCGTTTTGGTGCCGGCTGCAATATTTTCTGTTTCTACGATTTCAGAACCCGTGGCAGGCGTTTCGGTCGCCGCGCCTGCGGCAACGGCATTTTCCTCGCCCTTGGGTGTGCCGCCCTGCGCGCGGACCCAGGCATTATACTGGGCCATCGGCAGCGCTTCCACTGCAATCGGCATGAACCCGTGGCGTACGCCGCACAATTCGGAACACTGGCCATAATATACGCCGGGCTCCAGAACCTCCAGAACCTTCTCGTTCAGGCGGCCGGGTACGGCGTCCATCTTGAACCAGAGCGACGGCACGGCAAAGCTGTGGATCACATCGGCACCGGTCACGATAATCTTGATCGGTACGCCCGCGGGCACGACCATGCGGTTGTCGACCGCCAGCTTGACCGGCTCGCCGCGCGCAAGCGCCTCCTCGTCGCTCAGCATGTTGGACACGATTTCGAAACCGCCATTGTCGGGATAGGTATAGCCCCAATACCACTGGTATCCGGTAACCTTGATCGTCAGCGCGTCCGCGGGCGCGGGCTCGTACTGCTTGGCCAGCAGACTGATCGACGGCACCGCGATGACCAGCAGGATGATAACCGGAATGAGGGTCCACAGCACTTCGACCAGGCTGTTGTGCGTCGTCTTGGACGCGACCGGATTGCGCTTGGCGCGGAAACGGAACATCGCCCACAGCATCAAAGCCAGGACGAACAGCGAGATGACGACGATCACGGGCATCAGAATATAGGAATGCATCCAATAAGCATCGCGGCCGGTTTCGCTATACTGGTCCTGAAAATCGTGACCGGCATAGACCGGCTGTCCCTTTCCGGGAGTGGGCTTCATCGGGACATAGCTGCCTTCGGCTTGCGGCGCATTCGTTGCCCCCGCGGGCACTTCCTGGACATTGGCCCCCGGCGGGTTGTCTATGACGGTTGCGCCCACATTCTCGGTTGGAGCCGCCTGGCCGGAGACCTGCTGCGCCATGGCCTGTGGAGCCGAAGCCAGCAAGGCCGCGGCCAGAAAAGATTTTACGATAGTGGCCAAAGTCATCTTGATTTCGTTTCCCGTTTCAATGCAAGTGCGTTGGCTGTCTCGCAATGTCCTGAATCTGTAAAATATGACGCGGCTTATACGCAGGCTTGCAGCCAGTCTCAAGCTTATCTAGTTATATTTTTTGTGGCATAGGTTGCGGCACACGCAATTCAGACGCCTGACGCTACGTAAAGGACGATTTTCAATGCAGCAAGAAGAAGTTCTGGCCGAATTTCGCAGCAGCAAGGCGCTGCTAGAGGGGCATTTCATATTATCGTCAGGCCGGCATTCATCGATATTTCTGCAAAAGATGCGCGTTTTCCAGTATCCGGACCGGACCGAACGCATTTGCAGCGCGCTGGCACAGGCGATCCACAAGACATTCGGCAAAGTCGATATGATCGTCTCGCCCGCCATGGGGGGGATAATACCCGGTTATGAAACGGCACGCGCGCTGGGTTGTCCCGCCATTTTCGTCGAGCGCGAAAACGGCGCATTCCGCTTGCGGCGCGGCTTTCAAATCCCTGAAGGCGCAAAAGTCGTGATGGTGGAGGATATCGTCACGACCGGCAAATCCTCGCGCGAATGCCTGACCGCGATCCGCGAGCATCCGGGAGAATTGCTGGGCGCGGCGTGCCTGATCGACCGTTCCAATGGCCAAGCGGATATCGGCGTGCCTTTGGTGTCGCTGGTTACGCTGGACATTCCCGATTATGCGCCCGACGACTTGCCGCCCGAACTGACAAAACTGCCCGCTGAAAAGCCGGGCAGCCGCGATTTGCAGGTATGAGCGCATTGCATGAAAAAAGGCGCCTCAGGCTCGGCGTCAATATCGACCATGTCGCCACCATCCGCAATGCCCGCGGCGGTGCGCATCCCGATCCGGTGCGGGCGGCAGAAATCGTGGCGCGGGTGGGCGGCGATGGCATTACCGCGCATTTGCGTGAAGACAGAAGACATATCAACGACAGCGATCTACGGCGTATTATGGAATCGACCGAGCTTCCGCTCAATCTGGAAATGGCGGCGACGGAAGAGATGCTGGCCATCGCGCTCGACCACAAACCGCACGCCGCGTGCATTGTGCCCGAAAAACGCGCGGAGCGTACGACCGAAGGCGGGCTCGACGCCGCCGGCCAGCACAATCACATCGCGCCGATCGTCGGGCGGCTGATCGATGCCGGTATAAGGGTCAGCCTTTTTATCGAACCCGACCCGCGCCAGATCGAAGCGGCTATCCGCCTCAACGCGCCGGTGGTCGAATTCCATACCGGCCGCTATGCGCACCTGTTGCTGGACGGCGACAACGAAGGTGCACAGGCGGAATTGCGGCGCGTGTCCGATGCGGCGGCGCTCGCGGTCAAAAACGGGATCGAGCCGCATGCGGGACACGGCCTGACCTTCGACAATGTCCAGCCAGTCGCCGCCATACCGCAGATTGCCGAACTGAATATCGGTCATTATCTGGTCGGAGAGGCGATCTTTATTGGGCTGGAGGAAAGCATCCGCAAAATGCGCGACCTGATGGACCAAGCGCGATGATAAGCAAACTTGCACAGTTTAAGATATTACAAGCTGCAAATCTGCCTGCCTTCTTGGTTTCGCTACTTTTTTTCGGATATGCGGTCGGAGGCTTATGGTCGCCGCATATGGTTTGGTTATGGCCCATTTTTCTGCTTGCGCCCATTATTCATATCGGAGTACTCTTGTACTCCTTTCGCATGGCAAGATATGAAAAATGGACTGCCGCTTTGACGCTCGCGTCAGCATTGCCGATTATATTCGGATTACTCTTCTTGATAATCTCGTTCGCATGATCGTCGGGCTCGGCTCCGACCTGTGCAATATCGAACGCATCCAGAATTCGCTCGACCGTTTCGGCGAGCGGTTCGAAAACCGCGTATTTACCGAAGTCGAACGCGCCAAGGCCGCGCGGCGTCCGTTTACCAAAGCCGGTACATATGCAAAGCGCTTCGCGGCGAAGGAAGCCTTTTCCAAAGCGGTCGGCACAGGCTTCAAGGCGGGCGTGTTCATGCGCGATATCGGCGTCGTTAACAAACCCTCGGGCGCGCCCACGCTCAATCTGACCGGCGGCGCGCTGATACAGTTGCGGGCGATAGTGCCGGACGGGCATGCCGTGCATATTCACCTCACGCTCACCGACGATCATCCATGGGCGCAAGCCTTCGTCATCATCGAGGCTGTGAAAGTATAGGCTGTGATATTATGAAATAATGCGTACCTCCCTGCTCCGAATGTGATAGCAGGCCATTCAAATTCCCCTTTGACAAATTCGAAGTACACAATAACTTATGGACGTTCAGAAAAACGAAATGACAGGTATTCCTACAGGCAATACCGACCCCGCCGAAATGGCGGACGACGGCAAGGAGCCGGTCAACTGGCTCAAGGAACTGCGCGGGCTGGCGCTGTTGCTGCTCGCGGTGATCGCTTTTCACAGCCTGCTGGCAAAGCCGTTCTACATTCCGTCCATGTCGATGATGCCAACGCTCGATGTCGGCGACCGGCTGATAGTGAGCAAATATCCCTATGGCTACGGCTGGGCCTCGGCCTCTTTCCACGTTCTTCCCCCCTTTAAGGGGCGTCTGTTCGGTGGCACGCCCGAATATGGCGATATCGTTATCATCACCACGAAGGACAGCAAGGAAGACTATATCAAGCGCGTCGTGGCCTTGCCCGGCGATACCATCGCCGTGCGTGACGGACAGATTGTCCTCAATGGCAAGCCGGTGCCGCAGGATGTCCAGCCCGATCTCGAGCTGCCCGTTGATGCAAATTCGCCGTGCGAATATAGCAGCTTTCCCAAGCGCAAGATGCGCAACAATGATGGCAACGAGATTTGCGTCCTGCCGATCCTGCGCGAAACCATGCCCAATGGCGTCAGCTACGATATTACCGATGTGGAGGATCAGACGCTCGACAATTACGAGCGGATTACCATTCCGTCCGGGCATGTTTTCGTGATGGGCGACAATCGCGACAACAGCGCCGACAGCCGCGCGCCCCGTTCGGTGCGGGGGCTGGACGGGCCAATCCCGCTGGAAAATATCGGCGGCCGCGCGGAATTCACGACATTCTCGCTCGACGGTTCGGCAACGCTCAATCCGCTGACATGGTGGCAATCGCTGCGCGGCGACCGCGCATGGCAGAGCCTGCGACCCGAAAAGATACCGACGGGCAATCGTAAAGCACAATAGCGCCAGGGAATGAGGGGGAAGAATATGTCAGAGGAAATCAGCGAAGGTCCGGAAAAAGTCGGCCCCACGGAAATCCACGACCCGATCATGCTGCGCGAGGTCAAGAAAGCCGCGATCTGGATCGGGATGGCGGTGCTGGTCCTGCTGGTCGGGTATCTGGCGCAGCCGCTGCTGCTGATATTTGGCGCGATGGTATTCGCCTTTATGCTCGACGGCGGCACCCGCCTGCTGGGCCGCGTGCTGCCCATAGCCCGCGGATTTCGGCTGCTCATCGTCCTTCTCGCCGGGTTCGGGTTTATCGCATGGACATTTTATTTCACCGGATCGCAACTGGTGGCGCAGGCCGCCGCCCTGCCGCAAATCATCGACTTTCAAGTCGAACGCGCTGCCAATTGGGCCGCCGCTATGGGGTTGACCGCCGATGCCAACGACCTTAAAGGCATGGCCAGCCAGATCATGGGGGGATTTGGCAAGTTCACGGCCATGGTAACGTCGGCCGTCGGCGGTATAGCCAGCTTTTTCCTGATGATCGTACTGGGCATCTTCATGGCGGTCGAACCGCGTCTGTACGAGCGCGGTCTCGCGTGGATGATCCCACTCAGAAGCCGCGACTATTTCTACGGTACCATGGACAAGATCGGTTTCACGATGCGCCGCCTGCTCGCTGGCCGCCTGCTCGGCATGGCGGTCGAGGGATTCGGCACCTGGGCGTTGCTCGCCATGTTCAACGTGCCGATGGCGGCCTTGCTCGGCCTGTTGACCGGATTGCTGGCTTTCCTGCCCAATATCGGCGCGATCATATCGGGCGCGCTAATCATCATGGTCGGATTTTCCGCAGGCGTCGACACCGGCATCTATGCCGTCATCGTCTACATGATTGTACAAGTTGTCGATGGCTATCTGATCGTGCCGATGGTCGCGAAAAAGACGGTCGATCTAGCCCCCGCGCTGGTGCTGGGTGCGCAGTTGATCTTTGGGGCGCTGTTCGGCCTGCTCGGGCTGGCGCTGGCCGATCCGATCGTGGCGATGATAAAAGTCGCGCTGGAGCGCCAGTCGAGGCTCAATGACGAGGCGACACCCACACCCGACAAAAGCTGACGCCTAAATCAGTTGCCCGGCGGCATCGGCGGCGCACCTGGCGGCAACGCGCCCGGACCGCCCGGTAGCTGCTGCATCTGCATTTGTTGCATCTGCTGCATCTGTTCCTGCATCGCGCGGATTTCGGCTTCCGATTTGAAATCGATCAATTCGACATCGAATATCAGATCCGAATTGGGCGGGATCTGCGCGCCGGGCGACGCGGCGCCGTAAGCCAGCGACGCGGGAATCTCGAGCGTATATTTGCCGCCCTTTTGCATCTGCTTCAGCCCTTGCGAGAAACCGGGGACCACGCCGTTGACTTGCAACGGTGTCTGTTGCCCGCTGTCGAACACCGTACCGTCGGCCAGCTTGCCCTCGTAATTGACCAGCACCACATCGCCGTCCACGGGCGAAGGCCCTTCTCCAGCGGTTTGCGTAACAAGGGTGATGGCCGGAACCTGTGCCGCCCATGCTAACCCTGCCGCGAGCAATATGGCCAGCGCGATGCCGAACCATAATTTGGTCAGCGTGCCTTTTTTAACAGGGCGGATCGGAACGGCGGTTACGGTCATATTCAATCTCTCGCTATGGAATGCTGGGTGCATTTGCAGGTGACATATAGGCCTGTCTGCGCAAACGCCAGACACAAAAAACCCGGCAGTGGAAATCACCGCCGGGTATTTTGAAAAAGGGGCTTATTTGCCGTCGCGCTCTTCGCGCTTGCGGTCCATCTTGCGCGCACGGCGCACGGCAGCCGCTTTCTCGCGCGCCCGTTTTTCGGACGGCTTTTCATAGTGACGACGCAATTTCATTTCGCGATACACGCCTTCGCGCTGCAATTTTTTCTTCAGTGCGCGAAGCGCCTGGTCTACATTGTTATCGCGTACCATGATTTGCATAAGTATCTAAAACTCCAGTCAAAATGCCGTTTGTCCGTAAGCTGCATCAGGCTGCAAACGGACCGTATCATTACAATTAAAAAGGGTATGCCGCAGACATATCTACGGACAATCTGGGGCGCGAATAGCAGTGAGTCGCGCCTTAATCAAGTCTTTTCCGCTTCATAATGCCCCACAAAATGCTGGCCCTTGTGCATGATATGCACGCTATCTGCGCTAAATTGCCGGATTGCTTTAGGGGCCAAATCTGTGCGATGACAGTAGCAAATAAGAACCTGTAAGGGAGAGATATCATGGCGACCGCAATCCGCACCCATAACGAAATGTCCAGCGAAGAGCGCGAGGCGCGCAAGTTGCTCGCCTCCTGTTACCGCGTGTTCGACATGATGGGCTGGTCGGAAATGATCTATAACCATATCACGCTCAAGGTTCCGGGTGAGGAGGACGCCTTTCTCATCAATCCCTATGGTCTGCATTTTTCCGAAGTGTGCTCATCGAACCTGGTCAAGATTAACGGCGCGGGCGAAAAGCTCGACGGCTCCGCCTACCCCGTCAACAAGGCGGGTTTTACGCAGCACAGCGTATTCCACAAGCAGTTGCCCGACATGCACTGCATTATCCACACGCATACCACCGAAACGATGGCGGTATCGTGTACCGAAGGCGGCCTGCTCCCGATCAATTTCTATGCCTGCAATTTCATCGGCCAGATTGCCTATCACGATTTCGAGGGTGTCACCGTGCGTAGTGAGGAAGGTGAGCGGCTGATCAAGAATATCGGCGACAAGCGCGTGCTGATGCTGAAAAATCACGGGCCCGTCGTGATGGGCCGGACTTTGCCCGAAGCGTTTATCACCTACTGGGCCCTGCAACGCGCCTGCGAAATCCAGCTGGCGACATTGTCGATGGGCAAGCCGATCATGGTGCCGCAAGAGGTAATCGACGTGCACCAGCGCGACCTCAGCCAGACGCAGCTCCCCGGCGGCCCCGGCGCACCCGATTTCGCCGCGATGGTGCGCAAGGTCGACAAGATCGATTCAAGCTGGCGGGATTGAGAGTTAAGCAGCAATAACTTGATGTTTGCTGACGCCTAATTTTGGAAGCACAAACGCAGCCTTGTTTTGCGCATTAGCTACTCAAGAAAGCGATCCACAAAATCGAGTTGTACGTTCAACTGATTAATCCTCTTGATCGTGGCTGTTTGACCTTGCAATGCTAGTGGATTATAAATCTCGCAATGACTGATAAATTTCTTCATGGAACAGTCCACCAAGCGCAATCTGACATGCAGACTGCTGTGCAAAGCAGTCCTCAAACTTTCGAGCTATGGCAAAGTCTGACGCCGATCGGGCGCAATGAATTCATTTGCTGGGTCGAAGATGCCAAGCAATCGAAGACCCGCCAACGTCGCATCAAGCGCACATGTGAGGAATTGCTGGAAGGCAAAAGACGTCCTTGCTGCTGGGCCGGTTGCATTCACCGCACCGATAAGGCACCTAGCCGGTGGCAACAAGATGTCTTGATCGACAAGAATGTGAAATAGGAATCAATAACTGCCGTCGCGCTTTCATCCAACTGCATCCTCTTGCCATCCCCATCCATCGCACCCATAACGCTCCACCATGACCAAACTCACCGTCAATGATCGCCCGGTGCAATACCGAATGGATCCCGAAACGCCGCTTCTATGGGCGCTCCGCGATGCGTCGAACCTGACCGGCACCAAATACGGATGCGGCAACGGCGATTGCGGCGCGTGCATGGTCGATATCGACGGCGAGGCGATCCGCAGCTGTCTGGTCACGCTGGCCGAGGCCGAGGGCCGGTTCGTCACCACGATCGAGGGGCTGTCGCGCGACCGCAGTCATCCCGTGCAACAGGCGTTCGTGGCGGAACAGGCCGTACAGTGCGGCTTTTGCACCCCCGGCATGATCATGGCTTCGGCGGCGCTGCTGCGCAAAAACAGCGATCCCGGCGATGCCGAGATCAACGACTCGATCCGCAACTTGTGCCGGTGCGGCACCTATCCGCGCGTACGCCGCGCGATCAAGCGCGCGGGACGTGTGATGCGCGGCAGCGACCGCATTTCCGCCGCGCCGCCGCCCGGCATCACGGCCGAAGATGCGGCCAAGGCCGTACCGGCGCTCAGAGTGCCTGACACGCCGCCGGAGACCGACTAGCGCCCTAGAATTTGGCACGCACCGTAAAGCGTGCGTTGATCGGCTCGCCGGTCGAGATGTTATTGTCGTTATGCGCGGACGGAAAATAGCGTTCATCCAGCAGGTTTTCGACATTCACCTGCAGCTGCAGGTTTTCGCTGATATCGTAAAACACTGCCGCATCGACGCGGGTGAAACCGGGCAGCTTTACCGTATTGTTGATCGAGGTGAACTGCGCGGACTGGTACGTTACGCCCAGACCGAGGCCAAAGCGGTCAGTCACATCGTAGCGGTTCCATAGCGACAGCATATGCTGCGGCACTTGGCTCAGTTCGCGATTGGCCAGTTGATCGCCGCTAAAGCGTCCCCGCTCCTGCCCGTCGAGATAGCTATAGCCCGCGCTCACCTGCCATACCGGCATAAGTTTGCCGACCAGCTGCAGTTCGAAGCCTTCGGTGCGCGTTCCGGTCAGGATCGAATTGCCGACATTGTTCGGATCGGTCGTCACGCCGTTTTCGCGGTCGAGGCGGAACACGGCTGCGGAAAGTGCGAGATCGGGACGGATATCCCATTTCGCGCCGAGTTCATAATTTTCGAACTTTTCAGGAGCCAGCGCCGCGCTGCTGGGACTGAGCGATAGAAACTGGTCGCCCGAACGCGGCAGGAACGACTGGCTGTAACTGGCGTAAAGCGACATGTTGTCCCGCGGCTTGTAGATCAGGCCGATGCGCGGCGAGAACTTGTCGTCGGTACGGCTGAAATTTCCAGCATCGCCATCCGCAAGCGCGATGGCATCGACCACGTCGATTTCGAAACGGTCATAACGCACGCCGCCGATAATCTTGAAATGGTCGCCGATATCGATCTGGTCCTGCAGATAAAAGGACAGAAACTCGACATCCGATGCGCGGTCGCGGTTGAAAACCGGAAAAGAGAACCCCGGAATGGCGAGCGGATCGGTAAAATCGATCGTCACCAGATTGTCGTTGCTGGCTGCGAACAGCGCGTCGCGCCGGGCATTGGCGCTGTCCTGCTGACCATATTCATAGCCGAGCAGCAAAGTGTGGGTCAGCGGGCCGGTGGCCACGTCCCAGACGAGATTGCCCTGGACAATGAAATTCTGACGGTCGGTGGTGTCAAGGTAGCCGTCGAGCGTGACCCGGTTGGTATCGGCGTTGAAACCGGTCGGGTAGATATTCTGGTACAGCTTGTCATAATCTGCGAACTGAACAGTGGTGTTGAAGCGCAGACTTTCGGAAAAGTCGTGTTCCACCCGGCCGCGCAGGATATGCGCCTGCAATGTTGTCACATTGGCGCCAGGCGATCCGAAAAACGTATCGCGCACCCCGCGCAAAGGCCGGTTGCCGCTCGAGGGGATACCGCGATCGACCGTTCGGTCGTCGTCGACATATTCATAGGACAGCTGGACGCGCGTCGCCGCGCCGAGATTGGCGGCCACGGACGGATTCACCGCGAAACGCCGCCCCTCATAGAAATCGCGATGGCTGTCCAGTTCCTCGTAAAACGCATTGAGCCGGAAGCCGGCCGCGTTCCCCATAGCGAGATTGACATCGCCGCTGATCGCAAAGGAACCGAAGCTGTCGATGCCGAATTCGGCGCTGCCGAAATTTTCCAGCGCCGAAGGATTTTTGGTGACGCGGTTGATAACCCCGCCGCTGCCGCCGCGACCGAAAATCAGCGCATTCGATCCTTTCAGGATTTCCACGCGTTCGAGATTATAAAGCGGCCGGAAATACTGCACGTCATCGCGCAGGCCGTCGATGTAGAAATCGGCGGTTGTGTTCTGGCCGCGGATGGTGAACTGGTCGCGATTGCCCTCGCCCTGTCCGATCGAGGTGCCGGGAACATAGCGCAATATGTCGCCGATATCGCGCAGCGCCTGGTCGTCAATCTGTTCTTTCGATATGACCGAAATGGTCTGCGGTATGTCGAGCACCGGCGTATTGGTTTTGGTCGCGCTGGTCGTGGCGATAGTGGAATAATCGTCGGTTTCCCCTGTCACGATGATCGTGCCGGGATCGTCATATGCCACGGCTGCTACCGATGCGAACGCGGGCGAGGCGGCGGCAGTCAGCATCGCACTGGTGGAAAACAGGATTGCGGCGGACGTGATACGAGGGGACATGAAAGCTCCGATAATTGGCAGGCCGTCGGTACGGCCCGATGACAGTGGCTATTGGTAAGTTGAGAATCATTCTCAACTCACTTTGATCCACTAATGATAACCATTCTTACATGCAAGAGACTATTGCGAGTTATTTGCAAAAACTGCTTTGTACCTCTGCTTTACGAAATTTACGGATTTTCTGTCTGCTTAGAAATTGACAGCATGCGCCAAAAGGTGAGTCGCATTGCGTACGGTTTTTGCTAGGATAGGCAAAATACCTCATGCCAAAGGAATTCCGACATGAAAGCAACTATCTGGCACAATCCCGCATGCGGAACATCGCGCAAGGCGCTGGCTATCCTGGAAAAAGCAAATGGCGTCGATCTCGACGTGATCGAATATCTCAAACACCCGCCCAGCCGCGACAAGCTTGCGCAGCTCTTTAGCGATGCTGGCATGTCGCCTCAGGACGGGCTGCGCGTGCGCGGCTCGCGCGCCGAAGAGCTCGGCCTGACCGCCGAGGGGACCAGCGATGACCGTATCCTAGATGCGATGGCGCAGGAACCAATGCTGATCAACCGCCCGCTGGTCGAAACCGAAAAGGGCGTAGCTTTGTGCCGTCCGCAAGAAAAAGTGCACGATCTGCTGTGATGTGTAGGCCAACGACATAGTCGATGCGCACATTGCTGAAATGGTTACTTATTGCCGTCGTTGTCGCTTTTGCCGGCCTCGCCTTGTGGGGCTATGCGCCTGATCGCGACATCGGCGAACTGCGCGCCGAATATGGCGGCCCTAGCTCGCAGTTCGTCACGTTGCCCGGCGGCCAGAACATCCACCTTCGTGACGAAGGCCCGCGCGATGCGTCCGTCATATTGCTTTTGCATGGATCGAGCTCTTCGCTCCACACCTGGGACGGGTGGGCGCGCGACCTGTCGAAGGATTATCGCATCATCCGCTATGACCAACCGGGCCATGGCCTGACCGGCCCGCACGTCGCGCACGACTATACCGCCAGAGGATATAGCGATACTGCAGCGGGAGTGATGCACTATCTGGGCATCGGCAGCTATGTTGTCGGGGGCAACAGCATGGGCGGCTGGGTCGCGTGGAATCATGCGCTGGATTATCCGGGGAAGGTGCGCGGGCTAATCCTCCTCAATGCATCGGGCGCGCCCGATTCGCGCCCCACCCGGCTGCCGATCGGCTTCCGCCTTGCCAGCTCGCCAATGTTGCGGCCGATCATGCAAGTCTTCACCCCGCGTTCGATCATCCGCTCCAGCATCGAGACGACCGTGGCCGACCCCTCCCAAATTACCGACGAAACGGTGGATCGTTATTGGGACCTGATCCGCTATCCGGGCAATCGCGAAGCCGTGGCGCGGCGCGGCGACGTGGTGCGAAAACAGTCCACGCCGCAGGCCATGGCAAAGATCCATGTGCCGACACTGATCATGTGGGGCGCCAAGGACACGCTCATACCCGTATCCGCCGCCCGCTGGTTCGAAGCGCATATTCCCTCTAGCAGCACCATCATCTATGGCGACTTGGGCCATATTCCGATGGAAGAGGATGCCGAGCGCAGCGTATGGGACGTGCGAGGCTGGCTTGCGCGCGCAAAACTAGATGCTGTGCAGGGCAAATCGCAGAAGAACGAAGTAAATCCTTAAATTTTAACCATATCTGTTAGTTGCATATTGTGCGAACGGATGCGTATAGAAGACACATGGCAACCATAGCGGTCTATAATATGAAGGGCGGGGTCGGCAAAACGACCATGGCGGTGAACCTGGGATGGTGCGCTGCCCAGATATCCGCGCGAAAGACGCTGCTATGGGATCTCGATCCGCAGGCGGCCGCGACCTATATTATCGGAGCCGGCCTCAAGGCCGTGGACGAAGCTGGAACCGCCTTTCGCGGCGAGATCGATCCCGGCAAGCTGGTGCGCAAATCGACGGTCAAGGGACTTAGCCTGCTCGCCGCCGATGCCTCGCTGCGCAAACTGGACCGGATATTCTTCCAGACCAGCAAGAAAAAGCAGATGAAGAAACTAATCGGTACGATGGACAATGCGTTTGACCATATCATTCTCGACTGTCCGCCTGGCCTGACCGAGACGAGCGCACAGATATTGTGCGCGGCAACGGTCGTGATCGTGCCGGTGATACCGTCCGCGCTGTCCGAACGCGCGTTCGCGCAAGTGCAGCAATTTCTGAACGCCCAATCCGGACGCCACCCGCCGCTCCTCCCGGTCTATTCGATGGTCGACCATCGCCGCGTCCTGCACAAGGCTGCGCTCGCGCGCAATCCGGACTGGCCGACCATACCGATGTCGAGTTCGGTAGAAAAAATGGGTTTTTACAAGAAACCAGTGCTCGATTTCGAACCGGACAGCCGCGCCTCGATAGCCTATCGCCAGTTGTGGAAAGGTATCGAACGCAAACTGAACGGGCGTGCAGCCTAGCGTTTACAAAGGCGTCAGCACGGGCGCCAGTATCAAGGCAAGGCTGAACACAGTACACAGCGATATGCGCGTCGCATCGATCCATGTGTCGCTGTCAAAACCCGAAATCATTTGCCTAGCGGTCTGCATACAGCTAGTTTTACGGTCTATTTGCTAACAAAAGCTTAAGTTTGCGTGCGCGGTTGTTTGCACGGGTCGGGGTTTCACGAAGCGGAGCGCGATGCGGTTCGGTGAATAATCTTCTGCTATTTTGCGCAAAAAACCGCAATCCGTGGTGGCACAATCGCCGTTCATCCCCTAGATAATGGGCCATATTCATATGGCGGCTATTGAGTCTGCCGCATCTTACGGGAATAGTGCCATGCGCATCGCCATCGCTTCCGACCATGCCGCCCTCGACATGAAAGCCGCGCTTGCCAACTGGTTGCGCGAACAGGGCCATGACGTGGAAGATCTGGGCCCGCACGATACGACTAGCGTCGATTATCCCGATTACGGCTATAAACTGGCCGAAACGATTGCCAGCGGCGCGGCCGAACGCGGCGTTGCGCTGTGCGGATCGGGCATCGGCATTTCCATCGCCGTCAACCGCCACCCCAAATGCCGCAGCGCGCTCGTTTCCGACAATCTGTCGGCCCGCCTGTCGCGCGAGCATAACGATGCCAATGTGATTGCCATGGGGGCGCGCCTGATCGGTATCGAAACCGCCAAGGATTGCCTCGCCGTATTTTTGTCTACCGATTTCGCCGACACCCATAAAGATACCGGCCGTCACCAGCGCCGCGTCGATAAACTATCTCATCCATCCTGCTAGGAGCCGCCCCATGTCCAATTCCGCCCCGTCGAATGACACTATCCGCGCCACTGGCTTTTTCTCCGATCGGCTCGCCAAGACCGACCCCGCCATTGCCGCCGCGATCGGCAAGGAACTGAAGCGCGAACAGAAACAGATCGAACTGATCGCATCGGAAAATATCGTTTCCAAGGCGGTGCTCGAAGCACAGGGGTCGGTTTTCACCAACAAATATGCCGAAGGCTATCCCGGCCGCCGTTACTACCAGGGCTGCGCCCCGTCCGACGATGTCGAGACGCTTGCCATCGACCGCGCCAAGCAACTGTTCGGGTGCAGCTATGCCAATGTGCAGCCACATTCGGGCGCGCAGGCCAATGGCGCGGTGCTGCTCGCGCTCATCAAGCCGAGCGATACGATTCTGGGCATGTCGCTTGATGCGGGCGGACACCTCACGCACGGCGCAAAACCTGCAATGTCGGGCAAATGGTTCAACGCCGTGCAATATGGCGTGCGCAAGGACGATCAGCTGATCGACTATGACGAGGTCGAGCGGCTGGCGCTGGAACATAAGCCCGCCCTCATCATCGCGGGCGGGTCGGCCTATCCGCGTATTATCGATTTCCAGCGCTTCCGCGCCATTGCCGACAAGGTCGGCGCCTATTTCCACGTAGATATGGCGCATTTTGCCGGACTGGTCGCGAGCGGCCATCACCCTTCGCCTTTTCCGCATGCACATGTCGTCACCACCACCACGCACAAGACGCTGCGCGGCCCGCGTGGCGGCATGATTCTCGCTGATGACGAAGCCCTTGGCAAGAAATTCAATTCGGCCGTCTTCCCGGGCCTGCAGGGCGGGCCGCTGATGCACGTCATCGCGGCCAAGGCAGTGGCATTTGGTGAAGCGCTCCAGCCCGAATTCAAGGCCTATAGCGCTGCGGTGATCGAGAATGCCAAAGTGCTGTCGGCGCGGCTGAAGGAGCGCGGTGCCGATCTGGTCGCAGGCGGCACCGACACCCATCTGGCGCTGATCGATCTGCGCCCGCTCGGCGTGACCGGCAAGGATGCCGACGAGGCGCTCGAGCGTGCCGGTATTACCTGCAACAAGAACGGTATTCCGTTCGACCCGCTGCCCCCGCTCAAGACCAGCGGCATCCGCATCGGCACCCCTGCCGGCACCACGCGCGGCTTCGGCCCGGCGGAATTCCAGCAGATCGGTGATATGATCGCCGATGTTCTGGAAGGGCTGCGCGACAAGGGCGAGCATGGCGATCCCGCAGTCGAGGCGGCGGTGAAAAACCGGGTCGAGGCTTTGTGCGACCGTTTCCCTATCTATCCGGAGAATTGAACATGTCAAAATGCCCGCAATGCAAAGCAAAAGTCAGCAAGAATGCCCGTTTTTGTGCCGAATGCGGCCAGAAGCTGAATCTGGTCATCGAGGAAGACGAAACATCTTTGGCCGATGATATTACCGGCTTTGCCAAAACCGCCTATGACGAAGTCGACAAGGTAAGCCGGAAAGTCATCAAAAACGAAAAAGGCTCCAAGATCGCTACCGGTGCCGCTATCGGGGCGGCGTCCGGCGCCATTCTTCCGGTCGTCGGCTGGGTTTTCGGCGCGGTCGTCGGCGCGGGCGTTGCCGCCTATAAGCAATCGAAAAAATAATAGATGCGTTGCCCTTTTTGCGCCCATGACAACAGCCAGGTCAAAGACAGCCGCCCGACCGAGGACAGCACCGCGATCCGCCGCCGCCGCCAGTGCGAAGGGTGCGGCGCGCGCTTCACTACGTTCGAGCGCATCCAGCTGCGCGATCTGACGGTGGTAAAAAGCGAAAACCGGCGCGAGGCGTTTGATCGTTCGAAACTGGAAAACTCGGTGCGGCTCGCCTGCCGCAAGCGCGACATCGATCAGGAACGCATCGACCAGCTCGTCTCCGGCATCCAGCGGCAGATCGAAACCAGCGGCGAAAACGAGATCGATGCCCAGAAAATTGGCGAGATGGTGATGGAGGGACTGCGCCAGCTCGACAGCGTTGCCTATATCCGCTTTGCCTCGGTCTACCGCGAATTCAGCGAAGCGCGCGATTTCGAGGAATTTGCCAGCAACGTGAAAGACATGGGCGCCAAGTGAACGCAATATCCGTGCCCGCACCCATTATCGTGCTCGTTCGTCCGCAACTGGGGCAGAATATCGGCAAGGCCGCACGCGCCATGCTCAATTTCGGCCTCACTGAAATGCGGCTGGTAAGTCCGCGCGACGGGTGGCCCAATCCCGATGCCGGACCCGCATCTGCGGGTGCCGACCCGGTGCTCGAACAGGCGCAGCTATTTGACAGCATCGCCGATGCCGTTGCCGATTGCACGCACATATATGCCACCACCGTGCGCAGACGCGGTGTTACCAAGCCGGTGGTGACACCCGAAGGCGCGGCACAGGAAATACGGACCGCCGGCGGCCGGAGTGCGATATTGTTCGGCCCCGAACGCTCGGGCCTGGAATCGGACGATGTCGCCGTGGCCGGAAAGATTATCACCGTGCCGATCAATCCCGAATTCGGTTCGCTCAATCTGGCGCAGGCGGTTATCCTGTGCGCCTACGAATGGTCGAAACAGGCTGGTATGGGGAGCAGCCCCACCGCTGTTGCTGCCGATCCGCCCGCGCCGCAGGCGGAACTCGACGGGATGATCGCACAACTTTACGAGATGCTGGAGGCGCGCGACTATTTCTTTCCGCCCGACCGCACAGTCATGACCAAGCGCAACCTGCGCACGCTCCTGACTCAGGGGCGCTGGAACAGCGGACAAGTGCGCACCATGCGCGGCGTATTTGGCGCGTTTCGCAACCGCAAGCCGCGCGGCTGAATTATGTGCGCAGCAAATCCCATCGTTCGCATTCATAGGCGATTGATGCCTCGACCAGCCTGTCCCAGAAATCATCGATGAAACCGGCCGGTATCCCCGCTTTCTGCGCCGCAGCTTTGGCATTCGCGATCACTTGCGCCTTGCGGTCCTCGTCGCGCACCGCGCCGCGATCCTGCTTGATACGCGCCGCCGCGTCCATATAGCCGAAGCGCCTGCCAAGCAAAGCGATCAGTTCGCGGTCGACACTGTCGACGCCGCGGCGGACATCGGTCATGGTTTCGCATGTCTTGGGGGACTTGGGTTCTTCCGTCATGCGAGAGCTAATAATCAGCATTTCCGGCCAAGTCGAGTATTTCCGAAAACATGGCCCAATCCGCCGGAATTACGCACGATTGTGGTTGACTCCTACACGGCGAAACGTCATAGGCCGCACTTCGTAAATTGGCTCCGCATCCCGGTGAAGCGGCAGCCGCATTGGACCACTTGGCTCCCATGGTGCGAATCCGGGACAATATATACGCAAATTGAAAGGGCATCGTGCATGTCAAAACGTAAAGCATCCAAGTATAAACTCGACCGCCGCATGGGCGAAAACATCTGGGGCCGTCCCAAATCGCCGGTCAACCGCCGCGAATACGGTCCCGGCCAGCATGGCCAGCGCCGCAAGAGCAAGCTCAGCGATTTCGGTATCCAGCTGCGCGCCAAACAAAAGCTCAAGGGCTATTATGGCGATGTGACCGAAAAGCAGTTTCGCCGCGCCTATGCCGAAGCGGCCAAGATGAAGGGCGATACGGGCATGAACCTGATCGGTCTTCTCGAGCAGCGCCTCGACATGGTCGTGTACCGCGCCAAGTTCGCCCCCACGATCTTTTCCGCGCGACAGATTGTCAGCCACGGCCATATTCGCGTCAACGGCGTCAAGTGCAACGTCGCCTCACGCCGCGTGAAACCCGATGATGTGATCTCGCTGGGCAACAAGGCTCAGGAGATGGCGCTGGTCATCGAAGCGCAGAGCTTGGCCGAGCGTGATATTCCCGAATATGTCGCACCCGATGGCACCGATAAGGTGACTTTCGTGCGCGTACCTACGCTCGAGGAAGTTCCCTATCCCGTGAAAATGGAACCCAATTTGGTCGTCGAATTCTATTCGCGCTAACGGATTTCAAAAACCGATTTCAAACTACACAGAAATGAAAAAGGCGGCCCGATGGGAGCCGCCTTTTTTATGTATTCTGCGCGCAAGGCCTTTTGAAAATTGAGCGCAGCCTATTCGCTGTCTCTGAAGAACAGCGCCTGCGAAATCGCCGCACGAACGGTATTGCGGTGGAAAGGCTTGGTGATCAGAAAAGCCGGTTCGGGCCGTTCGCCGGTCAGCAGACGCTCGGGAAATGCAGTGATAAAAATCACGGGCACATCATAGTCTTTCAGGATATCGGCAACCGCATCGATACCGCTGCTGTCGTCAGCCAGCTGGATGTCAGCCAGTATTAAGCCTGGCTTGTCCGCTCTGGCCTGTTCGACCGCCTCGTCGCGCGTCACGGCGATGCCGGTAACGTCATGGCCCAGATCGCGCACGATTGTTTCGATATCCATGGCGATAATCGGTTCGTCTTCGATAATCAGAACGCGGGCATGGATTTGCGCGTCAATTTCGGTCATGGCTTGGTTGATTAGGTCTCCCACTTCGTCCTCTTCCATGTCCATCAGGAAAGCGGTATCCGCGTTGGAAAAGCCTTCCATCGATGTCAGCAACAGCGCCTGACGAGAGAGCGGGGGTATCTTGCTGAGACGCTTATCGGCAATTTCGGCCACGTCGCCGCGATCGGCATAAATGTCGTCGGTATCGTCGTTATCATGATGGGTAGATTGCCAGATAGCCTGAAAGGTACGATAGAGTCCGAGTTTTGCATCGACGTTTTTCGGAAACTCGGCCGGGGCGGCAATGATCGCTTCCAGTGCGGTTTTTACATAGCTGTCACCGTGGTGCTGATCGCCCGCAAGCGCGCGACTGTAGCGGCGCAAATAGGGCAAATGGGGGGCAAGTTGCTGTCCGAGTGACATAAATTTCAAAACTCCTAGGGGAAAAATACGATTGTAGAGTGATCGGCACTGGTTACGCAAATGTCAATGTTTGGCGTCCATAATGTGTAAAATAATATGATCCGGAACTTAATGATTGGGGTCTCGTTATGAACATAGATTGAGTCTGAATGCAAATTATTGCATATGAAAATTATGGTCGCTAACGTTGATGCCATAGAAACAATTGCAAATACGAAAGATACAGGTTTTGAGCCAGAAGTTTGATCCGAAAAAAGGTAAATCCACCGATGCCGATCGCAAATCAGGCAAGAATGGAAACCGCAAATCTGGTCATGCAGGACACGACCGGTCCGAAGTAATAGGAGAGGCGCTCAAATCGTTTTACCAGACGACAGTGAACGAAGATGTTCCCGACGATTTCCAGAACCTTCTGGACCAGCTAAACTGATACGTATTTGTGATATCAATATATTTTTTTCAGCATCCGCACATGACAGAAATTTATACCCCTGCTGGAAAGAAACAGCCTTAAAGCATGTCTGATTTCAGCCCATTACCTATAAATGCCAAACGTGATTCTCGGGATTGGACGGGACTGGCCAGACGGTTGAAAGAATTGTCGCGCTCCACCAGCACCCGGTTGCTGTTTATATTGATCGCGGCCCTGCTTCCGCTGGCGCTGATCGCGACTTACGCAGCCCAGCAGGTTACGGAGAATGCCATTGACGAGCGCACCGCGCTGATTTCCGACACGATGGAGGAAAGCGCCACCCGCCTCGACCGCTCTCTCGATTCCGATATTCAGATTTTAATGGCTTATGGCAACAGGATCGCGCTGGGGGAAGATGTCGGCACACTGTGCATGGCAGCGCAAAGACGGTTCGCATCTCTCAATGGGCCCAGCGGCGCACTTATCTTCACCAGATCCGATCCGCGCCAGCCGGTATGCGAACTTGGAGCGTTGACGCCCGGCTTTCGCCAGCTGATGCGGCAGCAGTTCGAGGGCACGATAAAACTGCTGCCGGAAAATGACGGGATTTTGGTGCAAAGGGGCGGCGAAGACGTGCAGGCCCGGATCGTAGCTTATTATTCTTCTGATAAACTGTTGCAGATCGCCGATCCGGTTGACCAGTTGCCGATGTCGGAACTGTTCCTGTCGAGCGACAATAGCGGCACCGATCTTCAACTGACCACACTGCCTGAAAGGCTGCGGCGCGATCTTGATAGCCTTATTTCTTCCGAAGCCGATGTCATGGGAATGGATATGGGACTGTATGTGGTCAAGCCCAAAGCCAGTTCGCCCGAATTCATCGCGCTCGCCATCCCGTTCGTCATGATGATCGCTGCCGCCATTTTGGGTTGGTGGGTGGTCAACTATATGCTGGTGCGGCCGATGTCGCAACTGCGCCACAAAATGACGCGTTATAGAGTCGGCGAAACTCTGCAACCGATTAGTGGCCATCCGCTCTATGCTACCGAAATCAAGGAACTCGACAATGTGTTTCAGGAACTGACCTATGGTGTCGCGCAGGACAAAAAAGCGATCGAGGACAGCCTGAAACAGCAGGTCGCGCTCACCCGCGAAGTGCACCACAGGGTCAAGAACAATTTGCAGATCGTTGCCAGCCTGATCAGCCTGCACGCCCGCACGGCCGAGACGCCGACCGCAGCGCATGCATATGCCTCGATCCAGCGCCGCGTGGAGGCGCTGTCGGTGGTGCACCGCAATCATCATGCCGACGGCGAAGAAAATAAAGGTATCGACCTCAGGGCGCTGATCAACGAAGTGATTAACAGCTTCCGTACATCCGATGTCGGCAGCGCATTCGCCCGCAACGCACAGGTCAATATCGACAATCTGAACGTATCGCAGGATGTGGCGATGCCCGTCGCGTTTTTGCTGACCGAGATACTCGAGCTTTTGCAGATTTCGCGCTCATGTCAGGATCTGTCGATATCGATCCAGACCTGCGATGCCAAAGGCAAGTCCAAGCTGGTCATTCAATCCGCAGCCCTTATGGAAAATGTCGAATTCGACATGCTCATGGCCGACGGCATCGATCGCGTGGTGACCGGCCTTTCGCGGCAACTGCGCTCACAATTGATACGCGACCGCGAAAACGGCACGATGCAAATCGATATTGAAGTGCGCGCCACCGATGACGAAGTTTGAAGCCTATTTTGTATTGCCCGAGTAGGCCGCGCGAAACGCACGGGCGAACTCTGTCAATTCCCCCGCCGCGATCGCATCGCGCATCGCCGCCATCAGCTGCTGGTAGAACCAGATATTATGTTCGGTCATCAGCATCGCCCCAAGCATTTCCTTTGACCGCACGAGATGGTGCAGGTAGGCGCGGGTATACTGTCCGCATACCGGACATGCGCATGTTTCATCCAGCGGCCCCTGATGCTCGGCATGTTTCGCGTTGCGGATGTTGACCGGCCCCGTCCCGGTGAATGCCTGGCCATTGCGGCCCGAGCGCGACGGCAGCACGCAATCGAACATGTCGACGCCGCGCTCCACTGCGCCAACAAGATCGTCGGGTTTGCCCACGCCCATCAGATAGCGGGGGCGATCGTCCGGCAACTGGCCGGGCGCGTAATCGAGCACACCGAACATTGCTTCCTGCCCCTCGCCCACCGCCAGTCCGCCGATGGCATAGCCATCGAAGCCGATATCGGTCAGCACAGCAGCCGACTGCGCGCGCAAACCCCTGTTCAGCGATCCCTGCTGGATGCCGAACAATGCGGAGCGGCCCGCATGCGCCTGTCCCGCGTCGAACCCGTCGCGCGATCTTTGCGCCCAGCGCATCGAGCGCTCCATCGACGCCAGCGCCTCTTTTTCGTCCGCACCGTTGGCGATGCATTCGTCGAACGCCATCACGATATCGCTGCCCAGGAGGCGCTGGATTTCCATCGACCGTTCTGGCGTGAGCATATGCCGCGATCCGTCCAGATGGCTTTTAAACTCCACGCCCGCTTCGCTCATTTGGGTGA
Organism: Sphingomonadaceae bacterium; assembly: GCA_041746135.1. Taxonomy (GTDB): domain Bacteria; phylum Pseudomonadota; class Alphaproteobacteria; order Sphingomonadales; family Sphingomonadaceae; genus Alg239-R122. The sequence continues at coordinate 73,489 of JBGTHQ010000003.1, read as the reverse complement.
GGCCCGAAAGGCTCATCACCTGATAGCCGCCGCTGTCGGTCAGGATCGGCCGGTCCCAGTTCATGAACCGGTGCAGCCCGCCCAGCCGCGCCATCCGCTCCGCACCGGGCCGCAGCATCAGGTGATAAGTATTGCCCAATATGATGTCGGCACCGCTAGCGCGCACATCATGTGTTTTCATTGCCTTGACCGTTGCCGCCGTGCCGACCGGCATGAATGCGGGGGTGCGGATATCGCCGCGCCGCATGTGCAAAATGCCGGTGCGCGCCTTGCCGTCGCGGGCATGGATATCGAAGCGAAAGCGGGGAGCCGTGTCGGTCATGGCGGCGCTTTAGCGGTATATCGGCCGGCTTACAATTGCCGATGCACAGCCCCCGGCGGCATCAGGCCCGCAATGCTGTTCCAGATATCGCAGTGCCGCCTTTTCGGTGGCAATGATACCGCATTTGTGGGAAAGCCGTGCATTATGAATGCTCTGGCCACCCGGTACAAACTCGCAACATCGCTTCTGGCGGCCGCCAGTATGGCCGGTTGCGACAGGGCGGGCAATGACGATATCGTCGCCAACCATCCGCGCGAAAAATGCTATGGCATTGCGCTGGCGGGCCAGAATGACTGTGCCAACGGCCCGGGCAGTGTCGATTGCGCGGGGACGTCGAAAAAGGATTATCAGGGCAATGCCTGGAAAGCCGTAAATGCGGAAACGTGCACGGCGCTGGGCGGTACGCGCGATCCGACCGCCAGAAACCTGCCGCGCAGCTAACCTGGCCTAGGGTATCAGCAGGCTGGAATCGCCATAGCTGTAGAAACGATAGCCCTCCGCGATGGCGTGGCCATAGGCATCCAGCATGACCTCACGGCCCATCAGCGCGCTGACCAGCATGAACAGGGTCGATTTGGGCAGGTGGAAATTGGTCATCAACCCGTCGATCGCTCGAAATGCATAGCCGGGGGTGATGAAAATATCGGTGTCGCCTTCATAAGCGCCAATCTGTCCATCGGCGGTGGCGGCGGTTTCGAGCAGACGCAGCGAAGTCGTGCCGACCGCTATCACGCGGTGCCCGGCGGCACGGGCCGCGTTCAGCCGTGCGGCCGTATCCGCATCGATCCGGCCCCATTCGCTGTGCATGCGATGCACATCGGTATCGTCGGCCTTGACCGGCATGAAGGTTCCGGCTCCCACATGCAGCGTCAGCATTTCATGGCCGATTCCGCGGGCCGCCAGCCTTCCCATCAGCCGGTCGGTAAAATGCAGCGCGGCGGTCGGCGCAGCGACCGCGCCTTTCTCGCGCGCGAACAGCGTCTGGTAATCGTCGAGATCGCGCGCGTCAATAGCGCGCTTGCTGGCAATATAGGGCGGCAGCGGCATGGTGCCCGCGCGGCCGAGCAGCACTTCCACCGGCTCGTCGCCGCCAAACGCCAGAATGAAACTGCCATCGGCAAGGCGGTCTTCAGCCACCGCCTCCACATCCTGTCCAAAATCGACAATATCGCCGGGTTTGAGCCGCTTGGCATTACGGATAAAGGCCTGCCAGCGGCGCAGGTCGATCCGCTTGTGCAGCGTCGCGCCGATCGTCGCATCGCCGCGCCGGCCGGTTAGTTGCGCCGGAATGACGCGGGTGTCGTTGAATACCAGCACGTCGCCGGACTGCAGCAAGTCCGGCAGATCGAGCACGCTGCGATCCGACATCCGGCCGCCCTGCACATGAAGCATCCGCGCCGTATCTCGCGGCACAGCGGGGCGCAGGGCAATGGTGTCCTGCGGCATGTCGAAATCGAACAGATCTGTTTTCATGGCGCCCGCCATAGCCTGCCGCGCAGGCAGGCGAAAGCCGCAAAGGCCGGAAAAATTACCGGTGGGCAGCTATAACTGATCGATAGCTATAACTGGTCAATAACTACTTCTGGCCGATCGGCGCGTTCAACTCGTCCACGCTGATATCGGGCAGATCGGATGCCGACGATGCGGCGGGCATCGCGCTCAAATTCGGTATCGGCTTGTTCTGCGAAGCCAGCGAGGCCTGTACGATGCGCGAGGGATTGGCAGGCGGTTCGCCGCGATTGATCGCATCGACATATTCCATGCCCCCGGTGACGCGCCCGAAATTGGTATAGTTGCTGTCGAGCGAGAATTTGGGATAGAAGACAATGAAAAACTGGCTGTTCGCGCTGTCGGGCTCGTTGGCGCGCGCCATCGATACGCTGCCACGCAAATGCGGTATTTTGTTGAACTCGGCTTTCATGTCGGGCAGGCTGGAGCCGCCCTGCCCCGTGCCGGTCGGATCGCCGGTCTGTGCCATAAAACCTTCGATCACACGATGGAATATAATGCCGTCGTAAAATCCCTGCTGCGCCAGCGTCTTGATACGCTCGACATGGGCCGGTGCCCATTCGGGCATCAGGCGGATCGTCACGCGGCCGCCGGTCGACAGATCGAGATAGAGCGTATTGTCAGCCTCGTCCTGCACTGGTGCTGGCGCGGCCGGTACGGCAGCGTCCTGTGCATGCGCGGCAAAGGCGAAGGGCAGCATGGCCAGCATCAGAAACGATTTCAGAAAGCGGCGAAAGACCATCGGTGAAACTCCAAAAAACATTGTTGCGGCTTATCCCCGCGGCCCGCCGAAAATGCAACCTGCATTCGATCGGGCCGGACCGGGCGTCGGATGCCGTCTATAAGAGCGCGACCCTTACGCGCGTATGAACCGGACGCGGCCGGCGATCAGCTTCCCTTGATCCCGTTTTTGCGTACGCGTGCCTCCACCTCTGTGCGCACCGGATCGGTCACGAACTTGTGGATGTCGCCGCCATAAAGCGCGATTTCCTTGACCAGCCGCGAGGCGATCGGCTGCAGGCAGACGTCCGCCATCAGGAACACCGTTTCGATGCGGTCGTTAATCTGCTGGTTCATGCCCGCCATCTGGTATTCATATTCGAAATCGGCCACAGCGCGCAGGCCGCGGATGATAATGCTGGCGCCCTGTTGCTCGGCGAATTTCATCAGCAGCATGTTGAATCCGACGACGCGGATGTCACCGTCGAGCCCCGCCACCTCGCGTTTCACGGTCGCCATGCGCTCGTCATCGCCGAACATCGGCGACTTGCTGGGATTGGTAGTTACGCCGATGATCAGCTGGTCAACCAGCTTTGCCCCGCGCCGGATAATGTCCATATGCCCCAGCGTAATCGGGTCGAACGTTCCCGGATAGACGCCGATGCGTTTCTTACTGTCAGCCATTATCGGTCCCTCTCCACGATATAGCGGGCCAGATCACGCAGCAAATCCGCCTCCGGTCCATACCTGGCCAGATGCGCGATCGACTGTTCGACCAAAGCTTGCGCCTGCTGTTTCGCCTTGTCCACGCCGAGCAGCGACAGGAAGGTTTCCTTGCCTGCCTCGGCGTCCTTGCCCAGTTGCTTGCCGGCCAGCGCCTCGTCGCCCTCGACATCGAGCAGGTCGTCGGCAATCTGGAACGCCAGACCGATATCGCGGGCATAGCCGCTCAATGCGGTGCTGCCCTCGGGCGCGATCCGCGCCAATATCGCGCCCATTTCGACCGCCGCCGCGATCAGAGCGCCGGTCTTAAGCTGCTGCAACCGGGTCACGGTGCGCAAGTCGAATTTCGAATGCTCCGCCTCCAGATCCATCATCTGCCCGCCCGCCATGCCGTCGGGGCCGCTCGCCCGCGCCAGCGTGGCGATCAGTTCGGAGCGGACATAGGCATCGCCATGCGTTTCGGGATCGGCCAGTATTTCGAATGCCAGCGCGTGCAGCGAATCCCCGGCCAGAACGGCGATTTCCTCGCTATAGGCGATATGCACGGTGGGCTTTCCGCGGCGCAGATCATCGTCGTCCATGCAGGGCAGATCGTCGTGGATCAGCGAATAGACGTGGATCGCCTCGACCGCCGTCGCCACCCGCACCGCCGCGTCGCGATCGACATTGTGCATATCGCTAACGGCAGTTAGCAACAGCGGGCGCACGCGTTTGCCGCCCCCGATCGCGGCATGGCGCATCGCCTGGTAAAGGCGTGCGCGCGGGTCATCGGGTACGGTCAGATAGTGCGAGAAACAGCCGTCAATGTCCTGCGCAATTGCGGCAAATGCCTGGTGCAAATTGCTGCTGTCATTATCGGCCACCGGCAAGACTATTGCGAATCGAAAGGCTGCGTTCCCGCAGGTTTGCCGTCGGATCCAAGCGAGATTTTTTCGATCCGCGCCTGCGCCGATTCGAGTCGTTTCTGGCAATGTGCGCGCAACGTGTCGCCCTGCGCATACAGATCGATCGATGCGTCGAGCGGCACGTCGCCGCTTTCCAGCTGGCGCACGATATCCTCGAGCCGCTTCAGCGCGTCTTCGAAACTCAGTTTTTCGATGCTCTCTGGCGAAAGAGTCTGTGCCGTGTCGGTCATGGGGCATAGCAATGGCGATGCAGCGGCTATGGGTCAAGCGGGAAGCAATAAAAACTGGTCGCACGGGCGGGACACTATCGCTGCCACCGCCTTTGCGTTAGGCTGGCGGCAGGGGAGAAACGCGTCCATGTTTATCGGCCATTTCGCACCGGCTTTCATCGCCGCCGCCCACGTTCGGGACAATGACGGCATGAAGACCCCCGGCCTAGGCACGTTTTTCATCGCCGCACAGCTGGTCGATTTCGGTTTCTTCATCTTTACGTTGCTGGGCATCGAAAAAATGCGGATCGTGCCTGCCTTCAGCGCGATGAACCCGATGGACCTCTATTTCATGCCTTATACGCACAGCTTGCTGGGAACGCTTGTCTGGGCGCTCGGCTTCGGCTTGCTAATCTACGCTGGAACGCGGCACACACGCGGTGCGGTCTTGGCCGGACTGGTTGTTCTGAGCCATTGGTTTATCGACCTTGTCGTGCATATGCCTGATCTGACGCTGGCGGGCGGCGACCATAAACTGGGGCTGGGTTTGTGGGACCATCCATGGGCGGCCATCGTCCTAGAGCTGGCGCTGATCGGCGGCGCAATCTGGTATTATGCGCTGCGAACGGTCCGCAAACCTTCGCGCAGCCGGTGGCCGCTGCCGCTCATGGTCGCCCTCTTGCTGACCGCGCAGATTTTCAACTGGTTTGCCCCGCACCCGGAAAAATTCACCGCGCAATTGCCATTGAGCGCGCTCACTGCCTATACCCTATTCGCGTTCTTCGCGATCTGGCTGGGGAACAGCCGCCGCCACCGCCATGCACAATCCGGGAGCATCCTGTCATGATCCGATATATTGCCGCCTATGTCGCCGCCGCCATTATCTTCGGCCTGCTCGACTCGATCTGGCTCAGCAAAATGGGGCCGGGACTGTACCGACCGATCCTGGGCGATATCATGGCCGACCGGTTCCGCGTCGTGTCGGCGCTGATCTTTTATGTGCTTTATATCACCGGCATCGTGATTTTCGCGATCGCCCCCGCGTTCAAAAGCGGCGAATGGACCACCGCCTTGATGTATGGCGTGCTGTTCGGCTTTTTCTGTTACGCGACCTATGACCTCACCAACTATGCCACGCTCAAGATATGGAGCACCAAAATTACCGTGATCGACATCCTCTGGGGTGCGTTCGCCACCGGTACTGCCGCCGCCGGAGCTAGCTGGATCGTGCTGAAATTCGTGAAGTAGAGCCGATACCTACCGTGGCACACAAATGCCCCCTAGGCGAACATGGCCCGCTTCGCTAAAGCCGCTGTCATGACCGAACAGACCCCAGACTCGCCCCTCGACGACGCCGCAAGATACGATGCAGTCATCACCCCGCAGGTGGTCGAGCAACACGGCCTTTCGCCGGAGGAATACGACCGGATCATTGCGGCGATGCGGCGCATTCCCAATATGGTCGAGCTCGGCATATTTTCGGTCATGTGGTCGGAGCATTGCAGCTACAAATCCTCGCGTCTGCACCTGAAAAAACTGCCCACCACCGGCCCGCAAGTGATTTGCGGCCCGGGCGAAAATGCGGGCGTGGTCGATATTGGCGACGGGCCGGACGGCACCAAACTGGCGGCGATCTTCAAGATGGAGAGCCACAACCACCCGAGCTATATCGAACCCTATCAGGGCGCGGCGACCGGGGTCGGCGGCATATTGCGCGACGTGTTCACCATGGGCGCGCGGCCGGTGGCGAACATGAACGCGCTGCGGTTCGGGCGGCCCGAACATCCCAAGATGAAGCATCTGGTCAAGGGCGTGGTCGCGGGCATCGGCGGCTATGGCAACTGCGTCGGTGTGCCAACTGTGGGCGGCGAGACCAATTTCGACGAGGCCTATGACGGCAATATCATCGTCAACGCGATGACGGTAGGCGTGGCCGACCAGAGCAAGATTTTCTATTCGGCCGCATCGGGTGTCGGCAATCCGATTGTCTATGTAGGCTCCAAGACCGGGCGCGACGGCATTCACGGCGCGACCATGGCCAGCGCCGATTTCGATGACGACACCGAGGAAAAGCGCCCCACGGTACAGGTCGGCGATCCGTTTACCGAAAAGCTGTTGATCGAGGCGTGTCTCGAGCTGATGGACTCTGACGCGATCGTCGCGATCCAGGATATGGGCGCGGCGGGGCTCACCAGCTCGAGCGTCGAGATGGCCACCAACGGCCAGGTCGGCATCATCCTCGACATGGACATGGTGCCGTGCCGCGAAGAGGGCATGACACCGTACGAGATGATGCTGTCGGAAAGCCAGGAGCGCATGTTGATGGTGCTAAAACCCGGCCGCGAGGACATGGCCGCGGCGATTTTCAAGAAATGGGAGCTCGATTTCGCGGTGATCGGCGAAGTCACCGATAGCGGCCATATGGTGTTGACGCATCGTGGCGAGACGGTGTGCGATATCCCGCTGCTGCCGCTGGCCGAGGATGCGCCGCTCTATGATCGCCCCCACCTGACCCGCGAGCAATATGCCGCGCACGTCAATATCCCGCCGCTGGGCGACATTCCTGAAAGCAGAGATATCGGCGCGGATCTGCTCAAGCTGATGGCCAGTCCGGCGCTCGCCAGTCGCAAATGGATCTGGGAGCAATATGACAGCCAGGTCATGGGCGATACCGCGCAGAAATCGGGCGGCGACGCCGCCGTCGTGCGAATCCACGGCACCAACAAGGGTCTCGCGATTTCGACCGACTGCACGCCGCGCTATGTCTATGCCGACCCGTATGAAGGCGGCAAACAGGCGATTGCCGAATGTTACCGCAATCTGACTGCCGTCGGCGCAAAACCGCTCGCCACTACTGATTGCATGAATTTTGGCAACCCGCAAAAACCGCATATCATGGCGCAGTTCGTACACAGTATCGCGGGCATGGCCGAGGCGTGCAAAGCGCTCGACATGCCGATCGTCAGCGGCAATGTGAGCCTGTATAACGAGACCAAGACCGATGATGGATCGAGCAAGGCGATATTGCCCACGCCCGCGATCGGCGGCATCGGGCTGATCGAGGACATCGATAAGATGATGACAATCGGGTTCAAGAATGAAGGTGAAGCAATATTGGCTATCGGCACCAATTCTGGCCATCTGGGACAGTCATCGTGGCTCAGGGAAATTCACGGAAGCAGAGCTGGTGACCCTCCCCCCGTGAATTTGGAAAGAGAGCTGACAACAGGTGATTTTATACGAAGCCTTATTAGCGAAGGCCTGATAACCGCTTGTCACGATGTCTCGGACGGCGGGGAAATAGTCGCTGTCACTGAAATGGCTCTTGCAAGTAACATAGGCGCCGAAGTTTCATGGGCTGACGAACAATATCCGAATTACGACTTTCAGCCCTTTTCAAGCGCCGCAGCCATTTTCGGTGAAAGTCAAGGCGTCTTCATATTAACCTCCAAAGACCCTGAAAAAATTATTGAAATAGCAAAAACATTAGAGATTCATGTTCGCTGGCTCGGCAGAACAACTGAAGAAAAGATACTCTACGCACTGACCGAGCATACTAATGAAGCCTACATTCCCCTCACCGACCTGCGCGCCGCCCATGAAAGCTTCTTCAAGGACTGGATGGAAGATGGAGCTAGGCATTGATTTACGCATCAATTGATGCGATATAAGGCACGGAGTATTATTATGAGAACCACCGTCGCCATAGATGACGCGCTACTTGCCAAAGCGTCCGAGCTTACTGGCAATACGGAAAAAGCAAGTTTGATCCGCGACGGTCTGAAAGCCTTGATCCGGATCGAAAGTGCCAAGCGGCTTGCCAAGCTCGGGGGCTCTGACAGCAACGCCACGGCTCCATCACGGCGGCGCCTTCCTGAAGGATGATATTGGTCGATACCTCCGTGTGGATTGATCATATTCGCAGCAAAGACGCGCGCTTGTCACAATTGCTGGAAAGAGGGGAAATAAGCGGGCATCCTTTCGTCACAGGCGAAATCTCTCTGGGCAATATCAAGGACCGATCCTTGATGATCGCTTTGATGAAAGAACTGGAACAATCCGTCGTAGCAACAGTTGAAGAAGTCGCCGCGTTTATCGAAATTCATGCATTAGCGGGTACGGGAATAGGCTATGTCGACGCACATCTCATGGTGGCAACGGCGCTATCGGACTCAATGCGTTTATGGACGAGAGACAAGCGATTGCGTAAAGTTTCCGAACAAGCACGCATCGCGGTAGATTGGGATTGATTTGGAGAGAATGAATTGACCGAAGAATATTCCCCCACCTCTCCTGTCACACCGCTCGCCCAAAAGCTTGGGCTGAAAAACGGTATGATCGTGTGGTTCGACAATATGCCGAACAACGTGCGCGCCGAGATCGACGAGGCAGAGCTGACGCTGTCGGAGGAAGCCGTGCCCACGCCGGGGCTCAACAGCGCGCATCTGTTTGTAACCGAGCGCGGCGTGCTGGAAAAACAGCTCGCAATTCTGCGCGATCTTGTCGAGCCCACCGGTCAGGTCTGGGTCAGCTGGCCCAAAAAAGCCGCCAAACAGGATACCGATCTTACCGAGGATACGATCCGCGAGGTCGCACTGCCCATGGGTCTTGTCGACGTTAAAGTATGCGCAGTCGATGATATCTGGTCAGGTCTGAAACTCGTGATCCGCAAGGAAATGCGTTAAGCCGCCTGCCCCAATAAATCGTAAGGATCGATGCCCCGCCCGCGAAACGCCTCGTGCGCCTGCCGGTAATGGACCGGCGGAGTGATATGGAACCGTTTGCGCACGTCGGTGAGCGGCTCAGCGAGTAAAGCTGTAATGTCCTGCTCCATGATACGCGGGCATGCTTTGCCCAGTTTCTGCGCCTCGCGAATAGCTTTGAACACGGGTGCATCGCTGCGCACCCTTTTCTTGAGATTGAGCCCGCCGGCATAGGCAATAAAAATATTGGCAGGTGCCGGATTCTGGCCATAGGTAAAGGCGAGCACACACTGTTCGCCCAGGGCATCGCGGCCATAGCCGGTCAGGATGTGCAAAAGATCATGCGTATCGCGGCTGCGGTTGGCATACCATCCGAACTGGTCGGCATAGTCACGCGGATCGAACTTCGCATATTCGGCGACCAGCCCGGCCGCGCTCAAGCCTTCCTTTTCCATGAAATCGCAATAGGCGTGCGCAACGCTGCCCACCGGCATCGCGCGCAGACGGTCATGATCGTCGAGCAGGTCGGGGAGGTTGGGCTCGCTTGCGTACAGCGCCCTGCCCGCATCGCTGCCGATAAAAGCCCGCGCGTCATCGCGGAAACCGCGCCGTGGCAAGCACTGGAAAATATGGAACACCTGTTCGGTATCTTCCTTGTTCCGGATCAGGTTGCGAAAATGCCGCATTGCCTGGAACGGACGAAAGCGCGGACGTGGTCGATCGGGATGGATGAAAGGGATATCGGTCATGGTTGCGGGCTCATTGTTGCTATTTTGTATATTTAGCATGACGCGTTGTTACTTACAATAGTGTCAATAGTATATACCCGTATACACTCATAGAAAACATTGCCCTACATTGCCACCTAGGGCTATGTCTGTCGCCAATTCCAACAGCGGCGTTTTCCAACACGAAACCATAAAGAATGGCCCAGAATAAAGCGTCCTTGGTGCGAAGTTAAGAGAAGATAAGGAATGTATGGCCCGCCAAACATTGAAACGGACAGCATGATATGAAACCGCATGACACCCTGCCCTATACCGCGTTGCCCGCCTATTCGGACGCGGAGCGCATCGCGCGGGTGCGTGCCTTTTATGACGCGATCCGGACGCGGCGCAGCTGCCGCGATTTCAGCGATGCCCCGGTGCCGCGCACCGTGATTGAAACCGCGCTGCTCGCCGCCGGGACTGCGCCCAGTGGCGCCAATCACCAGCCGTGGCATTTCGCGGTGATCGAGAGCGCGGAGAAGAAAAAGGCTATACGCGAAGCCGCCGAGGCCGAGGAAAAGGCATTTTATGAAGGCAAGGCCAGCGACGAATGGATCGAGGCGCTGGCACCGCTCGGCACCGATGCCGACAAACCCTATCTGGAAACCGCGCCGTACCTGATCGTCATATTCGGGCAGCGCAAGGGCGGCATGGTTGCCGGCGACATGAAACAAAATTATTATGTGAACGAAAGCGTCGGCATCGCCGCCGGTATGCTCATCACTGCGTTGCACGAAACGGGCCTCGCAACGCTGACGCACACGCCCAACCCGATGAAGTTCCTGAACGTAGTTTGCAATCGCCCCGCCCATGAAAAGCCGATGATGGTGCTGGTGGTCGGCCAGCCCGCCGACAATGCCACCATTCCCGTGCACGCCACGGTCAAGAAACCATTGGACCAGATCAGCAGCTGGCTGTAGCACCCAGCCCCTACAGGAGCGAATAATGGCAACCACGGCACCGGCAATGCAGCGTTTCATTGAACTCGACGCGCTGCGCGGCTTTGCGGTGATGGGCATATTGGCGATGAACATCGTGGCATTTGCCATGCCGCAAATGGCGTATGTCAATCCGGCGCTCTATGGCGGCACCGATACGCCTGACCTGATCGCCTGGATCGCCAGCTTCATACTGGTCGATGGCAAGATGCGCGGGCTGTTCTCGCTGCTGTTCGGGGCCAGCATTATGCTGGTGATCGACCGTGCCGAGGCCAAGGGAGAGAGTGCGGCAAAAGTGCATTACGCCCGGATGTTCTGGCTGGCGCTATTCGGTCTGGTGCATTTCTTTTTCGTGTGGTGGGGCGATATTTTGTTCCTCTACGCCCTGATCGGCAGCATCGCCTTTCTATTCCGCAACATGCAGCCAAAGCCCCTGATCCTGTGGGCGATCGGGATATATGTGGCAGGATTCGCGATTCTTTCGATCGGCATGGGATCGATGATATTCATGCAATATGTCGTCTCCGGTGCGGATGCGCCTACGGGCATGGTCGCCGAATATAAGGCCATGACTGCCGAATGGAGTGCGGACACCATCGCCCGGGAAATTGCGCTCTATTCCGGCGATTATGTCAATATCGTTTCGACCAAGTTGCGCGAGGACTGGCACCTGCCGTTGACCAATCCGGTCAAGCTGTTCGGCGAAACGCTGCCGCTGATGATGATCGGCATGGCGACGCTGAAAAACGGGTTTTTGCTGGGGGAGGCCCAGGCCCGGTCCTATCGCACATGGGCGCTGGCGGGGCTGGGCATCGGCGCTGTCATCTATGCCATGCTCGGCTATATCGTGTTCGCCAGTAGTTTTGAGACCGTTGTGGCGATCAATGCGGTTATCGCGTGGTCGGCGCCGCCCCGGCTGGCGATGACGATCGGTTATGCCGCGTTATTCATTCTTATGATCGGCCACTATGCCGATAGCGGTTTCATGCGCCGCGTCGCCAGTACCGGGCGCGCCGCCTTTACCAACTATCTGGGCACCAGCATCGTTATGACCACAATTTTCTACGGCTATGGGTTCGGTCTGTATGGTGAGGTCGGACGCGCCGAGCTCACTCTGTTCGTGCTCGGAATGTGGGCGCTCATGTTGTTGTGGTCGCAGCCGTGGCTGAAGCGCTATCGCTTCGGCCCGCTCGAATGGCTTTGGCGCTCGCTGGCGCGCGGCGCCCTGCAACCGATGCGGATCACAAAAACGGTCTGACCCGCGATTTGTTACAGCCGTCCGAAACTTTGGTTGGCGGCGCTATCGGGACGCCGTCCGAAACTGCGTCTTTCGACCAGTGGATTGGTTTCCTTTTCCAGCTGGCCTAGCGAATCCTCGAACAGCTGGCGCAATCCGACGACTTCTTTCAGCACTTCGTCGGGCTCGATATGCCGCTCGATACAATAGCGGGCGACGGTTTCGATCCGTTCTGCGGTTTCGGACAATTTCTCCGCACCGAACTGCGCGGATTCGCCTTTCAGCGTGTGCGCGGGTAGCACTAGCCGGGCGGCATCGCGCGAACGCATCGCTTCCTCGATCGCGGCCACCGACTTGGTGCCGTCCTCGCGAAAATAGCCCAATATGCGCACGAAATCTGCGCCCAAAGCCGTGCGGACTTCGGCGAAGCTCGACCAGTTCACTGTCGGTGTGTCGTTCTCAATCACTCAGGCTACCTCCGCTTGATACAAAACCATCCCACCGGACAGAGTTTAGTTGCCAGAAGTAAAGACAAGGTTGATGAAAGTGTAAATTATATCGACAGATCGAAATATTGCAGTGGTCCGACATGCTTCCAGGCGGGTGGCTATCTGCCGAAATCCTTGTGGTTTTTATCGTCGAACGGGTTTTTCGCGCTGCGCATCGTGAGCCGCACCGGCACCGCCGCAAAGCCCAGATCACGCCGGATTCCGTTAATCAGATAACGGCGGTAGCTTTCGGGCAATTGGTCGAGCCGCGTGCCGAATATCACAAAGCCGGGAGGCCGCGTCTTGGCCTGCGTCATATAGCGCAGCTTGATCCGTTTCCCGCCGGGCGCGGGCGGCGGATTATTTTCCACCGCCCGTTCGAACCACCGATTGAGCACCCCTGTCGAAACCCGTTTTGACCATATCTTGCGCGTCTCGAACGCAGTCGCGATCATCGTATCGAGCCCCTTGCCCGTGATGGCCGATACGGTCAGCAAGGGAATGCCTTTTGCCTGCGACAGCCCTTCGTCCAGGGCGGCGCGAATGCCGTTGAACAAATAGCTTGCGTTTTCTGCCACATCCCATTTGTTGACGACGATTATCAGCGCACGGCCTTCTTGCAACGTCTGGTCGGCAATCTTGAGGTCCTGCAGCTCCAGCCCCTGAGTTGCGTCGAGCAGCAACACCACGACCTCGGCGAAATCAATCGCACGCTTGGCGTCGGCGACCGAAAGCCGCTCCAGCTTTTCCTGCACCTTGGCCCGTTTGCGCATACCGGCCGTGTCGATCAAGCGGACGTCGTGCAGCTCGCCCTGCTTGTCCTCCCATTGCCAGTCGATTGCGATAGAGTCGCGCGTGATGCCCGCTTCTGGGCCGGTTATCAGGCGGTTCTGGCCCAGTATCCGGTTGATCAAAGTCGACTTGCCAGCATTGGGCCGCCCGACAATCGCGAGCTTCAGCGGGCCGATCGGATTGCCCTCATCATCTTCGAACAAAGCGGCGGGGGTATCATGGGCGACACCGTCATCATCTTCGATATAGGGACGCAGCGCCTGAAACAGCTCGGCGATATTCTCGCCATGCTCCGCACTGATGCCGATCGGATCGCCCAGTCCGAGCCGATAGCTTTCCATCATGCCCGCTTCGGCATCACGGCCCTCGGCCTTGTTGGCGACAAGAATGACCGGCGTTTCGCTGGAACGCAGCCAGCGCGCAATCTCGCTGTCCAGCGGAGTGATCCCCACCCGGGCATCCACCATGAACAACGCGGCACGGGCACCCTTGATCGCTTCTTCGGTCTGCACGCGCATCCGCCCCGGAAGCGAGTTTGCGTCCTCATCCTCGTACCCGGCCGTATCGACGATCTGGAATTTCATGCCCAGCAGGTCGGCTTCGCCCATGCGGCGGTCGCGCGTCACGCCGGGCTGGTCGTCGACAAGCGCGATCTTCTTGCCGATCAGTCGGTTGAACAAAGTCGATTTGCCCACATTGGGCCGGCCGATGATGACTATTTCGGGAAGCATGATGCGGCAATATCCTAAAACCATACCGCGCACCAGCACGGGCTGATACGCGGTACGGGGAAGCGGTCAAGGCGGTTTAGCGGTAAGCGGTCAGCCGTCCACTATCGTCCAGTATATAAAGCGTATTGTTTGCCACAATCGGCGGCAACGATACCGGATTGCCGAGCTCGAAAAGATTGGCAATCGCGCCGTCTTCAGGCGAAACCGATGCCACCGTGCCTTCCGTGCTTGCCACGATCAGGCGCCCGCCCGCCAGAACCGGGCCGGTCCAGCTGATCGGTCCCTTTTTCTTTTCGGCATTGCGAAAAGCCGGAAGATTGGCGATCCAGCGCACCTTGCCGGTCGAGCGCGCAATACACAATAAGCGCGAATCATCGGTCAGCGTGAAAATCCATTCCCCGGCAATGGCGGGAGTGGAAATGCCCGCGATATTGAGTTCCCAGATCCGCTGGCCGGTAATTAGCTCGTACGCCGCCATGCGTCCGCCCTGTCCCAGCGCGTAAACACGCCCGCGATCGATGATCGGATCGGCGTCGATATCAGACAAGGTGGCGACCGAAGTGGAGATACTGGTGCGCGCCAATGCGTCCGCCCAAACATCGCGGCCATTTTCATAACGATAGGCATTGAGTTCGCCGGAGGAAAACCCGGCAATAATCGTGCCCTGTCCCGCCGCAGGCGCGGCCACACCGAACACGCCGGCAAGTCCTGTCGTCGCCGCTTTGTTCCACTTGACCGAGCCATCCTGCGTGTCGAGCGCATAAAGCTGGTTGTCCTGCGTCATCACATACACGCTGCCGAACGCCAGCGTCGGCGCCCCTCGCAGCGGGCCGGCCGGCTTGACTTTCCAGATAACCGACCCGTCGGCAGAATTGATCGCGGCGACTTCGCCAAAACCGTTGGTGGCATAGGCACGGGCTCCGTCGATGCTGACACCACCGCCAAAAACCGTATTGGCACCATCACCCTCTACGCGTAGGGAGGTCGACCATATCTGTCCGCCTGAAGCGGCATCGTAGGCGCGCACCACCGAATCGGTATCGACCGCATAGACACGTCCGTTTTCGGCAACGGGCGCCGCCGCAAGACGGGCGCGTTTGCTCGTTCCCGCTGCATCGGCACTCCACACCGGCGAAAGGGTCGGGGCAAGCGCCACATGGCCCATCGCCTTGGCTGCATTGCCGCCCGGCTGGGTCCAGCCTGTATTGACGACGGCGGCAGGCAAGATCACCGATACGCCCGCCAGGCTGGGGTCAATTTCGGCACCGCTTTCCACGCGCGAGAGCACCGGAATGCGCTTGCCCACAGTAGGGGTCTGTTTCGGCTTGTCGCTACCGCCCAAGATGCCGCAGGATGCCAGCATCGCGGATGCCGCCATGACAAGAGCCATTCTTGCTGCTCGTTTTGCCCGAAATAATATCATCAATTGCTTCCCTCACCTGCCGTAGCCGGTTGTTGAACGGCCCTGCCATTATCCTGCAAACCCGTGCTGATTTCCATGCCATACTGGCCCGCCATCTGTCCTGCTCGCGTGCGTATGGAGGCAGGAGCACTCTCGTCTTCGGCAATTTGCGCGAAAATCGCACCCGCCAATTCGGGCTTTTTCAGGCGGATATACGACAAGGCAGTCAACTCGCCTGCCGTGCCGAAATAGGCGTTACCCGGCACAGCCAACGGTTTCATTCTTGCAATCACCGTCTGTGGCTTGAGCGTATCGAATTCGGCGATAGTCTGTCGCAACAATGCAGCGTCGCGATAGGCTTGCGGCAGACTGTCGTCCGCCGCGACCTTGGCGAAGGCGGCAGCCGCTTTTTTGATATCGGTCTTCTCTTCGGCAATACCGGCTTCGAGCATTTGCGCTGCGGCACGGTAACCCGGCTGGTCCGCATCTGTAATGGGTGCCACGGCTTTGACAGCGCCATCAATATTCTGGCGCTTAAGCGCATCGATCGCAGTGGTATATTCCTCACCGACCGTACCGGCGGCGTCGATCTGCTGGCTGTTATAGAAAAGCCAGCCGGCAAACCCGATCAGACCGATCACAACCACAGCCAATATCCAGCGTCCGTAATCTTTCCAGAAACTCTGCAGCTGGTCGTCGCGCAATGCGTCGTCGACTTCACGCATGAATATATCCTGCGCGGCATCGTCATTTTGTTTCTGTTTGCCTTTACCCGGTTTTATACCGAGGCCTTGAGGTCCGATGGCCAAAGCCCGCCTCCTTTATAATCTTAAAAAAATATCGCGATTTGCGACGGTCGCAGCGGGGTCTTTAACGCGACTGCGCACCCTTTTCCAATGCTAAATGCAACTAAGGTCGATACCAAGGCACGTGTTCATACAGGCTCTGTGCCGCCCCGATGCTGAACCCAATATGAAACCGGCTTTATCAGCCACCGAGATCCCGGCGTCCAAGAGCATCGCCATACAATGCTCCGTACTGCGCCAGCATCCGGCTTTCCTGATAGTCGCGGACCGCGCATATACGGTTATCGGCACCCAGTTCCATCCGTAAATCCGCATTATTACACAGAGTTTTCAATGCTGCAGCAAAACCGGCTTCGTCTGTTGCCGATACAACAAGTTTGGCATTGGCCGCAGAGAGCATTTTGCGCACATCCCCGACATCGGTCGACATAACGGGAAGTCCGGCCGCCATGGCTTCCACCACGGAGATCGGAAACTGTTCGCTGTCGGACGAGAGTGCGAACACGTCGAACAACCCCAGATACCGATGCGGTCTGTCCATAAAACCCGGCATCACCAATCGGTCGGATATGCCCAAATCGTGCGCCTCCGCCTTAATCCGTTCGCTTTCCGGACCCGCGCCAATGACTACCAGACGCACATTTTCGCCGCATGCCGCCACCGCGCGTACAAGTCGGGGAATATTTTTAACGGCGCGCAGTCCGGCCAATGTACCGACGATAATCTCGCCCTGCCGGCGCTCAAGTCCCGGTATTGCACTGCTGTTACACGGTTCGGCATAGGCGGTGACATTTATGCCATTGGAGATACGCCGGATTTTTCTCGCGGGCTGTTTCCAAACATACGCCGCGATATCCTCCAATGTACGGGATGGAACGACCAGCATATAGGCGCGTTTCAATGCCCTGCGCCGGAAAATATTGCGCTTCCAGTCGAGCCTCTCTGCTTCATCCTCGTTAAATCCGTCCTCATGGTGGATGAGCGGCGGCAAGCCATAATGCGAGCCCAGCAAGCGATGCGCCATAACGGCATCCATCGATCCCCAGTTATAGCTGAGCAACACATCGAACGGCTGCATATATTGTGCCAGCCGCATATATCTTGCAGGCCCCGGTTTGCCGGCCAGCGACGGCGCGTTTGTGGGAAAGCTGACCGCTATATCGGGGTCTATCGCATCCCGGGCCAACAGCGCATCCGGCACTGCGGTCAATATGGTATGTTCTGCCTTGTCCCCGAAATGGTTCATCAAGCGGGCCGCGCGCGCTTCCTTGCCGCCCAGATCGAACGTGCTGTGCAGGTGCAGGATGCGGGTCGGCTTCATCGGGTCATGGTTAATGCCGAAACATTGCGATATTATTGACTTTTCGCCAGTTTCCCCAGCAATGTGTCGATCGCATCCTGCGCTTCTGGTTCTTCCAATGTTGGCGCATGACCAACACCCGTCACTTGCACGAAAATGCCGTCATCAAGCCTTTTCATCATTTTTTTGGCGGTAGCGGCGGACAGGATATCGGAATATTCGCCCCGCACCAGCAAGGCAGGCACGGTTTTGAGCGCACCGAACGCAGGCCATAAATCCACACCTGCTTCGCCGCCGGGCATCATAAAAGGTTCGGCGATTTTCATATCATAATCGAAAATAATGCGCCCGCCCGGCGTCAATTTCATCACTTTTTTGGTAAAAGCAAGCCAGTCGGCCACACTATAGCCGGGAAATATATCTTTTTGGCCGTCGGCCATATTCCGCGCCGCGTGCATCCATGTCGGGTGACTGCGCCCCTGCCCGACATAATCGCGAATGCGCGCAAGGCCATTCGCATCAAGCTCCGGACCGACATCGTTTAGCATCGCACCTACCACCCGTCCTGGCCGTGTCGATGCCAGCAACATGGTGAGTATTCCGCCCAAAGACGTCCCGAATGCGACGAATTTTTGGATATCCAGATCGCGCAACAACGCTTCGACATCCTGTACATAGGTCAGGGGCACGTAACTCATTGGATCTTTGGCATAGGCGCTGTCGCCGCGTCCGCGCAGGTCGACACAAATCACGCGCCATTCGCCCGCCAGCCTTGCCGCCACATTTTCGAAATCCCGTGCATTGCGCGTCAGCCCGGCAATACAGAGTATAGGAGGGCGAGGTGCATGTTCGGCGGTCGCCGGATAATCGCGGTAATGCAAGCGCAAGCCGTCATTCGACCACCAGTATCCGTCTTTGAATCCCTTCATTTGCGCGTCTTCATCGTTGCCATTCCCTGCTTCACGCGCCACTAATGCATGCATGATCGTACAACCGCAACAATCTTCCTATCGCCCCGCAGACAAGATACGCGAATTGGGTTCCGCAATCGGCGATCGCGTAAGCGCTGCCGATTTTCCCGAAACCGCATTGCGCTTCCGCAATGACCGTTGGGCCGCAACCGTCGGACTGTCCGATATGGGCGATACCGAATGGACCGGACATTTCGGACACTTCGAACCCCTGCCCGACAATCTACAACACCCTTTGGCCTTACGCTACCATGGCCACCAGTTTCGCCATTATAACCCGGATATCGGCGATGGTCGCGGCTTTCTGTTCGCCCAACTTTACGATCATCAAAACCGACTGATGGACCTTGGCACCAAGGGATCGGGCACCACACCGTGGAGCCGATCGGGCGATGGGCGGCTGACCCTGAAAGGCGGCGTGCGCGAGGTTTTGGCGACGGAAATGCTCGAAGCCCTGGGGGTGGAGACCAGCAAAACATTTTCCCTAATCGAGACCGGTGAACAGCTCGAGCGCGGCGACGAACCTTCGCCCACACGTTCCGCCGTAATGGTACGCCTCAGCCACGGTCATATCCGTTTCGGCACATTCCAGCGAATTGCGTTTGAGGAGAACGTGACGCTGATGCGCCAGTTGATCCGCTATTGCCTGGGCAACTTCTACACGGGACAAAGCGGCGACTACCATGCGGCATTATTGCTGAAAAATGTCGTCGCGAAAATGGCAACGCTTGCGGCAAGCTATATGGCGGCTGGATTTGTCCATGGTGTGCTCAACACCGATAACATGAATATTACCGGCGAAAGTTTCGATTATGGTCCGTGGCGGTTTGCACCCGAATGGAAAGCAGGATTTACTGCGGCCTATTTCGACCAGCAGGGATTGTACAGTTTTGGTCGCCAGCCTGAAGCGATCCATTGGAATCTGAGTCAGCTGGCGGTCGCCTTACGGCTGGTCTGTCCGGCCGAGCCGTTGATAGACGCACTGGAAAGGTTCGCACCGCAATATCAGATCGCGCTTGCAAAGGCTTTTCTCTGGCGCCTCGGGATTGCATCGCAAGGTTTCGAACAGGACCGGGCCCTCATCGCTGCCGCTGAAGCCATGATGGTGCAAAATGGTATCGGTATCGACGATTTCTTTTTCCACTGGATGGGCGGGAAAGTTCCTACCGGCACACCTAACACCGAGACCGCGACTGCGTTCAAGTCGCTATATTCGGCCTATCAACCGGCACGGCGTAGAACGCACGACTATTGGCAGTCGGACACACCGCAATCAATGCTTATCGACGAGGTTGAAAACATTTGGGATATGATTGCGGACCGCGATAACTGGCAGCCGCTGGAAGATAAAATAAGGGCCGTGCGATCGATGGGAGAAGCGCTCCGGAACGCCTGAGTTTCAGCGACGAATACTGGGCGGTGTGCCTTGCGGCTGGACCGAATCTATACTTTGCGGCGTTATTGACACACCGAACAGCCGCCATTCGCCCTCAACCCATTGGTAATACAAATCGAAATAGACCGACGAAGGGCGCAGTCCGAAATACCCCTGCAACCGCAGCACATTGCCGTCGAGAATAGAGGGTGCCGCCGTATAGGTCGGCGTAAGCAGCAACGTATTGGAAATATCGATGCGCGACTGGCGCAGCGAGCCGAAAATCTCCGACAGACGCGAGGGATTATTCTGTATCTGGAAACCCGGTGCCGCCATATCGCGCAACACAGAATAATTGCCCGACTGGTTGGCTTGGTCGACCGCCACCATCATGCTCCAGATCAATTTTGCCAGTTCCAGATCATTTGGAACGGGCTGCAAGGAAACCGGTGCCTGCGTCGATGCTGGTGCTCGCTGCGCAACCGCTGGCTGGGCGATAGCGAAAGTGACCAGAGCCAGAACGGAAACCATGCCTAATCGCGCTGTCATGCCAAAACTCCAAAATCATCATGCAACTTATAAAAATGCCGGGACACACTTGCCCCGGCATTTTCGTAAGTCAAATCGTATCGCGATTACCAGCTGATCTGGAAACCCCCGCGAGCACCAACTTCGCCGGTATCCGTGCCGACAGCGATACCGGCGGAGACATAGGCATTATCGCTGACCCGAGCAGAGATGGCGGCGGACCCGGCAACCCGATCCTCGAAATATCCCAAACCACCCGATACACCAAAATTGGCACCCGGCATCAGCACGGGCGATTCCATCGCCATCGCCATGGCAACACCTTCATTCGCCTTGCGAACGCCCTGCGCATTGACGGTCGTCAAATCGAACAGAGACGCTGTTTGACCCTGCAGAGCGGTAATAGATGCCCTGTTAACACCGATTGCGGCTGTATTGGCCGCTACGTTGGCGTTTGTCATAGCCATGGTTGCCGAGCTGGCAAAACTGCTGACCAGCGCACCTTGACCCAGTGTGCCTGAAGAATCAGTTGTTGCGATGAAGATATTTCCGGTTTGCGCCGCCGTGCTGGCCGCAATGTCGCCAACTGTGACCGATGATCCCGTTCCGCCCAGTTTCACTTGGTTGGTACGAGTCGTTGTCGCGGCTGTGCCGATGGCGGTGGAACCGGCGAAAGCGGCGCTAGCTATTTGGCCCACGGCAACGGAATTCTGACCCGCGGCACTCGAAAAGCTGCCAAGAGCGGTCGCGCCAGCGCCAGTAGCCTGCGCCCCATTGCCATAAGCGGCGGCATTGGTATTGGATGCCACAGAAGCGTTCCCCACTGCTGTGGAATTATTACCTGATGCAGCGGCAAGGTTACCGACGGCGATATTGCCAAGACCCGAAGCAGTGGATCCTTCCCCTACAGCAACCGAACGAACACCGGTCGCATTGGCAAGGTGACCAAGGGCGGTAGCGCGTTCGGCACTTGCTTCGGCACGCCAGCCATAAGCCGTTGCAGCGGTTGCCGTTGCCAGAGCCTGTCCACCAACAGCGGTTGTCGAAGCACCGGTCGCCTGTGTGGCGCGGCCGCCAGGTTCGCCGGCATTGCGATTGCCACCAATAGCCACCGCGTCACCGCCACTGGCCAGCGCCGTGTTACCAATTGCAATGGCATTGTCACCGGATGCGACCGAATCTTCACCGCCGGCAAAACTCTGATCGCCCGATGCCGTGCTTTGGTGACCAACGGCGGTTGCCATTGCACCTGTCGCAATGGATTGCCAGCCCAGTGCGGTCGCACCGGGCGTGCTGGCAAGGCTTTCTCCGCCCACAGCCGTGGTGGAATTTCCTGTTGCAACTGCGGTATCGCCAATTGCCAGGGCGTCAATTCCGTTGGCGATAGATTCATTGCCGATCGCAGTCGAATTATCGGTTTGCGCATCGGCATTTTCGCCTATGGCAATCGAACGAATACCTTGAGCAGTGGCGAGGTGGCCCACCGCAGTGGCCCGTTCTCCGGTCGCTTCAGATCGCCAGCCGAACGCGGTTGCGGCGGTCGCTGTTGCAAGCGCCTGTCCGCCCACAGCAGTAGTGGATGCGCCGGTTGCCTGCGTAGCACGGCCGCCCAGTTCACCCGCGTTGCGATTGCCGCCGATAGCAACGGCGTCGCCGCCGCTGGCAAGGGCTGTATTGCCTATGGCCACAGCATTGTCGCCAGATGCGATCGCATCTTCCGCCCCGGCAAAGCTTTGATCACCAGAAGCAGTGGTTTGATGGCCGACCGCCGTTCCCATCGCGCCCGTCGCCAGAGCCTGCCAACCCAGAGCAGTCGCACCAGGCGTGTTCGCATTGCTTTCACCGCCAATTGCTGTCGTCGAATTACCGGCCGCATTCGCGGCATCGCCTATCGCAAGTGCGTCAACACCGTTTGCGGTGGCCGCATTGCCGATTGCCATGGAATTTGCAGTTTGCGCATCGGCATTGGTTCCACAAGCGAGCGAGGTGGCATCCGTGGATGTGGCGCCACCGTCTGAATCGGCAGGATCGGCCACGCCGTTATTGTTCGTGTCCAACAGGCATTCTTCTGCTTGGGCCGGAGCCGAAATGGCCATGGCACCCGCACTGGCCGCTAGCATTAGCGACAAACGTATATTGAAAGATTTTATCATTTTTTTCCCCTATTTCCATGCAATTGCAACCTCGCCATGTTTGGCTTCAAGACTGCAGATTTATTTTTTTAACTGACTTACTGTCATCTTAGACGTGAACGCCCTCCCAGCATGGGAGACCCTTTATTCAAGATTAGTCGGTTGAGTAACTGGTTATTCAAGATTAGTCGGTTGAGTAACTGGAAAAACTGCGAAATAGTTTCACTCCTGTTTAGCTTATTTTCCGTACCCACTGCATAGTGTTATCCTATTCATTTTACAGCGATGAAATACGATCTAGAGCGGCCATGTATCTATTTATATGGTTCATAGTATGTGGAGCAACAATTTGCCCAAAAGTAACAAATCCTTGTTATCGCATGTGTGGTATTCTATTTCAGCGATCATACAATATGACCGCGCAAAGGAAGCATTAAAATTTTGCCCGAATTAATTTCCATCGAACCTGCTACGGGCCAGGAATTCTGGCGGCAAGAAATCGGGAATGTGGATGAGGAGGTCGCCCGTGCACGCTCGGCGTGGCCCAAATGGGCAGCAAGCCCACTTGCCAACCGAATAGAACTGATGCGCCGGTACGTAAACGAAATTCGCGCACAGCACGACCGGCTATCGGAAACGATCGCAAGGGAGACCGGCAAGCCATTATGGGAAGCGCGCACCGAAGTCGAAGCGGTGATGGCCAAGGTCGATATTTCGGTAAAAGCCTATGCCGAACGCACGCCACAACGAAGGCTGGACAGCGCATTGGGCGGAAAAATGTCGCTGCGTCACAAGCCGCACGGTGTCATGGCGGTGCTCGGACCGTATAATTTCCCCGCTCATCTGCCCAACGGACATATTGTCCCGGCGCTGATCGCGGGCAATACGGTGGTATTCAAACCTTCGGAAAAAACCCCCGCGACCGCCGAAATCTTGGTTCAGTGCATGCACAAGGCAGGGGTGCCGGAAGGTGTCGTTCGCTTGCTGGTCGGCGCAGCCGACGAGGGCAAAGCGCTGGTCGCACATGACGATGTCGATGGCGTGCTGTTCACCGGTTCTGCTACGACCGGCATCGCCATTAACCGCAAACTGGCCAGTCGGCCGGATAAAATCGTCGCGTTAGAAATGGGCGGAAACAATCCGTTGATTGTCATGAATACGCCCAAGCTCGACGATGCGGTCACGATCATCATCCAGTCCGCCTTTACCACATCGGGTCAGCGCTGTTCGGCGGCCGGTCGGCTGATCGTGCTGGCCGACATGTACGATGCGGTCATCACCGAAACGAAAAAGCTGGCCGACCGGCTGATCGTAGACGAACCATTTGCCACGCCGGCTCCTTTTATGGGTCCGGTTATCGATAATGACACAGCCGATGGTCTGACCGAGAGTTTTCTCTACTTGCTTAGCAATGGTGGCAAGGCCATCAAGCATTTGCAACGGCTCGACCCTGACCTGCCTTTTTTATCGCCTGCAATCATTGATGTCACGGCCATGCGCGACCGTCCCGACGTCGAGTTGTTTGGGCCTTTGCTGCAAGTCGTCAAGGTGGACAGTTTGGAAGAAGCGATTTCCGAAGCCAACCGCACGCGATTTGGTCTGTCAGCTTCGCTGGTCGGCGGCACTCCGCAGGATTACAACCAGTTCTGGGCTAATATCCGCGCCGGGATCGTCAACTGGAACAAGCCCACAAATGGCGCCTCCTCTGCTGCACCTTTTGGTGGGGTTGGTTTGTCGGGTAACCACCGGCCGAGCGCCTTTTACGCTGCCGACTATTGCGCCTATCCTGTTGCTTCATCGGAAGTCGAGCAGCCGCGTGCCAATATCGGGGTCGGGTTGAAGGACAGCTAGACTTGCCCAGGGCCGCATGTCTGGCGTAAAGGGCTTTTCCTGACTCTCATCGAAACCGTTTATCAAATATATTGATCATAAATTCTTGCGGAAAGCCCTGCCAATATGAGTGACTATCTGACCGCGATCATTCTTGGCATCGTTGAGGGATTGACGGAGTTTCTGCCGGTCTCCTCGACCGGACACCTGATACTTGCCACCGAATTGCTCGGTTTCGATGCAGAGGACTGGGCGGTTTTCAACATTGCGATCCAGCCGGGTGCGATCCTCGCGATCGTCGTGCTGTACTGGCGGACATTCATGGATGTTCTGGTCGGACTATTTTCCTGGAAGCCGTCTTCGGTCGCTTTTGTACGCAACTTGCTGATCGCATTTTTTCCTGCCGTTCTGCTGGCGTTGGCATTTGGCGACATGATCGATGTACTGCTCGAAAACGCGGTGGTCGTTGCATGGGCGCTGATCATAGGGGGCTTTGCCATTCTGCTGGTCGAAAAAATGGCGAAAACAACTGATCTTGGCGGCGTCGCCAATGTCAGTTTTCGCACATCGGTAGGAATCGGCATAGTCCAGTGCCTCGCCATGGTTCCGGGTGTTAGCCGGTCGGGTGCGACGATATTGGGCGCGATGGCCATGGGAGTAGATCGCAAGACCGCCGCGGAATTCAGCTTTTTTCTCGCGCTGCCCACATTGAGCGGCGCGACCGTGTATCAGCTATACAAGCATTCCGATCAAGTGACATCGGACAGCCTCAGCCTGATCGCCGTCGGTTTCGTCGTTTCTTTCATTGTCGCGCTGATAGTCGTTAAAGCCTTTGTTGCAGCCATCACAAAATACGGTTTCGCACCATTTGCGTGGTACCGAATAGTTGTCGGCATTGCCGCCTTACTATGGCTGGGCAACAGGTAAGTCCGGTATGATACCTATATTTATATAACTCACGCAATAATACTATAGATTGGAGTACGAAAAATTTCTTTAAGACAGTAGAGCTTACGTAATATTCGATTTCTGCGTGACTTGTGGGCGTGCATGACATACTCGGCGCGGAGGAGAGAATATGTCAGAGCCCAAGACTTCCGCGAGAAAACCGATGTTGTCCTTTGTCTATAAAGAGCAGGATTATCCCGACAAGCGCGACGCCGAAATACGCGCCGAGGATTTTCGCGAAATTGCAGACCGCTACGCTGCCGACGATGCGGCCGACCAGTCCTCGCGCTGTTCGCAATGCGGCGTGCCTTATTGTTCGGTCCACTGTCCGCTGCACAATCATATTCCTGACTGGTTGCGGCTAACGGCAGAAGGCCGGCTGCGTGACGCTTATGAAATGTCCAACGCGACATCGACTATGCCGGAAATCTGCGGGCGTATCTGTCCGCAGGACCGGTTGTGCGAGGGCAATTGCGTCATTGAATTTTCTGGCCACGGCGCGGTCACGATCGGTTCAGTCGAAAAATACATCACTGACACCGCGTGGGAAAAAGGGTGGGTCGAACCTGTGGAAGTGGGAACCGATCGCGGTCAGTCGGTCGGCATTATCGGGGCTGGCCCGGCCGGTCTCACGACTGCCGAATATCTGCGGATGGCAGGTTATGAAGTGCATATTTATGATCGGCACGACCGCGCGGGTGGGCTTTTGACCTATGGGATTCCGGGCTTTAAACTGGAAAAATACGTCATCACGCGGCGGGTCCAGCGCCTGATCGACGCGGGTATTATTTTTCATCAGGACTTTGAAGTTGGCCGGGACGCTAGCATGGATGACCTTCGTTCCAAGCATGACGCCATCCTGATCGCGACCGGCGTATATAAAGCTCGCAATATCAAGGTGCCGGGTATCGGCACCAAAGGTGTGCACGCAGCCCTGGACTTCCTGACCGCCTCGAATCGCAAAGGATTTGGCGATGCTGTTCCCGAATATGAAAGCGGAGAACTCAGTGCGGAAGGCAAGAATGTCGTCGTGATCGGTGGCGGCGATACGGCCATGGATTGTGTGCGTACCGCCATTCGCCAGGGTGCGAAATCAGTCAAATGTCTCTATCGCCGCGACCGTGAAAATATGCCGGGGTCGCAGCGCGAAGTCGCCAATGCCGAGGAAGAAGGGGTCGAATTCGTCTGGCTTTCCGCCCCTACTGCTATCGAGGGCACGTACACTCTCACCGGCGTCAGGGTCAACACCATGCGCCTGGGTCAGCCAGATGCCAGCGGTCGCCGTGCGCCGGAAATCGAGGAGGGCTGCGGTTACAGCATCGAGGCCGATATGGTGATCAAGGCGCTTGGCTTCGATCCGGAAGAGCTGCCTGTCCTGTTCGGCGCTGAAGACTTGAGTGTAACCCGCTGGGGGACTCTTCGCGTCGATCACAAAACCATGATGACCAATTTGGATGGCGTATTTGCTGCCGGGGATATCGTGCGGGGTGCGTCTCTGGTAGTGTGGGCGATTCGCGACGGCCGCGACGTCACCGACCATATGCACGCGTTTATGGGAGCAAAACTGAAGTCGGAAAGACTGGTAGCGTGACGGATATCAATATTATGGAACGTTTTCACTTCCCCACCCCGGAGCACGAACGCCTCGCCCGCGAAGGCATGTATCGCCCCGAATTTGAGGGCGATGCGTGCGGCGTCGGCCTGATCGCGGCCACCGATGGCGTGGCGTCGCGGCGGGTGGTCGAGGCGGCGGTCGATGCGCTGAAATCCGTATGGCATCGCGGCGCGGTCGATGCCGATGGCAAGACCGGCGATGGCGCGGGCATCCATACTGATTTGCCCGAGCGTTTCTTTGATGACGCCATTGCCGATAGCGGCCACAAGGTTCTGCCCGGCCAGTTGGCCGTGGGTATGGTATTCCTGCCGCGCACCGATCTGAATGCGCAGGAAAATTGCCGCACGATCGTCGAGGCCGAACTAATCGAAGCGGGCTATACCATATACGGATGGCGGCAGGTGCCGGTGAATGTCAGCGTGATCGGACAAAAAGCGCAGGCGACCCGTCCCGAGATCGAGCAGATCATGATAGCCGGACCCATTCCAGAAAAACAAAGTGCAGAGGAGTTCGAAAAGACGCTTTATCTGGTGCGCAAGCGCATCGAGAAACGCATTATTGCGGCGCAGGTGCAGGATTTCTATGTTTGCAGCCTGTCGTGCAAGTCGATTGTCTACAAAGGGCTGTTCCTTGCCGAAAGCCTTTCGGTATTTTATCCTGACCTTACCGATCCGCGTTTCGAAAGCCGCATGGCGATTTTCCACCAGCGCTATTCGACCAATACTTTCCCGCAGTGGTGGCTGGCGCAGCCGTTTCGCACGCTTGCACACAATGGCGAGATCAATACCATCCGCGGCAACAAGAACTGGATGAAAAGCCACGAGATAAAAATGGCCAGTCTCGCATTCGGAGACAATTCGGGGGACATAAAGCCAGTGATTCCGGCAGGCGCTTCGGATACGGCCGCGCTCGATGCGGTGTTCGAAACCATCTGCCGCTCGGGCCGCGAAGCGCCAACGGCCAAGCTGATGCTCATTCCCGAGGCATGGCAGGGCAAGAGCGATATTCCAAAGGCGCATGCCGCCATGTACCAATATATGGCCAGCGTCATGGAACCTTGGGACGGACCGGCTGCACTTGCCATGACCGACGGCCGCTGGGCCGTTGCCGGTGTCGACCGCAATGCGCTGCGCCCGCTGCGCTATACCATCACGTCCGACAACCTGCTCGTCATCGGGTCGGAAAGCGGCATGGTTGTCGTTCCGGAAAGCTCGGTTATAGAAAAGGGGCGGCTTGGCCCCGGCCAGATGATCGCGGTCGACCTGCACGAAGGCAAGCTGTTCCATGACCGCGAGGTAAAGGACCGGATCGCTGCCGAACAGCCTTATGAAGAGCTGGTCAAAGGTTTCCGAAGCATCGAAGATCTGCCGTCGGTCAAGGGCTTGCAAATTCCGCAGTGGAGCAAAGCCGAGCTTAATCGCCGACAGGTTGCTGCGGGCTTTACTATCGAAGATCTGGAAATGATCCTCGCGCCAATGGTCGAGGATGCCAAGGAAGCAATTGGATCGATGGGCGACGATACCCCGCTCGCTGTGATCAGTGCAAAGCCGCGCATGGTGAGCCAGTTTTTCCGCCAGAATTTCAGCCAGGTCACCAATCCGCCGATCGATAGCTTGCGCGAACGCCACGTCATGAGCCTGAAGACCCGCTTTTCCAATCTGGCCAATATCCTTGAAAAAGATGGCCAGAATGACGACGTGCTGGTGCTCGATACGCCCGTCACCACCAGCGCTGACTGGCAGCGGTTGCAGTCCGCTTTTGCCAGCACCGCCGCCGAAATCGATTGCACCTTCCCTGCCCAAGGAGGACCCGAGCAACTACGCGAGGCCATTGCCCGCGTCCGCGCCGAGGCCGAGCAGGCAGTACGCGAAGGCAAGACCGAGATTTTCCTCACCGACGAGAATATCAGCGAAGACAGGATCGGCATGGCGATGATTCTCGCCACCGCCGCTGTGCATACGCATCTTGTGCGCAAGGGGCTACGCGCTTTTGCCTCGGTCAACGTGCGTTCGGCCGAGTGTCTCGACACGCACCATTATGCGGTGCTGATCGGTGTCGGCGCGACCACGGTCAACGCCTATCTGTCGGAAGCATGCATTGCCGACCGCCACGCCAAGGAACTGCTTGGCGATCTCAGTCTGGAAGAATGTTTGGAGCGCCACCGCACGGCGGTTAGCGAAGGTCTGCTTAAAATTTTGTCCAAAATGGGTATTGCCGTCATTTCTAGCTATCGTGGCGGCTATAATTTCGAAGCCGTGGGGCTGAGCCGCGCGCTGGTGCACGACTTGTTTCCCGGCATGCCGAGCAAGATTTCGGGCGAAGGCTATAATTCGCTGCACCTTAATGCCAAAATGAAGCACGATGCCGCGTTCGACAGCGCGGTCGTGCGCCTGCCGATCGGCGGGTTTTACAAGCAGCGCGAAGGCGGCGAAACTCATGCTTATTCGGCGCAGATGATGCACCTTCTGCAAAGCGCGGTGGCAAAAGACAGCTATTCGACCTATCTGCAATTTGCCGAGGACGTGCGCGCGATGCCGCCCGTCTATCTGCGCGACTTGATGGGTTTTAACTACGCCAAACAACCCCTGCCGATTGACGATGTCGAAGCGATTACCGAAATCCGCAAACGCTTTATCACGCCGGGCATGTCACTGGGCGCGCTTTCGCCCGAAGCGCATGAAACGCTCGCCATCGCCATGAACCGGATCGGCGCAAAGGCGGTGTCGGGCGAAGGCGGTGAGGCGAAGGAACGCTACACGCCCTACGAAAATGGCGACAATGCCAACAGCCCGATCAAGCAGGTCGCCTCGGGCCGCTTCGGTGTCACCGCCGAATATCTGGGTGCATGCGAAGAAATCGAGATCAAGGTCGCGCAAGGCGCGAAGCCCGGCGAAGGCGGGCAATTGCCCGGGTTCAAGGTCACCGAATTTATCGCGCGCCTGCGCCATTCGACACCGGGCGTGACGCTGATTTCACCGCCGCCGCACCATGACATTTATTCGATCGAAGATCTGGCCCAGCTTATCTATGACCTTAAGCAGATCAATCCGCGTGCACGGGTGTGCGTCAAGCTGGTCTCGGCAGCGGGTATCGGCACGATTGCGGCAGGCGTGGCCAAGGCGCATGCCGACGTGATCCTGATCTCGGGCAATACCGGCGGCACCGGCGCTTCGCCGCAGACCAGCATCAAATATGCGGGAACGCCATGGGAAATGGGGCTTTCCGAAGCCAATCAGGTGCTCGCGCTCAACGGCCTGCGTTACCGCGTCAAGCTGCGTACCGATGGCGGGCTGAAGACCGGCCGCGATATCGTCATTGCGGCCATATTGGGCGCGGAGGAATTCGGCATCGGTACGCTCTCCCTGGTCGCCATGGGCTGTATCATGGTGCGTCAGTGCCATTCGAATACCTGCCCGGTCGGCGTGTGCGTACAGGACGAAAAATTGCGCGAGAAGTTCACCGGCACGCCCGAAAAGGTCATCAACCTGATGACGTTCATTGCTGAGGAAGTGCGCGAGATACTGGCCCGGCTCGGCGTCAAAACGCTCAACGAGATTATCGGCCGCACCGAATTGCTGCGACAGGTCAGCCGCGGAGCCGAGCATCTCGACGATCTCGACCTCAACCCCATTCTCGCCAAGGTCGATGTGCCCGATGACAAACGCCGCTTCAACATCGACACGCACCGCAATCCGGTGCCCGACAGCCTCGACGCGCAGATCCTGCATGATGCCAAGCCGGTGTTCGAACGCCGCGAGAAAATGCAGTTCACTTATAACGTCCGCAACACCTATCGCGCCATCGGCACCCGGCTGTCGGCCGAAATCACCGCCAAATACGGCATGAAGGGGCTCGACGAGGGCCATGTCCGCGTCCGCCTGCGCGGCAGTGCGGGGCAATCGCTCGGCGCGTTTCTGTGCCAGGGCGTGACGCTCGAAGTGTTCGGCGATGCCAACGACTATGTCGGCAAGGGCCTGTCGGGCGGCACCATTACGCTCCGCCCCACGGTCAGCTCGCCCTTGGTCAGCCAGAACAACACTATTATCGGCAATACCGTGCTGTACGGCGCCACCGCAGGCAAACTCTTCGCGGCGGGTCAGGCGGGCGAGCGGTTCGCCGTCCGCAATTCGGGCGCTGAGGTCGTGGTTGAAGGCTGCGGCGCCAACGGCTGCGAATACATGACCGGCGGCACCGCCGTGATATTGGGCGAAGTCGGCGGCAATTTCGGCGCGGGGATGACCGGCGGAATGGCGTTTATCTATGACGAAAAGGGGAGTTTCGCCCTTCACGCCAATCCCGAAAATATCACCTGGGACCGCATCCGTTCGGCACATTGGGAAGCGCATCTCAAATCGCTGATCGCGGAATATCAGGCCGCGACCGACAGCAAATGGGGCGAGGAAATCCTGCACGAATGGGACCGTGTGATCGGTCATTTCTGGCAGGTCTGTCCCAAGGAAATGCTGACGCGGCTCGAGCATCCGCTGGCCGATAACGACGCGGCGAACGACACGATCAAAGCAGCCGAATAACACGGAGGACATTACCATGGCCAAGATAACCCCCAATTATATCGAGCTGAAAGCTCGCGATCTGGAGGCGACCAAGCGTTTCTATACCGCCGCGCTCGGCTTTGCCTTTACCGATTATGGCCCCGAATATGCCTGTGTCGAGGGCGGTCCCGCCGCGATCGGTTTTGCCAGCGGCGATGCGCCCAAATCGCCGCTGCCCACGTTCGAGAGCGAAGATCTGGAAGCTTCGCTGGAAGCCGTCACCCAAGCGGGCGGCAAGGTAACGCGCCCGATTTTCGATTTTCCCGGCGGACGGCGTTTTCATTTTACCGATCCCTCGGGCAACGAGATCGCAATCTATCAAAGCGCCTGACCGTTTGATCCCTGCGATTATCCACCGGAAAAATAGCCGCAAGCTGCGCAACCCGGTGGACGCCGCGCCGCCGCTGGGGCAATAGGGTGCGATGTGGCAACTCTACCAATTTCCCCTGTGTCCGTTCTCCCGCAAGGTCCGCCTGCTGATGGGCGAAAAGGGCGTCGGCTACGAGCTGGTCCGCGAAAGCCCGTGGCAGCAGCGCGACGAATTTCTCGACATCAATCCCGCCGGACGCACCCCGGTAATGCTGCATAGCGAACGCGACATCCGCCTGATCGACAGCAATGCGATCTGCGAATATCTGGAGGAAACGGTCGACAAAAACCCGATGCTCGCCGGCACCGCGGCGGGCCGCGCAGAAATCCGCCGCCTGGTGGCGTGGTTCGACGAACAGT
Source organism: Sphingomonadaceae bacterium (assembly GCA_041746135.1). GTDB lineage: Bacteria > Pseudomonadota > Alphaproteobacteria > Sphingomonadales > Sphingomonadaceae > Alg239-R122. Next base: position 41,256 of record JBGTHQ010000003.1, on the reverse strand, counting down.
TTTACGGCGATGTCGTCGCGCCATTGATGCACGAGCGCATGCGCAAGCGGCTCGTCCACCGCCAGCCGCCCGAGGCCAAGGTGCTGCGTGAGGCGATGAAGCTGGCCAACAACCATCTCGACTATATCGACTATCTGATCGACCATCGCAGCTGGCTGGCCGGTGCGACGCTCAGCCTCGCCGACCTGACCGCCGCCGCCCATATCTCGGTTGCCGACTATCTGGGCGGGATCGACTGGCAGGGGCACGAACAGGCCAAGGGCTGGTACAGCGTCTTCAAGTCGCGCCCCTCTTTCCGGCCGCTCCTGTCCGAGCGGATGGAAGTAATCGTGCCGCCCAAACATTATGAAGAACCCGATTTCTGACGCGCCGCGTCACTTGGCCAAAGGCCAATTGACGAAGCGTCAGCCCCGGCCCTTCGACTGCCTGCCAAGGCAGGCGCTCAGGATAAACTTGGGCGAAGCCCGTGCCGGGGTCTCCACCATGCTGGCACCCCATTGCAAAAGTGACAAAAGCGCAGCAGCGACAATTTTGTGAATCCGAAATTCAAGTATTTTGTCCAATGGGTTAAGCAACATATTTTCGGCAAAATTGTCACATTCTCCTTTTTTGGGCGTTTTTTCCAGACGCAAAGTTGACACATGGTTTTGCATCCTAGTCTGGGTGATCGACAATTGGAAAGAGCCAGCGGCAACGCCGTTAGTCCGCGATTTATCACGACTATCACGATGTAGGACAGCGAAATCCGCTAGGTTACACGCATCCGAAAATACGAGTCTCAACCCGCGTCATCCCGATGTAGTGGCAAGGAAAAATAGTAGCTCTCTCAAACCTAGTATATGACTAAAGTCCGTTTACGTAGCTCTATTTAATGTCTGGTACTGGGTGGGCAGCGGACCATCTGCTTTTAGGGGCTTAGCCAAATGTTAGCGGAGAACTGGTTAGGTAATAAGCCTTGAGCAGCCGATCATTTGATCGGCGACTTCGCCCACTGTGCAACTTGCCTCGCCAGCGAGCCAGCTTCGGAGCATGGCAATCTGTGCTGCGGCAATTCCCGCCGCCTTGATCGACGGTGCGATGTCATCTGTGTCAGCTCGTTCCACATGAATCCGAATCAATCCCGCCAATTGCCGCTGTATAATGGGAGCTGTGGCAGAATTGAGGATAGTTCGTGCGCTTGATCGTTTTTCCCACAGATGGCTAACCATGTCGTTGACGTATGACTGCGCCGCACGGCCTGACGCGGCGGTCGAAAGCACAAGCAGGACTGGTTCCATTGCTGCTAATAGAACATCGTTCTTATTGCAGAAGTGTTCGTAGAATGTAGCTCTGCCGATCCCCGCAGCGGTTACGATATCCGCGATGCGGATCTTATCGTATCGGCGTTCGAGGGCGAGTCCGGTAAATGTATCCAGGATTGCTCCGCGAGTCCGCAAAGCGCGCTGGCTTGATGTGGGAGATGGTTCAGCCATATTCGCGATATACTGCATTGTCGGCAACTTTACGATACCAGTGCAGCAAGTTTTTTCGGACATTTGTTGGCTATTGTCCGGCGCGGGGCCCCTGTGCGGGAATCCTTCTGGCAACTTGCACCGATATCGGCCAATCTGTGCCGAGGAAATCAATTATGGAGAACCTAGCAGTGGACCATCAATCAGTAGCAATCATACCCACCAGCAAACTCGACGACAGTGAGACTTTTTATAAACGGCTCGGCTTCGAAGTTGTAAGCGACTACGGCCATTACCGTATTCTTGCCGATGGACGAGGCTGGCATTTACACCTGACCCATGCACCGGGATGGCCCAAGAACGTCGAGGACAATCCCTTTGGTCTGTACCTGTACGTCGATGATGTCGATGCAGTAGCCGAGCAAGTGAGCGAACTAATAATCGAAGATGGCGCCCCGCATGCAAAACCATGGGGAACCTACGAGTTTTCAGTCAGCGATCCTAGTGGCTTGCTTGTACGCGTTGGCCGAAGCGTTGATTAGGTGAAGTTAGCGGCAGCTTTGAAATGATGCAGGCAGAGCACCGAACGTCCGCACATGGGTCGTCAGCAGTCACTGCCCATTTCGGAAAAATTTCCCATCTTGTATTTTTCTGGAAACCACGCCTATCCTTCGACCAACAGCGATTGCGCAACCAGCCCCCCTTTCACCCCCGCACCGCGGTCACGAAATAATTCAGCGCCATATTGTCCGACAGCACCGGTCCTTTGGCCGGGTCGATCATCAGCCCGCTTGTGTCGATCACGTCCAGTCCGGCATTGCGCAATAATGCGGTGAGTTCTCCCTGTATCAGGAATTTGTTACAATCTTGCATATTTGTAAGCATCTGACCCCCATGTTTCTGTCCGCGCCCGCCATAGCAATGACCACTACCTTGTCGCTTCGTCAATCGGTCTCAAGCCTATATCGAGCCACATATTTGCAGAGTTAACAACCGAGCAAAACCGGTTGCAAATATCGTTGTCAGCGTTAAAGCTTTTGCTTGGGGAATATCATGCGGCACCAATTCAGTGATTATGAAAGCCAAGGAGAGCCGGATGCCTAGGCGTTTTCGCAATATCGTAAAGTATGGCGCGATCGAAACCGCGCGTTGGATAACAACTGAGCTTAGTCAATCGATCGCTCGATCAGGACAATCAAGCTCCAATCCGTACAAACCGTGCCGACTTGCCATTATCAGTGACAGGGAATCATGGTGCAGCGAGCAGCAGCTGAATCCGTTCGACGTGTATAAAACTGAATTGTCGCGAACCTATAATATATCTTTCCTGAATATATTTTTAGACGACACAAATCTCTATCCACCCGTACCATTATCATTATTTGATGCTGTACTTTTGAAGTTCTCGTATCGCGCCGATGAAACCTATGCAGTGGCAACAGCCAGACGCATAAAAGCGAAAATAGGTGATCGCCCGCTTATATACATGGATGGAGATGATGACTTATGCATACAGTGGGGAGGCGTTGCGGCTATTAGTGATCTTTATATCAAGTGCCATGCCTTTGAAGATCGAACTGAGTATACCAAGCGATTTAAAGGAAAAAGCAATTTGCATGAATATGCGATTGAGGAGCATGGACACGTTCTAACCTCTGCAGATTACAGTGGTCCCAATCAGTCGCCGCTTGTCATTTCCCGCAGCGGGGTTGTTGCCGAAAATGATCTGGGGAAAATCAAAGTTGGATGGAATATGGCTTTGGCCGAAGACATACTTGCGTTGAAAGAGTATGTTTCAACACTTCCGCATGTCGAGAAAACAATCGACTGTTCTTTCCGAGGATCCATAAAGCGCGACACTATAACCGGATACATGCGTCATGCGGCCCGCGAACATCTGGAAAATCTCAATTCCCAGTTCGATATAATTACGACCTCTGCACGGCTAAGTCTTTCTGATTATTATAATGAGTTACTGAGCAGCCGGATCTGTGTCAGCCCGTTTGGATTCGGCGAATTGTGCTGGCGTGACTTCGAGGCTGTCTTGTGCCGGTCACTTTTGATCAAGCCAGATATGGGGCATATCGAGACGCGGCCAGACATTTTTCAACCTTTCAAAACTTACATACCGGTAAAATGGGATCTTTCTGACCTTGAAGAAGTTTGCACTTACTATTTAGAAAATGAGCCAGAGCGCCAAGCAATCGTTGACAATGCTTTCAAAACATTAGACGATTACTATAAAAGCAATGCATTTTGCAGCGATTTAGCCAGTATCCTAGAAGAGGCCGGGGCTTTGACTAAAAAGATTGCATAAGTAGTTTTCAATAAAGATCTTGTGGAAATTTAGTGTGCTTTTCTTCAAGGGGTTACGTCATGTTGGGCTAGACTCTAACAAGCTTTTAGAACCAGCTATCACCCCCGCACTGCCGTCACGAAATAATTCAGCGCTATATTGTCCGACAGCACCGGTCCTTTCATCGGGTCGATCATCAGCCCGCTTGTGTCGATCACGTCCAGCCCCGCGTCGCGCAATAATGCGGTGAGTTCCGGCGGGGTCAGGAACCGGTCCCAATCGTGCGTGCCGACAGGGATTTGGCCGAGCCCTTCGCCGATATGGATCATCGCCATTTTGGAAAAGTTGGTGCGGTTAGGGGTCGACAGTATCAGCACGCCGTCCTCGCCCATCGCGCCGGCCAGGCCGCGCACGAATGCGGCGGGGTCGCCGACATGCTCGATCACTTCCATCGCGGTGACGAGGTCGAAGCCCGCGCCGATGTCGGTACCCGGCAGATCCTCGATCCCGCAATGGCGATAGTCGATAGTGAGGCCCGCGCCCGCCGCATGGGTTTTGGCCACCGCGATATTTTCCGCCGCCGCGTCGATGCCGGTCACCTTTCCGCCCAGCCGCGCCAGCGGTTCGCATAGCAGCCCCGCACCGCAACCCACGTCAAGCGCGCGCATGCCGACCAGCGGTTTCAGATCGCGGTCGTCTGCGCCGAACTGCGTGTCGATCACGCCGCGAATATAGCCGAGGCGCACCGGGTTGAGCTTATGCAGCATCGCGCTGCTCCCGCGCGGATCCCACCACTCGGCGGCGAGCTTGCCGAAATGCGCGGCTTCATGCTCCAGAATCGTGCCGGTTTTCGCGTGTCCCGCGCTTGCCATCGCCATATCGTCTCTCTATCACATTGCTTCGCGTTTCAATAATCGGCCCGACTATAGGGCTTTGCTTGACAGAAAGAAATACCGCAGGGCCATGGCACGCATCGTGATGAAATTCGGCGGCACGTCGATGGCGGGGACCGAACGCATCCGCCGCGTCGCCAAGATTGTGAAGCAACAAGCCGACCGCGGCCATGAAGTCGCGGTGGTGGTCTCCGCCATGGCGGGCGAAACCGACCGGCTGGTCAATTTCTGCCGCGAGGCGAGCTCGCTCTACGACCCCGCCGAATATGACGTGGTCGTGGCGTCGGGCGAACAGGTCACCGCCGGACTGCTGGCGATATCGCTGCAGGCGCTGGGCGCCGACGCGCGCAGCTGGCTGGGGTGGCAGATGCCGATCAACACGGTCGAATCGCATGCCAAGGCGCGCATCGATCTGATCGACGCGAAGGTCATGATCGCGGCGATGGCGGACGGACAGATTGCGGTGATCCCGGGGTTTCAGGGCGTCAGCATGCACGGCCGCGTGGCGACTTTGGGCCGCGGCGGATCGGACACCAGCGCGGTGGCGGTGGCGGCGGCGATCAAGGCCGACCGCTGCGATATCTATACCGATGTCGACGGCGTCTATACCACCGACCCGCGCATCGTCGCCAAGGCGCGCAAGCTGAAAAACGTGACGTACGAGGAAATGCTCGAGCTGGCGAGCGTCGGCGCGAAAGTGCTGCAGACGCGCTCGGTCGGGCTGGCGATGAAGGAAAACGTACGGATACAGGTGTTGTCGTCTTTTATCGAGGACGGCGCCACCCCCGCGGACGAATTGCCCGGCACGATGATCGTGAGCGACGCAGAACTGGAAGGAATGGATATGGAACGCCAGCTGATCACCGGCATCGCGCATGACAAGAACGAGGCGAAAATCACGCTGACCCGCGTCCCCGACGTGCCGGGCGCGGTCGCCCATATCTTCACCCCGCTGGCGGCGGCGGCGATCAATGTCGACATGATCATCCAGAATGTCGGCCGCGACCGCGGCGAAACCGACGTGACCTTTACCGTGCCGCAGGCCGATCTGGCGCGCTCGCTCGATCTGCTCGAACAGGCCAAGGCGGCGATCGGGTTCAACCGCATCATCCCCGACACCAATGTCGCCAAAATCTCGGTGGTGGGCGTGGGCATGCGCAGCCATGCGGGTGTCGCGTCGACCATGTTCAGCGCGCTGGCCGAGCGCGGCGTCAATATCATCGCCATTACGACGTCGGAGATCAAGGTCAGCGTGCTGATCGAGGAAGACTATACCGAACTCGCGGTGCGCGTACTGCACACGGCCTACGGCCTCGACGATAATGAGGCGGTTTAGAATCTTCCCGGCCCCTCTCCCCACACCCGTCATGCTGAACTTGTTTCAGCATCCAGAGCGGCAGACACAGCGTTTGCAGCGCTGGATCCCGGATCAGGTCCGGGATGACGCATTACAGGAAAATTTATGAATCATCCCCTCACATCGAAACTTATGGCTCGCGGCACCGAATTTCTGGGCTGCGAGACCGCCATCATGTGCGGCGCGATGTCGTGGGTGTCGGAGCGCAATCTGGTGAGCGCGATCAGCAATGCCGGCGGGTTCGGGGTGATCGCGTGCGGCGCGATGACGCCCGATCTGCTCGATACCGAAATTGCCGAAACGAAAAAGCGGACGGACAAGCCGTTCGGCGTCAACCTCATCACCATGCATCCCGACCTGATGGCGCTGATCGATATCTGCGTAAAGCATGAGATCGGTCATGTCGTGCTGGCCGGCGGTCTGCCGCCCAAGGGCAGTATCGAGGCGATCAAGGCGGGCGGTGCCAAGGTGATCTGTTTCGCCCCCGCGCTGGCGCTGGCGAAGAAATTTATCCGCTCGAACGTCGATGCGATCGTCATCGAGGGGATGGAAGCGGGCGGGCATATCGGTCCGGTATCGACATTGGTGCTGGCGCAGGAAATCCTGCCCGAACTCGCCGCTGACATTCCGATTTTCGTGGCCGGCGGCATTGCCCGGGGCGAGGCGATTGCCAGCTATCTCGACATGGGCGCGGCGGGGGTCCAGCTTGGCACGCGCTTTGTCTGCGCGCATGAATCGATTGCGCATCCCGCGTTCAAGAAGGCCTTTCTGCGCAGCAATGCCCGCGATGCCGCCACCAGTGTGCAGGTCGATGCGCGCCTGCCGGTCATTCCCGTACGCGCGCTCAAGAACAAGGGCACCGAGGAGTTTACCCGCAAGCAAATCGAGGTCGCCAAACTGCTCGACAGCGGCGCAATCGAGATGGCCGAGGCGCAGCTGCAGATCGAGCATTACTGGGCCGGCGCCTTGCGCCGCGCGGTGATCGACGGCGATGTCGAGAACGGGTCGATCATGGCCGGACAATCGGTCGGCATGGTCAAGACAGAGGAACCGGTCGCCGCTATCATCGCCGCGCTGATGGACCAGGCCGAGGCCGCGCTGACGCGCTAGCGCCGCAAGCATCTTGCCATCGCGCGCCGCCTGTCGGATAGTGCATAAAGCAGCAGCAAAGGGCGCATATGGTTGACGAGATTTTCGATATTGGCGGGGACGACACGGCCAGCTACAATCTGGGCCTGACCCCGCTGCATCCGCCTTATAAAAGCGTTATCCGCGCGGTGTTGGCGATCAACCTGCTCGTGCTGCTGGCGGGGGCGGGATTTGCCGATTTCATGCTGGCGACCGAAGCCGAATTGACGCGGCTCGGCTCCGTTTTCCTACCCGCTTTGGTGTGCGCCATCGTGCTGCTCGTCTTCCTGCCCGAACGCCGCTATCGCCGCTGGGGCTATGATATGGGTGCCGATCGGCTGCGCGTCCTGCGCGGTTTTCTGTTCCGCACCGACACGATCGTACCGTTCAACCGGATCCAGCATATCGACGTGGCGCAGGGGCCGATCGAGCGCATCTATGGCGTCTCGACGCTGATCGTGCACACCGCCGGTACGCATAACAGCACGGTCGCGCTGCCGGGCCTGAAAGCCGGCGATGCCAATGCGATGCGGGAGGAAATGCGCGCCCATATCAAACAGGAAATGATATGAGCGAGAGCCCGTTCGCGGCCAGGCCCGTTCCCGCGCCCGAATTGCCCGAGGAGCCCCCGGTCCTGCGCCTCCATCCGCTCAGCCTCGTGCTGCGCTTTATCAAGCTGTTGCCGCAACTCATCTATATCGTGCCCGCGCTCTATGTCGGCGGCACGCGGTTCATGGGGCCGATATTGCTGGGCGTATTGGGCATCGGCATGCTGGTCGCGTGGCTGACTTGGTACCGGTTTTCCTATCAGATCGGCGCGGAAGAAATGCGGATTTCCAGCGGTGTGCTTAACCGCAACACACGTTCGATTCCCTATGAGCGGATCCAGGACGTCAATGTCGAACAGAAATTGCTGGCACGGCTATTGGGCTTGGCCGCGGTCAAGCTGGAAACCGGCAGCGCGGGCAACGGCAATGACGGCGAACTCAACGCGGTCAGTTTGGCCGAAGCCGAACGGTTGCGCGATGTCATCCGGCGGCGCAAGGCGGGGCTCGCCGACCAGCCTGCCGCCTCCGTGGACAGCGAAGCCGCTGTTGCCGTACAGGAAGCCGCGCCGATATTTGCGATGGACAATCGGCGGATTTTCATTGCCGGGCTGTTCAACTTTTCGCTGGTCATCTTCGCCCTACTGGGCGCGGTTTTCCAGAATGCCGATTTTCTGGTCCCCGACGATTTCTACACATCGGACTTTTGGCTGACGCGCGTCGACAGCGGCAAATCGTTTGCGCAAATCGGCATCATGGCCCAGATTATAGGCGCGCTGGCGGCGCTGGCCGGCCTGATTTTCATCGGCATGGCCACCGGCATCATCCGCACTTTTTTCCGCGAATACGGCTTCCGGCTCGACCGCACCGAAAACGGCTTTCGCCGCCGCCGGGGCCTGACCACGCTGACCGACATGGCGATGCCGCTGCACCGCATCCAGGCGGCGTCGATCATCACCGGCCCGATCAAGAAACGCTGGGACTGGCACATATTGAAATTCCAGTCGCTCGCCAGCGACGGCAAGAATGAAAGCGACCATGCGGTCGCACCGCTCGCACATCCGCACGAAATTGATCGCATCATGGCCGAACCCGGCATCGTTCGGGAAACGGCCGCGCCTTTCGCGCCGGTGACCAAGGCCTATTGGGGTGTTCCGGCGGCGGGATTTGCCGTGCTGCTCGCGCTCGTCAGCGCGGCGCTCGCCATTTTTGCCGACCTGCGTTTGCTGGGACTGCTCGTTCTAATTGTACCCATTACCGCGATATTATGGCTGCGCTGGCGGCATCACACATATGTGCTGGCGAATGGACAGCTGTTTGTGCGCGAAGGGTTCTGGCAGCAAAAACTCACGATATTGCCGGTGCGCAAAGTGCAGTCCGTGGATATCGCGCAAAGCTTTCTGGGCCGTGCGTTCGGCCATGCCAGCGTGGTGATCGGCGTTGCGGGCGGGTCGGGCCTATTGCCGCTGACCGTGCATGACATGGCAGAGGAACAGAGCCGGCAACTGCGCGCGCAATTGCTCGCCCCGATCCTCTGAAATCTATCGGATCGCTTTCACTTCGCGTGCGATAATCTCGCGGCCGTCGCTGTGCCGGAGCGAGAGCCGCACCGTTTTTGCCGCCCAGTCGATATCGACCAGTCCGAAATTCTCGTCCGAATAAAAACCGCCGATGCGGTCGCTATCGGGTTCTGACGCGCTCTGGTCGCCCTCGCGGAACGAGAAGTTGAGCGAGCTCGACGTGATTTCCCATAACGGGTTCTTCAATCCGGCCAGATTGGTTTTATAGAGCGCACCCGAATGCCGGTCCCCCGACAACAGCACCGCATTGTCGATCCGTTTTTTCGCCATTAGCGCATACAGCTTGTCGCGCTGCGCCGGCATGTTCTGCCACGCTTCCCAGTCATGCGCTTTGGTAATGACCTGCATCGACGATACGATCAGCCGCAGATCGGCAGGCTTGCCGAGTTCCTGTTCGAGCCAATTCCACTGCGCATCGCCCAGCATGGTCAGTGCGGGATCGGGATCGGCGACATAGGGGCCGGTGCCCTCCACGCGCGCAACTTCGGGCTTGCGGGCCAGGGGCGAGCGGAAATAGCGCTCGTCGAGCATGATGATCTGCACGCGCTTGCCTGCGGGGCCGATCATGTGGCTTTCATAGATACCCGGACGCGCGCGCACCGCCGCGCTACTGTTCCAGAAATGCTCGAAAATATCCTCGGCGCGGCGTTTCTGGTCAAACGCGGCGCCGCCGTCATTTTCGCCATAATCATGATCGTCCCACGTCGTCATCATCGGAATATTGGCGCGAAAGCTCGCAAATTCCGGCGCGGTGGCAAGCTTGGCATAGGAAGCGCTGAGCTTCGGCAGGCCCGGCTTGTTGCCGTCGCGGTCGTCGCCATAGACATTGTCGCCGATCAGCAGGAACAGTCCGGGATCGGTGGCCGCGATGGTGTTCCAGAACGTCTGCGGATTATCTTGCTGCACGCAGCTGCCAAACGCGATGCGGGTCAGCGCGGCGCTGCGGTCGAGCGGTGCGTTCGGTCCGGCATACGGCATATCGCCCGCTGTCTGCTGGATCGTGGCGGTGGGCGGCGACGCATCCTGCGCGCCGTAATTTGCCGCCGTGCCGGCGCATCCGGCCAGCGCCATCGCGGCTGTGGCCATCAGCGCGGTGCTCAATATCTTTTGCATATTATCCTCAATCTCTATGTTCGATGTGTGCGTCACCTAGCATCATGCTGTGACAATCCGGCGTCATCCGCACAGTCATTGCCCGATCATATGGCGAAAGGGAATTGTAAACAGACCGGTTTGTGCGACACCAAACAGTGACAGTTGTTTCACTGGCCATACTGTCCCCCGTCGGTTATCCCGTTGCCAGATAAAATCATGCGAAGAGGATGCAAAATGCGCACGAATTTTTTGAAACTGTCGGCTGCCGTCATGGCGGGCGCTCTCGTTGCCGCCAGCCCCGTGCTGGCCAGCCCGGCCGAGGATTTCAAGGAGCTGGTCGATGCGGCCTGGGCCTATACACTCGAGCAAAATCCGGTATTCGCCACCAGTCTGGGCGTGCGCGATTATGACGACCAGGTGGGATCGGCAACGCTCGGGGCGCAGAAGGAGCAGGCGGAAATGGCCGCGCGCTTCCTCGCCCGGCTCGACGCCATTCCGGTGCGCGAACTGAGCGCCGCCGACAAGGTCAATTACGGCATCTTGCGCCGCTCGCTGATGGAACAGGTCGAAGCCGACAGCTATGGCCAGCGCACGATCAATTTCACCAACCGCGGCGGATGGCATAGCGGCTTTGCCGGGATGGCCAACAACCTGCCCTTCCGGACCAAAGCGGATTATGAAAGCTATGTCACCCGCTTAAAACACTATGGCCGCGTCAATTCGGAGTCGATTGCGGTCGCCGATACCGCGATTGCGGGCGGATACACCCTGCCCTGCGCCGCGCTTGATGGGTATGAGGACGGTATTTCCGGCCTGATGGTCGATGACGTGACGACATCGCGTTTTTATGAGCCATTCACACGTCCGCGTCCGGCCGGGATCAGCGAAGCCGATTTCGCGGCGCTGGCAAAGGATGCCGCGGCGACGATCGACACAGTCATCTATCCCGCGCTGCAACAGCAATATGACTGGTATCTGAGTAACTATAAGCCCGCCTGCGCCACATCCGTAGGCATTTCGGCGCAGCCGGGCGGCGCAGATTTTTATAATTTCCGCATCCGGAAGATGACGACGACGCAGCTCGGCGCCGGCGAGATCCATGCTATCGGCTTGTCCGAAGTCGCGCGCATTCGCGCCGAGATGGTGGACGTCGCCAAGGCGGCGGGTTTTGGCACGCGCGAGGCGTTTATCGCAGACTTGCGCACCAACCCGATATATTATGCAAAAACGCCCGAAGAGCTGATGGAAAAAGTGGCACGCGTGACCAAGATCATCGACGGCAAAATGCCCAGCCTGTTCGGCCGCCTGCCGCGCCTGCCCTATGGCATCAAGGAAATCCCTGTGGAGACTGCCGAGGGCACCACCACCGCCTATTATAATCCGGGATCGCCCGATATCGGCATTGCCGGTTTCTATTATGTGAATACATCGAAACTCGACCAGCGACCGTTCTGGGAAATTCCGGCGCTCAGCGTGCATGAAGCCGTGCCCGGCCATCACAACCAGATCGCGTTGCAGCAGGAACTCGATCTGCCCGACTTCCGCAAATATGGTGCTTTCTTCACCGCATTCGTCGAAGGCTGGGGGCTGTATTCGGAGCGGCTGGGCATCGAAATGGGGCTATATGATACGCCCGCCAAGGATATGGGCCGACTTTCCTATGAAATGTGGCGCGCCACACGGCTGGTGGTCGATACCGGCCTGCACAGCAAGGGATGGAGCAAGCAGCGAGCGATCGACTACATGCTCGATAATACCGCGTTGACCGAAGCAAATGTGGAGGCCGAGGTTAACCGCTATATCGCCAATCCCGGACAGGCATTAGCCTACAAGATAGGCGAGCTGAAAATCCGCGAATTACGCAAGATGGCATCGGACCGGCTCGGCGAAAAGTTCGACCTGGGCGAATTTCACGATGTCGTATTGGGCCAGGGCGCCGTGCCGCTAGACGTGCTCGAGGCGCAGGTTAAGGAATGGCTGGATGCGAAGAGCTAGACTTGGCCTCCCGCGAAAAGCGATCCACATTTACTCCGGATTGGGCAATTCACCCTCGGCTTCGACTTCCGCTTCGGCCGCCTCGGCCCGTTCGCGTTCACGCTGGTCGAGCTCGGCATCGATCGCATCGCGGCGCGCCTGCACGGCAGCGGCTTCCTCGTCGATTTTCGACAGCCGCTCCGCGCGCGCTTCCTCGATCAACCGGCCGAACCGGTTTTCGGGACGCGCTTCACGTTCGGCTACGGCCTGATTGATGAAACGGTTGGTACAGCCGGTAAATCCGCCTGCGCCCACCGGCGAACAGCTTTCGGTACCGAATGCGCCGACATAGCGAAATTCCTTGACGCGCTCATTCCACGCCTGGTTTTCCGGCGATTGCGGATTGCCGCGCAAGGTTTTGGGAATCCGGTAACGTTCTTCCTCGTCCAGCACGACGCAGACGACGATTTCGCCCTCGGTGCTTTGCGGACACGGATCGTCGCCATAGGTGATGACCTGGCTGACCTTGTCGCCGGCCTGATCCTGCGCGAGGGCCGGACCCGCGCCAGACAGGGCAGCGGCGGCAAGCAGGGATGCGCTGAAGGTGAATTGTTTCATATGGATGCTCCCGAAATTCTTTCGTCTTTTATGACCGCACATGCATGAATGCTTGCTGACACGGTGTCCGTAAAGCCCACAGGCTAGATTCGTTGCGCCAGCTTGATCGCGGCGCGGCAGCCGAGGCGGATGAAGGCGCTCATTACCGGATAACCGAAGGCGTTTTCCGCGCCATGTTCGATCGCCTGCGCCTTGTGCTCCAGCTCCTCGGCCTGGAAATCCTTGATCGCTTCGCTGAGTTCGGGATCGCTGGTGCCCAGTTCGCGCAGCTGTTCGTCATAATGCCGGTCGATTTCGGTTTCGACCGCCGCGGTGCAGGCCATGGCCGCTTCGGGGCCCATCAGCGCGGTCGCGGCGCCGAGCGCATAGCCCGCCACACCCCAGATCGGCTGCAACAAAGTCGGACGCACGCCGCGTTCGGCGATCATCCGGTCGAAAAAGGCGAGATGGCGTTCTTCCTGTTGCGCCATGCCGGCGATCACGTTGGCGCCAGGAGCGCGGTCGCCCATGATCGCCATCTGTCCGGCATAGATGACTTTGGCGCCATATTCGCCGGCCTGGTCGACGCGGATCATGGCATCGCTGTCGATACCCTCCTGTGATCCTGCGATGTCAAATAGTCTTGGCATAGCTTCCTCCTGCGGCCGCGCGCGAGAATTTGAGGAGCATCCAGATGAGCAACGCCCCGCCTACCGAGAACAGGAAATTATATCCGGCCAGCGAAATGCCGAACAGGCTCCATTGCGCCTGGTCGCAGCGCACGATCGGCGCGTTCATGATCGCGTCGAGCACTTCTGCGCTCGACCCGCCGGCCAGATTGCTCGAACAGCTGGTCGCCCCTTCCCACCAGCCATATTCGACGCCGGCATGAAACCCCCCGATCAGACCGCTAATCGCAATCGCGAGCGCGGCGATGTAGATCAGGTAATCGGCCCAGTCCTCCTTGCGCGCGAGCAGGCCCAGCAGGCCCAGGCCAAGCGCGACCCAATGCGGCCAGCGCTGCCAATAGCACATTTCGCAAGGCGCCAACCCCATCACATACTGGCTGAATATCGCGCCGCCGAGCAGGACGGCGGGAATAATGAGCGCCAGGGCAAAAGCCATGTTGCGTGCGAGCATTTTTGCCCCGCCTATGGCCTTGTATCTGGACATTAGTTACGCTTTACCGCACCTTTCTTGGTCGTCCGCGCCAGCCGTGCGCTGGCATTGGTGGTACGGGCGATGGTTTCGAGTGCATAGTGCAGCTGGAAATCCTCAATGCCTTTTTCCTTCAGTTCGTCGACTGTGGCGGCAAAGCGCGGGTCATCCTTTTTGTCTTCCTCCAGCACCTTGTTGTCGAGATCGATCTCGTTGACCAGATGGCCGCGCAGGTCGGATTCACGAAAGCGGATGCGTGTGCGGTAGTCCGGATCGGACAGCTGCGGTACACGGATATCGGGATCGATGCCGCCTTCCTGCACCGATTTTCCGCCCGGCGTATAATAGCGCGCGGTGGTAAGTTTGAGCGCGGTGGTCCGCGATAGTGGTAGCAAGGTCTGCACCGATCCCTTGCCGAAACTGCGCTCGCCCATGATGAGCGCGCGATGATGGTCCTGCAACGCGCCCGCCACGATTTCCGAAGCCGAGGCCGAACCGGAATCGATCAGCACGATCACAGGCAGGCCATTTGCATCGTCGCCCGCCCGCGCGAAATAGCGTTCGGTATCGCTCTTGCGGCGGCCGCGTTGCGATACGATCTCACCCTCGGTCAGGAACACGTCGCTGACATTCACCGCCTCATCAAGCAGCCCGCCCGGATTGGAGCGCAGATCGAGCACATAGCCGACCGGCTTGCGCCCCAGCGCCTTGTCGATATCGCGAATGGCCGCACTGACATCGTTGCCGACATCGGACGTGAACGATCCGATCGAAATCACGCCAATGTCGTTCTTGACTTCCCACGTCACCGATTTGATGTCGATGATCGCACGGGTCAGCGTGAGGTCGAACGGCTTGTCGCGGCCCGGCCTTACGATGGTGATGCGAATATCGGTGTCAGGACGGCCGCGCATCGCATCGACCGCTTCGTCGAGCGTGCCGCCATAAATCAGCTTGCCGTCGAGGTGGGTGATATAGTCGCCCGATTTCATGCCCGCTTTTTCGGCCGGCGTGTCCTTGATCGGCGCGATCACCTTGACGGCGCCGTCCTCCATCGTGACCGAGAGGCCGAGCCCGCCATAGACGCCATCGGTTTGCGTGCGCAGGTTCTCGAAATCGCGTGCATCCAGAAAGCTGCTGTGCGGGTCCAGGCTTTGCAGCATGCCGTTAATGGCACCTTTCATCAGCTCTTCATCGGTGACTTCCTCGACATAATTGGCGCGAACCTGGCTGTAGACCTGCATGAAATTCGTCATTTGCCGCTGCGTGTCGGCATCGACGGCCGATAGTCCCGCCGTGGTCACAGGCAACAGCGCCACCGCCGTGACGAGCGCTGTAGCGCGAAGAAGACTGCGTTTGATCATGGACGTCACTTTCTATCCGGTCGGGTAGATATCGCCATATGCGCACCCGTTTTAATTCTCTTCTTGTAGCTTGCCCTGTATCGGCTTGCCAAGCGGATTTACCACATCCTTTACCGCTTATCGACCAACAACGCTGAACACAGGCTGAGCCAAAGAAGAAACGGCAGTTTTTGTCTTGCCGCCTATTGTGCGCTGAGAGCTAAAGTCGATAGCGAGATAACAAATCCGTATCACCGGTTGGTCACCAGCCGCACGATATCGATCGGGCGGCCGTTGCGGCGCAGTTCCACCGTGATGGTCGGCCGCTTCGTGCCCGCGCGGCCGATCGGCGCGCCCTGCATCACCTCGTCGCCGACCCTTGCGCTCGTGCTGGCCAGGTTTGTGATCAGGCTGGTCCAGCCCGATTCATGTTCGATAATCAATATCCGGTCATAGCCATTATACGGCCCCGAAAACGCGACCCGCCCGCTCGCCGGTGCCACCACCTGCGCATTGTCCCGCGTGGCGATGGTGAGCCCACGCGCCCGCACGCCATTGGTAGAAATTTCGCCCAGCCCTGTGACGATCTGCCCCACCACCGGCATACGATAGGCCGGACGCGTAGCCGATCGGCCCGCTTTTTCGGGCAGCATCACCACGCTTTCGGTCGGCCGCGGCGGCCGCAGGACCGGTCCGTCGAGCGCCGCCAGCGCCGTGCGTAATTCGCCCGCGTCGCGGATCTTGTCCATCAGGTCGGTAATATCGCCGGCCTGTTCGCCCAGCGCAATGGCGCGGTCGCTTTCCAGACCGGCACTGCTCGCCAGCTGCCGCGATTCGATACGGCGCCGCGCCTCCAGCCGCGCCAGCTGTTGCTGCCGCCCGTCAAGCTCTTTGCGGTTCTGCCGCAGAAGAACGGCGGCCGTTTCGGCCTGCGCGCGTAATTTGACGCCGCGTGTGACTTCGGCGCGCAGTGCGGCGGTGCGCTGTCTCAATATCGGCATGGTCGATGCCATGATGCCGCGTACGCGCGCCATATCCCTTACCGATCCCGGCTGGATAAGGCTAAGCGCGGTGGGCCGCCGTGCCAGATGCTGCAGCGCCGCGGTCAGCCGCACCAATGGGCGCTGCCGCTCGGCAAGGCGTGCGCGCTGGGCGCGCTGCAATTGCCCAACAATGGATATGCGCGTTTCGGCGGCGGTGATATTGGCTTCCGCCTCCTGTATCCGCGCGGTCATGGCCAGCATTTGCTTTTGCACCTTGTCGGCGGAGGCATCCGCGTTTTCGGCACGGCGCTCGAGCAATTCGCTGCGTTTTTTTGCATCCACAGCCTGCGCCTTGGCCTGCTCCAGTGCATCGCGCTGGTCTGATATCGATTCGCCGGGCAATATCGCCTGAGACCACAGGGCCTGTAAGGCGAAAACCAGTGCGAACGGGACGATCAGGACGGCGAGTAGTGCGCGCATCTACCCTTCCCTGTGATAGGGATGGCCGGCGATGATACTCGTTGCGCGCCACAATTGTTCGGCCAGCATCGCGCGCGCCAGCATATGCGGCCATGTCGCCTTGCCATAGGATATAAGCAGGTCGGCATTTGCCCGCTCGTCCTCGCCGAAACCGTCCGCCGCGCCGATCATGAAAACCGTCTCTCGCACGCCATCGTCGCGCCAGTCGCGCAGGGTATCGGCAAATTGCATCGATGTGAGCTGCTTGCCTTTTTCGTCCATCATCACGCGCCGCGAGTGCGCGGGAAGATCGGGCATCTTGCCGCCGCTGTCGGGCAGTTCGGTAATCTGGTGCGGCCAGTTCAGCCGCTTCATATAGCGTTCGACCAGCTGCGCTTCGGCGGACCGGCCGATCTTGCCGCGCGCGATGATGTGCAGCCGCACCGGCTTTAGGCTCCAGCGGGGGCGGCCGCTTCTGCTTCTGTGTCTTCGGCATCGTCGCCAAAGGCCCACATGCGTTCCAGATTATAAAAGCTGCGCACTTCGGGACGAAACAAATGGACCAGCACGTCGCCCGCGTCGATCAGAACCCAGTCGGCATTGGGAAGCCCTTCGATTCGCGCCGTACCGCCCGCTTTTTTGACGCGTTCGGCAAGTTTCTGTGCCATCGATGCGACCTGGCGCGAGGATCGTCCGGATGCGACCACCATAAAATCGGCAATGCTGGTTTTGCCTTCGAGCGGAATGGACACGATTTCCTGCGCCTGATCGTCGTCGAGAGACTGGAGAACAAGGTCGAAAAGACCTTTGGCCGTGCTGTCCGCGCCCGCTTTATTATGTGTATCGGCCCCGGAATCGGCTGAAATATGAGACAATATCGTTCCTTGTATCGCTGTTTTGCCGCAAGGATGCGGCGTTACATCAAATGTTGTGAGGACTTATATAGCGGCAAAACGGCCTTTGCTAAACCCTCTTCCTCATAATAACGCCCGGGTCACGTCGTCGCGCACGTTTTTGTCGGTATATTGGCGGTACCAGTTGGGATGTTTCGCCCGGATTTTGGTGGCCGAACGCGGATCGGCGCGAAAGCGCACTATCACCAGCGCCGGCAAATTCCAGCCGGTCCAGTTCGCCGCCTCGCCGCGGCGGCGCATGTATCTGCGCAGCCATGCCATGGCGGGCGAGGTCATGGCGTGGCCATTATATCCGGGACGGGCAACCACCGCGATCGGCACTTCGCGGGCAATGGCGCGCCAGTTTTTCCATTTGTGGAATATGGCGAGATTATCGGCGCCCATGACCCAGATGAACTGGCGATCGGGAAAGCGTTTCTTGAGCGCCCGGATCGTCTCGACGGTGTAGCGCGTGCCCAGTTCGCGCTCTATCGCCGTTGCCTTGATGCGCGAATTTCGCGACAGCGCCTGCGCCGATGCCAGCCGCGCTTTCAGCGGCGCCATATCATGCGCCGCGTCCTTCAGCGGATTGCCCGGCGATACCAGCCACCAGAATTCGCCGAGATCGAGCGCATCGCAGGCGAACAGGCTGATATCGCGGTGCCCGCCATGCGCCGGATTGAAGCTGCCGCCCAAAAGACCTGTTGCGACGCCCGGCTGCATCAGGGGCGTATCTGTCCCTGTCCCTTGACCAGCCATTTATAAGTGGTCAATCCTTCCAGCGCGACCGGACCGCGCGCGTGCAACCGGCCCGTGGCGATACCGATTTCCGCGCCCAGCCCGAATTCGCCGCCATCGGCAAACTGGCTGGAGGCATTGTGCATCACGATGGCGCTGTCGACCTCGCGCTGGAACCGGGCGGCATGATCGGCATTTTCGGTGATGATGACGTCGGTATGGCCTGAACTGTGCCGTGCGATATGGCGCATTGCGTCGTCCAGTCCGCCGACCATGGCCACGGAAAGCACCGGGGCCAGATATTCGGTATCCCAATCTTCTGCACTGGCGCCAGTGGCGCGCGGTTCGAGTTCGAGTACCATGTCGTCCCCGCGCAGTTCGCATCCGGCATCGACCAGCGCGCGGAGCAAAGGTCCGGGCGCGGGATAGTCCTGATCGATCAGCAGCGTTTCCAGCGCGCCGCATACGCCGGTACGGCGCATCTTGGCGTTGACGACGATGGCCTCCGCCTTCTCGCGATCGGCCTCGGCGCCCACATATGTGTGGTTGATACCGTCGAGATGCGCCAGCACGGGCACGCGGGCCTCGTCCTGCACGCGTTTGACCAGCGACTTGCCGCCGCGCGGAATGATCAGGTCGATCCTGCCCTCCGCACCGCGCAGCATTTCGCCCACCAACGCCCGGTCCTGCGAAGGCATGAGTTGCACCGCATATTCGGGCAAGCCCGCTTCGGCGATGCCGCGCTGGATCGCTTTCAATATGGCATGGTTGCTGTGCACGGCTTCGCTGCCGCCGCGCAGGATCACCGCATTGCCCGAGCGCAGGCACAAAGCCGCAGCGTCGGCGGTCACGTTGGGGCGGCTTTCATAGATGATGCCGATCAGTCCGATGGGAATGCGCACGCGTTCAAAATGCAATCCGTTGGGCTGGCTCGACTGGCTGATGACCTCTCCGACCGAGTCGGGCAGGCCGGCCACCGCCTGCACCGCGTCCGCGATCGCGTCGACACGGACATTGTCCAGCATCAGCCGGTCGAGCAGCGCCGCGCTCAGCCCGCGTTGGCGGCCCGCTTCCATATCGCGCGCATTCTCGCTAACGATTTCGGCACGCATAGCGCGCAGCGCTTGGGCAGCGGCAATCAGCGCCCCGGCTTTTTTCGCATCGTCACTCGTGGCCAGCATCCTGGCGGCGTCGCGCCCGGCAATCGCCATGCGCAAGACCGTGTCGGCATGGGCGGGCAAGTCCGGTTCGGCGGTTGGAATTTCGGGTGTCGCTAGCTTTGCATCAGTGTTCATCTACCGAACTTAACCATTGTTGACATGATTTTCCAGTGTCGCACACATTCGATTCGTGCACAAAATGCCCTTAACATATATAATGAATATGGGGTTAAGCCTAGGTTTTCTGCCGTTTTTTGCAGCTTATCGCACGCAGAAACCGTCTCGTCACAACTATGGCGACAGGGATTCGCCATACACATTTGTCCCAGCTAGGCCCTCGATCAACGAAAAGGACAACAGGTCGTGCAGATTTCAAACAGCTTCTCGTGGCTCAACTCCCGGTTGAAAATTTGGTTCCCGGATCGCGAGTTTTTCATGCGTGCCCATGGGGAGGTCAAATTTCTGAAAGTTTCGTCACGGTTGCAGATTAGTATTGTATCCATCATCGCGGCGGCAGTGATAATATGGGTGGCAGCCATGCTGTTCACGATGGCCAGCCAGTTTACGATCGCGCGCGACCGCATAGCGCTCAGCGAAAAACAGGCGGCCGTAGCCACTTCGGAAAGCCGGATGGCCGAATATCGCGGCTCGATCGACAAAGTTGCCGCCGATTTGTCCCAGAGGCAGGATTATCTGGAAGACATTACGAAAACTTATTTCAAAGAGACAGCCGCTAAAGCATCCATCGCCGCTTCCGCAAAAGTTACGGGCAACGAATCGCGCTCCATCAAAAGCGTGATCGAAACCCGCGAAACGGCCGATAAAGTCAGCGCGATCATCCCCGGAGCCGCCGGTCTCGCCCAAATAAAAGCCCGCCAGATCGGCTATATCGATCATCTGATCCAAATAGCCGACAACCGCGCTCGGGCAGCCGAAGCGGCCATTCGCAAATTCGGGCTGAACCCCGCAAACATGAAGGCACCGCGCCTACAGGGCCAAGGCGGCCCGTTCGTTCCGTTTTTCAGCAACGGCGAAGAGAAGCAACTTGGCCCGCGCTTTACAAAGCTCAGCACCGCGCTGGCGCGTATGGATACACTGGAGCGTTCGCTTGTCGCCATTCCTTCGGGCAATCCCGCCACGATGGGCGCGATGACCAGCAATTTCGGTTTTCGCAGCGATCCCTTCACCCGCCGCGCTGCGATGCACAGCGGCATCGATTTCAAGGGTGCGCAGGGCCAGCCCATCCTGGCCGCCGCCCATGGCAAGATCAGTTTTGCCGGTCGCCGGGCGGGCTATGGCAACTGTATCGAAATCACGCATGGCAATGGTCTGATAACCCGCTACGCGCATTTGTCCTCCATCAAGGTCCGCCCCGGCCAGAAAGTGGCCAAGGGCGCCCGCATCGGCGGCATGGGCAGCACCGGCCGCTCGACCGGCACACATCTCCATTTCGAGGTGCGCCTGAACGGGCGCGCCATCAACCCCAGCCCTTTCTTGAAAGCAAAATCCGATGTTCTCAAAACCCAAGCCATCGCAGAGCGACGCGCCCATGCCGTCCACGGCCAAGCGTAATACTAATAATGCCGACTCGACTTTTTCGGTGATCGGCGCCGATGTCGTAATATCGGGCAATATCAGCGCCGAGGTCGATCTGCATATCGATGGCCGCGTCGAAGGCGATGTCAAATGCGAATCGCTGGTCCAAGGCGAAAGCAGCGAAATTCACGGTGCAGTCACCGCGCAGAATGCGCGCCTTTCGGGCCTTGTGAAAGGCTCGATCGATGTGCGCGACCTGACGATCGAACGCACCGCGCGCATTACCGGCGATGTGTGTTACGACAATCTCAGCATCGAACAGGGCAGCCAGATCGACGGCCAGTTCACGCACAAGTCAGGCAATGCTTCCGCCCCCGCTTCCCCGAACACCGTGCCTCTGAAAAGCGTGCCTGCGCTCGATCTCGCCGCAGAAGCTGCCCGATAACGCTTTTTTAGCCATGGCTTGCAAGAATTTCAGGCCCGAGGGGCCTGCCGCCGGTAACTGAGCGCTTCGGCCACATGGATGCGGGCAACCTCCTGGCTCCCCGCAAGATCGGCAATGGTCCGGGCCACGCGCAATATGCGCGTATAGCTGCGCGCCGACAGTTTCATCGCTTCGGCCGCCTGGGCCAGCAAATTGCGTCCCGCATCGTCGGGCGTGGCATATTGTTCCAGGATATCGCCGTCGATTTCGGCATTGGTCCGCGCCGCGATGCCGCGATAACGCTGCGTCTGCAGATCGCGCGCGGCGGCAATGCGTGCCGCCACTTCGTCCGAACCCTCGGCCGGCGGCGGCATGGTGAGATCACTGGCCGTAACGGGCTCGACCTCGACATGCAAATCGATCCGGTCGAGCAACGGTCCCGACACCTTGGCCTGATAATCCGCGGCGCAGCGGGGCGCGCGCGAACAGGCCAGCGCGGCATCGCCCAGATGGCCGCATCGGCACGGGTTCATGGCCGCAATCATCTGCACCCGTGCCGGGAAAGTCACGTGCGCATTGGCGCGCGCGACGCTGACCTCGCCCGTTTCAAGCGGCTGGCGCAGCGAATCGAGCACGGCGCGCTGGAATTCGGGCAGTTCGTCCAAAAACAGCACCCCCATATGCGCCAGCGATACCTCGCCCGGTTTGACCTTGAGCCCGCCGCCCACCAAAGCCGGCATCGAGGCGCTGTGATGCGGTGCACGAAACGGCCGCATCCGCTGCATCCTGCCGTCCTCCAGAGTGCCTGCTACCGATGCCACCATCGATGCCTCGAGTGCCTCTTCGGACGACATGGGCGGCAAAATTCCAGGCAGGCACGAGGCCAACAGCGACTTGCCCGATCCCGGAGGTCCGATCATCAGCAAATTATGGGCTCCGGCGGCGGCGATTTCCAGCGCCCGCTTGGCCGTTTCCTGCCCCTTGACCTGTTTCAGGTCGGCACCGCGCGTTACCGGCTGGGCCTCCCCGGCAATGGGCGGCGGCAGCTGCGACACGCCTTTAAGATGATTGAGCAGCGACAGCAGATCGGGGGCAGCAACGACATTGAGGTCGCCCGCCCATGCCGCTTCGGGCCCCTGTGCCGCGGGACAGATGAGCCCCTTTTCCTGTTCGGACGCGTGCAGGGCCGCCAGCAAGACCCCCGGCGACGATGCGATTCGTCCGTCGAGCGACAATTCGCCGACCGCGATATATTCGGACAGGAGTTCCGCATCGATTATGCCCATTGCGCCCAGCAGGCCGAGTGCGATCGGCAGGTCGTAATGCGACCCTTCCTTGGGCAGGTCGGCGGGCGACAGATTGACGGTGATGCGCTTGGGCGGCAGCGAGAGACCCATGGCAGCAACAGCGGCGCGCACACGTTCCCGGCTTTCGCCGACCGCCTTGTCTGCCAGCCCCACGACATTGAAAGCGGGCAGTCCGGGCGCGATCTGCACCTGCACTTCTACCGCGCGTGCCTCCAGCCCCAGATAGGCTGCGGTTGAGACTATAGCCACCATGCCGAGCTTTCCCCGTTTGTTCCGCAGACTGGACTAGCCTAATATATTGAAGAGAGTCGAGCAAAATCATAGCTTTGAATGCAAAAGCTGCGCCGTTCCCACGCAAGAGGCGCAATTTCCTATAGACCGTGCATTTTTGGTGGCTACGCACATTGCAGAAACGGGCGTGGTGCCCCAAATATGGAATATGTCCGATAAATCCGCTCGCCCTAACCTTGCCAACACCCCGAAACGCGGCGGCATACGTCTCCTCACTCTGGCTACGGGCATATTGCTGGTTCTGGTGTCGCCCATTATAGGCGCGCTGCCGGGGCCCGGTTTCATTATCATCTTCCCCGTCGGCCTTGCTCTGATCCTGAAAAGCTCGCGTACGGCAAAGCGGCTTTATGCGCGGTTTTCATACAAGTATCCGCGCTATGGCCGTTGGACCAACATGGCGCTGCGCCGTAGTAAGAAACATGCCCCCGACGATCTGGAGCCAACCGATGATGGCAAGGCTGCATGAAACAACCCGAAATAGGCGCGGTCATGCCTTGACTTTGACGGCAACCCCACGTAATTGCACCGTCTTTCGCGGGATGGCGTCCATACAAGGAGCGCCCGCCATTTTAAGACAGCTATTCAGAATAAGGATCAAGTGCCATGAAGCGCACATTTCAGCCAAGCAACCTCGTCCGCCAGCGCCGTCACGGCTTTCGCAAGCGTTCGGCAACCGTCGGCGGCCGCAACATCCTGCGCGCACGCCGTGCCCGTGGCCGCAAGTCGCTATCCGCATAACACCGCTTTCGCCCTTCTTTTCGGGCGAATCTGAGCGGAGGATGTGCTGACCCCGGATAGCATATCGAACACTGGCACCGCCGCGGTTCGTGACGGTGTTTTCGTACATTGCGAAGGCGGAGTAAGTGGCGGCACCGTTTCGCCCGCGCCGTTCGCGCTCAAGAAAATGCGCGTGCGCAAGGATTTCCTGGCTGCCAATAACGGCATGCGAATCGCGATGCCGGGGTTCATCCTGCTGGTCAGGAAACAGGCCTGCGAAGCCGGTACGGTGCGGATGGGCATTACCGTGACCAAGCGCATAGGCAATGCGGTGGTGCGCAACCTCATGAAACGGCGCTTTCGGGACCTGATGCGACAAAAACTCCCCGCGCTTGGCATAGAAGGTGCAGATCACGTGCTGATCGGCCGGGAAAAGGGCATAGAGCGCGATTTCGCGCAACTGTCGAACGAACTCGAACAGGCATTGCAGCGCATTCATGATGGCAAAAGCGATGCCAAGCCGAATTTTCGAAAAGGTCCGCGCGGTCCGCGCAAAGGCGTGAAATGAAGCAGGTGATGATATGGGTGGCGCGCGCTTGGCAATGGGGCCCTTCGCGTGTTTTACCGCCGTCGTGCCGCTATAGTCCCAGCTGTTCGCAATACGCGATCGAGGCTTTGGGGAAATACGGGGCGATTAAGGGTGGATGGCTCGCGCTTAAGCGGCTATTGCGCTGTCACCCCTGGGGCGGACACGGCCATGACCCGGTGCCATAAAGCGGAAATAACCCGCACGAGTGCACGCAATACCTTGCCCGGGAAAAGATTTATTACGGAAAGTTTGATCGGTGGAAAATAAAAGCAATTTCTTGGGCGCTATCCTGCTTGCGGGCATCGTGCTGTTCGGGTGGCAATATGCAATGGGATATTTCTATCCCGCCGCACCCTCGTCCATCGACGAAAGTGTTGCGGAAGCCGGCACGACGCCCGACCCCGACACCCCCGCGGCATCCACCTCGGTCGCCGTTCGCCCGCTCGAGACCGCGCTGAACGACAGCGCCCGGATCGCCATCAAAGCGCCGCGGGTGAGCGGGTCGATCAACCTGACGGGCGGCCGCATCGACGACCTGACGCTGACCGACCACCGCCAGGATTTGGAGAAAGACAGCCCGCCGATCCGGCTATTCTCGCCCGAAAATACCCCGACCCAACATTTCGCGCAATTCGTGTGGGTCGGCGAAGGCGTCGAGACGCCGAACAAGGATACGATCTGGACGCCCGATGGCACTGTGCTGACACCCGCAACACCGGTGACGCTGCGCTGGGACAATGCCGCCGGGCAGCGTTTTGCGATCAAATATAGCGTCGACGACAATTATATGATCACCGCCGAACAGGGTTTTGCCAATACCAGCGGCGGTTCGGTCGCAATCCAGCCGGTCGGCGTGATCAAACGCACGAGCGAAAACGCTGACCCCAGCACATTCAACGTGCATACCGGCCCGATCGGGGTGTTCGACGACGCCGCCGATTATGGATGGAATTACGATGATGTCAGCGAAGAACCGAACGGTATCGTTACCTTTACCAACACGATCGGCTGGATCGGTTTTACCGACATCTACTGGCTGTCCGCACTCATTCCCGCCAGCGATGCCCAGGCCGTGAAAGCCACCGGCACATTCCGTGCCGTTGGACCCGATCTGTATCAGACCGAATTGAAAGGCGAAAAAAATATCGTTGGTGCCGGCAAG
The DNA here is from genome assembly GCA_041746135.1 of Sphingomonadaceae bacterium. Taxonomy (GTDB): domain Bacteria; phylum Pseudomonadota; class Alphaproteobacteria; order Sphingomonadales; family Sphingomonadaceae; genus Alg239-R122. The sequence goes on along the minus strand of JBGTHQ010000003.1, from coordinate 15,580 downwards.
TCGCTCGCCACCAAAAGCTATCTGTTTGCGGGCGGCAAGGAGACCAATCTGCTCGAAGCTTATGAAGCGGACCTAGGCATCCCCAAATTCGACCGCGCGATCGACTGGGGCTGGTTCTACTGGTTCGAAAAGCCGATTTTTTATGTATTGCACTGGCTATTCGTCAATATCGGCAATTTTGGCCTCGCCATCATTGCGCTGGTGTTCATCATTCGCGGGCTGATGTTCCCGATTGCGCAGAAACAGTTCAAATCCATGGCGCAAATGCGCGCGATCCAGCCGAAAATGAAGAAAATTCAGGAGCGCCATAAAGACGACAAGCAGAAGCAGCAACAGGAAATCATGGCGCTGTATAAAAAGGAAAAGGCCAATCCGCTGGCTGGCTGCCTGCCCATGTTCCTGCAAATCCCGGTATTTTTCGCGCTTTATAAAGTGCTGCGCTTAACCATTGAAATGCGGCACCAGCCATTTTACGGCTGGATCCGGGATTTGAGCGCACCCGATCCGCTCACCCCGGTCAACCTGTTCGGCCTGCTTCCCTATGATCCACCGGCATTCCTGGCGATCGGGATTCTACCGATTATCGTCGGCATCACCATGTGGCTGCAGTTCAAGCTTAACCCCGCCCCTGCCGATCCGGTACAGGCGCAGATTTTCGGTATCATGCCGTGGATACTGATGTTCGTGATGGCGCCGTTCGCGGCCGGTCTCCAGCTTTACTGGGCCGTGTCCAACACGCTCACCATCGCGCAGCAAAAATGGCTTTATAGCCGTCATCCGCAGATGAAGGAGATGATGGTCAAGGAGGCCGAGGAAAAAGCCCGTGAAAAAGAACGCAAAGAGGCGGAAAATGCGTAGGTGGTATAGTTTGTCTACCGTCCGTCATGCTGAATTTGTTTCAGGATCACAAATATAAAGAACAGCGAATGCCCTTATGAATCCCGACAAACTTTTTTCCGGCTCCGTCACTTTCCTCAAATCTGCGCCGTCACTGGATTTTCTGCCCAAGCCGGTCGTGGCGGAGATCGCCTTTGCCGGGCGGTCCAATGTCGGCAAATCGTCGCTGCTCAATGCCCTCACCGGTCGCCGCGCCATCGCGCGCACATCGGTGACGCCGGGCCGCACGCAAGAGCTGAATTTCTTCGACATCGGCGATCCGCTGTTTTTCCGGCTCGTCGACATGCCGGGCTATGGCTATGCCAAGGCACCCAAGGATATCGTGCGCAAATGGCGGTTCCTGATCAACGACTATCTTCGCGGACGGGTGGTATTAAAGCGCACATTGGTGCTGGTCGACAGCAGGCACGGGATCAAGGACGTCGACCGCGACGTGCTCAAAATGCTCGACGAGGCGGCCGTCAGTTATCGCATCGTGATGACGAAGATGGACAAGGTGAAGGCAAGCGAGCTTGCCAAGACCGTCGAGAAAGTCGAAGCGGAAGCACGGCTGCATCCGGCTGCACATCCGCAGGTTCTGGTCACTTCTTCGGAAACGAAATACGGCATCAGCGAACTGCGCGCGGCGGTGGTGGAAGCCGTCACGGACTGATCGCTTCTTCATCGCAATCGTTCTGTCTTTACCCTTCGACAGGCCCAGGGTGAGCGGCTATAGTGCGGCAAAAGAACCGGGAAGGCCCTGCATTGAAACTCATTATCGGCAATAAGAATTATTCCAGCTGGTCACTGCGCGGCTGGCTGGCCTGCAAGCAATCGGGTCTGCATTTCGACGAAATTACCGTTCCGCTCTATGGCGAGGACTGGGAGGAAAAACGCAAGGGCGACGAGTTCGCACCCTCGTCGGGTAAAGTGCCGATCCTGTGGGATGGCGAGGCGGTCGTGTGGGACAGTCTGGCGATCATCGACTGGCTGGCCGACAAGACGCACCGCGACCGTTTCTGGCCCAAGGATGAAGTGGCGCGCGGCATGGCGCGGTCGATGTGCGCGGAAATGCACAGCAGTTTTCTACCGCTGCGCCGCGGGCATCCGATGAATATCCGCCAGAAATACAGCAGCATCACCGTGGCCAACGACGTGCAGGCCGATGTCATCCGCATACTCGGCCTGTGGGCGGAGGCACGGGCGCGCTATGGTAAGCAGGGCCCGTATCTGTTCGGCACATTCGGCGCTGCCGACATCATGTATGCCCCTGTCGTCTCGCGCTTTCGCACCTATGGCTTCAATGTTCCCGGTTTTGCGACAAGCTATATGGATACGATAATGGGCCATGAATGGATGGAGCAATGGTGCGAGGCCGCGGGCGAGGAAGACTGGGTCATCGAACGGTTCGAACAGGATATGCCCGGCACATGAGCGAGGCTATGGAGGTTTCCGGGCGTGCGCTGGATTTTGCCAAACGCCTGATTGCCCATAAAAGCATAACGCCCGCAACGGGCGGTGTCTTTGCCGAGCTTGAAGCGATGCTGGAGCCGCTCGGTTTCGACGTGACACGCTTCGTCACTGGGCAAGTTCCCGATGGACCGGTCGAAAACCTGTTTGCCATACGCGGCCTAAAAAATGCGAAAGGCGCGCGGCACTTCGCTTTTGCCGGGCATCTCGACGTGGTGCCGCCGGGCGAAGGCTGGGACAGCGATCCATTTGAACCCGAGATACGCGGCGACTTGCTCTACGGGCGCGGCGCAGTCGATATGAAGGGGAGCATCGCCAGTTTCGTTGCGGCTGTGCATGATATCCCCGCCGATGTCGGCACGATCAGCCTGATCATCACAGGCGACGAAGAAGGTCCGGCAATTTATGGCACGCGCGAACTGATTGCGCATATGCAGAGCCGCAAGTGCATTCCCGATATGTGTCTGGTAGGCGAGCCGACTTCGGTCGACAGGCTCGGCGATATGGTAAAGATCGGGCGGCGCGGATCGGTCAATATGTGGATTTCGGTTGACGGCACTCAGGGCCATGTCGCCTATCCGCATATGGCTGACAATCCGATCACGAAACTGGTGCGAATCCTCGCCGCGATCGACGATATCGTGCTCGACAAAGGCACTGACTGGTTCCAGGCGAGCAATACCGAGATTACCGAACTGCATGTTGGTAATCCTGCGCATAATGTCATTCCCAAACGCGCCGAGGCGCGCATAAGCACGCGGTTCAACGACCTTCACACCGGCAACGAACTGGTCGAGCAGATCACGCATCTGGCCGAAGCGATGGGAGGCAAGGTTAAGGGCATCGTGTCGGGCGAGGCATTTCTGACACTTCCGGGCGAGCTATCGACTCTGGTCAGCGATGCGATCATTGCCGAAACCGGTGTTACGCCCGAATTGTCGACCAGCGGCGGAACGTCCGATGCACGTTTCCTGTCGAAAATTTGCCCGGTTGTGGAATTCGGGCTGTGTAACGCGACCATGCACAAGCTCGACGAAGCCGTGGCCGTACAGGATTTGGAAAAGCTGACGGGGATTTATCGGCGGATCGTTCTGGCCGCGCTTTCTTCAGACTAAAGGCTTTCAGCGCCGCAAAACTATATAAAGCGCGCCATTGCCGCCATGCCGGGGATGCGCGTTGCGCACAGCCGCGATATTGGCCGCATGGCGCGATGAAGCCAGCCAGTCGGCCACCGCCGCCCGAATAACCCCGCGCCTGTTGCCGCGCGCATCGCGGGCATCTGCCGGACGCGGCTTGCCGGTAATCAGCAATAGCACGCGAAAGCCAGTCCTGATCGCCAGCGCCAAGCTCTGGTCAAGCTGGGTATAGGCGGTCGAAAGCGTGTGTCCGTGCAAGTCGACCGTAATATCGGGCTCGATGCGGCCGCGCACAAATTTGCGGTCCCAATGCCCATCGAGGCCGTTATGCTGTGGCGGCAACGCACTACCGGCACCGGCACCGGGCAATGCCTCCCTCTGCGAACCGGGCTGCGGCGATGCTGCGGTGGTGGAAGGATTGAGCATTCGAGCAAATTGTTTCTGCGTCGGATGTCGATCGGCGGCGTTATGGCTGAAAATATTGGCAGGCTTTTGTGCGGAAGTTGGAGCTCTGGTCTTGACTGTGCGCTTTGCCTCCAGCGGTTCGACCGTTGCCGCGACGCGGTTCCACAGTTCCACTTCCTGCGGCGAGAGCGAGCCAGTTTTGCGGGTCATTGCCCCTGAGCGGAAGCCGATAGCCGCGCAAAAGTCCCCTTTGGCACGAATATCAGGGCCTGTCCCTTGGCCGACATGCCGCCTGCAATCGCGCGCGCTTCATCGCCCGCACCCCAGAATGTATCGAAGCGGTTGGCACCTTTGATCGCGCCGCCTGTATCCTGCGCGACCCAGATACCATTGGGCTCGCCGCGATCCATCGACAGCAATACCGGCGCACCCATTGGCACGAATTTGGGATCGACCGCCACGGTCGTGCGCGGTGCCACGGCATAGCCCATCGCGCCGAGCGGCCCGGCACCGGTCAGTTCCCGGAAGAAAATAAAGCTCTTATTCTCGCGCATCAGCGCACGTCCTTCTTCAGGATGCGTGCGGATCCATTCGATGATACCCTGCATAGAGGCCTGTCCGGGGGCGAGCAAATTGCGGTCGCGCAGCAGTTTGCCGATACCGACATATTCGCGGCCATTCTGCCCGTCATAGCCGATGCGCATGACACCGCCATCGGGCAGCAGCAAACGGCCGGAACCCTGGATTTGCAGGAAGAAAAACTCGATCGGATCTGCGGCATAGCCGATTTCCAAGCCGCGCCCCGCCAGCGCGCCTTGTTCGATCGCCGCGCGATCTGCGTAGGGCACCAGCTTACCATTTTCGACCCGGCCGCGCACGCGCTTGCTTTTCAGTTCGTCGGAGAACAGGCCGAGATCGACATCGACCAGATCGGAGGGTGTTGCGTAAACGGGTGTATCATATCCGGGCTGGCGCGTGCGCGACCCGCGAATTTGCGGCTCGAAATATCCCGTGGCAAATGCGCTGCCATCCCCGACCTGCAGCGTTTCCATATAGGTTGCAAAAAATCGTTTAGCGTCGTTCGGGTTCCACGTAGCGGCGGCAGAGCACGCTGACTGCCAATCGGATGGCACAGTCAGACCGCTACGGTCCTCGCGCTTGATAAGCGAGGGGCAACTGAGCGCGAATGCCCTGAGCGCATCCTGCCCCTTGGCATCATATATGGGCAGCGAGTCGATACCGGGACCGAGCCGGACCGGATTGCCGATCGCTTGGGTAACGTCACTGCCGATACGCAGCGCGCTGCCCGATAGTGCCGGGCGCACCGGCGGCGCCGCTACAGGCGTAGCCGCGCGATCAGGTAAGGGATTTCCTTTCTGGTCCTGCAGACCATATCCCTGGCCGACTTGTACAACCCGCTCATCTGCGGGAGGCGTCGGTGCGCTTTGCGCGCGCGTATCCGGAATGACGCTGCTGCAAGCCGAAAGAGACAGCAGCAGACCGGTGGCACAGAGCAAAGTGCGGCGGCGTAAAGACGTGAATCCAGCCATGGGCACGGTCCTTGGTGTTCGATCTTGGGAGTTCAGGACGCCTCGTCGGTTTCAGCCAGCACCCAATGCGGATCGACGCTGTTCACGTCACGCTCGAACGTCCAGATATCGTGCGTTTCCACCGCGTCCGACAGGGAACCTGCAACCACCTCGCCATCCTTGCTGCGGGTAACCGCCGCGATATCGGCATCGAAACGCATGGTGATGCGGGCCATAGGCGCTTCATATTCGACATCGGCGATCATCGCCTCGTCGATCCGAACGAGACGGTTGTCGAGCGATTCGCCCGCCGCTTCGCGCGCATCCAGCGCGGCTTCAAAATCGGCATAGACATCGTCATCACACAGCATTTTCAGATTTTCGCGGTCGCCTTTCCAGAAAGCTTCCAATATCATGCCATAAGCGGTCTTTGCGTTCTCGACAAACTGGGCAACGTCGAAGCCCCGGTCGGCGCTCAGCAACTGGCGGATGCCGGGCTCTGCGGCACTATCGTAAAATTGCGACTTGCCCTGCTGCGGATCGATCGAATGGACATTTCCTGACGATTTTTCTTCGTTCTCATATCCCGGTTGCGGCTGCGCTAGCGAACCCGGTTCGGCGCTGCGCCGTAAGGGTTCCTGTTCATGTCCGGTGCGCTTGCCCAGAACTGCATAAAGACGCAGGCCCAAAAAGGCGGCGATGACGGCAAGAATGACGATTTCAAAAGACATGCGGTTTTCCTGTAACTTCACTTGGTGCGCAGGGAAGTTGCGCAAAATAAACTGGCGGATTAAATCTGCCACGGTCCCTATTGCCTTAAATAAGATGGAAAGACAAATATGCAAACGATGCGACCATTTTTATTGCAAAGCCAACCGACTGGCCGGCTGACCATGCAACGCCATGCAGAGGCTCAATTTGCACCCTGCAAGATGAACGCATGCTTGCACGCGCTGCGCTACTCGGGATTGCGCTGCACCGCGTCCCCTGCTACGCCGCGCTGCATACGGTGGCAGCTTTTGCAAGATTGCTGACCGGGACATTCATCCGTGACGATAACAGTTAGAAAGCAACGACACATGGCCGAACAGAATGATGGCAATATAGACGCCGGCGCCCAAGCGCAAAATGGAACCGACACCACCCCCTCTGTGGGAATATTGTCGCAATATATAAAAGATATGTCCGTTGAAAATCCCAATGCGCCCGACAGTTTCCAATGGGAAGAACAGCCGCAGATCGACGTGCAGTTCAACATCGGATCGCGTGCGTTCGGCGAGGATATGCACGAGGTCGAATTGAAGATCACCGTGACGGCCAAGGCCGACAAGGGTACGGCTTTCATTGTCGAGCTTGCCTATGCCGCTATGATCGGCATGCGCAATGTTCCCGAAGAACAGCAGCACCCGTTTCTGTTTGGGGAAGCGCCGCGTATCATTTTCCCGTTCGCCCGCCGTATACTGGCCGATGCCGTTCGCGACGCCGGCTTCCCACCGCTGATGCTCGAACCGATGGATTTCAATGCGCTTTATATCCAGCAGCTGGCGCAAAGTCAGAATGCCGGCGGTGTGCAGCCCGAAGGCGCTGCATAAACAGTCGGAAATACCGGTCAGTTCGTAAAACCTGTCGGCGGGGTGAGTATGTATAGTGCGAAAATTCCGCCGATAGGATCAAAACGGGCGCTGTCTATCCGGCCCTCGCTCGTATGAGCCTGCTAAAAAACTCTATGACGATCGGGGCGCTCACGCTGGTCAGCCGCGTAATGGGACTGGTGCGCGATACACTAATGGCTAGCTATATTGGTGCTGGCCTTGCTTCCGATGCGTTTCTGATCGCCTTTCGCATTCCCAACCTTTTCCGCGCGCTGTTTGCCGAAGGCGCTTTTTCCGCCGTTTTCGTGCCGATGTTCAATCGGCGCATGACCGAAGCGGAAATCAAGCAGGCCGAAAGCGGCCGCGCCGCCGCGATCGAATTTGCCAGCCATGTATTGTCGGTGATGATGCCGTTCCTGATCGTCTTTACCGGCATCATGATGCTGTTGGCTGCACCGCTCGTATCGGCGATGACCGGCGGCTTTCCAGATGGTGGCCCGGAAAAATACACGCTCACCGTCTATATGACGCGGATCACCCTGCCCTATCTGGCGCTAATTTCGATCGTTTCGCTGCTTGGCGGCATCCTCAATTCGTTCGACCGGTTCTGGGTGAATGCTGCCGCGCCGATATTGCTCAACATTTGCATGATCACCGCGCTTTTGTTCTTTCGCGGCGACAACACGGTCGAAACCGCGATCAGCCAGTCGATCGCCGTCACCGTGTCGGGCATGATGCAACTGGCATGGCTGATTGTCTCGTGCCGCCGTGCCGGCGTCGTGCTCCGCATCGGCCTGCCGCGCCTGTCGCCGGGTGTCAAACGGATGCTGTGGCTCATGGGGCCGGCCGCGATCGGTCAAGGCGCAATTCAATTCAATCTGCTGGTATCTACTTCGCTGGCCGCGCGCTTCCTGCCCGGCTCATCGATCTCGTGGCTCTACTATGCCGACCGCCTCAATCAGTTGCCGCTTGGCATATTGGGGATCGGTATTGGCACCGCAATATTGCCGGCCCTGTCGCGGCAAATTAGCGCGAAAGACGCCAGCGCAGCGCAAACGACGCAGAACCGCGCGCTGGAATTGTCGCTTTTCTTTGCATTGCCCGCAGCGATTGCGCTGGCGATTTCTTCGACCCCGCTTATTCGCGGCGTGTTGCAGCACGGCGCGTTTACCGCCGCCGATACTATCGGCACCGCCAATGCGCTGGCCGCCTTTGCGCTCGGCGTTCCGGCCTATGTGTTCATCAAGATACTCACACCGGGTTTTTACGCGCGCGAAGATACCAAAACGCCGGTGCGGATCGCGATCGTATCGATGCTGGTCAATTTGGGCCTCAATCTCATGCTGATCTGGGAACTGGGTGTAGTCGGTCTGGCGCTCTCTACCGCGGCGGCGGCTTGGGTTAACGTATTCCTGCTCTATTTCATCCTGCACCGGCGCGGGCATTTGTCGCTCGATACGCGATTGCTGGGCAAAAGCCTGCGCATCCTGGCTGCCGGTGTCGTGATGGGGCTTGCGCTCTGGCTGGCAAATCCGTTCGTCGATCCTTATCTGACAGGGGGCGTGATTGATCGTATCTTGGCGCTGATGCTGCTGTGCGGTGGCGGTGCCATCATATATGCGCTGGCATCGTTCGTATTCCGGGCGTACCGGTTCAGCGAACTCAAACAACTGCTGAAGCGGTAATACAGAAAGTCTTCGTCATGCGCGTAGTTTCCGGCATTCAGCCGACCGGCAATCTCCATCTTGGCAATTATCTGGGCGCGATCAAGAAATGGGTGGCGATGCAGGACGAGATGGAATGCCTGTTCTTCCTTGCCGATCTGCACGCGATTACCGTCTATAACGATCCGGTCGAGCTCAGCAATAACAGCCGCGAGATGGCGGCGGCGCTGATTGCGGCAGGGGTTGATCCCGACAAGGCAACCCTCTTCAACCAGGCGCGTGTCCCCGGCCATGCCGAGCTGGCCTGGCTGCTTTTCTGCACCGCGCGGATCGGCTGGCTCAACCGCATGACGCAATTCAAGGAGAAATCGGGCAAGAATCGCGAAGGCGCAAGCGTCGGCCTGTTCGCCTATCCCGTGTTGCAGGCCGCCGACGTGCTGATTTACGGCGCGACACACGTGCCGGTGGGCGAGGACCAGAAACAGCATCTGGAACTGGCGCGCGATATCGCGGCAAAATTCAACGGCGATTACGATACTGACCTGTTCACCCTGCCCGACCCGATTATCGAGGGACCGGCGGCGCGGGTCATGAGCCTGCGCAATGGGGCCGCGAAAATGTCCAAATCGGACCCCAGCGAGATGAGCCGTATCAATCTGACCGATGATGACGACACGATCGCGCAGAAAATCCGCAAGGCGAAAACCGATGCTGAATCCTTGCCCGATGCTATGGATGAACTGGCCGAACGCCCCGAGGCCCGCAATCTTGTCGGCATCTACGCCGCCGTGCGCGACATGACGCCGCAGGCGGTGCTCAACGAGCATGCCGGTACCGGGTTCGGGCAGTTCAAACCTGTTCTCGCGGACCTGCTGATCGACACGTTGCGGCCGATCCGCGAACGGTTTACGGCTTTAAAAGAAGATACCGAGCAACTGGATGCGATCCTCGACAAGGGCGCAGCGAAAGCGAGACAGCTGGCCCAGCCCAAGGTAGACGGGGCTTACAAGGCACTGGGTTTGTTACGCTGAGTAACGCTTCGTGGCAACTGTGCAACCGTTCAACGCACGTTCAGCGCGAAACTTTTATACATTAAAATATATTGCCACATTGTGAGCTATAGGAGTCGCATGATGAAAAACCTCAAATCCACCCGCGCGTTGCGCCAGCTGTCGTTGGTTTCCGTGCCGCTTTTGCTGCTGTCGCTCGGTGCCTGTGCGACCCCTTTCAAATCAGAAGTCACCCGTTTCCAGCAACTGCCCGCGCCGACGGGACAGAGCTTTACGGTCACCTCATCCGATCCGCAATTGCAGGGCGGGCTTGAATTCGCGCAATATGCGCGGCTTGTCGAAAGCCAGATGATGCGGCTGGGTTACGTTCCCGCCGCCAGCCCGCAAAGCGCCGACCTGACCGTCAGTTTTGCCTATGACGTCAATAACGGCCAGACCAAATATCGTCGGACCGGCTTTTACGACCCTTTCTATGCCGGCTATGGCCGCGGCTTTTATGGACATCGCGGTTATTATGGCGGGCACGGTTTCTATCGCCGCGGTCTCTATCGCTTCGGTTTCCATGACCCGTTCTTCTTCGGCGATAACGGTTTGGATGAGATTACCGTCTATACCAGTGAGCTCGACATGCAGATCGATCGCAATGCCGATGGTCAGCGTTTGTTCGAGGGCAAGGCCGAAGCCATGTCGCGCAGCAAACGTCTGCCCTATCTCGTGCCGAATCTGGTTGAAGCGATTTTTACCGATTTCCCTGGAGATTCGGGCGAAACGGTCCGGATTTCGATCGCACCCGAAGAAACAAAAGTACGACGCATTAACTAACTGGTCATTTAACAGTTTTGACTTCTGATAAGAACAGCGCCGCCCCCGACATCTCGCTCGGGGGCGGCGTTTAAGTGTGTAGGGGGTCAAATTCCGGTCGACCCGAAACCGCCCGCACCACGCGCCGTGTCGTCCAGTTGTTCGACCAAGACCATTTTCGCACGTTGCACTGGCGCCGCTACTATCTGCGCGATGCGGTCGCCGCGTTCGATAACGAAATCGTCTCTGCCATGGTTGATCAGGATAACGCCCAGCTCGCCCCGATAGTCGCTGTCAATCGTACCCGGTGTATTGGGCAGACTGATCCCCTTTTTGAGCGCGAGCCCCGAACGCGGACGCACCTGCACTTCATATCCCTCCGGTATCGCCATGGCAAAACCGGTCGGCACGAGCGCACGGTGTCCGGGTGCAATCGTCATGGCAGCAGCAGAGCGAATATCCATACCGGCTGATCCCTGCGTCTCATATTCGGGTACCGGCAAATCCGCGCCATTTTCCAGCCGTTTGAGCTGGATATCAATTTCCGGAAATTTCACGCGCGATTTTCTCCACCAGTCTGCGGGCCACATCATGTTTGGGCAAGCTATCCCAGCTATCGACGCCGTCTGCCGTCACGATGTGCACCGTGTTGTCTTTACCGCCCATAACGCTGCCTTCGATACCGCCCGATACATCGTTCGCGACGATCCAGTCGCAGTTTTTGCGGGCGAGTTTCGCCTGCGCATGGTCGATGATGTTTTCGGTTTCCGCGGCAAAGCCGATCAGCAGTCCTGGGCGGTTTTCATGACGCGCCAGTCCCGCCAATATGTCGGGATTCTCGGTCAACGCGAGCGGCGCCGGTCCCTTGCCGGATTTTTTCATTTTCTGCTCCGCGCTATCGGCCGCGCGCCAGTCGGCAACGGCGGCGACCATAATCGCGACATCGGCGGGCAGAGCTTCTTCCACCGCCGCCTGCATTTCGCGGGCCGTCTGCACGTCGATGCGGGTCACACCGGCGGGCGTACCCAAATGCACAGGCCCTGCGACCAAAGTCACTTCGGCGCCCATGACCGCAGCGGCGGCGGCAATCGTAAACCCCTGCCGTCCGCTCGACCGGTTGCCGATATAGCGCACCGGATCGATCGGTTCGTGGGTCGGCCCTGCCGTCACGAGCACATGCTTGCCATAGAGCGGACGATGTTCGTCATCGGCAAAAGCCGGCTGGCCTTTGAGCGGGTTTTCCGCACTCAGATGATTCACTATCTCGGCGAAGACGGCGCCGGGTTCGGGCAAGCGTCCCTCGCCATATTCGCCGCATGCCATTTCGCCGCTGTCGGGCTGCATCACGTGGATGCCGTCCTTGCGCAGCTGCGCCACGTTACGCCGCGTCGCATCATGGCTCCACATGCGCACGTTCATCGCGGGCACGGCCATTACCGGCGTATCGGTGGCGAGCAGCAAAGTGGTAGCCAGACTATCGGATATGCCCGCAGCCATTTTGGCGAGCAAGTCGGCGGTGGCCGGACACACCACGATCAGGTCGGCCTCGCGGCTCAGCTGGATATGCCCCATTTCGGTTTCGTTTTTCAGATCCCAAAGCGTCGTGAACACTTCATTCTCGCTCAACGCCGCCAGCGTCATCGGCGTCACGAAATGCGCGCCACCATCGGTCAGCACGCAGCGCACCGTCATGCCGGCCTTGCGGATCAGGCGAATAAGTTCACAGGATTTATACGCCGCGATGCCGCCGCCGATGATCAGGGTGATGTTTTGGGGTGTGGTCATAAGGCGCTTTTGCCTCGCCGTGCCGCCAGAGTCCAGTTAGATGGCGAAAGCAGATAGGGATATATATCTCTCCCGCCCGAAAAACCCGGGGACGCCATATCCGTCTGGAAAATTTCAATTGATCCGCTAGACTGTGCATATGTCCGGCAAAAAGACTACCTCTTTTCAGAAGTTCATTATGGTTCCGGCCGTGTTGCTTCTCGGCAGCTGTCAGCCCCCGCCATATGAAATCATTGCACAGCTTGAAAAAGGCAAAATGGTTTTCCACGCCCGAGATAGAGGGTTTTTCGGGCAGCCTTTCGGCTGGAACGATGATGGAAAAGGTTTCACAAGCATGACTGTTTTTAGCGGTTCGCATGGTTATTGGCAGATTGAATTGCGCAAGAATATATCCGGCGAATGCGCATTTAGCGGTAACTTTCCCGTGACATATGGAGAAGAGCGGTGCGATTATGACATTAAACTTCCCGCCGAAACTCTGCCCAAAGGACAGAAATACCGAATAGTTTACCAAGAATTTTTCGCGCTGAAGGATACTCCAGAACCAAGCCGAAAAATTGATGATACAATGTACGGGGAAGGTGAAGGTTCATTCGCTATCGGCGTAAACGGACGAATTGACGTTCTTGCTCCCTGAAAAAAGCCAGCATATCGCACCGCATATCGCGCCCAGTAAGGTTCCTGTTATGGCGATGGAAAATATAAAGTCTGTCCCCAATCCTAAAACATATGAAAATCCGAGCATTGCAACCGCACCGAACGCGCCGCCGCAAAATGCCCAGCTTGTCATCGAGCGAAAGCGTCGATCACGATCCCTGATATTGAACATAAAATAAAGTGCAGCAACGCATACCGGCCAGACAATGCATATGCCGCCGATTATCCCTATCAAAATATAGATAACAAGGTGTAACATGGCGCCTTCAGCGGATGGCAATGTCAGGTAAAAGCTGCCCGGATGCAGTCCCAAGGAAAGCATAACACTTCCGGTTGCCCCTGTGGCAATTGATGCAAAAAAGCTCCCTAAGACAGGCCGTGCCATCAACCCCACATCCACATTGCACCTGCGCCAGCCGCTGCGAATGTCATTGCCGTGAACGCATAACGCCAGAAACCGCCGCCATCCTGTTTGCGATTGCGGTCCCAGACCAGCTCGACTTCGGGCAGCGGCGGAGCCTCGGGTGCGCCGCCCTTGCGCGGAATTTGTTCATCGAGGCGGCGGATCATGTCGGGCAGTTTGAGCAAAGTATCGATATCGTCATGGATGCGATCGGCGACCGCAGCCTCGGGACCCAATTCGCCGCGGATCCAATTGCGCACATAAGGCGCAGCAACGTCCCACATGTTGATGGCGGGATTGAGCGACGTCGCGATCCCCTCAACCATCACCATTGTTTTTTGCAGCAGCAGCAGGTGCGGCTGCGTCTGCATGTCGAAATCGCGGGTGATCGCAAACAGCCCATCGAGCATCTGGCCCACGGACAGCTCGCTCACCGGCTTGCCGCGCATCGGTTCGCCCACGGCGCGCAACGCGGTCGCGAATTCATCGACCGAATGGTGGCTGGGCACGTATTGCGCCTCGAAATGAATTTCCGCCACACGCCGGTAATTGCCGGTCGTCAGGCCATAGAGGATTTCCGCCAGCCATTGCCGGGCGCGCCGGTCGATCCGGCCCATGATCCCGAAATCGATCGCGGCGATCGTTCCGTCCGCTTTCACGAACAAATTCCCCTGGTGCATGTCGGCGTGGAAATAGCCGTGGCTGATCGCCTGCCTGAGAAAGGCGATCACCAGCCGCTGGGCCAGATCGGGCAGGTCGTGGCCCTGCGCGATCAAGTCCTCGGTGCGGGAAATCTTGATACCGTCGATCCACGCGATGGTCAGCACCCGACCGTTGGTCCGATCCCAGTCGACGTCGGGAATCGCGTAGCGTTCGGTTCCGCGCATCGCTTCGGCGAGTTCGGATGCGCTCGCCGCCTCGCGCCGCAGGTCCAGTTCGCGGTTGGTCCAGCGTTTGAAATTGGCGATGATGAGCGCGGGGCGCAGGCGACGCACCTCGTCCGTTCCCATGGCTTCCAGATGCGCCGCGGCCCATTCGTAGGTCTTGATGTCGCGGGCGAAGCGTTCGCGGATGCCGGGGCGCAGCACCTTGATAGCCACGTCGCGCCCGTCGGTGGTGATCGCGCGATGGACTTGCGCGATCGAAGCCGCGCCCACCGGGATCGGATCGATGCGCTGAAACAGCGTGTCGAGCGGCTGGTCGAAGCTGCTCTGGATCGCCGCCTCGATCTGATCGAAGGGGACGGGCGGCAGGCTGTCCTGCAGGCCCAGCAGATTGCGCGCCGCATCCTCGCCCACCAAGTCCGGCCGGGTCGCCAGCGTCTGGCCCAGCTTGATTGCCGCCGGGCCGATCGCCTGGAACGCGCCGGCATAATCGGGCTCGCGCGAGCTCAGCGTGCCCACGCTGAACAGGCCGATCAGCCGCTTGACCGGCACCGGCGTGTTGGGATCGTTCCGGATGCCGCGCAGAGCCCCGTGGCGCGCGGCGATGCGCGCCCATTTTCCAAGCCGCCAGATATGCGTGATGGGGCGCGACACCGTCAGATTTTCCACCCCGAATGGATGGCGACCAGCCCGCCCATGATCGGCTCTACCCGCGTATTTTCGAACCCGGCGGCACCGATCATCCGCTCGAACTGCGGCATCGTGGGAAAGCGGCGGATCGATTCGACCAGATAGCGATAGCTGTCCTCGTCGCCCGCCACCGCCTTGCCGATCTGGGGCACGAGCTTGTGGGAATAGAAATCGTAGGCTTCCTTGAAGCCGGGCCATTCCACCGTGCTGAATTCCAGGCAGAAGAACCGCCCGCCGTATTTCAGCACGCGATACGCCTCGGCCAGCGCGGCATCGATCCGGGTCACGTTGCGGATGCCGAAGGCGATGGTGTAGGCATCGAACTGGCGCGAGGGATAGGCGAGCGTTTCGGCATTCTGGCACGACCAGCCCAGCCCGGTCAGCCCGCGCTCCAGTGCGCGCTCGATGCCGACGTCGAGCATGTCCTGGTTGATGTCCGCCACGGTCACTTCCGCGCCGCGTTCGGCCATGCGGAAGGCGATGTCGCCCGTGCCGCCCGCCATGTCGAGCACCGCCTCACCCGGCTGCGGCTTCACGCGGCGCACGAAGCGGTCCTTCCACAGCCGGTGCATGCCGCCCGACATGGCATCGTTCATGATGTCGTATTTGGCCGCCACGTTGGAGAACACCGCGCCGACGCGGGCGGTCTTTTCTTCCGGCGCTACGTCCTCGTATCCG
>JBGTHQ010000002.1:0-131392 GCA_041746135.1 Sphingomonadaceae bacterium | reverse complement strand
AAATCTGCGGTGAAATACCGCTTATCTCGCACGTTGCAGTAAGAGATTCGCATGTTTCACCGCCTCAATCAAGAGGAATATGCGATCATGGTATATGTATGCGCTTATTACCGGATACGCTTTGGTCGTGTGGAGCACGTTCGCTCCCACTACCGTAGCCGCTAGTATAGGCTAGTCCGGTTCATTCGGGGGATGCTTCGGTTTCTCGCGCTTTTCAACAACTGGCCCTCGCTTCGGCGGGGGTCTTTTTTTAAGTTTCTTATTCTCGTCAATCTCGTCTGGGTCCACGCCCAGAAAGCGCTCGAACGCTTCATCTGGGTCTATATCGAGGCCAAGGGGTCTTTCACGGGTTTTCTTATCTGTCATGCTGTAAGAGCCTTATAGGTCAAGCGTCCGGTTGTCTGTGCCAAAAGTGCATTCACTCTATCGCCCTCGTCCATTTTGCGGAGATTAAAGCGCCATGTCATTTCGCCAAGGTAGGCGTTCAGGTGCTTAGGTGAAAGAAAATGGTGAGTGCCGATAATCTGGCGTTTGAACAATGCCCAGACGCTTTCAATTCCGTTTGTATGCAGGATATAGTGACGGACATACTCGCCAGCGCTGTGATTTACGCGGTGGTGATTATAGGCATCCGATAGGCCAACGAATGAACCATGTTCGTCTGTCATCAAGTTTGCGCCAGCTTTTACATTGTCACGAATGACTGTTTGGACGTTGCGTGCGCTCAAGTTAGGTGTGACGCCTGTGCGGAGTTCGCCGTTACGCTCCAGCATACCCAGAACGGCTGTTTTG
This sequence comes from Sphingomonadaceae bacterium, assembly GCA_041746135.1. Lineage (GTDB taxonomy): Bacteria > Pseudomonadota > Alphaproteobacteria > Sphingomonadales > Sphingomonadaceae > Alg239-R122. The sequence goes on along the minus strand of JBGTHQ010000002.1, from coordinate 130,600 downwards.
CCCTTGCCGCCCTGTTTGCCGCCCGTGCGCTGCCATGCGTGTTTGTTTTTCTCTTTGCCACCAACAAAGGTTTCATCGGATTCGACTTCGCCATCTAGCGGACGGTTGAAAGACTGTGTGCGGATTGCTTCGCGCAGACGGTGAGTGATAAACCATGCTGTCTTTTGCGTTACGCCAATGTCTTTGGCGAGTTGTGTGCTGGCAATGCCTTTTTTGTGTGACGTGATAAGCCAGATAGCGACAAGCCATTTACGCAGTTTCAACTTGCTATCTTCAAAGATAGTGCCGACTTTAATTGAGAAGCGCTTGCGACAATCACCACATTTATGAGTGCGATTATCTGAAAAGTGATAAACGCGGGTCGATTTACAGTGTGGGCAAAATGCGCCGTTCTTCCAACGGATTGCAGTGAAATGGTCAATCGCAGACTGTTCGTCTGGGAAGGCTTCCATCATTTCGATTAAGGTATTGAAAGACTTTAACACTGGGCATCTCCGCTTTTGATACCCTCTTATAGGTGTTTATCTGACCCATGTCAATGGGTCATAGAAGTATATAAGTCCCAAAATTTTCCCATAGGCACCGTTATATTATGGCAAACAGATGCTAGATTAGACAGTGAGAAAAAACTTGGCTCCTTCATTCTTCCCGAACCGAAAAAAGATTATCCTGTTAATTATGTTTTAGACGGTCAACAAAGGTTGACTAGTTTATTTTCAGTTTTTCAAACTGAACTTAAACCGGATGATAATAATTGGACCGATATTTACTTTGATATGCTAGCTGAAGAAAATGTTCAGGAATCGATGTTTCTGGCATTATCCGATAGTGAGGTTGACGATACTCGTCATTTTCCAATTAGAACACTCTTTGATATCGTTGGTTATAGAAAAGCGTGCGGCAGACTTGAAGATCAACTAGTTACAAAGATTGATAAATTGCAAGAGCGATTTCGAGAATATACCATTCAATCACAAACCTTTGAATCAGACGATAGAAATACCGTAGCAATTGTGTTCGAAAGAATTAATCGGGCTGGAACGGAACTTGACGTTTTTGAACTACTTTCAGCATGGAGTTGGTCAGACGATTTCGATTTGGTTGAGAAATTTGGGAATCTACAAGATGCAATTGCAGAGCACGGGTATGCTGATTTATGTGATGAAAAGGATTTGCAACTTAGAATTTGCGCGGGAGTTATTACAGGAGAGACTTCTCCGTCTAGAATTGTAGGTTTGCAAGGTGAAGAAATAAGGAATAATTTTGAAATTATTACCAATGGTATACTTGGTGCAATCGATTTCTTAAAAAGGGAGCTTCGCATTGCTCACTATAAGCTATTGCCATTTCCGAGTTCCATCGTTCCACTAAGTTGCTTCTTTGCTACTGACAAAAAAGATGGGCAACCTTATTCAGACATACAAAAAGAAAAGATAAAGCAATGGTTTTGGAGATCAACTTTTAATCGCAGGTATTCGTCTGATGTTAACCAGCGACAATCAAATGACATTAAGGAGCTTTTATTGCTACGAAATGATCAAAATTATGAAGTAAAGTTCCCTTCCGATGAGATTCGAATTGACTTCGAAAAAGCTAACTTTTCTCGCTCAGGTGCCAATTCGAAAGCACTTATATTAATGCTCATACAAAAATCACCTCATTCATTTATAAGTGGTGGAAATATAGAAATAGGGAAGGTCTTAAAGAAGGGAAGCAAACATGAATTTCACCATATCTTCCCTAAAAAATATTTGTCAGATAAGGGATACGAACGTACCCAAATAAATGTTTTATCTAATATCTGTTTTTTAATTCGGTCGGATAACAATAAAATAAGCAAAGCGCCACCGTCAGAATATATAGAAATGGTAAATAGTCAGAAGAAATCTGAATACCTTAATGAAGCCTTGTGCCCTAACGACTTAGACGATGATGATTATGAAAAATTTATTGAGAAAAGAACCCGTCTTCTTAAAGAATATGCACAGGAATTAATGGGTTAGCATAAAAAATGCTGCTAATCTAAAAAGGGTAATTCCCAAACTTCAGAGTGACGATTGAGGGGGGCGTGGCGGTTTTACTACGACGGCTTGCCGATGGTGAATCGTGTTGGTGATATGCACCCATTATAGCGGACGGTGGTGCGTGCCGCTCTGGATTCCGGATCGGGTCCGGAATGACGGGCGGGGAAGGCCCGCAAAAGACGTTGTCTGGAAATAAACGGCTTTTCCATTTTCGTCATACCGGCGAAAGCCGGTATCTCCTTTCCTTGTGTGGTGATCTTAAAAGGAGACCCCGGCTTTCGCCGGGGCGACGGGTGCATTGGGGTAACGGCTTGGACCGTGGGCGCCACAAAAAAGCCCTCGCGCTTTCACGCAAGGGCTTTTCAGTTTCCAAACTCGTTCAAAGTACTGCTTTGAACGAAATAGATTACAGCTTGCTGGTCAGCTCCGGCACCGCGTCGAACAGGTCGGCGACGAGGCCCAGGTCGGCGACCTGAAAGATCGGCGCATCCTCGTCCTTGTTGATGGCGATGATGGTCTTGCTGTCCTTCATGCCCGCAAGGTGCTGGATCGCGCCGGAAATGCCGATCGCGATGTAAACCTCTGGGGCGACGATCTTGCCGGTCTGGCCGACCTGGTAATCGTTGGGGACATAGCCCGCATCGACCGCGGCGCGCGACGCGCCGATGCCGGCGCCAAGCTTGTCGGCGAGCGGCGTGATGATCTCCTCGAACTTTTCGCCCGAACCCAGCGCGCGGCCGCCCGACACGATGATCTTGGCCGATGTCAGTTCGGGGCGTTCGGATTTGGCGATTTCCTGGCTGACGAAACTCGACAGGCCGGCGTCCGTCGGACCCGATACGGCCTCGATTTCGGCGGAGCCGCCGGTGGTTTCGGCCTTGTCGAACGCGGTGCCGCGCACGGTGATGACCAGCTTGGCATCGGACGATTCGACCGTGGCGATCGCGTTGCCCGCGTAAATCGGACGGGTGAATGCCTTGTCGCCCTCGACCGAAAGAATGTCGGAAATCTGCATCACGTCGAGCATCGCGGCGACGCGCGGCGCGATATTCTTGCCGGTGGTGGTGGCGGGCGCGAGGAACACGTCATGATGCCCCATCAGGTCGGCGATCAGCGGCGCGATATTTTCCGCGAGATGGTGTTCGTATGCGGGATCGTCGGCGAGATGGACCTTGCCGATCCCGGCAATCTTCGCGGCCTGATCGGCCACAGCGGCGCAACCCGACCCGGCGACGATCGCGTGGACCTCGCCCAGCTTGGCGGCGGCGGTGACCACGGCTAGGGTCGCGTCCTTCATAGACCTATTGTCATGTTCTACCCAGATGAGTGTTTTCATTATGCCACTCCCATTTCTTTAAGTTTCGCGACCAGCTGGTCGACATTTTCCACCTTGATCCCGGCGGAGCGCACGGGCGGTTCGGTGACGTTGGTGGTTTTGAGCCGCGGGGCGATATCCACGCCGTAATCGGACGGGCTTTTCACATCCATCGGCTTTTTCTTCGCCTTCATGATATTGGGCAGCGAGGCATAGCGCGGTTCGTTGAGGCGCAGGTCGGTGGTGACGATCGCGGGCATTGTGACCTTGACCGTTTGCAGGCCGCCGTCGATTTCGCGTTTGACCGTCACGCTGTCGCCCTCGACTTCGACCGTATTGGCGAACGTCGCCTGGCCCCAGCCGAGCAGGGCGGCGAGCATCTGGCCGGTCTGGTTGCTGTCATCGTCAATCGCCTGTTTGCCGAGCAGGATCAGGCCGGGGCTTTCTTCCTCGGCGACCTTGGCCAGCAATTTGGCGACCGCGAGCGGTTCGACTGTTTCGTCGGTCTCGATCAGAATCGCGCGGTCGGCGCCCATGGCGAGCGCGGTGCGCAGCGTTTCCTGTGCCTTGGCCGGGCCGACCGATATCGCGATAATTTCTGTCGCCTTGCCCGCTTCGCGCAGGCGGATGGCTTCCTCGACCGCGATTTCATCGAACGGGTTCATCGACATTTTGACATTGGCGAGGTCGACGCCGCTGCCGTCCGATTTGACGCGCGGTTTGACGTTGTAATCGATCACCCGTTTGACGGGTACCAGGATTTTCATGTGCGTTCCTTCTCGTATGAGTCCGCGATTTATGCCGCGGTACCGGGTCTGTTGCGCCGCTTATAGTTGACGTTCACGTTAACGTCAAGTTCAAGTTTCAGCACTTTAGATTAGTTTTTTAATTCTTCTTCCACTGCGGTGTGGCAGTGTGTACTTCCGGCTGATTGGATAGTAAGGGACCAACTTCCTGCAGATAACCCGCATAATTAGGATGCTGCAAAAAACTGTCGGCAGCTTCCGCATTGGAATATAGCTGGAAGACGCGCAGAACGTCATGATCTTGGTGATCAAAACAATAAAAGTAGTCAATATGCCCGTCATTTTTTGCAATAGCGGGTGCCATATGTTTTTCCCAAACCGCTCTTACTTCATCACGCTTTCCCGGATTTGTACGATGTACGATAAATAGCGCGTGTTCCAATTCTCTCTCCTGTAAAAGAATTGCGGCTCAAGCCGTCTCTTTCACCTGCGCGACGATTTTCCGGGCGGCGTCGCCCAGATCCTCTGCGCTGACGATCGGCAGGCCGCTATTGGCCAATATGTCCTTGCCCTTTTGCACGTTCGTGCCTTCGAGCCGGACGACCAAAGGCACCGACAGGTTCACTTGCTTGGCCGCGGCAACAATGCCCTCGGCGATGATGTCGCATTTCATGATGCCGCCGAAAATGTTGACCAGAATGCCCTCGACCGCCGGATCGGCGAGGATGATCTTGAACGCCGCGGTCACTTTTTCGGTGGTCGCGCCACCGCCCACGTCAAGGAAGTTGGCGGGGAAGGCGCCGTTCAGCTTGATGATGTCCATCGTCGCCATGGCGAGGCCCGCGCCATTGACCATGCAGCCGATATTGCCGTCGAGCTTGATATAGGCAAGATCGTATTTGGACGCCTCGACTTCGGCCGGATCTTCCTCGGTCTCGTCGCGCAGCTGTTCGATATCGGGATGGCGGAACATGGCGTTGCCGTCGAAGCTCATCTTGGTATCGAGCACCAACAGCTGCCCGTCTTTCGTTTCGACCAGCGGATTGATTTCCAGCATCTCGCAATCGAGATCCATGAACGCGGTGTAGAGCTGCTTGGTCAGCTTCTGGCACGCCTTGTTGAGATCGCCCGACAGCTTCAGCGCGAACGCGGCGGCGCGGCCGTGGTGCGGCATGAAACCCTGCGCCGGATCGATCGTGATGGTGGTGATTTTTTCGGGCGTGTCGTGCGCGACCGCCTCGATATCCATGCCGCCTTCGGTCGAGATAATCATCGACACGCGGCCCGACGCGCGGTCGACCAGCATGGAGAGATAAAATTCGCTTTCGATATCGACGCCGTCGGTGACGTACAGGCGATTGACCTGTTTGCCCTCGTCGCCGGTCTGGATGGTGACGAGCGTGTTTCCGAGCATGTCGGTCGCATCGCTTTTGACCGCATCGATCGATTTGGCCAGCCGCACGCCGCCGCTGGCATCGGCGCCCAGTTCCTTGAACTTGCCCTTGCCGCGCCCGCCGGCATGGATTTGCGATTTCACCACATAAAGCGGCCCGGGCAGTTTCTTTGCGCCCGCAACGGCTTCCTCGACGCTCATCGCCGGATAGCCGGTGGGAATGCCGATGCCGTATTTCGCGAGCAGGTCTTTGGCCTGGTATTCGTGGATATTCATGTGCGGGGAAAAGCCTTTCTGGATTGTTCAGATAGCGAGTCTCTATGCGAAACCCATAGGACGGTGGGTTAAGCATAGACAAGGGCGGAATGGAAGGGCCAGCAGGCACAATTGCAGCATATTTAACAAGTTTTAAAAGATCTTGTCTGTCCATGCGTATTATACTATTAATACAGTGGAGCTGGCAGAGGAGCGTTCTATGGATATTTCCCGAACTTTGGGTTTTTTCAAAACAGCTATTGCGGCTGCTTTGGCAGCAACGTCACTAACGCCCGCCAGTGCGCAGGATGCGAGCGGTGCAGATGGTGCAGATGCCGCCGAGATTCCTAATCCGGAATTTGCGGGTTTTGATTCCTTCCTGACCAGTTTCCGAGTGGAAAAAAAGATACCGGCTCTGTCCGCGGTCATCCTGCGCGATGGGGAAATTGTCTGGCAAAAAGCCTATGGTTACTCGGACGATGAGGGCGAATTTCCCACCACACCGGATACCACATTCGACATTGCTTCCGTAACCAAGCCGATCGCCGCGACTGCTATCTTGACGGAATCCGAAGCGGGCAGGATCGGTCTGGACACACCGCTTTCCCAGGATAAAGACTGGACCGATTTTTGCGCGTGGCTTTCCACGACCGACATTCCATTTGGCGGGGGCGGCATGGATAATGACGGCACGGTCATCGCCCCGCTCAATTGTGCGCGGAATCTGACGCTGACCGACATATTAAATATGCGGGTAAATGGGGAGAAAGGCGATCGTTTCGTTTATAATCCCATCACCTACGCGCGAATTGACCGTGTCATAGAAGGAGCGGGTGGGCGGCCGCTACGCAACATCGTGCGCGACAATGTCATTACGCCTGCCGGGATGAGGGATGTCGCGCTCGGCTGGCGTGATCCGAGCGGCGAAGGCGCTTTGCGGCTTATGGCGCACCCTTATAAAATTGTCGACGGCCGTCCGCAAAAGAACAGCTTCGCCGATGACGATTTCCGGGCTGCGGCCGGTATATATGCCAGCACCACTGCATTGGCAAAATTCGATCAGGCACTGGACTCTGACAAATTGTTGAACAGGGCATGGTACAATGTAATTTTTTCCAAAAACAATATTCCTGCCGCGGGCGACTATCACTTGGGCTGGTTCGCGCAAGACTGGAACGGCAAGCACTTATATTGGCATAGCGGTTGGAATGAGGATCGCGGTTCGGCCCTGTATCTGAAAATACCGGAAGAAAGGCTGACGCTCATCGTGCTTGCCAATGCCGAAGGTCTTTGGTGGGGCAACAGCCTTATCCGCGCGGAAATTCACAATAGCCCGGTAGCGCGTTATTTCCTCGAAAATATTGCCAATTAGCGTTCACTATCCGCCTTGCTATAGGGCGTGAACTTGCCGAGACGGCAGGACGGACCCTGGATGCCGCTAAAGCGGTCGACCTGCTGCACCAGATCGCCGTCGCACAGCTGCGTACCGTGAAGTTCGGTGACGAGTATATCGTCATTCCTGCCGAGTCCGGGGCAGGCGGAGCGCAGGTCGTTGCGATAGCGCACCGACCCGCGCGCATAGACGATAATGCGGTCGCCGACGGGAACGCTGCTGCCCAGCGAGGTCGTGCCGATACAGTTTTGCGGTTTCCCGGCCACGCGGTCGCCTAGCACATCGGCCAGTTCGGCGGCGAGTTGCGCCTGTTGCGATTCGGTTAGCGCCGGTTCGGGTACGGGCGCGCACGCACCCGGCAGAAAAGCGGCGGCCAGTGCCGCGGACAAGGCCGCAGAGGGATAGGATGGACAGTGCATGACAAGTCTCCCGTTGGCGGGCGCCCGATTGTCGCCGCGCATCGCGGACTATACTATGATCTGACCGCGCAGACCAGCCCGGACGAGCTGACCACGCCGACAATTTCCGGATCCTGCAGCGCTTTTGTCCGCTTGATGAATTCGTTGACGCTGATATCGCCCGAATCGCGCGCTTTCAGCTTTTTCAGTCCCGACAGCTTGCTGAGCTGCCCCAGCGAGAGCCGGTCGACCATCCGGTGCGCCATGCAGGCCGCGACCGGTTTGGACAGGCCCGCATCGGTCAGCGCCGTGCGTACACGTGTCTCGGGTGTGGCACAGGCCGACAGTGCCGCGGTCAGGGCAATGAGCGGGATCAGTTTTTTCATGGCACTACCTCGCTGCGGCTTTGAGCCGTTCGATCACGTCTTCGTTGCGGATGGTACGATAGCGCGCCATGACCAGACTGAAAAGCCCGAACAGCAAAAGCCCGAACGCGACCAGCAGATAGAGCCATTCGGTGCCGCGCAGCGTATCAAGCACGGTGCCGATGCCGCCGACTTTTTCGGTATCGCCGCTCCACGCCATCGATACCACCTGATAGCCGATCACCGCAAAAACGATCGCGCGCGCCGCATAGCCGGCATGGCCCAGATATCTGGCGAATGCGGGCGTATCGGCGTCGAGCAGGTTCATGAACTTGCCGGTATACGCCTTGACCGCTTGTGCGACCGCCGCCCCCAGAAAGCCGAGGCCGATGATCGCGAGCAGAATTTCGCCGCCGGGCATCGCCGCCACGCCGCTGGCGGCTTCGCCCGCACCATCTTCGCCGCCGCCGCCGCCCGATCCGGTGCCGGTGGCGGTGGTCATCGCAAACCAGGCGAGGTAGAGATGGCCAAAACCGCTGGCGACATGGCCGATACGCTTGGCGATACCCTTGGCATCGGTGCCATCGCCCTGAAGATCCACCCCGGCGCCATAGAGGCGAAAGATCGCGTAACCGAGCAGGCCGATTCCGGTCAGCACCAGCAGAAAAGCACCACCCGGCGCATTCTGGATCTGTTCGAGCACGCCCGATGCACCCTTGCTCCCCGCGGTGGTGAGCGCGAAATAGCCGACCAGCATATAGACTACCGCGCGCGCGAGATAGCCTGCGCGCGCGAAATTTTGCACTTGCGTGATACGATTCATGTGATTTCCCCTCTTATTTGCGGGAATAGCGCACGAGCGGCCGGGAGGTTCCGTGATTGTAACTCGTGGTGGTAGCGCAGTCGCAATCGCTGTGCGGACTTTCGGCTTACGGGTTTACCGATTTATAGTGTCAGGTCAGCATGACGAAGTGATATGTCTTACGCGTGTTGAGCCGCCGCATCGCAGTGTAGGCAAAGCCGCTCAGCGGCGGAAACCACAACACTTACTGCTTTTTCGCCAGCTCGATCGCTTCCATCACCACGCGCCGGGCTTCCTGGGCATCGCCCCATTTGCCGACGCGCACCCATTTTTCGGGTTCCAGGTCCTTATAGTGGGTGAAGAAATGTTCGACCTGCTGCATCACGATTTCGGGAAGGTCGTTGCCCTCGCCGATCTTGCGGTAATAGGGAAAGGTCGAATCGATCGGCACGCACAGCAGCTTTTCATCGCCGCCATGCTCGTCTTCCAGGTTGAGCACCGCGATCGGGCGGCAGCGTACCACGCAGCCGGGCATGAAAGGCGAACGCGCGACAACTAGTGCGTCCAGCGGATCGCCATCGGGCGACAGGGTGTGCGGAATAAAGCCGTAATTGGCGGGATAGCGCATTGGTGTGTGCAATATGCGGTCGACAAATAATGCGCCCGATGCCTTGTCGAATTCATATTTGACCGGCTCGCCGCCCACGGGTACTTCAATAATAACATTCAGGCTTTCAGGGGGATTGTCGCCGATCGGGATTGCATTAATGTCCATGAGGTGTCTGTCTCTTTCGCTCAAATCATAACGGGTATACGTGCGCGGCATAGCCAGTTTGCTGCAGGTGCGAAAGAGGGATTCTTTTTGATTTTGCGGCGAGATGCTACACATCCGCCTCCAAATGGGTTCCGGATTCAGTTTGACCTCGCGGCTGGTTCGCTTCGCTCACGCCTCCGGCAGGCCGCGGCCATAAGCCGTGGCGGTTGGTCGGCCTTGCGAACGGCCAACTAGCCGTTCGCCCATAAATCTTAAATTGGGCGCGACTGCGCGCGGGCCGGCCAGGCCGCCTCACCGGAGGCGTGAGCGTAGCGAACTGGCTGGGAGGTCAAACAAACTCTCTCAAATAACCGCAGCAACAGCCCATACCGCACCGATCATAATCGGCACCCCCGCGATATCGAGCAGCAGGCCCGATTTGAGCATATTGGGCAGGGCGATATGCCCGCTGGCCCACGCGATCGCATTGGGTCCGGTGCCAGAGGGCAGCATAAAGCCCCAGCTCGCAGCCATCGCAGCGGGCATAGCAAGCAGCATCGGATCGACGCCGAGTGCGAGAATCAGACTGGCGACCACCGGAATGATACCACTGGCGGTGGCGACATTGGAGGCGAATTCGGTGACAAGGATCACCAGCGCAACCAAAGCAATGGCGATAACGATCAGCGGCACGGCGGAGAGCGGTTCGAGCGCGGTGCCGAGCCAGCCGTCGAGCCCCGATGCGCCGATGCCCGCTGCGAGCGCCAGACCGCCGCCGAACATCATGATCACGCCCCATGGCGCACGGTTGGCTTCTTGCCAGTTCAGCAGCGCGCGTCCGTTGCCGTCGGGAATAATGAACAGCAATATGCCGCCGATAATGGCGATACTGCCGTCGGTCATCGCACCCTCGACCGTGACGCTTTCGATAAAGGGCAGCACCATCCACGCGATCACCACCAGAGCAACGAGCGGCACCAGCCGTTTTTCCGCGATAGACCATGCGGCGCGCCCCGAAATCGCGGTGCGGGCGGCGGCTACATCGAACGTGTCGGTGGACAGTTTCTGCACCCGACCGATAATCAGCGCGCAGACCGGCAGGCTGATCAGCACGACCGGAATGCCGTAGAGCGCCCATGTCAGGAAATCGATCTGCGTCTCCAGCGTTGTGTTGATCAGCCCCGCCGCAATGGCATTGGTGGGCGATCCCACCAAGGTGCCGAGCCCGCCGATCGAGGCGGCAAAGGCGATCCCCATCATCAGCGCGCCGGCAATGCCGCCGGTTTCCTCCGCCTTAACCCCGCCGGCCACCAGCACCGCGAGCGCAATCGGCACCATGATCAGCGTGGTCGAGGTATTGGAAATTATCATGCTGAGGATCGCGGTGGCGATCATGAACGCGAGCAATAGCCGCCACACGCCGTCGCCGCTGCGCGTGATGATTGCCAGCGCGAGGCGGCGGTGCAGCCCGACCCGCTCGATCGCCAGCGCGATAAATGCGCCGCCCAGGATCAGGAACAGGATCGGGGAGTAATAAGTGGCGGCGGTCGCCTTGGCATCGAGCACGCCGGTGAGCGGCAGGATGATGAACGGCAGCAAAGCCGTCACGGTCAGCGGCACCGCCTGCGTCATCCACCATGTTGCCATCCAGAAAACCAGCCCCGCGGTATGCCATGCGCCGATCGGCATCGCATCGGGTGCGGGCAATAGGAATGTGGCAAGAAAGCCCGCTATGCCCGCGATCAGCCCGATCGGATTGTTCATGTTTGCCCCTGTCCTATCCTAAACACCATTAGTCCTGAGCCTAGAGGAGAAATAGATGCTGAAACAAGTTCAGCACGACGGATCATTTTATTCGCGCATTCCGATCAGCGATACTTGGCGCCCGTAATCGGGTTCGTGTTTGTGGCAGGAGCGGCGATAGCTGTAGAAACGGTCCGGCTGCGCATAAGTATCCTGTCCGAGCAAGTCGACGCGCGGCGCCCCTGCTGCTGCCAGCCGGGCGGCGACGTAGCCTTCAATATCGAACTGGTAATGGCCGGGTTTTCCGGATGCGAAAAATCGTTCGTTATTGGCGTCGGCCTCGATAAAGCCCCGCATGAAATCCTTGTCCACTTCATAGCTATTCTGCGCAATGCACGGTCCGATGGCGCAGGCGATATTGTTGCGGTCCGCACCGAGCGCCTCCATCGCATCGAGCGTAGCATCGGTTACCCCGCCGAACGCGCCCTTCCATCCGGCATGCGCTGCGCCGATCACGCCTGCCTGTGCATCATGAAACAGCACCGGTACGCAATCAGCGGTGAGGATGCCAAGCAACAGTCCGGGTTTATCGGTGACCATCGCATCGGCATGCGGGCGCTGGTTCAGTTCTATCGGCCCGGTCACAATCACCACATCGGGCGAATGCACCTGATGCACCATCACCAGGTGACTGCCCGGCAAGACGGCATCGCGGGCGATATCGCGGTTTTTCAATATAGCGTTACGGTCGTCGTCACTGCCCAGCCCGACATTGAGTGCGGCATATATTCCAGTCGACACGCCGCCGCTGCGGCCCAGAAAGCCGTGCGGCACATCGCCCAGCAATGCGGAAGCGACTATTTCGAGTGTATCGGGCAAACGCATTTCCTGATCATCATTATTGGCGTGCTCAGCCTACACCAAAAACATCGCGAATTGCACCCGCAAAAACCTGGTGACATAGATAGATAATACACTATAGTTCGACAAGTATCGGGGAACGGGAATATGCAAAAGCGCGAGATAATTTTTGCGGCTATGGTGGCGCTGTATGCGGTTCTATTCGGTGAAACAGCGATGGCGGCGGCCCGATTCGATCCGGGAGGTGCAATACGCGCATATCTCGGCACGCTGCAGGGGGCTACTGGTGCGCAGGTGGCGATGGACTGGAAGGCCGCGCATATGGAGGATGTTCGGGGCGACGCTCCATTCAGTGATGCAGACCCGGCGGCAAGCGATAACGAGGCGAAGGCAAATGCGCAGTAACCGGCTTTTCATATTCGGCATGGGTTATACGGCGCTGCGGCTGGCGGTTCAGCTGCGCGGCGATGGCTGGCGCGTGGACGGGACTGGCAGCGAGGGCAATGTCGATTTCGGTGATACCAATGCAGTAGGTGCGGCAGTCGAAAAGGCCACGCATATTCTTTCTTCCGTACCGCCGGATCGCACGAGTGGCAACGACGACGTGCTGGCAAGATATGGCAGGACAATCGCGGCGGCGCCGGCGAACTGGATCGGCTATCTGTCCTCGACCGGTGTTTATGGCGATGTTCATGGCGCATGGGTGGATGAAAGCGCGCCGATCGGCGATGGCCGCCGCACGGCGCGCGCCGCCGCCGATACGGCGTGGCAAGCGCTCGATGCGCGCGTGCGGATATTCCGTCTGCCCGGCATATATGGCCCCGGCCGCTCCGCGCTCGACCGGGTGCGTGAGGGCAAGGGCAAACGGATCGACTTGCCCGGCCAGATTTTCAGCCGCATCCATGTCGATGATATAGTTGGCGCGGTGGTGGCGTCATTTGCGGGGCCAGCCGGAGTGTATAATATTTCCGACGATATGCCCGCGCCGCAAAACGATGTGATCGCCGCCGCGTGCCAGTTGCTGGGCGTATCGCCGCCGCCTTTGCAATCGCTGGAGGAGGCCGACCTGTCACCGATGGCGCGCGGCTTTTATGCCGAGAACCGGCGCGTGGCCAATGGCAAGGCGAAGCGTGTTTTGGAGTGGAAACTGCATTATCCCGATTTTTACGCGGGGCTGCGTGCGATTCACAGCGCGGAGCGTTAAACAGCTCCGCCTATCCCGCAATTCTTGGCGTTTTCGGCTTTCGGGCCTGCATCGCGATCAACAGGCCGACCATCGCCAGCACCGCGCCGCCCGCCGCGAGCGGCGACCAGACATAGCCTTCGAAAATCGTCGACAGCGTCATTGCGGTTACCGGTACCAACACGCTGGTATAAGCCGCCTTGGCGGCGCCGATCTTGCGGATCAGCCCGAAATAGAGCGGGAATGCCACGGCCGACGCCATTACACCCAGCCACATTATTCCGCCCAGATACCACCAGTCATTTTCCCATACCGGTGCGCCGCTGGTGACCAGTGCATATGTGCCGTTCATTAGTGCACCCCACAGCATTGCCCAGGCCACCAGTGATATGATCGGGTAGCTGGATAGAGCTTTCGATCCCTGCATAACATTCGCGACCGACGCCGACAATATGCCGAGCAGGGTCAGGCCGGCGCCGATTGCCACCGTTGCCGCAGCGCCCGGGGCCGCGCGATATTCATGTACAAACAGCAAAGTGACCCCGGCGATCGCAACAGCGGAGCCCGCAACGAATCCGGCGCTGATTTTCTGGTCCAGAAATATCCAGCCCAGCACCGCGTTCGGAATGATCAGCAATGCGAACAGCACCGCAACCAGTCCGGAGGTAATATGGAACTCGGCGTTATAGACAAAGTTGAAATTGAGCGTGAATTGCATCAGGCCCAGTATCATCGCAATTGCTTGTCCCTGTTTGCCGATATCGAAAGGCAATTTGCGCCACCGTGCGACCACGAACATCGCACCCGCCGCGATGATGAACCGGTAGGTTACCGACCAGATTGGGGGCACGCCGCCCGCAATCTGGTCCTTGATCACCAGCCATGTCGATCCCCAGATCAGGGCGACGAGCAGGAAGGGCAGAATGATGTGGGCGGTGAAAAACGGGGGTTCGTCCTGTTGCGGTGTTGCGGCGATATCGGCCGTTTTCAAAGCATCGCTCAAAGCGCACCGATGGCTTTGGCCAGCGGCGCAACGGACTCTTTATCCTGGTTCCAGCTGGTAACGAACCGCACCTGGCCGTGCCCGTCCTCGGCGGGGGCCCAGTCGTAAAAATCGAAACCCTGTGCGCGCAGACTTTCCGCTTCGTCCGCATCCATCCGCACGAATAACTCGTTCGCCTGAGCCGGATAGACCAGCCGCTCGCCCGCCGCTTGCGCGATCAGTTGCGCACCTGCATTGGCGGCGCGTGCATTTGCCAGCCACAAGTCATCCTTGAGCATCGCCAGCAACTGCGCGGCGAGATAGCGGCCCTTGGACAATAAGTGCCCCGCGCGCTTGCGGCGATAATGCGTCTCGGCGGCCAGGTCGCGGTCGAAAAAGATGATCGCTTCGCTGCTCATGCCGCCATTTTTTACGAAGCCAAAGCTCAGCACGTCGACGCCGGCTTTCCAGGTGATATCGGCGGGATGTAGGCCGCTCGACGCCACCGCATTGGCAAAGCGCGCACCGTCCATATGCAGGCCGAGCCCGCGTTCCTTGCACACGTGCGACAAGGCCGCGATTTCATTCGGGCTATAGGTCAGGCCATATTCGGTGGCATTGGTGATCGACACAGCGGCGGCCTGCACTTGGTGCACGTCGTCGCGAATGCCCGACAGGTGATGGCGTACCGTCTCGGCATCGATTTTCGCCCCTTGGCCGGGCAGCAGCATCAGCTTTGCGCCGCCGGTATAGAATCCGGGTGCGCCCGCTTCATCCTGTTCGATATGCGCCATTTCGTGACAGACAATA
This sequence comes from Sphingomonadaceae bacterium, assembly GCA_041746135.1. Lineage (GTDB taxonomy): Bacteria > Pseudomonadota > Alphaproteobacteria > Sphingomonadales > Sphingomonadaceae > Alg239-R122. Next base: position 115,576 of record JBGTHQ010000002.1, on the reverse strand, counting down.
CCCTTGTGCGACGGACATAAAGCCGCCAGCGCAAGGCAGTTCGCCGCGGTGCCGGTCGGCACCCATAGCGCGCTCACCTCGGTATCGAAGAGGCGTGAAAATGCGTCGTCCAACCGCTGGCTCAGCGCATCGCCGTCATAGGCGGTGTCGACGGTATTGGCATCGATGATAGCCTGCATAACTTTGGGGTGGACCGAAGCGGCGTTGTCGGAGAAGAATTTCATGCGCCGGAGGTAACGCCCATGCCGCGCACGTCAAGCCAGATTTACCATTCCTTATGAAATTACATGATGTCAGATCACGTGCGATTCCGCCTCGTCGCGATGTTTCTTGAGATATTTCATAAACGGGGTTCCGCCGGTGCCGACGTCGCTGTCATTGCCCGCCGAATCTTTCGACTGCTTGTTGATATAACTGGCTGCATATTCGAGGTGCCGGGTGCGAAAACGCGCGAGTTTGAGAACGTTGGTGTTGTACAGTTCTTTCAACTCCGCATCGTCGCTGTCCAGAACATAGCCGCGCAAGCTGCTCTCGCTGCGAACATCGTCGATAAACTGGCGGTGCAGTGGCGGGCGGTAGATATGCAACTCGTCGAGGAAAGTGCGTAGCGCATCGCCGGCATGTTCGATCCCCATAAATGCATCGAACGCCGGGACGATCGACGATTGCGATCCGGTCTGCCCGCAAAACGCCTGCGGCTTGCCTCCAGTCTCGGCCACGCCTTCGTAAATCAGCCCGTCGCCCAGCGCCGGATTGTTTTTCCACCCGTGAATCCACGGGCGCACGCGGTGAAAATAGACATAGGGATCGCAGCGTTCGGGCATGCGGTCAAATATCGCATTGATCCTGTCCCATGCCGCGATCATTTGCGACAGGCCGTCCTTGATCGTGATAGTATCGCCCTGTTCCACCGCAGCCATCACATCGGGAATGGCGGCGAGTATCTGGCCCGCCTCGGCCTCGATCGCGACATGCACCAGCACGAACCACACCTCGTCCTGTCCAGCGAGGAATGGCTGAATCATATACAGGTTGGACAGGTCGATCGGGCCGTCCGGATCAATCTTTGCCCAATTGTCGAGCACATAGCTTGAATAGGGCAGCAACGGCGGCTGGCCAATCGACCGGCCGATCCGCCAGATCGGTTCGGCAATATTGGCAGGTAGGCTTTTGGGTGCGTCCGGTTCGCCCCAGACATAGGTTTGTACGAGGAATGAATAATGCACCATCGCAATACGCTGCTGCGCCAGGGGCGCGGTCGCGCAAAAATCGGTCAGGTCGATATGCGGGATCGCTTCGATATGCGTGCGCACTTTGCCGGCCACGATGGTAACCGGCAGGCTCTGTGCCGCATCGCGCACAGGATGAAGCAGCTCGGGCAGCTCGACCTGGTCCGGGTCAAACGAGGATAAAAACCCGCGCTCGGGCGACAGATCATAATCGGATAGTGCAAGCGGCATGTCTTTTTCCCAAATCAGCTTTGGAAGCAATAATATGCTATTGTGGGCGCAAGGTGCTTGCTTTTATGCGGGTTTATCCGGATATTACCGCATATATGACCGAACTGGATAGCCTGAGCCTCAATATATTGCGCGTGCTCGAACGCGACGGGCGAATCAGTAATGTCGATCTGGCCCGCAAAGTGGGGCTGTCGCCGTCGGCCTGCCTGCGCCGGGTGCAGGATATGGAGCGCAGCGGCGTGATAGCCGGTTATCGTGCGATCCTTGACCGCGGCAAGCTCGGGTCGGCAATCACCATATTCGTGATGGTCGGGCTGTCCGAGCATCTTAAAAAAGACGCGCAGGCATTCGAGGCAGCGATGCTGGCCGCGCCCGAAGTGCGCGAATGCCACAATGTGACGGGCGCGGTCGAATATCTGCTGCGCGTCGAGGTTGCCAGTCTTGAAGCCTATAAATCATTCCACGGCGACGTGCTGGGTACGCAGCCGCAGGTGCACGCGATCACGTCCTATATCTCGCTCGGTTCGCCCAAGGACGAACGGGCTTGACGCAAGGAATGTTTATCCCGACGCGTCCGCCAGCTTGTCCTGCGTTCTGGTTTCAAAGTCGTCGGCATCGTGGCGTTCGCGCAATTGGGCGTCTTCGTCGCCCCATGCGCGGTTGACCATCTTGCCGCGCTTGACTGCAGGGCGCTCGGCAATTTCCCTGGCCCAGAGCATCACGTTTTTATACGATGCGGTGTCGAGAAATTCGGCGGCTTCATAGACAAGGTTTAATGCCAGCGCACCATACCAAGGGAAGATCGCGATATCGGCAATGCTGTACTCGTCGCCGGCAATATAGCGATTATGTGCAAGCTGGCGGTCGAGCACATCAAGCTGGCGTTTCACTTCCATGGAAAAACGATCGATACAATATTCGATCTTGACGGGTGCATAGGTATAGAAATGCCCGAAGCCGCCGCCCAGATATGGTGCGCTGCCCATTTGCCAGAACAGCCAGTTCAGCGTTTCGGTGCGTGCCACCGGATCTTTTGGCAGGAATGCACCGAATTTTTCGGCCAGATGCAGTAGGATAGAGCCCGATTCAAACAGCCGCACCGGCGGGTTGACGCTATGGTCCATCAGCGCGGGGATTTTAGAATTGGGATTGATATCGACAAAGTCGCTGCCGAACTGGTCGCCTTTGCTGATATCGATCAGATAGGCATCATATTCGGCGCCCTTGTGACCGGCCTCCAACAGCTCCTCGAGCATGACGGTGACTTTCACGCCATTGGGCGTCGCCATCGAATAGAGCTGGAAGGGATGCTTGCCCACGGGCAGTGTCTTGTCGTGCGTCGGTCCGGCCACCGGACGGTTGATGCTGGCGAACTTGCCGCCATTTTCCTTGTCCCATGTCCAGATCTTGGGCGGGCTATAGTCAGGCAGGTCCGTCATATCGATATTCTCCTAAGGAGGAATTTGGGCGTGAACGCTGGTATGGCGCATAGGGTACATGGGCGGCTTGAGGCATCTCATCAAGTCAGGCAAATCTATTGTGCCTGAAACTTCTGCCATCCAACTGCGGGTATCACCCGGTCATGCCGTCACATCATGTCCGTAAATCCAGTCGAGCTTTGTATCGATCAGGCCGGGGGCAAATTTGTCGGCCGCCCAGATCGGGCCGAACGTGCGCGCCCGCCTGGGTCCGCGCTGATGATGGAACATCTCTATATTGGCTTGCGCCGCAGCCTGAACGCGCGCGGTCCGCATCCGGCGCTTGCGGGCATATTTGCGCAGCGCTTCGGCCGCATCGGGGGTTTCGGACAAGCTGCGCGCCAGCACATAGCCATCTTCAATTGCCTGCGCGGCGCCCTGCGCCATAAAGGGCAGCATCGGATGACAGGCATCGCCGAGCAGTGCCACGTGGCCGTCGGTCCAATGGCGCATCGGTTTGCGGTCGAACAGCGCCCAGCGGTAATGTGTATCGGCCTGTTCGATCAGGGTGGTGACGACCGGATGCCAACCGGCAAACTCGGCCAGCACCTCGGCGCGCGTACCGATAGCAGTCCAGCTTTCTTCGCGCCAGTCATCGCGCTCCACCACGCCGACGAAATTGGCGAGTGCGCCGCCGCGCAGCAAATAGGTCACGGCGTGCTTGTCCTCGCCGGTCCAGACCGTCGCTTTGGGTTCGGGCGCATGACGGCCCAGCTTTGCCACGGGCACGACCGCCCGCCACGCCACATTGCCGGTAAAACGCTGACCGGAAAAACCGGAAGGGTCTTCGTCCGGCATGTGCGCACGGATCGCCGATTTGATCCCATCCGCACCGATTACGATATCGGCATCCATCGTCTCTTGGCTCGTATGGACCTGCACAGCGCCTTCATGTTGCGTATATCCGTGAACGGTAACACCTGTGCGCACCGCAAACCTTTGCCGTTGCTGCAGTGCTTTGGCCAGCACAGTGACCAGATCGGCACGATGGATATGCAGATAGGGCGCGCCGTAACGCTGCTCCATACGTGGTCCCATCGGCCTTTCGAATATCGTGTCGCCGCTAGTGCCAATGCGCATGGTAGATGCGGCCGGGCGAAAGGCAATCGCTGCAATTGCGTCTTTCAGTCCAAGCGCATTCAGCACTTTCATGCCATTGGGGCTGATTTGTATGCCCGCGCCGATTTCCGTGAACTGAGGTGCCTGTTCCAGCACTGTAACGTCCATCCCGAAATGATCCAGACACAGGGCTGCCGTCAATCCGCCTATTCCCCCGCCGCAGATAATAACTGTGCTGCCCATAATGCAAAGACTAGATCAAGTGCCTCGGCATTAACAGGGCGGTGTTGATCGGTCCCAGTCGCAACTGGCACCATGGTCTTTCAAAAGAAAATCACCGGCAAGCGATTTATAGTTGCATTGTGCAACCATATACCGGCTCGTCCGTATGGAAAGCTACATGTATCAAAATTCAAAACCGCGAATAGAATTATTATAAAATTGAATAAATATCTCCAATCGACCGGATTTTAACTTTCGTTAGCGATGAATTGTTTTGGAAGCAGTAAAGAGTGGACGATGAAATACCTATATTTCGCGACAGTCTTTGACTGGCAAAGCCATTCACTTAAATTCCCTGCCGACGATGTCTGAACAAGCATCATACGGTATTTCAGAATATGTAATAGAGTATAATAATGTCAGATAGCCTCGCACTTCCTTACAATAACCGGACTATTTTAGACAGTTCGGATGAGGATCCGATTGTCGATCTGTTTCGCCAGCATGTCGAACAGGCGCACTTTCCGTGTACGGGGGCCAAGGCGTCTCTGCACCGATCCGAATTGAAATTCATCCGCGCAAGATCGATAATATCCGCATGGGATGATGTCGCAATCCACAATCATATTCTGAAGTTCGCAAAAGATTACGATCCGCCCAATCACGATTTTCGTTCGCTTGCCATCCTTTTCAGCGCGCCAACCGTGCTGACCGAGGAGGAATTTGAAAATCACTTTTGGGAACGTCTCCAATCGTGGACTGACAAGGACGAATGGCTTGGCCAAAATCATGACAAGGCGGTCAGCAAACAGCCTAAGAACAAAGATTTCGCGCTCAGTTTTGGTGGACGGGCATTTTTTGCTGTGGGATTACATCCGAACGCATCGCGTGAGGCGCGGCGTTTCGAATACCCGGCCATAGTCTTGAACTTGCATGACCAGTTCGAAAAACTGCGTAGCGACAGCCGTTACGAGAAGCTCCACAAGAAAATACTTGAACGAGACGAGGCCTTACAAGGTTCGACCAATCCTATGTTGGCTCATCATGGCGAAATATCGGCAGCCCGGCAATATTCGGGACGGATGGTGGATGAAAATTGGGAGGCACCCTATCACAGGAAAATCGTCAAAAGCCAGATTCCCGAAATTTGAAACTCGCGCGCCTGCGTATTTTCGTGATATCTTTAAACGAGCCTTTTCAGAATAGAATCGATTGGCATGAATGCAAATGCGATCGAACTGTCGGCTACGCCATAAGGCAGGAAAAGGTCCGGGCCGCACTTCATCGCACCGCATGAATATACCACATTCGGCACATATCCATCGCGCAGCTCCTCGTCAGCCGAAAGTATCGGCATGGCGGTTCGGCCCAGGACTTTTGAAGGATCCTTTTTATCCAATAGCGCGGCGCCTATAGAATATTTGCGCATAGCGCCGACACCGTGGGTTAGCAGCAACCAGCCCTGATCGAGTTCGATGGGCGGACCGCAATTGCCGATTTGCACATATTCCCATGGATAACGCGGTTCCATAATTTTTACGCCGTCATTCCACTCGCATATGTTCGGGGAACGCAGAAGGAAAAGATTTTCCCCATCTTGTCTCCCGATCATGGCGTATTCACCGCCAATTTTTTTGGGAAACAGCGCCATACCCTTGTTGACCGCGGCCTTCCCAGACATCGGGACGAGGTCGAATTTGCGAAAATCGTCGGTGAACAGCAGTTCGGACTGTATTTCACGTCCGCTATAGGCCGTATAGGTCCCGACCCATAGAAACTTGCCGTCATCGGTCCGAATACGCGTCAGGCGGAGATCTTCAAGTCCGTTTTTCTGGGCGTCCGTTATCGGAAAAAGCACGGTGCCTGATAGCGTGCTGTCCTTGTTCCGGTATACACTCACAGACCCCTCACCAAGCATTTCGCTACCGGTAGCCAAGTCTGCCGCAGTAAACGTGGGGGGTTCAGGAGATAAGCTAAAATGCTTATTTGGCCCAACAACCCCCTCCCGAAATGCGACAGAACTGATATGACCTTCGCCGACAGCACGCATAGACATTATAATGCGCTGCCATCCATCACCCATTCCCGACTGATCGGGGTGCAGAGTGACGCTGGGATTCATCAGGGCTGCCGACGCATAACTATATTCGTGACAAAAATATGCGCCGATAAGCTCGGACAGAGGTTGTGTGATATTTCGGCCGCCAAAATTGCTATGCGCCTTGATGTCCTCGAAGCGCTTCCGGAAAATATCGCGGGTCTGCCAATGGCGGTTTCCAAAGTCGCGGAACACCTTCGCCAACTCGCGTTTGACCTGTGCCTCGTCCAGGGAAAAAATACGTTCGAGCATGCGTTCGGTTCTGCTTGGTTCCGCGTCTTTCGCCTGCCATGCCAGATTAAATGGGCGTACGACGACATTCTCGGCATTCGCGTGAAGACGGAGATCGTGATTAAACAGTTTTTGGTTCAACGCAGTGGCCTCGCTACAATTGTTTTTCGCTATAAACATGCAAAATTAACAAGAAGCAAGTTTCCTGAGCGTGCGTATTTTGCGCGTGGCCATTTGCCATGCCAATACCGATTCGGCGCCTTGGTTGAGATTCACACCTTCGGGATTAATGCCGTCGTAGCACTCACCACTTTTGGGATCGCTTACGGCAATGCCATGATCGTTTTTGCCTTGGAACCACGCAAAAGCGGCTTCGCCCGCATTGAGCCAAAAATTATCAGTTCTTAACGTGTACCCGGCGATACACCCCTCGATCGCCGCTAGGGCCTCCAACGGTTGCTGGTCGTATCGGTGCGGTGTTTCGAATTGCTTGCCGAAACCCTGCGTCCCGACTGGACAGAACATTCCGTCAGGGGACAGCTGAAGCTCCATAATCCAGTATAACGCATTAGAAGCCGTCTGTTTCAACCTGTCTGAATCGCGATAGATGCCGGCATAGACCAAAGCCTCTGCGATACGGCAGTTATCGTATGACAATACCGTTTCAAACCATTTCCATGTGTCCGTGGCACTCTCGTTATACCGGAAAAGCAACTGATCGGAATAATGGTCGACCAGATATCGCGCCTTGCCAGGGTCGGCGCGCGACTGGCATAAATTCAGCCCTCCGAGCAATATAAAAGCCATCGCTCTGGGCGATCGAACATCGCAAAAATGTCCGATCGTTCGGTCTATCAAGGTCGCGGCCCACCGCCGTATCTGGGGATCGGAATGTTGGCGTTCGGCAATGGATAACGCCCAAAAGGTGCGACCATTGCTGTCGGGTGACCCAGATTCCTCCAGCCAGTGCCGATCGAAGCCCATGAAATTTCTGAAGCTCGCCGTTTCATCATTCCATGCTGACTGGATAAAGGCCGCGTAAACCGCTCCGAATGCGGTACGGTCTGAGCAAGCCAAGTCTTCGGCCGTGCTCATCAGAATAAGAGCGCGGACATTGTCATCGATGGAATACCCGTGATGCCGGTCGGGAATATTGAAAATACTATGCTGCAACATGCCGGTATCATCCGTCATGCGCACCATGGCTGAAAAACCGGTCAACTCGCGATGCTCAACTCAACCGGCAGGGAAGGATTTGCGATTTCGGAAAGAACTTCATCGAATAGGGCTACCGCATTTCTGGCATAACAGTCCCATGTCATCGTGCGACCGACCAGATATGCTCGTTCCGCCAATAGCGCTCTGTATGTATCGTGAGTTAGCAAGTCGCCGACCGCATCCGCCATTTTCTTGCAATCACCAATCGGTACGATGATGCCGGTGCCGTCATCGAGTAGTTCTTTAGCATGAATATACGGAGTAGATATTACCGGCTTGCCCAGACCAACCGCATAGGAAAGCGTTCCTGACGTGATTTGCAAAGGATTTAGGTAGGGCGTCACGTAGACATCGGCGGCCTGGAGATATTGAGTCAGCAGATCCACATCGACAAACGAATTCACCCATCGGATATGCTCTGCGATGCCCAGTTTCTCGGCTTTTTTCATCAAACCGTCTCGTAGCGCTTCGCCTTCGGTAGCAAGCAAATGCGGATGAGTAGCGCCCAAGATGATATAGACGGCCTCTGGAACGCGTTGGACGACTTCTGCCATCGCATCAATCATGCTGCCAATACCTTTATCGTGCGACAGGAGTCCGAAAGTCAGGGCAACTTTCTTTCCTTCTAGGCCGAACTTCGATTTCATTGTATTGGGTTCGACGTAAGTTACGTCCGGAATGCCATGTAGAATGACCTCGATCCGGGCATCTCCCACATGATAACATCGCAATAATATTTCACGCGCTTTTTGCGCCATCACGATCACGCACGACGCTTTTTTCAGCAAGGCCTGCATGACTACCTTTTGGCCAGGACTCGGATTTTCCAGAACCGTGTGCAAGGTGACTGCAAGCGGTACCTCAAGATGGTCCAGCAATTCCAGAATGAAATTTCCGTCGGTTCCGCCGAAAATACCGAACTCGTGCTGAAGCCAAACGAGATCAGCGCCGCTGGCGTTGATCGTGGCGGCACATTCACGATATTCTTCGCGTATATTTTGACGAATAATTCCGGTAATTGCATCTGGATATTGCAGGTTGCCCCGATCGTCCATGACATATGTATCCACCTGCATATCAGGATAACCCTCGATCAGGGCTTCCCGCGTATCAGCGGTAAACGTTGCAATACCGCATCTTCTGGGGAGATGGTTGCCGATTAGAGCGAGATGCCGGGGACCGCGGCGATAGGATTTTACCAAACGGTTCCTCACGCGCTGTGTAAAATGACTGTTGGGTAGGTTTTTAAAAAAGAATTTATCTCGCATATTAAAAGTTCCATCGGCGATAAAAGGTGTATTTATTTAACACACTCAATATCAAATAGTTGCATTAGCAGAGTTATATCTTGTAAATTCACCTATGCGCGGCATCCAGGCAAAGTGATCGAAGCGCATAGTTACTATCAAACTCTTAATATTGCTACCGTATCTCTCCGCCAGTTCAGGCTTGCCAAGTAAGACAGCATCTATACCCTAAATGCGCTGATCTCGGTATTTTGGTGGCTTATATGGTTCTCGAAACCCGCGATAATGAACTGGAGAAATCGGAAAGCCAGTCTCAGAGTGCGTTCAAGCATTCAACTTCGAAAAGGCCGCATACTCCATAAAGCGCAGCCATTTTTCGAACCGGGCTGATCGCCATTGTATTTCCAGCCAAAACATTACTGGGCGTTTGGCAGCACCCTATCATATGACCATCTATAAAATGCTACCCGTTGCAATCAGGCTGTCTGGCCGTTTCAAATGATATTCTCAAAATTGCTGGCGCTCGAATTCAAAACATGATTGATCGAAGCAATATCTATGGCGGCATATTCCGCGGCAAGGGGCTTTATCTTCTTAGACGGAGGAAATGTGCCGTATCCGGCAAAAAGGCAGTGCCAACTGGCACTTGAATAATGGGGCTCATTGTAGGTCGATTGATTGGCAACGCGCAGGTCGTTCTGGGTGAACCATGCTGTTATCATGGCCTTCAACCCGCTGGAGAGATGCTGGTTTGATGCATTTGCCTGCCAATATTCGGTATCACTACGCTGGTTGAGGCGATAATGCGCGACGATATAATCACGTATCCCCTCGTACCGCACCGCGGCCCGAGCGTTGAACGCATCGCGGTGGAGGGCGGAAAATTCGCCATCCTCAAATGCTTGAAGAAATTCCAACGCCGTCGCGATTACAATATGCAGGGCTGTAGCTTCGAGCGGTTCGATAAAGCCCTGTGCCAGCCCTGCGGCCAGGCAATTGTGGGTCCAGCTGTTTTCGACCCGGCCGACTTTCATGGGAATGATACGGGCGGTGGTATTCTCATTTTGAATGCCCAAGGCTTGGCGGAGTTCGGCTTCGGCATCCTCATCGGAAGTATGTGCCGAACTGTAGACATATCCGTTGCCGATGCGGCTGGTCAGCGGAATGGACCAGCGCCACCCGGCTTTCATGGCTACGGCGTCGGTTTGGGGGCGATAGGGGGCAACATGACCGGTCGGCATGACGACCGCGCGATCGTTGAAGAGATTGTCGCCAAAGCCGATAAACCGTTCGCCCAGCGCTTGCTGCGCTATCACACTACGAAATCCCGAACAGTCGATGAAAAAATCGCCCTCCACGCGGGTTCCGTCCTCACACACCAGCGCCGAAACCTCGCCATTCTCGTGTCGCTGCACCTGTTCGACCTTGGCCTGGCGGTGCTCGACGCCCTTGGCGACTGCATGGCCGCGCAGAAAGGCGCCCAGCTTGTGCGCATCGAAATGATAGCCATAGCTGGGAGCGAAAGGAAAGCCGGAACCGGGATGCGGACCCTTGCCGTCTTGCGCAAGTATGGCGGCCAGAAAAAATCCGTCGGGATGCGCGAAAACGTCGAAGCCGCGCCGCGCCAGCGTGCAATTATGGATGAAAGCGGGTTCGGTATGAAGATCCACGGGGCCAGGGAAGGGGTGGAAATAGCTGCCAAAACCGGTTCGTTCGCTCCATCCCGTAAAACGGATCCCCAGCTTGTAGGTCGCGTCGCACGCTGGCATCCACTCCGCCTCGTCTACCCCGATATGCTCGAAAAAAGCTTTTAGCTGTGGAGTTGACCCTTCTCCCACACCGATGATCCCGATTTCCGGGCTTTCGATTACGGTAACGGTTCCGCCTTTCGCGGCCCACTCCCTGTGAACCAGGCAGGCGGTAATCCACCCCGCGCTGCCGCCGCCCAGAACGACGACCCGCGGCGGCGTTGCGTTCATTTGGCTACAGGCTCCAGCCGTATTGCCGCGCCCCCGCCGGGCGCAAGCCACAGCTTCATGCTGTCGCCGCGCCTTACGGTCCGGGAATCATAGGCAATCTTGTGCCGGGCTTCTGTCAGATAAGTTGCGCCTTCGCCATCCTTCCAGATTGTGGCCCGGTATTCGGTGCCGGGTTCCAAAAAGTCGAAATCGAGATTCAGTGTCCGCTCTGTCGCGTCGTTGATTCCGCCGACATACCAGTCCTGACTGTTCCGGTCCTTGCGCGCGAAAATAGCGTAATCGCCTATTTCGCCAGCAATAAGGCGACTTTCCGCCCAGTTGGCCGGTACAGCGCGGATGAATGCCAGCTCGCGCGGATGCGCCGCAAGACTTTCGACGAAATCCGCTGCCATCTGAATCGGCGAATAGATTGCGAGGTAAAGTCCTAGCTGTTTTGCAAGCGTGGAGGCTATCGGTACCCCCTTGTCGCCAATCAAGCCCAGCACGCCCGGCGTATAGTCCATCGGTCCCGACAGCATCCGTGTGTAGACCAGTGTGGGTTCATGGTCCGGCCCGTTGTTAAAAGCACCCCAGGCGTTATATTCCTGTCCGCGCGCTCCTTCACGGGCGACCCAGTTGGGATAGGTGCGCCGCAGTCCGGTATCCTTGACCGGCTCGTGCGGATTGATCGCGATCTTGTGCTTGGCGGCCGTTTCCACGACTTTGAGATGGTGCTGCACCATGCGCTGGCCATCGTGCCATTCGAATATTTCTTCGCCGCATGTATCGGCGATGTCGGCATTGCATGAAATAATCCCGCCCGCATCCGCGACATAGCCGCTCTTGACCACGTCGATGCCCAGCCGCTCGTTCATCGCCATCGCATCTTCCAGCTGGCGTTCGTACACCTCGATATTGCCGCCGGTTTCGTGATGCCCCACCAGGTGCACGCCTTTCGCTGCGGCATAACGCGTTACCTCTTCGATATCGAAATCCGGATAGGCCCGCGTGAAGCTATAGTCGCGGCCATTACCGAACCAGTTGCCGTCCCAGCCGATATTCCATCCCTCGATCAGGACACCGCGAAATCCGTTGGCGGCAGCAAAATCGATATATTGCTTGGCCCGCTCGGTAGTCGCGCCGTGCCTGGGTCCCTGCGCCCAGCTCCAGTCGCCGCGAATCATGCCCCACCAGATGCCGATATATTTGCTGGGTTCGAAATAGCTGACGTCGCCCAGCTTGTTGGGTTCGTTGAGATTGAGCTCAAGATCGTTCTCAACAAGCCCGGCGGCATTATCGGCGATTCGGATGGAGCGCCAGGGTGTCGTGAACGCGCCTTTGCGGACCACCTTGGCACCGCGCGAGGAAGGTGCCAGCGACGCGCGAAAACGCAATCCGTCCATACGCCGCAGCCACATTCCCGAATAGTCAACCAGTGCCGCCTCATGAAATGCCAGATGCGTGCCGTCGGCAAGCTTGAGTGTCATCGGCGTATGCGCGACCGAAATTTCGCGGATTGGAGTTTTTGAATAGAGATACTCGTACCGGTTCCAGTCGCCGGCCGGTATCCACCACGCTGTGCCTTCGGAAGCGATGTTGAATTCGGTCAACTCCTCCGCAATCCGGGTGACCGGCCTGTCCGGGTTGGCCGGAAATTCGTAGCGAAATCCGATCCCGTTATCGAATACCCGCACGCGCACGGTAATTTGCCGTGGCGTTTCGTTCCGTTCCGTAAAAGTGACGGCCAGTTCGTTATGGCGATCGGTGACGAATTGCCGCTCTCCCCACGGTTGCTCCCAACGCAGGTTCGCTGAATCTGTGGTTTCCCCAATATTGGCGAGGCCGCGGCGGAGCGGAGCCTGATCGGTAAAATTAAAACCCAGATTGGACTTGGCGATCACTGCCTTGCCGTCGCGCTCGAGCGAATAGAAAGGAATGCCCTCGCCATCCGCATCGAGTGTCACAGTAATCCGGCCGTCGGGCGATGTGACAGTACCCGCGTAAGCTTGGGCAGAAAGGGCGCAGGTGGCTGCACTGGCGAGCAGGATGATCAGGCGCATGGTGTCTCCTCGATAATAACCGCGCCGTAAGGGGCGAGGCGGGATGGCTTGGACCCGGGTGTCGCAAACAATATCTTGTTCATATCTGTCATACCTGTGTCGAGTGTGTCTACACCCAAATTGAACAGGCAGAGCAGGCGTTGACATTCTGCTTCGCGTACAATTTCGAGCAGATCGCCCGCCGCATTGCATCGAAATACACACCCATATTTAAGAGCTGGTTGGGTATTGCGTAATTGCAACACGGCGCGCGTATAATGGAGTAACGACGCGCCGTCTTCTTCCTGCAAGTCAACGGCAATTCGGCGGTTCTCGTCACCGACGGGCAGCCACGGTTCGCAAGTGCCAAAACCCACTTTTTCCGCATCTGCTTGCCAAGGCATCGGAGTGCGGGCGCCGTCGCGTGAAAGGGTAAGCGGCCAGTTGGCGATTGCTTCGGGATCGTGCAACTGCTCGAACGGAATATCGACCTGCGTCAACCCCAGTTCCTCGCCGAAATAGATGATCGCATTGCCGCGCAGCGACACCAGCAACAGCATTTTCATCCGGGCAAAGGCAGTGCGGTCTTCCGGCGCGCACCAGCGCGACAGCGCGCGCGGCGCATCATGATTTTCGAACGCCCAACTGGGCCATCCCAGACCATCCTGGTCCGGCCAGTCGGCAAGCGCGGTGCAGACCAGCTCTGGGGTCAGCCGGTCGGCATACAGGAAGTTGAAGCCATATGCCGAATTGAGATGGTTTTCGCCGGCGGTAAAAGCCTTCATTTCGGATTGCGCATCCTCGCCGCCGACTTCGGCAACCGTGAAAATCGCATCGTAGCGGTCGGTCGTTTCGCGGATTCGCTCGATAAATAGTGGAATGTGCGGGTGCGACTGGTTATGCTGGCGTAGCTGGAAATCGAATGGCCGGGTGCGCGGTCTGTTCGTTGCCGGGGCGGCTGGGTTGTCGCGCAATTCGGGATCGTGCATCAGGAAATTCAGCGCATCGATACGAAATCCGTCGACACCGCGATCCAGCCAGAAACGCGCGACAGCCAGCAACGCGTCCTGCACTTCCGGATTATGTCCGTTCACCTGTGGCTGGCTGCTCAAGAAATTGTGCAGATAATATTGCCGTCGGCGTGCGTCCCAAGTCCAGGCTGGACCGCCGAATACCGATTGCCAGTTCGATGGCGGCGAACCGTCGGGTTTGGCATCGGCCCAAACATACCAATCGGCCTTGTTATTATCTCTGCTCGACCGGCTTTCGGCGAACCAAGGATGCTCGTCCGAAGTATGCGAATAGACCTGGTCGATGAGAACTTTCAAACCGAGGCTGTGAGATTTTTCGATAAGGGCATCGAAATCGGCCAGCGTGCCGAATATCGGATCGACATCGCAATAATCGGCCACGTCATAACCAAAATCTTTCATGGGAGACTTGAAGAAAGGGGAAACCCAAATAGCGTCCACGCCCAGCGATGCTACATGATCCAGCCGCTGAGTTATGCCGGGCAAATCGCCTATGCCGTCTCCATTGGTATCCATGAAGCTGCGCGGATAGATTTGGTATATCGTCGCGCCACGCCACCATTTATCGTGTGGCTCATTGCCGAGCCTTACCGGCATTTTTGCAGTCTGCAGCATCTCATTCATGGCGCGCGCCTGTTCATCCGGCAAGCCGCCCAGCCGAATGCGGGCAGGGCAATCCTCACGCTGCCCGGGGCGCTCACTTGAGCAGGGCATGATCCGGCCAAGGGTATAAACTTGCCCGCGTCATATCCGACCGCGACATTGCGCACGACCGGTTGCGCGGTGGTATTGAAAGCCAGCAGATATTCCGTGCCATCTTCCGGATCGAAGCGGGATACGGCGAACAGTCCCGGTTCCTGCTCATAATGCCGCACAATCTGCATCCCGCGCGACAGAGCAGGGTGCGCGCGGCGGATGGCGGAAAATTCGCGGATCAGGCGGTAAATCGGATGTGAGGTGTCGAAATTGGCGTCTGCCGTGGTCGCTTCTGTCCCGATCAGATTGTTGTCGTTGTAAACGCCGGTCTGGCTGGGAAACATATCCTCGCGCGCCAGCTGGTCGTTGCCGTCACCGACGAATCCCTGTTCGTCACCATAATAGATCACAGGCGACCCGCGCAGAGTCAGCATCATCGCATGGCCGAGCATGGTCCGTTGCAGCAATTCGGGCTGCGAGATACCGGGCATATCCTGTTTCACCAATGTGGAGAAACGTCCCATGTCGTGATTGCCCAGGAAGGTCGGCAGGCCCATAGCCGTCGCTTCGCCCCCTTCGTAAAGCACGTCGCCATCGAACATATGCGCCAGTACGACAGTCCCCTTGCCGCGCCCCAGCATATCGCGCATGGCCGCCTGAAAGGCGAAATCCAGCACCGCGGGTAATTTGTCGCGCCGGGTATATTCCGCGATATAGCCGCTTTCGGGCACATCCTTGTAAACCTCGCCGAACATGTGGAAATTGGGAATTCCGGCCGCTTCGGCGCGCGCCTTCATCGTGGGCACGAATTCCTGCCAGAAACCGGGATCGACGTGCCGCGCGGTATCGATGCGAAAACCGTCAATACCGAACCGGTCGATCCAGCTACCGAAGATATCGATCATACCCTCTCGCACGCGCGGATGTTCGGTAAACAGATCGTCTAGACCGGCAAAGTCGCCAAAGCGGCTGTCCTCCCCGGTAAAGGAGGAATTGCCGCGATTATGATAATATATCGGGTCGTTCAGCCATGCGGGAACTTTCACATCGCGTTCGGAGTCCGGTACGATCGGCACATAAGCATAGGCGGGATCGACCAGTTTCGCGAAGTTTTCGGGCGAGCTGTCGGCATCGCCCATGAAACCCGGGTTGATCGGCGGTCCTTCCGGCCCGCCGCGGGTGGAATAGGGATAATCTCCCTTGCTGCGATAAGTGTAATCGCCGTCCGTATATTGGATCACATCCGCACTATGGTTAGTGATGATATCCATATAGACTTTCATGCCGCGGCCATGGGCGGCGTCGACGAAAGTCTTGAAATCAGCGTTGCTGCCAAAATGCGCGTCGGGACGGGTAAAATCGGTGACCCAATAGCCGTGGTATCCGGCGCTTTCATCACCGGGCGGGCCTTGTACCGCTTTGTTTTGAAATATGGGTGCAAACCAGATCGCGGTGATCCCCATATCTTGTAGATAATCGAGCCGCTGCGTCAGGCCTTTCAGATCGCCGCCATGATAGAAGCCCTTGTCCGACGGATCGAAACCGCTTTGCAACCGTTCGGTCGGCAGTCCGCCCAGATCGTTGGCGGGATCACCATTTTCGAACCGGTCGGGAAGGACGAAATAAACAATTTCTTCGGACGGCACGCGACTGCGAAAGTTGCGGTCGGTGTCGGAAGCCGGGGGCAACGCGGCAGCACCATCTATCTGCGGCGTCTGGGCAGCGGCGCAGGCTGACAAGCTGATAGCGAGGGCGAACGCAAGGATGCGAACTGGTTTCATGCGGAAACTTCTCTGAGAGTTTTGCCGGAGACCATCTGCTGTACAACATCGAGATGGCGCGGCATGTGGCGCACTTCTTCGACCAATGCAGCTTCGGTGTTGTCCAAAAGCGTGCGCAGATCATGTTCGGACAGGGTGTCGGCAATAGGATTATAGGCTCGGGCCTCGACATTCTGGCCAGCCAGAACCTGCAACCAGGCGACTTCGGTGAACAGTTCCTCATGCTCACGGTGAATGAAACCGGTGGCGCGCCACTGGTCAAGCTTTGCAGTTAGTGTGCCGGGCAATTCCATGTCGCGCATATCGTCCCAAAAAGGTTCGCCGCGGCGTTCGTTGGCATGGTAGTGCAGCACCAGAAAATCCCGGATGCGCTCCCATTCGAAATCGGACTGGGCATTGAAATAATTCACGATCGCCGGGTCGCATCTTCCAGTGGGCAGGACAGATAGAAATCGCGAAATCGCACTTTGTATCAAGTGGATGCTGGTCGATTCGAGTGGCTCCATAAATCCGGCGGATAGGCCGATGGCGAGACAATTGTGATTCCAGTGCCGCCGCCGCTTGCCTGTGGTGAAACGGATCGGTCGTGGATTGCCCCGCGCATCCCCGTCCAGATTGCCGAGCAACGTTTCGGCGGCTTCGTCATCCGACATATGGGCAGAAGAATAGACCAGCCCGTTACCGATCCGGTGTTGAAGAGGTATGCGCCACTGCCACCCTGCCTTGCGCGCGATGGAGCGCGTATAGGGATTGAAATCGCCGCCGCTCGCGCATGGGACGGCCAGTGCACGGTCGCATGGCAAGTAATGTGACCAGTCCTCGAACCCGGTCTGCAAAGCGCCTTCGATCAACAGGCCGCGAAAGCCGGTACAGTCGATGAAGAAATCTGCTGCCATTAAACGGCCATTATCGAGCGTAACGCAAGCAATGTCGCCGCTCTCTGCGTTACGCTCCACGCTGGCCACCTTTCCTTCGTATCGCGTGACCCCGCGCTGCTCTGCATAGCGACGCAAATAGGCGGCATAGAGCGCGGCATCGAAATGATAGGCATAGGGCAGCTCCGGAGACTTTTCTGTGCGCCGACCATGCTGCATGCGCATGGTGCGTGCGGCCAGTTCGTTTAACGAATAGCGTTGTAGCGGTTTGGCGAAGCCGAGTTGTCGAGCCCTCAGCCAGTAATGCTGGAACGGCAGCATCCCTGCGCCGCGGCCGATATTGCCAAATGCATGCATATAACTGGCGCCTTCGCGCTGCCAGCCGTCAAATTCTATCCCTAGCTTGAAACTGGCTTTGGTCTCGCGGACAAATTCCGCTTCGTCTAGACCGAGCGCGCCATTGAACAGATGGATTTGCGGTATCGTCGCTTCTCCGACACCCACCGTGCCGATGGCATCGCTTTCCACCAAGCCCAGTTTCGACCCGGAAGGCGCAAATCTCGCAAGCGCTGCGGCCGTCATCCATCCCGCAGTCCCGCCGCCAACAATCAGGATTTGAACATGTTCTGCGTCAGACATCGCTTCATTATCCAGTCTTTGCGCACCAAGAGCAACCCGCTCATACACGCACGATCTAAAGCTTGAAGGGACATAAATTGTATAGCCTGCCCTTTCCGCAACAGATCAGAACCTGTAGGACGCGCCGATCAGATAAGTCCGGCCATATTCTTCATAGTCGATAATCTGCTGGCGGTCGCCAGCCTGATAATTAACGAACGGTTCGTTTGTAAGGTTCAGTGCCTGAAGCGTGATCGACAATCCTTCCAATGCAGAGCCATCTTGGAACCGGTAACCGATTTGCGCATCGAAAATGGATTCCGGATAGGTCTCGCGGAACGACCGGCTTGCCGAAATACCAATAAACTCGGCAAGGAACTTGCTGCGATAACGATGGCTTAGGCGCGCCTCAAAGCCCGAGTTTTCGAAATAGGCAGTTGAATTCACGACCCATTTGGACAGTCCAGGGACATCCACATCGAATGGATCGCTGCCCGGGGGCGAAACGGTCAGTTCGCTATCGGTAAAAGATGCACTTGTCTGGAAACCGAAACCGCTCAGGCTCTGGCTGAATATTTCAAATGGAAGCGACAGGCTGGCTTCGAAACCTCTGATATACCCTTCCGCGCCGTTATCCGGTCCGCTGGTCAGGCCCAGCGTCTGGCCGCCGCTCTGGTTGAAAGCCGCAAGCTGTGCACCGGAAAGCGTCGGCACGAGATAGGAAAAATCGCTCACGACCGAAGCGTTGGGATTCACAAAATCCTCGAGCCATTTATAATAGCCGGCGAGTGCGAGATATCCGACACCGCCGCCGAAATACCATTCATAGGAAACATCGACGCCATTGGCGACATAGGGACGAAGCTGCGGATTGCCGCCGCCGCCGCTGAAGATTGAACCCAAAGGAGCCTGGGGCTGGTTGGCAATCGAGGCATTGGACGAAGCGTTGAGCTGATCCATCCGCGGCCGCGCGAGTGTGCGGGCGGCGCCAAAGCGCAGCTTCATATCCGGCGAAAGTTCGAAATTGAGAGACATGCTGGGCAGAACATGGGCGTAATTGTCGCCGCCGCTGGTCGGAATCTGCTGCGCACCGATGCCGCCATTCGAACTGAACCCGCGTGAATTCTGGTCGGTGAAGACAAGTTGTACGCCGACATTTCCGGTCATCGGCAAGCTGCCAATCTGTGTGTCCAGATCGGCGCGGACATATCCAGTATAGACTTTCTCGCTGACCGTCCAGTCGCCCGGGAAGGGCAGGTCGGAACTTTGGACGTCGGTCAGCACATAGGTGCCGTTATTCAGCAGGACAAACGGATCATATGTAACTTGCGGTCCAAAGCCGAGAAACGATAGGGCCGCTGTCGGATTGAGCAATGCGTCGGATGGAATGGGTAGCCGCGTCACCGCACCTTGACCCGCAAAAACCGAAGGCCCGCCCGCCAGGCTCAGGAAATTCTGCGTAATATCGCGCGATTTTGTGCGATCGGCATAGGCAATGCCCGCGACCAGATGTTCGATCAGGCCGTGCTCGACCTTGCCGACCACTTCAGCGCGGCCCGACCACAATTCATCGTTTGTTGCTGTGTCGTTGATGAAACCTGCCTGCACGATACCGCCTGCCCCCCAGCCGCGCGGATCAGTAAGCTGGATCAGGTTGGTGTTGGAATAATCGATGGCATTGGAAAAGCTGAAGGGGAAGCCATTCGAATTGCGGGTATAGGTGACAGTGTCTGATGGACCAGCAGGATTGGCGGCGTAAGTAAGGCCCGAATAGGATTCAATCAGCTGCAGACGCCGATCAGCCTTTGAGTAAGAGACATCCAGGTTGAGGATGACATCGTCATTTTCGTATTTCGTATTCCAGCCCGCAGCGAACGTTTCGGTGTCCTTGCGGTCATAATCGTTGCGAACGACCGGCTGGACATTTGCGAAACTTACCTGGTCGGGAAAATCGCCGCCGCTATTGCCGGTGATGGTCGTGCCCGCACCCCAGCCGGGGTTAAACGGAAATTCGATCCCGCGCTGCGGAATGCGCTCACGATAATCGGCGTAGAACAGGTCGATGGTCGAATTCCATTCCAGTGTAGGCTGCCACTCTATCGTGCCGAATACGCCCAGACGGTCCAGATCGACCGACTTGGCAAAGGGCTTCATTCCTCCAAGCACAGCAAAACCCGCATCGTCGGGATAACCCCAGGCATTGAACTTCTTCACCTGACTGGGGGAGGACTGGTAAGCCGCACCCAAAGCGACGCCGACCGTATCATCGGCAAACTGGTCGACATAGGTGCCGGTCGCGCGATAGCCCCAACCGTCGATATCGGGATTGAGCGAACCGTCCTCATTGAATTCGGCACGCGCGCCGAGCGAAACAATTCGCTCTCCCTTGGACAAGGGACGGATCGTGCGCAGATCGACCGTGCCGGCCAGTCCCTGCCCGATCAGCCCCGCATATGGTGTCTTGTAAACCACGCCCTGATCGATCAGTTCGGAGGGGTATTGATCGTATTCTACCGCGCGGTTGTCACCCGACGAAACCAGTTCGCGGCCGTTCAGCAAGGATGTCGAATAGTCCGGACCGAGACCGCGGATGGACAGGCTCTGTGCGCGGCCATCGATGCGTTGTACGGCCAGACCCGGCAGACGGCCAAGCGTTTCGGCAATCGATACGTCAGGAAGCTTGCCGATATCTTCGGAGGAGAAAGCTTCGGCAATCACGGGGCTTTCCCGTTTCAGGTTGATCGCGTTTTCCAGAGCCTGACGATAGCCGGTAACGACAATGACGTTATCTTCAGCGCCATTATCCTTTTCCGAAACATTTTCGTCACCCGGTTCAACGGATGCTTCCTGTGCCGAAATGGGTGCCGCTGTTAACAGCGCTGACATCGCCACTGTCAATGCGGTGGCGCTTATGCCGGCGGAAAGCTTGTTCCGAAATATCATGATTTTCCTCTCCTGTTGTCCGGGATGCCGTTCGGCTTATACCCGCTCTAGTCTGGTGCAAGCGTCGATCAGACGGCTTTGCTTACGGTATGTCTGGGCCAGACGGAGAGATATGGAAAGAAGGCATACGTATACGCAAAACGGCGATCCGGCGCACCACTGCACTTTTGCCTAAACCGTGTGAACGAAGATGCCATGCGACAAAACTTGGCGATTGCCCCTCATGTCCGGAGGAATAGATTGAGAGTCAGCCGTCCTCTCGCGATATCGGCCGTCGGTGAAAAACCGGCAGGAAGAGCTGCACAGTGCAGCGTATTTCCGCGATAGGCGATCATGCGATTGAAAACTCCCGCGATCCGGTGCGTTTGTTCAAACATATCCGTATCGCCAGCGATATAACCACCAGGCAGGCCATATTGCGCCGTCTCGCGCTCCAGTGTTTCGCGATAAGGGCCGAAACGATCGGCATCGACGCTTTCGAATCCGGTGGAGCGCTGCCGGAAAAATGCCGTTCCGCCCTGTTCGGCCCGGTCGAGATACAAGAGTATGGCCAGCCGATCGTTTTCGACGCCATCGAAATGCGGCACCCGCTGGATGGGCGTGAGATCCCTGCTGTTACACGTCACGACACTCAAATAACATTCGTGATAGATTGGAAGATGACAAAGCGCGAAACGCGTTTGCAGTTCTGAAAGAATGGGGGCAACAAGCGGCATGGCAATTTCGGCCGATACAGGTGCGCGAATTCCGGGATAAAAGGGACCGATGGGCCGGTATTCGTGTTGCTGCGCGATGCTGACCACCAAACCGGGGTCGGACAGCGCATTACCGACTGTTAGCAACGGCTGGCATTCGCTACCGAACGATGTCCAAGTGGCGCAAGATATTTGTGACAGCGATAGTGGATTCGACATAGTCGGGAATGCTTAATTGGCGGCACGGCATTTGCAAAGCACTTGATTGCGTTGGCGACGGGTTTGTCCTATCTGGACATAAGCCTAAAGAGCAAACGGGTGGAGGATATTAATGGGCCGCAAACCGACCGGGAAATCGACCAGTTTCGATATTGCCTATGCAGCCGGTGTCTCCCAACCCACCGTTAGCCGCGCCCTACGCGGCGACAAATCGGTCAGCGCAATAACACGCGCAAAAATCGAAAAGATCGCACGCAAACTGAATTACACAGTAGACAAGAACGCCTCCTCGCTGCGCTCGCAGCGGTCCAACACCTTTGCCCTGCTTTTTTTCGAGGACCCCACGCCTGACGAAAGCATGATCAATCCGTTTTTTTTGGCCATGCTCGGTTCGATCACCCGTGCCTGCGCCAACCACGGATTGGACCTGTTGATCTCATTTCAGAAAATGGAGGATGACTGGCACGTACAATATCAGGACAGCCACCGCGCCGACGGGCTCATCCTGCTCGGCTATGGCGATTACCGCGTATACGAAGATCGGCTAGAACAATTACAGAAACAAGGGACGCACTTTGCGCGTTGGGGATCGGTCAGCAGCGACGGCAGCGGCTCCACCATCGGGTCAGACAATCTGGACGCCGGCCGCTTGGTCGGACGGCATCTGCTGGAAGCCGGGTGCACACAGATCGCTTTCCTAGGACATGCGGATGATCATTATCCTGAATTTGCCCATCGATATCGCGGACTGTGTGCCGCGTTACGTGAAGCGGGAATGGAACCGGGCGAAACTTTGCAACATGATGCGATCACGACCGAAGAGGCAGGATACGATGCTGCCTGCAGCCTGCTTGCGTCAGGCAAACCGTTCGATGGCATCTTCGCCGGCAGCGATTTGATCGCTATGGGCGCGATGCGGGCCTTGTCCGCTGCCGGACTCAGGATACCGAATGATGTGGCGGTGGTCGGATTTGACGACATCCCCGCCGCCAGTCTTACCACACCCCCTCTCACCACCATCATGCAGGATATCAAGGGCGCGGGAGAACGGCTCGTCAGTACGTTGTTGGCCGAAATTCAGGGTAAGGAAAGACCGGATAGCCGCTTGCCGACCCAATTGATCGTCCGCAAAAGTTCTTTTCTCGGTTAACGCTATAGGCCCGCAACACATTCGTATACGTGTTGTCGGCCGATTATTTTCATGTCAGTCACCCAGAGGTTCGAAGGTGGCACAAGTCCGCCCGGGCATGGGAAAGGAAGTCGGATGGAAAAACCGCGCCAAGGGTTTTGGGGTTTATGGCATATTAATATCGGATATTTCGGTATTCAGATGGGTTTTGCGTTACAAAATGCCAACATGAGCCGGGTTTTTCAATCGCTGGGCAGCTCGATCGACGATTTGCCCGCTTTATGGGTTGCCGCTCCGCTAACCGGGCTCCTTGTGCAACCTGTGATCGGTCATTTGTCGGACAAGACCTGGCTCGGTAGACTTGGTCGTCGTCGTCCCTATTTTTTGATCGGGGCCGTTCTCGCGGGGCTGTCGCTGTTTCTTATGCCACTGTCCGAAGTGCTGCTGATGGCTGCGGTGCTGCTATGGGTGCTCGACGCAAGCCTCAATATCTCGATGGAGCCATTCCGTGCATTTGTCGGCGATATGTTGAGAAAGGATCAGCATACGGTTGGCTATGCGGTGCAGACCGCATTTATCGGCGTCGGCGCAGTAGTAGGCTCGGTCATCCCCTGGTTCATGGCGCAAATGGGGATATCCAACATCGCGGCAGATGGCGGTATTCCTGATACGGTGAGGTTGAGCTTCTGGATCGGCGGCATCGCTATACTGGCCACCGTCTTATGGACGGTTATTAGAACACGGGAATACAGTCCGGAAGAAATGGCGCGCTTCGCCCAAAGCGAGGCCGGTATTGAGACAAGACAGCCGGTGCGGGCCTTGGCCTCGAAAAGCTATCTGCATTGCGGCATCTGGATGGTGGCGGGCTTAGCCGTTATTCTGGGTGTGTCCGCATTCGATTTTGAAAAGGAAGTTTTGCTGCTCGGCGGATTGCTGATCGCCTATGGCGTGTTGAGCGCGATAGCGATTTCGATGGCAAAAAACGGCAATACTTCGGGGATGCTCACTTCGATCGTGGGCGATTTCTCCGGAATGCCGGACATCATGAAAAAGCTTGCCTTGGTACAGTTTTTCACGTGGTCCGCACTATTCATAATGTGGATTCACACCACGCCCGTCGTGACGCAATATGTCTATGGCAGCACCAACACGGCGAGCGCAGCTTATAACGAGGGTGCGAACTGGGTGGGATGGCTGTTCGCCACTTATAATGGCGTGGCGGCGGTTGCTGCGCTGACCCTGTTGCCACTGCTTGCCCGGCACATCGGAAAGGCGAAAACGCATGTGTTTGGGCTGTTGTGCGGCGCGGCCGGTTTCGCCAGCTTTTTCGTGATCCGCGATCCCATGCTGTTGCTGGTGTCCGAGGTGCTGATCGGAATTGCCTGGGCATCGATCCTCGCCATGCCTTATGCGATCCTTGCGAGCAGCCTGCCGCAATCGAAGCTAGGCATTTACATGGGACTGTTCAATGTCTTCATCGTCGTGCCTCAGCTGCTGGTCGCGACGGTGATGGGCACAATCATGAAAACGTTTTTCCCGACCCAGCCCATATGGACCATGGCCTTTGCTGCAGGAACGCTGGTGATTGCCGCGCTTGCCATGTTGCGCGTTCAGATACCTGGCAAATCAATAACGATGGAGCGACTATGATGCGAATTTTCCTGTCTTCTCTTGCGGCGCTGGCGCTTGTCGGCTGCGTCCAGACCGCTGCCCAGGATATGGCGACGGTTTCGGCCTATGCGCCGCAACCCTATGTCGAGATAACGCATCCGTCCTGGTCGCGCGATGCCGTGCTCTACCAGATCAACACGCGCCAATTCACCAAGGAAGGCACTTTTCGTGCTGCGGAACGCGAACTGCCCCGGCTGAAGGAGCTGGGCGTCGATATCCTGTGGCTCATGCCGATTCACCCCATTGGGGAGGAGAACCGCAAGGGCACGCTTGGCAGCCCCTATTCGGTAAAGGATTATTATGCTGTGAACCCGGAGTTCGGGACTGAAGAAGATCTGCGTCATTTCATCGATACGGCGCACGGTCAGGATTTCCGCGTCATACTGGATCTGGTCGCCAACCATACCTCTTGGGACAACCAGTTGCGCTACGATCATCCCGACTGGTACGAGAAAGATTGGAAGGGTGATTTTCGCCCCACCCCATGGTGGGACTGGTCCGACGTGATCGATCTTGAATGGTCGCAACCCGGTGTGCGCAAACATATAGGCGAGGCGATGGAATATTGGGTCCGCGAATTCGATGTGGATGGTTACCGCGCCGATGTCGCGGGCTACGTCCCGCTCGATTTCTGGGAGATGGAGCGCGCCAAACTGGATGCAATCAAGCCGGTATTCATGCTGGCGGAGTGGAAGTCGTCGGAAATGATTCGCCGTGCGTTTGACGGTGTATATGCCTGGGAATGGCATGTGACCGCCAAAAATATCGCGCAGGGGAAAGCGGATGCGACCGCGTTCTACGGATATTATGCCGAAAACGAGAGCGCATGGCCGGTCGAGGCGATGCGCATGCCTTATATCGAAAACCATGACAGCAATGCGTGGGAAGGTACGATGCGCGAGAATTTTGGTCCTGCGCTGGAAGCAATGACTGCGCTCAGTTTTGTTGGCGAGGGGATTCCGATGATCCATAACGGTCAGGAAGCCTGCAACGCCAAGCGTCTGGAGTTTTTCGAGAAAGACCCGATAGATTGGAGCCAGGGCAGAAACTGTGCCTATGGCCGCCTGCTCAAGGATCTGATTGCTTTTCGCAAGGCAAATCCTGCCTTGGAAAACGGCCAATGGGGGGCGCGTATGCAGAAAGTCGAGAATGACCAGCCGCAGCAGCTATTCTCTTGGGTACGTCAGGAAAAGGGTAATAAGGTTCTGGGTCTTTTCAATCTTTCGGGACGACCGGTCAAAGCCCAGCTGACCGATGCGCTACCCGTCGGCGACTATACCGAATTTCAGACCGGTAATGCAGTGACGGTCAAGGCACGTGACACCGTCACTCTGCCCGCCTGGGGCTTCCGGCTTCTCTCGGATACTGCAAAAGATTGAGGCGATCTGCGGCACGTCTTGTTGGCGAAAGGCTTCACTGACAAGTTGGCTACAGGCGTGGAAAGGCAGAAGAAATGCATGCAAATCTATGTGATTTTTCTATGCAGTGATAATATCTACAACCAACCTGCATGCTGCTTGGCGATCGGCTAATGCTGCATATTCCAGAACCGGCTAACCTGCTTCACGATCGCGTGCCGATAATCGCCAAAGCGGCCACGATAGCGGGAACCGCTAAAGCCGCATTTGCGGTATTATCAATGTATCGATCGCCCGTAAGGGCAAAGAACAAACCTGAGCCTGTCAGCACTGCAAGGACAACCGGCATCGTCCATATTTGGCGTGGGGAGTTTCGTGAGCGCCGTTCTGCCATAATCTAATCCGTAACGGCCAGATCGATAGCACGCCGTGTCCATTTGCGTTTCCACAAATATAGACCTGTTCCCAGCAGAAAGATCAGGGCAAGATCGAACACTGCCCATATTATCTTCATCGGCAAACCGCCATAATCGCCAAAATGTAGTGGCTGCGAGTAGAGTAGCGTCTTCATATACCAGGGCATGTCCTGCACCGCCTCAAGCTTGCCGGTTGCGGCATTGACAAGTACGACCGTCAACATGCTCTTGGTGAGTTCGGTTTCACCCTGCATGAAAATGGCTATATCCCGGTCATTGCTATAGGCGACGCCTGGAAAGGCTATGAACTGGATGGCCTTGCCCGGCGATGCTTCACGCGCAGTTGCAAGCGCGGTATCGATCGACGCAAGTTTGCCGGTATAGGCGCGGCCGTTATTGGCACCCGTGCCTATATCGAGTTCGCTAGCCTGCCATATTTCGGTGAGAGGATCGGTCAGCGTATTGATGATACCCGTCATGCCGACCACAAGCGCCCACGTGATTGTTACAATGCCAATCAGGTTGTGCGCATCGGTCCATGTGGCCCGTGAATTGCGTTTTCGCCTAATTTCTCCAAAGCGCAAACGCGCCATAAAAGGAGCGTATAGAAACACGCCGGAAATGAGCGCGATGACAAACAGTAATCCCATAAGGCCCAGAAAAAGCATTCCCGGAAGCCCCATAAGCATGTCGGTGTGCAAGCGAAGGATGAAGTCCATCACGCCTTGCTCCCCGGCCACCTCCGGTGCGATAATATCTCCGCTACGACGATCGATGGGGAAAAAACTCATATCGCCGTCCGCTACCGAGGGCCAACGCCCGGTAGTGACATTGGCAACGGGTCGATCAGTATCGAAACTCATATACAGCGGCACGTCGCCGGCACTCTGTGCCAATGTTGTGTCCAGCACGGCATCCAGAGACAGCATGCTTGCTTCACCTAAAACAATCGCAGGGGCAGCCATCGCTTCCGGTTCCCCTGAAAAGACGCTGTCGATTTCCTCATGAAATACAAGCGGCAGCCCTGTCACACATAGCATGAACAGAAACAGCGTGCAGATCAGACTGCTCCATTTGTGGATGAAAATCCACCCGCGAAGTGTGTTAGTCTTCATTGCGCTTTATTGTATCCGGTCCACAGGAGCTGCCATCGATTAAAATTTATATGTGGCGGTTGCGATAACCTGCCGTCCCGCTCCGAAATTGCAGCCGGTCGCACTGGCACAGCGGCCAACGTAACGCTGATCGAATATGTTCGATCCATTCAGGGCAAAGCGCCAATCGGGCGTATCATAACTGACAATGGCGTCGAACAGCAGCGAGGCATCGCCCGCAAACACGACCGGATTGAATGGACCGGGTAAACTGCCTGCGCTCTTGCTGCTGTAACGAACCCCTGCGCCAACTCCCAAGCCGCCCAGGGAACCCTGTTGCACTGTGTAATTGCCGAACAGGGCGAAGCGATGGCGCGGCGTAACAGGCAATGGTTCGCCGATCTCTACAGGTACATTGGCGTTGGCGGTCACTTCGCTGTCCGTAAAACTGTAAGAGCCATTCAACGCGACCTGATCGTTGATACGAGCGACGAATTCCAGTTCGACCCCCGTTGCCTCGACTTCGCCCGACTGCGTCCCGAAAACCGGTATCGTGGAGGGGGCCGTGCTCACGACATTTGTCTGACGAATATGGAAAATAGCCGCCGTTGCAAATAGATCAATATTACCGCTCAGCCTGCGACCATCATATTTGATGCCGCCTTCAAACTGCTCGCCCCGGCTTTCCTCGAAAGGCTGATTGGTAACCCCGTCAATGCCCAGAACCGGTTCAAACGAACGTGCATAGCTCAGATAGGGCGCAATGCCGCTGTCGGTAACATAATTAAGGCCAGCCCGCCATGTAAACGCCCTTTGATCCGTCTCCGTATCCGTGGTGCCGTTTTCTATATTCACCCAATCGTGGCGCGCGCCCAATGTCAGGAACAGATTGCCAATCCCAATGTGATCCTGGGCATATATGCCTGTCTGGCGCAGCCTCTGGTCGTTAAACGGTGTCGGGTACAGATCGGCTGGCGTGTTGATAAGTGTATAGACCGGATCGAACGCATCGATCGGCGCTGGATCGAAAAAGAAGCCAAATGCCGCATCATTCACAACGCGGCGATAGTCAACGCCTGCAATTATTTTATGCGTGAACGCGCCCGTTTCAAATTCCGCATCGATGCGCGTATCGGAGGACAGGCTTTCGACCTCTTCCGCATAAGTAAAGTTGAACCGTCCGACCGTGCGAAAAAAATCAGGCCGTCCCGGATCGGTGCGATTGGTGAACCCGCCGCCACCGTATATATTTTGCGGCGTTTGCTCCTCATAATCATTATAGCGGATGGACGAAACGACAGAGACATAGGGGGAGAAACGGTGAGAGAAAGATGCGCCGACCGCATATTGATCGCGCTCGTAGCGATTGCCGGGATCGCCCAAATTGACACTGCGCGGCAGCGGACCATTGGGATTGGGCAATAGTGTTCCTTCGACTGGCAGGAAACCGTTCGTATCTCCGTTGACCGTGTCTTTTTGATAGTATCCACTGACGGTCAATTCTGTCGCGGAACCCATGTCGATGGAAACTGTCGGCGCGACCAAAATGCGTTCCGCGTCGACAAAGTCACGTTCCGCGCCCCGGTTGAGATAGAGACCCGTCAACCGCGCGGATATACGCTGTGTAACGGGGCCGGTGATGGTCCCGGCCAGCTCGTAATAATCGTCCGTCCCGACTTTTGCGCGAATTTCTCCGCCCAATACGGGGCTGGCGCGGCGCGATGTCTCATTGTAAATTCCGCCGGGGGGTGTGCTGCCATAAAGCGCGGATACCGGGCCCTTCAGGATTTCGACCGATTCAAACGCGTACAGGTCGACACCGGTTGAAGCAATCGTGGTCGTGGAGGGTGCAACCAGTCCATCAATATATTGTTTGGGAATAAATCCGCGCACTGTGAGAAAATCATAGCGCAGATCAGGGCCATAATTTTCGCCTGTCACACCGGCCGAATATCGCACGGCTTGCTGCACATCGATGAAGTTGAGCAAATCGATCTGGTCCCGTGATATGACCGAAACAGACTGCGGCGACTGGATAAGGGGAATGTCGGTTTTATTGACCGAAAGGTTTTCGTCCGGAACATATGCCTTTGCCGTAACGATGATTGTATCCCCGGCGCGGGTCGTCTGCAAGGTTTGCGAACGGCCTTCTTTGTCCGCATTTTGCTGAGCATAAAGCGGGACGGCTGACGTGAGTGTGGACAATGCCGAACATAGAGCTGCGGTCCTGAAGGCGCGAATGTACATCTGATCTTTCCTTGGGGCTGTCGTTATTGCAAGTCATTAGCAGGAACTTGGCGAGCTGCAAGCCATATTATATTTTGCGTTTTGGGAGCATCTACGCATGGCATTGCCGTCTGCCGCGACGAGAGTGCAGACATATCTTCACTGATCCGCCTACCATATAAAATTGATGGCGATGTAAAGGCTTAGCTACGTACAACACACAGAATTTGCACTGTGTCGGCGAAATAAGCGCAGGCGCATATATTTCATTCCTAGTCCAACAATCACTATTGTTGTCTAAGGCACGCCTCTATTATGGAAACCTACCTTTTCTGAAGGAACCAATGAATGTCCGTTACCGTGCCCTTACTGTTGCTCATGTCCATGCAATGCGAATCTGCGGAATGCAAAGAACGCAACGCGCGCGCGGAAGAGGGCGAGAACGATACGGTTATCGTCGTTACCGGCACTGCACTGCCCCAGCCGCCCGGAACCCCCGCTTACGGCTCGGTCCTAATCAATCAGGACCGATTGACGAGCGAGGCCTCGAACAGGCTGGAGAATATTCTGGCCGATGTCGCCGGTTTCCAGCAGTTCCGGCGTTCGGACAGCCGCTCGGCCAATCCATCGGCGCAGGGCGCGACCTTGCGTTCGTTGGGGGGCAATGCGTCCAGCCGCACACTCGTGCTGCTCGATGGCGTGCCGCAGGCCGACCCGTTTTTTGGCTATATCCCTTTTAACGCCCTTTCTCCCGACCGCCTGGCGAGCGCCCGCGTAACGCGCGGCGGCGGGGCCGGTGCTTTTGGCGCCGGTGCAGTGGCGGGCATTATCGAGCTCGAAAGCGCGGGTCTCAACAGTCTGCCGGGCCTTTCCGCACAAGGCTTTTACGGCAGCAACGACGCCGCAGAAATCAGTACCAACGCAGCACAATCACTCGGCAGCGGATTTGTCACGGTTTCCGGCCGCTATGATAGCGGCGACGGGTTTTTCACGACTCCTGAAAACTTGCGCGACAGCACCGATGTGCGGGCCGCTTATGAAAACTGGTCGGCGGGCATTCGCGGCGTCGCGCCGCTATCGGACGATAGCGAACTGCAAGCGCGCATGCTCGTTTTCCGCGATGATCGCACGCTGCGTTTTGCCGGGGCCGACAGCGAGAGTGAAGGCCAGGATGCGAGCCTGAGGTTCCTTTCGCGCGGACCGTGGCAGATCGACGCGCTGGCTTACGTACAGGCGCGCAATTTTTCCAATGTCGTGATCAGCTCGACGCGGTTCGTCAAGGTACTCGACCAGCGCAAGACCCCCTCGACGGGGCTTGGCGGAAAGCTGGAAATCCGGCCGCCCGTGGGCGACGACCATGTGCTGCGTTTTGGGGTGGATACGCGCATATCCGATGGCGAGTTGTTCGAAGATGCCTTTAACGCATTCAGCGGTGCGGTCACCGCGCGCCGTAATGCCGGCGGGCGCAATGTCACCACCGGATTTTTTGTCGAGGACGACTGGACGCTGGGCAATCTTGTCCTCACCGGCGGCGTGCGCGCCGACCACTGGTCGATCCGCGACGGTTTTTTCCGTTCGGCCACGGCCGCAGGTGTGCGCACGGTTGATCAGGATTTCGCCGGGTCTTACGATTGGCAGAGCAGCTTTCGCGGCGGGCTTTTATACAATGCGCCAGGCGGACTTTATCTGCGCGCCGCCGGCTATACGGGCTTTCGCCTGCCGACGCTCAACGAACTATACCGTCCCTTTGCCGTTTTCCCGGTCGTGACGCAGGCCAACGAAAATCTGGATATCGAAAAACTGCGCGGGGCAGAAATCGGGTTCGACTATACGCCTTCGGCTTTTTGGGATTTCAGTGCCACGGTTTATATAAACCGGCTGGACGATGCGATCGCTAATGTAACCTTGGGGCCGAACTTGCGTCAGCGGCAGAATGTGGATTCCATTCTCGCCAAGGGAATCGAACTCGCCGCTAAGCTGCAAAAAGATGCGTTCAGCCTGCGCGCATCGGGCGCCTATAGCGACAGCAAGGTGCGCGGATCGGGAACGTCTGCTGCGCTCGACGGCTTGCGGCCCGCGCAGTCGCCCGAATATCTGGGCAGCGCCACTTTTGCCTGGCAACCCTCGGACGATCTGCGCTTTTCCGCCACGTTGCGCTATATTGGCAGCCAGTTCGAAGACGATCTCGAAAGCGTGAAGCTACCCGACGCACTGACGCTGGATGCTTATCTGTCGGTTCCATTGGGAGCGGGTTTTTCAGGCATTGGCCGCGCGGAAAATATTTTCGACGAGAAAGTCGTCACCCGTATTAGCGGCGACGCCACCGATTTGGGAACACCGCAAACATTCTGGATCGGATTGAAATTCGAGCGATAAGAGTCACCAAGTGAAAGCCTATGGCCGATAGGATGTATCCCTTTTTCAAGGAAATGGGAAAATGCACGAAAATGGCCGTAGGTGGCTATGCCATAAACTGGAAGTATTCGGTTCAACAGAAAGGCCATTATGCCGGAGCAGGGGGGCCCGGGGATTGGCCAAAAACCCGTTGATGATACCATTTTCCTCGGCAATTGCTACCAGAGGGGGAAGAAACATTTGTATCCCCCCTCCATTGCGATCACCGGCCCATGTCGCGCTGAATGGTGCGGCTGGCCAAATAGAAGTGAACAACCGCCCATAAGTAGAGGCATTTGAAAATAATCATGGACCATTGCAGCCCCCTTGCATTGGCTGTATCGCAAACGGCCTGAACAGTCGCTGCCAGATTTGTCGCTTTGCAGGCTTCCAACGTTAGGCCTGGGTCTATGCCGGACAGAAATGTTGAATTTAATATTGTCGAGAGCCCGCCGATCAGCGGTGGCCCCAGGCCATAGCCAAACAGGTTAACAATAAATAATGTTATTGCTACGGAAGTGGCACGCATACGGCTATCCACAACACCGCTTGGTACGGCATATAGCGGGCAAAGATAAGTATAAAGCAGCATCTGGCCGATCATCAAAATCGGAATGGCCAGCCATAAGGATTCCAGTAAATAGCCGATTATAAACATTGGCGTAGAACCCAGCAACGCAATCATCGGAATCCAGGCGAGCGCCTTGGGAAAACGCCCCCCATATTTATCCGCCAGATAGCCGGACATGAACGTGCCGATGGAGGCCATCACGGCCAATACCATCGCGACTTTTACCGACGCATCGAAGAGCGACATTTCATGTGTGCGGATCAGGAAGGAAACGAAAAACTGACCCACGCCGTAATTGACAAACGATGCGATAGTTACCCCGATTGTGACGTGCCAGTAGGACGGTTTGGCAGTCAATATCTGCAATACTTCACGAAAGCTAACTTGCTCTTTATTCTGTAACTCTGGCGGATCTGTATAGCCGCGGGGAGGTTCCTTGATCGTCATTTTTACGAGTATTGCGACAATGATGCCGGGAATTCCGACAACGACAAAGGCCACGCGCCAGCCTTCTATATTCTGCCAATCAAATGTATTCGCAGCCCATGTCCAATTCCAACTGGTCAGCAACGCGCCGATTGAAGCACCATCAAGACTGCCGACAATAAAACCGCCAAAGACATAGGCCACCATACCGCCAAGAGGAATCCCCAGCGCATAGACCGAAACCGCTGTGGAACGTTCTGAAGGGACGAAATAATCTGCAATGATGGAATTGGCGGGCGGCGAGCACCCTGCTTCGCCGATGCTTACACCGATACGGAAAATAAAAAGCGCAATAAAACTAGTCGCAAACCCACATAAAGCAGTCATGAGGCTCCACAGTGCCACCGAAGCGGCAATGATCCACACACGGTGGTGTCTCTCTGAAAAACGGGCAACAGGAATGCCGACAAACGTGTAGAGGATTGCAAAAGCGGGGCCACCCAGTAGCCCCATTTGCCAATCTTCGACGCCGAATGATTCTTTAATGGGTTCGGTTAAGATATTGATTATCGTGCGGTCTATGAAATTGAAGATGTAAACCGTAAGGAGCATCCCCAATATGTATTTTCGATAATTGTGGCTTCTATATCCTCTCTCTGGGGTCCCAAGGCTGTCGGAATTTGCAAGACTGTTTGTTGTAGTTTCGGGCAAGTTCAAACTCCTGTTATCTCTCAGACTATAGATTCTGATCCTGATGCCCTGCCTTAAGACAAAACATGATTGACGGTTCGTATTGGTTCGTTATTTAACATCATAATGGCACGGCGGACGTCTGATCCTTTATACGAGCGATCCCGAAACCATGTTCTTTGTGTCAACCGTATTCGCAATCCTGTTTCGGTAATGACCGCTAATATACCTTGACGGTATAGCAGAAAAGTCGAATACTTAAGGGGTGGTGAGAAATATACTCCATATGCTTCTATTGGGATTGGCTCTGATCGGATTTTCCGGCCAGGCTTTGGCCAATGCACCGTGCCAGCCGATTGCAGCGGATGCGCCAGATTTTAGGGCCATGTCTGATTGTCCTGATATGAAAGCCTCTGGCTCGGATGATGAAAACAAGAAGGAAGCACCTTGCGGCGATGATGACTGTGCTCTGATGCTTCAGTGTACATATTCGCCAGCCACGGCGGGTTTCCGCAGCCAAATGGTGGACAGGATCGCCATGGTTTCGCCTGACCACGTCTTCGGACACCAATATGCTCCGATGGAGCATAAAGCCATTCCGGAAATAAAACCCCCCAAACCGTCCATCGCATAGCAGGCCAGAGCCTCGCGCTCTGACCTCCTTTTGCTGCATAGTCTTATCTGCACAGCCAGATAATGTCTCGTGCCACTCAAGCTCAACGATCGAGCAGCTAGGCGAAATCCGTCTACTCGATCCTGATCTGTAACTTGCAACCATGCGAGCGGTTAAGATGATTATAAAACGCACATTGAAAAACTCCCACATCCGGTTTCACACTGTATGTGTCTACACTCTTGTCTTCGGGATTGCAGCGTTTCCCGCTGTTGCAGAACCGATCGATTTTGAGGAAGCTATCGAGCGTGCGCTTGAAACTGCCCCGACAATCGAAGCGCGATCGCTTCAGGTAGAGGCTGCCGAAAGCAAACTTTTACCTGCCAACCAGTTGCCTGACCCGAAACTCAGCATTGATTTATTGGATCAGAGAGTCGCGGGCCCATTCGAGCCGTCTCTTCGTCCCGGACGCGACGGGTTCCCGCGCGGCAGGATCGGCGTGTCGCAGGAATTTCCCAATGCCGCGAAACGCCGCGCCCGCGTAAATCAGGCGCGAAGCGATATTGGTATAGCGCGTGCGGCAAAGTCCGCGGAAATACAGGATATCGGGTTATATTCCGCGCTCGCGTGGGTGGATGTCTATTATGTCAAACAGCGTTTGGATATCCTGACTTTACTACAGAAAAGCCTGGACGATCTGTCCGCGACCTCCGCCGCCAGGCTCACATCGGGCGCCACACGGCCGTCTCAAGCGTTCGAACCGGAGCGATTAAAGGCACGGCTTGCCGACCGGCGCAGCTTGCTCCAAGCCGAACTGGAAAAGGCGCAAGCAGTTCTGTCGCGATGGACAGGGCTTGAAAATCCACAAATATCCGGCCGGCCGCCGCTTATCTCTCTTGAAGCATCCGAACTGAGAAGCGGAATTGATGCCCTCCCTATATTGGAAGTGGAGCAAGCACGAATACAGCGCGCCGAATCCGATATCGATCTTGCGCGCGCGAACAAGCGACCCGATTTCGGGGTCAATGCCAGCTTTACCCAGCGGCGGCCGGAATATGGCAGCTATGTTTCGCTTGGCGTGACTATCGATCTTCCGTTATTTTCAAAGAAAAGGCAGGATCCGCTGATCAATGCACGCATACTCGAAGCCAATGCGGCACGGCTGGAGGCCCAGGATGTGGAGCGGCAGCTGATTGCGCAGCTTTCCGGTGACCTAGCGGGCAACCGCGCACTTCGCGAAAACTGGGATCGATCGAAAGACATTCTGGTCCCGTTGACCAAGACACAGGCGGAACTGGAAAGGGTCAGCTACGGTGCGGGCCGCGTCGATCTTGGCACGGCTCTGAATGCCGTGATTGCGCTTGCAGAAGCTGAAATCGATCTTCTCGACCGGGAAGCATCACTCGTGCGCGACACGATTCGCATCAAATTTACTTATGACAGGAATATGCCATGAAGATTCCCGCTACGGAAAAGGCGCGATGGGGCGCATTTGCAATTCTTGCCGCTGTACTGGCGGCCGGTGGGGGATACTGGCTTGGCACAACCGGATCGGGTGACAAAGACACCCTGGAGATGGCTGATGGTCAGGGCGAAGTACTGTATTATTACGATCCGATGTTTCCCGATCAGAAATTCGACAAGCCGGGAAAATCGCCGTTTATGGATATGCAATTGGTGCCGAAATATGCAGATGAAGCGAACGATTCCAAAGCTGCGCCGGGCATTTCGATCAACCCGCGCATCGCCCAGAATCTTGGCATACGCACCGCCAAGGCCAGGGTTGGCACACTCGAAAACAGCCTGAACATCACGGGGACGATCGAATATAACGAGCGCGATATAGCCATTGTACAGGCGCGTGCCGGAGGCTTTGTCGAGCGCACATATCGCCGTGCACCCGGTGATGTGATATCCGCAGGCGCACCGATCGCCGATATTCTGGTGCCCGATTGGGGCGGCGCGCAGGCCGAATATCTTGCGTTGGCAAAAAGCGGAAACAGTGCGTTTGCCAATGCCGCACGCGAGAGGTTGCGCCTTCTGGGTATGCCCGAGGGGTTGATACGGCAGGTTGCCCGGACCGGCAGGCAACAAACGGTCTACACCGTGCGATCGCCCGTCAGCGGTGCCATCGATACGCTGAGCGTCAGACCGGGTATGACATTATCGTCCGGCCAATCGCTTGCTCAAATAAACGGGCTCGGGACGGTCTGGCTCTATGGCGCTGTACCGGAGGCGCGCGTGGCGGACGTACGGCCCGGACAAACCGCCATCGCCGAGCTTTCCAGTTTTCCCGGCAAGACGTTTACAGGCAAGGTCCGGGCGATATTGCCTGCCGCGCAGACCGAAAGCCGAACGCTCACCGCGCTGATCGAACTCCCCAATCCGCGCGGCCAGCTTCGCCCCGGAATGTTTGCGACGGTCGATCTGGTAACCAATACCAATCCCGCGATCCTGGTGCCCAGCGAGGCGATCATAGAGACGGGCGAAAGAACGCTGGTGATGCTCGCCAGCGGCAAAGGCCGGTACAGACCCGCCGAGGTCAAAATCGGCCGTGAAGGCGGAGGCCAGACCGAGATTCTCCAGGGTTTGTCACCGGGCGAGGATGTGATAATATCGGGACAGTTCCTGGTCGATTCCGAAGCCAGCCTTTCAGGCATCGATGTGCGGCCTTTGCAAGGAGAGTTGCCCGCCAGACCGGCAAAGGCAGGGGGTTATAAAGCTTCGGGCAAGATCGAGGCGATCAAGGGCGACGCCGTGATATTATCGCACGGTCCTGTACCAGCTATCAAATGGCCAGCCATGACAATGAGTTTCGAACTCGCCAAACCGGCTATGATGCGCGGCTTCAAAAAAGGCGATCCAGTCGATTTCACCTTTGAAAAGTCTGGCTCCGTCGTCACCGTCACCAGCATCAAGCGCACACAGGTAGCGCAATGATCGGTAAGGTCATTCGCGCCAGCGTTCAGGCGCGGGCACTGGTGCTGCTCATCATGGCCGCTTTGCTTGCGGCAGGCATATG
Organism: Sphingomonadaceae bacterium; assembly: GCA_041746135.1. Taxonomy (GTDB): domain Bacteria; phylum Pseudomonadota; class Alphaproteobacteria; order Sphingomonadales; family Sphingomonadaceae; genus Alg239-R122. The sequence goes on along the minus strand of JBGTHQ010000002.1, from coordinate 78,098 downwards.
GGCCGTGCGCACCACACCGGTCGATGCCTTACCCGACCTGTCCGACGTGCAGGTGATCATCCGCACACCCTATCCTGGACAGGCACCGCAAATTGTCGAGAATCAGGTCACCTACCCGCTGGCGACCACCATGCTGTCGGTTCCCGGAGCCCGGGCCGTGCGCGGCTACTCTTTCAACGGCGATAGCTATGTCTATATATTGTTCGAGGATGGCACCGATCTCTACTGGGCGCGTTCGCGCGTGCTCGAATATCTGAGTTCCGTTCAAGGGGATCTGCCCGAAGGCGTAATGCCCGAACTTGGACCCGATGCGACCGGGGTGGGCTGGATCTATGAATATGCGCTGGTCGATAGAACGGGGCAGAACGATTTATCCGATCTGCGCAGTATTCAGGACTGGTTTTTGCGGTACGAGCTACAAACCGTACCGGGGGTGGCCGAAGTCGCCTCGATCGGCGGCATGGTCAAACAGTATCAGATCGTGCTTGATCCTGACCGAATGGTGTCGTTTGGGATCGATCAGGACACGGCCATTAAAGCGATTCAGTCCGCCAATACCGAAGTCGGCGGGTCGATCGTCGAACTGGCTGAACGCGAATATATCGTTCGCGCGAGCGGCTATTTGCAAAACCTGTCCGATTTTCGGTCTATTCCGCTCAAAACCGAAGCGGGCGGTATCCCCGTGGTGCTGGGCGATATTGCCCGTGTGCAGCTTGGCCCGGAAATACGCCGCGGTATAGCCGAACTGAATGGGGAGGGCGAGGTTGCGGGCGGGGTCATCATTCTGCGCTCGGGCAAAAATGCCCGCGAAACGATAGCGGCGGTCAAAACCCGGCTGGCAGAGCTCAAGGCCAGCCTTCCGCCCGGTGTGGAAATCGTCACGGTCTATGACCGCTCCGAACTGATTGACGGCGCGGTCGACAACCTGACAGAAAAACTGATCGAAGAATTTATCGTCGTTGCCATCGTCTGCGCGCTTTTCCTGTGGCATATAAGATCAGCGTTGGTGGCGGTGCTGACATTACCGCTCGGCATATTGTTCGCTTTTCTGGTCATGCGGTTTCAGGGGATTAACGCGAACATCATGTCGCTGGGCGGGATCGCCATTGCCATTGGCGCCATGGTGGACGCCGCGGTCGTTATGATCGAAAATGCGCACAAGCATCTGGAGCGATGGCGAAGCGATCACGACGCCGACAAGATACCACTGCAGGAACATTGGCGACTGATCGTGGATTCGTCCGTCGAGGTCGGGCCCGCGTTATTCCTGAGCCTGCTGATCATCACATTCTCGTTCCTGCCGATTTTCACGCTGGAAGGACAGGAGGGTCGCTTGTTCGCTCCGCTTGCCTTTACCAAAACCTATGCGATGGCCGGGGCGGCGATATTATCGGTGACCTTGATCCCCGTTTTGATGGGATATTTCATTCGCGGCAAAATACCGTCGGAAGAGGCCAATCCGGTTAACCGCTTTCTGACCCGCATTTACCAGCCCGCCTTGGACTGGTCGCTCAAATATCCGAAAAAAGTTCTGGTGATCGCGTTGCTGGTGTTTGCGACCAGCGCCTGGCCGGTCAGCCAATTGGGCGGAGAATTCATGCCGCAAATGGACGAGGGCGACTTGCTTTATATGCCCAATACATTGCCCGGACTGTCTCCCGCCAAGGCTTCGGAACTATTGCAACAAACCAACCGCATGATCAAAACCGTACCCGAGGTTGAAACCGTGTTCGGCAAAGCAGGCCGGGCCGATACCGCGACCGATCCTGCGCCGCTGACGATGTTCGAAACCACCATCCAGTTCAAGCCGCGCAGCGAATGGCGCGCCGGGATGACGCCTGACAAGCTGGTGAAGGAACTCGATAGGGCTGTGCAGGTTCCGGGGATTACCAATTTCTGGATACCGCCGATCCGCAACCGGATAGAAATGCTGGCCACTGGCATCAAAAGCCCGATTGGAATCAAGGTGTCGGGCAATGACCTGGATAGCATTGATGCAACGGCGCAGAAACTGGAGGCGGTGGCCAAGCAAGTGCCGGGCGTGTCGTCGGCGCTGGCCGAGCGTCTGACCGGCGGTCGGTATATCGATGTCGACATCGACCGCCTCGCGGCGGCGCGGTACGGCATGAATATTTCCGATGTCCAGTCGATCGTCGCGAGTGCCATTGGGGGCCGCAATATCGGCGAAACGGTGGAGGGACTGGCGCGCTATCCGATCAACGTGCGTTACCCCCGAGAAATAAGGGATAGCTTGAGCGATCTTCGCACGCTTCCGGTTCTGACCCCGGCGGGGCAGCAGGTTACTCTAGGCGATCTAGCCGATATCGGCATCAGCGCCGGACCGCCCATGTTGCGGTCTGAAAACGGTCGTCCGTCGACATGGATATATATCGATTCTCGCGGCCGTGATCTGGTGTCGGTCGTGGATGATTTGCAGACCGCCATTGATGAACAGGTCGACCTGCCAGCTGGCGTCAGCGTGTCCTTTACAGGGCAGTTCGAATATCTGCAACGTGCGCAGGATCGGCTCTTGATCGTCGTTCCCGCAACGTTGGCGATCATATTCCTGCTCCTCTATCTCACATTTCGCCGGTTTGACGAAGCGCTCATCATTATGGCCACATTGCCATTCGCCCTGACAGGTGGTTTGTGGCTGCTCTATTTTATGGGCGTGAACCAGTCGATCGCGACCGCCGTCGGCTTTACCGCCTTGGCGGGAGTTTCGGCAGAATTCGGTGTCATCATGCTGATCTATCTGAAGCAGGCTTTGCAAGAAAAAGGGAACGCACCGACTGCGGGCGACATTATGCAAGCCGTGCGTGAAGGCGCGCTGTTGCGGGTCCGACCCAAAGCCATGACCGTGGCGGTCATTCTCGCGGGTCTGTTCCCGATATTGATCGGTTCCGGCATCGGGTCTGAAGTCATGCGGCGTATCGCGGCGCCGATGGTGGGCGGGATGATTACAGCTCCGCTTCTGTCCATGTTCGTTGTACCAGCGGCCTATCTGCTGCTTCGACAACGGGAACTGCGTAAGAAAGACAACAACCAATTTGAAGGAGAAACGATATGAATATTTTGCCAAGACTGACGAGCGCGATCGCGCTGGCCGCACTATCGGCCTGCGGAAATAACGCAGAAGAACTGCGAGATCGCAATCAAAATACCGACAGCGCGCGTTCGCAAGCCAAAGTGGCAAGCGCTCAACATCCTGTTATGGCGACGAGCGACGGCAGCGTCACCCAGATCGATCAAGCCGCGGGTAAAGTGACCATAGCCCATGCCCCGATTCCCGAAGCCGGGTGGCCTGCCATGACCATGACCTTTGATGCGGATGCAGCTTTACTGGCTGACATAGAGCCCGGGGATGATATCACGTTCGACGTTGAGATTGCCAAGAGCGGGGGAGAGGTGAAAGCTATCCGAAAGAAATGAGGGCAACTCTGCTATCGAAAGCGGAAAGGCTTGCTAACATGAAGATAAATACTGTCTGCGAAGGGCGGAAGTCAATCTGATGTTAAGACTGACCGATCTTGGCGGCGCGCTCTACGTAATGTTTCATTAGGTTTGACGCGTCGATTGTCAGTTGGTGCTGGGTTGCATCGGCATCGGGGAGAATAATTTCGGATAGATTCAACACGTTCGCGCGGGCATCCTCCGAGTGGCTTGCCAACATCGCGATGACCGTATTTTCCATCGCAATCATACGCGTGCGAAGTTGCACCAGTTCGGCATTTCCAAGTGGCGGGCCATCTTTCAGCATAGAAATTATCCTTTCAATTGTAAATTATGTATGCGCAAACTTACAGCGCGCATGCAATATCGGAATGAATCATCCTCTCAAATATCAACGCATTGGTCCACTCGTACTTATACGGTACCAAAGGAAATTGCCGAGGCAATCCTTGCAAACATGTTGGCTAATGCGATCCAATATGACAGTCCCGGTAAGAAACTGTACCTATGAAGCGCGGCTCGAATTTGGTGCGACAGGAGGTTGATGACTATGGTTCGTAAGTTTGTCTTGGGGTTCCTCGCTAGCGTTGTCGCATTGTTGGCCCTGTTCTTCGCTGCCGTATTTTGGCCAACACACTCTGCGCCGTTGCCCACAGGGCCTGATGACCGGCTGTTGGTCGATGTTCGCGTCATCGATGTTGAAGTCGGGACGGTCGGCAATACGACACGCGTGCGTATTGTGGATGGTACGATCGCGCAGATTGATTCAAGTTTGATAGCGCAACCCGGCGAGGCAGTGTTCTACGGTAAAGGTGCGTATATTCTACCTGGATTCTGGGATATGCATATGCACAGTTTCCAGCTTTCCCCCCAGCTGCACCTGCCGTTATTCGTTGCCAATGGTGTTACCGGGGTCCGCGATATGATGGACTGTCCGTCGCCTAGCGATGCACTGATTGCATGTGTTGGCGACAAGCGCCGCTGGACCAGGGCGGCAGCGGCAGGCCAGATGGCAAGCCCACGCTTCGTCAATGTCGCCAGTTTTTATTTTAACGATCCGAAAATGAGCGCGAGGTCGGCAGTCGATACAGCAGCCATCTATGGTGCACGCGGGATCGACGCGATCAAGGTCTACGACCGGCTATCGCGGGAAACGTATTTCGCACTGGCGAATCAGGCGCAGGAAAGTGGCAAGCCGCTGGTCGGGCATTTGCCGAAAGCGATCTCTCTTGATGAAGCCATCAGCGCCGGACAGCGCAGCTTTGAACATGGCCACATATTGATCCGCCATTGTATGCAAGACGCGCGCGGCTGGCGAGAAGGTAGGCTTGACAAATTGAACCCGACCTCTGCTATGGAGAAGAGCTTGCGTCAGCAAGACGCGCGCGTGTGCGCCAAAGCGATCGAAACATTGCGCGAAACGGACGTCTGGCTGGTCCCGACGCATGTGACACGCGAGGAAGACGCTCGTGCGGCGGACCCGGCGTTCGTAACCGACCCCCGGCTGGACTATCTCGATCCGCTCTCGCGCTTCGCATTTAATGACGATCTATCCGCCACTTCTTCCCGTTATCCGGGGAAACGCGGTGAGGTAGCGCTGCAAGGATATTTCGATCTTGGTCTGCGACGAACGGGGGAGGCGCATCGGGGCGGTGTAAAGATCCTCGTAGGTACCGATACTGCAATCGGCGGCTTTCGCTATCACGACGAGCTGCAACATCTTGTGCAGGCGGGAATGACTCCGGCCGAAGTCTTGCGATCGGCGACGATAGAGGCCGCGCGCTATGCCAACCTTGAATCGAGATATGGATCGGTGAAGGTCGGGAAGGCAGCCGATCTTGTCCTCCTTGACGGGAATCCACTTGCGGATATCGCCCATACCAGACGCATTCGGGCGGTATTGCTTGGAGGCAGACTATATGATCAGAACGGACTGGATCAACTGCTGAGCTTTACTATGCACGAAGCGCATATGTGGAGCAACTGGGCCAAGCTCATCTGGGGCTTTGCAACCAGTGACGTGAGCAGCGAGCTTTAGTTAAATACGTGATCCCTGCCAAACCGAGTCAATCAATCAATGTCCAGTATCGTGTGGAAAGCGGTAATTAATCTTCGCAATCGGTTATATCTGTTTAATCCTTTGAAAGCGGATAGGAAATTTTACCATAAGAGATTTTTAATAACCCGGAGCTTGTCCATATCTTCGGTTTGGTTTTGTCCAGATTTATGCTTATTGCGCACAGCAAAAGCAGACTGCAAAATATTACCCGGACAATATTGACATTATTTTACCCGGATGTAATATGACTGCTTCAACCATAGGAGCATGAGCATGGGGTCCAGTGTTACAGCATTTCTGTGCGGAAAGCAGATCGCTTTCGGTGACCGCGACGCAGTGACGAGGATACTCAAGGATCGACTCTCAGAGCAGGATGGTACTGTCCTGGTATTCGATGACCTGTCGGGCGCGATCATTGATCTCGATTACCGGAATATAGCACCGCGCAGTGCGGGTCGGCCCAAACTCGGCGTCCAGGCGCGCGAGGTGACGCTTCTTCCGCGACATTGGGAATGGCTGTCGCGGCAATCGGGTGGCGCGTCGTCGGCGCTGCGGCGACTTGTCGACAATGCCCGTGCCGAGGGGCTGACGCAGCGCGAACGCCGCGACAAGGCCTATCGGTTCATGCAGGCCGCATGCGGTGACATGCTGGGCTATGAAGATGCGCTGCGTGCGCTCTATTCGGCACAGGAAGAGATTTTCTATGCGCTTGTTGATCGGTGGCCTGACGATTTCGGGGGATATATTCGCAAGCTTCTCTCCACAGATATGAACCAGAAAGGCGAAGTATCATGCGCGTAGCAACCTGTCGCTGCGGACGGTTGCGGGCCGAATGCGCCGACGATCCGGTGCGCGTATCGGTTTGCCACTGCCTCGAGTGCCAGCGCCGGACCGGAAGCGCGTTTTCCGCGCAGGCGCGTTTTGCAGCCGCTAGCGTCAGCGTCTCAGGCAAATTTCGCATGTTCACACGAAAGGCCGATAGCGGGAGCACACTTAGCTATCAGTTTTGTCCGAACTGCGGATCGACGATCGCATACCAAATTGACAGCTTCCCCGATGTTGTTGCCGTCCCGATAGGAGCGTTCGAAGAAGCTGAGCTGCCGGATCCGGTTTATTCGGTTTATGAGCGCCGCAAATGGCCTTGGGCAAGCATCGTCGGCGGCGAGGTGGAGCATCACGATTAATGTAATATACTGCGGATGAGAGTTTTTGCGTTAACGACCTATGATAAAAATCGTTTACTCTCAAAGTCAGTGATAGAATTATTTCGGTATCAGCATAAGAATTATGTGTGGGCTGCCTTCGCCAAACCTACTCCGATTATGATACTGGACGAACCGTTTAATTGGCTCGATCCTTGTGGCTGCATTCGATGTGAGAAGTGCCTTAAGAAACATGGTCAGTGAAGGACTGACGCTCATCACCGCTGTTCACGACCTGACCACGCTGTGCGGTTCTTGCGATGCCGGAATGGTGATGGCAGGTGGCCGTTCCACACTGCATTTGCATGAGGACGAATTGCGTTTGGGCCAAAATAATGCGCGCGCGTTCCAGCAAAAGATGATTGCGGCATTGCTTTAATGATGAGGTAGTAGGTACTAAAGCAAAAAAGCCTTACTTTATGAATTTCCCGCATCAGCTAGCAAGCGCACCAAGAGCGTTCTCGCCCCTTTTACCACCTCATTTAAGTGTTTGTGAGCAAGGATAGGCAAATTTGCATCACTCTTTAGAGCGCAAATCCTTTAATTTACCCTGAGGGCGGATGTATTCAGAAACGGAAACAGAGCGCATTCAGGCGTTGGCTGATAGTCTCACGAATAGCCACCAAGGATCGTCCCTAACAGCGCCTTCTTCGTGCTGGCACGCAATCACGATATCGCCCTTGAAAAATATATTGGCCTGGTGACGATTTCATACAATGAATATTAAATGAATAATGCGAAAAGGAAAAAATGTGAAATGCAATCTATGTTGCTAATCTATATGAACTAGCTGCAAATAGTAGGATTTCGAGGTATTTTCGCTTTACCGGAGAACAAAAAAAACATAAAGTGGGTTATCGAGTCGCATATTTGGTTGCCAGCCTGCAAAACGACAGCGGAATTTCCCTATTCGAAAATTCAGCAACGTTTTAGTTTGCTGGGTCGCATGTAAATTTAACAGCAATGTACCCTCAATAGAGGGGCTTTGCATGCGTGGAGAGGGTTTATGTCTGTCGAAATGGTTCAATCAATTGCGAATTCTTTTTCTCCAGAAATGCTTGTGCATTCTTCTTTGGAGTTTGAAGAGTTTGACTTTGCGGATGAAATACATGAACCATTTGGCGATTTTGCCAAGGAAATACTAAAAGAACTGGCTGCGGATGCAATCTTGATCGCGCTGCATTATCCTGACCGTAAAACGCGATTTATAAACGAACCAAAAAGCTGTTTTGAAAATCCCATCATTGAACAGGAAATGTTTGATGCAGCGCAGGCTTCGCTTTCCGCTGAAAACATCGAAACGAAACTGTTCTGGGTTGCCCCTGAACAAACAGGCACTTCGCGAGAATTGCTGACGATCAAATTCTTCGCACACAAAACCCTGGTTACAATTACGGCTTTATTCTGGCGGATTCAGTCGCATGATCGTATACGAGCGAATACCGCGGCGGTGCATCTCATGCCTACGGCCGATGCGTTTTTCAAAATTCTTGATCTTCAAATGAACGAACATGTTCGCCAGGAAGCCTTTATGGCGGCTATCAATAACAGCGAAACTGGAACTATTTTGGTTGATGCCGATGGCCATATTATCCTTGTGAATGATGCGGCGGAAAGATTAATCATTGCCGACAATGGACTTTGGCTTAGTAACAACCGGCTCGCTTGCGCCAATTTTTCAGAAACCCTACGCATACAGGCTGCAATCGAGCATGTTTTTGCCATTGGCAAACGGCCCCAGTTCGAAGGCAATCATTGCAGTCCCGTAGTAACAATTAACCGCAAACTAAAGCGACCTCTTATCGCGACGGTTTCTGGCAGCAATTTTCCGACCATAAAAAATGCAGGCACGGTTGCCGTCATCAACCTTATAGATCCGCAATCGGATATCGATTTTCTTATTATGCCCGTGTGCGAACTTTACGCCTTGTCTCCAGTGGAGTCGCGACTGGCTTGTCGGCTGGCTAATGGCTGTACATTGCAGGATGCTGCAAAAGAATTGCGTGTCAAAATACAGACTGCTCGCTCTTATCTCAAACAAGTATTTTTGAAAACCGATACAAACAGGCAGGCGGAATTGGTATGTCTGCTTTTAAAAAGCTCTGTTCGCACAACTTGGCCTTGTCATTCCAAACCCTTCTGACCCCAATATGGGGGGAGAGAAAGCTACCGGATTAGGGCAAAGTTAATTCCCAAGCGAGGGGAAGGTTTTGCTTCCGATCATCCTAGTAATGCAGGGCGCTATTTTCAAAGCGCCGCGACGACAGTGAGTCTTTCATTTCACCGTTGCGCCTTAGGCTAATATAAAAGGATGCTTACCATGATAAAATTGACAAAAAATCAGCTCGTTCGGTCTGTATCGGCAGCGGCGCTGCTCGTTGCGATTCCAGGAGTTGCTGCCGCGCAGGATTCCAGCGGTTCGGACAACAGCGCTGCAAATGCCGGTCAGAATGGCGCTAATAATGGATCGTCTGCTTCGACCAATACCGACAATTCGAATAATTCCACGAATGTTGCCGACAGCGGAAACGACAGTTCGGATAATTCGATCGACGTTGCGGACAGTGGAAACGACAGTTCGGATAATTCGATCGATGTTGCGGACAGTGGGAACGACAGTTCGACCAACACTGCCGATAGCGGGAATGACAACTCTATCGATGTCGCCGACAGTGGAAACGACAATTCGAATAATTCCACGAATGTTGCCGATAGCGGTAATGACAATTCCGATAATTCGATAGATGTTGCGGATAGCGGTAATGACAATTCGGACAATTCGATTGACGTCGCGGACAGCGGAAACGACAATTCGACCAACACCGCCGACAGCGGGAATGACAACTCGATCGATGTTGCAGATAGCGGGAATGATAGTTCTATCAATGACAGCTTCAACGACAACTCGACCAATGTCGCGGATAGCGGAAATACCGACAGTCAAAACGACAATTCGATAGATGTCGCCGACAGCGGCAATGACAATTCGGACAATTCCATACAGGTGGCCGATAGTGGCAATGACAATTCCACCAATGATAGTGGCAATGACAACTCCACAAATACGTCGGCAAATGGCGGTCGTTTTGCTGCCAACGGGGGTAGCTCTGTCAACGACAGCAGCGATAATTCCACCAATGATAGCGGGAACGACAACTCTATCGACGTTGCCGACAGCGGAAACGACAATTCCACCAACGACAGCGGCAATGACAACTCCATCGCCGTAGCCGATAGTGGGAATGACAATTCCACCAATGACAACTCGATCGATGTTGCCGACAGTGGAAATGACAATTCCATCAATGACAGCTTCAACGATAATTCTATCGATGTTGCCGACAGTGGGAACGACAATTCGGACAATTCGGACAATTCCGATAACTCGATCCGGGTTGCCGATAGCGGAAACGACAGTTCCGTTAGCGATAGTTACAATGACAATTCTGCGGATACCGGAACAGCTACATCCGATAATGTCTTTGGCGATAGTGCGATCGTCGCAAGTGCAACGCTTTCCAGCTATGTTACGGGTATTACCGTCACATATGGTAGCGGTGATGGCCCTGCAGCGCCGATCGATAACAGCATCAGCAACGATGGCAATGCGTTCCAGAATTTCGCCGGAATGCAGGCGCTCAACCAGAATACTGGCGTAGGCGCGACGCAAAATGCGAATGTCAGCGTGGCGGTTTCCACAGGCGATGTATCGTTCTAAGAAACGCACTTTTGGCCAGCGGCGATTTATATGTCGCCGCTGGCACTTTTTTTTGACGGGAGAATTGGCATGTCCAAATTTTTAAAAACGGGAGTTTCCTTGTGCCTGTCCGGCGTATTCTTCGGCACGATCACGACCAATGCTTTTGCAAACGAACCCGGAGCTGAAATCGCGAGCGAAACGCTAGCCAGTTTGGCGATCGACGACTCTATATTTCAATCCGTAAATACAGCCGATAATCTGTTCGGTGCTGGCGCAATTGATGATAAAATGCTGAGTGCGATTGCCGGCAGGGAGGATGTGAACCAAACTTCCACCGCCACGCAAACGGCGGGGGTTTCCCGCAACAGCGTGGGGAGTAATTCTGTCACGGGTAACGCTACAGTCTCCGACAACGCTTTCCAGAATTTATCGGGTCTTTCGATACTGAATGTCAATACGGGCAACAATGTTGCCATAAACGCGTCCATGAACGTAAACATATCGATCAGTCCCGGGCAATAATGCGCTTGATCTACATATTTTTCAGCACCCTGTTGACAGGGTGCGCCCCTACGGTGGCGTCGACGACATCACCGCAGTTCATTGCGGCCGCTATGCCGGTAGGGGATTATTCGCTCAATGTGAAAAGCGTTGTTGACAGGCGGTTTTCAGGTGTGACGCGACAGCAATTCGATTTCAGCTGCGGTTCGGCCGCTCTGGCGACTTTATTACGCTATCATTATGATTTTGCCGTCGATGAAGATGATGCATTTCGCGGCATGTGGGCAAAGGGCGATCGCCAGAAAATCCGCCAGGTCGGTTTCTCCTTGCTGGATATGAAACGCTGGCTGGCCAGCCACGGGCTCAATGCCAACGGGTATGAAGTCACTCTGGATAAAATAGCCGAAACCGGCGTTCCGGGAATAGCGCTGATTTCCATAAAGAATTATCGCCATTTTGTGGTCGTCAAAGGTGTAAGCGGTGCCGAAATCCTATTGGGCGATCCGTCGACAGGATTAACGATCATGGATCGCAAAGACTTTGAGTCCGCATGGAACGGCATATATTTCGTGATTGCCAACGAACAGCAGCTTGCCAAAAACAAATTCAATCGGGCGGCGCAATGGAGCGCGTATAATCGCGCGCCAGCAGGTTCGCTGATGACCGAGCCTGTCAGTCAACAGGCTCTCTCGCTAACTGCCCCATTTTACGGAGATTTCTGATGATCTTACTGGCCCTTGCAGCAGCGCTCGAATATGCCCCTCTGGCTGATGACGTGCAAACGACCTATTCTGATGCTCCTCAGTCCGATCAAGAGCGCGTGTTTGCCGACGAATATGTGCCGCTCCCGGAAATTGAGCTTTCGGCGCACCGAGGCGGCTTCAAACTGCCGAACGGGGTCGATGTGGCCCTCACGGTGCAATCACAAACGGCCATCGACGGCGCTATTGTTCTCAGGACCGTTTTTCGTTTGGATCAGGGATCTCCGCAGTTTTCCGTATTTGCACCTAAACCGGGTGAACCGGTCGCCGCACCGACTTCCGGAGCAACATCGACTTCGACGAGCAACGCGTCGGAAGCACCGATTATCAGTTTTGACAGTCGTTCAGGCGTTCACATCACGCAATCGCGAAATGCACCGTCAATCAGTGTCACCTTTGCGCCTCCTGAAGCGGGTGAGAATTCGGCGTTTGCCGAATTGTCTGCAAACGGCCATGATATTGCAACGGACAACGGCACGATCAGTCAGTCCTCGCAGCAAGGTTTGGCCAGCGCGCAACTCCAAGCGAGCGACATAAGCATCCGGCATCTGGCGGGGCATGCGTTCGGATCCGTCATAACCAATGCGGGGAGCGACCGGATAATCGATACGCAGACCTCCATCAATATTGATCTTCGCAATGCAGAAGCGACCTTGTTGGGATCGGGGGCACTTCGAATTGACAGCTTGATAATCGATGGTTTACTGACTCGTAAATAAGGGGGAAATAGGGATGAATTCTTTCCGTACTGCTCTGGCAATAGGCATTTCCGTTCCTTTTATTTCGTCTGTTCCCGCACTAGCGGAACAAGAAATGCAAACCAAAAATACGCAAGAACAGCTTGAGGATGCGCTTCTCCTGATACAGGCGCAACAAGAACGACTGGACCGACAGGACGCGCGTCTGACTGATCTGGAAAATCGTCTCGCGAGCCGTGATTTAAATGCTCATGCACAGGCATCCGCAGCTCTGCCCGCTCCGGGTGTCGTCGCTGCACAGGCCGCTGCCCCGGGGCCAGCAGGCGATCCTTCTGGGGTGTTACAGACACCGCTGCCAAAACTTGAACGGGTTGGGCAGGCCCCTGAAGAAGATGAAGCGCAGATACAGCTTGCCGTCCTCGACAGTCAGGGAAGCGTGGTGACCCGCAAGGGACAGCTGACAAGCGAGTGGCAGATTGAATATGCCCGTGCCGATCGCAATCGCGCCGTGTTTCGCGGTATTGAATTGGTAGAGGCGGTTTTGGTCGGCGTATTTGATATAAACGAAAGTCGCCAGGATCTGATAACGGGATCCGCTGCTCTTCGATACGGACTTACCGATCGTCTCGAACTGGGTATCCGTATGCCGTATGTATATCGTTCGGACACCTCTATTATTGCGCCCGTTGCCGGAAGCACTCCCAATGATCCTGCGGCAACCATCGATAATTCAGTCAAGGGCAACGGGATTGGCGATATCGAATTGACCGCGCGTTATCAGCTTAACGATGGCGGCAACGGTTCACCTTACGTGATTGCCAATCTGCAGGGCGTAATTCCAACAGGAACAGACCCGTTTTCCATAGAACGCGATGATTTTGGCCGCGCGCAAGAAGCAGCTACGGGGGCAGGGTTTTGGGGTATTGCGCCCAGCATAACAGCTATTTTGCCAACGGATCCCGTTGTCCTGTTCGGGACGCTTGGCTATACTTTCAATCTGGGGAAAAGCGTTAATACTACAATTCCGCCCGTAATTATCGACTATGTCGATCCGGGCGATGCCATTTCTGCCAGTGCTGGCATCGGCATCTCGTTCAACCAGCGGACCACGCTGAATCTAGGTTATGCCCACAGCTGGGCATTCGGCACGCGCACCCGTACGCGGCTGATCGATCCGTCGCCGGGCAACATGGGATCCATCGAATCCACAACGCGCGACCTGCAGATCGGACGGCTTTTATTCGGTGTTACCTACCGGGTCACAGACCGGGCCAGTCTGAATTGGTCCATCGAAGTTGGGGCTACCGATGATGCAACAGACTTGCGTACGGTCCTGCGGATACCTCTGGTGCTTCTATCGGGGAATTAGGAATACCGGCCTAAATGCCCTGTTAGCGAATATGCGATGACGTCAGAAATTTCTTTTCCTCCTGAAAAACAAAAGTGAAATACTTTAACTTGGCTTATGTCAGACAAAGAGAAGAATTATATCGCAACCTGCGATGCACAGCTTTTGTTTTAAACAGAAACTCGGCCAGATTATCATTAATCGTCAAAAATGTTCACGTATGACCCACGCCATACCAACGCATGCATCCGCGCTTCCGGCCTTTTGCAAGCCAATCCTGATTTACCCTGCTGAAAGAATGGTGCCGCTTAGAGGTTTCGAACCTGTGACCCCCGCATACGAAAGCCAGTTTAGGGTGAAATATAAGTCATCTTAAGACAGCTGATCAGATTGCGATCCAGCCGCTCTTTGGTGTGCGATCCACGCGATACACAAACTATGTAGAATTTAGGTGAGAGCATTTTTGCCACTGAAAATGCTTTCTTGGGTTCAGATTTATAAACCTGATCTGTAGCGGACATGAATTGGCATACGCGTGCATCTACTTGATGCCACGGGACATTAAGTGATTGATAGTTGGTGGTGATTTCTTCTTCTCTCAAATATGAAAAAACATTTTGCCAAAGAATTGAGCAACGAAACGCACTTAAAAAAACCAGCTGTGCCAATTTGGGACACGCTCACGAACATTTAATAAAAAGTTAATGCGTCTTTGTCCGCTCTCCTACGTTTAGATTTATAATGGTCTGCGCAGTTTTTATTCAGGTAGTTTTATTCAGGTAGGCTATCGGTTCGAAACCTTGTAAACGGGGAGCATCATAATGAAAAATTTATATACAGGCGCTGCAACTGCGCTCGCGTTAGCTTTATCTGCGTCACCTGCATCGGCGGCAGAGTTCATGTTTGACTTTACCACCAGTGCGCCACTTTTCGGTCCACCCGTTTCCGGAAGTGGTATCTTTACAACTTCTGATACAGCCCAAACCGTTGCAGGAAACACAGCATTTTCTATCTTGTCTATTACAGGCATGGTAAATGGCTCCGCTATTACAGTTCTGATGGGTGCAGGTTTTGGAGCAGGCGGTACTTATGGCAATTACTTCACGACTGGTCCCGGTTTCCTTGATGGCAGCGGAACTCGCTTTTTTACTGCATCTGGACTTGACGTTCGCTTCTTCTTGCAGAGTTCGGGCACACCCAGGCAATATCGCGTGAATACATTTGGCACGGTCGGCTCTTCCAATTTTGTGAATGCAACTTCCTCGCCCATCGCGGCGGCTGTTCCTGAACCATCAACCTGGGCCATGCTTATCTTGGGCTTTGGTCTTATTGGTGCCGCAGTGCGAAATGGTAAGCGGACTGTGAAGACTCGTCTCACATACGCCTAAGAAAATTGCGGTTCGCCGTTTTGGCCCCGTCGATGCGCGACCTTCGGCGGGGTCAATTCTACTTTAAATTTTTGGGTGTAATTTGCTTTGCTGATCGCGGAGATTTCCTCGCTTGATTTTGCTAGGGCTTGGACACCTAAAATATAGCCTCACAAGCTTGACGCTGCCGTTTTTGCCTAACATTTGGCAGTTATAGCCGTATGAGTACCCCATTTGGCTATGTTGCTGTCAACGCAGAGTGCCATTTACCAAGCGTAACTATCACCCACGCCATACCCACACACGCATCCACATTTCCTGCCTTTCGCCAGTCAATCTTGATATATCCTAGTGAAAGAATGGTGCAGCTTCGGTCGTCAAAGGATGCTGCCTCGCATCTTCGCGGGGGTGAAATCAGCTCCGCATTTCGCGCACTTTTTCATGAGTTTTGCCCGAAGTTTCGGAAAGCAGCGCAAGCACAATATTTTCCAGCGCAATAACGCGCACGCAAGCTGAACCAGTTCGGCGTTGTTCATTTCCGGGTCTTGGTGTGATCGATCATTCTCTTTGGATTGCGCACCGCCTTCATTTTCCCAGCGTGACAGAGAGAAAAAGCGTTCGCCAATCGATTTTGCAGGTTTTTTACCCATTATTTTTCATTCCTTCCTGTTCAAGATTATTAAATGCTTTTAAATAGGCTCGTCGTCATCGGCAGCATTTCCCAAATGAACGCATTCATAAAGTTAATTGCCGCTCCTTTGAGACGTGTGCTGTTACAGCTGCTTCGACCGGAGCCTTAGCGCGTTGCCAATCACAGAGACTGAGGAAAAGCTCATCGCTGCCGCCGCAATCATCGGGCTTAGTAATATACCGGACCATGGATACAGGATGCCCGCAGCCACCGGCACGCCCAGCCCGTTATAGATAAAAGCGAAGAACAGGTTTTGCCGGATATTACCCATGGTCAATTTGCTGAGCCGCCGCGCTTTGGCGATATCGGCCAAGTCGCCGCCGACCAGCGTGATCCCGGCGCTTTCCATCGCGACATCCGTTCCCGTTCCCATGGCGATGCCCACATCGGCTTTTGCCAAGGCCGGAGCATCGTTGATGCCGTCTCCTGCCATTGCGACCATTTTACCCGCCGCTTGCAGCTCTCTGATGACGCGGTGCTTGTCTTCGGGGGAGACGTTGGCGTGGATTTCATCAATGCCAATCATCTTGCCAACAGATTGCGCGGTAGCTTCGGCATCGCCAGTCAGCATGACCACGCGGATATTGGCTTTATGCAGCGCTTTGATCGCCTCTTTCGTGGTCGGCTTGATCGGATCGGCGACACCGATAAGACCAGCAGGCTTGCCATCGACAGCGACAAACATCACCGTTTGCCCATGCGATCGGCCATCCTGCGCCTTGGCAATCAGCTCCGCGCTGGTGGCACCAAGCCGGTCCATCATTTTTTCATTGCCTATAGCGACGCGCTTATCGCCTGCGCTGGCTTCAACACCTTCTCCGGTCACCGACTGGAAATCGGTTGCTGCTTCAAACGAAAGCCCCTTGTCCTTCGCGCCGGTTACAATTGCGGCTGCCAGCGGGTGTTCACTCGCCATTTCGATTGCGGCAACAAGGGCGAGCATTTCGTCGCCGTCAAAACCCTTCTCCGGTTCGACTGAAACCAGCTTGGGCTTGCCCTCGGTCAATGTCCCGGTTTTATCGACGACGATTGTGTCGATTTTCTCCAGAGTTTCGAGCGCTTCGGCGTTCTTGATCAATATGCCATTTTGCGCGCCCTTGCCCGTACCCACCATGATCGACATCGGCGTGGCAAGACCGAGCGCACAGGGGCAGGCGATAATGAGCACAGCGACGGCATTGACCAAACCATACGCAAGCGCCGGTTCCGGACCCCAGATAGACCAGACGGCAAATGTGACGAGCGAGATTGCGATGACTATCGGCACGAAATAGCCGGCGACCGTATCCGCAAGCTTCTGGATAGGCGCCCGGCTGCGTTGTGCGTCAGCGACCATCTGTACGATTTTTGCAAGCAGCGTATCCTTGCCGATCCGGTCGGCTGTCATGACGAAACTGCCGGTCTGGTTCACCGTGCCGCCGGTCACATCGTCGCCGACGGATTTTGCGACCGGGATCGGTTCGCCGGTAATCATGGATTGGTCGATTGTACTGGAGCCATTTTCGATTGTGCCGTCCACAGGCACTTTCTCACCCGGGCGGACCCGCAACCGGTCGCCTTGCTGGACCTCATCCAGAGAGATTTCCTGCTCGCTGCCATCACCGCTTATACGAACGGCGACCGGCGGTGCCAGTTCGAGCAGGGCGCGCAGCGCACTGGACGTCGCGCCGCGTGCCCGCAATTCCAGAACCTGGCCTAGCAATACAAGTGTCGTGATTACGGCAGCGGCTTCATAATAGACCGCGATATTGCCATCCATCCCGCGAAAACTGGGCGGAAAAATACCCGGCAGGAAAGTCGCTACGACACTAAATGCAAAAGCGACGCCAACACCGATACCGATCAGCGTGAACATATTGAGGTTGCGTGTTTTGAATGATTGTACCGCCCGCACGAAAAATGGCCAAGCCCCCCATAAAACGACCGGCGCGGCAAGAAGAAGCTGAAACCATTGCGACCAGTCGGAGCGGATAAGTCCATCCAGAGGACGGCCGGGAATAAGGTCGCCCATCGCATATATAAAGAGCGGGAGCGAAAATGCCGCACTGACCCAGAAGCGTCTGCGCATATCGATATATTCGGGATCGGGGCCGTCATCGAGGCTGAAGGTTTCAGGTTCCAGTGCCATGCCGCAAATCGGGCAACTGCCGGGACCTTCCTGACGGATTTCCGGATGCATCGGACAGGTGTAGATCGTGCCTTGCGGCATTATGCGGCACCCCCGTTCATAACAGGAGAGTAAGGCGGAATAATCGGGTCGTTCGTAAGCGGACGATAGTTGTTAGCGGCATGGATTCTTAATTGTTTCTCTAACACGTCTAATATTGATACATCATTCTCTGCATCGGATTTGCCCGGCCTCAGCTTAATGTCACTATCAGGCACCCAATCAATCCTGTGCAAATCATCGTTTAACATTTCACTATGATCTATACTATTCATCCTTCCGGTGTGGAAAAATGATTTATCTGCGATAAAGTTATTGCGGTAAAAGCGTTTGAACCGTTCCGCCTTGGAATCGTAACAGACAAACTCACAGAAACTGCGAGTGACGGCTTTCCGTCGCGTACCGATATACAGATTCCCTTGGATAAATTGACATAGCCAGTTCCGTTGCTGTTTATTTCCAATAGCATATTCATGCTGTGCAGTTCAGCATCGACCGAATTACAGCTGCTCCAAAGCGCATCTTTAGTTGGCAAGACTTTCGCTCCTTGACAAGCGCACAAAAGATTTGATTGCGCCTTGCAAACTCTCCGCCAGAGCTTTTAAAATTATGCTGATGAGAATTTAAAACCACTGATCAACGAGCGATAAGCAAATGCATAGGACATTGTTTTAGCAAACTTTTAGTTACACCACCAAAAATAGATTCGTAAGTGCGGCTATGTCCGTAGGCACCCATTACGATATATGATGCGCCGAGATCTTGTGCGCTTGATACCAACAATCCAACTATTTCGGATTTAGATGTCGATTTTTGATGGATATCCGTGTGAATACCATGACGGGAAAGATATTCGGAAGCATCGACCGGCGGGAGATCAAACCTGCTATCTTCTTCAATACAGATAATATGTACCGCGCTTGCCAATTGTAACATCGGCACGGATGACTTTAATGCTTTTGCCGCTTCCGGGCTGCCGTTCCATGCAATAACCGCCGGCGCACTGACATTAAATCCTTTGCTGTTTGAAGGAGCGATAAGCAGCGGCGTGTCGGACTTGTATAAAATATCGCCAAATAGCATGGCTGGATTATAGCTTGTTTTTCGGACACTGGGTCGGCTGACGACAATCACGTCCTGCAAGCCCGCAAACCCGGCAAGTCCGCTCGCCGACTCTGCATCGACATGTCTGTAATTCCAGCTGACATCCTCATGCTGCATAATTTCATCAATATACGCTTTGGTTTTGGTGATGGAGTCGTTGATTTGTGCAACGACACCTTCCATCACAAAAACACCGCCAAAGCCGTCAAATGCTGCGTAGCTACTTACCGGAGTTACGTGCAGGCACGTGAGATGTCCATTATTAGCGCGCGTTAAGTCCAGCGCAGTTTGTAGCCGGGCATCCATGTAATCATCATTGCTTATATGGACCACTATCGATTTCATCACGTCGCTCCTTCAAAACAGTAGAATGTTGATAGTATCAGAGAAAATACTGTCATGATTTTAAAAAATAACCCTGATCACGGTGACAGCGAGATCATTCCTGCATCCTTTATTCTGGATCCGTCACAATAACCGTTAGCGTCTGGCCTGTACCGCTGCTGCGCAAAGTATCGCGTGTAACCAACAAAGTCGCACCGGGCTCCAGAATAGCCAGCAGCTTTTGACGAAATGCTTCGGGCATATGTAAGCGTGCTCGGTCGGATGCACTCATCTCGGGTGCCTCACTCAATTTTTGCCCCGGAAGCGGAAGCCTGAACCAATGAATATCGCCGTCCACAACTTCCTTTAACGTAAATGCTTCGGTTGCATCCACAGCACCATCAATGACGATTTTCGCCGATCCGATTTCGACACCGTTGCGCAGGACAATGATCCGATTATCCCTGCCGCTCACGACTATAGACATTGGTCCTGAAGCGGATTTTTCAGGATGCCATCTATATCCGGTAGGCTCCTTGTGTTCGTCCGCCAATGGCGGTTCCAATGCTACAGGCGCGGGCGATATTTCGGGAACAGACGGATCGCCGGTTATGACGACTGTTAGCCCAAGTTTTGTGACTCCGTATAACAATTTCGCAAATTCCAGCGGCAAACGAATACAGCCATGCGAAGCAGGATAACCCGGCAAATTACCGGCATGTAGCGCTATACCGCCCCAAGTCAGTCTCTGCATGAACGGCATGGGCGCATCATCGTAGAGGTTCGATTTGTGGTCTTTATCCTTTTGCAGGATAGTAAAGATACCGGTAGGCGTGTCATAACCGGGGCGTCCCGTTGAAGCGGTCGATACGCCGATCGGCACGCCATTTCGGTAAACATAAGCGCGCTGCGTTTTCAAACTGACGATCAGTGTTACCGGTCCTTCCGGCGCGATATCAGGGGCCCAGAAATATTCACCGGGCTTTAACTGCTCAATCGGCCCATCAATAGAAACCGGCGGTTTTTGAGCCAACGCCGAAGCCGCTGTACTCGCCATTAGTAAAGCCGCTAAGCCCAACGTGAAGTGCCGTTGCTTTAAGCCCCGCATCAACACTGTTCGAGCGATCGGCTGACCAGAACAAGTGTGGAATCTCCAGGATATTCTTTCACCTCGAACCCCATGTCGCGCTCAAGTTCGATAGCCTCGTGATTACTCCGGCTTTCGATCGATTCAAGTGTCTTCACACCCTTCGTTTCAGCGAAGCGTGCAATATAAGAAAGCAGTTCCCAACTAATCCCTTTTCGTTTGTGATCTTCACGGATAACGATTGCCACCTCGCCACGATCAAAAGTTTTATCGCAGGCAAGCATGCCGTTGGCGACAATCGTCGATCCGTTTTCTGTTAGCGCTATGAAGCTTTCGGTATTGTCGTGATTGGGATGTGTAAGCATCTCAATCTGGTGCGATCCGATCTTGTTCATGCCGGTAAGAAACCGGAAGCGCAAATCGTCACGCGTCACGTGACTAAAAAACTTTGTTAAAGCGTCATCGTCACCAGGAACTGCCGAACGAATTTGAAACCGGAAGCCTGTCCGCGTTTTGAGAAATTCGGCTTCTGCCTGTTCCGTGAAAGCATCGTTTCTGTCTAAATGGTCCCGTACTTGCTCAACCTGCACATGGCCACGTGGCTCAGTCAAAGCACCGTCAAAGCTTTTATCCGATGAATCAGCCTCGGCCTTAGTGGCTTGTATCAATCGGTCCTTGTGGTGCGGCGGGCTGTAAATCGTATAAAGCCGCATGCGCTGGTTACCTGTACAGATGAGGTTATGCCGGGCGCCTGCAGGCACGATAACGCATGCACCCGATTCAACTTCTTGTGCCACGCCATCAATCTCGATGCGGCCCTTGCCAGTTTCTATCCGGAAAAATTGATCCGTGCTTTCGTGCACCTCGGCTCCGATCTCTTCGCCCGGACGAAGCGACATAAGCACCAATTGCTGGTTTGGTCCGGTATATAACACGCGTCTGAAATTGGTGTTTTCTTCGGACAATTTCTCGATATCGGCAATATATCCAAGCATTGGTCAAGACTCCGGCAGCTATGGTGGGTGAAATTACTATTCCGCGCATTTTGCCTTAGATTATTATCGTCCGCACTGATGCTTGTTAGCTATTTACACCTTTTGGCCGTCTGGCGACTTCTCGCCTGCTAACATCAATCAGCACGGTACCAATGCGCGGCGGGTAAGGCTTAAAGTCGGGGACAACAGGATCAGCCATAAGGAAATGATGATGTTTAATTCCCAATTTGCCGCGAACGCGTTTAGCACACAAGAGAGAGCGGTGTCGAAATGGGAAAATGAAGGAGGCGCGGTTGAGTCGTCTCCGTATGAGATGAGCCCGCAAAGGTCCGATCTAACAAACACCGAACTCGTGCAACTCCACATTAGAGTGATAGCGCTTGAAAACCTGATGATTGCCGTTCTGGCAGAAGGATCGGGCCGGCAGCGTCAGTTGGCGGTAGAGATGGCTGCCCAGATTTCCCCAAGGCCCGGTTTTATTCAGCATGCCCTGACTGTTCAGGCTGCCGATCATATGACCGACCTCGTTCACCGCGCGATGCATTTTCAGGAACTGTCGCAATCGGGCGCTGCCCCACCAGTAAAATTCAGCTCACCAAAAGGATAGATTATGGTCAACAAAGTTCTGCAACCCGACGAATGCGCACTGCAAGAAGAAAGAGACGCCGAACCCGTTATACATCACGAACCGCACGGCTTTTCAGACCGTTTCGCTCTAGGTTTTACGAAGCTATTGCGCTTTTGCGCCGATACCTTCTTTGCCAAACGCTATGGCCATCGCGCGATTGTGCTGGAAACCGTGGCGGCCGTTCCCGGTATGGTCGGTGCCACGCTCACCCACCTGAAATGCCTCCGCAAAATGATTGACGACGATGGCTGGATTCGAACCTTGATGGAAGAAGCCGAGAACGAGCGGATGCACCTTATGACGTTCATTAAAGTGGCCCAGCCCAATATGTTCGAGCGGTTGGTGATTCTTTCTGTCCAATGGGTATTCTATATTGCGTTCTTCTTTCTTTACCTCATATCATCGCGCACCGCACACCGCGTCGTCGGATATTTTGAGGAAGAGGCGGTGATCAGCTACACTCTCTATCTCAAGGAAATCGACGAAGGCCGGTCACCCAACGTCCCGGCACCGGAGATTGCACGCCATTACTGGAAGCTCCCTGCAGATGCGACCTTGCGGGATGTAGTGCTGGTTGTGCGTGCCGACGAGGCCCATCACCGCGATGTGAACCACGGCTTTTCGGACAAGCTCGCTGGCCTGCCTGTTGGCCTGCGGAGTACGGCACCGTATCCCGAGCACGCCGACGATATACGATTGAAAGCATAGTATGGCCGAACCTTATCGTTCCACACCAGAATTTGACGAAGCTACACTCCCTGCTGCCCTGCGAAAAGAGCATTGTACCAAGGCGGGCACTTGGGGCTTGATCCGTGTCATCGAAGGCAGACTGCATTTGCACTTCCTTGATCCAAGCCTGGACAAAATTCTGGTGCCGGGCGACACTGGCGTCATTCTGCCGGAGCAAATCCATTTCGTCGAACCGCTCGGTCCGATGCGGATGCAGATTCATTTCTATGACGAAATGCCTGGCATGTGACTTTTCAAGCCATTAGTTCCATAATCTGCTTCACATTGGTTACTTCAGTAGAGGCCCGGTCTGCTCCAGATAACTCGGGTCGAATTCAACCATTTCGGCCAAACTCTCATAATTGTCGAAGCCCACAAACCCGTCACGAAACGTAACTAACCCGTCCTCGCGCAATTGCCGAAGCACCCGGTTGACGTGGACCGCGCTCAATCCGGACGCATCGGCGAGATGATATTGCGTTAATGGACAAGCATAGCCTGCCTGGTTGCCCAGACCGACCAGTTTAAGCCTTGCCCCTAATTCAAGCAGGAAATGGGCTATGCGTTCAAGTGCACTACGCCGTCCGATGTCGACCAGATGCTCAACCACCATGGCCTCGTCGCGCGATGCCGCCCAAAGTACGGCCGTTGCCAATCGCAGGTTTTGCGAGAACGCATTCAAAAGATCTGCCGCCAAAATTTCTGATACTTCGATGTCGGTCACCGGCTCGATGGAATGGTCAGAAGTGTGTAGCAGCACGCTGCGCAGCCCCAGAAAATCGCCGGGAATCTGAAAGTCTACAATCTGCCGTGATCCGTCTGGTAGGATTTTGTATGACGCTGCCCAGCCAGACGCCAGTATATAAGCGGCCCCGTCGGTCTGACCCTGATAAACCAGATCACGCCCAGCGACGAATTTCCTGCGGCGTTGGTGCAGCCGCTCTATTAGTCCAAGCTCGCTCTCCGACAGCGCGACGAAAGCACCAAGTTTGCGTGCGAGAGGTGTATTTACGATTGCGCTCAAAATATACTCCCGATCCGATAAAAATTATCGAAAACTCTGGAACTGGGGCTGCTTTCGATCAGTCCATCATACTCCATTATCTGCAAGTGTGAAGAAATTCGCGAGGCACACTCCCGTGCTACTGGAATTATGCCTTTACTAAAGGATTTTGCAGCATGACGGTTCGGATTGATTACTCAGGGATTGCAGCACTCTCGATTTGTGAGTCGCTCCTGCTTGCATTGAACGATCACAAGCTACTGCCCGAAAGTGAAATTGTTGGGGTGCTCGAGGACGCAGCAGCTACGCATGAAAAGGCGGCAAGCCTGGACCGCGCCCCGGACATGCACCGTGATGTCGCCGCCCTGATCAATAAGATCATTGCCGGAGGGAATTCCGTGCGCAGGCCGTAAGGCAAAGAATTAGTTTGGCCATCCTCAGAGATTAATAACTACATATTTTAAGCCAGTGGCACTGGCGCAGGCCAAACTTTGTCGACACGCAAGGGAGTGGGGTTATTAATACCTATAAACAGTCATTCAGCATTAAACGACTATGGATTATCCTGATCGCAGGCATGATCGTCATGTTCGGTATATTGTTGTTCTTGGGATCAGAAATTACCAAATGGCACCGCCTATACCAGCGACGGTTAAATCGGCTTCCGGCAAGGTTATTTATACCCGCAATGACATCGAAACGGGTCAAAATGTCTGGCAATCCATTGGCGGTATGGAGCAAGGTTCGATTTGGGGACATGGTAGTTATCTCGCGCCTGACTGGAGTGCGGATTGGCTCCACCGCGAAGCTGAAACTCTACTTGCTATCAAAACATCGCGAACATTGCCTGGATTGACGCCGGCACAAATAGAGGCAGTACAAAAAGCTTCGCTTGTCACAGAAATGCGCCGCAACATATATACTCCGGAAAACGGCACGATCACGCTAAGCGATGATCGCGCGCAGGCCATCCGCCAAGTCGAAACGCATTATCTTGAGCTATATCAGGGCGCTGTGCTGCGATGCGTCTGCGAGCCTAACCAGCGCCGGTGCACGTCCGGACCATTCTGGCGAATCTATATCGTAAGGTTCGTGAGGTGAAGGATTTCCACCCATTGGCGCGGCGCCTAGCAATCCAGGAAGCAGCCCCAGTTCCTCACGCACTACACCGCGCAGGGTTTGTTCTGCAGTGTCCCAGCGCTGGGCTCTGCTTCGTCATCGCTTAATGTTTCAGTCTCTGCGAGAAAGGCTTCATTGGTCAGCTGCGCACGTTCATAGGCAACCTTGAATTCAGCCGTGTCTTCATCGGGCGGAATAGTTTCTTCATCTGGCAAGGCTTCGAACCGCATTCCTTTTTGCAGAATGGTTTTGAACAGCAGGTCGGGCCTCTCGTCGACGATTCGAACCATGCTTGCCGATCGACTGCCGTGCTTGAAAGAAATGAGCGGATTCCCTCCGCTCAAAAGCTTTTGCTTGGCTTCTTCAAACTCTGCCTCTGACAAAATTCCGCTGTTTTTCATTTCGTGTAGCCTCTCGATATTTTTGAGGCTTTCATCATTCAGCATTATATTTTCCTTTCAGTTGAGTTGATGTTTATCGCCGTTTTGAGGCAATGCTAGTAAAAAGTAACGTTTGGCGCACAGACCTGAGCGCATGAATGCGTCCAAATCAGATCATGAATTTGGTCAGTCTATTTGGTAAGAATGTTCGGCATTACAGATTGCAAAAGGGCATGACCCAAGAGCAATTGGCTGTGAAGGCCAGCATGGAACGTGGTTATGTTAGTGAGGTTGAGCGCGGGTTACGTAATCCATCCGTGGCTGCGTTGGGTAGATTGGCAGTTGCGCTTGGTGTTGACCTATCAATGTTGCTGGAAGCGCGATCGGAATAGCTGAACTTCATATAAGATACCCGATTTTACGCGACTGACCACCGTGTGCGTGGCACTGCTGAATGGCCGCTCTTGGCAATGAGCGTCAGATCAGCGCACTTACGATATTTGGTGAAAGCTGCTGGTCCGTGGACATCGGAATTGTATATGAGCTTAAGTAAGTTCGTCCGGTCCAATCACCTCTACGTCGCCCTGACAAAAGGTACTACCATAAAGCATAACTTCACTCTCGCCAGGAAGCAGCATCGGCTTAGCGCGCCTACCGCTTCCAATAGCCTCGCCAATAGTCCGGCCGACCAAAAAGTAAGCATCGTGGATGTTGCTGCACCCGATAACGTGTCCACGGCTGCTCAAATATAGTGTGGCATGGCCATCATCCACTTCGGCGATACCGACCATATCCGCACCCAATGCCGCCTCCCAAGTGTGTAAGTCCGGCGCACTTTCAGACACGTGCCGAAACACAACGGAGCATAAATTAGGTGCGAGGTTCGTAAGAGTGATTCCGCTCAATTCAGTCAAAATGGCATGAGCAGGATGACCTGCAGGTAAGGTTGAAGCTAAATTAATTTGGCGACCGTCTATCCACCCTGCGGCTTCAAAGACCTTTATCATACTGCTGGGAACCGAGCTCATTTGTCGTTGCTACTCAATGATCGATATGTCAGCAAGTGGGTCGTTAGCTTACAGGCAGGTTTTATCTGAAAGGCGGGATTAGCTGCCAATCCGCTTTTGGCGAAACGCAAGGAATGTGTGAATGTCCGATTATGTGTGGGAAGCAGTCATAGTATGTTGCGCGTGGATCGAATTTCGTGCCTTTGCCATACTCTGAGGTAAATGGTCGCGCTAGCCAGTCCCGTTAGGCATGCGAATAACACTGTACCTCCACCGTCAAAGAAGCCAAATTCACCGTCGAGAAGAACACTTGCCAGCATAAATACTATCCAGAAACAATAGGACAACAGGATCGCTCTTGGTTTGGAAAGAGTTAGTCTGCTTCTGATCGCCTTTCTCAGCAAACACGCGGTAACAAAGATTATCCCACCCTGAACTGCTAGAAAGGACAGTATTGTGAAAATAACGACAATATTCCCGGTCATGCTCGCCATTCTACACAATCCGACGACTGTCCGCAATTGGGTCGAAGCCGAATGTCCGGTCAGGGTGCCCTACTGCTTCATAAGAGACAGTCCGCTACGGGCTTATTAGCGGCCACAAGTTAGTGCAAAGGGAAATATTTTACCAAGTCAAACTCCCACCCACGCCATACCCACACACGCATCCACGTTTCCGGCCTTTCGCCAGCCAATCTCGATTTATCCTAGTGAAATAATGGTGCCGCTTAGAGGATTCGAACCTCTGACCCCCGCATTACGAAGGCTAGTCTAAGGGGAGATATAAGCTATATAATACAGCAGATTAATAGTGTTTCCGACCGATCATTGACATTCGACCCACGCGATACCCAAAGTGCGTAGAATTTTAGTGAGGGTGTTTTCCTATTAAAAATGCTTTGGTAGGATGGGATCTTGAAATTCGACCTGCAGCAGACCCATTACAGAGTGATTTATTCTAGACAGCTTAAATAATATACTCAATCAGAGCATACCACTCAGGTCAGTCTCCACTCTGGAATATACTTGCGGCGAGGTGCTCGAGTGTCCGTCGTCAGATAATTTGAGACACACGGTCATTTAAAATAGGCGAGTATTTGGTTCCATCTGTTGGTTGATATTATGCGGCTTGTTTGCGGTATTGCAAGCGCCGATGCTCGATGGTTTACGTTTGATCCTTTCTCGCCTGTTGATGGTGGCTTCTGCCCTGCCGAAGTAGGCATCGGCGGGTGTGATGTTTTTCAAGCTCTCGTGATAGCGCTGGTGATTATAATGTTCGACGAACGCATCGACCTGCGCCTCCAGATCGCCGGGCAGGTAATAGTTTTCCAGCAGGATGCGGTTTTTAAGCGTCTGATGCCAGCGTTCGATCTTGCCTTGGGTTTGCGGATGGAAGAATGCACCGCGAACATGGCGCATGTTTTTGTCGGCCAGATAGTCGGCAAGCTCACCAGCAATGTAACTGGGGCCATTGTCCGATAGCAGGCGTGGTTTGTGCAGCACATGCGCTTGGTCACAGCCAGAGGCGTCCAGCGCTAGCTCCAGCGTATCGGTGACATCCTCAGCCCGCATCTTCGTGCACAGCTTCCAGCTAATAATGTAATGCGAGTAATCGTCGAGGATCGTCGACAGGTTATATCAGCCCCAACCAATGATTTTAAAGTAGGTAAAGTCGGTCTGCCATAGCTGGTTGGGCGCGGTCGTATTATCCTTGAACTCGCTGGCTGCCTTCATTACAATAACGTTGGGGCTGGTGATCAGGTAATGGCGCTTCAAGAGCCTGTAAACGCTGGCTTCGGATACAAAGTAGCGCTGCTCATCGGTGAACGTCACCGCCAGTTCTCGCGGGCTCAGCTCGCAGCGTTCCAGCGCCATGTCCAGGATATTGTCTTGCACCTCCTCCGGGATCCGGTTCCATGCCCGGCGCGGTCCCGGCCGCCGGTCTTCCAGTGCCTCTTCGCCGAAACTGCGCTCGCACAGATCATACCAGCGGTAGAAGGTAGACAGGGCGATGCCGAGCGTGTCCAGCGTCTGCTTGGCGGGCAGATGGCTTTTTTCGAGGGAAGTTGAATTAATCCCACAGCAATAAATCAAGCCCTTAATATGAGTTTGTACCCTAATTTTTCAAATTACACAGTCTGTCATAATTACCATGAATTTTCAATGCTATCTTGCTGCTTTGTTTATTGTTAATAAAATGCTGTTAGCAAATCTTTATGAGTTTTCTTATTTCCATCAGAAGATTACTGTCGGTTATGCTTTCGAGCGTTTCATTCTTATATAGAACGCGGCTCTGATAAGTCATCCAGAATCTCCACCCTATGGGTTCCTTATGCAAATAATTGGAAAACGCACCGAGAATATCCTGCATAACTAGGTAATCCTTTTCTAAAGCAGAAAACTCATCCGAGGTGATTGGAAAAATAGTTTCCGTTTCTATGCTATATTTCCAACCTCTTATTTTCGTCACATAAGCGGCAACTATATTGCTTTTGGTAAGTCTTGTGAGTGTGGCTACACCCGGTTGAACTTCAAATTCGCCGTTCAGAAACGGAACTAAGAAACTATTTTCGTGTGATCTTAACGCGTCTGGCATGATTATACACAATCCGCCTTGCTGAAGCGCCCGTGCTGCTTTTGCCAAACCTTTTCTGTCATCGAAACAAATTTCTTCCTCCGTAAAAAAGCGAGAAAGGGTATCATTGATTATTTTGTTGCCCTTATTTACTTCTGGATCTTGGAAAAAAATGCGTAGAGATCTACCTTCGCGCATGATTTCTCCCGCCCCGATGCATGCCCACAGAAACGGACCGTAATGCGGCACGGATAAAATTATTCCCCCATTATTTGTGTTAAGCGATGCCCGGTATTGAGTACTATTAACCATCGACGCTGCAGCAAGTTTTTTCACGAAGATTTTGGGCATATGAAGTGCAGCATAATTTGTTATGGTATCAAACAGGAGATAACTATTAATTTCCTCAATCGAGATATTCAATTTTAACGCATCCGCAATTTGAGTTTGGATTAACTTGCCGCGCATATCCAGCATTCCAAATATTTTATTCAAAAGCATAGACGCCTCCTGATCTCAAAATTCCATTCAATATTTATTGTTTGCCAACTGCAAGTTGACGCAATTTGGCAATCGCACTAGGCTTGAAAAAAACCTCTCCATGCTTCGCCCCTGGAACAATCAGAAGTTGTACAGTTTTATTTTTTGCTTCCAATGCGTCGGACAATTTCTGTGCAACCTTAGGCCCAGCACTCGCATCTTCAGTTCCAGTAATGACCAGAATTTTGGCATCTGAATTTTCAAGCGCTTCGATCGAGCGAAATTTGTCTAAGGATGGATCAACCCTAACTTTGATTCCAGGAGGTGCCATAGCGCGAAGCCAGTCTTCAGGAGAAGCTGCAGTTGACTCCAGTATCAGATTATCAAAAACAATTTTAGATGCCACCTGAGGAACCATCATTCCACCAAATGAGAATCCGTGACCAATAAGCGGTTCGCTTTTCATGCGTAGTTTTTGAGCAATGCGGGCTGCTTCGATGGATGCTGAGACAAAACATTCAGGGGTGATATCGCCCGTAGTCAATCCTCGTCCAGGATAATCGAAAGCAACTGCTGTTCTAATGCCCGAAAACGGCAGTACTTTTTTTAGATTGGATAGATCCTCGGAAAGCCTGAATTGATTACCCCCATAATATACTAATGTGCCGGTGCCATTTCCCGAATTCAATACTGTATAAGATAATTTCCCGCACTCGAAATCGGCAAATTCAAAATCAGTATCCGAAGTGTTCGTTGATGCCCTTTCTGGCGGATCCCTATAGAAAAATTGTGATGGTGAAATTGAGGCCGTGCACCCAGTTAGGGCAACGCTCGTTACAGTAGTGAAGTACGTATATTTACCGAGTCGCATGCAAATTCTCCATGAAAAGTTATTTTAAGTTTAATAATGATGCCATTTAGAACCGACTGATTCTATTATTTCAGACACTTATTTCGATTTACGTTTACGGAAAGAACAAGGCAGATCTCTAATTTTGAAAATGGCGGAAATACAACATTACTGGTAGTAATAATTGCAATGACGCTGAAAACATATTATCATTTTGTTTTGTAAAGGAACACTCTACCTATAGAATATTTCACAGAACGCGCAATCAGTATTGACATATTTTAATTTAGAGCGTTTACTAGCAATGCAGTCCAAGGGGGGCTGCTACATAGTTAATACTCATTTAGAGGGCAGTAATCATGCAGAACGAATTTGAAATGTTGGATGAGCGTCTTGAGATGGAAGTAATGGCTGGTGATGGGGTGACAGCATCGGAAGCCTTGGACTGCGAATGCACGTCTAAATGTTCCCCAGACTAAATACTGTATATTCTTAAATTAAAGGAACCGAAGTTTTCAGTAAATTCGGTTCCTTTTTTATCGAGGTAAACAATGGAGATAGTCGCCGCGCATAAAGGCTTTATTACCGTGAAAATTGGTACGGCTTTTATGAGGCTTTCTGACAGGTATATTCCGCTTATTACTGCGGTTGATTTAGCCGATAATTCTCCTCAAGAATATTACAGCCATTTAAGATCTGCTCATCCTGATATTCCAACAGTCGAGGCACGACGTTTTCTGGAGCAGACATATCCCCAAATGGTTGAGGCTGCTGCAAAGCAGCGCCCCTCATATATCAAATTTCAGCTGAACCTTCTTTCGCCTAGCATAGTGCAAGGCATCTCTAAATATTTGAGATTTTGTTTTTCGTGGTGGTTCGTTGCTCTGATCGCGTTTGCCGCGATACTGGCTTTTGTCAAGATGGCTGACCAAACACCCGCGTCAGCCGGAGTGCCTGGAAATTTCCCAATATCAATTTTGCTGATATTCATCGGAATTTTAATCCATGAGTTCGGGCATACAGCCGCATTGTCAAAATTTGGAAAAAATCCTGGCCGTATCGGCGTGGGGTTATATTTTGTTTTCCCGGCATTTTTTGCTGATGTTACGGAAACATGGACATTGTCGCCCAAACAACGCGTTATTGTGGACGCGGGAGGAATATGGTTACAAAGTGCCTATTCAATAATATTAAATACTACAAATTTTGCGTTTCTCGGAATGGATTTGCTGTTCTTCAATGTAGTAACCGTTGGGCTACTTTTGCGAACGTTGAACCCTATATTCAAGTTTGATGGCTATTGGATAATCTCCGATTTGTTTAATATTCCTAATCTTCACAAATCGGTAGTTTTATGTTTTAAAAATAGAGAATGGAAGGGAAGCATAGGTAAGATAATCTTCCTTTATGCGGTCGCGCTAGTTTCATTCTACGTTTATTTATTCTCTACAATGACAATAACGGTTCTGCGTCTATCAGATAATCTGAAGGAAGCGGATTGGGACATCTCGCTCAGTAACAGTCTTGTACTTGCACAACTTGTCATAATCATAGTTTTTCTGCTGTGGATTACTACGAGCTCAGTTAATAAAATTCGATCGATTTTTGGAGGCCAGAATGCTTGACCGGTTTTTCGACTCGATAGTCGTCTGTCTCGCAGATGCAGATATGCTAAAAAAGCTGGTATCCATGCTTACTGCAAATAAGCTTTTTCATTTCGTCTTAGCGGGAGAGCAAACTAAGCTATGGCTGGACAGAATTGAAATGACAGTACCTCAGGTCAATTACAGAGAGGCAAAATCAACTATAAACAGTGCTGAATGTACACTAATATCGATTCCTGAAGTTTATTCAGTAATTCCAGATGACGCACTGCTTGTCGAATATTGTGAAAAAGAAAGATATTTTAGCGTCGTCGATGGATATTTATCTTCAATGTTCAAAAAAAAAATAGTAGTTTGTTATTTTGGGTATGAGGGTAATCTGGAATTCGAGGATGTGGGAATTTGTTATGCATCTTCTAAGTTCGAACTGGAAGAATATTGCTTAAAGTTGCTCTCATGCCTTGAGAAAAGCAGAAAAAAAATAAATGAGCAATTGCCTGCAGAAAGTTGGAGAAATGATCGCCAAACCCTGCGGATCGTGTTCAACTCAAAAATAACACAATATAGAACGAAGCTAATTCGCGCATCTCTGGCTGATATAACAAACGAACAGGTCTCTATTCAGGAGTTACAGAAAGCATTTAATTTAAAAATGAAAGAACGTAATGCAATATCTCTTCCCAGGCTTCAAAAGAAGACCGGAGAATTATCCTGATCAAATAACAGGTTCTGAAATTAAAAACAGCTATTTAAGTACGCTTTTGCCTTGATCACGATATTGAATTATAGATAAAGCCCACAGAGTTGATGTAGTTACGATTTGTGATACCAAATTGCGGATGGCAATGCCGAATTGCAATTTCAAAAATTTGCAAATTATACATGCTTAAAGAAAATTGAAGGTGCCGTAAACAATACAGAATAAAAAACCTCCCCGAATCCACGCGGCATTAGCCATGTGAATCCGGGGAGGGAGTAGGTTAGCTGTTCAGCTGATATTGACCGTCATGGGATCGCTGCCATGGGTAGTTACTGGTCAAATGCCCCTTGTTTTTCGCAAGCATGATACGAACATGCCGCTGATTATACCCGAGCGTAGTTAGCTCAGCGACTATTGCATCCGATGTATTGATACCGCATTCCAAACAAGCAGTTATGAGCGCAATCACCCTATCATTCTTGTGACAGTCCGATGCGACAAGGTTTTTGTGAAGGTCGGCCAAAGTCATTGCGTGGCTCCCTTCATATGTGCAGCTCCTGCCTCGACAGCTGCCAATAGCGTATCATTGGAAAGGTGGCTGTATCGCATGGTCGATTTATGATCGGCATGGCCCAGCACCTTCCCTACGGCAAACAGATTGACGCCGGAGTTGATCATGAACGATGCCGCACTGTGCCGCAGGTCATGGATACGCAGATCGGACAGGTTTGCCTCGGTCCTAGCCGTTGCCCAGGCCCGC
This sequence comes from Sphingomonadaceae bacterium, assembly GCA_041746135.1. Classification (GTDB taxonomy): domain Bacteria; phylum Pseudomonadota; class Alphaproteobacteria; order Sphingomonadales; family Sphingomonadaceae; genus Alg239-R122. The sequence goes on along the minus strand of JBGTHQ010000002.1, from coordinate 44,807 downwards.
TTGATCGTTACGAACGGCTTGCGGGTCTCAAGATTGGGTAGCAGCCAAGGACAGCCATCAAATTTTGGCAAATCCTCGATAATGTCCAATGCATCCTGCGACAGCGGAACGTGACGTTTACCGGTTTTGGCCACCGGAATGAACCAAGACCGCCGTGCGATATCGATATGCTCCCACCTGGCATTGAGCAGTTCAGACTTGCGTGCTCCCGTGAGGAGCAGCAGACGCACGATCGATGACAGTTGCGGGTTGCACGAAGCATCGCACGCCTTCAACAGCCGGTTGACCTCTGCAGCCGTCAGAAACCGCTCTCGGGCATTATTGATACGCTGTCTTGCTACTCCGCGCACCGGATTGGTTTCCCCTCCCCGTATTTGCCACTGCAAAGCCAGCTCGAACGATCGATTAAAGATCACCCGGATTTTCTCGACAGTGGCAGGTGCCAGACCATCGCCGCGCTTATCTGCCAGCCAGATGGCAATGTCCTGCGACTTGATATCGGTTAGCCGCACCTTACCCCAACGCGGGATAATGTGCAGGCGCAGATACATTTCGGTTGTGCCCCAGCTTTTTTGATAGGTTTTGGCATAGGCCAGATGCTGTTTGGCTAGCTCAGCATAGACAAGCACAGCCTTCGTTGCCGTTTTCTTGGCGGCTGGATCACCGCCCAGGACGACTTGAGAGCGCAGCTTCATCGCCTGACGTCGTGCCTGATCGAACGTGATCTGCCCGAACACACCGATTTTGAGCTGCTTCTGGCTACCCTCGGGGGTTGTGTATTTCAGGTAGAAGGTTTTGCCGCCCGAGGGACGTACCTCCAGTATCAGGCCTTTGGTAATTTTATCGTAGTAATCCACCTTTTTCTTGTGCGGCGGACAGCATGCTTCCTGCGCGAATTTCGCGCTGAGTTTGGTTATTGGCATAGGAATCTCCTTTGGGTGCCATGGGTGAAGGGCATGGGGGATGCCCCGGCCGGTTTTGAGTGGGATATAAAAAAGCTGCACCGAGAGCATGCCCACTGGCACCGTTTCGACCTGCGGCATGGGGGTAGCCATGGGCAGCGCCGAAACGGTGCAGAGCGTGCACGCCCCGGTTCAGGTTAGTGGGGGGAGGGGGCAGCAAAAACCTGACGCTGCAAACTTGAAGGCCTTTGAGAAACAAGGGACGACTTTTTGCCGCCCCTTGCCCCCACCTGATCGCCTACTAGTAGATTTCAGCTGCAGGATCGTGTTTTTCCCAAGTAGCTTCAGCGTGCCTGAGCGGAACTTTCCATTGGCTGCGGCCATTAACCCGCTTCGGATTACCGTACATGGTTCGCAGCAAGGAACCACACTCGCGGCATTGCTGGTTACTGGGGTTGTTCATGCCCAATGCCCGTAAAACCTCGATTGCTGTCATATAACGTAGTTGGCCGGGTTCAGTCTCGATCTGCTCCAGTAAACGCTCCTCGATCACGCTAACGGCTTTGAACCGAGTATTATGCTCTTCCAGCTGCTTTTCCTCTGCCGGTGTGAGCCACCAATGCGCACCAGCTTCGATTTGCTCGGCAAGTTGAGCAAATAGCTGCTGCATGTCGATCCCGTGCTCATAGTCGAGTTGACTGACCGGGATTGTCCAGAACCGATTATTACCCGTTTGATCGACCAGAAAGTTGGTTTCGTTGACGCTTGCTGCAAAAACCGTTTTCCTAGCCATCTCGATCGGTGCCTTGGCATAAGGCAGCCGCATTTTGTCGCAGTCGTTGGTGAGAAAGCCCTTCAGCCGTGCAATGTCTTTCTTGAACGAGCTATCGAGCTCACCAATTTCTACAATCCAATGGCTAACAGCGGTAAACACCGAGTCCTTGTTGTGCGCGTCGAGGTGGTGATCGAGTTTGGTGAACTGGGTTCGCAATCCGGCTGGCACCAGAGCAGCGATCCAGGTCGTTTTTCCGCAACCCTGCGGACCCTGCAGCGTCAGCACGCCCCTTGTCCGAAAGTCTTCCTTCACAACAGCGGCGACAGTGCTTAGAAGCCAACGTTCGAGTAACAGGCATTTGAACGCATCAGGATAATCCGGCTCGGCTTGGACAGTGGCAAATATGTCCGGCAACCGATCCTTGCCATCCCATTTTTTGCTGACAATCCATTCACGAACGGGATTGATGGGGTTGGCCCGTCCGATTTCATGGACAAAATCAGCATACCATGGCGCATTTTGCCCGTTCATATTTGCCAGCCCAATCAAGTCGGAATAATCGAGCTCGGTATTGGCCCGGCGATAGTAAAGCATCTTTTTGATCACATCGTACCTGACCTCCACACCGCTTGCCGCCAGCATATGCTCGACATTTTCCTTTGTACTGGGGAGCTTGCTTGTTCCAGGTGCTGGTTGATGCGGAAAGCTTTCTCGCGATATACGCGAGGGGAAGGCAGGCTGTGTTTTCTTTAGGGTTGGTAATTGACCATCGTATTCTGATATATATTCGTTATTATTCATTTTGTTCTCCTCCGCTTCTTGTGGCGGATTTGGGGTGGGCGGGAGCGCTGAAATTGCCCTCCCGGCATACTTGGACGAGTGCACTTGCTTGTAGGATTTTTTGCACTGGGCATTCCCCTGCCCAGCGATGTATGGGCCAAGCAGGGGGGATGCAGTCAGTCATGTAACTAGTGGGCGTGTATTAGTGCAAAGCGCTATTGGAACAGCAGGCGTCCAGTGCTCCAATTTTCTGCCACTCACGATATACCAGTGAGTAATAACCTTTTTGATCCTGTATCCATAACTGGGGGCGGGACAGAGGTGAGGCGTGCAAATCTAAAAGAGCAAGAATATCATCGTCGTACAATGGACCGCATATTTGCTGAGATTTAGCTTGTATTGCGTCTTCGTAGTCCCATCCTTCTTCGATACAGGCACCAATGAAAGATTTAAGCCCATTCTTGCCGCTGCCAGCAAGGTGAATTTCAAGGCTCTGATGGTCGCTGAGGATATCGCGTCCGAAATGAATATTTGGTATTATCATAGTTGTATACTCGTTTATTATTTTGAAAAATCCTTCCTTTCAGAAGGAGGCTTTTCTCACTTGAGATAGGGCTGTGACCGCAATATTTATTGTGTATTTACGTGTCGTGGCTGATCGCGACTTGTCAAAGAACCTGCCATCTTCGCCGAAGAGACATCGACCTATTCTCAGCAGGGTCGAAACTGGATCACGCCATAGCACTTGCGGCGTCGACACCTATATGCTGGTGCAATCTATATTATGCAAGTGGTAAATTCTGATAAGTATTTGATTTTAGACATTTAATAGGATTTACGTACTTTCACCTTAGAAACTTTTTTCCGTCCGGTGAAAGCACGCAAACCTTGAAGAGGCGAAATCGAGCAGGGTTATGCTATGTTCAGTAGCAAATTCTTCTCAAGCAAGCATTTTGTCAAACGTACTTATCTAATAATCCGCATTGACCGAATCATCTGATTGATGATTCGTTATCCCCATATACCTGTCCATTATTTGGATTCTCCAATTGAGCAGATACCGCCACAGATCAGCACGGCAATAACGACCAGCAATCCAGCCATTGGATGCTGTCCGAACGCGCTGAGCAATGCCAGCATGAACAGCACGGCAAGGGTCTTCAACGGTGCGCGAATAAATGACACCGCTAAAATCACCAAAAATGCCACCACCAGTACTGACAGGACTGCCTTGAATGCAGCCAGTGCGAGACTGCCCAAAAACAGCCATGTGATAAGTTTCATCATAATCGGCACCCCTGAGTAAGCACTGCCGGGATTGAATGTAGGCAATGCTGTCCGCAGCCCGTGGCTTTTGATGTGGGCTGGCATGCTGCAATTCGAGTATGTGTAGCCGGGAAACCTTTGCTAATACCAAAAACCACATTTGTTTTGAGCGCATTGTTGAAAGCCGATCGCACCAAGCTCATTTGGCTTAGCCCCAGTCTGTCAGGTGGCTTTCGGTTATCGAAATGAGCGCTATCGTATTCAGATAAATTGAGCATATCTATTCCTTTCAGGCATAAAAAAAGCGCCCCAAAAGGACGCTGCGGTTGATGATTGCGGGTAGAGCGATGTTAGATTTTGGCTGTCGATCCAACCGAGTCTTCGTTTGCTGTAAATTCCTGGCACATAGCTAACAGCTCCGTGTCGATTTCGGGATCGTCTTGCACGAAGACGGTGATACCGAAACCGTCATCGCTGATAATAAAAACAAATTCGTACCAGCCGTCATGCCTTTCAATCCATTCCCATGAGGGGGTAAAATCTGGCTGTCCGTACTTAGCCTTGTCGATAAAGTTATGCAGCAGCGACCAGCCGAGTTCATGCTCAATTTCAGCAGCCATATCTCCAGGCTGAATAATCAGGAAATGCGACAGGTCGCTAAGATCGATGCCCTCCCAATGAGTCAACTCATCCACACGTTGAACCAGCAAGTGCTTTAGGTTGCTGTCATTAAGCAATTCGATTGTGCTGCGCATGGCAGCAGTGGTGCGTAGTGTAATCATTTTGTGTTCCTTTCGGGCATAAAAAAGCCCCCGGAAATTCATCCGAGGGCTCAGCGAAAAATATGATTGGAATTCAGCTATAAGGGTTGGGACCGTATATGTTCTCCTCTTGCTCACCTTCAACCAGCATGAAGCCCAATATGATCAATGCGCCAACATACGGAATAAGGTTAAGTAAAACGAACCAGCCGCTTTTACCTTGATCATGAAACCTTCGCACCTGTACAGCGAGATAGGGTACCAAGATGCCTAACACAGCAAAAGCCCATAAGCCGACTGCTGCAATTCCAATAAATATTCCCAGCGACAAAATTATCAATGATATAATGTTTAATGCCAAGAGAAACATCCAGAATTCCTTGCGGCTAGATCGCCCCTCAAATTCTGCATAGCGACGTAACGGCATCAGCATCCACTCTAGATATTTGTTTTCGGTAGAATGGCTAAGTGCCTCGGATTTAACAGATAGGTTTTTCGAGTGCGGCCTCCCACCACTGAGAAGCTTTTGCTTAGCTTCCGCAAATTCTTCCTCTGAAATAATCCCACTGGCTTTCATTTCGTGCAGCTTCTCGATATTTTTGAGGCTTTCATCATTCAGCATTATATTTTCCTTTCAGTTGAGTTGATGTTTATCGGCGTTTTGAGGCAATGCTAGTAAAAAGTAACGTTTGGCACGCAGACCTGAGCGTATGAATGCGTCCAGATCAGGCTATGAATTTAGTCAGTCTATTTGGTAAAAACGTTCGGTATTACAGGTTGCAGAAGGGTATGACCCAAGAGCAATTGGCTGTGAAGGCCCGTATGGAGCGGGGTTATGTTAGTGAGGTTGAGCGCGGGTTACGTAATCCATCCGTGGCTGCGTTGGGTAGATTGGCAGTTGCGCTTGGTGTTGACCCAGCAATGTTGCTGGAAGCGCGATCGGAATAGCTGAACTTCATATAAGATATCAGTTTTTACGCGTTTTTTTTTGGGTTGGATTCAAATTATAAAGAAAGTAGTTATCGAAGTTATGCTGAATGATGAGGACAAAGAAGTAGCTCAAGCACTGATCAACAAACTCAGTTCTGGCGTATACGAGTGTAAAGAAATCTATGGAAGCTTATGGAAGGGAGTTAAAAATCATACAAATTTTGGCGTTAAGTTTAAAGCGACCGTAGTCGCGGGAAAATTAGTAGGAATCAGTCTGGGCGAACGCAAAAGCAATAATCACCAAACCTATTATGTGCTATAAATAAGGTTATTAACGCGTTCGTATATAACCAATTATAACTGGTAAAACACTGTGAATATGGAGTTTTGGCAATTTATTGGGGGTATTCCTCATTATATATATTTACATTTATCGCTCTAGTAATTTCTTGGTAGTTCGCGTATCAGAAGCATTCAAGAAGTTACGCATTATCAATGATTACGGGACCTGGAATATATGTCCGCTTCAGCGGCAAAAGCATCTGATATCGTGGCTCAAACTGATGATAATGAGAATAGATAAAATCTATTAGCGTAGGCCCATCTATAAGACGCAGATTCGGTTTGGAGCGCTCAAACGTTCGGGCGTCAGGTGAAAAGCTGCCTAAAGTGACAAACAATCCATGCTCTCCATTCTCGATAGCACCATGAAGCTGTTGCACTTCGGGCCTGCCAATAGTCGTCAAAATTTGTTTACACTGAACTTTTATTATCGGTGGCTCAAAACCAAGTTCATAACGATGAGCAATAATATCTATTCCGCCATCTGCAGAAGCCTGTGTCACCCTGCTGTGATAGCCCATACACCGCAGTAAATGAGCCACAAAATGTTCAAACTGGTATGGGGTTTGAGAAGACTTAAGTCGCTTAATTATGAAGTCTTCGGTCGAATCTTCAACCTGAGCAGACACCTTTTCTGCAGTCACGTCGTCAATATCGTCAGCTTTAGGCTCTTCGCCTTCCATAGCCGCTATAAATTCATCCGCGTTCGATGTGACGCGAAACATTGTTATCGCTGAACCAATTTCATTCAGTGCGCTCTGCGAGAACGTGGTTCGGGGTAAGGAGGTAAGCCACTTAATTGCCCTAACGTGCGGGTAATCAGAATGTTGGTTAGGCTTGAACGCATAGGGTCCAACTATCAAGCCTATATTGACCATGCGATCAGGCTTTGACGGATAGATAACGACATCTCCTGCCTGCATTTCCACTGCAAAGCGATACAGCACCCCGGCAGCCCCGGGGATCGCGCCCGGCTTGGTTTCGGGATGGGTCTCGGCTACTCGATCTTTAAAGGCCTCTCGCGTTGAAGCAATCTCGGTCAAGTCACCCATATTATCCCAACCGATTGCGACATATGATCCACTGATGGGATTTAAGCCCAATTTGTGTGGCATATGGATGCCCCAAATGATTTTTTCGCTCATATCACTCTCCATGTAATCCGTAAAATAGCTCGACTTGCTTTTTTACTTCTTCCCGCAGACCGTTCGTATCTTTCACCCGAAGCTGCTTGATGCCAGCAAGGTTAAAACCAATCTCTTTCGATGGGTCACCCATTTGTTCATTGTGGACGAGAAGAAAGTTCTCGTCGGCAAGCCCGCGTCCACGGTTCAAGCCCATCAAATATCCGATCTCATGGTGCACATTCTTATTGCCGCCCGACAAGTCGGCGATCAGGAGGCCGGAGCTTTCAATCAGGTCCAAGATCTCTTGGTTGATTTCATAAGAATAGCCCGTGTCGAATTGATCCACGCGGATTTCGCGTAGCTTGATGTCAAGCTTGTGCTTGGTGTTTAGGTCATTGACCGCAGCCTTGATCGCATCATAATTTGGCTTGGTCGCCTCCGAGAACGCCATCGAGATAAAGATTTGGCGCTTGCGTGACATCGCGACCTTTTCGAAGATTTTGATCAGATCGGCCGTATTGATTGTTTCCAGCTCATACTGGTGGGTCCGTAGCACCCAATTAGTGAACTGGCTTATCTGGCCAGCGTTGGCATTCGGATTGAGCTGCCAGAAAAGGAAGGCGGCAAACATGCCTTGCGCCTTGCACTTCCGAAGCCGCTGGTCAGCGTAGATCTCATTGACGGCGCGAATGGCCTCGAAAACGGCATCAGTTGTCGGAAGTGGTGAGATTTTGAGGCGGTCGAATTGCCCCGCAATATCTTGCAACGAAAGGATGAGAGTTGAACGGTGGCATTCAACGCTGCCAGTGGCTTTGCCGAACACGGGTTTCAAATTGGGAAGGTAGGCGAAATTCAGACGCTCGCAGAGCTCGCGACATTGCAGATATTCCTGCCCGAATTGGGCTTCCAATACGTCGTCGGAAAAGCCTGCCGCGTCATCGATTATGCCCTTGAATGACTCTTCAGATGTAAGTGGTCGCGCCTTGGAGTTGATGTTATGGAACAGTGCTTTCTCGTTTTGCACCGCGTCCTTTTTGTCCAACAAGATGATACAAAAAGGGGCTACGTACCGGTCGAATGATTCATCGATAAGGTCTTCAATCGCGCTGAGCCGGTGGTTGCCGTCTATGCGCTTGAATGGGCGGAAGCCATCTGGCACAACCACATCAAAACGGCTCGCATAGGTGTTTACACGCAGATCGTTGACGTTGGACCGAAACTTTCGTCCCTTAAGTAGTCCTGCGAGAGGGTCGTTCGTGGGGGCGCCTGCTTTCTCATAATCTACTTCCAACGTGGTGGAGAGCACGATTTCAGGGAAGAAGAGATACTCGCCTGCCTCAAAATAGCGTTTGATATCGTCACGGTGCTCGGGTTTCAATTCGCGCTGATAGGCAGGGTCGGCAAAGGAACAGCGCGCAATATCACGCAAGGTTGCAAAGCCGCGAACGCAGAAAAAACCGCCAAGTGACATGGCTTTGACGCCGCCAAAAGTTGTGCTCATGCCGCTCCTCCCAACAGGATCGCCTCGATCTCGCGTTTGGCGGCTTCCAATTCGGCGGCGGCCTTCTTTTCCAGATCAATCGCTTGGTCGCGCTTATTCCGAATGGCCTCGATCAGATTGGCCTGGAGGTCTAAAGACGGGACCGGGATGACGAGCTTGCGCAGGAAAAAATCATCCACCCGCTGATGGCCGGATGACCCGGTGAAGAAACGTGTTGCCTCTTGCCGAACCCTGCCCAGCCGCAAGAGGGCATGGATGTAATCCGAAGAAACCTCAGAGCTGCGCGGGCGGATGACATAAAATTCGGTCGAGCCAAAACCGACACCATTTTCCAGATTATCAACGACAGCCGATTTACCGTTTTCCATGCACGGCGTGATCTTGGCCCACAACACATCACGATCCCGGAAGGTAGTATATCCGACGCATTCAGAAATCGATCGCTCCGAAAGGTATTCGACGATGCCAAGCCGGTCCGAAATCGCATCCATAGGAACGAATCCTGCACCGTCTTCATCACTCAATCCGCGAAATGATGTGCGTGGATTTACGAAGCAGCACTGACCGAGTGATAATGAATCCATCGTATTAGAGCGCAGCGAGAAATCGGATTGGTGCACACGAGCATCGAATCTCCACCCATTGAGTTTCGAAGCCGACACTCGGAAGGTGCGGTTGGCCAGCGTGTTTTCGATCTCTGGCGGCAGATCGATACCAAGTTCAGATATGAGATAATCATCAATCGAAGCGAGCAGGCCAGCGGCTTCGGCAGCAGCCTGCTTAAAAGCTCCCATTGCCGCGCCGTATTGATCAATTATTCGATCCTGTATCTCATCAGGAGGAATCGGAATGGTGAGGCTGCGATATTCTTCTGCATTTATATTTGGCTGCCCCGTCAAACGGCGGGTCGCTTGAACCCATAGGTGATAGACTGGCAACTGTGTGTAAATGAACGCGAATGCCGGATTCACTTTTTCCGGATCGAAGGCGAAGCGGATCATGTAGCCAGCGAAAATTGCCGGGCCGTCTGTCGCCGAATACATGTAACTCTTGCCAGCAGTGTTTCCGCTTCGGGCCAGTAGAATATCGTTATCGTTCAACAAATAGCGGTTATCAGAAACTTCCGCAGTTGCACCTAAGCCGGGCACCAGTCTCCCGACACTATCTACGTCAGTGATACGGATGTACCGCATCTGAGAAGGTTCTGTTCGATCAAGCCCGCGTTCGTTTGCTCCATATTGAGGGCGTCGCCTCAGCAAATTTGCGACACGCGCAAGAGGATAGTTCGCTGTTGAAGCAAGACGGCTAAAACGGACCATGACAGGGTCCCAGCGCCGGTCTATTTCACCCCAATCTGCAACAAAGCTAAGTGCTCCGTCCAGATCGGGGCTTATACAAAAGGGCGCGATACTCCAGCCTCAATATGTGTGATGAAGCGACTCAGATCAGCCGCAACGGTCTCCAATTCATTGACTGCGGTTGGCCTGCCGGTCGCGTCGTAACCAATGTCCTCGGCTATTGCCATGTAGATTTCATAATCGGCAACCTCTGATTTTACCTCAGTCAAATATTCATCGTTCAGCGTCTCGCGCAGATTTTCGATACGGTCATTGTACTCTTCGTTGGTTTCGGCTTTCCAAAGTTCGAACGCTTCGGTTTTCATATGTCCGAGCTTGGCCTCGTCCGCTTCGGCTTTGAGCGAGCGCTTGTCCGCGGCGGTGAGATTGCCCTGATGGGAAAGTGATTCAACCTTCGCCACAAGTTCCTTATCAATGCGCTGACATTCGGCATCGCCGCGCTTGAGTACGGCTTTTTTTTCGGCGATCAGCTTCTCCAATGCGACACCGCCTTCCTTACTGTCATGCAAGCGATCTTGTGCCTTTTCCTTGGCTTGCTGGATCGCTGCCGTAACTTTAGGCGGGTATTTCTTCAAAAAAAGGACAGAGCTTTTCACGCCAGCGCCATTGGCGGCAAAGGCAAATTGCGGAAGCGAAACTACGCTGACAATCCGCCAATGCTCCTCGATCCAGTTACGGACATATTGCATTGATGAATTGGTCAGAATGCTGTCGGGGATGACCATGGCCACATAGCCGCCCGGTTTAAGGAAGCGGTGGCACTGTTCAATGAAGAGTACTTCGGTCGTCTGCTGATCGCGGTGCTTATCGGTAAATGACAAACGGATAACCTCATCTCCGTTGCCAATCGGCTTTTGCATCACACGCACGTTTTTTAGCTTGGCGTCGACCCAGTCGACATCCTTGCGGCCCAGATCATAGTCCTGAAGGTAGCTTTTTTCCGACAGCTTCACCTTGGAGCCAAAGGGCGGGTTAGTGATGATGAAGTCGAAGCTATCAGGCGCGAAACCTTGATTGCCTGTCGCGCGTCGCATCGCGTCGATCGATTCCAGTCCGTCATGCGAAATCACATTCGTATGGCCGTCATCGTGGATGATCATGTTCATCTTGGCAGTGCGGGCGATGCCTTCGGAAATCTCGATTCCGTATAGGTTATTCTCGGCGAAATCGTGCCAGTGCTTCCAATGCTGACGGCTATCCTGCTCAAAATAGCCGTCCTCGGCCATCTTGTCCGCGGTTCGGCGAACCTTATCAAGCGCGTGAAGCAAGAAACCGCCACTACCGCAGGAGGTGTCAATTACCGCACTTTCATTCGTGATCGGCAGAGCTTCGACGATAAATTTCACGATGTTCCGCGGGGTAAAGTACTGGCCAAACTCGCCTCGGAAGAACCCGGTCATAAAGGTTTCGAAAGCACGACCTTTGCTGTCGAGGTCGGTCTCACTGAGGTTCGTATCGGCCAGATAACCGACTACGGTTTGTAGTTCGGCATTGGATAAGCGTATGCCTTCCTGAAACACCTCAGGATCCTTCTTTCGCCCTTCCTCATAAATGGCCTGAACGCGCTTCTTTAATGCGCCCTCCTTATCGTTTTTGAAGACTTGGAAGTCATAGGGATCGCCGGCCTTGCGAGGTCTGCGCTCATCCCAAATTTTGCAGAAGATCAGCTTATCAAGCTCGTCAAAAGCTTCGACGGGATTCCGCTTGCCACCCGCCCAAAGCGCATCGTGAGCTTGCTTGAATTTACGGGTGAGTTCGTTTTCCTGAACGACTTCAAGGTCGAAACCGTCTACGCCGCCTTTAGTATATTTGTAAGCAGCAGATTCCGTCTTACCAAACTTGGGAATGTCTGGTTCGCGGTTCTCTTCGCGCTCCATCCCGCCGAACCCGGCTACCTTAAAATAGTCATTGCGGATGCCAGACGTCATCCACATGAATTCTGCGCTCAACGAATTTGCGTAACCAAACCCCTGTTCGACAGCCTGATCGAGCTCGCCCTTGCTGGCTTCTTCGCGTTTGCACTCAACGACGATAAACGGGGTTTTGTGTGCCTTGTCCTTGAAGACAACGATGTCGGCAGTCAGGCTAGGAACGCGATGTGGAACGGGATATTCTATACCCAACTGTTCGGCAGGATAGTCATAATCAAGAATCAAGGAGACGTACGCGCCAGCACGGACTATCTCTTCCGGATCGCTTAGTCGATATTTCTTGTTCTGGGCGCGATACGATACATTTTTATTGTCGCTATCGATCGATATCAGCTGGGATTCAATTCCACGCTGAATGATTTCGGGTACTTGCATTCAATATTCCTCAGATCGCTAATGTCAGCCATCCTAACGATTTCTTTCAATTATCTGCAAGGAAAACCAATAATTTGAGAAAGTCTGGAATATAGCGTAACTAAATATTTCGGTACTAATAGTCTGAACAGGTTACAATCTCTGTCTACTCAAACCATCTTTCTCGCTTGTCCGATTATTAGTTTTAGATTTATAAGTGCAAAGCATGACCCACGCCATACCTACGCACGCACGCACATCTGCGGCCTTTCGCAAGCCAACCCCGATTTATCCTAGTGAAAGAATGGTGCCGCTTAGAGGATTCGAACCTCTGACCCCCGCATTACGAATGCGATGCTCTACCGACTGAGCTAAAGCGGCGCGCCATGATGCTGCGGGATTTCCGCCGCGTGTGAAAATGCCCGTTACCAGCCTCCCTATCTTCTGGCAAGACCTGCCGTGCAAGGGGCTTCGATTTCGTCATGGGCGCTATATGCATTTCACCGCCCGGTTAACGAAAGATTTACCATATTCGCGCACAAGGGGGCATGCGACCATGACGGAACGGGGCACTATATGGATAATCATCGCGAAATTGATGCAGACCGCGGCGCGGATGCCGCCGATGTGCATGACTTATATGACGGCGATGCGGACGATGCGGTCATGGATGCCAAACACAGTTTCGGTACGGACGAGCGGCGCATGCATGTGCGCGCCTATAATTTCTGGGCGGCGCTGCTTGGCGAGAATAATTTCCCCTCGATCGAGGATCTCAACCCCGCAGAAATCGACGATTTTGGTTCGCAAAGCGTATTGCTGGACTTTACCGCCGGGCTAGAGAATCCCGCGATTCAATATCTGGGCGAAGCTTTGGCCGAGGAATGCGGTATCGATCAGGATATCGGTTATATCAGCCAGGTGCCCGCGCGCTCGCTTCTGTCGCGTATCACCGACCATTACATGCAGATTATCGCCAATCAGGCACCGATCGGTTTCGAAGCGGAGTTTGTGAACCAGCGCGGCGCAACGATCATGTATCGCGGCATTCTCCTCCCCTTTTCCTCTGACGACGATACGATCGATTTTATCTGCGGCGTGATCAACTGGAAGGAAATGGCCGACCAGGCGACGACCGACGAGTTGATGCATGAAGTCGACAAGGCGATCCTGTCCGCACCGCGCAATATCGAACAGGGACCGGTATGGGCCGACGGACCGCTGTCCGACAGCGATGACGACCGGCCGGATAGTCAAGATAACGAGGCAGCTGCTTTCGGAGCCGTGCCGGGAATGCAGGATTATGACGATCTGCCCGCGCCCGATTTTGGCGTAAGCGCCTCTCTTTCGTACGGGGTCACTGCCGATGACGACCACATGCTGCCCAGCCCTTCTTTTGCTTCGCTGTCCCCCGATTTTTCCCAACCGGACGTGGAAGATATGCTCGAATTGACCGAAGACATTCCCGAGGAGGATGATCCGGACCAACTACAGGCTGCACAATTTTACGAAGGCGCGGCGTTGCCGAGCGGCGGGGAGATTGGCGCCGCTGCCGAAACCGAAGCCGAAACGCTTACCGCGGAATCGGATCTGTCCGACTGGCTGCAGCAGGCGCGCAGTATCGCAAATGACGCCCAGCGTTCGGAAGAACGCAGCCGCTCGGCATTGTACAATGCTGTGGGCCGGGCTTATGATTTTTCGGTCATGGCTGCTGCCCAGCCGGAAAAATTCCAGGAACTGCTCGACGAAGCCGGCGTCACCATACAGGAACGCGCGCCGATGACTCCCGTTGTCAAACTGGTTTTCGGCATTAATTACGACAAGACGCGGCTGACCGAATATGCGACTGCATTGTCGCATGCGCACCGCGAGACGATGGCGGTGGGCGATTTCGCGCATTATCTCAGCGAATATAAGGGCGGCCTGAAAGCGGTCGTTCGCGAAGAACGCCGCGTGCGCCGCGAGGAAGATGGCGAACCTGCCAGCATGGCCGACAGCAAATTGCAGGATGCCTATGCCCAGTTGCGCAGCGTCTCGCCCATATCGCTCGATGAAATCGAAACGGGATGGTCCGAATTTGTCGTGCTGGTCGCGCGCAGAGATGAAAACGGCACGTTGGGTATTGTTGCCGCGCGGGCAGACGACGACAAATTGACCGACAGGGTGGTTCAAGCGATCGCGTCGTAAGCGGCGGACGCGTCACGTAATTTCATTACGTTGCCACGCAACTTTATACATTACAGCTCTTGAGCATTGCCAAGGAAAAGCGCATAACAGCTCCATGGACCGGAAGTCAGAATATTCCGGCTTTATCGAGGATATTTATGGCCAAAGCTCCGCGGCAGAATGCTACACGAACCGAATCCCACTCTCTATCCCCCCATGATACAGAATTGCGCGACGCACTGGCGTCGGCGTTCCGGCAGAGTGCGCTGCCGGGCGAAAACGAAAATTTTGGCGATGCGGCCTGTATCGAAGCCGCGGCATTTGTCCTTGAAGCCGCGCGGAAGCGGAGCCCCGACAGCTGTGCGATCAAGCTGGAATCGATTGTCGGAACGAGCGGCAAGCGGCTCATGCGCGTCGTCATTATCAATGACGATATGCCGTTTCTGGTCGACTCGATTGCATCGATTATAACCGGTTTCGGGCTGGATATCGACCGCATTATCCACCCCGTGCTGACGGTGCGGCGCGACGAAAAAGGTGTGCTGCAAGAAATCCATATGGATGAAGCCAATCGCGAATTGCGGGAATCGTTCGTCTACATGGAAATCGAGCGGGCCGATGCGAAATTGCGCGGGCGGCTCAAGTCCGCGCTCGTCGAAAGCCTGCAAGACGTTCGTGCTGCGGTAAAAGACTGGCCGCGCATGCAATCCGCGCTGGCCCGCGATGCGGAGCATCTTGCCGATACCGAAGGTGCGGATCTGCTGCGCTGGTTTCTCGATCAAAAGCTGACACAGCTTGCGCACCTGACTTATGGCCGCGATGGCGAAGTTTCGGACAAGCTAGGCATCGCGCGGTCCAACGACACGCCTTTACTCGCAAAAACATCGCTCGATAAAGCATTCCGATGGTTCGAAAAGGGGGGGCGTTCCCCGCTGGTGGTCAAATCGAACATGATTTCGACTGTGCACCGCCGCGTGCCGGTCGACCTGATCATCGCGCCGGTCATGCGCGATGGCCGGATCGATGCCCTGTCGGTACATGGCGGGGTGTGGACCAGTGCCGCGCTCGCACTGTCGCCCGACAAGCTGCCGGTCATGCGCGCGCACCTTTCCGCATTGATGAAAAAATTCGGGTTCGATCCTGCCGGTCATGCCGGCAAGGCGCTGGTTCACGCACTGACCGCGTTGCCGCATGACGTATTGCTCGGTTTCGCGCTGGAAGACCTTGAACGCGTCGCGCTGACCGCCATGTCGCTCGCGGATCGGCCGCGGCCCAAACTGCTCACGGTCAAATCGGCTTTGCAACGTCATCTGTTCGCGTTCATATGGTTGCCCCGCGACGATGTCTCGACCGTCAGGCGGCTGGAAATCGAAACAATGCTGTCGCAGGCATCGCATGCCGATATCCTGAACCGGTCGATGACGCTGGAAGACGGCGAAGTCGCGCTGCTGCGCTACACGCTCGACCTGCGCAACGACGGCGTGGTTCCCGATAGCGAGGCGCTGGACCGCCAGCTCAAGATGATGGTGCGCGGCTGGCTGCCGGCAGTCGAGGAAGAGCTCGCGGCATTGGGAGAGGAAAGCCGCGCCCATGCGCTGGCCGTGCGCTATGGCGAATTTTTCCCGCCAAACTACCGGTCGACTTATGGCAGCAAGGAAGCCGCCGTCGACATCGCCCGTCTGCGCCAGCTGGAGGACAAGGGCGACCGTATTTCACGGCTGTACCGGCTGAAAAGTGATGCCGACAATCATTTGCGGCTCAAGCTGTACCAGTTGGGCGGTGCCATCTCCTTGTCAGACGCGGTGCCGGTGCTGGAAAATTTCGGGTTCGACGTGCTGGAAGAAGTTCCCACGCCGCTGGGCAAGGGCGAGCTCGGCTATATCCACGATTTCCTGCTGCATGTGCGCGATGCCGAAAAGGCCGGCGCGCTGATCGAGCGGTCCGGTGTGATCGAGTCCGCCATTACGCAGGTATTGCGCGGGCAGGCAGAGGACGATGCGTTCAACCAGTTGATCCCGGCGGCGGCGCTCGACCAGCGCGCGACCGTCTGGCTGCGGGCATGGTTTCGTTACCTGCGCCAGACAGGGCTTGCCTATGGCATGAATACGGTGGTGGACGCGCTGCGCGATGCGCCGCTGATCACCCATGCGCTGATCGACCTGTTTCGCGCGAAACATGACCCCGGTTTTGCCGGGGGGGATGATATGGAGGCGCGCACACAAGCGGCCGACGATGCGCTGGGCGTCATCAAGCGCGCGCTGACTCGGGTGAGTGCGATTGACGACGACCGCTTGCTGCGCCTGTTCCGCTCGCTGGTCCAGGCGATATTGCGCACCAATGCCTTTGCGCCCGCTGCCCGCGAAGCGCTGGCATTCAAGATCGACAGCGCCAAGGTGCCTGGCCTGCCCGCGCCGTTGCCGTGGCGCGAGGTGTTCGTCTATTCTCCTTCGGTCGAAGGCATCCACCTGCGCGCCGGTCCCGTCGCGCGCGGCGGGTTGCGCTGGTCCGACCGGCGGGACGATTTCCGCACCGAGATACTCGGCCTGATGAAAGCGCAGCGCGTGAAAAACGCGGTGATCGTGCCGACCGGTGCCAAAGGCGGATTTTTCCCGAAAAACCTGCCCAGCCCTGTGGCTGACAGAGACGGCTGGCTGGCACAGGGCCAGGCCGCCTATCAATTGTTCATTCGTACACTGCTCAGTATCACCGACAATATCGTCGACGGCGTTGTGAAACATCCCGTTCAGGTGGTCATCCACGATGGCGAAGATCCGTATTTCGTCGTCGCGGCAGACAAAGGCACGGCGAGCTTTTCCGATGTCGCCAACGCCATCGCGATCGAACGCGGCTTCTGGCTGGGCGATGCGTTCGCAAGCGGCGGCAGCGTGGGATACGACCATAAAGCCATGGGCATTACCGCCAAAGGGGCTTGGATATCCGTACAGCGGCATTTTGCCGAAATGGAACTCGATGTTCAGACGCAAAGCATCACGGTCGCAGGATGCGGCGATATGTCGGGTGACGTGTTTGGCAACGGGATGCTGCTGTCCAAGGCGATCAAACTGGTCGCGGCGTTCGACCACCGTCATATTTTCATCGACCCCGATCCCGATCCGGCCACATCCTGGACGGAGCGCAAGCGTCTGTTCGATATGCCGCGTTCGAGCTGGGACGATTATGACAAAAAGCTGATCTCCAAGGGGGGCGGGGTATTTCCGCGCGATCTCAAAAGCATCAAGCTGACGGCGCAAATGCGCACATTGCTGGATGTCGATCACAAGGTGATGGAGCCCGGCGCGCTTATTCAGGCGATCCTGCAGGCTGAGGTCGACCTGATGTGGTTCGGCGGTATCGGCACCTATATCAAGGCGGCAACCGAAAATAACATCAATGTCGGCGATCCCGCCAACGATGCGCTGCGCATCAACGGCAAGCAGCTCAATTGCAAAGTCGTCGGCGAAGGGGCCAATCTGGGCGTGACGCAGGCCGGCCGGATCGAATTTTCGCTGGCGGGCGGGCGCATCAATACCGACTTTATCGACAACAGTGCCGGTGTGGACTGTTCGGATAACGAAGTGAATATCAAGATTGCCCTGAACGAAGCCAAGCGTGCCGGAACATTGAAAGAGGATGCCCGGGTCAAATTGCTGGCGAAAATGACCGAAGATGTCGGCGAAATCGTGCTGGAAAACAACCGGCTTCAGGCGCTGGCGCTGTCGATCGCCGAACAGGGCGGGGTGGAGGCGGTGCCATCGCTGATCCGTCTGATCGAAACATTCGAGGATAGCGGGCGTCTTGACCGTACGGCCGAGGGGCTGGCGGGCAACGAGGAATTGCATCGGCGCGCACAGGACGATCGCGGCCTGACCCGGCCCGAGCTTGCGGTGCTGCTGTCGACGGCCAAGCTGTCGCTGCAGCATGCCATCGAAAACAGCGCGATCGTCTCTGACCCGACTATGGACAGCGAAGTGATGGCCGCATTTCCGCCGCAAATGCGCCAGACACAGCAACAGCAGATCCTCGAACATCAGCTGCGCGGCGAAATCATCGCCACCAAGGTAGCCAACCGTATCATCAACCGCATGGGTCTCATCCATCCGTTCGAACTGGCCGAAGAGGAAGGCGCGTCGCTCGGTCATGTCGCGGCGGCGTTCGTCGCAGCGGAGCGGCTGTTCGAAATGTACGAAGTGTGGCATGCGATCGATACCGGCGTTATGCCGGAAGCGACGCGGCTGATCCTGTTTGAAAATGCGGCGGCCGTGCTCCGCTCGCAAATGGCCGATCTTTTGCGCGCCACAACTG
This sequence comes from Sphingomonadaceae bacterium, assembly GCA_041746135.1. Taxonomy (GTDB): domain Bacteria; phylum Pseudomonadota; class Alphaproteobacteria; order Sphingomonadales; family Sphingomonadaceae; genus Alg239-R122. Next base: position 26,312 of record JBGTHQ010000002.1, on the reverse strand, counting down.
AAACGACCCGGCCGGGCGCGATCGTGGCCGAGCTTGTCGAGGGTGTACGGCAATTGTCCAAAAAGTCGGATTCGCTGATCGCCGCCGAAGCGCGGCTTGAATCTGCCCGCATCGTCAAGAAACTGACCGCTCTGGACGCGCCGAAGGAACAGGCCGAAATGATCGCGCATCTCGTCAAGATGGACGGCGCGGTCGGGCTGGCCCGGCTGTCAGTCAACAGCGGCGTGAAACCGGAAATCCTGACTACGGCATTTTCCGATCTGGGTGCGGTGCTGGGGCTCGACTGGACGCAGATGACTGCGGCGCGCATGTCGCCGAGCGACCCATGGGAGCGCTTGCTGGTCGCGGGGCTGGCCCGCGATTTCCAGCAGATGCGGCTGGAATTTCTGGCGCGTGCGAACACGCCGGATCCGGTCGCGTTTGTCGAAAAATGGTCGGAAGACAATATGTCGCGGATCAAGCAGTTCCGCAAACTGGTGAGCCGCGCGCAACAGGCGATCGCGCCCAGCGTACCGATGCTGGCACAAATTGCGGGTCAGGCGCGGATTTTGCTGGGCCGCTGAATAATCTGTCCGCTTGCGCCCTTCAGAACGGGGGCGTTAGTGTTGGACCGCGACCAATATGCTATGGATGACCAGCCCGACCAGCCCGCCCACCAGCGTGCCGTTGATGCGGATAAACTGCAGGTCGCGGCCGACCGCGCTTTCGACGCGGTCAGTGATCGTCTTGGCATCCCAGCGGCGCACGGTTTCGCTGACCAGCTGGACGATCTGGTCGCCATAGCGCGAGGCGACGCCGACGAGAGTGCGGCGGGCAAAGCGGTTGATGAGAATCTGCATCCGGGCGTCATTTTGCAGATTCTCGCCCAGTTGGCGGATATTGGTGCCGAATGTACCCGAAAAAGCGCCATCGGGGTTGCGCGCCGCTTTCAACAACGACGTCCGTGCGCGTTCCCACAGGCCATTGAGCCAGCGGGCCATCGCCGGATTGCCCAGCATTTCCGCCTTGATATTCCTCACGCGGTCCTGCGTTTTGCGGTCGTGCACCAGATCGTGTGCCAGGCTTTCCAGTCCCTCTTCGACCTTGTGCCGCAGCGGATGGTCGACATCGTCCGCCATGTCGGCGAGCAGTTTGTGCAGCCCGCCGACGATCGCATTGGCGAGCCGCTCGTCGAGACCGGTAAAGCGCATGACCGCATTGGCCTTGTCATGCACCATGTCGCGGATCAGCTGTTCGTTGGCTTCGAGCGTCTTGTGGGTCCATTTGATGATCGAATCCATCAGCGGCAGATGCCGTCCATCGGCAATCGCGGCGCCCAGTATCTGGCCCAGCAGAGGCGCGATATCGAGTTTTTCCAGCTGGTGTTTCAGAGCATCCTTGGCCATGCCGCCCAGTTGTTCCTGGTCGAGCGATTCGAGTATATCGGCGACCAGATTGGACACGCCGAGCCGCAAGCGGCCTTCGCCGCCGGTGGGCCGCGTCAGGAACTGTCCCGCCGCACCCGCGACGTTCATGTGCTGCACGCGCCGTGCGATGACGATCGGGATCAGGAAATTCTCGCGCAAGAAACCCGCCATTGTATCGGCGATCCGGTCCTTGTTGGTGGGGATGATCGCGGTGTGCGGAATGGGGATGCCCATCGGATGCCGGAACAAAGCGGTGACCGCGAACCAGTCGGCCAGCCCGCCGACCATTGCCGCCTCGGCAAAGGCGATGACGAAGCCCCAGACGGGATGTGGACCCTGCACCGCATTGGCGACGATGAATACACACGCCATCAGTACCAGCAGGCCGGTGGCAACGGTGCGCATGCGGCGCGCCTTGTCGGGCGTCACGGGTATCGGCTGGAACAGGTTCGCCGCAATTCCCCAGTTTGCTTTGCGGCGCATATGGGCGCGATCACTCGGCAGGCTGGACACCCGAATCGTCGCGATAGGGCGCGGTGGTGCGCGCGGCAACGGGCACTTGACCCGCTTGCTGCGCCTGGTCGTCGCTATTGTCGCCGGGACGGTAGGTCAGCAGCTTGCGGCGAAGCCAGGGTCCGGACCGTTTCTCGAACCCGTCGGCCAGGCTGAAACCGGCCGGCACGATCAGCAGCGTCAGCAGAGTCGAGACGATCAGCCCCCCGATCACCACTGTTCCCATCGGCGCACGCCACGCGCCATCGCCTGCCAGCGACAGCGCGGTCGGCACCATGCCGGCGGTCATCGCCACGGTCGTCATGACAATCGGCTGTGCGCGTTTATGTCCGGCTTCCATAATCGCTTCGAATTTCCTTTTGCCCTGATCCATTTCCTCGATCGCGAAATCGATCAGCAGAATCGAGTTTTTGCTGACAATACCCAACAGCATCAGGACGCCGATCAGGACCGGCATGGAGACCGGCTGTCCGACCAGCCATACCAGGAATATCCCGCCCAGCGGCGCCAGCGCGAGCGAGCCCATATTGACGAGCGGGGACATGACGCGCTTGTAGAGAAGGACCAGCACGGCAAAAACCAGCAGTACGCCCGATAGCAACGCGATGACGAAGCTGTTGGCCAGCTCGGCCTGCCATTCGTCCTCGCCGACCGGGGCGTTGGTCACGCCCGAGGGCAGGCTTTTCATGATCGGCAGCGCGTAAATCTGTTCGTTGGCGGTGCCCTTGACCACATCGGGTGCAAGGTCGGCCCCGACGAATACACGGCGGCTCTGGTTATAGCGCTGGATCGTGGTCGGTCCCGATCCGAACGAGATATCGGCAACGCGCGACAGCGGCACCGTGCCGCCCGATATGGTGGGCACAGGCAGGCTTTCGATCGTGCCCAGACTCTCGCGCGTATCCTGTGGCAATTTCACCACGATCGGAATCTGCCGATCGGACAACGAGAATTTGGCTGCATTCTGCTCGATTTCGCCCAAAGTCGCGATCCGGATCGTCTGGCTGATCGCCGAAGTTGTCACGCCCAGTTCCGCCGCCAGGTCCTGGCGCGGACGGATGATAATTTCGGGGCGGCGCATATCGGCATCGACGCGCGGTGCGGTGACCGATTGCAACCCTTTCATCTGCTCGACCAGAGTCGTTGCCGTCTGTTCGAGCAATTCGGGGTTCGACCCGGCCAGCATGACCGAAATGTCGCGGCCCGTGCCGCCGCCGCCCGATTGCGACTGAAAACGCACGCGGGCATCGGGAATGGCGGTGAGTTGGGGGGCAAGGTCGCGTTCGAATTCGATCGAGGTTTTCTCGCGGTCCTCGGTCAGGGTGATATAGATCGAAGCATTACCTTCGCGCACCCGTTCCAGTGCGCGCTCGACCTCGGGTTGCTGGTACAGGATCGCCGCGACATCGTCGGCCACCTTTTCGGTTTGTTCCAGCGTGGTACCGGGAACCATGTCGATCTGCACGCGGCTATTATCGTCGTTGATAGTGGGCTGGAACTGCGCCGGCGTGTTCACGAACAGCAAGGCCGTCAACAGCAGCGAGAAAAAGCCGATCCCGAGCATCCAGACGCGGTGGTCCTGGAACCGGGCGGCAAGATATTGCCACGATTGCGCGATTCTGTGACCGAACATGCGCGAGAGCAACCCCAAGAATTTGAGCAGGAGATAGAGCGTCAGCATGCCGATCAACAGCGCCAAGCCCAGTTGCAGGATTGCCAGCGTCTTTTCGAACAGGAAGCGTCCCAGCGAATCGGCATTGCTCGAGATCGCCGCGCCTGCGGTTTCGGGAATGGCCAGGCCCGCGATCATATTATACCCCATAAATACGGCCGCGCCGGGTATGGCGATCAACAGCAACAGGACGACGATCAGCGAGAGAATATACAGGAACCGGTTGCGGATGCCGGGCAGTTCGCCGCGTATTTTTTCCATCTTGCCGCGGTGCAGCGACCAGCCGAGCACTTTCATGTAACGGTCCATCATCGGACCCTCGCCATGTGTGGCATGACCCTTGGCGCGCAGGAAATAGGCGGCCAGCATCGGCGTGATCATTCGCGCGACCGCAAGGCTCATCAGCACCGACACCACCACGGTAATGCCGAAATTCTTGAAAAACTGCCCCGAAATACCGGGCATCAACCCGACCGGCAGGAACACCGCAACGATACAAAAGGATGTGGCTACCACCGCCAGTCCGATTTCGTCGGCGGCGTCGATCGACGCCTGATAGGCGGATTTACCCATGCGCATATGCCGCACAATATTCTCGATTTCCACGATCGCGTCATCGACGAGCACCCCGGCGACGAGGCCGAGCGCGAGCAGCGAGAGGAAATTAAGGTTGAAGCCGAGCAGATCCATGAACCAGAAAGTGGGAATGGCCGACAGCGGAATGGCGATCGCCGAAATGATCGTCGCGCGCCAGTCGCGCAGGAAAAAGAACACGACGATAACCGCCAGCACGGCGCCTTCGATCATCGCGGCCATCGAACTGGAATACTGGCTTTCGGTATATTTTACGGTGTTGAACAGCGGTATGAACTTGACGCCGGGATTGGCCGCCTCGATCTCGGCAATCTTGTCCTGTGCCTCGTAAAACACGGTAACATCGGATGCGCCTTTCGCGCGCGACATGGCAAAGTTCACGACTTCCTTGTCCTGCACCTTGCTGATCGACGTGCGTTCGCCAAAACTGTCCTCGACCTGCGCCACGTCGGACAGTTTGATGACTTGTCCGGTGCCCAGGCGAATCTGCGTTTCGCCGAGCGCAAAGGCAGATTCGTTGTTGCCCAATACGCGCACCGACTGGCGCGTGCCGCCCACTTGCGCACTGCCGCCTGCGGCATCGACATTCACTTGCCGCAGCGCGCCATTAATCTGGCTGGCGGTGACGCCATACGCCTGCATCTGCGCAAGGTCGAGACTGACCGAAATTTCGCGGTCGACACCGCCAAAGCGGTCGACTTCGGCCATGCCCGATATCGACAACAAGTCCTTGGCCACGGTATCGTCGACGAACCAGCTGAGCTGTTCGATCGTCATGTCGTTGGCCTCGACCGCGTAAATGCCCAGAAATCCGCCCGAAATATCGATCTTGCTGATACGCGGTTCCAATATGCCGTCGGGCAGGCTGCCGCGCACCTGGTCGACCGCGTTCTTGACATCGTTTACGGCCTGGTTGGCATCGGTGCCAATCGTGAATTCGACCGTGGTGTTGCTGTTGCTTTCACTGGCGGTGGATTCGATGGTCTTGACGCCGTTGATCGAGCGCACGGCAGATTCGACACGCTGGGTAATCTGGTTCTCGATTTCGGTCGGGGCCGCGCCCGGCTGTGAAATCGAAATATTGACGGCGGGAAACTCGACATCGGGATTGTTGACGACGTCCATCCGCATGAAGCTCAGGATACCGGCGAACAGCAGCGCCGTGAACAGCACCAGCGGAATAACGGGATTGCGGATCGACCAGGCCGAAATATTCTGGAAATTCATATCATATATTCCTTGCCTGTCATGGCCGGCCCCGCAACGACGCCGTTTACTTTTTCAAATCTTCCGCTTTGGGTGCCGGTACCCGTGCCGGCTCGCGCGTGTCCGGCTTCAGCAGGTTTGGCTTGACGGTTTCACCCGGATTGAGAAATCCTGCGGCATACAGCACGACGCGTTCGCTGCCGTTCAGGCCGCGGGTGATGGCTATGCCGTCCGCGGTCACAACGCCGGTTTCCACATTGCGGCGTTCGATCTTGTCATTTTTGCCGACGATATAGACATACGATCCCTTATTGTCGCTCTGCACCGCGGATTCGGGAAGCAAGGGCGAAACGCTTGATCCGCTCTGGATACGGGCGCTGGCAAAGCCGCCGGGACGCAATGCCGAATTATAGGGCAGGGCGATCCGGGCCACACCCTGGCGTGTCAGCGGATCGATAATCGGCTCGATCTGCCACACCTGCCCGGTAAAGCTCTCGCTCGACCCGACGGGAGTCACGGTGGCGCTGACGCCGGTCGACAGCCGCATCAGATCGGCTTCGCTCAGTTCCGCACGAAATTCCATTTCGCCGCCGCGGGCCAGGCGGAACAATATTCCGCTGCCCGCACTGACGACCTGACCGGGCTCGACACTGCGTTCGAGCACCAGGCCGGCCGCAGGCGCGGTAATATTAAGACGTCCCGAACGCGCGCGCAATTCGCCCAGCTGGGCCTGCGCCACATTGACGCGGGCATTGGCGGCGTCGCGCGTGGCGGTCAGACGGTCGACATCGGCGGTGGAGATGAAGCCGCGATCGACCAGCTTCAGTGCGCGCTCGAGATTGGACTGGGCGAGCCGGGCATCGGCCCTTGCCACTTCGATACTCGCGCCGGCCGAGCGTGATTGCTGCGTCTGGACCGACTGGTCGATCGTCGCCAGAACCTGTCCCGCCCGCACCCAGCTGCCCTGTTCGACCAGAACACGGGAGACCTGTCCACCTTCGCCGGCGACGCCGACCGGCATTTCGCGCCGGGCGGCGAGAGTGCCGGTGGCCGAAATCACGCGCGCGACATTGCCGCTGCCAGGGATGATGACGGTGACCGCGGGTTCCTGTCCCTCGGCCTCTTCGAGCGCGGCTTCACTTTCCGCAGTTGCTGCCTTGCCTTTCATGAACAATGCAGCGGCGACAACGGCAATGGCGACGAGGATTATGGCGATAATCCACCATTTGCGGTTCGAACCGCCGGAATATATATCGGCCGTATCGTCCCGGACATCAGCATTGGCTTTATCGACCGTCCTGTCGTCCAAATCGGTGGTATCGTGCATTCCTGTATCGCCTTCGCATCTGATAATTCTGACGGAACAGCTTGGAAAAGAATCCGTCTATCAGCTGTGTTACTTAAATAGTGCACCGACTGCAAGTCCATAAAATTGCTTGTGCGCGCCCGCTGTAAAGCGAAAACACACGTTTGGCAATTTGCGTAATGTGCCGGTAGCGCAGTTTATCGAATAGTTTTGCAGTTTGCAGTTTTTGCCAAAGGACCGGCTAAGGCGCCGATACATCGGACAAATACGAAAAAGCCCCCGCCGGTCGGGCGGGGGCTTAAAATGGCAAGATGTCAAATGATTAGATTCACATAATCAGATTCTAACAATAAGACCGGGCGTGTTCTAGCGTACCCGTCCGCGCTGGATGAGGTTGACGATGGCGAGCAAGACGACTGCGCCGACAAACGCGATGATAAGGCCGACAATCGAAAATTCCTGCACGCTGCCGCCGATTCCGAACTGGTTCGCTATCAGATTGCCGATGACGGAACCGATAATACCGACTACGACATTCCAGATAATACCCATTGAAGCGTCACGATTCATGACAAGACTGGCCAGCCAGCCTGCGACACCACCTACGATAATAGCAATAATCCAACCCATAATTTTCCTCCTGTTACAATATACTGTCCCGGCTTACACCGGCTGCAGCATTAACGGACTAACACACAATTGGTTGCATCGACAACAGCACAAAAAACCCACGGTTCGTCAAAACCGGGGCCCAGCCGTCATATTTCGCGCTGTTTGCGCCGACAATCGGGTCAGTATTTCTGCTGACGCTCGTACTGGTCGCGATATTGCTGGATACGGGTGACGCGCAGACCGGGCATGCCGCTGCGATCGACCGCGCGCTGCCACGACGCAAATTCCTCGAGCGTAAGGTCATAGCGGTCGCACACATCGTCGATCGTCAGCAATCCGCCATTGACGGCAGCCACGACTTCCGCCTTGCGGCGTACGACCCAGCGTTTGGTGCTGGGCGGCGGTAGCGAATCGAGCGTAAGCGACTCGCCGAGAGGGCCGATGACGTGCGCGGGCTTGATTTTCTGATTCTGTATCATGGCTGTCCTCTGCGTGCTGCCGCGGCGTCAGTGCCTGTGCGCAGCAACGGATGTAGTTTGCCCGTTTTGACAATTGCTGAATTGTTTGGGTTAATGGTGTTTTCACCAAGGTTCGCAGCGATGCGGATCGGCTTGTCAAAAGCATCGATTTTTTCTGCTTCCGCTGGGGAAAAACTGCCGCCGATGAATGTGCGGCTTGCTATTCCGGCCCGCCCGGGCCGGTCGTTCCGCGTCATTCGCGGACCGGCGAAATAGTGCATGCGCGCCTGCATAGGTGATGCTGCAGAGCCGCGCCCACGCCGGGCAGGACCGAGCCTCGCAGCCATCTGCTGGGTTGCCAGCTGTGCCAGCAAAACGTCCAGATTTACAGGCAGGCTGCTGCGTCTGTGCAGGCTTTGCGCCGCCAGCCTGTCATGGGGGAAATTCATATCCATGACCGAGCTTTTACGCACCATAGGATAAGGGCTGGTAAAAGCCCGGTTCATATCCCGTTAGCCTTGATTAAGGAAACATGAGCGCACGCGCAATCGCGTGTGCTGTTACAGGACAATATGGTTAAATCCCGCGCACTCTCATGGGGTTGCACCATATGTCTGGCCAAATGGATGGGCACCTACTAAATAGACCATATGCATGTAGATTTTCAGCTGTCCGCGCCGGTAAAGGCACGCAGAATCGTGGTCGCGATGTCCGGCGGAGTAGATTCCAGCGTCGTTGCGGCGCTTGCCGCGCGCACCGGCGCGGAAACGATCGGCATTACCTTGCAGCTCTACGACCATGGCGAAGCAACCGGACGCACCGGCAGCTGCTGCGCAGGGCAGGATATACGCGATGCGCGCGCGGTCGCCGACAAACTGGGCATTGCGCATTATGTGTTCGACCATGAAAGCCGTTTTCGCGACAGCGTGGTCGAAAATTTCGCCGACGAATATATGGCCGGCCGCACCCCCATTCCGTGCATCCAGTGCAATATGGGCGTGAAATTTACTGATCTGCTCACGATGGCCCGCGATCTGGGTGCCGATTGCCTCGCCACCGGCCATTATGTGCGGCGCGTGATCGGTGCGGGCGGCCGGTCGGAACTGCACCGCGCGCTCGATCCGGCGCGCGACCAGAGCTATTTCCTGTTCGCCACCACCGACGCGCAGATGGATTATCTGCGCTTTCCGCTGGGCGATATGCCCAAAGCCCAGGTGCGCGAGATTGCGAAGGATATGGGTCTGGCGGTGGCTTTCAAGCCCGACAGCCAGGATATCTGCTTCGTGCCCGATGGCGATTATGCGAAAATCGTGCGCAAAATCCGCCCCGATGCCGATGATGACGGCGAAATTTTGCATATCGACGGCCGTGTCATGGGCCGTCACAAGGGGCTGATCCACTATACGGTAGGACAGCGCAAAGGGCTCGATATCGGCGGGCAGCCTGATCCGCTCTATGTGATCCGGATCGAGGCGGACACAAAACGCGTCATCGTCGGCCCGCGCGAGGCTTTGGCGATTCGGTCGGCGCGGATCAGCGACATGAACTGGATCGGCGAAAGCCATGATGCGTCCGTTCAGGCCAAGGTGCGCTCGCTGGCGAAACCCGTTCCCGCGCGGATGGAGAACGGCCAGTTGATTTTCGAAAACGCCGAATATGGCGTCGCGCCCGGACAGGCGGCGGTGCTCTATGCGGGCGACCGGGTTCTGGGCGGCGGCTGGATTCAGGAAACCGAAGCGGCGGCGTGCGCCCTGCAGCCTGCGTGAAATCGAAAAGACTTCTTTCACGCGTGCATAAAAGCCCGTATCAGAATGCAACGTAAATCATAACAAAACAGGAGAGCCCCGATGGCCGATACCATGAAACAGATATTTTCGACCCTGCACGAAGACGGCACGTTGAAAGTCGCCCTGCGCGAGGTTCCGGTGCCGACGCCCAAAGCGGGCGAGGTGCTGGTCAAGGTCGGCGCGAGCCCGATCAATCCGTCCGATCTGGGCGTGATGTTCTCGATCGCCGATGTCGGTAATCTCAAGCCGGTGGGCGGCGATCTGCCCGCGCTCGAAATGCAGGTGCCCAAGGGCGCGGTGCCGCGTCTCGGCAACCGTATCGGCAAGGATCTGCCCGTCGGTAACGAAGGCGCAGGTACAATCGTTGCCGCGGGCGATGATGCGGGCAAGGCGATGGTCGGCAAGAAAGTCTGTTTCTTCGGCGGCGGCTCCTATGCCGAATATCGCTGCGTTCCGGTGATGCAATGCCTGCCACTGGCCGACGATGCCGACCTGCGCGATGGCGCGTCGAGTTTCGTCAACCCGATGACCGCGCAGTCGATGATCGAAACCATGAAAATGGAAAGCCACACCGCCCTCGTCCACACCGCGGCGGCCTCCAACCTCGGACAGATGCTGGTCAAACTGTGCAAGGCCGATGGCGTGCCGCTGGTCAATATCGTGCGCAAGCAGGAACAGGTCGACATTCTGAAAGCGCTGGGCGCCGAGCATGTCGTCAACAGCGCGGATAAGGATTTCATGCAGCAGCTGGTCGCCGCGCTCACGGCCACCGGAGCCACGCTCGCTTTCGATGCGACCGGCGGCGGCGATCTGGCCAGCCAAATCCTGAACGCGATGGAAATCGTCGCGACCAAGGATATGGAGGAATATAGCGTCTACGGTTCGAACGTGATGAAGCAGGTCTATCTCTATGGCGGGCTCGACATGTCGCCGACCGTTCTCAACCGCGGGTTCGGCATGGTGTGGGGCGTGGGCGGCTGGCTATTGCCGCCGTTCCTGCAACGCCTCGGCATGGAAGGCGTGGTCCGCCTGCGCACGCGTGTCGCCGACGAACTCACCACGACGTTCGCCAGCAGCTATAGCGACGAAATCTCCCTGGCCGACGCGCTCAAACCCGAGATAGCCAAGGCCTACAATGCCAAGGCGACCGGCACGAAATACCTGATTGTCCAGGACTGAGCACTCGGCAATATGTCATCCCGGCGAAAGCCGGGATCTCATTTCTTTCTGGTGTGTCGTTTTATACGAAAGGAGATTCCGGCTTTCGCCGGAATAACGATATCGAAAGGTCTTTCTATCCCGCCTCGCGCTCTTTTTGCGTGAGCACGATACAGCCATAGCCTTCACGAAATTCGGCGGCTTCATGCCCGAATAGCGGGAAAGTCGCGTCGATCCGCTTGCGCGCGGGGTCGTCGCTGACCGATACCAGTTCCATGCCTTTTTCGAAATCTTTTTCGCAATCGGACAGGCTGCGCCCGCCGATATAGCGGCACGAGCAGGTGACGTGCGCGGCATAGGATGACCCGACCCCGGTATATCCCTTTACCACCGGCAGGAAATAGACAAACGCCGCGATCAGGAGAACGAGGATGGCAACCAGTGCGAGTTTCCAGCGGCTGCGTTGCGGGGTGGTTGGATCTCGGTTTGCCATTTTGCCTCTTGCGTAAAACCATGCAGTGCGTGATGTGGGGCGCATGAAGACATCGCTGATCGTTCCCTCCGCCCTGCTTATGGCCGCCTTGATAGGCATAACCCTCGGCTTCGCAAGTCCAAATGCGCACGGCAGCAACGCTACGGCAGACGGGACCGGCTATATTGCGGGCGATGCGCCGGGTTCGCGTGCGCGGCTGCACGCCGCGATCGATCCGCTGTTCACGCGCGAAGAGATGGCCGACACCCGCGCGTTCGTCCTGATGCAGAACGGGGCCATCGTGGCGGAACGCTATGGCGCCGGTTACGATGCCGATACGCGATTTATCAGCTGGTCGATGGCCAAGAGCGTGACGGCGGTGCTGGTCGGTTTGATGGTCGCGGACGGCAAGCTGGTGCTCGACGCGCCCGCGCCGGTGCCGGCATGGCAGCGGCCCGGCGATCCGCGCGGCGCGATTACGCTGCGCCAGCTGTTGCACATGGCATCGGGGCTTACCCACACCGACGCGGGCGATCCGATTTACGAAAGCGACGAGGTGCGGATGCTGTTCACCGACGGGCGCGATCATATGGCCGCCTATGCCGAGGGACAGCCGCTGGAAGCACAGCCGGGCGAAAAGTTCGAATATAGCAGCAATACCAGCGTGATCCTGTCGGACATCATGACGCGCGCGCTGACCGACAGCAAAAATCCCGACGTGCGGCGCAAGGCGATGATGGATTTCGTGCGCGGCCGGTTGATGGAGCCGCTGGGCATGGATACGCTGGTGCCCGAATTCGACCGCAACGGCACGATGATCGGCGGCTCGCTGATGCACGCGACCGCGCGCGACTGGGCCAGGTTCGGGGAATTCCTGCGCACCAAGGGATCGATCAAGGGCAACCAGATCGTGCCGCGCGCCTGGATCGATTTCATGCTGACCAGTTCGCCCAACCAGCCCGCCTATGGCGGCCATATCTGGCTTAACAAACAGGGCGGCGAGCGCGGCGACATCGTCCTGTTCCCCGGCATCGCCTCCGACACGGTATTCGCCGCGCAGGGGCATCTGGGCCAGCGCGTGCTGGTCTCGCCCGAACAGCGCGTGACTATGGTACGGCTGGGCAAGACGCCCGATAGCGAGATGACGCCGATGCGCGAGCAACTGGGCCGGATACTGGCGGTCCTGCCGCAGCAATAAAATCCAGATTGTGGCATCCGCGTCCCGCCGACATCCGGATTATAAAACGGCTTGCGCATACGAAGGGAGTGATAGCGCGTCGCCGACATATTCGGCAAAATCTCTAAAAGTTCAGCCGCCCACCAGCGCCGTCAGCGTGTCGACCTGTTCGGTCTGCGCCTGCACCATGTCGGACACGATCTGGCGCACGCTCTCGATCGCGTCGGCTTCGGCCGGATTGTCCTGTTCGGCGGTCAGTTTTTCCGCGTAAAGCTGATCGAGATCGGCCAGCGCAATGGTGGATCTATCGCGGCTGGCGTTGAGCGCGCTGATCATGGTGGTCGCCTGCGCCCAGTTTTCGCCGCCGACTGCCGATCCGCGCGCGGCGTTCGCGCGGCTGCGGGCCAGCGGAAGGGCCTGGCGGAAATCGCGTTCGCCCGCATTGGCCTGCGCCAGCAGATTTTCCAGTTGCGATACCAGTGCAGGACTTACTGTGGGCGGCAGCTGCGGGAATGCGGTCCTGCGCGATTCGCCGCCCTGTTCGTAATAAGTCTCGATATTGCGCTTGGCCAGCGTCGGGAACTCGCCCTCCATCGACGTGCAGGCACCGACCGTCAGAGACAGCGGCACGATCGCGGCGAGCGCGCGGATAGGGGGCGATAGCGGCATAAACAACGGCATAGGCACAAAGCGGGCCGCGTGCAATAACAGGATGCGGCGTTTTGTATCGGGCAAAAGGGCCGCTCTGGCACGCAGATAAAATCCGCGAAATCGGGCATTCGGCGTTGACACGGGCGCCGGTTTCCCATAGTTGAGCGCCTTTCCGATGCTGGTCATACCGGCATGTGGGCTTTTGCCCATGCCAAGTGATTCGGACATCGGGCTTTACAGTAACATCAAATCTGATGAATTGGATATATCATGTTCGCAATCGTGCGCACAGGCGGCAAACAATACCGGGTTGCAGCCGGAGACAAAATCGCTGTTGAAAAACTGGCTGGCGAAGCCGGTGATACCATCACGCTGGACGACATTCTGCTCGCCGGCGATGGCGGCGATGTCAAAGACCTCAAGGGTCTGACCGTATCGGCTGAAATCATCGCGCAGGCGCGCGGCGAAAAAGTGATCGTCTTCAAAAAGCGCCGTCGGCACAATTACCGCCGTCGCAACGGCCACCGGCAGCCCTTGACGTTGCTGCGCATCACCGATGTCGGCGGCTCCAAGCAGCAGGCTGCGCCGAAAAAGGAAGCGGCTCCCAAACAGGACGCTGTAGCCAAACAGGACGACGCGCCCAAAACCGAAGCCCCCAAAACCGAAACCAAGGCGGCGCCCGCGAAAAAAGCGGCGCCCGCCAAGAAATCGGCTCCGGCCAAAGTGGCACCTGCCAAAGATGCAGCCGATAAAAAGCCCGCCGACAAAAAGCCTGCCGCCAAGCAAGCGGATGTGAAAAAAGCACCGGCCAAAAAAACGGCTGCGAAAAAAGATTGATTTGGGCCGACTGCCGAGGCAGCAAGGTCTTATGCTAAGGAGTTTACGACATGGCACATAAAAAAGCAGGCGGTTCGACTCGCAACGGCCGCGATTCAGCAGGCCGCCGTCTTGGCGTGAAAAAATTCGGCAGCGAAACAGTCGTTGGCGGCAATATCCTCGTGCGCCAGCGCGGCACCAAATATTATGCGGGCGCCAATGTCGGCATGGGTAAGGACCATACGCTCTTTGCCCTGACAGATGGACGCGTGCGCTTTCACGACGGCAAGCTCAACCGAAAATACGTGTCGGTCGACATTATGGCGCAGGCCGCCGAATAACCGGATAGCCGATGACGGGTTATCCTTTACAGGGATGACCCGGCTGGTTTTTTAAGACCGGCAAAATGCAGGGAGACGGGTCACCCCGTTTCCCTTTCTTTTTATCTCTCTGCCATTCCGCCGACCCATAGCCGTCACATATAGGGGCTATGGGGCGACGCAGATGCTATTGGAGAGATGATATGTTTGCGCGTACCGAAAGATTATTGTTGCGGCCGGGATGGCCCGAGGACTGGCAGGCGCTGGCGGCGGCGCTGAACGATCAGGAGATCGTGTGCAATCTGGCCCGCGCCCCGTGGCCCTATACCCGCGAAGCGGCGCGTGAATTCGCCTCGCGTCCACAAGACCCCCGGCTCCCTGCCTTTTTCCTGACGCTGCCTGGCAACGACGGCAGCGAACTGATCGGCGCGTGCGGTCTTGGCGAGGACGATGACGGACATGTCGAGCTCGGCTACTGGATCGCCCGTCCGCACTGGGGCAGGGGCTATGCCACCGAAGCGGGGCGGGCGGTTGCCAATATCGCCGCCGTGATCGGCCACCGCAAATTGGTTGCAGGCTATTTCGACGGCAACCCGGCATCGGGCCGCGTGCTCGACAAAATCGGCTTTGTGCGCACTGGCAAGACGGTCATGCGCTACAGCGCGGGCCGCAAGGCGGAAGCCCGGACGCATCTGTTCGCGATGGACCTGACCGCCCTGCTGCCGCAAAACGCGCTGCCGGTTGCGGCCTAGCGTCCGGGCGGGCGGCGTGTCTGTCCTCTGTCCTACAGAGATAGGATTGTGATAGAAGCCGACATGGCTCTTTCACATCGTTACACATTTCGCACGACATAAGCGGGCGCGTAAAAAATGACCTTGAAAACACAAATGTGTCAATTTTGCCGAACGCGCGCCGCGAAACCATCTGAATTTTAAGGCAAAAATACCTGTCTGCAAAATTGTCGCAGATGTAATTTTGTCGCTTTTGTCCGGCTTATTATTCGGCAGGGACAAGCACAGGGTTCGGTGGCGCGGCCACGGGCATGACCGCATCGCGGTAGTCGCTTTCGGCAAGCTGGATCAAATGGCGGTCGTCATGGTTCCACGGGTGGAAGCCGGGCAGGAAATAGCTGACCCACGCGCCGAATATCTTGCGCGCCATGCCGGGACGGCCAAAGGCATAGGCAAACAGCCGCCATTTGGTTTTCGCGCCGGTCAGGCCATCCTGTTCGAGCAGGTCGAGCATGCCCGCGGCCCGCTTAGTGACGAATTCCTTGGTCGTCAGCAGCATGACCAGAGATTTGACTTTCCAGCGCTGCCAGCGGCTCCAGTCCCTGGTCGCATGCAGCCAGGTGTCATAGGCGACGCCCTTATGCTCGATTTCCTCGAGCGCGTGCCAGCGCCACAAATTGGCCGATTCGGCATCGGCGCCGTGCAGATGACGGGGATTGGCGATCAGCTGCTGCGCCAGGATCGCGGTAAAATGTTCGAGCGCCATGGTCGAAGCGAGATTGGCGATTTTCGGGCGATCCTTGGTCAGCGCGAGCGATTCGACCACTTGCGCTTCCATCGCGGTCACATCATAGCCCGCATCGACCACGCGGCGGTTGAACGCGACATGCTCGCGGCTGTGATTGACTTCCTGCTTGACGAATGCGCGGATTTCGCCGTTCAGCCTTTCGGGCGTGCCTTCTCGGAACGCTTTGACGCTTTCGACGAAATAGGCTTCGCCCATTGGGAAGGTGACCGACAGCGCATTGTAGAATGCGGTTGCGACCGGGTCGCCGTTCAGCCACCAGCGGTGCTGTGTGCTGCCCCGGCCAAAACGACGGTCGCGCGGCACGATTTCCAGATCGGCAGGCGTTTTCGCGCGGCTTGCATCATGGGGCGTTACGGGCGTATCTATTCGGGTCGGGGCGTTCATGTGAAAATATCCATATGTCGTTACTGACATGCATGACAATAAGGTTACTTACAAAGATGTCAATAGTGAAAAATATCAAACGCCGCCTCAGCCCCGAGGAAAGCCGAACCATGGCTCTGATCGCAGCGCGCGAACTGCTGATCGAAACCGGTCCGCAAGCGGTCACGCTCAAAGCCGTTGCGGGGCGTATCGGTCGCACCCATGCCAATTTGTTGCACCATTTCGGATCGGCGTCGGGGCTGCAAAAAGCCCTGGCCGAATATCTGGCCGAAACGGTGTGCGCTACCATCGGCGCCGCCGTGCTCAAATCGCGCAGCGGCGAAGGCAGCGCGCGCGACATCGTCGACCTGACCTTCGATGCGTTCGACAAGGAAGGGGCGGGCGCGCTCGCCAGCTGGATGCTGCTGTCGGGCAATGAGGACGCGCTCAACCCGATTGTCGAGGCGATCCACCAGCTGGTCGACGATCTGGCGGAGGAGGGGCATGACGATGTCGCCATGCATGAAGACACGCTATCGCTGGTGCTGATGGCGCTGGGCGACGCGCTGATGGGCGGGCAGATGGCGATGGCGCTCGACCTGCCCCGCTCCAGGGCACGCGATATTGCCGAGCGGCAGTTGCTCGACTCGATGGCGCGCTGGCAGGGCGAAACGGGTTAGGGCCGGGTGAGTTTCTAGCGGTTGCGGGTCCGCGCGCCGAAACGTCCGTGCGGGCGATAGCGGACCATCCATTCGTCCATGACGGCGCCGAGCGGGGTCGGCGTTATGCCCATTTTCTTAAGGCCATTTTCACCATCGACCACATTGTCGGTTTGCAACATGGCCCACTGGTCCTTGGTAATCGGCGCGCCCGGCAACCATCCGGTCGCCGATGCCAGGATCCCGGACAGGAAATCGGGCACGGGAATGAAGCCGCGGCTGCGTTCGGCCGCCTTGGCGATGCGGTGATTGATCGCCTCCATGCTGATCACTTCGGGACCGCCCAGCTCCAGCGTCTTGCCCGCATATTTCACCGGGTCGGCCAAAGCCTCGACCACCGCTTTGGCGACATCGTCAACAAAAACCGGCTGGAACTTGGTGTCGCCGCCGATAATGGGGATGACGGGCAATAGCGAAATCATCTGCGCAAAGCGGTTGATGAACTCGTCCTCGCGGCCGAACACGATTGAAGGGCGCAATATGGTGGCCCGGGGGAATGCGTCCCGCACCGCGGCCTCGCCTTCGCCTTTGCTGCGGCCATAGGCGCTTTGTGACCCTGGATCCGCCCCGATGGCGGAAATATGCACCATCGCTTCGCAGCTCGCATCCGCCGCCGCTTCGGCGACGTTGCGCGCGCCGGCAACGTGGAATGCGTGAAAGTCGCCTTTCAGTATGCCGACCAGGTTGATGACCATGTCCGATCCGTGCACGGCGCGCACGACGCTGTCTTTCCTGCGGATATCGGCGGCGGCAAATTGCGTCTGCCCCAGATTGCCGAGCGGTTTGATATGCATCGCGCCGCGCGGATCTCGCCCGGCGATACGTACCCGCGCTCCGGCTTTCAGCAATCGCTGGGACATATAGGTTCCCAGAAATCCGCCGCCGCCAAATAGGGTTATGAGCTTGTCTTGCATTGCGCTTCACCTTGGGTTTATCATGTGTACGACTGACCAAACCGGGCTAAACTGGGCCCCGTGTCACAACTTCCCTTGCACAGGCCATCTCATGCTTGCAAGGGCGATATCGTGTACCATCGTTCATCCCTACCAAAAACTGCGCCCATCGGTCTATTATAGTTGACAAAGCGCCGCGATGAACGCTAATCGCGCCGCCTGCACCGCAGCAATGCGGATGCGCCCAGATGGCGGAATTGGTAGACGCGCTAGCTTCAGGTGCTAGTATTCGCAAGAATGTGGAGGTTCGAGTCCTCTTCTGGGCACCATTGATGCATTTCAGCCAGTTTCATTTTGTTTGACAGAACGTCTGAAATCTGCCATATTTTACCTATATTCTGCCTCATGGCGTTCCGTGAGATACCATCCAATCCCATCGTTCTGGGGGCAAGGTTGGGGGCAAATTTGAGCTTTTGTCCCATAGTGTTTTTTCTTGCCCCCAAACGTGCCCGATCAATTTGGATTATAATGGGAATCGCAAGCGCCTTCGGAAACGAAAGGGTGCTTATGCCTTTGAACGATGCAACCATCCGCACGCTCAAGCCTGCGGCCAAATCTTTCCGCAAATCGGACGGGCGCGGCCTCTATATTGAGATTTATCCTCACGGTGCAAAGCTTTGGCGATTCAAGTATCGCTTCCTCAACAAGGAAAAGCGCGTCGCGCTCGGAGCCTATCCCGACGTTTCGCTCGCTCAGGCCCGGAAGAAGCGCGATACCTTCCGCGAACAGCTTGCGCAGGGAATCGATCCAAGCGCCGAGCGCAAGCGTGCAAGGCTGGTTGCCAAGATCAGCGCGGCCAACACTTTTAAGGAAGTGGCCGAAGAATACATCGACACAAAACTCCGGAAGGAAGGCAAGGCCCAAGTCACCATTGACAAGGCCCATTGGTTGGTTTCCCAATTCACCGACATTGCCGACCTGCCTGTCAGCGACATCAAACCCATTGAAGTGCTTGCTGTACTCAAACGACTGGAGGGCCTCAGGAAGCATGAAACAGCGAAACGCTGCCGTTCCTTTGCCAGTCGTGTATTCCGTTACGCGGTCGCCACTGCACGCGCCGAAGCCGATCCTGCCGCTTTGCTCAAGGGCGCGTTGATTGCACCCAAGGTCAAGCATCATGCGGCGTTGATTGACCCAGTTGACGTTGGCACGTTGCTCCGCGCGATCGACGCCTATTCAGGCGCACCGATCACCCGCCTGGCCCTGCAGATCGCCCCGCACGTTTTGGCGCGCCCCGGGGAGCTGCGCATGGCGAATTGGCGCGAGTTCGACTTCGAGGCGGCGATTTGGAAAATTCCTGAAGAGCGGATGAAGATGCGCCGTCCGCATGTCGTACCGCTATCGCGGCAGGTGATTAGCTATTTGATTGAATTACAGCAGTTCAGCGGGCCTACAGGCTTCGTCCTTCCGGCGTTCCACACGAGCCGCCGACCGATGAGCGAGAACACGATGAACCAGGCGTTCCGACGCATGGGCTATACCAATGATGACGTCACGGCCCACGGACTGCGGACCACCGGATCGACCTTGCTCAACGAGTCCGGAAAATGGAATCCGGACGCCATTGAGCGGGCATTGGCCCATGCTGAAAGCAATGCCGTTCGCGGCATCTACAACCGAGGGCAGTATTGGGAAGAGCGAGTTAAAATGATGCAATGGTGGAGCGACTATCTCGACGTGCTGCGTGACGGCGCTACGGTTTTGCCGTTAAACAATTCAGCATGATCGCAGCCGAGAAAATGGTCAGTGAATTCCTACTCGAAATCGGGGTCATTGCTAGGCGAGGGGCACGGTATCGGGGCGGATCAGCGATCCATCGGTTGAGTTCGGACTCTTTCCAACCGGCGCCGCTGATGCCCAGCTTAATTCGAGGCGGAAACGTTCCTTCCTCCATCTTCCGGTATACAGTCGAGCGGGACAGGCCGGAGCGGTGGAGAACGGTCTTGAGGCGAATGATGCGATCTGGTTCAGGCATAGTCATGGTTCCATTCGTTGAGCGTTGATGAACCCCCCGCAAACAGTTTTGGCGGTGTTGCGCCAATAGAAAAGGATGTTTTTGACGCATCGAAGTGCCGCGCAGAGAAAGCGGCGCATGGCGGTTTTGCAACGCGGTTCGATTGCGCGCGGAACCACATGATGATGGCTGGCTGGGCCTACTATGTCGAAGGGAGAAAGCAAAAATGAACGCCCCTCCCCAAGCCATCCCCATATGTTGGTATAGACATGATCGATATCGCCCGTTTGACAAGCGCAGTGATGACGCGCTTGTCGATGGCGCGTCATCACTGCGCGTTGCTGCTTGCCAACACGGCATCAAACTTTAAGAGTGAACAGCATCATGCGCACCGACCTCGATCACCTTCCGGCAGCCAAGCAACGCGAGATTGACCGCGTGAAGGCGATCATCTTCGAAGAGTTCGAAGACGCGCTGGCACTTGCCCAGCACGAGTGGAAGAAAAAAGGGAAGATCGAGAAGATCATCCTCTATGGAAGCTACGCACGCGGCGGCTGGGTCGATGAACCGCACACCGCCAAGGGCTACCGCTCGGACTTCGATATCCTGATCATCGTCAATGACAAGCGCCTTACCGACAAGGTCGATTACTGGCTGAAACTGGATAACCGATTGATGCGCGAGCTGGCCATCGACAAGACACTGCGGACGCCGGTCAACTTCATCGTCCACACGCTCGGCGAAGTGAATGACGGCCTCGCGCATGGCCGCTACTTTTTCATGGATGTCGCCAAGGACGGCATCGCACTTTACGAAGCCGATGGCCGCCAGCTTCACGTTCCCAAGCCCAAGACGCCCGAGCAGGCACTGGCCATGGCCACGGAGTATTTTGAGGAGTGGCTGCCGAGCGCCCAAAGTTTCTTTAGGGGATATCGCCATGCCGTAGATGACGGCGACCTCAAAAAGGCCGCGTTCGACCTTCATCAATCAGCCGAGCGCTTGTATCACACCGTTTTGCTGGTCTGCACTTTCTACACGCCGCATGTTCACAATCTCGGCTTTCTAAGAACGCAGGCCGAGCGGCTTGATATGCGCTTGGTTGACTGCTGGCCGCGCGAACTTCGTCCGGATCGCGCGCGGTTCGAGAAGTTGAAAGAGGCATACGTGAAGGCGCGTTATTCTAAGCATTATCGCATCAGACAGGAAGAGCTGGCTTGGCTTGGAGCGTGTGTTGAGGAGCTTGGCCGCGCCGTACACTCTGTTTGTTCGGAGCGGATCAGCGCATTAGAAAAAAACGAGCCTCTGGGCAGGCCGCAGCTCACACCCGCTCGCCTCAGTAGCGATCAAAGGATTTTTGACAGGCCCGACCGTACTTTATAACAGGGTCATCGCCCTAAAATAGAACCCGGTTTTCGGGCCTGCCTTCCCCCGAGGGGAAACTTTGCGACAACGGCAGAGACTTGGCAACATGATCCTCCCCACCTTTCTTTGGCTCGAATACGGTGCCCCGCTTCCACATTGCGAGCATGATAGTAGATAGTTTGCGGGCTACGGCGATTTTTGCGCGCCCTAAGCCCCGACGTTCGCGCACTTGCAGTCCCCAACTTTTCAACCTTGTTTCTTTTGTAGACGGGCGAAGCAGGATCATCGCTGCCATGTTTAAATGCTGGCGCGTCATTGCGTTCCCCATTTTACTTATGCGGTAGCGGGCAACCGTCTCTCCGGATTGTCGAACCCTTGGCACCATTCCGAGATAGGGCCCGACATCGACAGATTTTTCAAAACGAATTGGATCGCAGATCGCGCTATAGAAAGAGAGAGCCGTTATTGGACCAACGCCAGGAATATCCATAAAGCGTCGGCATACTTCAATGTCGGCTGCCGTTTGCGCAACGACCTTATCAAGGTGTTCGGCATATGATCGCAGGCTCTCGCAAATCGAAATAACCGGCTCAAGCTCCACGAGCAGGTCAACCTTTTGCTGCTTCCGCACTTCTAAAATTTCTTTCATCACGGTTGAGCGCAGCTTGGCCTTTGACCAAATTCTCGGAGTCTTACCTCCGTATAGCCTCAAGTTGGCGGCGATAGCTGCTTCGCTTGCAACCCGCATTCTAACGATCTGTTGCCGGGTTGCTAAAAGCGAACGGATCTTTTGAAACTCAACGGCTTTGACGAATACCTCTGAGACAGCGCTTCGACCACTGCGCGCGATTTCGGCAATACCGCGAGCATCATTTCTGTCAGTTTTGTTTTGTGCGATCCCAAGATAAGTTGCGACCTGCCGGGTGTCGAGTACCGCAACGCAATACTTTAAGCTTTGTAATCCTCTGGGCAAGTGAAAGCTACCCGATCCCGATTCCATCGCGATTGTTTGGATATTCCCACGTCGTAATGGTCGGAGAGTGGCGTCAATCGCCTCGACCGAAGTTGCCACATCGGACTCGTGAACGACCTCGCCCACGGAATTTATGACGCAGATCGAAGAGCTGAGTGCGCCTAGGTCGAGCCCTACCCATAGTCGCTTGTTCAATTGGGCCTCCTATACCAAGACCCGGCGCCGCTTTGGTATCAAGGTCCGCTGCCTTAGAAATGGGGACGGCGTCCGAGTCTCAGGGCGAGATTGAGCTAAAATGCTAAATCGATAATGACCATTTGTTGTTGAGATCTTTTTGACCACACTCTGAAGCCAGCTGTCGAACGCGCAGAATCTGGATGCTCGGTTCACCAAAACCGGAAGCCAGGTGTATTTAGGATTTTGCGTGCTATGGCGTAAAGTGGCGTAATCGTTTTGGATGGCAAGATAAAAGACGCGCCGTCGGTTGGGGTGTAGTCTATTGGAATTGCTGGGAAAAATGCGCCAGCCAACTGCCGACCTGGCTGGCATCATTGTTTGAGAATGGCGCAATTCTAAGATTTTTAGCGCCGTCGCTCGCTTTACGCTCGGATTCCGGGCAGCTTTTCTGGACGTTGCTGACAGTCTGCCGTCGAGGTGTAGTGCGGTAAGGCACTTTTTGTTCATTTTCTGCTGGAACGACAGTTTGGCGCTCCAATCTCGGAAGTCAGCGCTTCGTAACCTCTGCCCAAAAGAGGACAATGCGCCGACCGTAAAGCCTAATCTTGAATTGCGCCAAAGACCGCCGCCTGGGTCTGCTTCAATATTTGAGTGCCTGCGGGTTAGCCCAAAAGAGCCGCTCCGTCAGGAGCGCGAAACGGACATTAAAATAGAAGCGCCCCCGCAACCTGAGCTGCGGGGGCGCGAGTTGCGCGCTAAAGTTCCCTCTACGTGCGGTCGTATAAAGCCACCGTCGAGACTCAACCGTAGTACAACATCATTCTACTAGCATTACTGTAAGCTTCGTGCTACATATTCATGCAGTCTGTAGTGCGAAGGTGCCAAATGCCGACCCCACATAATCCTCCCGCCGCCGTGCGACGCGCCTTGCGCAAATTGGGTGCCGACATCTACGATGCCCGTCGGCGTCGACGGCTGCCAATGGCGGTCGTGGCAGAGCGAGCGTTTACCTCCCGCTCCACCCTCCAAAAGATCGAAGCCGGGGATACCAACGTCAGCATCGGCATTTATGCGGGCGTCCTTCAGGCGCTCGGCCTGCTCGATGGTCTGGGCCAGATCGCCGACATCGGCAACGACCCGGTTGGACAAGCGCTGGCCAGCGCGGAACTGCCCAAGCACGTCCATCTCAAGCGAACAGTCCGATCATCTCACGATGGGTGACTTCGAGGTACATATCGACCTGGAGGGACGCACGCGCGCTATCGGCCTGGCGCGGAGCAATCGCGTTCGAGGCACGGAGACTATCCTTTTCGAATATGATGGCGCGTGGCTCGCCGATCCAGACCGGTTCTCGCTTGAACCTGCCCTTGCCCTAACCAGGGGCGCCTTCGCTCCTCCTGCCGGATTGCCAACCTTCGGCTCCATCGGAGATTCCGCGCCTGACACATGGGGGCGCCGTCTTATGCAACGGGCCGAGCGCCGTCTTGCCAAACGCGAAGGCCGCGCCGTTCGCACCCTTGCGGAAAGTGATTATCTGCTCGGCGTCGCCGACGAGACCCGCCTGGGTGCGCTCCGATTCCGCTGGGCGGGCGAAGACACGTTCCAGGCGCCGATCCGCGCCGGCGTCCCCGCGCTGATCGAACTCGGGCGACTGCTCCTGATCACCGAGCGCATCCTCCGGGACGAGGAAACGGACGAGGACCTTCAACTCATCTTCGCCCCCGGCTCCTCCCTCGGCGGCGCACGGCCCAAAGCATCGGTCATCGATCAGCATGGGCACCTCTCCATCGCCAAGTTTCCGAAGGAGGCCGATGACTACAGCATGGAGACATGGGAGGAGATCGCGCTGCGGCTAGCTGACCAGGCAGGCATCACTACGCCTCACCATGAGTTGATTGAGGTCGCCGGCAAGGCGGTGATGCTGTCGCGTCGCTTCGACCGCGCCGGCCCGATCCGCACTCCTTTCCTATCTGCAATGGCGATGATGGGCGCCAAGGACGGTGAGCGCGGCAGCTACCCGGAGATCGTCGATGCTCTTACGCAACATGGTGCGCAGGGGAAGACCGATGCTCATGCCCTCTATCGGCGCGTCGTCTTCAACGTGCTGATTTCCAATGTCGACGATCACCTGCGCAACCATGGTTTCCTTTGGCTCGGTAAGGCGGGATGGTCTCTTTCTCCCGCCTATGACCTCAATCCTGTGCCCGCCGACCTTAAGGCGCGCGTGCTAACGACGAACATCGACCTCGACGAGGGCACCTGTTCGCTTGACCTGCTTGAGGCGGCTTCGGAGTTCTTCGGCCTCACGCTACTGCAGGCCCGCGCAATCATCAAAGAGGTCGCGACCGTGACCGCGACGTGGCGTGAAACTGCCAAGGCGGTCGGCGCACGCTCTGCCGAGATTACCCGGATGGCCAGCGCCTTCGAGCATGATGATCTCAAGCGAGCGCTGGCGCTATGACCCGGACCTTCATCTACAGTTTCACGCCGCCATCACTTGACCCGTCCCCGGGCGCGACCATCGCGCTGGAGGTCTCCCAGATCGAAGACGCCGGCATTCGCGAGGTGCTTCAGACGCCTGGCGCAGCCTATGGCGCTTGGGCGATCCTGGATGCGCTGCTGGCACCGACCGGCGCAGGCACATCCTTCATTTTCAGACAGCCGCTTGGCCACGCGCGCGAAGTGAAGGTCGCGCTGTCGGGCCAGTTCGGACGCTTCGTGGCCCGCGCTTATCTCGAGCGATATTTCGACCTCTCCGTTTTCGTCCATCTCGGCAACCAAGTGATCGATCTCGATCGCCGCAAGCAGGCCAGGATAAAGCGTCTCGCCCGAGGCGACCTCCCTGACTGGATCGCATGCAAATCCGATCTGACCTCGCTCACGATCGCGGAGGCCAAGGGCTGTCACGACCCGGGCGGACCGGCGAAAGCACTCGCGCGCGCCTGGACGCAAGCCGGGCGCATCGACGTGACGGTCAAAGGCCGAAAGGTCACCGTAAAGCGGATCGCGGTCGCCACCCGATGGGGCGTGGCCAATTCCAATCCCGCTGATGCTCACCTGTCGGTTCGCGATCCCATCGACGAGGGCGGTCCCATTGATCCGCAAGACAAGGACGCCCCGTTCATCGGGCTGCTCCGCCTGCATGTCGCCAACCTGATCGAGCCCCTTGGCCATGCCGAACTCGCACAGGCGCTGCGCACGCTCACACGCCAGACCTTTCCGCGACCGCTCGCGGACACCTCAGCGCGCGCACGCGCCATCCTCAATGGTGCGGCGATAGGCCAAATGGCAAAGACCCACGATATCGGCGGCCTGGTGGGCGGGATCGTCACGCGGGCTGGTCCGATTACCGACGCGATTGCCAGCACCGTCGATCAGGACGCCCTGGCCCGGCTCAACCTTCGTCCAGTTTTCGTCGGCGTGGACCGGGATCTGATCCGTGCGGCCATCGACGGCGAAGCGCAGACCATTCGCGGTCGCCTGGCCCAAAAGGTGAGCCCCGATGAGGTCGCCCGACCGGATCGCGCCGGCGGCTGGATCATCCCGCTCGGCGCGGAACGACACATAATCGGAGGGGTTTGAACCGTGGACACTGGATTTGTTGATCTCGACATCCTCATCACCCGAATTCGGCATTCGCAGTCGAAGGTTTATTTTCTTGATGCGGTGAAATCCTACAAGGCCGGCGCGCTGCGTGGCGCACTCACCTCAGCCTGGGTCGCCTTGGTCTACGACCTGATCGCCAAGTATCGCGAGCTCAGCGCTATGGGCGATGCGGCCGCGACGGCGTTCCTTCAGGCGTGGGACAACGCGACCGTCACAGGCGACATCCCCAAGCTGCTTCAACTCGAGGGAGGCATCCTCGAAGACGCCACAGCCAACACCCAGGTCGTCAATCGGATCGCCCGAACGCATCTGGAGCGCCTGCGCGAAGATAGACATCTTTGCGCGCACCCGGCCTTCTCGGCCGAGGCGGATCTCTTCGCGCCGTCGCCCGAGCTGGTGCGGCTTCACCTCGTCAATGCGGTCGATCTCGTTCTGTCTCAGGAGCCCTTGCAGGGCAAAGCGATCTTCGAGCTGTACGACATCGACGTGCAGTCGCCCGGCTTTCCAACGGAATACGA
>JBGTHQ010000001.1:0-1500 GCA_041746135.1 Sphingomonadaceae bacterium | reverse complement strand
CCAGCCGCTCGACATCTTTTGTGATGCGAACCACCGGTTCGATATTCATCGCGCGCGGATGTTCCCGATCGGCGCGCCAGCGGAAGCGTTCGGTATCGCCATAGTCCGTGCAATCCGCACCCTTCTCTCGCAAAAGATTTACAAGGCCCGCACGCCGCATTGCATCGGGCGCTTTCTCCTGGCCCGGCGCATAGGAACCCGCACTGGTTGGGGCGCCGATAAGCCCGAATGGTCGCGGCATGATTATTCTCCTGTCTGTTGACCCGTCCCGGTAGGAACGGTGGAGGAATTTTCTTTTTGACTCGCCCGCTGGGGCAACATCACGATCGCAGCCGCCACCAGAAGAATTCCTGCTGCGGCAAATTGCAGCCGGTCCAGCCTCTCGCCGAGGATGGCGTAGCCCGCCACAAGTGCAACGACCGGCGAAACGAACGAATAAAGGCCCGCCCTCAGCGGTCCCCAGACATTGAGCAAAAGCAGATAGAGCGTGAAGGCCACTGCAGACCCGAATATAACGAGGAACAACCAACTCAGTAACGGCCCGGGTGCTGTCATCGCCACGATGGTAGCGCCTGAAACCGACTCTCCGATGACCGAAATGATCGCTAACCCGATACCGCCGATCAGCGTTATCGCGCCGCTGGCCGCGCCTGTCGGCATGTCGCTCAACCACAGCCGCGAGAGCACCGATCCGAGACAAGCCGAAAGTGTGCCAAACGCGATGGCCAGAACGCCCATTGCCCGCGTCGTGTTACCGGCGGACAATTCTGGCCAATAGAGGCAGAACAACCCGATTAATCCAAGCGCAACTCCGGCCAACTCCTTTCGCCCCGCCCTTTCAACACCAAAAGCGGCGCCAATCATCAGCAGGCCGATCGGCAACAACGAGAGATTGATGATCGCCGCAAGCCCCGACGGCGTCCGCTGAATACCCCAGAATAGCGGCGCATAGCAGAAGGTCGTCAGCAGCAATGAAACGATGAGCAGCCTGAAAAACCGCATGTCTTTGACCGCCGCTGATAGCTGCCGGTGGAATATCACCAACAGCAAAACCCCCGCAGCGACAAACCGGGTCGCGGCGAAAAACACCGGCGGTATCGATTCGACACCGGTTTTGATCGCGATCCAAGTCAGCCCCCAGATCGCACACATGGCCGCGAATTGCGCTGGTCTTGCGTATGACATCGGCAAGCCTTTAGTTCTTAATAACCGTTAAATTTACATTTGACGGTTAGCATTGAAGGCGGTAACCTGTCAACTTCATTATGAAGGTTAGCGATGTGCCCGACGCTGTTCGATTTGGTGGCCGCGAGATTGATGGCAAGTTTGTTTTCGAGCTGACCGGCGGCAACCCGGCACTGGATTTTGTCAATACGCTCGATGAACGCGGGGCCGAGCCGCGTGAGCTATTGCCCGATTATGACCGGTTGCTCGATTGGGGCGAACAGGCCGGTCTGTTATCGGCAACGGCCCGCACGAAACTGCACCGCGCCGCAAAAC